>NZ_JANCLU010000050.1 GCF_024294805.1 Alsobacter ponti
TGTGAGCTACTCCCCGAAAACCGGACAGTGACGGAAGCTACGATGTGGCGTCTGCTGGTCTCCAGGGATGGGAGATCAGAGCATGCGCAAACGCAGGAATCATGACGCGGGCTTCAAGGCTCGCGTGGCGCTGGAAGCCGTGAAGGGTGAGCGCACCGTGTCGGAATTGGCCACCGAATATGGCGTGCATCCGACGATGATCCACCAGTGGAAGAAAGCGCTGCTCGATGGAGCGGCGGACATCTTCGAGCGGGGCGGCAGGAAGGCGGCCGAGGTCGACGAAGAGACGGTACGGGCCCTCCACGCCAAGATCGGGGAGCTGGCGGTCGCCAATGATTTTTTGTCACGAAGGCTCAAGCCCTGGACCGGGAAGTGAGGCGCGCGATGATCGAGCGCAACCACCCCTCGTTGTCGGTCGGGATGCAGTGCCGGTTGCTGTCGCTGCCGCGCTCCTCGTTTTACTACGAGCCGCAGGGCGAGACCGAGATGAACCTCGCCCTCATGCTGCTGATCGACAAGCAGTTCCTGGACACGCCCTTCTACGGCGTTCAGCAGATGACCTGGCACCTGAAGAACGAAGGGCATCCGGTGAACGTCAAGCGCATCCGGCGGCTGATGCGCCTCATGCGGTTGATGCCGATCTTCCAGAAGCCCGACACGAGCAGGCCCGCGAAGGGGCACAAGACCTACCCCTATCTGCTTGGCGGCCTGAGGGTTGCTCGGCCCAACCAGGTCTGGTGCGCCGACATCACCTATCTGCCGATGCGGCGTGGCTTTCTGTATCTCGTCGCGATCATGGACTGGTTCACCCGCAAAGTGCTGGCGTGGCGCGTCTCGAACACGCTGGAGGCGGACTTCTGTGTCGAGGCGTTGAACGAGGCTCTGTACAGGTTCGGCTCGCCCGAGATCATGAACACCGATCAGGGCAGCCAGTTCACGTCCTTCGCCTGGACCGATCGGCTGAAGCGGGCTGGCGCCCGGATCTCGATGGACGGCAAGGGCCGCTGCCTCGACAACATCTTCATCGAACGCCTGTGGCGGTCCCTGAAGTACGAATGCGTCTACCTGCACGCCTGGGAAATCGGGTCGCAGGCCCGGGCAGGCGTTGGGCGATGGATCGCTTTCTACAACCACCAGCGGCCTCACGCCGCCCATGGCGGGCAGCCGCCAGCCGTGGTCTACTTCACCGCCATTGAAACCGATCAGCAGACCCGCAGAGTAGCTTAAACCAGCCGGGAATCTGTCCAAGGATCGGGGAGTAGCTCA
>NZ_JANCLU010000051.1 GCF_024294805.1 Alsobacter ponti
CCTGTGTTTTTGATAAACAGTCGCTTGGGCCTATTCACTGCGGCACTTCTTGGCGTTAACCCTAAAGAGCACCCCTTCTCCCGAAGTTACGGGGTCATTTTGCCGAGTTCCTTAACGAGAGTTCGCTCGCTCACCTTAGAATTCTCATCTTGACTACCTGTGTCGGTTTGCGGTACGGGCACCTATTTTCTATCTAGAGGCTTTTCTCGGCAGTGTGAAATCAACGACTCGAAGACACAATGTCTTCTCCCCATCACAGCTCAGCCTTAATGAGTACCGGATTTGCCTAATACTCAGCCTTACTGCTTAGACGTGCAATCCAATCGCACGCTTCGCCTATCCTACTGCGTCCCCCCATCGATTAAAACGATTATAGGTGGTACAGGAATATCAACCTGTTATCCATCGCCTACGCCTGTCGGCCTCAGCTTAGGACCCGACTAACCCAGAGCGGACGAGCCTTCCTCTGGAAACCTTAGTCAATCGGTGGACGGGATTCTCACCCGTCTTTCGCTACTCACACCGGCATTCTCACTTCTAAGCGCTCCACATGTCCTTACGATCATGCTTCAACGCCCTTAGAACGCTCTCCTACCATTGTCCAAAGGACAATCCACAGCTTCGGTAATATGTTTAGCCCCGGTACATTTTCGGCGCAGTGTCACTCGACTAGTGAGCTATTACGCACTCTTTAAATGATGGCTGCTTCTAAGCCAACATCCTAGTTGTCTGGGCAACGCCACATCCTTTTCCACTTAACATATATTTTGGGACCTTAGCTGGTGGTCTGGGCTGTTTCCCTTTCGAACACGGACCTTATCACCCATGTTCTGACTCCCAAGTTAAATTAATTGGCATTCGGAGTTTGTCTGAATTCGGTAACCCGAGAGGGGCCCCTCGTCCAAACAGTGCTCTACCTCCAATAATCATCACTTGAGGCTAGCCCTAAAGCTATTTCGGAGAGAACCAGCTATCTCCAGGTTCGATTGGAATTTCTCCGCTACCCTCAGTTCATCCGCTCACTTTTCAACGTAAGTCGGTTCGGTCCTCCATTCAGTGTTACCTGAACTTCAACCTGACCAAGGGTAGATCACCTGGTTTCGGGTCTACGACCAAATACTAAACGCCCTATTCAGACTCGCTTTCGCTACGGCTCCACATTTACTGCTTAACCTTGCATCAAATCGTAACTCGCCGGTTCATTCTACAAAAGGCACGCCATCACCC
>NZ_JANCLU010000052.1 GCF_024294805.1 Alsobacter ponti
GATCCGGCAACTGTATTTTTCGGTCAAGCGGATCGGTAGTCCTTCTGGTCTCGGAGCATGGCGTTGAGGGTGATGAGGAGCTTTCGCGCGAGCGCGATCAGGGCCAGCTTGGGGGGCTTGCCCTGCTCGCGCAGCCGCCAGTACCAGCGCGCCAGCGGGCTCCTGGTTTTAACGAGGGAGACGCAGGCCATGTAGAGGGCCTGGCGGACGCGCTTTCGTCCGCCGCGCACGGTGCGCCGGCCGCGAAAGGCGCCGCTGTCGACATTGTAGGGGGCCACGCCGCCCAGCGCGGCGACAGCCTTGGGGCCGATGGCGCCCAGCTCCGGCGCGAGCGCGAGCAGGGTGGTGGATGTGGCGTCGCCCACGCCCGGCGCGGTGCGCAGGCGACGGTCGGCCTCGCGCAGGGTGGGGCTGGCCGCGATCAGGGCCTTGATCTCCTTTTCGAGCGCCGCGATGTGGCCGCCGAGGAATTTTATATGGTCGGCGATCTTGCCCTTCAGGGTCGGCGCGGTCTCCTCGCGCAGCCGCGTGCGCTCCTGCGCGCGCATGGCGACGAGCTGATCGCGGCGCTTTTGCAGCCGGGCGAGGCTCTCGCGGTCGCGATCGCCGGCGGTGCGCAGGCGCAAGGGCATGCGCTGGCCCATCTCGGCGAGGATGCGCGCGTCGATGGGGTCGGTCTTGGCCTTGCGGCCCATGGCGCGGGCGAAATCGCGCGCCTGGGCCGGGTTGACGCGGGCATGGGCCACGCCGGCCGCGTCGAGCGCCTCGGCCAGCGCGCGGTCGTAGCTTCCGGTGGCCTCGAACACGACGATGCAGCCGCGCCGCGCCCAGTCGGGAGCCAGAGCGCCGACGGCCTCGGGCGTGTTCGCGATTCTGGAGAGCCCTTGGACGGGATCGAAAATGTCGAGGGTGGCTTTGGAGACGTCGATACCGATGACGACAGGGTTTATGCTCATGGGGCCTGTCCCTGTGTGCGAGGTCTGGTGAAGCAGCCTCGTGCAACTGTTCAGGTTGAACGGCGAAGCGGGCGGGGATCGTGCCGGATCACGGTGTCAAGCACCTGGGGCCCATCGATCTCCCGCCCGCACCCATCCTGCCACAAACCGAAATACACAGGGG
>NZ_JANCLU010000053.1 GCF_024294805.1 Alsobacter ponti
TTCTTTTCCTCTCGCTACTGGTGTTCCTCCATATCTCTGCGCATTTCACCGCTACACATGAAATGGTGCCTAATACATGCAAGTCGAGCGAACGGACGAGAAGCTTGCTTCTCTGATGTTAGCGGCGGACGGGTGAGTAACACGTGGATAACCTACCTATAAGACTGGGATAACTTCGGGAAACCGGAGCTAATACCGGATAATATTTTGAACCGCATGGTTCAAAAGTGAAAGACGGTCTTGCTGTCACTTATAGATGGATCCGCGCTGCATTAGCTAGTTGGTAAGGTAACGGCTTACCAAGGCAACGATGCATAGCCGACCTGAGAGGGTGATCGGCCACACTGGAACTGAGACACGGTCCAGACTCCTACGGGAGGCAGCAGTAGGGAATCTTCCGCAATGGGCGAAAGCCTGACGGAGCAACGCCGCGTGAGTGATGAAGGTCTTCGGATCGTAAAACTCTGTTATTAGGGAAGAACATATGTGTAAGTAACTGTGCACATCTTGACGGTACCTAATCAGAAAGCCACGGCTAACTACGTGCCAGCAGCCGCGGTAATACGTAGGTGGCAAGCGTTATCCGGAATTATTGGGCGTAAAGCGCGCGTAGGCGGTTTTTTAAGTCTGATGTGAAAGCCCACGGCTCAACCGTGGAGGGTCATTGGAAACTGGAAAACTTGAGTGCAGAAGAGGAAAGTGGAATTCCATGTGTAGCGGTGAAATGCGCAGAGATATGGAGGAACACCAGTGGCGAAGGCGACTTTCTGGTCTGTAACTGACGCTGATGTGCGAAAGCGTGGGGATCAAACAGGATTAGATACCCTGGTAGTCCACGCCGTAAACGATGAGTGCTAAGTGTTAGGGGGTTTCCGCCCCTTAGTGCTGCAGCTAACGCATTAAGCACTCCGCCTGGGGAGTACGACCGCAAGGTTGAAACTCAAAGGAATTGACGGGGACCCGCACAAGCGGTGGAGCATGTGGTTTAATTCGAAGCAAC
>NZ_JANCLU010000054.1 GCF_024294805.1 Alsobacter ponti
GTTCCCCGGGTTCGCCTTTGATCCCTATGAATTCAGGATCAAATACCTCCATTGACGACACTCAATCCAAACCCAGGCCACGGATCGCTCCGCCGCCTGGACTTGCAATGAGGGTCGTCGAAGGTGGGTTGCCCCATTCGGAAATGTCCGGATCAAAGCCTGTTCGCGGCTCCCCGAACCTTATCGCAGCGTACCACGTCCTTCATCGCCTCTCAGCGCCAAGGCATCCACCGGATACCCTTAAGGCACTTGATCGTTCTCATGAACAATGCCCGCCGCTCGGCAGCGGCTGCAACGCGAAATCTCCCAGAAGACCCGAAGGAACTCCCAAGACACCCGCGACCGGCATTGTTCGAAAAGACCAGTTATTGCTTGCCGAACGCATCCAGACGAACCCCGCGGTCAGGCGGGACGGCCTTAAAGACGCGCGGTCCCAGGGATGGGGATGCTCCGCGCTCCAGATACGTTCTCTCTCGACGATGACATAGAACCCGCGCATCCAGGAACCCCCGGACCGCAAATTCGCGTCTTCAACACTGAATCAAAGGATGAACCGGCCACGCCGATGGTGGAGCCAGACGGGATCGAACCGACGACCTCATGCTTGCAAAGCACGCGCTCTCCCAACTGAGCTATGGCCCCGGACCGGCGCCGCGCGCCACCGAATATGGTGGGCCTGGGACGACTCGAACGTCCGACCTCACCCTTATCAGGGGTGCGCTCTAACCACCTGAGCTACAGGCCCGAAGGCTTGGCCCGGCGACCCGCTCCAGCCTGACGGCGAGCGGCCCGGGACAAGGCTCATCCAGGAAGAAAGAGAAACGAGGGCGGCGGCGTCCCGCGAATGGGACCGTGACTTCGGTCCCTGATGTTCCAAGAGAACCGAGAGGCCGTTCCGGAGGGAACGTCCTGAAGGT
>NZ_JANCLU010000055.1 GCF_024294805.1 Alsobacter ponti
CTAGGTGTCGTTTCCAAAGAGGTTGTTCAGCCTCTGCCATGGGCTGAGGCCTCCGATTCCGGCGTGGGGTCTGGTTGTGTTGTAGGCGTCGATCCAGGCGGGCATGGCGTGGGCTCGTTCGGTTGAGGTCTGGTAGGAACGCGCATAGGCCCACTCGCGCAGGCTGGTCTGGATGAAGCGCTCGGCCTTGCCGTTGGTGCGCGGCGTATAGGGCCTGGTGCGGATATGGCGCAGGCCGTGGCGGGCGATGGCGGCGGCGAAGAGGCGGCTGCGATAGCCGGAGCCGTTGTCGGTCATGACGCGCTCCACGGCGACGCCATGGCGGGCGAAGAAGGCCAGAGCCCGCTCGAGGAAGGCTGTGGCGTCGTGCTGGTTCTCGCTGGGCCGGATTTCGGTGAAGGCGAGGCGGGAGCAGTCGTCGATGGCGACATGGACGTGATCCCAGCCGACGCCCTTGCCCCGGTCGCGGCGATGGCCCGTGACGCGATGGCCGGGGCGAGCGATCCGGCCGAGCTTCTTGATGTCGAGATGGATGAGTTCTCCGGGTCTGGCCCGCTCGTAGCGGTTCTCGGGCGGTTTGGGATCGAGGAGGGACAATCGGCCCAGCCCGAGCCGGCGCAGGATCAGGCCGACCGTCGAGCGGGGCAGGCCGAGACGACGCGCGATGGCCGGGCCGCCGAGGCGCTGGCGGCGTAACGCCTCGATCGCGCCCACCGTCGCGGCCGGCGTGCTTCGGGGCCGCCTCGCGGGCGCCGAGCTCCTGTCGCGCAGCATCCGCTCGCCGCCCGCCCGGAACCGCGACAGCCA
>NZ_JANCLU010000056.1 GCF_024294805.1 Alsobacter ponti
CGCGGGATCACGATCTCGACGGCGCATGTCGAGTACGAGACGCAGAACCGCCACTACGCGCACGTGGATTGCCCCGGGCACGCCGACTACGTGAAGAACATGATCACGGGCGCGGCGCAGATGGACGGCGCGATCCTGGTGGTGTCGGCGGCCGACGGCCCGATGCCGCAGACGCGCGAGCACATCCTGCTGGCGCGCCAGGTCGGCGTTCCGGCGCTGGTGGTGTTCATGAACAAGGTCGACATGGTCGACGACCCCGAGCTTCTCGAGCTGGTGGAGCTGGAGGTTCGCGAGCTTCTGTCGAAGTACGACTTCCCCGGCGACGACATTCCGATCGTCAAGGGCTCGGCGCTGTGCGCGCTGGAGGGCCGCAGCCCGGAGATCGGGCATGACGCGATCCTCAAGCTGATGCAGGAAGTGGACCGCTACATCCCGCAGCCGGACCGTCCGAAGGACCAGCCGTTCCTGATGCCTGTCGAGGACGTGTTCTCGATCTCGGGCCGCGGCACGGTGGTGACGGGGCGCATCGAGCGCGGCGTGGTGAAGGTGGGCGAGGAGATCGAGATCATCGG
>NZ_JANCLU010000005.1 GCF_024294805.1 Alsobacter ponti
GGTCCGCCCGGACGTCCGGGCCCTCCGATGCCGCCCGCGCCGCCGACGCCTCCGGGTCCGCCCGGACGTCCGGGCCCGCCGATGCCGCCGACTCCGCCGACGCCTCCGGGTCCTCCCGGACGCCCGGGTCCGCCGATCCCGCCGACACCCCCAACTCCGCCGATGCCCCCGACACCGCCCACGCCGCCGACGCCACCAACTCCCCCGACGCCACCTACACCGCCGGGCCGTCCGGGGCCGCCCGGTCCGCCGGGGCGCAGGCCGGGCTTGGTGCCCTGGCCGGGGCGGTAGCGGTCAGGGTCCGGCCGCCACGGCTTGCCCGTGCCGATGTTGATGTCGTTGCCGATGTTGATGTTGCCGTTGTTGATGTTGCCGCCGCCCGGCCGGTAGCCGGGATAAGGCGGCCTGCCGCCCCAATAGGGCGGATAGACCGAGCCCGAGCCCCAGTTCCAGTAGTTGTTGTTCCAGATGGAGCCGACCAGCACGCCCGCGCCGAAGCCGATGAGCCCCGACATCACCACCGCGCCGGTGTTGTCGTAAACCACCGCCGGATCGTATTGCGGCACGTAGATCACCTCCGGCTCGGCCGGCTCGATATAGATGACCTGCTGTCCGGATTCCTGCTTGGTCACCACCTTCTGCTGCTTGGTGGTGGTGAGCGAGCCCGCCTTCTCCGCCGCCAGGCGCAGCGACTGGATGACGTCGGACACGTCCTTGGGCTGGTTGACGAAGGCGTCGCCGAGGTCGCTCGTCCAGTCGAGGTCGTCGTTCATCTTGCGGATGATGTCCGGGAAGCGCGCCAGCGCCGCCACGGTGGTGTCGATCCCCAGCGCGTCGAGCTTGGTGAAGTCCTTCTTCGCCACCGCGTCCTTGTTGCGGTCGAGCCAGCGCGCCGCCTGCACGATGTCGAGCGGATAGGCGGCGGCTGGCAGCATCTGCGCCAGCAGCGCGTCCGGATAGAGCGCGATGGGCTTGAGCAGCTTCTCCAGCTCGGCGCGGCTGAACGTCGTCCCCGCCTCGGCGGTCGCCGGGGGCGGAGCGGCGGCCGGCGCGGCGGCCGGCGCGGCCTGCTGCGCCTGCGCTCCGGCCGAGAAGCCGAGCGTCACTGCCAGCACGGCGGCCCAGCTTCCGGCCTTCAGGGGTCCCGATTTCACCTGCATCCACGCCTCCCGACGCATTCCCCGGCGCGAACGGCGCGGCTTGAGCCTCGCCGCCTGACCTTTGTCATGCCAGAACTTGGCGGGTTCCATCGCAGGTTGCAACTTCGATAAATCACCGACGCCTGGCGGCAGGGCAGCCCGGCGCGCGCGGTCCTTGAACGGGCGGCGGCGCGATGCCAGTGTGGCCCGCTTCCCCCGTCTCCCGGCGGCACGACTCAGAGACCTTGATGCGCAAGGCGCCGCAGCTCGCACCGTTCCAGCATCCCGTATTCCGGGCGATCTGGCTCGCCAGCCTGGCGTCGAACATGGGCGGGCTGATCCAGAACGTCGGCGCGGCGTGGCTGATGACCGCCATCGGCGGCTCGCGCGGCGAGATCGCGCTGGTGCAGGCGTCGCAGACCGTGCCGATCATGCTGTTCTCGCTGGCGGCCGGGGCCATCGCCGACAATTTCGACCGCCGCCGGCTGATGCTGGCGGCGCAGTGCTTCCTGCTGCTGGTGTCGCTGAGCCTGACGGTCGTCACCTGGTCCGGCCACGTGACGCCGTGGATGCTGCTCGGCTTCACCTTCCTGGTCGGCTGCGGCACGGCGTTCAACGGGCCGGCCTGGCAGTCGCTGGTGGGCGAGATGGTGCCGCGCAGCGATCTCTCGGCCGCCATCTCGCTGAACGCCATCGGCTTCAACGTGGCGCGCAGCATCGGCCCGGCGATCGGCGGCGTCATCGTCGCGACGGTGGGCGCGTTCGCGGCCTTCGCCATCAACACGGTCAGCTATGTCGGGCTGATCGGGGTGCTCGCCCGCTGGAAGCCGCAGGAGCGCAAGGAGACGCTGCCGCCCGAGCGCCTGGGCTCGGCGATGCTGGCGGGCCTGCGCTTCGTGTCGATGTCGCCGGGCATTTTCGTCGTGCTGGGGCGCGGCGCGGTGTTCGGCTTCGGCGGCATCGCGGTGCAGGCGCTGATGCCGCTGATCGCGCGCGACCTCACCGGCGGCGGCGCGGCGACCTACGGCCTGCTGCTCGGCGGCTTCGGGGTCGGCGCGGTGTTCGGGGCGTTCTTCGGCTCGCGGCTGCGCGAAACCATCTCGCTGGAGATGCTGGTGCGCATCGCCTTCGTCCTCGCCGCCTTGTGCGCGGGCCTGGCGGGGCTCAGCTCGTCCTCGGCGCTCGCCATCCTCGCCATGCTGGCGGGCGGCGGCGCGTGGACGATGGCGATGTCGAGCTTCAACGCCGCCGTGCAGCTCTCCGCGCCGCGCTGGGTGGTGGGACGCGCGCTGGCGCTCTACCAGATGGCGACGTTCGGCGGCATGTCGGCGGGAAGCTGGGTGTGGGGCCTCGTGGCCGAGGACATCGGCACGCGGCAGGCGCTGTATTTCTCGGCGGCGACGCTGGCCGTCGGCGCGGCCATCGGCCTGCGCTACGTGCTGCCGGACATGCGCACGCTGCGCGAGCACCCGCCGGCCGACTGGAACGAGCCCGACCTCGCGCTCGCCATCCGCAAGGGCGCCGGGCCGGTGTTCGTCACCATCGAGTTCATCATCGACGACGCCGACGTGCGCGAGTTCCTGGCGGCGATGGCCGACCGGCGGCGCGTGCGCATCCGCAACGGCGCGCGCCACTGGTCGCTGCTGCGCGACCTCGCCGACCCGCGCGTCTGGACCGAGCGGTACGACACGCCGACATGGCACGAGTACGTGCGCCAGAACCAGCGCATGACGCAGGCCGACGTCGCGCTGGGCGACCGGCTGCGCGCGCTGCACCGGGGCGAGGCGCGACCGCGCGTCCGCCGCATGATCGAGGACCGCACCGGCTGGACGGCCGCCGACCGCAACCCCGACCGGCGGCTGACCCCGCCCGCGCCCGACCCCGGCGGCTCGCACTGATCCGCCCCCGCGCGGACATCGCCCTTCCCCGCCGCCCTTCCCCAGCCCGTCTTCGTCGCGCCGCGATTGGCGCGTCCCATTCAGCCGTTCCGCGTCTTGATCTGCGCCAAGGCGCGCCCGCGCGGCAGGGTTGAGGATGGCGCGTGGAACAAGCCGGCCGGGCCCTGCGTCGAAAGGCGGGATCCGGGCGGGACACGAGGTACTTTAGATTCTTTCCAAACTGGGTTAGAAGCGCCTCGTTCGCCTCGATCACCGCGTGAGAGCGTCATGACAGACACCACCGTTCCCGCCTCCCCGCGCGACGCCGCGCCCAAGCCGGCCCCGAAGCCCACGCCGGCGCCCGCCGAGGCGCATCACGAGCACGGGCACGACGAGCACGGGCACGACGCGCCGCCGTTCGAGCCCTGGGCGCTGGCGCGCATCGCCGCCGCCGCCATCGGCGCGGCCCTGGTGTGGTTCAGGGTCTACGAGCCGTTCCCGCACGTCAGCGTCGTGGGGGTCGCCACGCTGGTCTTCGCCGGCTGGCCAATCTTCCGCGAGGCGCTGGAGAACCTGCTGGCCCGGCGGATGACGATGGAGCTCTCCATGTCCATCGCCATCGTCGCGGCGGTGGGCATCGCGGAGTTCTTCACGGCGCTGGTCGTCACCCTGTTCGTGCTGGTGGCCGAGGAACTGGAGCACCTGACGGTGGCGCGCGGGCGCACCGCCATCCGCGAGCTGGTCGAGTTCGTGCCGCGCGAGGCGCGCGTGCGCCGCGACGGGCGCACGGTCGTGCTGCCGGTCGAGGAGATCGTGCCCGGCGACCTCGTGCTGATCAGCCCCGGCGAGAAGGCGCCGGTCGACGGCGCGGTGGTCAGTGGCCACTCCTATGTCGACCAGTCGCGCATCACCGGCGAGTCGATGCCGGCCGAGAAGCAGGAAGGCGCGTTCGTCTACGCCGGCTCCATCAACCAGATGGGCATGCTGGAGATCCGTGTCGAGCGCGTCGGCCGCGACACCACGTTCGGGCGCATCGTCGAGGCGGTGGAGCAGGCCGAGAAGACGCGCGCCCCGGTGCAGCGCCTCGCCGACCGCATGGCGGGCTATCTCGTCTACTTCGCCTTCGCGGCGGCCACGATCACCTATCTGCTGACGCAGGACATCCGCGACACCATCTCCGTGGTGATCGTCGCCGGCGCGTGCGGCATCGCGGCCGGCACGCCGCTGGCGATCCTGGGCGGCATCGGCCGCTCGGCCAATCTCGGCTCGATCATCAAGGGCGGCGTGCACCTCGAGTCGCTGGGCCGGGTCGACACGGTGATCCTGGACAAGACCGGCACGCTGACCTTCGGCGAGCCGGCCGTGCAGACGGCGACGCCGTTCGGCGACGCGGACGAGACGACCTTGCTGTCGCTGGCCGCCAGCGCCGAGCTGCATTCCGAGCACCCGCTGGGCCGCGCCGTGGTGGCCGAGGCGCAGCGTCGCGGCCTCGCCGTCGAGGAGCCGGACCGGTTCGCCTACACGATGGGCAAGGGCATCGAGGCCGACATTCGCGGCCGGCGCGTGCTGGTCGGCAATCGCCGCCTGATGGCCGAGGCCGGCATCGAAACGCCGCCGCGCGCCGCCGACCACCTCGGCTCCGACATCCTGGTCGCCGCCGACGGCGTCTTCCTCGGCGAGATCCAGGTGGCCGACACGGTGCGGCCGGAGGCCCACGCCGCTATGCGCGCGCTCGCCGACATGGGCGTGCGCACGCTGCTGCTCTCCGGCGACACCGCCCCGGTGGCGCAGGCCATCGCCCGGCAGCTCGAGATCGCCGAGGTCGGCGCCGACATGCTGCCGGAGGACAAGCTGGCGCGCGTGCGCGAGCTGGTCGCCGCGCGCCGCGTGGTCGCCATGGTCGGCGACGGCGTCAACGACGCCCCCGCCCTCTCCGCCGCGAATGTCGGCGTCGCCATGGGCTCGGGCACCGACATCGCCAAGGAAAGCGCCGACGTGGTGCTGATCGGCAACGACCTGTTCAAGCTCGTCGAGACGCTGCGCATCGCCCGCAAGACGCGGCGCGTGATCTGGCAGAACTTCGCCGGCACCATCGGGGTCGACATCCTCGGCGTGCTGCTGGCCGCCTTCGGCTACCTCAACCCGCTGCTCGCCGCCTTCATCCATGTCGGCTCGGAGCTGGCCTTCCTGCTCAACTCCGCCCGCCTGCTGCCGCTCGACAGCGCCGACGCGAAGCGCGCCCGCGCGCTCGCCGTCCCCGCCGCCGACGAGGCCGCCCGCACCTGAGCCGCCTCCCCGCTCGACGCGGGGGCGCGGTTCTGCGACGCTTCCCGCGAAACGGGAGACCCACGCGATGCGCCTTCGCTTTCACGGAGCCTGCCGCACCGTCACCGGCTCCTGCTTCATGGTCGAGACGGCGAAGGCGAAGGTGCTCGTCGACTGCGGCATGGTGCAGGGCTCCAAGACCGAGAAGGAGCTGAACTACCGCGCCTTCCCGTTCCGCCCCGCCGACGTCGACGCGCTCGTCCTCACCCACGCCCATATCGACCATAGCGGGCTGGTGCCGAAGCTGGTGAAGGACGGTTTCGAGGGGCCGATCTTCGCCACCCGCGCCACCGCCGATCTGTGCGGCTTCATGCTGCCGGACTCCGCCGCCATCCAGGAGATGGAGGTGCAACAGCTCAACCGGCGCAACATGCAGCACGGCAAGCCGCCGGTGGAGCCGATCTATGGGCAGGAGCACGTCGAGGCGACCCTGCGCCAGTTCCGCCCCTCCGCCTATTTGCGCTGGACCCGCGTCGCCGAGGGCGTGCGCGTCCGCTTCTGGAACGCCGGGCACCTGCTCGGCTCCGCTTCCGTCGAAATGGAGGCGGAGGACGCGCCCGGCGCGCCGCCCCTGCGCCTGCTGTTCTCCGGCGACCTCGGCCCCGATTCCAAGCTGCTGCAGACCGACCCCGACGGCCCGGCCGGCGTCGACCACCTAGTCTGCGAGTCCACCTACGGCGACACGGTGCGCCCGCCCGTGTCCGACGACGAGCGCCGCGCCGCCCTCGCCGAGGTCGTGCGCGACGCGCAGCGCCGCCGGGGCGCGCTGCTGATCCCCTCCTTCGCCGTGGAGCGCACGCAGGAGCTGCTGGTCGACCTCGTGGCGCTGATGGAGAGCGACGCCGTTCGTCCGGCCCAGATCTTCATCGATTCGCCGCTGGCCTCGAAGGCGACCGAGGCCTTCGCCGCCCATGCCGGCGAGCTGGAGGACGGCGACCGCCTGATCCGCGCGCTGGACTACCGCATGGTTCGCTTCACGGAGTCGGTCGAGCACAGCAAGTCCCTCGACCGGCTGCGCGGCTTCCACGTCGTCATCGCGGCGAGCGGCATGTGCGACGCCGGGCGCATCCGCCACCATCTGCGCGCGCGGCTGGGGCGCGCCGAGTCCACCGTGCTGCTGGTCGGCTTCCAGGCGCAGGGCACGCTGGGGCGCTTCCTGCTCGAAGGCGCGCCGCGCGTGCGCATCATGGGCGAGGAGATCGACGTGCGCGCCAGCGTGCGCTCGCTCGACCTCTATTCCGGCCACGCCGACGCGGCCGAGCTGCAGCGCTGGGTGGAGCGCCGGGGCCCGGTGGCCGGGCGCGTGTTCCTGACCCACGGCGAGGAGCCCGCCATGGAGGCGCTCGCCGCGCGCCTCGCCGGCCCGCTCGGGGCCGGCCGCATCGTGCGCCCGACGCTGGACCAGGTGTTCGAGCTCACCGCCGACGCCGCCGCGCCGGTGGAAGGCGCGGCCCCGGTACGCCTGCCCCCCGAGAGCCTCGGCCGGGTCGACTGGCACAACGATTTGTCGCGCCTGATCCTCGACATCAACGACGCGGTCCGCCGCGAAGCCGGCGAAAACGCCCGCGCCAAACTCCTGCGCCGGCTGAGGCGAGCGCTGGACAATGAGCGAGGGTGAGGAGATTGAAGACTAGAGATGAATAGGACCGCTTGATCTCGCCCGACGTCGGGTCTTCTGAAAATTGTTGCGTAACACTCTTTCGCGATAAGATCTCCGGACCGGCCGAAGCTTGCGTGCGGATGTCGGCTGGACGAGATTACCGGCCCAAGCTTTCTTCTTGGGACGGGCGGGTCGGAGTTTTCATGCGGCGATTGCTGGCGATCTTGGCTCTGGCGCTGACGGCTTCGGTTGCGTCGGCGGCGACCATCACGGTGACCCCACTGTCGAACGACTGGGCGGTAGTCTACGTTCGGGGCGAGTTCCGGATGGGTGACGACAAGGAGTTCGTCAACAAGGCTTTGCCGCTGAAGGATGCGTTCGTGGTGTTCGCCAGCGACGGCGGGCATCTGATGACGGGAATCGAAATCGGACGCGCCATTCGGCTCAAGGGCTTTCTCACCTATGTCGAGCCGGGCGATTCCTGTGTCTCGGCCTGTGCGATCGCGTGGCTGGGCGGACGCAAGCGTTTCATCAGCAAGACATCTCGCATCGGCTTCCACGCCGCGTACCTGGATGAAAACGGATCGAAGACGGAATCGGGAACCGGCAACGCGCTGGTCGGCGCCTACCTCTCCCAGCTCGGCATGTCGCAGACCGCGATCATTTTCGTCACCGCCGCGCCGCCCGACCGGATCGCCTGGTTGAACCTGTCCAATGCCTCCACCTTCGGCATCGAGGTCGAGAACTTCGAGCTGAAGGACGATCAGAGCCCTGCCAAGCCTTCGGCCAAGGCCGCGCCGCAGCAGGCTCAGAGCGCCCTGCCGTCAGGCGAGAACGCCGCAGCGATCACGTGCTCCCTCACCGACAGGAAGGGCAACCAGATCACCTATCGGTTCGTGAACACGGGACCGGGCGTCGCGAAGGAGACCCACTTTTCGCGCAACGGGGTCGTGAAGGAAACAGGCTCCCTTTACACGACGTACCGGGACAACGTTGGCCTGCGCCTCGTGTACAACGCGAGCCCTGACTATCAGCTCACGCTGACGGACAAGGGCGAGGTCACCTTGACCCGAAACGGCGGGACCGTGGCGTCGGGAACCTGCCGGTGACGAAGGCCGACTAGCGCCCTCCCTCAGTCCACCACGGCCTCGGCCTCGATCTCGACCTCGTAGTCGCCGATCAAATTGGCGATTTCGATCATCGTGTTGGCGGGGCGGATGTCGCCGAAGTAGCGGCCGTGGGCGCGGGCGACGGGTTCCCACTGGCTGGCGTCCTTGACGTAGACGCGGGTGCGCACGACGTCGGCCAAAGTCGCGCCGCAGGCGGCCAGGCTGGCGGCGATCTTGTCGAGGATGAAGACGGTCTGCCCGGCGGGGTCGCCCCGGCACACGATCTCGCCCGCCCCGTTGGTCGCCGTGGTGCCCGAGACCAGCACGCGGTCGCGCACCCGCACGGCGCGGCTGTAGCCGCACAGCGGCTCCCAGATCGAGCCGGTGTCGACGCGCAGCCGCTCGGGACGACCCTCGACCGGCGTCGCCTCCCAGGCGCGCGGCATGGCCTCGAGATGATGGCTGAGGTCGCCCGAGGCGGTGAGGAAGGGCGGGCGGCGGTACTCGTCGCCGCAATCGCCCGGCACCGGCGTCGTCGCCGCCAGCGCCGAGGCGATGTCGGCGCGGTCCTGCCCGTCCAGCGCGAAGGCGAAGTTGCGCAGGTTGTCGGCGCGGTGCTCGCGCTCGGTCAGCCGCGCGCCGACGATGACGCCGGCGACGGCCTGGTGCTCCAGCACGTAGCGCGTCGCCACGTTGGCGATGGAGACGCCATGCCGCCGGGCGACGCCGTCCAGCGCCCGCAGCACGGTCTGCAGCACCGCCCAGCCGCCGACCGCGTCGACGAAGCGGCGATACTTCATCTTGCTCCAGTCGGAGATGTCGTCGGCGGCCGGCTCCGGGCTGCCCAGCCAGCGCTCCGACAGCAGCCCGCCGGCGAGCGTGCCGTAGGCCATCAGCCTAACGTCGTTCTCCAGGCAGAAGGCCGACATCTCGCCCGCCGCGCGCCGGTCCAGCACCGAGAAGGACACCTGGTTCGAGACCACCGGCAGGCCGTGCCTGACCAGCACGCGCAAATGCGCCGTGTCGAAATTGGTGACGCCGATCTGGCCGATCAGGCCTTCCTCGCGTAGGTCGGCGAGGCCCTTCACGGCGTCGAGATAGGAGGGGTGCTCGAAGCTCCACCAGTGGAACTGCAGCAGGTCGACGCGGGAGACGCCGAGCCGGTCGAGGCTGCGCCGCACGCCGGCGCGCACCACGTCCGCCGTCATCGGCCCCGGCGTCGGGCACCACTTGGTGAAGACGAGCGGGCGCCGGGCGAGCCCGCCCTCGCCCGCCGCCGCCCGCGCCAGCATGCGCCCGGCGATCAGCTCGGCGCTGCCGTAATGGTCGGCCATGTCGAACGTGTCGAAGCCCGCGGCGGCATAGGCCAGCATGTCGGACGAGGCGGCCTCCCGGTCGAGCGGCGCGCCGCCGCGCTCCTGGTCGGCGACCTGCCACAGGCCGGTGACGATGCGGCTGATCTCCAGGCCGGGCGCGAGCTCGGCGCGTTCCGGACGGGGGGCGGCTGGGGTCGACGTGGCGGTCATGGCGATGGCGGTCCCGAGGTCGAGCGTTGGAACAACGCATGAATACATGCTGTTCGGCATTGGGCGAACCCGAACTGCCGATGGAGGCGATGTTCGGCGCGGAATCCGGCGCGGAGGAAGGCTATTTCGCGTCGGAATTCGATCGAACGAAAATCAGCCGCCGGCGTCCGGCAGCGGCACGGCGGTGGTGTCCGCGTGGCTAAACCGGCGCGTGCCGATGCGGCGGATGCGCAACCTGGAGCCGCAATTTGGGTCCGGGCAGGCGATTTCGGCGTCGGTCGTCATCCAGTCGTTGCGGTGCGTCGGCCGTTGCTTGGCGGCGAGCAGCGGCAATACAGCGGCCAGCGAGTAAATGGAGAAGCCCTGCCCCGGCGGCAGCGTCAGCATCTCCCCTCGAAGCTCGAAGTAGTCTCCCGTTTTCGCGCCGCAATAAATCTTCGCGCCTTCGGGAATCACCGCCTCGACCCGCAGGTCGAAGAGCTCGAAACTGTCGTCCGTCTTGTCGCTCATGGTCCGCCTGGGATGGGGCCGGAATGGGTCGACGCCAGTCAACCACGAAACCGCCGGGCTTGAAACTCGCCCCCGCCTGTCCGACACCTCCATACAGACCCGAAACCGAACGGAACCGGAGCCGAACATGGCCGAACAACGTTGGACGATCTCCTCCGGCTCCCGATTCGAGGAGATGGCCGGCTATTCCCGCGCGGTGGTGGACGGCGAGTTCGTCTTCGTCTCCGGCACCGCCGGCTACGACTTCGCCACCGGAACGATCGCCCCCGACGCCGCCGGGCAGGCGCGGCAGGCGCTGCAAACCATTGAAGACACGCTGAAAAAGGCGGACGCCAGCCTCGCCGACATCGTCCGGGTGAGGGTCTATCTCTCCGACCGCGAGTATGTCGGCGAGGTCAGCGCCGTGCTGCGCGAAACGTTCTCCCCGCCGCTTCCCGCCAACACCACCATCATCTGCGGATTCGCCGTGCCGGAGATGAAGGTCGAGCTCGAGGTGACCGCCCTGCGCAGGCGCTAAGTCTCTGTGATCGTGGCATTTTAAGCCGGAATAACCGAGCCGGCCAGCGGCTGCCGTCGGCGCGGCCTCGCGGCTTTGGGCTTCCCCGGCGGCAAGGCCCATGCTTCATTCGCGCATCGAATCTCTCAGCGGTTCCCCGATGCTCCAGGTCCGGCAAGTCGTGAAATCCTTCGGCCGCATGAACGCGGTCGACGGCGCCGATTTCGCCGTGCCGCAAGGCAGCATCACCGGGTTGATCGGCCCCAACGGCGCAGGAAAGACCACGCTGTTCAACCTGATCGCCGGGTCCCTGATCCCGGATTCCGGCACGATCGTCTTCGATGGACAGCGGATCGACGGGCTGACTCCTGACAGAGTCTTTCATCGCGGGCTGGCGCGGACGTTCCAGATCCCGCGCCCCTTCCCGAAAATGACCGTGCTGGAAAACGCCATGCTCGCCCCGACCCGCCAGGCGGGCGAGGTCTTCTGGTCGAACTGGCTGCGCCCGGGCCTCGTCGCCGCGCAGGAAAAGGCCAACCGCGACCGCGCCGTCGAGGTGCTCGGCTTTTGCGGATTAGGAAGCAAGCTCAGCGAGTTGGCGGGGAATCTTTCAGGCGGGCAGCAGAAGCTTCTGGAGCTCGCGCGGGTGCTGATGAACGAGCCGCGCATGATCCTGCTGGACGAGCCGGCGGCGGGCGTCAACCCGACGCTGATGGAGACGCTGGTCGACAAGATCGTCGCCCTCAACCGCCGCGGCATCACCTTCCTGCTCATCGAGCACAACATGGACCTGGTGATGCGGATCTGCCGGCCCATCGTCGTGATGGCGCAGGGCAAGGTCATCTTCGAGGGCGAGGCGGAGGCGGTGCAGCGCGACGCGCGAGTGCTCGACGCCTATCTGGGAGACCTGCCGGCATGAGCGCGCCGCTGCTCTCGTCCCGGGGCGTCGTGGCCGGCTACGTCCCCGGGCTGCCCATCGTGCATGGCGTCAGCGCCCATGTCGCGGCCGGCGAGGTGGTCACGATCATCGGCCCCAACGGAGCGGGAAAGTCGACCTTTCTCAAGGCCTTGGTCGGCCTGGTGCCGACCACCGACGGGACGGTGCTGCTGCGCGACCGGGACGTCGCCGGCCTGCCGACGTCCGAGATCGTGGCGGCGGGCCTGGGCTTCGTGCCGCAGACCGGCAACGTGTTCACCACGCTGACAATCCACGAAAACCTGACGGTGGGCGGCCATACCGTGTCGCGCGCAGCGCTGGCCCGCGGCGTCGAACGCGCTTACGCGATGTTCCCGGCGCTCGCCGCCAAGCGCAACGAGCGCGCCCGCGTGCTGTCGGGCGGCCAGCGCCAGATGCTGGCCATCGCCCGCGCGCTGATGACGGACCCCGCCGTGCTGCTGCTCGACGAGCCCACGGCGGGGCTGTCGCCGAAGGTGGTGGGCGAGGTGTTCGCCGATCTGCGCCAGCTCGCCACCAGCGGCGTCGCGGTGCTCATGGTCGAGCAGAACGCCCGGGCGGCGCTGCGCCTATCGGATCGCGGCTACGTGCTCGCGGAGGGGCGCAACCGGTTTGAGGGCCAGGCCGCCGATTTGCTGGCCGACCGCGCGGTGGCCGAGGCCTTCATCGGGGTGCGCCACGGCGGCGCGGAGGGACACTGATCGATGCCCGAACTCTCGTTCCTCCTCGCCCAGGTTCCGCAGGCGGTCGCCGACGGCGTCCTCACCGGCGCCATCGTGGCGCTGGGCGCCATCGGCGTGTCGTTCGGCCTGCAAATCCTGCGCTTCGCCAATTTCGCGCACTCGGAGCTGCTCACCTGGGGGGCCTATCTCGCTTTGGTGGTAGTCGCCTTCGCCGGGCCGGGGACGCCGATCGGCCCGCTGTCGTTCGGCTGGCAGCTGATCGCGGCAATGCTGCTGGCCGCCCTGCTCACCGGCGGGCTCGCCTTCGCTATGGACCTCGTCATCTTCAGGCGGTTGCGCGCCAAGAACGCCAATCCGCTCTCGATGGTGTTCGCCGGCTTCGGCGCGGCGCTGGTGATGCGCAACGTCGTCGTGCTGCTGTGGGGTCCGGGCACCTATTTCTACACGAACGAGTTGCAGATCGCCGTCGAGGTTCTGCCCGGGGTGCGCATGCTGCCGGACCAGATCTTCATCCTCGGCTTCACCTTCGCCGTCGTGGTGCTGCTGCACCTCTATCTGCGCTACAGCCGCACGGGCATGGCGATGCGGGCCATGGCGGAGAGCCCCGCGCTGGCGCTGGCCTGCGGCGTGAAGGTCGAGAACGTGGTGCGCTGGACGTGGTTTCTCTCAGGCGCGCTGGCCGCGATGGCCGGCGTCTTCCTCGGCCTGTCGCCGCAATTGCACCCGGAGATGGGGTTCAACCTGCTGCTGTCGCTGTTCGCGGCGGCCATCCTCGGGGGCGCCGGCTCGCTGGTCGGCGCGGTTGTCGGGGGGCTGCTGGTGGGGCTCGCCGAGAACCTGCCCATCCTGGTGATCTCTCCCGGCTACAAGGCCGCCATGCCCTTCCTGCTGCTGATGCTGGTGCTGTTCGTTCGCCCGCAGGGCCTGTTCGGGGAGAGGTCGTGACCATGACCGGACGCCGCTCCAAGACATGCCGCTACAAGACACGCCGCGTTCCCGGGTTCACGCGATGATCGGGATCGTCTCCTACCTGGTGTTCTTCGCCTCGATCGTGCTGATCCTCGGCATCATCGCGCTCGGCCTCAACCTGCAATGGGGCTACACGGGCCTGTTCAATGCGGGGATCGTCGGGTTCTACGCCGTCGGCGCCTACGCCCACGCCATCCTCACGGCGGCGCCCCGGCCCGAGCTCATCGGCAATTTCGGCCTGCCCTGGATCGTCGGGGTCGCGGGCGCGATGGCAGCGACGGCGCTGGCGGCCTGGGCCGTCGGATGGGCGACGATCCGGCTGCGCGGCGATTATCTCGCCATCAGCACGTTCGGCATCGCGGTCTCCATCCAGCTGGTGACGCTCAACTGGGAGGCGCTGACCGGTGGCTCGCAGGGGCTCTCGGCCATTCCCCGACCCCTGTTCGGATGGTTCCAGACGCCGTTCGGCTTCAATCTCTGGTTCTTCGGGCTGCTGGTTGCGATCACGGCGACCGTCTACTGGGGGCTGGAGCGCATCCTGCGCGCGCCGTGGGGGCGCGTGCTCAAGGCGATCCGCGAGGACGAAACCGCGGCCGAGGCGCTGGGCAAGAGCCCCCGCGCCTTCCGGCTGCAAGCCTTCGTGCTCGGCTCGACGCTGATGGGCCTCGCCGGCGCGCTCTATGTCAGCTTCATCGGCTTCGTCAGCCCGTTCGACTTCATGCCGATCCTCACCTTCCAGATCTGGGCGATGGTGATCGTAGGCGGCAGCGGCAACAACCGGGGCGCGCTGCTCGGCGCGCTGGTGGTGTGGGCCATCTGGTCGGCCTCCGGCGTGGCGATCACCAAGCTGGTGCCTCCCGCCCACGCCGCGCAGGGCGGCGCGGTGCAGGTGATTCTGATCGGCCTGCTGCTGCTGCTCGCCTTGCTGCTGCGGCCGCGCGGGCTCATCGGCGAGGAGTCCGTGGTGTCCCGCCACGCCAACGATCCCGATCCGCTCGGGAAAAGTTGACACCCCAAACACCTCAACGGATGCTCGGCGACGTACAAGGGCGGCGATTTCGATGACAAGGCCCGGCGAGACCGGCCGGCGGTCGCCACCCGGCAGAGGGAGCATCAGATGATGAAATGGACAGGCCTCGCGGCGGGGCTGGCGCTCGCCGCCGCCTTCACGCCACACCAAGCGGCCGCGCAGCAGCCGTCCTGCCCGGTGAAGATCGGCGGCGTGCTGCCGCTGACGGGCTCGATGGGCCCGATCACCACCAAGATCGCCCAGGCGGCGCAGCTCGCGGTCGAGCACATCAACCAGGGCGGCGGCGTGAAGGGGTGCCCGGTCGAGCTGATCCTGCGCGACGACCAGGGCCAGCCCACGGTCGGCGTCGACGCGGCCAAGTACCTCGTCGAGGTGGAGCGCGTGCCCGCCATCACCGGCACCGTCTCCTCCGGCGTCACGGGCCCGATCATCGCCTCGGTGACGGCGCCCTCGAAGGTCGTCCAGATCAGCTGCTGCTCGACGGCGAGCGCCTTCACGCTGGACGGCCGCAGCCAGGGCTATTTCTTCCGCACGCTGCCGACCAGCAAGACGCAGGCCTACGCCACCGCGTCCGAGATGGCGCGGCGCGGCCTGAAGAAGACGGCGATCATCTACGTCAACACGGACTTCGGCGTCGACATGACGAAGTTCGTGAAGCTCGCTTTGCCGAAGCTCGGCGGCGACATCGTCGCGGAGGTTCCCTACAACGACAACCAGCCGAGCTACCGCGCCGAGGTGACGAAGGCGCTGGCGGCCAAGCCCGAATCCCTGCTGCTCGTCGGCTTCCCCAAGGACGCCGTCACCATCGTGCGCGAATGGCTGTCGCTGGGCGGCTCGCAGAAGATCGCTCTCAACAACTCGATGCGGGTGATGGACTTCGTGAACGGCGTGGGGCCGAAATTCCTCAACGAGTCCTTCGGCATGGACAACGCCCAGGTGGCCGGCCCGACGGTCGACGCCTTCAACAAGTCCTTCCAGGAGAAGTACAAGACCGACAGCGCCGGCCCCGGCG
Organism: Alsobacter ponti; assembly: GCF_024294805.1. Lineage (GTDB taxonomy): Bacteria > Pseudomonadota > Alphaproteobacteria > Rhizobiales > Beijerinckiaceae > Alsobacter > Alsobacter ponti. Next base: position 15,232 of record NZ_JANCLU010000005.1, read on the forward strand.
TTCACACCCAGTACGACGCCGTGATGGTGCTCGGCCTGGCGATGAACATCGCCAAGGATCTCAGCGGCCCGGCGATCAAGGACGCGGTGCGCCAGGTCCACGCCGCCGGCGGCGCGCAGGTCGGCACCGGCCCGGAGGAGTTCAAGAAGGCCGTGCAGCTCATCAAGGACGGCAAGCCGATCAAGTATTTCGGCGCGACCGGCCCGATCGAGTTCGACGCCAACGGCGATGTCACCGGCCCGGCGCTCGTCTGGAAGATCCAGAACGGCGAGATCGTCACCGACCGGGTGATCTCGATCGAGGACATGCAGGCGCTGTTCAAGAAGGTGGAGGGCTGACCTTCGCCGACCGTGTCGCGGACCCCGGCGCGCCGGGGTCCGCCGCGCTGAAACCAATCCCTCGTTGCCGCGTCAAGGATGGGACAGGAGTTCACGCCATGGACATCGCTCTCGACAAGGTCTGCGCCCTCATCCGCCAAGCCCGACGCTACGACGTGAAGGAGCAAGGCCCCACCGACGTGGACTCCGGGTCCAACCCCACAGACGACAACCAGATCGACGTGCTTGAACCCACCCGCGACGACGCCACGGAAAGCGAGATCCGCTCCTTCATCAACGGGCTGAATGTCGACGAGCGCGCCAACCTCGTCGCCCTCGTCTGGGTGGGTCGGGGCGACTACGAGGCGGCGGAGTGGGACGAGGCCGTCCGGCTCGCGCAGGAGAGCGTCGACACGCCCACCGCCGACTACCTGCTCGGCATTCCCAACCTCCCCGACCTGCTGGACGAGGGCCTGGCCGCCTTCGACCTGAACTGCGTCGACGAGAACGCCGGCGCGGGCGTGTGATTGCGGCGAGCGCGGGCGCGGCCCGCGCCTGACCCGCCACGGCCCGTTCTGGTAAGGTGCGGAATCAGACCGCCGGAGCCGCGCCGTGACCACGCCCGCTTCCCACATCGCGACCGAAGACGAGAGCGCGGCGCAGGTCGCGCCCAGCCGCCACATCGCCGGGCTGATCGCCATCATGACCGCGCTGCGGACGCCGGGCTCGGGCTGCCCGTGGGACCTCGAGCAGGACTTCGCCTCCATCGCGCCCTACACGATCGAGGAAGCCTACGAGGTGGCGGACGCCATCGAGCGCGGCGACCTTCTCGACCTGCGCGACGAGCTGGGCGACCTGCTGCTCCAGGTGGTGTTCCACGCCCGCATGGCGCAGGAGCAGGGAGCGTTCGCCTTCCCCGACGTGGTGGAGGCGATCACCACCAAGCTGATCCGCCGCCATCCGCACGTGTTCGGCGCGGCGCGCGACCTCGACCCGGAGCAGGTCAAGGCGCTGTGGGGCGAAATCAAGCAGGCCGAGAAGGCGGAGCGCCACGCGGCGCGGGAAGCGGCGGGGCTGCCGCCGGAGCCCGCCTCGGGCCTGCTCTCGAACGTGCCGCACGCCTTGCCGGCGCTGACGCGCGCCGTGAAGCTGCAGGCCAAGGCCTCGACGGTGGGCTTCGACTGGAACGACGCCCGCCTCGTGCTCGCCAAGCTGCGCGAGGAGCTGGGCGAGATCGAGGAAGCCCTCGACGCCGCCGACCAGAAAGCCGTCGCCGACGAGGTGGGCGACCTGCTGTTCGCGGTCGCCAACCTCGCGCGCCATGTGAAGGTGGACCCGGAGGACGCCTTGCGCGGCACGAACGCCAAGTTCGAGCGCCGCTTCGCCTTCATCGAACGCAGCCTCGCCGCGCGGGGGCGCGCGCTCGCCGACGCCGACCTCGCGGAAATGGACGCGCTGTGGAACGCCGCCAAGGGCGAGGAGCGCCGCTGACGCGCCTCAGCGCAGCCGACGCGCGCCCGGGAAGCGCCTGAGCAGGCGGGCTTCCTTCTCCACCGCGAGCCGGACGGCCAGCAGAATAGCCCCGTCCTCGCCGTTGCGGCGGTCGAGAATTTCCGCTTCCTGGTAGAGCCAGTGCAGGCCCGCGCCGTCGGCCGGGTCGAGCTCGACCCGATAGACGGGACGATCGGACGACAGGCGCTGCTCGATGGCGGCCTTGAGCCGGTCGATCCCCTCGCCCGTCAGCGCCGAGACGACGACGGGCTGCGCGTCGGTGGGCCGGTGCGAGGCCACCGCCATCAGCCGGTCGTGGTCTTCCGGCGTCAGCAGGTCCGCCTTGTTCCACACCTCGACGATGCGGGCATGGTCGTCGGGGTTGAGGCCGAGATCCTTCAGGATCGCCGTGACGTCGGCCGACTGCGCCTCGGTGTCGATGTGGCTGACGTCGCGGACGTGCAGGATCACGTCGGCGGAGATCACGTCCTCCAGCGTGGCGCGGAAGGCCGCGACAAGCATGGTGGGCAGGTCGGAGATGAAGCCCACCGTGTCGGAGAGGATGATGGGCGCGCCGTGCGGCAGCTTCACCACGCGCGCCGTGGGGTCGAGCGTCGCGAACAGCAGGTTCTCCGCGAACACCTCGGCGGAGGTCAGCCGGTTGAAAAGCGTCGACTTGCCGGCATTAGTGTAGCCCACCAGCGCCACGATGGGATAGGGCACCTTGCGCCGGCTCTCGCGGTGCAGGCCGCGCGTGCGCTTGACGTTCTCGAGCTCGCGCTCGATGCGCACCATGCGCTCCTGAATGAGCCGCCTGTCGGCCTCGATCTGCGTCTCGCCCGGGCCGCCCAAAAAGCCGAAGCCGCCGCGCTGACGCTCCAGGTGCGTCCACGAGCGGACGAGACGGCTCTTCTGGTAGTTGAGATGGGCGAGCTCCACCTGAAGCGCGCCTTCCTTGGTGCGCGCCCGGCGCCCGAAGATTTCGAGGATCAGGCCGGTGCGGTCGATGACCTTGGCGCCCCAGGCCTTCTCCAGGTTGCGCTGCTGCACCGGGCTCAGCGCGCAATCCATCATCACCAGGTCGATCTCCTCGGCCCGGATCAGCCCCTCGATTTCCTCCACCTTGCCCTTGCCGAGATAGGTCGCCGGGCGGGGCGAGGCGAGCGTCACGAGAAGGGACTGGACGACGTCGAGATCAATGGCGGCGGCGAGGCCGACCGCCTCATCCAGCCGCGCCTGCGGGATGCGCAGGTTGACGCGCGCGCCCTCCCCCTCCGCGCCCATGCGGCCCCGGGCGGAGAGATAGGGTCCGACCACCAGCGTCCGCGTTCCGGAGGCGATCTTCTTTTCGGGTTCGACGGCCCGTTTCGCCGGGGCGTCCTTCGGGATGTTGGGTCCGGTCAAGTTATTCCTTGGCGACGGCGCCGCCGCCTTCCTCGCCCGACTCGAACAGGGCGACCGGATGGCCCGGCATGATCGTGGAGATGGCGTGCTTGTAGACCAGTTGCGAGTGACCGTCCCGGCGCAGCAATACGCAGAAATTGTCGAACCAGGTCACAACGCCCTGAAGCTTCACTCCGTTCACGAGGAAGATCGTCAGCGGGATCTTGCTCTTGCGGACGTGGTTCAGAAACGTGTCCTGGAGGTTTTGAGTGCGTTCTGCAGCCATGGACGTGCCCCTTCTTTATTGTTAGCTGCCTTGATCGATCCGGCTGTCGACCTGCGCGTTGGTGCCCTGCGGCTTGATAAGCAAGGTTCGCGCCGGGCCGGCGCGAACGGAATTGTGTCTACCGCGCCGCCCCTCCACGCGCAGTGTCATTTGCGGCATGCTGGCGACGTTAGCCGCCATGAATAACCGGACGTGACATTTCTGTCACCTCGTGCAGCCCCGCCCGCAAGGACAGCGCCACCGGGCCCGGTGTCCCGTCGCCGACCTTCTCACCGTCGATCGTCACGACCGGCACGACGAGATTGGACGCCGAGGTGATGAACGCCTCCGACGCGGCCTTGGCCTCCGCGACGGTAAAGGCTCGCTCTTCGAGCTGGAGATTGCGCCGGCCCAGCAGGTCGATCACGCCGGCGCGGGTGACGCCCTTGAGGATGGCGTTGTCGGCGCGCCGCGTCACGATGCGCCCGTCCGTGGTGACGATCCAGGCGTTGCTCGACCCGCCCTCCGTCACCATGCCGTCGCGGTCGACGTACCAAGCCTCGCGCGCGCCCGCCTCGCGGGCCTGCTGCTTCACCAGAACGTTGGGCAGGAGGCCGATGGACTTGATGTCCGGGCGCGCCCAGCGGTTCTCCGGCACGGTGATGACGCCGATGCCCCTGGCGGCGAGCTTGTCGAGCCCGGAGCGGTCCGTCCACTTGGCCGTGACGACGAGGGCCGGACGCGGCGCCGGATCGGGAAAGGGATGGTCGCGCCGCGCCACGCCGCGCGTCACCTGCACGTAGACCAGCCCGTTGCGGACGCGGTTGCGGGCCACCGTTTCGCGCATCACCGTGGTGAGCTGCGCACGCCCCATCGGCGACGCGATGCGCAGTTCGCGCAGGGACCGGTCGAGCCTGTCCAGATGACGGGTCTCGTCGACGAGCCGGCCCTCGTGAACTTCGCAGACTTCGTAGACGCCGTCGGCGAACTGGTAGCCGCGATCCTCGACATGCACCATGGCGTCGCGGTGCGGGACGTAGCGGCCGTTCACATAGGCGATGCGGCTCATGGTTGCGGCGCTCTCCTGTCAGCCAATTCCCAGCGACTTCAGCTTGCGATGCAGCGCCGAACGCTCCATCCCGATGAACTCGGCGGTGCGCGAGATATTGCCGCCGAAGCGGTTGATCTGCGCCGTGAGGTATTCGCGCTCGAAGATCTCGCGCGCCTCGCGCAGCGCCAGCGACATCAGCTTCTCGCCGCGCGCGCCGTTGGGCGTGGCGGGCACCAGCGTGCCCACTTCGGCCGGCAGCAGGTCCGCCGTGATCTCCGATTGCGGGTCGCCGTCCGCAAGAATGAGCAGACGCTCGATGTTGTTGCGCAATTGCCGGATGTTCCCCGGCCAGTCGTGCGACTGCAGCACCGCCAGCGCGTCGTCGGCGATGACGCGCTTCGGCAGGCCCGAAGCGGCGGAGATCTGGTCCATGAAATGGCCGATCAGCTCCGGAATGTCCTCGCGCCGCTCGGCGAGGCTGGGCACCCGGATCGGTACGACGCTCAGCCTGTGCAGCAGGTCCTCGCGGAACCGTCCCGCGGCGATCTCGGCCGCGAGGTCGCGCGCCGTCGAGGAGATCACCCGCACGTCGACATGCACGCGCATTGCGCCCCCGACGCGCTGGAAATTCTGGTCGACGAGCACGCGCAGGATCTTGCCCTGCGTCTCGCGCGGCATGTCGGCGACCTCGTCGAGGAACAGCGTGCCGCCGTGGGCCTCTTCGAGCGCGCCGACCTTGCGCCCCCGCCCGTCCATGCCTTCGACGCCGAAGAGTTCGCTTTCCATGTTCTCGGGCGTGATGGTGGCCGCGTTGATGGCGACAAACGGGCCAGAAGAGCGGGCCGACATGGCGTGAATGGTGCGCGCCGCCAGTTCCTTGCCCGAGCCGGGCGCGCCGGAGATCATCACCCGCGCGTTGGTGGCGGCCACGCGCTCGACCGTCTGGCGCAGCTGGTTGGCGGCATGCGAGGCCCCGACGATCCGGCTCGCCTGCTGCGACTTCGAGCGCAGCTCCTTCACCTCGCGCTTCAGCCGCGCCGACTCCAGCGCGCGCTCGGCGACCAGCACCAGCCGGTCCGCCTTAAACGGCTTCTCGATGAAGTCGTAGGCCCCGCGCTTGATCGCCGAGACCGCCGTCTCGATGTTGCCGTGGCCGGAGATCATCACCACCGGCAGGTCGGGGTGCTGCTCCTTGATGATGTCGAGGATCTGCAGGCCGTCCAGCCGCGATCCCTGGATCCAGATATCGAGGAACACGAGCTGCGGCCGGCGCGCCTCGATGGCGGCCAGCGCCTCGTCGGACGAGCCCGCAGTGCGGCAGCGATGCCCTTCGTCGTCCAGGATGCCGGCGACGAGCTCGCGGATGTCCGCCTCGTCGTCAACGATCAGGATATCGGCACTCATCGTGCTCTTCTCCGTTTTGTCGCCCTTGGACCCCTCGCCGGGCCGTGGAGTCCGTCCATTTACGCCCGCGCCTGCCGGCTCGCCGCGTCGTCCGCGCCGACCTTCGACGCCGCCGGCAACCCGCCCGCCGGCATCCAGAGCCGCACGAATGCGCCGCGCGGCTCATCCGGATTGTCGAGAAGCTCGATTCCCCCTCCGTGCTCCTCCATGATCTTCCCAACGATGGCGAGACCGAGGCCGGTGCCCCCCTCGCGCGTGGTCATGTAGGGCTCCAGCAGCCGCTGCCGGTGCTCGGTCGGGAAGCCCTTGCCGTTGTCGGCGACGCCGATCATCAGCTTGCCGTCCTGCTCGCGCAGGCTGACGGCGATGCGCCCCGGCCCGCGTTCCTCGGCCGGCACGGCGGCGACCGCCTCGGTGGCGTTCTTGATGATGTTGGTGACGGCCTGCGACACCAGCCGGCGATCGAACCGCGCCTGGACGGGCGTGTCGGGAATGTCCTCCGAGAACTCGATCTCGGGATGCGCCACGCGCATCAGGAACAGGCTCTGGCGGACGATGGCGGCGAGGTCCTCGGTGTCGGGCTGGGGCTTGGGCATCCGCGCGAACGACGAGAACTCGTCGACCATGCGCTTGATATCGTCCACCTGCCGCACGATCGTGTCCGTGCACTGGTCGAACACGTCGCGGTCGGCGACGATGACCTTGCCGTACTTGCGCCTGATGCGCTCCGCGGAGAGCTGGATCGGCGTCAGCGGGTTCTTGATCTCGTGGGCGATGCGGCGGGCGACGTCCGCCCAGGCGGCGGTGCGCTGCGCGCTGACGAGGTCGGTGATGTCGTCGAGCGTGACGATGATGCCGGCGTCGCCGTCGCCGGCCTGGTCGCTGGCGACGCGCACGGTCAGCGTGCGGTCCTGCCCGGCGCGCGACAGCACGACATGCCCCTGGGATTGCCGCAGCCTGCCGTCCAGCGCGTCGCCGACCATCGGCGCGAGCTCCGGGATGGCCTCCGGGAGCGGCTTGCCGAGCCAGCTGTCGCGGCTCGCGCCCAGCAGCCGCTCGGCGCTCGGGTTCAGCTCGGTGATCTGCCCCCTGGGGTCGACCGAGATGACGCCCGCCGACACGCCGGACAGCACCGCCTCGGTGAAGCGGCGGCGGCGGTCGATGAGGTCGCGGGCCGCCGTGAGCCGGTCGTGCTGCTGGCGCAGCTCAGAGGTCATCTTGTTGAACGTCTCGGCGAGGTGGGCAAGGTCGCCCTCGTCGGCGCGCGAGGGAACCTGGACGTAGAAATTGCCCGAGGCCACCTGGTCGGTGGCGTAGATCAGCCGGCGAATGGGCGAGACGAAGCGGTTGGCGAAGCTGAGGCCGAACCACACCGCCGAGAACAGCAGGATCAGCGAGATCAGCGCGTACATGCTGGCGAAGGCCACCTGCACGTCGATCTTGCGCTGCGACAGCGCCTCGTAATACTGCGCCGCCTGCTCGGCCTGCTTGGGGAACTCGAGCGCCTTGGGGTCGACGGCGCGCGCCACCACCAGATAGGCGTTCTCGAAGGCCGGCACCTTGAGGATGCCGCGGAAGATGTTGCCGCTGGTCGGCAGCAGGCACCAGGCTTCCGTGTCCGCCGCCGCCTCCACGTCCTCGCGCGTCGGCATCGGCAGGCCCTCGATGGGCTTGATCTCGATGCGCTCGATGACGGTGAGGTCGTCCTGGATCAGCAGGGCCACCGGGAAGCCCAGGAATACGGCGCGCGAGCGCATGAAGTCGCGGAAGAAGTCCCGGTTCTGCTCCAGCGCCGGCTTGGCCCGGCCAATGTCGGCCGCCATCAGGTTGATCTCGCGGCCGATGGTGCGGCACTGCAGCTCGCGATAGGCGCTGGCGACATCGACCGAGGTGGTCAGCAGGTCGCGGATGTAGCGGCTGAACTGGATGTCGAGGCCCCGCTCCAGCGTGATCCAGCCCACGGCGGCCACCAGCAGGGCCGGCAGCACCGCGAGGAAGGCGAAGCGCCCGACGATCCGCGTATGCAGGCCCGAGGCCGCGATGCCCTTGCGCCGCGCGCGGATGAGGGCGAACGCCTCCTTGGCGACCAGCCCCACCAGCACCAGCACGAGGGCGGCGTTGAGCAGGAACAGCCACAGCACCACTTCGTGCGTCGGCGGCACCGGCACCATGCCCGCCAGCACGACGAAGGTGGCGAGCGCCGACAGCAGGGCCAGAGCCACGGCGACGCCGCCCACCACGCCCCACACCCGCGTTCCCCTGAGCGGGACCACGCCGAGTTCGGGCGGCTGAGTGGAAGCGTTGCTGGCCAAAGTCATCGATTACGTTCGCGCACCATCATTGTCCCGGTTGGACGACGCCGCGCCGCGAAGCATCCCACCCGCGGGGTCCCGGCTCGCACGGCCGCGTCGACGGCGCGCGCGTTCTGTCGCGCTCAAGCGCCTGCCCGGAGCCAACCGGCTAGGATCATGCTGTGAAAATGGAATCACCGGCTCCGGACCGATGCATTCATGCCACACTCGGCCGGCAGTGGGAAGTCCGCGAACCCCGATGCCAGGGACGCCCCGGCCTCAGCGGGCGGAGCGGATGACCTGGATGTCGAGATCCCGGATCTTCTTGCGCAGCGTGTTGCGGTTGAGGCCGAGGAGTTCGGCCGCCTTGATCTGGTTGCCCCGCGTCGCCGCCAGCGCCGCGCCGATCAGCGGCTCCTCGATGTCGCGCAGGATGCGGTGATAGAGCCCCGGCGGCGGCAGCTCGCCCTTGAACTGTCCGAAATAGGTGGTCAGGTGGCGCTCCACGGACGCGCCCAGCGGCTCGTCGCGCGCCGGGCCGTCGCTTTGCGCCAGCGCGCCGGCCGAGACGCCCGGCTCGGCCAGCTCGGCCTCGATCAGCGGCTCGGTGATGGTCTCCTGCGGATAGAGCGCCGCCAGCCTGCGGACCAGGTTCTCCAGCTCGCGCACGTTGCCCGGCCAGCGATAGCGCTTCATCCGCTCCAGCGCCGCCGCGTCGATCTGCTTGCGCGGCAGGCCTTCCTTCTCGACCATCGTGAAGAAGTGCCGCGTCAGATCGGCGATGTCCTCGGCGCGCTCGCGCAGCGGCGGCAGGCGCAGAGGCACGACGTTGAGGCGGAAGAACAGGTCCTCGCGGAACAGCCCCTGCTGGATCGAGATGCGCAGGTCCTTGTTCGTGGCGGCGACGATGCGGACATTGGTGCGGATCGGCGTCCGCCCGCCCACGGTGGTGTATTCGCCCTGCTGGAGCACGCGCAGCAGACGCGTCTGCGCCTCCATCGGCATGTCGCCGATCTCGTCGAGGAACAGCGTGCCGCCCTCGGCCTGCTCGAAGCGGCCCGAGGCGCGTTGCAGCGCGCCGGTGAACGCGCCCTTCTCGTGCCCGAACAATTCGCTTTCAATCAGGTCGCGCGGGATCGCCGCCATGTTGACGGCGACGAACGGGCCGCGGCGGCGCTTGCCGTAGTCGTGCAGGGCGCGCGCCACAAGCTCCTTGCCGGTGCCGGACTCGCCGGTGATCATCACCGTCAGGTCGGTCTGCATCAGCCGGGCGAGCGCGCGGTAGATCTCCTGCATGGCCGGCGAGCGCCCGACCAGCGGAATGTCCTCCTGCGGCGCCTCCTCGGCTTCGGCGACCGACTTGGGCCGCGACAGCGCGCGCGCCACGATCGCCATCAGCTCCTTCAGGTCGAAGGGCTTGGGCAGGTACTCGTAGGCGCCGCGCTCGGAGGCCTTGATGGCCGTCATGAACGTGTTCTGCGCGCTCATCACGATGATCGGCAGGTCGGGCCGCAGCTTCTTGATGCGCGGCAGCACGTCGAAGGCGTTCTCGTCCGGCATGACGACGTCGGTGATCACCAGGTCGCCCTCCCCGGCCGCGATCCACCGCCACAGGGCGGAGGCCTGCCCGGTCGAGCGAACCTCGTAGCCGGCCCGCGCCAGCGCCTGGTTGAGCACCGTGCGGATCGCGGAGTCGTCGTCGGCCACGAGAATGGTGGCGTTCGCCATGTGTCAAACCTCTACAGCTCGGAAGCGCGTCCGTCGCGGGCGAGGTGCATCGGCATCAGCACCCGGAATGTCGTCCTGCGCGGCAGGGACTCGCACTCCACGACGCCTCCGTGATCCCCCACAACCTTCGCAACCAGTGCAAGACCGAGGCCAGTGCCGGAGGCCTTGGTGGTGACGAAGGGGTCGAAGAGGTTGCGCATCAGGTCCGGCGGCACGCCGGGGCCGTTGTCGCGCACGCAGAATTCCAGCGGCAGGCTGACGCGCTCCCGCGTTCCCGCCACCGACATGCGCACGCCGGGCCGGAACGCCGTCGTCAACTCAATCTCCCCGTCGAGCGCGTCCGCGCCGATGGCTTCCGCCGCGTTTTTCACCAGGTTGAGGAAAATCTGGATGAGCTGGTCGCGATTGCCCAGCACGGGCGGCAGCGAGGGGTCGTAGGTCTCGACGAAGCGGATGTGCCGGGCGAAACCCGAGCTGGCGAGCTTCTTCACGTGCTCCAGCACGGCATGGATGTTGACCGGCTCGCGCTCGACGGGGCGGCCGTCCGAGAAGTGCTCGAAGCGGTCGACGAGCTTCACGATGCGGTCGGTCTCCTCGCAGATCAGGCGGGTGAGGCCGCGGTCCTCGTCGCTGACCGACGTCTCCAGCAGCTGCGCCGCGCCGCGAATGCCGGAAAGCGGGTTCTTGATCTCGTGGGCCAGCATCTCGCCCATGGCGCTGACCGAGCGGGCCGCGCCCCGGTGGGTGAGCTGCCTGTCTATTTTTTCGGCAATTGTCCGTTCTTGCAGCATCAGCACGACGTCGTCGCCGCCTTCGCCGGCCTGCGCGACGAACACGTCGACGACGCGCTCCGCGCCGAGCCTCGGCGTGCCGATGTCGACGCGGTACTCGTTCATGCTCCCGCCGCGCCGGCGCACCTCCTCGACGAGCGACAGCACGGGCGTCCCGAACGGCAGCAGGTCGCCGAGGCTGTGGCGGCGCAGCGCCGGCCTACTCATCTCGAAGAAGGCCTCGGCGGCGTTGTTGGCGTCGAGCACCACGTTGCCCGCGCCGACCACGAGCACCGGCAAAGGCAGGATGTTGAGGATGACGTCTCCCCGGCGCGCCGTCGCGCCCGCCGGATCGGACTCGAGCCGGACGTTCATGCCGCCTGCTCCAGATCGGCCATGTCGTAGACGGCGCGCAGCGCCGCCACCACGTCGCGCGGATCGTCGCCCGTGGCCAGGCGCGTCCTGAGCGAGGCGGGAACGCCCGCCGCGCCGGCGGCGTCCTCGGCGTAGCCCAACATGTGCTTGCGGGCGTGGCGGACGCCGACCTTGGTCCCGTACGCCGCCAGAAGGCTGTCGTAGTGTTCGAGCGCCGCGTCCCTGCGCGCCTCCAGCGAGGGCGCGGCCGCCGCCTCGCCGGCGAGCCCGCGCGCGATCTGGCCGACCAGCCAGGGCCGCCCGGTCGCGGCGCGCCCGACCATCACCGCGTCCGCTCCCGACGCCTCCAGCATGGCGCGGGCGTCGTCGAGCCCGTTGCAGTCGCCGTTGGCGACGACGGGGATCGACACGGCCGCCTTGACGGCGCGGATGGCGGACCAGTTCGCCGCGCCCTTGTAGAACTGGCAGCGCGTGCGGCCGTGCACCGTGACGAGCCGGACGCCGGCCTGCTCGGCCCGGCGGGCGAGTTCGGGGGCGTTGTGGCTGTCGTCGTCCCAGCCGAGCCGCATCTTGACGGTCACCGGCAGGCTCGTCGCCGCGACCGTGGCCTCGATCAGCCGCAGGGCCTGGTCGAGGTCGCGCATCAGGTGCGAGCCCGCGTAGCCGCCGATCACGCGCTTCGACGGGCACCCCATGTTGATGTCGATGACGCTCGCGCCCGCGCCCTCCGCCACCTTCGCGGCCTCCGCCAGCCAATGCGGCTGGCAGCCGGCAAGCTGAACCACGTGCGGATCGACGCCGGAGCCTTCCGCCCGCAGCTGCGCCTCGGCCTTGCCGCGCGCCAATTCGTCGGACGCCACCATCTCCGAGACGACCAGCGACGCGCCGAAACGCCGCGCGATGCGGCGCAGCCCGGCGTCGGTGATGCCGGACATCGGCGCGAGGATGGCGCGCCCGTCGAGCGGCACGGGCCCGACGGACAGCACGGGGTTAATGGAGTTCGACTGCACGATAATTAGGCACCTACTCGGTTTGCCTGCATTCTAGCCAGTATTTTGCACTGCACAAGATGCACGACGCCGGCAATGTGCCCGGCCCGCGCGGCGCGAGTTTGACGGCGGCGGCGAAATTGGCGACATCCCGGGCATGAGCACCGCCGCGCCATCCTCCAATGAGCACCCCACCGTCGCCGCCGTGATCGTGGCGGCGGGAAGCGGGCATCGCGCCGGCGGGCCTCTGCCGAAGCAGTACCAGAGCCTCGGCGGCGAGACTGTGCTGGCCTGCAGCATCGCCGCCCTCTCACAGCCCGGCGTCGGCACCCTCGCCTGCGTGATCGCGGCCGGGGGCGAGGCGCTTTACGACGAGGCCGTCGCCGGCCTGCCCGAGACCGTGGCGCGACGGCTCCTTCCGCCGACGGTCGGCGGCGCGACGCGCCAAGCATCGGTGCGCGCCGGCCTCGAAGCGCTCGCCGCCTCCGCCAGCCCGCCCGATCTCGTCCTCGTGCATGACGCCGCGCGCCCCTTTGTGTCCGCCGCGCTCGTCGACCGGGCGATCAACCGGGCGCTCGCCTTCGGCGCGGCCGTTCCCGGCGTTCCGGTGGTGGACACGGTGAAGCGGGTGGACGGGCGCGGCGTGGTGGTCGACAGTCCCGAGCGCGGCGCGCTGAGGGCCGTGCAGACGCCGCAGGCGTTTCGCTTCGCGGCGCTGCTGGACGCGCATCGCCGCGCCGCCGAGGCCGGCCGCGTCGACCTCACCGACGACGCGGCGGTGATGGAATGGGCGGGCCACGAGGTCCATGTCTTCGACGGGGAACCCGGGAACGTGAAGCTGACGACAGCCCAGGACATGGCGCGCGCCCGCGCCGAAGCGGAAGGCATGCTCGAAACGCGGGTGGGCGCGGGCTACGACGTGCATGCCTTCACCGACGGCGACGCTGTGATGCTGGGCGGCGTGCGCATTCCGCACGACCGCGCGCTGGCCGGCCATTCCGACGCCGACGTGGTGCTGCACGCGCTCACCGACGCCGTGCTCGGGGCGCTCGCCGACGGCGATATCGGGGCGCACTTCCCGCCCAGCGACCCGCAATGGCGCGGCGCGTCCTCGGACCGTTTCCTCGCCTTCGCCGTGGAGCGGGTTCGGGCGCGCGGCGGCCGCATCCTCCACCTCGACTGTACGGTCGTTTGCGAAGCGCCCAAGGTCGGCCCGCACCGCGACGCAATGCGCGAGCGGATCGCGTCCATTTGCGGCGTCTCCGCCGGGCGGGTCGCCGTGAAGGCGACGACATCCGAGCAACTCGGCTTCACCGGCCGGCGCGAAGGCATCGCGGCGCACGCGACGGCGACGCTCTCCCTGCCGGCGGAGGACTGACATGAACGCTCACGACAGCGAGCGGCGCTGCGCGGCGCTGCTGGCGCATTTCCGCACCCTGGGCCTGCGCGTCGCGACGGCGGAATCCTGCACCGGAGGCCTCGTCGCCGGCGCTCTCACGGCCGTGGCCGGGTCCTCGGACGTGGTCGAGCGGGGCTTCGTCACCTATTCCAACGAGTCGAAGACCGAACTGCTCGGTGTGCCCGCCGCGCTGATCGCCGCGCACGGGGCGGTCAGCGAGGCCGTGGCGCGGGCCATGGCCGAGGGCGCGGTGGCGCGCTCGCGCGCCGACGTCGCGGTCGCGATCACCGGCATCGCCGGGCCGGGCGGCGGCAGCGACGCCAAGCCCGTCGGGCTCGTCCACCTCGCCGCGGCGAGGCGCGGCGGCGCGACGATCCACCTGGAGCGCCGCTACGGCGATCTCGGCCGCGCCGGGATTCGCGAGGCGGCGGTGGCGGACGCGCTCGACCTGTTGGAGAAAGCGGCGGTCTGATCAGCCCGGCACGATGGCGGAAACGGGGGGCGGGCGGCGATAGACCACGTTGGCGCGCTCCTCGAACGCCTCGGCGAAACGGCGGAACGCCTTCTCGAACATCGCGCCCATGAGCAGCCCGAGCGTGCGGCTGCGAAACTCGTAGTCGATGTAGAACTCCACCTCGCACCCGCCTTCCGCCTCGCGGAACGACCAGCGGTTCTCGAGGTGGCGGAACGGCCCGTCGACATATTCGACCACGATCTTGAGGCGCGGCCTGTCGAGCGTGACGCGGCTGGTGAACGTCTCCTGGATGGCCCTGTAGCCGACGGTCATGTCGGCGACCAGCACCTCGACGCCCTCCCCGCTCTGCGCCCGCCGGCGCACGCGCAGGCCCTCGCACAGCGGCAGGAACAGCGGGTATTTCTCGACGTCGGCGACGAGGGCGAACATGTCCGCCGGGCTGTGTCTCACCCGCCGCGTCGACCGGAAACTCGGCATGGCGGCCTCAGCGGCCCCGCCGGGCCAGGCGCGCTGCCTTCAGCTTGGCGAAGTCGTCGCCGGCGTGATGGGAAGACCGCGTCAGCGGCGAGGCGGAGACGTGCAGGAAGCCCTTGGTGAGGGCGATGGTCTCGAAGCTCTTGAACTCGTCGGGCGTGACGAAGCGGACGATGGGATGGTGCTTGCGCGTCGGCTGCAGATACTGGCCGATGGTCATGAAGTCGACCTCGGCCGAGCGCAAATCGTCCATCAGCTGCAGCACCTCGTTGCGCTCCTCGCCGAGGCCCACCATGATTCCGGACTTGGTGAAGATGGAGTCGTCCAGCTCCTTCACCCGCTGCAGCAGCCGGATCGAGTGGAAGTAGCGCGCGCCGGGCCGCACGGTCAGGTACTTGGACGGCACCGTTTCGAGATTGTGGTTGAACACGTCCGGCCGGGCGGCCACCACCAGCTCCAGCGCGCCTTCCTTGCGCAGGAAGTCCGGCGTCAGCACCTCGATCGTGGTCTTCGGGCTCGTCGCCCGGATGGCGCGGATGACGCGCGCGAAATGCTCGGCGCCGCCATCGGCGAGGTCGTCGCGGTCCACCGAAGTGATGACGACGTGCTCCAGGCCGAGCTTGGCGACCGCCTCGGCAATGTGGGCCGGCTCGTTGTCGTCAAGCGGGCCGGGCATCCCGGTCTTCACGTTGCAGAACGAGCAGGCGCGCGTGCACGTGTCGCCCATGATCATGAAGGTGGCGTGCTTCTTCTCCCAGCACTCGCCGATATTCGGGCAGCCGGCTTCCTCGCACACGGTGACGAGGGCGTTTTCCTTCACGATGCGCTGCGTCTCGGCCCATTTCGGCGAGCCGGGCGCCTTGACGCGGATCCACTCCGGCTTGCGCGCGACGGGCTGGTCCGGCCGGTGCGCCTTCTCGGGATGGCGCGGGCGCGCCGCCTCCTCAGCCGAGACCTGCTTGCCGCGCCGATCCTGGCCCAGCGTGTCGATGAGCACCGCCATCCTTCATCTCCCGGCGGGCGCATCAAGCCCCGCCTCTGCGACCCTCAGCTAGTGCTTTCGGCCTCCCGCGGCAACCCGGCAAACCCCGCATCCCGACGAAGGACGCAGGCGGGCGCGGCTCCCCGGGCCGGATCAGACGTGGACGACCCGCCCATACGCGTCCAGCACGCTCTCGTGCATCGTTTCCGACAGCGTCGGGTGCGGGAAGACCGTGTGCATCAGATCCTCCTCCGTCGTCTCCAGGTTCATGGCGACGACGAAACCCTGGATCAGCTCGGTCACTTCCGCGCCGATCAGGTGCGCGCCGAGCAGCTTGCCCGTCTTGGCGTCGAAGATCGTCTTCACCAGACCCTCGGGCTCCCCGAGCGCGATGGCCTTGCCGTTGCCCATGAACGGGAAGCGGCCGACCTTGAGGCTGTAGCCCTGCTCCTTCGCCTTCGCTTCCGTCAGCCCGACGGAGGCGATCTGCGGGTTGCAGTAGGTGCAGCCGGGGATCTTGGCCTTGTCCATGGGGTGGACGTGCAGGCCCTTGATCCCCTCGACGCAGATCACGCCCTCGTGCTCGGCCTTGTGCGCGAGCATGGGCGGGCCGGCGACGTCGCCGATGGCGTAGATGCCGGGCACGTTGGTGCGGCCGACACCGTCGGTGACGATCGCGCCGCGCTCGGTCTTCACGCCCAGCGCCTCGAGCCCCAGCCCCTCGACGTTGCACACCACGCCGACCGCCGAGATCAGGCGCTCGGCCGACAGCGTCTGCGTCGCGCCCTTGTCGTCGACGACGCTGGCGGTGACGCCGTTCGCCCCCTTCTCGACCTTCGCCACCTTGGCGCCGGTGAGGATCTTGATGCCCTGCTTCTCGAAGCGCTTGCGGGCGAGCCCCGCGATCTCGGCGTCCTCGACGGGCAGGATCTGCGGCAGCAGCTCGACCACGGTGACTTCGGCGCCCATCGTCCGGTAGAACGAGGCGAACTCGATGCCGATCGCGCCCGAGCCCATGACGATCAGCGACTTCGGCATGGACGGGGGGACCATCGCCTCGAAATAGGTCCAGATCAGCTTGCCGTCCGGCTCGATGCCCGGCAGCACGCGCGGCCGCGCGCCGGTGGCGATCACGATGTGCTTGGCCTTGTAGACCCCCTCCCCCAGCACGCCCTTGGGCGCGGGGTTGGCGGGCTGCATCGCGGGCTTGGAGGGCTTGCCGACCTTGATCTCGCCCGGCTTGGTGATGGCTGCCTCGCCCCAGATGACGTCGATCTTGTTCTTCTTCATCAGGAAGCCGACGCCGCCGTTGAGCTGCGCCGAGACGCCGCGCGAGCGCTTCACCACGGCGGCGATGTCGACGCCCGCCTGGCCCTGGAGCGTCAGGCCGTAGGCGGCGGGGTGCTGCATGTAGTGGAACACCTCGGCCGAGCGCAGCAGCGCCTTGGTCGGGATGCAGCCCCAGTTGAGGCAGATGCCGCCCAGGTGCTCGCGCTCGACGACGGCCGTCTTCATCCCGAGCTGCGCCGAGCGGATGGCCGCGACATAGCCCCCGGGGCCGCCGCCAATGATGATCACGTCGTAGCTGTCGGCCATCGAAGCCTCCTGAAATCAGGCTTGTCGCGGGCGCGCCGGCGCGCGGCCGGGCGGAGCGGAGGCGGCCGGAGGCTCCGGCCGCCCGCGAGTGAAGGAAATGCCGGTCACACCAGCATGGACATCGGGTTCTCGATGAGCTGCTTGAACGCGCCGATCAGCTCCGCGCCGAGCGCGCCGTCCACCGCGCGGTGGTCGGTGGAGAGCGTCACCGTCATCACCGTCGCGACGGCGGGCGCGCCGCCCTTCACCACCACGCGCTGCTCGCCCGCGCCAACCGCCAGGATCGACGAGTGCGGCGGGTTGATGACGGCGGCGAAGTTCGAGATGCCGAACATGCCGAGGTTCGACACCGCCGAGCTGCCGCCCTGGTATTCCTCGGGCTTCAGCTTGCGGGCCCGCGCGCGCGCAGCGTAGTCCTTCATCTCGTTGGAGATGGTGGACAGGCCCTTGGTCTCGGCGCGCCGCACCACGGGAGTGATGAGGCCGCCGGGGATCGACACCGCCACGCCGATGTCGGCGTGCTTGTGGCGCAGCATCGCGCCCTCGGTCCACGTCACGTTGGCGTCCGGAACGCGCGTCAGCGCCAGCGCCAGCGCCTTGATGACGAAGTCGTTGACCGACACCTTGAACGCCGGCTTGCCGTCCTTGTCCTTCGGCGCGGAGGCGTTGACCTGCTCGCGCAGCTTGAGCAGCGCGTCCAGCTCGCAGTCGACCGAGAGGTAGAAGTGCGGGATCGTCTGCTTCGCCTCGAGCAGGCGGCGGGCGATCACCTTGCGCATGTTGTCGTGCGGCACTTCCTCGTAGGAGCCCGGCTCGAACAGCTTGCGCACCGCCTCGTCGGACATCGACGGCGCGGGCGCGGCGGCGGGGGCCGCCGCAGGAGCGGGCGCGGGCGCCTTCGCGGCCGGCGCGGCGGCCGGCCTGGCCCCGCCCTCCAGCGCGGCGCGCACGTCGCGCTCGACGATGCGCCCGTGCGGGCCGGAGCCGGCGATGGAGCCCAGATCGATCCCGGCCTCCCTGGCGATGCGCCGCGCCAGCGGCGAGGCGAACACGCGCTCGCCGCGATCGGGCGCCCCCTGCGGCGCGGGTGCGGCCGGCGCGGGCGGCGCAACGGGCGCGGCGGCGGACACCGCGCCGGCCGTGGCCATCGACTGCGGCGCGGCGGCAGGTGCGGCGGCGGCCGGCGGCGCGGCGGCGGTCACCATGTCGGCGGCCCCCTGCGGCGACTTCGCCCCGGGCGCGGCCGGCGCCGCCGCCACGGACTTGGCGTCCTCGCCCTCGGAGGCGATCACCGCGATGACGTCGTTGACCGGCACGTCGGCGGTGCCCGCCGGCACGAGGATGCGCGCCAGCACGCCCTCGTCCACGGCCTCGACCTCCATGGTCGCCTTGTCGGTCTCGATCTCGGCGATCACGTCGCCGGACTTAATCGTGTCACCCTCGTTCTTCAGCCACTTGGCCAGGTTGCCCTTCTCCATCGTGGGAGAAAGCGCCGGCATCAGCACATTGACGGGCATTGCATTCCCCCCTTGCTCAGCGGTAGCAGACCGCGCGCGCCGCTTCGATCACCTCGCCGACGTTCGGAAGCGCCAGTTTCTCGAGGTTGGCGGCGTACGGCATCGGCACGTCCTTGCCGGTCACGCGCCGCACCGGCGCGTCGAGATAGTCGAAGGCCCGCTCCATGATCTCGGCGGCGATCTGCGACCCCACGCCCGACTGCGGCCAGCCTTCCTCGACGGTGACGCAGCGCCCGGTCTTCATCACCGAGGCCACCACCGTCTCGATGTCCATCGGCCGGATCGTGCGCAGGTCGATCACCTCGGCGTAGATGTGCTTCTTGGCCAGCTCCTCCGCCGCCTTGAGCGCGTAGCTCATGCCGATCGACCACGACACGATGGTCACGTCCTTGCCGGGCCGCGCGATGCGCGCCTTACCGATCGGCACGACGAAGTCGTCGAGCCTGGGAACCGGCGAGGACTGCCCGTAGAGGATCTCGTTCTCGAGGAAGATGACCGGGTTGGGATCCCGGATCGCCGCCTTGAGCAGCCCCTTCGCGTCGGCCGCGTTCGACGGCGACACCACCTTCAGGCCCGGCACGTTGGAGTACCAGGCGGCGTAGTCCTGGCTGTGCTGGGCGGCCACGCGCGCCGCCGCGCCGTTCGGCCCGCGGAAGACGATGGGGCAGCCCATCTGCCCGCCCGACATGTAGAGCGTCTTGGCGGCGGAGTTGATGATGTGGTCGATCGCCTGCATGGCGAAGTTGAACGTCATGAACTCGACCACCGGCCGCAGGCCCGTGAAGGCCGCGCCCACCGCGACGCCGGCGAAGCCGTGCTCGGTGATCGGCGTGTCGACGACGCGCCGGGGCCCGAACTCCTGCAGCAGGCCCTGGGTCACCTTGTAGGCGCCCTGGTACTCGGCCACTTCCTCGCCCATCACGAACACGTCGGGATCGCGGCGCATCTCCTCGGCCATGGCGTCGCGCAGCGCCTCGCGCATGGTCGTGGTGACCATCTCGGTGCCGGGCGGAGCCTCGGCCGAAGCATCGTAGGAGGCCGGGGCGGCGGGGACGGACTGCGGCGCGGGGGCCGGAGCCGGCGCTTCGGCGGCGGCGGGGGGAGCCGCCTCGGCCGCCGGAGCGGGCGCGGGCTGCGCGGCCGCGCCGCCGCCGGCGGCGACCGCCGCGACGTCCTCGCCCTCGCCGGCGAGCACCGCGATCTTCTGGTTCACCGGCACGTCGGCGGAGCCGGCGGGCACGAGGATCTTGGCGAGGATGCCCTCGTCGACGGCCTCGACCTCCATCGTCGCCTTGTCCGTCTCGATCTCCGCGATGATGTCGCCCGACTTGACGCGGTCGCCCTCGTTCTTGAGCCACTTGGCCAGGTTGCCCTTCTCCATCGTGGGAGACAGGGCCGGCATGAGAATGTCGATCGCCATGGGAGCTTGAACTCCGTCGCAGGTGCTGGAAGCGGGCCCTCGCGGCCGGACCGGCCGGGGCCCGGGAGGCTTATTTCAGGATGTCGGTCCAGAGCTCGGAGACGTCCGGCTCGGGGTCGTGCGTGGCGAACTCGGCCGCCTCGTTGACGATCTCGCGGCAACGGGCGTCGAGCGCCTTCAGCTCGTCCTCCGACACTTTCCACTCGTCGAGCAGCCTGCGGCGCACCTGCTCGATCGGGTCGCGCTCCTCGCGCATCTTCTGCACTTCGTCCTTGGAGCGGTACTTGGCCGGATCGGACATGGAGTGGCCGCGATAGCGGTAGGTCTGCATCTCCAGGATGTACGGCCCCTTGCCGTCGCGGCACCACTGAATGGCGCGCTGCGCGGCGGCGTAGACGGCGCGGAAGTCCATGCCGTCGACCTGCTCGCCCGGGATGTTGAACGAGATGCCGCGCTTGGAGAAATCGGTCTGCGCCGAGGCGCGCGACACCGACGTGCCCATGGCGTAGCGGTTGTTCTCGATCACGTACACGACGGGCAGCTTCCACAGCTCCGCCATGTTGAAGCTCTCGTAGACCTGGCCCTGGTTGGCGGCGCCGTCGCCGAAATAGGTCATCGAAACGTTGTCGTTGCCGCGATAGCGGTTGGCGAAGGCGAGCCCGGTGCCGAGCGACACCTGCGCGCCGACGATGCCGTGGCCGCCGTAGAAGTGCTTCTCGACGCTGAACATGTGCATCGAGCCGCCCTTGCCCTTCGACAGGCCGCCGCGCCGGCCCGTCAGCTCGGCCATCACGCCCTTGGGGTCCATGCCGCAGGCCAGCATGTGCCCGTGGTCGCGGTAGCCGGTGATCACCTGGTCGCCCTGCTTGGCGGCCATCTGCATGCCGACGACCACGGCCTCCTGGCCGATATAGAGGTGGCAGAAGCCGCCGATCAGGCCCATGCCGTACATCTGGCCGGCCTTCTCCTCGAAGCGGCGGATGAGCAGCATGTCGCGATAGGCCTGGCGCTCCTGTTCGAGCGTGGGCGAGGCCGCGGCGGGGCCGCGTTTGGACGGCATCTTGGCCGTCGCCGCTGTCCTGGTCGCGCCCGCCTTGGTCGCGCCGGCTGTCTTTCGGGCAGTCACCGCCATCGGCTCCTCCTGGCCTTCGGGCCTTCAGATCGTTGGCGGGAGCCTAGCGCAAGACGTGGACGATTGCGAGCGCCGGAATAGTTGCCGGCGCTACCAATTTCTCCTGTAAGTGACTGTCCTCATTCACGAAAGAGGGATGAACCAGATTTCGGTTCATCGCGAATCTTGCAGCACTTGCCGATGCTGCACCGCACTATTTGCGGGAAGGCGCATCGCTTGTCCCGGTGATGATGACCACCTCGTTGCGGTGCAGCCGGTTCAGCGAAATGCGCGCGCGTTCCTCCAGAAGGTCGCGGTCGACATTGTCGGCGCGCAGCATGGCGACGCGCCGTTCCCAATCCGCGCGCTGCTCCTTCAGTTCCGCCAGATCGCCGTTGAGCTCGACGATGCGACGCTTCAACGCGGCCTTCGTCTCGATGCCGCGATCGCCGTGCTGGGCGTGGTAGACGAAATAGCCGACCACAGCCCCCGCCACGACGTAGAGGAGCAGCGGGAGGAGGAATCGACGGTAGCGAGCGCGAACGACCATGCCCCAACCATGGCGCGACGTGGTTGACCGTCCGTTAACGGAGGCGTTCGAACACGGCGGTTGGGGGTTGGCGCGCGGCCTGGAGCGCAGGCGCACGCCAGTCCGCCCCCCTGTGTGTTTCGGATGTGCTTTGAGGGTTGCGGGCCTCCGGCCCACCCGTCCCCGGAGGGGTGGGGATGCGCTTCGGGCGGACGCCAGTCCGCCCCCGTCCCCGGAACCCCGGAGCGTCAGCAGAGGGGTGTCCGGGGCCTAGCGCAATATGGCGCGCGCAGCGCGTCCGAACGGCCTTTTCCATTGAGCGCCGCTACGCGGCAGCATCCGTGCGCTGGCCCCCGGATATGCCTCCGCCAAGGCTCCGGCATTCCGGGGACGGGCGGACTGACGTCCGCCTTATGGCTGCCGGCCTCGACCCCGCCCGTTCACGGAGGGGTGTGGGGAAGCGCATCGGGCGGACGCCAGTCCGCCCCGTCCCCGGACCGGTGCAGCGAAGCGGAACCGGAGCCGGGGCCCAGGGCGCTATGTCGCGCGCAGCGCGTCCGAACGGCCTTTTCCATTGAGCGCCGCTACGCGGCAGCATCCGTGCGCTGGCCCCCGGATATGCCTCCGCCAAGGCTCCGGCATTCCGGGGACGGGCGGACTGACGTCCGCCCTTTTTGGGTCAGACGGGCGGACTGGCGTCCGCCCTATGGCTGCGGGCCTCCCGCCCTTGCCCTTCCCGCTTACGCGCGCAGGGCCTTGAGGGCCGCGCGGCCGGCGTAGACGGCGGAGTCGCCGAGCTCCTGCTCGATGCGGATGAGCTGGTTGTACTTGGCCAGCCGGTCGGAGCGGGCCAGCGAGCCGGTCTTGATCTGCCCGCAATTGGTCGCCACGGCGAGGTCGGCGATGGTGGCGTCCTCGGTCTCGCCCGAGCGGTGGGACATCACGGCCGTGTAGCCGGCGCGCTGGGCCATATCGACGGCGGCGAGCGTCTCCGTCAGGGAGCCGATCTGGTTGACCTTGACGAGGATCGAGTTGCCGACGCCCTTGGCGATGCCCTGCGACAGGCGCGTCACGTTGGTGACGAACAGGTCGTCGCCGACGAGCTGGCATTTCCCGCCGACCAGGTCGGTGAGGATCTTCCAGCCCTCCCAGTCGTCCTCCGACATGCCGTCCTCGATCGAGGCGATCGGGTAGTCGCCGACCAGCTTGGCGAGGTACTTCGCCTGCTCCTCGATGGAGCGGGTGCGGCCCTCGCCCTCGTAGCGGTAGGCGCCGTCCTTGAAGAACTCGGTGGAGGCGCAGTCCAGCGCCAGCATCACGTCCTGCCCAGGCTTGAACCCGGCCGACTCGATGGCCTTCATGCAGAAGTCCAGCGCCGCCTCGGCCGACGGCAGGTTGGGCGCGAAGCCGCCCTCGTCGCCGACATTGGTGTTGTGGCCGGCCTTCTTCAGCGCGCCCTTCAGCGTGTGGAAGATCTCCGCGCCGACGCGCACGGCCTCGGCGAGCGTGGGCGCGCCGACCGGCATGATCATGAATTCCTGGAAGTCGATGGGGTTGTCGGCGTGCGCGCCGCCATTGACGATGTTCATCATCGGCACCGGCAGCGTGCGGGCCGAGGTGCCGCCGACATAGCGGTAGAGCGGCAGCGCGCTGGCGTCGGCGGCCGCCTTGGCGACGGCGAGCGACACGCCGAGGATGGCGTTGGCGCCGAGCCGCGCCTTGTTGGGCGTGCCGTCGAGGTCGATCATCGTGCGGTCGATCTTGACCTGCTCCTCGGCGTCCATGCCGCCGATGGCGTCGAAGATGTCGCGGTTGACGCTCTCGCACGCCTTGAGAACGCCCTTGCCGAGGAAGCGCCCTTTGTCGCCGTCGCGCATCTCGACGGCCTCGTGCGCGCCGGTCGACGCGCCGGAGGGCACGGCGGCGCGGCCGAACGAGCCGTCCTCGAGCGTCACGTCGACCTCGACGGTGGGGTTGCCGCGGCTGTCGAGGATCTCGCGGGCGACGATGTCGACGATTGCTGTCATGGACCTCTCCTTGAGTCCGCGCCCGCGGCGCGCCTGAATATCGCCGCGGTTTTTAAGCCAATAGCGTCGCGACGCAAGCCGGCCGCTGGCGGAACCCGCGCCTTGCACTATGGTGCGCGCGCGAACGACCCCGCGCCGAACGAGACGGGACATTGGACATGACGCTCGAAACGCTGCAACTCGGCAAGGCCGCGCCCCTGCCCTCGTCGCCGGAGGAGGCGGTGCTCGACCGCGTGCCGAACCCGCACGCCGGCACGCTCTACCTCGCCCGCTTCACCTGCCCGGAATTCACCTCGATCTGCCCGGTCACCGGCCAGCCCGATTTCGGCATCCTCGTCATCGACTACGCGCCGGGCGAGTGGCTGGTCGAGTCCAAGTCGCTGAAGCTGTTCCTCGGTTCGTTCCGCAACCACGGCGCGTTCCACGAGGACTGCACGGTGGGAATCGGAAAGCGGCTGGTCGACCTGCTGCGGCCGGACTGGCTGCGCATCGGCGGCTACTGGTACCCGCGCGGCGGCATCCCCATCGACGTGTTCTGGCAGACCGGCGAGCCGCCGAAGGGCCTGTGGCTGCCCGACCAGGGCGTCGCGCCTTATCGCGGCCGCTGAGCGGCCTCAGAGCCCCTTGAGAGCCTCTTTCAGAGTCCCTTGGCGAGCCGGTCGAACGCCATCAGCGTGCGCAGCAGGGCCGGCATCTCCTTGAGCGGCACCATGTTGGGGCCGTCCGACGGGGCGCGCTCGGGGGCCTCGTGCGTCTCGATGAACACGGCGGCCACCCCGACGGCGACCGCCGCGCGGGCGAGCACCGGCACGAACTCGCGCTGGCCGCCCGACGACGTTCCCTGGCCGCCCGGCTGCTGCACCGAGTGCGTCGCGTCGAACACCACCGGCGCGCCGGTCGCGGCCATGATCGGCAGGGCCCGCATATCGGTGACGAGCGTGTTGTAGCCGAAGGAGACGCCGCGCTCGGTCACCAGCACGTCGGGGTTTCCCGCGCCGGTGAGCTTGGCGACGACGTTCTTCATGTCCCACGGCGCCAGGAACTGGCCCTTCTTCACGTTGACGGCGCGGCCCGTCGCGGCGGCGGCGACCAGAAGGTCCGTCTGCCGGCACAGGAAGGCGGGGATCTGCAGGATGTCGACCACCTCGGCCACGGGCGCGCACTGGCCGGCGTCGTGGACGTCGGTGATGACCGGCAGGCCCAGGCTCTCCTTGATCTCCGCGAACACCGCCAGCGCGGCGTCGAGCCCCACGCCGCGCGCGGCGGTCAGCGAGGTGCGGTTGGCCTTGTCGAACGACGACTTGTAGACCAGCGGCAGGCCGGCCGCGCCGGCGATCTCCTTGAGCGCGGCGGCCGTCTCCAGCGCGTGCTGGCGGCTCTCCATGGCGCAGGGCCCGGCGATGAGCGCGAGCGGCAGGGCGTTGCCGAAGCGCACCGCGCCGGCCCCCTGGCCGACGGTGACGATGGCGTTCGCAGCGGAAGCGGGCGTGTTGCTCATGCGGGCCTTCTAGCCGATGGGCGCGGCTTGCGCCAGCAACGCGGGGGCGCGTCAGGCCGCGGGCTGGAACACGATGGCCGCGCCGAACGCCGCGCCGGGACCCACGACCAGCCCCTCCGGACGCCGGTCGAACGGGATGCCGGCGGCGGCCAGCCGGGCCTCCTGCGCCGCGAGGTCCGCAACCCCGACGCGAAAGCCGATGAAACGTGTCGGAGTCTCGGGAACGCCGAGGCCGAGATGGAAGGCCAGCGCCGGTCCGGTCATCACCTCGATCGCGCCGCGCGGCGTCGGAACAACGATTCCACTGGAGTTCGAATCGAGGTCGTGTTCGCCTGTGAATTCCGCAAGGAACTCGGCATGTTCCGATGGATTTTCGGCGATTATCAGAACGCCGGGAACGCCCGTCGCGCCGTTGGGATGGGCCTGGAATGCCGGGTTCCAGAAGTTGCCCGGCTCGTGCTGCTGGCAGACGAAAAACCCGCAATCCGGCGCCAATGCGCTCCTGGCGAAAGCCAGGCTGAACGCCACCCGAGCCTGCGTCCCGTCCGGCCGGACGGCCCGTCGCTCGAAGAAAAACGGCTCGAAGTCGCCGATTCCGGCTGCCGCGAAAGCGTCGCGGTCGGCGGCGGCGTCGCGCGATTCCAGCACGAGCATGGCCAAACCCTCGCCCCGGGCCAGGCTGTCGGTGACAAACGCCCCGAAAGAGAAGCGTTTCGGCCCATGCGGCGCGATCTCAGCGCCCTCGCCCACCGTGATGAGTTCCAGGAACACGCCGGGGAACTGGACGATGCGGTTCTCGGTGCCCCACGGATGCCGGTTGCGCGCTCCCACGCGAAAGCCCAGCGCCTCGTAGAAGCGCCCGGCCGCGTCGAGATCGCGCACGGCCAGCACAAGGTGATCGATCCCGCGCGCCATCGTGTCCTCCCCTGACGGGTGGGCTCAGACCAGCCGGCTCTGCTCCATCGCCGCCGCAATGAAACTGGCGAAAAGCGGATGCGGCTCGAACGGTCGCGACTTCAGCTCGGGATGATACTGCACCCCGATGAACCAGGGGTGATCCGGCAGCTCGATCGTCTCCGGCAGCAGGCCGTCGGGCGAGACGCCGGCAAAGCGGAGTCCGTTCGACTCCAGCCGCTCGCGATAGCCCATGTTGACCTCGTAGCGGTGGCGGTGCCGCTCGGTGATCTCCGTCGCGCCGTAGATATCGGCGATGCGGCTGCCGGCGGCCAGTTCGGCCCGGTACGCGCCCAGCCGCATCGTGCCGCCGAGGTCGCCGCCCGCCGCGCGCAGCTCGAGCTCGTTGCCGCGCATCCACTCCGTCATCAGGCCCACGACCGGCTGGTCGCAGGGGCCGAACTCCGTCGAATTCGCGGTCTCGATCCCCGCCAGCGTCCGCGCCGCCTCGATCACCGCCATCTGCATGCCGAAGCAGATGCCGAAATACGGCACCTTGCGCTCGCGGGCGAAGCCGGCCGCCCGGATCTTGCCCTCGGCGCCGCGATGACCGAACCCGCCCGGCACGAGAATGCCGTGGACGTGCTCGAGGAAGGGCGCCGGGTCCTCGCTCTCGAAGACCTCGGACTCGATCCAGTCGAGCTTGACGCGGACCTTGTTGGCGATTCCGCCGTGATTCAGCGCTTCGATCAGCGACTTGTAGGCATCCTTCATGCCCGTGTACTTGCCGACGACGGCGATGGTCACCTCGCCTTCGGGGTTGTCGACGCGCTCCGTCACGGCTCGCCAGCGCGACAGGTCGGGCTTGGGCGCCGGCTCGATCCCGAACGCCGCCAGCACCTCGCGGTCGAGCCCCGCCTCGTGATACGCGGCGGGCACGGCGTAGATCGACGAGACGTCGCGCGCCTCCACGACGGCGCTTTCGCGCACATTGCAGAACAGGCCGAGCTTGCGGCGCTCCTCGCGCGGGATCTCGCGGTCCGTCCGGCAGAGCAGGATGTCGGGCTGGATGCCGATCGAGCGCAGTTCCTTCACGGAATGCTGCGTCGGCTTGGTCTTCAACTCCCCGGCAGTGGGGATGTAGGGCAGCAGCGTGAGGTGGACATAGACGGCATGGCCGCGCGGCAACTCGTTGCCGAGCTGGCGGATGGCCTCGAAGAACGGCAGGCCCTCGATGTCGCCGACGGTGCCGCCAATCTCCACGAGCACGAAGTCGACGCCCTCGTTGCCCGTCAGCACGAATTCCTTGATGGCGTTGGTGACGTGCGGGATCACCTGCACCGTGCCGCCGAGATAGTCGCCCCGCCGCTCCTTGGCGATGATCTCCTGATAGATCCGGCCCGTGGTGATGTTGTCCGCCTTCGAGGCAGGCCGGCCGGTGAACCGCTCGTAATGGCCGAGATCGAGGTCCGTTTCGGCCCCGTCGTCGGTCACGAACACTTCGCCGTGCTGATACGGGCTCATCGTGCCCGGATCGACGTTGAGGTAGGGATCGAGCTTGCGGAGCCGAACGGAATAGCCGCGAGCCTGGAGGAGAGCGCCGAGGGCGGCCGAAGCCAGGCCCTTGCCGAGCGAAGAGACCACGCCACCGGTGATGAAGACGTACCGTGCCATGGGAATTTCCGTTTAAGGCCACCGGGCCGATTCGTTGAGTCCGGAAGAACCCGCGACGGGGTCCGTCCACATGAAAAGGCCCGGGCCACGCGCCGGACCCCCGGCCTCGCGGCCGGGTTGTTCCCGAAAGAGAAAGGGCCGGTGTCCCGGCCCTGTCGTCACGGTTGCTTGGGAGCGGGCGTTCCGCCCTGTCCCTGATTTTCGAGCTGCCGGAGCTGGTCGAGCACGCCGCCGCTCGCCGGAGCGGCGGGCGCCGCCGGCGCGCCGGCGGACGGCGCGGCCGTGTCCAGGATCGACTTGGGCGCGCGGTTGACGCCGGCGAGGATGGCGAGCACCAGGCTGGTGGTGAAGAAGATCGCCGCGAGCACGGCCGTCGCGCGCGTCAGGGCATTGGCCTGGCCGCGCCCCGTCAGGAAGCCGGAGACGCCGCCGCCGCCCGACAGGCCGCCCAGCGCGCCGCCCTCGGAACGCTGGAGCAAGATCACGCCGACGAGCCCGAGAACGACAATCAGGTGGATGACGATGATAACCTGCTGCATAGGCTCGCTTTCCAAGCGGAAAAGCCGGGGGCCCGCAGCCTTCGTGAAGGAAGGCGGCAACCCCGGCCGAAATCTGTTGCGCGCCGTTTAGCACGGTCCCCGGTCCGCTGGGAAGCCGGAAACGCCGCGACGGCGCGCGGACGCTCAGGCCTTGCGATAGGCCGCGGCGATGCCCAGGAAATCGTCCGCCTTCAGGCTCGCGCCGCCGACAAGCGCGCCGTTGACGTGCGGCACGGCCAGCAATTCGGCGGCGTTGGAGGGCTTGACCGACCCGCCGTAGAGGATGCGCACGGCCGCGCCCTCCCCGCCGAGGCCGGACTCCAGCTCACGCCGGATCATCGCATGCACCTCGGCGACGTCGTCCGTCGTCGGAGTCAGACCGGTTCCGATCGCCCACACCGGCTCGTAGGCGACCACGAGGTTGCGGGCGGTCGCGCCGGGCGGCAGAGAGCCGGCGAGTTGGCCCCGCACCACATCGAGCGTACGGCCGGCTTCCCGCTCGGCGCGCGTCTCGCCCACGCACACGATGGCGACGAGGCCGGCGCGGTGGGCGGCCTGGGCCTTGGCGCGGACGGCCTCGTTCGTCTCGCCGTGGTCGGCGCGGCGCTCGGAGTGGCCGACGATGACATGGGTCGCGCCCGCGTCGGCGAGCATCTCCGCCGAGACGTCGCCGGTGTGCGCGCCATTCGCCTTGGCGTGGCAGTCCTGCCCGCCCACGGCGATGGGGGTGCCGGCGGCGGACAACGCGGCCTGCGCGACGAGCGTGGCGGGCGGACAGACGAGCAGGTCGACGGCGTCGCGCAGGCTGGCGTCGCAGCCTTGCGCCATCGCGGCGATTTCGCCGAGCGAGGCCTTGAGGCCGTTCATCTTCCAGTTTCCGGCCACGAGCGGGCGCACGGGCTTGGCGTCTGTCATCGCAAATCCTTTCCGAACGTCGCTCCAGCGATTATCAGAGCCGGAGCGGCACGAGAAGCGCGCCGAAAGCGGGTTGGGGGGCGACAGCCGGGGCTTCGCCGGGGTTTCGCTCGTCCAACGCCTGGGATAAAGCGACGTTGCGGCGGGGAATCCCCCTCCATATGATGCGCCGCCTCGCGCCGGGGCCGCGGAAGCCCGGCGGGGACGCAAGGAGAGTATCGAGCATGATGGACGGAATGCGCAGGGCCGGGCAGACCTTGATCGGCCGGATCGTCATCACGGTGCTCTTCGGCTTCCTGATCCTGAGCTTCGCGATTTGGGGCATCGCCGACATGATCCGCAATGTCGGCCGGGTCAACGTCGCCCAGGTCGGGTCGGCCGAAATCAGCGCCCAGGCCTTCCGCGAGACCTACCAGACGGAACTGCAGAACCTGTCCCGTCGCGCCCGCCGGGCCATCACGGGCGAGGAGGCGCGCACGCTGGGCCTCGACCAGCAGGTCCTGTCGCGCATGATCGCCGAAGCGGCCATGGACCAGCGCGTCCACGCGTACGGCCTCGCCCTCTCCGACGAAACCATCGCCAAGGCGATCACCGCCGACCGCAACTTCCAGGGCGCGGACGGGCGGTTCGACCGCAATCGCTTCGACGAGGTGATCCGCCAGAGCGGCTACAACGAGCAGACCTTCGTGCGCACGCAGCGCGCCGTCTATCTGCGCCAGCAGCTCGCCGACAGCGTGGCCGGCGCCATGCCGGCGCCCACCGTCCTGCGCGACGCCATCCACCGCTACCGCAACGAAACCCGCGCGGCCGAATATTTCGTGCTCGACGCGTCCAAGGCCGGCGACATCCCGACCCCGGACGAGGCGACTCTGCAGAAGTTCTTCGACGAGCGGAAGGCGACGTTCCGCGCGCCGGACTACCGCAAGATCAACATCATCGCCCTGTCGCCGGCCGACGTCGCGAACCCCGACAGCGTCAGCGATGCCGACGCCAAGGCGTCCTACGAGGCGAACAAGGCGCGTTTCGGCACGCCGGAGCGCCGCGCCGTTCAGCAGCTCGTGTTCCCGTCGCTCGACGAAGCGCGGCAGGCGGCCGAGAAGATCAAGGCTGGCGCGACCTTCGAATCCATCGCCGAGGAGCGCAAGGCGACCCCGCAGGACTACGACCTCGGGCTTGTGACGCGCGAGGCGATCATCGATCCGGAAGTGGCGAAGACGGCGTTCTCGCTTCCGGCCGGCACCGTCAGCGACCCGGTCGAGGGCCGCTTCGGCGTGGTGCTGGTGCGCGTGGGCGAGGTGCAGCCTGCCTCGACCCTCTCGTTCGAGGAGGCCGCGCCGGTCATCAAGGCCGAGATCGCCCGCAACCACGCGCGCGACACGGTTCAGGACATCCACGACAAGGTCGAGGACCAGCGCGCGTCGGCGCGTCCGCTCGCCGAGATCGCCAAGGATCTGAAGCTGAACCTGAGGACCATCGACGCCGTCGATCGCGCCGGACGCGACAAGGCGCAGAAGCCGGTCGACCTGCCGGAGCGCGAGGCGCTGCTGCAGGCTGTGTTCGCGTCCGACATCGGCGTCGACAACGAAGCCATCTCGGCCCGTGACGGCGGGTATGTCTGGTTCGAGGTCGCCGGAATCGAGCCCTCCCGCGAACGCACGCTGGCCGAAGTGAAGGCGGACGTCGAGACGCAGTGGCGCGAGGACCAGATCGCCGGCCGGCTCGCCTCGAAGGCTTCCGAGTTCGTGAAGAAGGCGAACGAGGGCGCGACCATCGCCGCGCTCGCGGCGGAAGCGGGCGTCGAGGCCCGCACCGCGCAGGGCGTGCGCCGCTCCGGCGAGACGGGCGGCCTGCCGGCGGCGGCCGTGGCGCAGGTGTTCAGCACGCAAGTGGGCAAAACCGCCGCCGCCATCGGCGGGACGGGCCAGGAACGCATCGTGCTGCGCGTTACCTCCGCGGACGTGCCGCAACTGCTGTCGACCCAGCAGGAGGCCGAGCAGATCGACAGCCAGGTCCGCGTGGCGCTGGGCGACGACCTGCTCAACGCCTACATCAACGACCTCCAGAAGGAGATCGGCGTCACGCGCAACGAGACGGTGCTTCGCTCCGTGATCGGCGGCGGGATCTGAGCCGATGACGCCGGCGCCCACAGGGGCCGCCGCGCCCTCGTTCGAGAGCTTCGCGCGAGCCTACGAGTCGGGTCGGCCCCAGATCGTCCGCACCACGATGGTGGGCGACCTCGAAACTCCGGTCTCGGCCTTCCTCAAGCTGAGCGCGGGCGCGGCCGGCCCTGCCTTCCTGCTGGAATCGGTGGAAGGCGGCGCGGTGCGCGGGCGCTATTCGATGATCGGGCTGGCGCCCGACCTCGTGTTCCGCTGCCGGGGCTCGATGGCCGAGGTCAATCGCGTCGCGCTGGAAAGTCCCGACGCCTACGATTTGTGCACCGAGGCGCCGCTAGACGCGCTGCGTCTGGTGCTGGCCGAAAGCGCGATCGACTTCGACGACGACCTGCCACCGATGGCGGCCGGCGTGTTCGGCTATCTCGGCTACGACATGGTCCGGCACATGGAAAAGCTCGGCCCGGCCAATCCGGACGTGCTCGGCCTGCCCGACGCCGTGCTCGTGCGCCCGACCGTGATGGTGGTGTTCGACGCGGTGCGCGACGAGATCGCGGTTTTGAGCCCCGTGCGGCCCCAGGCCGGCCTCTTGGCCAGGGCGGCCTACGAGCGAGCAATCGAGCGCATCGAACGCGCCGTTGCGGCGCTCGAAGGCCCCCTGCCCCCGTCGGCCCCGCCGGCCCCTTCCGGATTGACGGCGACCCCGCCCGCCTCCAACACCACGCCGGAGGACTACCGGGCGATGGTGGCCCGGGCGAAGGACTACATCCGCGCGGGGGACATCTTCCAAGTCGTGCTGTCGCAGCGCTTCGAGGCGCCGTTCGAGTTGCCGGCCTTCTCGCTTTACCGCGCGCTGCGCCGCGTGAACCCCGCTCCGTTCCTCTGCTATCTCGATTTCCGGGACTTTCAGGTCGTCTGTTCGTCGCCCGAAATCCTGGTCAGGGTGCGCGACGGCAAGGTGACGATCCGGCCGATCGCCGGCACGCGGCCGCGCGGCGCGACGGCGGCCCAGGACGTGGCGCTCGGCGAGGAGTTGCTGGCCGACGAGAAGGAGCGGTCCGAGCACCTGATGCTCCTCGACCTCGGGCGCAACGACGTCGGGCGCGTCGCCGAGATCGGCACCGTCAACGTAACCGATTCCTTCTTCCTCGAGCGCTACAGCCAGGTGATGCACATCGTGTCCAATGTCGAGGGCACGCTCGCCGCCACGCACGACGCGCTGGACGCGCTCGTCGCCGGCTTTCCGGCCGGCACGGTGTCCGGCGCGCCGAAGGTTCGCGCCATGCAGATCATCGACGAGCTGGAGAAGGACAAGCGCGGGCTCTATGCCGGGTGCATCGGCTATTTCGGCGGCAATGGCGAGATGGACACCTGCATCGTGCTGCGCACCGCGGTGGTGCGCGGCGGCAGAATGTACGTGCAGGCCGGGGCCGGCATCGTCTACGACAGCGATCCCCAGTCGGAACAGCAGGAATGCGTCAACAAGGCCAAGGCGCTGTTCCGCGCGGCCGAGGAAGCCGTTCGCTTCGCCAGCGCCGCGAAGCGCGGTCAATAGGAGGCTCGGCTTGACGCAGCGCGCGAGCATGACCCACAAGATGAAGCTTGCCGCGTCCGCGCGCGGCCCCGGGCCCTTCGCATGACCACCGTCACGCTCGTCGACAACTACGACAGCTTCACCTGGAACCTGGTGCACGACCTCGGCCGGCTGGGAGCGGACGTGACCGTCGTGCGCAACGACCAGACGACCGCCGAGGCGCTGATCGCCTCCCAGCCGGACGCCATCGTGCTGTCGCCGGGGCCCTGCACACCGAACGAGGCGGGCATCTGCCTCGACGTCATCGCGCGCGCGGGCTCGCATATTCCGCTGTTCGGGGTTTGCCTCGGCCTGCAGGCCATGGGCCAGGCCTATGGCGGCGAGGTGGTGCGCGCGCCCGCGCCGATGCACGGCAAGGTGTCGACCATCCGCCACCGCGGACAGGGCGTGTTTCGCGGCATCGACGGACCGTTCCGCGCCACCCGCTATCATTCCCTCGTGGTTCGGCGCGACACGCTGCCGGGCACGCTGGCGATGACGGCGGAAAGCGAGGACGGCCTGGTGATGGGCCTGTCGCATCGCGACCTGCCGGTGCATGGCGTGCAGTTCCACCCCGAGAGCATCCTCTCGGAGCACGGCCTGACCATCTTCAAGAATTTCCTCGACCTCGCCTCTGAATGGAATAAGACGAGGCGCGCCGCCGCCTGACGGACGGAGCGCCAGCGGAGCCCCCACAATGGACGCGTTCAAGCCGATCATCGCCAAGGTGGCCACGGGCAGCCCGCTGTCGCGGGAGGAGGCGGAGCACGCGTTCGAGACCATTCTCGCCGGCGGCGCGACGCTGGCTCAGATGGGCGCGTTCCTGATGGCGCTGCGCGTGCGCGGGGAGACCGTCGACGAGATCGCCGGCGCGGTGAGCGCGATGCGCGACAAGATGCTGCGCGTTGAGGCCCCGGCCGACGCCATCGACATCGTCGGCACGGGCGGCGACAGCTCGGGCAGCTACAACGTCTCGACGCTGGCTTCGATCGTCG
Organism: Alsobacter ponti; assembly: GCF_024294805.1. Taxonomy (GTDB): domain Bacteria; phylum Pseudomonadota; class Alphaproteobacteria; order Rhizobiales; family Beijerinckiaceae; genus Alsobacter; species Alsobacter ponti. Next base: position 49,028 of record NZ_JANCLU010000005.1, read on the forward strand.
TGGCCGGCTGCGGCGTCAAGGTCGCCAAGCACGGCAACCGCGCCGCGTCGTCCAAGTCCGGCGCGGCCGACGTGCTGATGGCGCTCGGCGTCAAGGTGGGACTGGAGCCCGCCGCCGTCACGCGCTGCATCGAGCAGGCCGGCGTGGGGTTCATGTTCGCGCCGACGCACCACGCCTCGATGCGCCACGTCGCCCCGGCCCGCGTCGAGCTGGGCACGCGGACCATCTTCAACCTGCTCGGCCCGCTGGCGAACCCAGCCGGCGTCCGGCGGCAGCTTCTCGGCGTGTTCTCGGAGAACTGGATCGAGCCGCTGGCGCGCACGCTCCAGGCGCTCGGGTCCGAGCGCGTGTGGGTCGTGTACGGGCGCGACGGGCTGGACGAAATCTCGACGACGGCCGAAACCGCCGTCGCGGCGCTCGAGGACGGCGACATCCGCCGCTTCGTGATCACGCCCGAGGACGCCGGCCTGCCGCGCGCGCGGCCGGAGGACCTGAAGGGCGGCGAGGCCGAATTCAACGCGAACGCGCTGCGCGCCGTGCTGGACGGCCTCCCCGGCCCGTATCGCGACATCGCCGTGCTGAACGCCGCCGCCGCGCTCATGATCGCCGGCCGGGCGGATTCGCTGCGCCACGGGGCCGAACTCGCCGCCCAGGCGATCGACAGCGGCGCGGCGCGCGCCGTCCTCGCCCGGCTCGTCCAGATTTCGAACGGATGAGCCATGGCGGACGTGCTCGCCCGGATCGAGGCCTATAAGAGACGCGAGATCGACGAGGCGAAGGCCCGCGTCTCGCCAGCCGACATCGAACGCATCGCGGCGCGAGCGCCGAAGCCCCGCGGGTTCTGCGCGGCCATCGAGGCGCATCTCGCCGCCGGCCGGCCGGCCCTGATCGCCGAGATCAAGAAGGCCAGCCCCTCCAAGGGCCTCATCCGCGCCGATTTCGACCCGCCCGCCCTCGCCCGCGCCTACGAGGCGGGCGGCGCGAGCTGCCTCTCGGTGCTCACCGATGCGCCGTCCTTCCAGGGTCGCCCGGACTTCCTCACCGCCGCGCGCGAGGCCTGCCGCCTCCCGGCCTTGCGCAAGGATTTCCTGTTCGAGCCCTACCAGGTGTTCGAGGCCCGCGCGTGGGGAGCGGATTGCGTGCTGCTGATCATGGCGAGCCTGACGGATGCGGCGGCGCGGGAGCTTGCCGAAACCGCCCACGCCCTCGGCATGGACGTGCTGGTGGAGGTGCATGACCGCGCCGAGATGGAGCGCGCCATTCCGCTCGCCACGAAGCTCATCGGCATCAACAACCGCAACCTGCGCAGCTTCGAGGTGAGCCTCGCCGTGTCCGAGGAACTCGCGCCGCTCGCGCCGGCCGGCCGCATCGTGGTGGCCGAAAGCGGCATCTCCACCCACGCCGACATCGAGCGCCTTGCCAAGGTCAACATCCGGACGTTCCTGGTGGGCGAGAGCCTGATGCGCCAGGCGGACGTCGAGGCGGCGACGAGGGCTCTCCTGTTGGGCGGCAGCGAAGCGGGCGCATGAGCAAGCTCACCCATATCGACGAGTCCGGCGCCGCCTCGATGGTGGATGTCTCGACCAAGGATGTCACCCACCGCACGGCGGTTGCCGAGGGCGCGGTGGTGATGCGGCCCGAAACGGTCGAGCTGATCCGCTCCGGCAACGCGAAGAAGGGCGATGTCCTCGGCGTGGCGCGCGTGGCCGGCATCATGGCGGCGAAGCGGACGCACGAGCTGATCCCGCTCTGCCATCCTCTGCTGCTGACCAAGGTCGCGGTGGACCTCGCCATCGACGATGCGCTGCCGGGCGTCCGTATCACCGCCACGGCCCGCGTGGCCGGCCAGACCGGAGTCGAAATGGAGGCGCTCACCGCCGTCTCGGTCGCCTGCCTCACCATCTACGACATGGTCAAGGCGGCCGACCGGGGCATGCGCATCGAAGGCGTCCGCCTGCTCGCCAAGGAGGGCGGCAAGTCGGGGGCGTGGACCGCCGATGGCTGACCCGTCCGCCCTGCTGCCCGTTGACGAGGCGCTGCGCCGCGTCCTCGCGGCGGCGCGCCCCCTTCCCTCCGAAACCGTGCCGATCGCGCAGGCGAACCGGCGCACGCTCGCCGCCCCGCTCGCGTCGTTGCGCACGCAGCCCCCCTTCAACGCCTCGGCGATGGACGGATACGCGGTCCGCGGCGCTGACGTCGCCAGCGCCGGCGCGCGGCTGCGCGTCATCGGAACCTCATCCGCCGGGCACGCCTATTCCGGCGCGGTCGGCGCGGGAGAGGCGGTGCGGATCTTCACCGGCGCTCCGGTTCCCGCCGGCGCGGACACCGTGCTGATCCAGGAGAGCGCGGAGCGCGACGGGGACGACGTCGTCGTCCGCGTTCCTGAACGCGCGGGCCGCCACGTTCGTCTCGCCGGGCTCGACTTCGCGGAGGGAGATGTCCTGCTGCCGGCGGGGCTGCGCCTCGATCCCCGATCGGTCGCGCTGGCGGCCGCCACCAACCACGCCGAAGTCCCAGTGAGCCGGCGACCGCTCGTCGCGGTGCTCGCGACTGGCGACGAACTGGTGCGTCCCGGCGAGCCAGCGGGCCCCGACCAGATCGTGGCGTCCAACAGCTTCGCCATCGCGGGCTTGTCGGAGGCGGCGGGCGCGTCCGTGCTCGACCTCGGCATCGCCTCGGACGATTTCGGCTCGCTCGAATCGGCCATCGCCGCGGCCGAACAGGCGGGCGCCGACGTGCTCGTCACCCTCGGCGGCGCGTCGGTGGGAGACCATGACCTCGTGCAGTCGGCGCTGACGCAGAGGGGCATGCAGCTCGGCTTCTGGCGCATCGCGATGCGGCCCGGCAAGCCGCTGATCTTCGGGCGGCTCGGCGACATGATCATCCTCGGCCTGCCCGGCAATCCCGTCTCGTCGATGGTATGCGGAGCCTTGTTTCTCGCGCCGCTGCTGCGCGCGCTCGCCGGCGACCCGGACGCCGGGGCGGACCGCTCCGAACCGGCCGTTCTCGGGGTGGCGCTGCCCGGCAATGACGGCCGGCAAGATTACCTGCGCGCGCGCCTGACGCCCTCTCGCGAGGGACTCCCCACAGTCGAGCCCTTCGACATTCAGGACTCCTCGATGCTGCGGGTGATGGCCCAGGCGGACGCCTTGCTGATCCGCCCGCCGCACGCCCCGCCGGCCTCCCCCGGCGACATCTGCCGCGTCATCCATCTCTGACCTCCGCGGCGCATGCCCGCGCTCGCCACGGGTTTGACAAAATCCGCCGGGAAGGATTGTCGAACACATTAAGAACATGTATGGTTTGTTCGTGATTTGTTTTGGACCGCCCGCCGAGTCGGGCTCGCGGTCGACAAGCGAGGTTCACGTCGGCAATGTTGACCAGGAAACAGCACGAACTGCTCCGCTTCATTCACGAGCGCCTTCGTGAGGACGGCGTGCCCCCCTCGTTCGACGAGATGAAGGACGCCTTGGACCTTCGCTCCAAATCCGGCATCCACCGCCTCATCATGGCGCTGGAGGAACGCGGCTTCATCCGCCGCCTGCCCAATCGCGCCCGCGCCATCGAGGTGGTCAAGATGCCGGACCAGTCGGTCCCCGGCGGGAGCCCGCGCGGCAAGTTCAGCCCCAACGTCATCGAGGGAAATCTCGGCAAGCTGCGGCCGGCGGAGCCCGGACGCGGCGACGGGAGCCCGCCCCCCGTCGCGATCCCCGTCATGGGCCGCATCGCCGCCGGCACGCCGATCTCGGCCATCCAGTCGCGAAGCCACACGATTTCGATGCCGCCGGACATGCTCACCAGCGGCGAGCATTTCGCACTCGAAGTGCGCGGCGACTCGATGGTGGAGGCCGGGATCCTGGACGGCGACACGGTCATCATCCGGCGTCAGGAGGCGGCCGACAACGGCGATATCATCGTCGCCCTGATCGACGACGAGGAAGCCACCCTCAAGCGTTTGCGCCGCCGGGGGTCCTCCATCGCGCTCGAAGCCGCCAACCCGGCCTACGAGACCCGCGTGCTCGGCCCGGACCGCGTGCGCATCCAGGGCAAGCTCGTCAGCCTCCTGCGTCGCTACTGACGAGATCGCCTCGCGGGCCGGCGGAGCGCCGGGGCGCCGCCTTCCGCGCGAACCGGCGGCGACCGAATCGCCGCCCGTGCGCGGTCAATCATCGGGAGCCCCGGCATCCGGCTCGACGGCGTCGGCCCGTGTCGGTGCCGGTGCCGGAGCGCTTGCCGGCGGCGGTGGCGGGAGGGCGCGGCGCGTGGTCCAGGGTCGCGTGACGTCCTGGCCACGCGCGGCTTGCAGCAGCCGCTGCTCCGCCGCGAAGGAATAGGTCACGGCCCCCGCCGTCGCGAGGGTGCGGCGATCGACCAGCAAGGGTGGCTTGCACCAGGCCGGCGCGAGCAACGGCGTCACGAGGACGTCGGCGCGGCGGCAGTCCTCCTCGAAGGCCGCCGGCTGCAGCACGTGCGACAGCGCGCGGCCGTCGGACAGGCGCAGGACGCAGCCCGTCGGATCGCAGCGCGCCACGCGAAACAGCGACGGATCGGAGGCGGCGCGCGCGTCGCCGTCCGCCCGCAGCCACTGCTCGACCCCGAACGAACCCGAAGTTCGGCCCACCACCGCCAGCCTCCCGTCCGCGGCGCGCGCGGCAAGGGACCTTCCGTCGGGCGCGACCACGAGGTCGGCGCGCTCCGCCCGCAGCCCCACCACGAGCCCGAGCGCCGCCAGCGGGACTGCGAGCGCCCGCAAGGCGCTTCGCCACAGCGTGGCCCAGAGCGTCGCGACGCTGAGCACGAGGAGACTGGCGATGTCGATGGCGTGGACGTATTGAGTCGATCCCCGCCAGTCGGCGACCATGCGGGACAGGTCGATCATCCATCCCACGCCGATTCCCATGACGCGCCAGACGGGGCCATCCAGGCCGAAGGGAATGGCGATCGCGCCGACCAGCGCGGCGGGCATCACGATCACCGACACGAGCGGCAGCGTCAGCGCGTTCCCGATCACGCCGTAGGGGTTGAAGCGCTGGAAATGATAGATCGAGAACGGCGCGGTCGCCGCCTCGGCCACGAGCGTGGTCAGGACGGCCCCCGAAACCCATGTCCAGGCGTGTCGGACGAGGCGTTCCGCCGGCCCTGGCGGTGGACCGGCGACGGCCTGCGCGGCGGATCCGCCGAACGGCGCGAAAGCGCCCGCTTCCGGGTCCACGCCCGCGCCACCCGGCTTCTCGTAGATCGCGATGAGCGCCGCGACGGCGGCGAACGACATCTGGAAGCTCGGGCCGAGCAGGGTTTCGGGCTCGGCCAGGAGAACGAAGACGGCCGCCAGCGCGAGGTTTCGCATCGACAGCGCCGGCCTGTCGGCGAGGATCGCCCCGAGCAGGGCCAGCGTCATGGCCAGCGAGCGTTGCGTGGCGATTTCCGAGCCCGCGAACACGTTGTAGCCGACGCCCGCGACCATGGCCGCGAGGGCGGCCCACTTCTTGATGGGCCAGTTCTGGGAGAGGTTCGGCACGCAAGCGAGGAGGGCTCGAACGAGCCAGAACACCATGCCGGCCGCAAGGATCATGTGGAGGCCGGAGATCGAGACGACGTGATAGATGCCGGCTCCGCGAAGCGCGTCGTTGGTGGCTTCGTCGATGTAGCCCCGCTTGCCCGTCACGAGCGCCGCGGCGACGGCGCCCGAGGGGCCGCCGATAACGCCCGCGATCCGCGACGTGACGTCGTTTCGCGCCCGGTCGACCGCCGCCGCGAGCCGCAGGCCGAGGGGAGCCGGCCCGGGAGCGGGCGCGAGCGCCACGGCCCCAGAGACGGATCCGACCGCGCCGAGCCGCTGGAAAAAAGCCTCGCGCGCGAAGTCGTAGCCTCCCGGCCGCGAGGGCTCGGCGGGAGGCGCAAGGCGCGCCGTGGCCGTGACGAAGTCCCCCGCCGCAATCGTCAGCCGCGTCGACGTGCTGACCCGGACCCGCTCGGGCAGCGCCTCCCTGACTACGCCTTCGATGCTGGACGGCCGCAACACCAGCCGTGCGCCGCCGATGCGAGGGTCCACGCTCTCCACGTATCCGGTGACGCGCGCGACGCGGATCCGGTCCAGCACCGGGGCCGCGACGAGAAGGGTGCGAAGGTTCGCCGCGGCGAAGCCGCAGAAGACGGCGCACGCGCCGACGCAGCACGCGAACGCCGCGCTCCGCCGCTCCCTCGCCGCGAAGGCCAGCGCCGCGCACAACGCCGCCGCGACGAGCGGCGCGCCGATCCACGGCTCCCGGTCGGCCGCGAAATACAGCAGAATGCCGGCGGCCAGGCCCACGGGCAGCCAGAGGAAGGGGCGGCGGGAATCCCGCTCACGCTCGACCTGCGCGCGGAGCCAGTGGAGGAAAGCGGGCGCGACGCCGTGCAGCCGCCAGGGCGCCGCCAGCGCGCCGGCCCGCCCGAAGCCGGCCGCGAACCCGCCGGCGCGCGAACGCGTTCCGCGATGCCGGTGCGGTTCCTCCGCCATCAAGGCTCGCCCTTAACCTCGGGCCCCAATGGTGCTACAGCACGCGCGCCGCGGGCCAGCGCCGGGCGGTTGCAAGCCTCCAACCCTGCATCCTGTGAGCCGTGAACCTCCGATGACCCGACCTGTCGTTACGCGTTTCGCCCCTTCTCCCACCGGATTTCTGCACATCGGCGGAGGGCGCACGGCGCTGTTCAACTGGCTCTACGCGCGCCGCTTCGGGGGCAAGATGCTGCTGCGCATCGAGGACACGGATCGCGAGCGGTCGACCGAGCCCGCGATCAAGGCGATCCTCGACGGACTGAGCTGGCTCGGCATCACGTGGGACGGCGAGGTCGTCTATCAGTTCGCGCGCGCCGCGCGCCATCGCGAGGTGGCCGAGAAGCTGCTCGCCGAGGGCAAGGCCTATCATTGCTACGCGACTCCCCAGGAGCTGGAGGAGATGCGCGAGAAGGCCCGGGCCGAGGGCCGACCCATGCGCTATGACGGGCGTTGGCGCGACCGCGACCCCAGCGAGGCGCCGGCCGGCGTGAAGCCCGTGATCCGCCTCAAGGCCCCGCTCGATGGCGAGACCGTGGTCAACGACCACGTGCAGGGCCGCGTCGTCTGGCAGAACAAGGATCTCGACGACCTCGTGCTCCTGCGTTCGGACGGCAACCCGACCTACATGCTCGCCGTGGTCGTCGACGACCACGACATGGACGTAACGCACGTCATCCGTGGGGACGACCACCTCACCAACGCCGCCCGCCAGACGCAGATCTACCAGGCGTGCGGGTGGGAGGTGCCGGAGATGGCGCACATTCCGCTGATCCACGGGCCCGACGGCGCCAAGCTGTCCAAGCGGCACGGCGCGCTCGGCGTCGACGCCTACCGGGCGCTCGGCTACCTGCCCGTGGCGCTGCGCAACTACCTCGTGCGCCTGGGCTGGAGCCACGGCGACCAGGAGTTCTTCACGACCGAGGAGATGATCGCGGCGTTCGACCTCGACAGCATCGGCCGGTCGCCGGCGCGCTTCGACTTCGCCAAGCTAGAGCACCTGAACGGCCACTATATGCGGTCGTCCTCCGACAGCGACCTGGTCGACGCGATCGAGACGATCCTTCCCGAGGTCGGCCCGCCGCGCGGCGGGCCGGCGACGCTCGACGCCGGGATGCGCGCCAAGTTCATGGCCGCCATGCCCGGACTGAAGGAGCGCGCCAAGACGCTGATCGAGTTGCTCGACAGCGCCTACTACCTCTACGCGTCCCGTCCGCTCACGCTGGAGCCCAAGGCGGAGGCGCTACTGGCGGAGGGCGGGCGCGTCCGCGTCGCCGACCTCCTCCCCGCGCTGGAGGCCCTGGCCGAGTGGTCGACCGAGGCGGTGGAGGCCGCTGTCCGGCGGTTCGCGGAGGACCGGACGCTCAAGCTGGGCCAGGTGGCCCAGCCGCTGCGGGCGGCCCTGACGGGCCGCGCGACGTCGCCCGGCCTGTTCGACGTCATGGCCGTGCTCGGCCGCGACGAGTGCATTGCACGCCTGCGCGATCAGGCGGCGCGGGTCGGGGCCTGACGCGCACCCCCACCTTTGGCGTGGTTGAACCCCGGGGGGAATTGGACTAACTAACGCGGGGTTCAGCGAACCCCCGCGTAGCGGTCGAAATTGCTAGAAAATTCAGCAAATTCACCCCCTCGCGCGTTTGCTTTCCCCCGCGTGTTTTCCGGGCCTCTCCCCGGCGCGGCAGTTTGCTATTTCTGGCCGAAGGAAAAGCCATGAGCGAGCCCGCCTCCCTGATCATCGCCAATAAGAGCGTCGAGTTGCCCGTGAAGGCCGGTTCGATCGGACCGAGCGTCATCGACATCGCCAAGCTGTACGGTCAGACGGGGATGTTCACCTACGACCCGGGCTTCACCTCGACGGCGAGCTGCGAGTCGGCCATCACCTACATCGACGGCGACGAAGGGGTGCTGCTCTATCGCGGGTTCCCGATCGAGCAGCTCGCCGAGCACGGCGACTTCCTCGAGACCTGCTACCTGCTTCTGTTCGGCGAGTTGCCGACTGCGGCGCAGAAGGCCGACTTCGACTACCGCATCACGCGCCACACCATGGTGCATGAGCAGATGATGCGGTTCTTCCAGGGCTTCCGCCGCGACGCCCATCCGATGGCGGTGATGGTCGCCTCGGTCGGCGCGCTCTCCGCCTTCTATCACGACTCGATCGACATCTCCGACCCGCAGCAGCGCATGGTCGCGTCGATGCGGATGATCGCGAAGATCCCGACGCTGGCGGCGATGGCCTACAAATATTCCATCGGCCAGCCGTTCATCTACCCGCAGAACGACCTCGACTACACCGCGAACTTCCTGCGCATGTGCTTCGCGGTTCCGTGCGAGGACTACAAGGTCAACCCGGTCCTTTCGCGCGCGCTCGACCGCATCTTCATCCTGCACGCCGATCACGAGCAGAACGCGTCGACCTCGACGGTTCGCCTCGCCGGCTCGTCGGGCGCCAACCCGTTCGCCTGCATCGCCGCCGGCGTCGCGTGCCTGTGGGGACCCGCCCACGGCGGGGCCAACGAGGCCGCGCTGAAGATGCTGCAGGAAATCGGCACGGTGGACCGCATCCCGCACTTCATCGCCCGCGCCAAGGACAAGAACGACCCGTTCCGCCTGATGGGCTTCGGCCATCGCGTGTACAAGAACTACGATCCGCGCGCGAAGATCATGCAGAAGACCACGCACGAGGTCCTCAACGAGCTCGGCATCAAGGACGATCCGCTGCTCGATGTGGCCATCGAGCTGGAGCGCATCGCGCTGCACGACGAGTACTTCATCGAAAAGAAGCTCTATCCGAACATCGACTTCTATTCGGGCATCACGCTGAAGGCGATGGGCTTCCCCACCTCCATGTTCACGGTGCTGTTCGCGCTGGCCCGCACGGTCGGCTGGATCGCGCAGTGGAAGGAGATGATCGAGGATCCGTCCCAGCGCATCGGCCGTCCGCGCCAGCTCTACACCGGTTCGCCCCGGCGCGAATACGTGTCCGTCAACCAGCGCTGAGTTCGCTGTCTCATCCGACCAAAGGGGCGCTTCGGCGCCCCTTTTTCTTGCGCGACGGTCAGCGGACCGGGGCCATCCGCCTGACGAGCATCGTCCACGGTCGCCCGTCGATCGCCGCCAGTCCGAGCGCGATCATGGCCATCCCTGCGATTTGCCGTGGCGCGAGGTCCTCGCCGAGCAGTGTGACGCCCAGCAGCACGGCCGTGACGGGAATGAGGAAGGTGACCAGGCTCAGATTGGTGGGACCGGCCGTCCTGAGAACACGGAAGAAGATCACGTAAGCGAGAGCCGTCGAAGGGATCGCCAGGCCGATCACCGCTGCCCAGGCCAGCGGCGGGGCCGACAGGAGCGTCCACGGCTCGGTTGCGAGCAGCGTCACCGGAGCGAGCACGACAAAGGACATCGTCAGCTGACCGGTCGCGATGGCGAGCGGCGGCACGCCCATCGCCTTGAAGCGTCGTCCGTACAGGTTCGAGAACGCGTAGGAACACGCGGCGGCCAGGCAAGCCAGCTCGGCGAGCCATTCCCACAGTGTCGTGCCGGAGGGCGCGGCCCCCGTCATGACCGCCACGCCAACCAGCCCCGCGAGAACGCCCATCGCACGACTGCCGCTCAGCTTCTCGTCCTCGGTCACCAAGTGGGCGACGACGACGGTGAACAGCGGCGTCGTGGCGTTGAGGATCGAGGCGACGCCCGCCGCGATATGCGATTGCGCCCACGCGAAGAGCAGGAAAGGCACGACGTTGTTGAGCATGGCCATGCCAAGCAAGGATCGCCACACCGTGAGCCCGCGCGGGGCCGGAACGTTCGTGACGCGCAACGTCAGCCAGAGCACGGCAGCGGCCAGACCGACGCGCGCAGTGACGATCACGAGAGGCGGCAGCGACTTCACCGCGACGCCGATAAACAAGAAAGAACCGCCCCACAACACGGACAGGAGCAGCAACTGCAGCCAATCGGAACCAGAGGTGTGGGAAGGGCGAGCGGGCGAACTGGACATGCGGGCTCCACGAGGACGAGACGGGCCGCTTCTCACATGTGAAGCTGGTCGTGGCAGCCCGATTCCTGCGGGCTTAGCGGCCCGCCGTCTCCAGGATGATCCGCGCCGCCCTGGCGCTCGGCGTGTCGCCCTCGGGCAGCGTCATCAGCCCGTCCAGGCGACGGAACGCCGCCAGCTGGGCGCGCCGCTCCGCCGTGTCGCCCAGCAGCGGCGCGAGGGCGGCGGCGATCGTGGGCCCCGCGCATTGCTCCTGCAGCAACTCGGGCACGGCGTTCTCGCCGAGCACGAGGTTGGGCAGCACGATGGACGGCACCCGGACCAGATATTTGAGCTGCTCTTCCAGGCGGCTGACCCGGTAGCCCACCACCATCGGCACGCCGGACAGCGCCAGTTCGAGCGTCACGGTGCCCGACGCCGCCAGCGCCGCCCGTGCGCTGCGGAACGCGGCGAGCTTCGCCCCCTCGCCTTCCACGACGCGGACGCGCACCGGCCACGCGCGGGCCAGCTGGCGAATTTCCGCGGCGAGGTGCGGCACGGCGGGCAACACGGCCTCGAACACGTGGCCAAGCCCCACCATGCGGTGCAGGGCGTCGCCGAAAGGCTGCATCAGCCGCCCGATTTCCGACCTGCGGCTTCCCGGCAGCACCAGCAGAATCGGCGGCTCGCCGTCGCGCCGCGCCTGTTCGGCGGGAGAAGGCCGCAACTCCTCGAGTCGTTCGATCAGCGGATGGCCGACATAGGTGCAGGCCGGTCCGCCGAGCTCCCGGTGTGCCGCCGGCTCGAACGGCAGCAGGGCGAGCACGTGGTCCACATAGGCCCGCATGGCCTTGGCCCGCCCCGGCCGCCACGCCCAGACGCTCGGGCTGACATAGTCGACGACCGGCAGTTGGGGCAGACGCCGGCGCACGCCGCGCGCGACGCGGTGCGTGAAGTCGGGACTGTCGATGATGACGAGAACGTCGGGCCGGTTCTCGACGACGAAATCCACGGTCTGGCGGATGCGGCGCAGCAGCACCGGCAGCCGGGCGATGACCGGCAGGATGCCCATGACGGCGATGTCGGAGAGCGGGAACAGGCTGTGCAGCCCCTCCGCCTCCATCGCCTCGCCGCCGACCCCGGTAAAGCGGATGGCGCTCCCCGGAGCGGCGTCGCGCAGGGCGCGCATCAGCTTGAAGCCGAGCTGGTCGCCGGAATGCTCACCGACGACGATCGCGACGTGCAGGGGGCGCGGTGTTTCGCTCATGCGGGGATCCCAACGAGGAAAAGGCCGGCCGCGTCGGCCGCGCGCACCAGCACGGGCCGATCCAGGAGCAGCACGCCGCCCGCCGCGACGGCGATGCCGCTCAGCCCGGCGGCGCGCGCCCGGTCGACTGTGCGCGGACCGACGGCCGGAAGGTCGATGCGCGTCTCCTGGCCGGGCTTGGGAAGTTTGACGAGCACGCCGCCGGACCCGTCGAGCCGAAGCCGGCGACGGCGCTGCAACTGGCGCACTCGCGCGAGCATGGCGTCGGTGCCTTCTGGACCCTCGACGGCCAGCACGCGGCCTCCGCTCAGAACGGCCCCCTGCCCGACATCGAAAGGCCCAAGCGAGCGGAGCAGCTCCACGGCCTTGGCGATATCCGCTTCGGCGGCGGCGTCGGGCGCGGAGCGTGTGAGGACGCCCGCCGGGGCCAGCAGCTCCGGCGCGACCGCCTGCGCCCCGACCACACGAAAGCCGGCGTCCTCGATCAGCGACACTACGCCGCGGAGAAGTCGGTCGTCACCGGCCGACAGAATCCGCCCCAGTTCGTCGCGATTGCGGAAGGCTGAGAACACGGAACGGATGGCCAGCGGCCCTGGCCGGGTGACGTTGCCGGCCAGAACGACGGCGTCGGGGGCGATGGCGCGGAGTTCGGCGAGGACGCGGCCGGGGTCCAGCATGTCGGCCCACACGGTCGGAAAGCGCCGAAGGGCGCGCTCCGCGAAACCCCGCAGGCCGATGACGCGAACCTCGCAGCCCTGCGCGGCGGCCGCATTGGCCACCGCCAGCGGAAACGCCCCGCCCCCGGCGATGATGGCGATGCGGCGCGGCAGATCGGCCGCCAACATCAGCCCTCGTGCGCGTCGCGCGGGGTACAGATCGACCGGTTGCCGCCCTCGCGGATGAAGTCGAGGATTTCATGGACGACCGGATGCGTGGCGAACTCGCCGGCCACGTCCTCGACCCGCTCCTGCAACGTGCCCTCGTCGGCGAACAGCAACCGGTAGGCGCGCCGGATGTCGTGGATGACCTCGCGCGAGAACCCCCGGCGCTTCAGGCCGACGATGTTCAGGCCCGCGAGATGGGCGCGGTTGCCGATGGCGATGCCATAGGGGATGACGTCGTTCTCGACGCCGGAGAGGCCGCCGATGAAGGCGTGCGCGCCGATGCGGCAGAACTGGTGCACGGCGGCCCCGCCGCCGAGGATGGCGAAGTCGCCGACCGAGCAGTGGCCGGCCAGCATCACATTGTTGGAGAAGATGACCTGGTTGCCGACCTTGCAGTCATGCGCGACGTGCGATCCCGCCAGGAAAGTGCAGCGGTCGCCGACGGTGGTGGCGAGCCCGCCGCCCTCCGTGCCGGGGTTCATGGTGACGCCTTCGCGGATCGTGCAGTCCGCCCCGATCGTCAGCACCGACGGCTCGCCGTGGTACTTCAAGTCCTGCGGCTGGTGACCGACCGACGCGAACGGGAAGATCTTGGCGCGCGGACCGATGGTCGTCCGGCCCGCGACGGCGACGTGGCTGATCAGCTCGCAGCCATCGCCCAGCACGACATCGGCCCCGACCGTGCAGAACGGACCGATTCGCACGCCCTCCCCGAGCGTCGCGCCCGGCTCGACCACGGAAGAAGGGTGGACCTGCGCCATCTCCGTCACTCGGTCACGAGCATGGCGCTGACTTCGGCTTCGCAGACAATCTTGCCCTGCACCTTCGCCTCGCCCCGGAACCACCACATGTTGGCGCGCTGGCGCGTCTTGGTCATGTGATACTCGACGACGTCTCCCGGACCGACCGGCTTGCGGAACTTGGCGTTGTCGATGGTCATGAAGTAGACGACCTTCGGACGCGCCGTTCCGAGCTTGGCGTTCACGCACAGAGCGCCCGCCGTCTGCGCCATGCCCTCGATCAGCATCACGCCCGGCATCACGGGACGGCCCGGAAAGTGGCCGTTGAACTGCGGCTCGTTGAACGTGACGTTCTTGATGCCGATGCAGCTCTCGTCGCCGCGCATCTCGACGATCTTGTCCACGAGGAGAAACGGATAACGGTGCGGCAGCAGTTCGAGAATCCGCAGGATGTCCGCGGTGTCCAGGCTCTGCGTTGCGGTCTCGGTCATCTCACGAACCTTTTCGGACTGATGGCCTGTGCGCTCAAGTTTGGTCGCCAGAGGGCGGCGGCGTCTTCCGCTTGGCAAGATTGGAGAGGAGCGTCAACTCCCGGAACCATTCCTTGACCGGCTTGGCGGGCGTGCCGCCCCACCTTGCGCCCGCGGGCACATCGCCGGCGACATTGCTGGACCCGGCGATCTGCGCGCCCATGCCGATGCGGACGTGCCCGACGATGCCGACCTGCCCGCCCAGCGCCACGAAGTCCTCGATGGTGACGCTTCCGGAAACGCCCACCTGGGAGACGATGATGCAGTGGCGGCCGACCACGACGTTGTGGGCGATCTGGACGAGGTTGTCGATCTTCGTCCCCTCGCCGATCACCGTGTCGCGGTTCGCGCCGCGATCGATCGTGGTGTTCGCGCCGATCTCCACGTCGTTCTGGATGATGACGCGCCCCACCTGCGGCACCTTGAGGTGACCCTGCGGCCCGAGCGCGAAGCCGAACCCGTCCTGTCCCACCCGCACGCCGGGATGGACGATCACGCGATCGCCGAGCAGCGCATGCAGCAGGGAGACATTCGGGCCGATGGAACAGTGCCGCCCGATACGCACCTGCGGGCCGACCACGGCGTTGGCGGCGATGATGGTGCCCGCGCCGATCTCCGCGCCGGGGCCGATCACCGCGCCGGGGTCGACCGTCACGCCCGGCTCGAGCCGGGCGCTGGGATGCACATAGGCCCCCGGCGCGATGCCGGTCGAGCCGAACACCGAGCCGGGCCGCGCCGCATCCGGGAACAGGGCGGCGGTGACGGCGGCGAAGGCCCGGTAGGGTTGCGGCGTCACCAGCGCGACGGTGCCGGACGGAACGCGCGCGGCGAATTTCGGCGAGACCAGGCACGCGCCGGCCTGGGTCGCGTCGAGATCGGCCGCATAGGCGGGATTGTCGAGGAAGACGAGATCGGTCGGGCCCGCGCGATCAAGCGGCGCAACGCCCTGGACGCGAAGCGACGCATCGACACCGTCTGGCAGCGTCGCCTTGGTGAGATTGGCGATGTCGGCGAGCGAGAGCGGAGCCGAAAGGCGAAAGAAAACGGGGTCTGTCATCATGGACCGCGGCGGAGGCCCGGCCAGGTCGGCCGGGCCTCACGCCATCAGAACGACGTGCCGCCGGAGAAGCGGAAATACTGCGTCTGGTCGTACTTCGCCTTCGAGAGCGGGATGGCGTAGTCGAAGCGGATCGGCCCGAGCGGCGACTGCCACAGCAGGCTCGCGCCGACGGACGACCGGATCTGGTGGCTGTCGTAGACGCTCAAGCACGTCGTCTGCACGTTGGGGTTGGTCACCGGGCAGTTGTCGTACGGAGCGTTGAAGTTGAAGCCACCCTTGTAGCCGAACAGCGTGCCGGCGTCCGCGAACACCGCGCCGCGCATGCCGAGTTCGCGCGGCAGGCCGAAAATCGGGAACTGCACTTCCGCCGAGCCGCCGAAATAGGTCGTGCCGCCGAGCGCGTTGTTGCGCGGATCGCTCGCGTCGCGCGGGCCGAGGCCGCCCGGCGCGAAGCCGCGAACGAGGCTCGGGCCGAGGAAGAACTGGTCGGTGATGAGGAGGTCGTTGCCCCACATCTGACCGCCCTGAACCTTCAGCATGCCGACGAAGTCATCCGACAGCTCGCGGTAGTAGCGCACTTCGCCGGTGGCGCGAATGAACTGCGAATCGCCGCCAAGGCCCGCGAAGTCCTGCTTCCATTCGGCGAACAGGCCGTTGCGCGGATTCCGGTTGTTGTCCAGCGTGTTGTAGTTGAGCGTGAAGCCCGCGAGCGAGGTCATGCGGGTGCCCGCCGCCTGCTTCAGGGCGATCGACGCCTCGCCGTTGTTCACGCAGTCCGGATACTGTCCGGCCGTATAGCCGCCGATCACCTGAGTGGGTGTGAAGCCCGGAATGGGATACCAGCAGTCGTTGTACGGCCGCTTGGTCGTGTTCGGGATCGTCAGGTCGGTCTGGTAGAGCGAGTAGCGCAGCAGCGCCGTCGTCTCTTCCGTGATCGGCAGGCCCATGCGCAGCGTGCCGCCGGTCGTCCGGTTCTCGTAGTACGAGTAGCGCGTGTTGTCGGTCTGCTTCGAGAACAGGTCGAAGCCGGCCGCGATCCGCCGGTCCATGAAGTACGGCTCGGTGAAGGAGAACTCCACGCCGCTCGAGTACTGGCCGAGCGACGCCGCCGCGCGCACGAACTGGCCGCGGCCCAGGAAGTTCGTCTCGGCCAGCGACACCTCGGCGATGAAACCGTCGGCGGTCGAGTAGCCGCCCGCGACCGAGAACTGACCGGTGGGCTGATCCTCGACGTCCACGTTGACGATCACGCGGTCGGGCGTCGAGCCGGGCTCGTTGGTGATGCGCACCCGCTTGAAGAAGCCGAGGTTGTTCAGGCGGCGCTCCGCCTTGTCCATCAGCACCTTGTTGTAGGCGTCGCCCTCGCCGACATCGAACTCGCGGCGGATGACGTTGTCGCGCGTGCGCGTGTTGCCGCGGATGTTGATCCGCTCGATGTAGACGCGCGGCCCTTCCTCGACCACGTAGACGATGCCGATCTTGCCCGTCGCCGGGTCCTTGGCGCCCTGGGGGCGGACCTGCGCAAAGGCGTAGCCCTTGCTCGCCACCTCGGTCGTGATCGCCTGCAGCGACTTCTCGACGTCCTCGGCGTTGTAGGTGTCGCCCGCGGAGGTCTTGACGCGGCTGCGAAGCGTCTGCGCGTCGATGTCGGGAATGCGCGACTCGACGTTGACCTCGCCCACGTCGTACTTGCGGCCCTCGTCGACCACGATGTTGACGATGTAGCCGCCGGCCGCCTCGTCGAACTTCACATCGTTGGAGACGACGCGGAAATCGGCGTAGCCGTGCTTGAGGTAGAAGCGGCGCAGGAGCTCAAGGTCGGACGCGATGCGGTCCGGATCGTAGACGTCGGAGTTCTTGAGGAAGGAGAGAAGATTGCTCTCCGTCGTCGTCATCTGGTCGCGCAGGCGGCCGGAGGAAAAGGCCTCGTTGCCGCTGAAGTTGATCTGCTTGACGCCGGTCTTCTCGCCCTCGACGACGTCGAACACGACGTCGACGCGCCCGTTCTCGAGCGGAACGATGCGAGAGGACACGCTGGCGAGCCCGCGGCCGCTGCGCTGGTAGACGTCACGCAGGCGCTGCACGTCCGCGTCGACCTGGGCGCGGCTGAACGGGCCGCGCGCCTTGGACTGAACCTCGGCCTCGAGCTGGTCGCTCTTCAGCTTCTTGTTGCCCTGGAAGACGACCCGGTTGATGACCTCGTTCTCCTTGACGGAGACGACGACCTGCCCGCCGCGCTGGCTGACGCTGACGCTGGAGAACAGCCCGGTGGCCAGCAGGTCCTGCCGGATCTGCTCGGGCGACGAGCCCTGCGCGTAGGACCGAATGGTCGCCGCGTCGACGCGCTGGTTGCCCTGAACGACGATACTCTGGGCGAAGGCTGGAGCCCCCATGGCGACCAGCAGGCCGACACCGACCGCGGTGTTCCTGAGCGCCCGCATTGACCGCCCCCGACTCGAACTCTCGAAAGTCATCGAGTAACTCGCCCCATAATTGTCGCCTCGGCCTATGAACGCAGGCCGGACTCCCCGTATGTACGGAGTCGTTCTACAAATTTTCCACGTCACTGCAAACGTCCAATCACCGTGATGGGACGAATCCGACTCTCCGTGGCTGTGATGACACTTAGCGGATGGTTAAAGCGCGACCAAGTGCAGAACGTCGTTCACTGTCGTGAACAGCATCAACATCAACACCAGCGCGAGCCCGATGCGGAAACCGAACTCCTGCGTGCGCATGCTCAGGGGCCGCCCGCGCACCGCTTCGAAAACGTAGAAGAGCAGGTGGCCGCCGTCCAGCATCGGGACCGGAACAAGGTTGATGAGTCCGATCGACACCGACAGAATCGCGGCGAGGTTCAGGAGGGCGACGATGCCCGCCGTCGCCACCTGCCCTGACACCTGGGCGATTCGAATCGGTCCGGAGAGCTGGTCCGTGCTCTCTGTGCCGGCGAACAACCCGCCGACATAGGCGCCGGTGCGCTCGACGATGAACCAGATTTCGCTGACGGCGCCGGTGACGGCCGCCACCGGACCCATCGGGATGTTGCGCACGTCGGCGGGGTTGCGGGAGCCCTGGATGCCGAGCATGCCGAGGCGCTGCTTGCCGAACGGCGTCTGCAGAACCTTCAGCTCGGGCGTCACCGTCAGGTCGACGTCCTTCCCGGCCCGTTCCACGACGAGCTTCAGCGGGGTGCCCGGCGACGTGGACACGATGCGCTGCAACTCCTGGAAGCTGTCGATGGCGCGCCCGTCGATCGAGACGACGAGATCGTTGGCCCGCAGGCCCGCCTTGGCGGCGGCTCCCCCCTCGACCAGCGCGTCGATGCGCGGCACGAGGATCTGCCGGCCATAGGCCATGTTGATCGCGGCGAAGACGGCGATGGCGAGCAGGAAATTGGCGATCGGGCCGGCCGCGACCACGGCGGCGCGCTGCCAGACCTTCTTGTGGTGGAAGCTCTTGGATCGGTCCGCCGCGCTCATGCTGGCGAAGGCGTCGCCGTCAGGCGTGCTGGCGACCGAGCTGTCGCCGAAGAACTTGACGTAGCCGCCGAGCGGGATCGCGGCGAAGCGCCAGCGCGTGCCGTGCCGGTCGTTGAAGCCGAACAGCTCGGGGCCGAAGCCGATCGAGAACGCCGTGACCTTGATGCCGCACCAGCGGCCGACGAGGAAATGCCCGAGCTCGTGGACGAACACCACGATCACCAGGACGAACAGGAAAGGCAGGATGTAGCCGCCCGCCGAGTGAATCATGCCGCCGATCGATTCAAGAAGGC
This sequence comes from Alsobacter ponti, assembly GCF_024294805.1. Lineage (GTDB taxonomy): Bacteria > Pseudomonadota > Alphaproteobacteria > Rhizobiales > Beijerinckiaceae > Alsobacter > Alsobacter ponti. Next base: position 67,792 of record NZ_JANCLU010000005.1, read on the forward strand.
TCATCGTCGCTCCCGGGGCCAACACGCCCAACCCGACTGTGTCCGGAATTCGTTACAACTATAGGTGACGGCGAGCCGGACAGCTCAAAATCCTCAATGGATCGTTAATCGGTCAATTTCGCGGCAATCCCGCCAATTTCGCAAGCGATTCGCCGGGCTTCGACGTCCAGCTCCAGCGCCGCCGCGACGTCGCGCGGCGCGTCGGACCCGTACCGGCCCGCCATCCGCTCCAGCGTCTCCTCGACGAGCCTCGGGATCGCGCCGAACGCCAGCGCGCCGGCGAGGAAGGCCGCGACCGCGACCTCGTTGGCGGCGTTCAGGACCGTGGGAGCCGCGCCTCCCGCGTTCATCGCCTCGATCGCCAGCCGCAGGGCCGGGAAGCGCGCCAGATCCGGCGCTTCGAACTCCAGCCGCGCGACGGCGGCGAGATCCAGCCTCGGCGCGGCGGTCGCCAGCCGGTGCGGATTGCCCAGGCAGTGGGCGATCGGAACGCGCATGTCCGGGCAGGCCAGTCCGGCGACGACCGATCCGTCCCGGAACCCGACGAGCCCATGCACGATGGACTGCGGATGGACCAGCACCGACAGGCGCTCCGCCGGCACGCCGAACAGATGGTGCGCTTCGATCAGCTCCAGCCCCTTGTTCATCAGCGAGGCGGAGTCGACGCTGATCTTCGCGCCCATCGACCAGTTGGGGTGCGCCAGCGCCTCCTCCCGCGTCGCGTTCGCGATGCGCTCGGCCGGCCACGTCCGGAACGGCCCGCCGGATGCCGTGAGCACCATCGATTCGACGTCGTCGGCCGTGTGACGCCCGAGCGCCTGGGCGATGGCGTTGTGCTCGGAATCCATCGGCAGCAGCGTGGCCCCGGCCCGCGCCGCGTCGCGCATGAACGCCTCGCCCGCGCACACGAGGCATTCCTTGTTGGCGAGCGCGACCGTTCGGCCCAGCCGGACCGCCGCGTGCGTCGGCGCCACGCCGGCCGAACCCGCGATGCCGGCGACCACGATGTCGGCCGGCCGGCTTGCCGCCTCGATGACCGCCTCCTCGCCCGCCCCGCTGGCGATGCCGCTGCCGGCGAGCGCGTCCCGGAGTTCGGGCAGTCCCGCCGGGTCGGCCAGCGCGGCGAAGCGCGCGCGAAGCCGCAGCGCCATGGCGGCAAGCGCCGCCGCGTCGCGGCCACCCGCCACCGCCTCGACGGTGAACGTCTCCCCCTGCGATTCGATGATGTCCGCCGTCGAGCGGCCGATCGAGCCCGTCGCGCCGAGAACCGAGACGACCGTCATCGCCTCACCGAGCCCCGCCGACCAGGGCGATCGCGCCGATCAGCACGCACACCGCCCAGAACGCATCAAGGCGATCCATGAAACCGCCATGTCCTGGAATCAGATGGCTGGAATCCTTCACATGGAACTTTCGCTTGAGAGCGGATTCGAGGAGGTCGCCGCCCTGGGACACGCAGGCCGCCGCCAGCGTCAGCGCGACGAGGCCAGGTCCCGAGAACCAGGTCGTGCCGAGCGCCTGCCCCGCGAGCGTCACGGCGGCGACCGCCGTCAGCGTTCCGGCCAGGACGCCGCCAATGAAGCCGGACCAGGTCTTCTTGGGGCTCACCGCCGGCCAGAGCTTCGGCCCGCCAATGGCGCGGCCGGCGAAATAGGCGCCGATGTCGGTGAGCCACACGACCCCGAACAGCCAGAGGATCGCCACCAGCCCATGGGCGGGGTCGCCGCGCAGCGCGATCGGCACGATCGCGATGACGGACGCGTACAGCACGCCCAGGGCCGACCACAGGCGCAGCCCGCCCGGCGCGAGGAGCAGGGCCAACACCGCGCCGGCGACCGCGATCAGCCAGGCGAGCGCGGATGTCTGCGGAGCGCCCTCGGCGAAGGCGGCGGCGGCCGCGATGGCGACCGCGCCGACGCCCCAGACCAGCCGCAGCCGCCCTGCCCCGACGCCCACGAGCATCAGGAATTCACGCAGCACGACGATGGCGGCGACGGTCCAGAAAACGCCGAACAACAGCCCGCCCGCCCACGCGGCGGTGAGCGCCACCGCGGCCAGCACGATCCCGGACACGACCCGCGCGCGGATTTCCGAAGGGCCTTGCGGCTGCGAGGTTGTCGCGCCGAGCGCGGACGGATCGCTCAAGACGACAGCGCTCCCGCCGGGGACGAGAGTCCGCCGAAACGTCGCTCGCGGGAGTGATATTCGGCGATCGCCGCCTCCAGCGCGGCTTTGTCGAAATCGGGCCAGAGCACCGGCGTGAAGACGAGCTCGGCGTAGGCCGCCTGCCACAGCAGGAAGTTCGACAGGCGCTGTTCCCCGGATGTCCGGATCACCAGGTCCGGGTCGGGAATGCCGGCCGTGTCGAGGCAGTTGGAAAACACCGCGTCGTCGACGTCCTGCGGCGCGATCGTCGCGGAGGCGATGTCCGCGGCCAGCCGGCGGGCGGCCTCGACGATTTCGGCGCGCGAGCCGTAGTTGAACGCCACCACCAGCGTCAGCCCGGCATTGTCGCGGGTCAGGGTCTCGGCTTCCTCGATCAAGCCGCGAATGTCCGCCGAAAGCCGCTCGCGCGAGCCGATGACCCGGACGCGCACATGGCTGCGGTGCAGGTCCGCGAGGTCGTGGCGGATGAACAGCTTGAGCAGGCCCATGAGGTCGGTGACCTCTTCCACGGGCCTGCGCCAGTTCTCGGACGAGAAGCTGTAGACGGTGAGAAATTCGATGCCGAGGTCGGTGGCGTTGCGGACGGTGCGCCGCAGCGCCTCGACTCCGCGCCGGTGCCCCTCCAGCCGCGGCAGGCCGCGCGCGGCGGCCCAGCGGCCATTGCCGTCCATGATGATGGCGACGTGGCGCGGCGCGGTCATCCCGTCTCCCAAAGCCTCTCCCCCGGCGCCTGCACGGCCATGCTTGTCTCGCTGCGTCGCGGACAGCCTCAGACGTGCATGATCTCCTTTTCCTTGGCGGCCAGCGCCGCGTCGATCTCGGCGATCGTCTGGTCGGTCAGCTTCTGGACCTGCTCCGACTCGCGGTCGAGGTCGTCCTTGCCGACATGGCCGTCCTTCTCGAGCTTCTTGAGATGATCGAGCCCGTCGCGGCGCACGTGGCGGGCGGCGACGCGCGCCTCCTCGGCGTATTTGTGCGCCACCTTCACGAGTTCCTTGCGGCGCTGCTCGTTGAGCTCGGGGATGCGGATGCGCAGCACCTGGCCCTCGGTCGCCGGGTTGAAGCCGAGATTCGACTCCCGGATCGCCTTCTCGACCGCGTTGACCATCGAGCGGTCCCACACCTGCACGGTGATCATCCGGGGCTCCGGCACGTTCACCGTCGCGACCTGGTTGAGCGGCATCAGCGAGCCGTAGGCGTCCACCTGGATCGGGTCGAGCAGGTTGGAGGACGCGCGGCCGGTGCGCAGGCTGGCGAGGTCGCTGCGGAAGGAACTGACCGCGCCCTGCATGCGGCGCTTGATGTCGGCGAGGTCGAAATTGGCGATCGTCATCGTCACATCTCTCAGGGTTGCAGGGGGACCGGATGGCGGACCGGATGGCGATGCAACGGCTTACGCCCCCCCGACTTCAGGTTCAAGGGGTTACGCGAGTGGCCTTCGCGCGGCCCGTGAGGATGGCCGTGATGGCGCCCTCGCCGTGCGCCGACCCGACGATGATCGGCAAGCGGTTCTCGCGCGCCAGCGCGAACGCGGCCGTGTCCATCACCTTGAGGTCGCGCTGGATCGCCTCGTCGTGGCTCAGCACGTCGAAGCGGGTCGCGCTGGGATCGCGCTTGGGATCGGCCGAGTACACGCCGTCGACCTGCGTCGCCTTGAGCACCGCGTCGCACTTCAGTTCGATAGCGCGCAGAACGGCGGCCGTGTCGGTCGTGAAGAACGGATTGCCGGTGCCCCCGCCGAGCACGACGACGCGGCCCTTGCGCAGGTGGTGCAGCGCCGGCTGGCGGGCGTAGGTCTCGCAGACGGACGGCATGGCGACCGCCGACAGCGTGCGCGCGGAAATGCCCCGGTCCTCCAGCGCACTCTCCAGCGCGATGGAATTCATGATGGTGGCGAGCATGCCCATCGAATCGGCCGTCGCCCGGTCGATCCACCCGGCGGCGCCGACCTTGGCGCCGCGGATGACGTTGCCGCCGCCGATGACGACGGCGATCTCGAAGCCCTGGGCCACTGCCTGACCGAGATCGCTGGCCAGCTGGGTCAGCGTCTGGGGGTTCAGCCAGTAGCCGTCGGGCGCGATCAGCGCCTCGCCGGAGAGTTTCACGAGGATGCGTTTCATCGCATGGGCCATCAGCGTCTCCGGTTCAGGTGTGCACAGACGAAAGCGGCGGCGCCAAGGCCGCCGCTCCCGAGGCCGTCAGACCTGGCCGCCGGCCGCCGCCGCGACCTCGGCCGCGAAGTCGCTTTCCTGCTTCTCGACGCCCTCGCCCAGCGCGAACCGGACGAAGCCCTTGATCGCCACCGGAGCGCCGACGCGGCCCTCGCTCTCCTTCACGGCCTGGGCGACCGACTTGGAGGCATCGTGCACGAACGCCTGGTCGAGCAGGCAGACCTCCTTGTAGTAGGTCTTCAGGCCGCTCTCGACGATCTTCTCGAGCACGTGGGCCGGCTTGCCCGCGTTCTTGTCGGCCAGCACGGCCTTCTCGCGCTCCAGCACCGCCGGGTCCAGGCCGGAGGCGTCGAGCGCCTGCGGGTTGGCGGCGGCGACATGCATGGCGATCTGGCGGCCGAGCGCGGCCAGCTCGTCGGCCTTGCCGGCCGACTCGAGGGCGACGATGACGCCGATCTTGCCGAGGCCGGGCGCGATCTGGTTGTGCAGATACTGGCCGATGACGCCCTGGCCCACCTGCAGCTCCGCCGCGCGACGCAGGGTCATGTTCTCGCCGATCGTGGCGATGGCGTTCGCGATGGCGTCCTGAACGGTGCCGCCGCCCGGATAGTGCGTGCCCAGCAGCGCCGCGACTTCGGCCTTCTTCTCGACGGCGACGTCGGCGATGGTGGTGACCAGCGCCTGGAATTCCTCGTTGCGGGCGACGAAGTCGGTCTCCGAGTTCACCTCGACCACGACGCCGCGGCCGCCGCGCACCGCGACGGCGACGAGGCCCTCGGCCGCCACGCGGCCGGACTTCTTGGCAGCCTTGGCCAGACCCTTCTTGCGCAGCCAGTCGATGGCCGCCTCGACGTCGCCGTCATTGGCTTCGAGGGCGGCCTTGCAGTCCATCATGCCCGCGCCGGTCTTCTCGCGCAGGTCCTTCACCAGAGCGGCGGTGATCGTGGCCATGGAAACTCTCCTGAATGTCGTGTCGCGGCGTGCCGGCCGCTGAATGCCGAGACGGCGGCCGTAAGCCGCCGTCATGATCGGTTCGGTGACGATGCTCGCGCCGGTCGGGGCCGGCGCGGCGCAATCCGTCAGGCGTTCTCGAGCAGGGCGCGGGCCTGGGCGTTCCAGCCTTCGCGCTCGATGCGCCCGCCCAGCTTGGCGGCGGCGTCGATGGTCGCGACGTCGGCCGGGCTCATGGCCGCGAGCTGCCAGAAGTGGAAGATGCCCGCGTCGTTCAACTTCTTCTCGATCTGCGGGTTCATGCTGGACAGCTTCGAGAAGTCGTCCGGCGCGCCACGGGGCGCGGTGAGCACCTCGAACATCTCGCCGGTGGGAGCCGCCGCGGCGGCGTCCGCCTCAGGAAGCTCCTCGTAGGCCGGGGTTTCCAGAGCGCCGACGTCGATGCCCATGGAGCCCTGGCTGCGCGAGATGCCGTCGACCGCGGCGCGGGCGACGAGGTCGCAGTACAGCGCGATGGCGCGGCCGGCGTCGTCATTGCCCGGCACCGGATAGGTGATGCCGTCGGGATCGCAGTTGGAGTCGATGATCGCGGCGACCGGGATGCCCAGGCGCTGCGCTTCCTTGATGGCCAGCGCCTCCTTGTTCGTGTCGATCACGAAGATGAGGTCCGGCGTGCCGCCCATGTCCTTGATGCCGCCCAGCGCGCGCTCGAGCTTGTCCTTCTCGCGCGAGAGCATCAGGCGCTCTTTCTTGGTGAGGCCCGTGGCCCCGCCCGCCAGCGTCTCGTCGACCTTGCGCAGGCGCTGGATCGAGGCCGAGATCGTCTTCCAGTTCGTCAGCATGCCGCCGAGCCAGCGGGCGTTGACGTAGTACTGGGCCGAGCGCTTCGCCGCGTCGGCGACCGAATCCGCCGCCTGGCGCTTGGTGCCGACGAACAGCACGCGGCCGCCGGCCGCCACCGTGTCGGAGATCGCCTGCAGCGCGCGGTGCAGCATCGGCACCGTCTGGGCGAGGTCCAGGATGTGGATGTTGTTGCGGGTGCCGAAGATGAACGGAGCCATCTTCGGGTTCCAGCGGTGCGACTGGTGGCCGAAATGAGCGCCGGCTTCCAGGAGCTGACGCATCGAGAAATCAGGAAGTGCCATGGTCGGGTTTCTCCGGTTCGAACCTCCGCGAGGCGTGGATCGGGGGAGCCCGATCACCGGACGGCTTGCAGCCAACCTCGCGTGTGGAATGCGCGCCCTATAGCCGCTGGAGCCCCCGAAAGCAAGCGGAACGGGGCGCGCGCCGGCGATCAGAACTCGTCGCGCAGGCTCGCCCACCTGCGGCCGGTCTCGCGCCCGCCGTCCAGGTAATCGTCGGGGGCGAAGAGATAAGGCGGCCGAGGCGGCCCGGAGCGCACCAGTCCCGAACCCTCCAGCCGGGCGTGGGCGATCGGAATGTTGTAGTCGACGAAGTTCTCCAGCTTGCCGCCGGGGAACATCGGCGCCTGCGACCACGCCATGCGCGCGCCGATCCGCTCGGCCAGATCCCAGTCGCGTGACGCGACGGCGCGGGCGAGCGCAACGAGCGGCTCGACGCCGTCGGCGGCGTTGCCCGTCCAGCAGGCCAGGGCCTCCTCGGGAAAGCGGCGCGCGAAGGCGGGCCAGTGCGCGTCGATGGGCAGCACGCGCATGCGCCCGCCGACCGCGCGCAGATCGTCGGCCATGGACGGCCCGCCAATATGCTTGGTGGCGACGATCTCGCGGATTTCGCTCAGCGCCGCATAGGTTTCAGTGGCGATCTTGCCCTTGAACGCGAACTCGTTGTCGTACACCACGATCGGCACGCCCGGCAGCGCCTCGGCGATGTCCCGGTAGTAGCGCACGATCCCGCGGTGATCGAGCGCCATCCACATCGGCCGGCCCAGGAAGAGCCCGTCGGCTCCGAGTTCGACGAGCGCGCGGGCGCGGGCGATGGTGTCGCGCGTGTTGAGCGTCGTGACACCGGCGAAGAGCAGGCCCCGGCCCGCCAGGGTCCGCACGATGCAATCGGTGAAGTCCGCGTGTTCGCGCGCGGTCAGCGTCGCGCCCTCGCCGAAGCTGCCGTTCGTCATCAGGATCCGCACGCCGCCGTCGACGATGCGCGACACCATCTTCGCCGTCTCGTCGAGGTCGACCGAGTTGACGCAGGACCAGTGGTCGGCGTCGGGAGTCGAGGGAGTCGGGATGATGCCGACGACGCCCGCGATGTCGGCGGGCAGGATTTTCATGGTGGTCACGACAAGTCTCCTGGGGCGCCGGCGCGCCTCGGCGGGGGATGGTCAGAGGGTTTGATTATAGGCGCCGACTTCGGCGTTCTCGCGCAATAGGGCGTCGACGGCCGCGAACATCGCCCGCAGCCGCTCTTCCGACACCGGGCTCTCGACGACGACGACCAGCTCCGGCTTGTTGGACGAGGCGCGCACCAGCCCCCACGTGCCGTCCTCCACCGTCACGCGCGCGCCGTTGACGGTGACGATGTCGCGGATTGCCTGGCCGGCCAGCGGCTCGCCGCGCGCGCGCATCGCCTCGAGGCGGGCCAGAACACGCGCCACGACGCCGTATTTCTCCTCGTCGGCGCAGTGGGGCGACATGGTCGGCGAGCCGTAGGTGGTCGGCAGCGCCCGGTAGAGGTCCGACAGGCTCCGCCCGGGGTTGCGGTCCAGCATGTCGAGCACGGCGATGGCCGTCACCAGCCCATCGTCGTAGCCCCGGCCGATCGGCGCGTTGAAGAAGAAGTGCCCCGACTTCTCGAACCCCGCCAGCGCCCCGAGCTCGCGCACCCGCCGTTTGATGTGGGAATGCCCGGTCTTCCAGTAGTCGGTCCGCGCCCCGCGCTGCGCCAGCACCTTGTCGGTGGCGAACAGGCCCGTCGATTTCACGTCCACCACGAAGGTCGCGCCGGGGTGCAGCCCGGACAGGTCGCGCGCCAGCATCATGCCGATCTTGTCGGCGAAGATCTCGTCGCCCTCCTCGTCGACCACCCCGCAGCGGTCGCCGTCGCCGTCGAAGCCGAGCGCCAGGTCCGCACCGCTCGCCCGCACCGCCTCGGCCATCGCGCCCAGCATGCGCAGGTCCTCGGGATTGGGGTTGTAGCGTGGGAAGCGGTGGTCGAGCTCGGTGTCGAGCGGCACCACGTCCACCCCCAGCCGGCGCAGGATCTCGGGCGCGAACGCGCCCGCCGTGCCGTTGCCGCACGCCACAACAGCCCGCAATCGGCGGCCGAACTGCGGCCGGTTCGTCAGGTCGTCGGCGTAGCGCGCCGCCACGTCGGGCACGAAGCGGTAGCCGCCTCCCGGCCGCGTCCGCGCCGCCCCCGACAGCACGATCTCCTTGAGCCGCCCCATCTCCTCGGGCCCGAAGGTGAGCGCCTTCTGCGCTCCCATCTTGACGCCGGTCCAGCCATTGTCGTTGTGCGAGGCCGTGACCATCGCCACGCAGGGCACGTCGAGCGCGAACTGCGCGAAATAGGCCATCGGCGACAGCGCCAGCCCGATGTCGTGGACCCGGCAGCCGGCCGCCATCAGCCCGGCCGTCAGCGCCATCTTGATCGAGGCCGAATAGGCCCGGAAGTCTTGGCCGACCACGACCTCGCGGTCGACGCCCAGCTCCTCGATCAGCGCGCCGAGGCCGAGGCCCAGCGCCTGCACGCCCATCAGGTTGAGCTCTTCCCCGAACAGCCAGCGCGCATCGTACTCGCGAAATCCGGTCGGCTTCACCAGCGGCTGGGTCTCGTAGGCGTAGCTGTTGGGGGCGGCCGCCGCCACCGGAAGCGGAAACCCGTCAGCGTCCATACACGTCCTCGATGCGCACGATGTCGTCCTCGCCGGTGTAGGAGCCGACCTGCACCTCGATGATCTCCAGCGGGATCTTGCCCGGGTTGGCGAGACGGTGAACGCAGCCGAGCGGCAGGTAGGCCGCCTCGTTCTCCCCCATCAGCCAGACGCGGTCGTCCACCGTCACCTCGGCCGTGCCGCTCACCACGACCCAGTGCTCGGCCCGGTGCATGTGCTTCTGCAGCGACAGCCGCGCCCCCGGCTTCACCTGGATGCGCTTGACCTGGAAGCGCGCCCCCAGCTCGATGCGCTGGTACCAGCCCCACGGCCGATGGATGCGCAAATGCGCGTCCGCCTCCGGCTCGCCCGCCGCCCGCAGCGCCGCCACGAGGTCCTTGACCTCCCCCGCCCGCTCGCGGGTGGTCACCAGCACGGCGTCGCGGCTCGCCACCACGACGGCGTTGTCGACGCCCACCAGCCCGACGATCGGGCCGTCCGAATGCACCAGGCTGTCGCGCGTCGCCACCAGGCTGGCGCGCCCGCGCACCGCGTTGCCCTCGGCGTCGCGCGCGCTGACCTCCCACACCGCCGTCCAGCTGCCGACGTCCGACCAGCCGCAATCGACCGGCACCACCCCGGCGCGCTGCGTCTTCTCCATCACCGCGTAGTCGATGGAGATCTTCGGCGCGGCGGCGAAGGCGCGGGCGTCGAGGCGGATGAAATCGAGGTCGCGGACCGCCGCGTCGAGCGCGGCCGAGGCCGCCGCCAGCGTCGCCGGCGCACATGCGGCCAGCTCCTCGCGCATGTCGCGCGCCCGGAACAGGAAGTTGCCGCTGTTCCACAGATAACCTTCCGCCACGTAGCGGGACGCCGTCGCCGCGTCCGGCTTCTCGACGAAGCGCTCGACCCGCGCCCCGCCCTCCCCGAGCGGCGCGCCGGGGCTGATATAGCCGTAGCCGGTGGCCGGACGGTCCGGCGCGATGCCCAGCGTCATCACGAAGCCCTGGCGGGCCAGCGCGGCGGCGCGCCGGCAGGCGGCGACGAACGCCTCGGCGTCCCGCACCAGGTGGTCGGCGGCCAGCGCCAGCACGACGGAATCGGGATCGCGGCGCGCCGCCATCTCCGCCGCCACCGCCACCGCCGCCGCGGAGTCGCGGCGCGCCGGCTCCAGGACGATATCCGCCTCCACCCCGATCGCCTGCAGCTGCTCGGCCGCGACGAAACGGAAATCCGCCGCCGTCACCACGATCGCCCTGCCGAAGACGGACCCGTCGGCCACCCGCAGCATCGTCTCCTGGAACGTGGAGAGCTCGCCCAGGAGCGGCATGAACTGCTTCGGCATGCTCTCGCGCGACGCCGGCCACAAGCGCGTGCCGGCGCCGCCGCACAGAATCACCGGCGTGATCGCCGTGGATTCCATTGGAACAACCTTCGGATCGTTGGAAGCGCCCAATTCAACGGTTCTCACACGCGAATTCGCCATCGAAGTTCACGTATTTTGCTTATCACGGCTTCCTTTGCATCGCATTACCTCGTCGGGCGGACCGGGTCGCACCGTCGGCCCGGCCATGCCCTGGCGGACGTCCGTCGCCACGCCGGCGGCCCGCGGAGCCAGGGCGCAAGACAAAACTCCCCGGAGCCGAGGGCGTCCGGGGAGTTGCATTTCGTGTCGTCGCCAGCCGTCTTCCGGCGATGCCGAAGGAGTGACTGCCCCGCTATTCGGCGATCGGCGCCCCCGGGACAGCCTCATACGCGTCGGCATGCGCGACGGAGGCGGTGCGCAGCTTGGTCCCGGGCAGAACCTCGAAGCGGGGGTCGAAGTCGACCATCAGTCCCGCGAGCTTCTGGAGAACGCTCACATCGCCCTGGACCTTCGCCACGCCGGCGGCGATCTGCTCCTCGAGCTTCTGCTGGCCCATCATCGTCTTCTCGAGATCGGCCCGGTTGATGGTCAGCGTCAGGTCCGGCTTCGGCGACTGGAAGCCCGCGATGTTGGTGAGCGTGGCGTTGTCGAGCTCCACGATGAACTTCTCGCCGTTGTCGGGGGTGACAAGGTTGATGGTGAAGCGAAGCCCTTCGGCCTTGCGGGAGTCCATCCGGATGCCGAGGAAGTTCAGGAACAGCTCCGTCGTCATGGCGCGCACGACATCCGGGCTGCTGCTGCTCGCCGCCTCGCCCTGCGGGATGCCGGTGCGAAGCTCGTACGCGCCCGAGAGAAAGCTGTTGCGCAGCCCCGGGTTCTCCTGCTGGTAGCCGAGCTGCTCGTAGACGTCGGCCAGCAGGTCCTTCGCCTCCGTGTTGGTCGGCTCGGCGAGCACGAGCTTGTTGAGGATTTCCGACGCGTGCTTGTACTTGCCCTCGTCGTGGAGCTGCCGGCCGCGCTTCAGCACGGCGGCCGCGCCGCCCATCATCTCGACGTAGAGCGGGGCGGATTCGGCGGGAGACAGCGGGACGAGCGTGGCGGGGTTGCAGTCCCAGAACCCGAGATAACGCTGGATCACGCCGCGGCTGTTGTGCTCGGGCGAGCCGTGATAGCCACGGCAGTCCCACTTCTGCTGCAGGCTCTTGGGCAGCGCGTAGACGTTGTGGATCTCGTTGATCGTGACGCCCTGGTTGGCGAAGTGCAGAACCTGGTTGTTCATGTTGGCGTAGAGGTCGCGCTGCCCGCGCAGGATGTCCTGGATGCGCTCATTGCCCCAGCGCGGCCAGTGGTGCGACGCGAACATCACCTGCGCCTCGATGCCGAACCGGTACAGCGCCTCGGCGATGTATTTCGACCAGTTGAGCGGGTCGCGCACGGGGGCGCCGCGCAGCGTGTAGATGTTGTGGAGCGTGGCGACGACGTTCTCCGCCATCCACAGCGCCTTCATGTCGGGGATGTAGGTGTTCATCTCCCGCGGCGCTTCGGTGTTGGGCGTGTTCTGGAAAATCATCCGGACGCCGTCGACCTCGAACTCCTCGATCGGCTTCTCGACGAAGCGCGTGGGGGCGATGAGGCCTGACGCGCCGGCCGACACGCGCGGCCCCAGCCCCTGGCCGACATAGCCGTGCGGCGCGACGGGCAGCAGCAGGCCGTATTGATAGAAGAGCCGGCGGTTCATCGCATTGCCGGCATACACGTTCTCGGAAATCGTATGAGACATGAAGTCGACCGGGGCGATGACCGGAATCTTCCCCGAGCGAACGTCGTCCTCGTTCAAAATGCCGCGCACGCCGCCCCAGTGGTCGCCGTGCGTGTGCGAATAGATCAGCGCCGACACGGGCAATCCCTGGCCGACATGCTGCTGGAAGAGCTTCCAGGCGGCGCGGGCCGTCTCGGTGCTCACGAGCGGGTCGAAGACGATCCACCCCGTCTTGCCCCTGACGAAGGTCAGGTCGGACAGGTCGAAGCCGCGCACCTGGTAGATGCCCGGCATGACCTCGTAGAGCCCATAGTTGTTGTTCAGTTTCGAGATGCGCACCAGCGACGGGTGGATGCTGTCGAAGTCGTCCTGCCGGTCGAGAAACTGGAACTGCTCCATGTCCCAGGCGACGTGGCCGCGATCCGCCATGATCTTCATGTCGGGCATGCGCGCGATCAGCCCGCGCTTCTGCTCGTCGAAGTCCCGCGTGTCTTGGAACGGCAAGCCCTGGCGCGCCTGCTTCAGCACCTCCAGCGTGTGGGGCGACGGGGCCTTGCCCTTGGGATGAAAATGCCCCGGAAGGGGCGCCGCCGACTGGGCGCGCGCCGAATGGTCTTCAGTGACGGCCTGCCCGACCACTGCGAACGCCGCCCCCATGGCCGGCAGGGCTTTGATCAGGTCGCGTCGGGTGCTCATGATGAAACTCCGTCATATGTGAAGAACATTGGCTTCAAGCGTTCGCGCAGACACGCGAGCGACGCCGCGTTCCGCTGCGGGCGGAACCCGGCGTCGCACGCGGTAGCGTCGGGTTATGGGCAGGGGCCGGTGAACCGGCGGCCATTCCGGTCCTGGAAAACGCAGTTGTTCGGCGTCGTCGCCCGGCCGATCAGGGCCCCAGCTGCGCCGCCCGCGATCGCGCCGACCGCCGCTCCGCGCCCTCCGCCGGCCGCGGCGCCGATCAGCGCGCCGGTTCCCGCGCCGATGGCCGCGCCACCCACGGTGCGCTGCGATTGCGATTCCGTATTGCACCCCGCCAGGGCGGTGAGCGCCACGGCGACCACGATCCATCTCATGTCTTTCCTCGATCTCTCTCGATCACCCCGCCTGAGATTGGGTGATCGCGGAGCGATATCCATGAGAGGTCGTCCCAGCACTTGGCTGTGCGTCCCAAAAAGCGGTGATCCGCGAGAGCGTTGAAGCGCACCGGCGAGAGCCCTGTCAGCGCCGGAGCGTTTCGCCGATGCGCCGGGCGAGGAACGGAAAGAACGGGTTCGACGACATGCGCATCAGGCTTTCGAGGTTGACCAGGAGCACGCCCACCTCACCGCGGGCGGCCAGCGTCCCCAGCCTGACGCCAAAATCGTCCGAACGGTCCGGCTCGACGCCGTACAGGCCATCCTGGACCGGGAAAGGCAGCGCGACGTGCGACAGGGAGTACACGTCCCTTGGATAGGAGAGGCCCAGGGCCTCGCTCCTTTCGGCGGTTTCGCCCGGTTCGATGACCCGGGCCATGACGTCGGCGTCCGCGGGCGAGACGTTGGTGACGACCGTAATGCGGAAGCGCTGCGGCCCGACGGGGAGAAGTCGGGAGAGCGCGTACTCGCTGCCTCGGCGCAGCAGCGGCCCGAACCTGGCGGAGCGATTGATGTCGAAGAGCACGATCTCGGAGCCGTTCGCGGGAAGATGGGCGTAGAGCGCAGAGAGGATCGCCGAGGAACTGACCGTGAAGTCCATGACTGATTGAAACGTCAGGACCGGTGCAAGACCCTCGATGACTCCGTCGCGCGCCCGCGCCCTCACAGCGGCCTGGACCGCCTGCGTCAGGCGATGGGACTGCGTCGCCGCCGCGACCGGGAAAGAGTTGTACTTGAATGGGTTGAACTCGGGGACGACGCTGAGCCAGGCCGCCTTGGCGAAGGCCGGGAAGTGGGCGGGCAGGGCCGCCAGCCCCGCGAACCGCGCGAAACTCGTGACCCCGATCATCGGGGACACCAGCACGATGCGGTCTGGCTTGGGAAGGGCCGGGTCGCCCAGCGCGTCGAGCGCGTATTTGAGGGCGAGCGCCCCGCCGTTCGAATAGCCGACGATGTGCAGCGCTCCCGAGGGTGCCTTGCGCCGCGCCTCCCGCACCGCGAGCCGAGTCGCGGCCATCCAGTCTTCCCAGGTCGCGTCGGTCAGGCCGGCGGGAACCGTGCCGTGACCGGGGAGCCGGATCGCGAGGGCCACGAAACCGCGATCACTGTAGAGCCGGGCCAGGTGCCGCATGCTGAAGGGCGAGTCCGTCAGCCCATGCAGAAGGACGACGGCGCCGGTCGGCGGCCCGGAAGGCTCCATGACGAACGTCCTGTTCCAGTCCGTCTGGAACCGCGCCGGGTTGACAGGGCTGGCGTCGTAATACCGGTTCTCCGGCACGAGGTCGCCGTCCGGCAGTTCGCGGATGACCTCCTCCGCGACAGTCCGGAAAACGTTGTTTTCCGCCGCCAGCCAGCCCGCCCAGTCGGCGCGATCGATCTCCTGACGCGACAGCTCGCGCGGCACGACGAGGTGCCAGGGCTTGAGCGGCGCGCCGCGCTGGGATTCCCATACACGGACGGCGAAAATCGTGAGCACCACGATCAACGCCCCGGCGGCGATGTTGCGGGCCCACCGCGTCAGCTTTCGCCCCATTGGCGACGACCTCCGATCAGTGGCTACGACCGCGCGGGGACATTGTTCAGACGTCCCTGCCGGAAGTCGAAAACAGGTCGGCCAACCAGCGCGAGGTGGGGTGCTGCGAGCAGAACGTGACGAGCGCGATGGCGATCGGGACGCCGATCACGGCTCCGAGCAGGCCCCAGAGAAAGGCCCAGAAGAACACCGCGAAGAGCACGAGGGGTGGCGAGATGGACAGAGCGCTGCCCGACACCCGAGGCTCGATATAGGTCCCCACGACGGACTGGATCGCGTTAAGCGCCACGAACAACAGCGCGGCCGACTGCCAGGACGAGAACTGGACGAGGGCGAGCGCGGTCGGGAACACCGTCGTCACGAGCGGGCCGATGAAGGGAACGTAGTTGAGCGTGAAGGCGATGACGCCCCATTCGACCGCCAGGTCGAGACCGACCAGCCAGGCGAGTCCGCCGACGAGAACACCAGTGAGAAGGCTCATCTGGGTGCGCACCACCATGTAGCGGCGCAGCTTCAGCGCGGTCTCCCTCGTCCCGCCGAGCAACAGGTGGCGCAGGGCGGGGTTGGAAAGGGCGGCTGCGCGACGGCGGAAATTGTCGACCTCGAGCAGGCCGAGGATGACGTAGACGAAGACGACGACCCAGAAGGTCAGCGTGCTGTTGGCGCGGCTCGCCAGCGTCTGGACCGCCGTGAAGACCCAGCGCGCGTTGAAATGCTCGGTCCAGACACCCGTCACGGCGACGCCATGGCCTTCGAGCCAGAGCACCGCACCGTCGTACAGCGCCTGAAACCGCGACGTCTCGGTCATGGCCCACCGGCCCACGCGTCCGAAAGCCCAGGCGATCAGAGAGCCGAATACGACGAAGATCGCCGCCAGCAGCACGACGCATGCGACCAGCGCGAGCGCGCGCGGCAGGACCCGCTGCAGACGCTCCTGCACCGGCCAGAGAAGCGCGATCCCGAACAGGGCGAAGGCGACCGGCGCGAAGACGGCGCTGGCGGCCGACATCGCCGCGATCACGGCGGCGGACGCAATGATGACGAGAGCGGCGGTCTGGACGCCCTTCCCCGTCTTCTCCGCAACCGCTGCCGGCGGACGTGACATCGCGTCCCCGCTCAATTCGATTTCACGAGGCCGGAGAAACCGGCGATCGCGAGCAGGCTGAGAGCCCAGCCCAGGATGGATTCCAGATAGAAGAACGCGATCGTAACGCCGCCCCAGGGCTGGGCGGGATCAGGACGCCAGAACTCGCGCTGGCCGATGTCGACGACGGGAAACAGCGTGTCGAGCGAGTACATGGCCGCGTTCAGCTCCGGATAGCTCAGCGCCTCGAACTGCGACCGGAAGCACGCAAGCTGGGACTGTCCCGGCTCCGCGCGTCCCTGCACACGCAGCCCGCCGCCGGCGAGTTCGACCTCCCTGCCCTTCGCAAGCCGGCACGACGTCCATTCGGGCGAGCGCAGGATGACGGCGGTATTCGGCTTCATCGCGCCGAGGTCGTCGGCCCGCGCGAACACCGCGACGCCGGCCAGCCAAACGACTCCGAGCCAGATGAAGGCCAGCAGCGGATGGCGTCCGTAGCCCAGCGTGACTCCGAGCGTCCAGTCCTTGGCGGCCAGCAGGCCCCGCGCCACACTGCTGCCGGTACGCAGCCGCCGGGCCCGGCGCTGCAGGCGTTCCTTTTCGACGAGCACACGGCGCGCGTCCTCGCCGTGGCCCATGTCGCGGAACACGGAAGCGAGCTGCTCGTAGGGCTGCGGCCAGAAGTCCTCGCCCCAGCGGCCGGGGTGCTGCCGCGAGAGCCAGTCGAGCCGCTTGCCCGCGTCCGCCGGGCCATCGATGAACCCGGAATAGATGCAGCGGTTCAGAAGAAGGTCGCCGGGCCGGGGCCACGCCGAGGGATCGTCGTGCAGCGTCCCGAGCCGCGTGCCTGTCAGGTCGAGCACGCCGTCGACCGTCGCTCCGTCGCGCAGCAGGAAGCCGCCTCCGATCTCCGCGCGGCCGAGCCCGAGAGCGGCATGGCCCGGGTTCGCGAACGCCGCTCCGACGCCGTCGAAATCGCCGCCGATATGGGCGCTGGTGAAATCGGCCTCTCCGGCGACGGTCGCCCGGCGCAGGATGACGTTGCTGCCGGTCTCGAGCGACAGGGCGTTGAGCGCCACGCCGTCGGAATGGGACAGCACGAGGCCGTGCGCCTCGAGCCCCGCCACGAGCCGCGCCCCCTCCAGGTCGATGCCACCCCGCACCGTCGCGCCGCGCAGGTGAACGGCTTGCGCGGCCATCCCGTCGGCGGCCAGCACGATCCCGC
Organism: Alsobacter ponti; assembly: GCF_024294805.1. Classification (GTDB taxonomy): domain Bacteria; phylum Pseudomonadota; class Alphaproteobacteria; order Rhizobiales; family Beijerinckiaceae; genus Alsobacter; species Alsobacter ponti. The sequence goes on from NZ_JANCLU010000005.1 coordinate 84,974, forward strand.
CCTGCGCCTCGATCGTCGCGCCGTCCGCCTCGAACCGGCCGCCGATCCTGGCTCCGGACAGCACCACTCGCCCCTGCACCGTGGAGCCCCTCAGCGTAACGTCGCCCCGCGCGTCCAGCTTGTCCGCGAACAGGCCCGGCAGCACCGACCCGTCCAGGAACAGGCTGTCGATGACCGCTGAACGCAGCACGGGCGCGCCCTCGAAACGGCAGTCCTTCAGAGCGATGTCCCGCGGAACGCGGCACCCCTCGAGGTCCAGGACTCCGGCGATCCAGCCGCCGCTCACACGCACGCCTTTTTCGTGCGGCCGGATCTCGCCGTCTCCGCCCAGCAGTAGGAACCGCAGAAGCGCGGCGCGGACGATCCGCTCGGGATCGGCCGCCTCTGGAAGGACGCCGTCGCCGAGGCGGTCGAAATCGCCCGACCGCAACTCGGCGACAATCCTGCGTTCGGCGGGAAGCAACGGCTCGAAGTCGGCGATGCTGAGGCTGGCCACGGCTTGGCGCCGGCGTCAGGCCGCCGATGGCGGGGCATGCGCGGCCAACGCCTCGCGAAGCTGGGCCTCCTTGGTTTCGTCGAAGGACGTCTTCATGACCACGCCACCCACGCCTTCCAGGTCCTTGAGGACCTTGTCCGCCGTCATCTTCTTGATGAGAAGGAACAGGCCGGCCGAACCCGGCTGCAGGGCGGCGGCCGTCTCCTTCATGAAGGCGTCGTTGATGCCCACGTCGGTCAGCTTGCCGCTTAGCGCGCCCGAGGCCATGCCGACCGCCGTTCCCACGAGCGGATTGAGGAAGATGAGGCCGACCAGCGTGCCCCACAGCGCGCCGGACATCGCGCCGGTCGCTGTCGTGTTGATCAACTGGTTGAGTTTGATGTGCCCCTCGGCGTTCTTGACCACGACGACGGCGTCTCCGAGCGTGATCAGGTACTCCTTCTGAAGCGCCAGGACACGCTGACGCACCTCCTCCGCCTTGGCTTCAGTCGGAAACGCGATGAAGACGAGATCGGACATAGGGACACTCCTGTTGGTGCTTCGAGGAAGAGGAAAGCGGTCCGCGCAACTCGCGATCACAGGCCCCACGGAAGGCCGAGAATCTTCCAGACCGCGAAGAGCACGGTCCAGAGCACGAACATCGAGATCACGTAGGGAAGCATCAGCGCGACGAGCGTGCCCACGCCGGCGGACTTGTCGTATTTCTGGGCGAAGCCCACGACGACGGCGAAGTAGGCGTTGAGCGGCGTGATGGCGTTCATCGGCGAGTCGCCCACGCGGTAGGCGGCCAGCACCGCCTCGGGCTCGACGCCGAGCTTCATGAGCAGCGGCACGAACACGGGGGCGAAAATGGCCCATTTCGCCAGCGCGCCCGTCAGCAGCAGATCGATGAGGGCGACCACGACGATGAAGCCGAGCAGCAGCGGGAGCGCGCCGATATTCGCGGACTGGAGCACGTCGGAGAGCTTCAGCGCCATGATCGTGCCGATGTTCGTATAGGTGAAATAGGCGACGAACTGGCTCAGCACGAAGAGCAGGAAGATGGTGTTGCCGAGCCCGGTCACCGCCTTCTCCATCGCCCGGATCACATCGGAGAGCGACTTCAGGGTCCCCGCGCCGATCCCGTAGGCCCAGCCGGTGGCGAGGAACGTGATCATGATCACGCCGATCAGCCCGTTCATGAACGGCGAATTGCCGATCAACTCGCCGGTGACGGGATTGCGCAAGGGCGCGCCGGACGGAATGGTCAGCAGCCCGAAAACGACGGCGACGCCGATGAGGCCGTAGAGCGCGTAGCGCAAGCCGCGCGCTTCCTCCGCCGAGAGCTCCGCGCCCGAAGCGGGCGCCGCGCCGTCCGGCGGCACATACGTCCCCAGCCGTGGCGAGATCACCCGGTCGGTGATCACGGCGATCACTACGGTGAGAAAGAGCACGGAGGCGCAGGAGAACCACAGGTTGGACGCCAGGCCGATATTCGTGGCGGGATTGACGAGCCGGCCGGCGTCGTTCGTGAACTCGACGAGCACGGCGTCGAGCGGCTTGATCAGCATGTTCACGGTGAACGCCCCGGCCACCGCGGCGAAGCCCAGGGCGAGGCCGGCCAGCGGGTGGCGGCCTACCGTGATGTAGGCGACGCCCGCGAGCGGGATCAGAACAAGGTAGCCGGCATCGGCAGCGATGCTGGACACGATGCCCACGAAGGACAGGATGTAGGTCAGGGCCCCCGCCGGGGATACGATGACGAGCTTGCGGATGAGGGCCTTCACCATCCCCGATTCCTCGGCCACCCCCGCGCCGACCATCGCGCCGATCATCAGGCCCACGGCCGTGAAGCTCATGAAGTTCGGAATGAGGGACGTGTAGAGGAAGCGGATTCCGTCCGCGTTCAGGAGACTGCGGATCTCCGTCGTCGTGCGGTCCACCTTGTGGGTGTCGGGGTTGAGCGTCTCCAGCGTCACCTGCGTGCCGAAGGCCGAAAGCACGGCCGACAGCACGATGACGACGGCGATCAGGATCAGGAAGATCACGACGGGATGGGGAACCATGTTCCCGACGCGCTCGACGGTGTCGAGCAGCCTCTGCATCCCCGTCTTGCGGGCCGGTTCCGCTCCGGTCACGGTGCTCATCCGTTCGGCTCCCTTCCGGCCTCGCGGGCCAATGTTTGTCTGGGGGCAGGCTCGGCAGACGCTGCCTTCGTCATTCCGATCGCCCTGACCTGCTGGCCCGGGTGGAGGGCCTGCGCGCCGGCGGCGACGACCACGTCGCCGGGATCGAGCCCCTGTGACACGATCACTCCGTGGGTGTCGAAGTGCTGCACATCGACGGGACGTAGGGACACGGTCGACGTGGCCGGATCGACCACCCACACGGCCGGCCCGGCCCTGGACGCGGTGAGGGCCGCGGGCGGGATGGCGACCACGACCGACGACATCACGTCGAACGCCCCCTTGACGGTCGCCCCCAGGCGCATCGGCTCGGGCGGGTCCTCAATGCCGACGCGAACGCGGAAGGTTCGCGTCACCGGGTCGGCTTCCGGGGCGATCTCCCTCACCCTCCCCTTCGCCGAGACGCCCGGATCGGCGGCGAGCGAGAGGCGGATCACGGAGTCCCCTCCTCCGCTTCGGAGCGCCTGCGGCGGTGCGTCGAAGACGGCGTCGCGCCCATCGTCGCGCGCGATCCGCACGACCATTCGGCCGGGCCGCACGACCTCGCCGATCTCGACCCCTCGCGCGGTGACCACTCCGCCCGAGTCCGCCCTCAACTCGGTGAAGCGCAGCCGGTCTGCGGCGGCGTCGAGTTGCGCTTCGGCCTCGTCGAGATGGGCCTGCGCCGCCTCCTTCGCCCGCAGCGCCCGCTCGTAGAGCGGCCGCGTGGTGAAGCCCTCGCTCATGAGGGCCTGTTGACGCTCGAACGCGCTTCTGGTCGTCGTCACGTCCGCCCGCGCGGCCACGACGGCCGCCTTGGCGGCCTTCATCGCTTTCTCCTCGTTGGCGGAATCGAGACGGGCGACGAGTTGACCCGGGCTCACGCGGTCGCCGACGGCGACCGGCCGCTCGACGACGCGGCCGTCAATGCGGAAGGCGAGATCGACATCGGTGCGAGCCTGGATGTCGCCGCTCAGGACAAGAGCCTCGCGGAATGTCGATGGGGTGATGGTGACCACCTGCACCGGCCGCGCCGCGGCCGGCGCCGCCGTCTCGTCCCGCGAGCAGGCTGACAACAGCACCAGGCAGGCCAGCGCCGCAACGAGGCCGCCGCCAGCGCGCGGGGAACGGGTCGCGCTCACGAGACAGCCTCCCGGCTTCTGGACGGTAGGTGTTCGCCAAGGTCCGGTGGGCTCGTCTCGGACCGCGTGCCGGTCGAGAAGACGGTGACGTAGAGCGTCGGCAGGAACACGAGCGTCAGCAGCGTCGCGACGAGCAGGCCGCCCATGATGGCGAAGGCCATCGGTCCCCAGAACACCGTGGGTGCGATCGGGATCATGCCCAGGATGGTCGAGACGGCCGTCAGCATAATCGGGCGGAAGCGCACCGTGCTGGCGTCGAGGGCGGCTTCGAGAACAGTCTTGCCGGCCGACCGTTCGGCTTCGATCTGGCCGATCAGGATCACCGCGTTTTTCGTGATGATCCCGATCAGGGCGAGGACCCCGAGCAGGGCGACGAACCCGAGCGGCTTGCCGGACGCCAGCAGCGCGCCCACCACGCCGATCAGGCCCAGCGGCGCGATGCTGAGGACCACGAAGAAGCGCTGGAAACTCCGCAGCTCCGCCATCAGCACCGTGAACATGATCAGGAGCATCACAGGCACCACCGCGACGACGGAGGCCTGCGACCGGGCGCTCTCCTCGACGGTTCCGCCGGCGTCGATCCGATAGCCCTCCGGCAGTCGCGCGCGGATCTCGTCGATCCCGGGCGCGATCTCGGCGACCGCGGACTCGGGCAGCACCCCGGCCAGGACATCCGCCTCGACCGTCAGCGTCATCACCCGATCCCGCCGCCAGACGAGCGGGGTGTCCTGCGCGTATTCGATCCCCACGATCTGGGAGAGAGGGACCGACCGTCCCGCCGGCGTCATCACCTGGAGCGAGCGGAGCGTGTCGAGCGTCAGCCTGTCCGCGTCCTGGGCGCGCAGGACGACGTCGACGAGGTAGATGTCGTCGCGGACCTGCGTGACAGGCATGCCCGACAGCACCGCCGCAATCGCGTCCGCAAGCGCGCGGCTGCTCAGTCCGAGCCTGCGGACTTCGTCCTGGTTCACCACCAGGCGAACCTCGCGGGACGGTTCGATCCAGTCGAAGCCGACCTGCTTCACCTTAGGGCTCGCCGCAATGGCCTGCGCGACCCGTCGCGCGATATCGCGCACTTCGGCGGTATCGCTGCCTGAGACGCGATATTGCAGCGGCCATCCGACCGGCGGTCCGAGTTCCAACGGATAGACACGGGTGACGAGGCCGGGGTAGTCGGCGGCAAGCCGTGCCTCGAGCCGCTTGTGCAGGCGATCGCGCGCCTCCACGTCCTTCGCGACGATCACGACCTGGCTGAAGAACTCGTTGGGCAACTGCGCATTGAGCGGCAGGTAGAAGCGGATCGCGCCGCGCCCGACATAGGTGCTCCAGCGGGCGATGTCGGGATCGCTCGCCAGCAGCGCGTCGAAGCGCGCCGACGTCTCGCTGCTGGCGCGCAGCGACGCGCCCTGGGGCAGCCGCAGATCGACCAGCAACTCCGTCCGGTCCGAGGCGGGGAAGAACTGCCGGGGCACCAGAGGCAGCGCCAAAATGGCGAGGACAAAGGCGCCGAGCGTCGCGGCTATCGTGACCCACCGGGCCCTGATGGCGCGCTTGAGCAGCCTTCGGAACGACCGAATGACCGCCCCCTCGCCCGCTTCCGCTCCCGAACGGGGCGCCTTGAGGAGCGCGACCCCGAGCACGGGCGCGAACACGACGGCGACGAACCACGACACCAGCAGCGCCATGCACACGACCGCGAACAGGGAGAAGGTATATTCGCCGGCGGAACTGGCCGCGAAGCCGATGGGAATGAAGCCGGCGATGGTGACGAGCGTCCCCGCGAGCATCGGCATCGCATACTGGCTGAAGGCGTAGGTCGCGGCCTTCTCCTTCGGCTCGCCGAGTTGCAGACGCGACAGGGTCGCGTCCGTCGTGGTCATCGCGTCGTCGACGAGAAGCGCCAGCGCGATGATCAGCGCGCCGAGCGACACGCGCTGCATGTCGATATGCGCCACGTCCATCAGGGCGAAGACGATGGCCAGCGTGAGCGGAATGGCGAGCGCGACGACGAGTCCGGCGCGTACACCGAGCGCGATGAAGCTGACGGCCAGGATGATCGCCACCGATTGCCAAAGCGAGGTCATGAAATCCGCGATGGCGTGGCGCACGGTGACGGCCTGGTCGGCCACGAGCACGGGCTCGATGCCGTGCGGCAGATCGGCCGTGATTGCCGCCATCGTCGTCTTGATCGCCTCGCCCAGCGCAAGAATGTCTCCGCCGTCGCGCATGGCGACGGCGAGCCCGATCGCCTCGCGCCCATTGACGCGGAACATCGGCTGGGGCGGATCGACGAAGCCCCGCTGGACGATGGCGATGTCGGCAAGCCGGACCATCCGGTCTCCGACCGCCAGGTTCATGTTCCGCACGTCGTCCTCGGCGCCGAATGCGCCCGAGACGCGGATGGCGATCCGTTCGTCCGCGGTCTGGATCGCACCGGCCGGGATCACCGCGTTCTGGTTCTGCAGCGCGGCGACGACAGCCTGCCTGTCGATGCCGAGGCGGGCGAGTTCGCGCACGGAGAACTCGATGAAGATGCGCTCGTCCTGCGCGCCGATGATCTCGACCTTCGAAACATCGGGCACGGAGAGCAGCCGGGAGCGGATCGCCTCGACCGTGTCGCGCAACTCCCGGCGGCTAAAGCCATCGCTGGTGAAACCGTAGATGATGCCGAACGTGTCGCCGAAGCGGTCGTTGAAGAACGGCCCCACGACCCCCGCCGGCAGCCTGTGGCGCATGTCGTTGACCAGGTTGCGAGCCTGCTGCCAGATGCCCTGCACGTCGCGGCCCGGCACGGATTGCTTCAGGTTGACGAAAATGGTCGTCGTGCCGCGCGTGGTGTAGCTGCGGACGAAGTCGATCTCCGGCGTCTCCTGAAGCGCGCGCTCCAGCCGCTCGGTCACCTGAGACAGCATGTCCTGCGTCGTCGATCCCGGCCAGGCGGCGGACACGACCATGGACTTGATGACGAAGCTCGGGTCTTCGCTGCGCCCCAGACGCCAGAAAGCGAGCACACCGGCCGCGACGGCGACCAGCATCAGGTAGATCACGAAGGACCGGTTGCGGATCGCCAGGTCGGAGAGATTGAATCGGCTCATCGCGGGCCTCCCGCGAAGCGCACGGCCTGGCCGTCGCCGAGCGTCGAGGCGCCGGCCGTCACCACCACGTCACCCGCCGACAGCCCACGCGCGACGACAATGGAGCCGGGCCCCGAAGCGCCGAGCTCCACCGGCCTGCGCCTCACGGTCTGCGTCGGCACGTCGAGCACCAGGACCGCGACGGCCGACCCCTCGCGGACAAGCGCGCTTGGCGGCAGGCTGACGCCGATGGCCTCCGCAGGTGTGATCGACACCTGGACCGGCGTTCCCATGCGCATGTCCTCGGGAGGATCGGCGAGCCCGATCCGGACACGAAACAGGCGGGTGACGGGGTCCGCCTCCGGCGAGATCTCCCGCACCCGCCCTCGCACGGGCGCGGACGCGCCGGCGGGGAGCCGCACCGTGACGAGGCTGTCCGGCGTCACGGCGTCGAGCGCCGGGCCTGGAACATCGATGACGGCATCGCGGCCGTCCCGCCGGGCCAGCCGCAGCACGGGGCGTCCGGCCGCGACGACCTCTCCCGGCTCGGCGCCGACCGACGTGACCACGCCGTCGGCGTCGGCCTTGAGCACGGTGAAGCCGACGACGTTCTCGGCGATCCGAAGACGGGCCGCGGCCACCTCACGCTGGGAGCGCGCGCCCTTCATGGCCTGCTCCGCGGCTTCGAATTCGGCTTGCGAGACGATGCCCCGCGCCGTCAGCTGGGACGTTCGGCCGAACTGTTCGGTCGCCTGCCGCTCGGCGCTCTCGGCTGCCGCGAGCCGCGCGCCGGCCGCGCGCAACTCGTTCTGCTCGATCTCCGCGTCGAGGCGGGCGAGCACCTGCCCGGTCTTCACCCGTGAGCCCACGTCGACGAGGCGCTCGGCGAGCCGGCCGCCGATGCGGAAGCCGAGGTCGACTGCGTCTTTCGCCTCGATCGTTCCCGGAAAGATGTCGGCCTGCGCCGCAGACGGCGGGCCGACCGTCACGGTCCGGACGGGACGCGGCGACGGAGGAGCCTTCGCCTCCTGCCGCTGCTCGCACGCCGCCATCAGCGGAAGGACGGCAACAGCCCGGAGCCAGCCGAGAGCGGTCACTGCGCGCTCTCCGTTTCCAATCCGAGCCAACCGCCGCCCATGAGCAGAAAGCCGAGCCCCGCAACGACCATGGCGATCCCCGCCACTTCGCCGGGCGTGTCGGCCAAGGCGTAAGGAAATCTCAGCAGCAGGCCGGCGGCGCAGAGCAGCGTGAGAAGGCTCGCGACGATCGGCCACCACCATCCCCGCGCCGGACGGATGCTGACGGCCAACCCCGCCTGAGTGACCGCCTGCGCAATCAGGACGATCACCACAAGCAGCGTGATCGCGGCCGCGCCCTTAATCGGGTTCATGATGATCAGCAGGCCGCCCACGATTTCGACCGAGCCGAACAGCAACTGCCAGGAAAAGCCCCGCTGGCCCTTGTCCCTGAGCGCCTGCACCACGACGGCGACGCCTCCGGCCGCCACGACCGATCCGAGAACCCAGCCGGTCGCGACGGTCGCGGCGTCCGCCAGCGCGAACGCGGCGGCCCCAAGCGCGATCAGCACGGCCCCGGCCACGAGGAACCGGATGCCCCGGCCGCGGGTCGCCGTCGGGCTCTCGTCGTCGAGGAACTGAGGCCTGGCCGCGGTCATGCGCCGCGTCTCACCGGGAGAGCGCGTCGAGGACCCGCACCCAGGAGCGGATGCCTTTGTGGAAGCTGCGCAGGTCGTATTTCTCGTTCGGGCTGTGGATCCTGTCGTCCTCGAGCGCGAAGCCGGCGAGGATCACGTCCATCCCCAGCGCCGACTTCAGCTCATGGTTGACCGGGATGGACCCGCCGCCGCCGACATAGGCCGCCTCGGCTCCCCATTCCTCCGTGAGCGCCCGGCGCGTCTTCTCGAAGGCCGGCGCGCCGATGTCGAACCGGATGGCCTTGCCCGAGCCGTGCTCCTTGAACTCGACCGTGCAGTCGGCCGGGACCCGCTCCTTCACGAAGGCGCGGAACGCCTTGCGGACGACGTGGGGATCCTGGTCGAACACGAGCCGGAACGAGATCTTCGCCGAGGCCTTGGACGGAATGACCGTCTTGAAGCCCTCGCCCTGGTAACCGCCTCCCATGCCGTTGATCTCGCAGGTCGGGCGCGACCACACCATCTCGAGAGCGCTGCGCCCCTTCTCGCCGGCGGGGATCGACAACCCGACGGCGCCGAGGAAGGCGGAGGCATCGAAATTGAGCGCCTCCCACTGGCGGCGCAGAACCGGCGGCAGCTCGGGCACACCGTCGTAGAAGCCGGGGATCGCAATACGGCCGTCGGCATCGCGCAGATCCGCCAGGATGCGCGCGAGCACATGGTTGGGGTTCGCCGCGGCGGAGCCGTAGAAGCCGGAGTGCAGGTCGCGGTCCGGCCCGGTGATGAAGACCTCCTCGCCGCACAGACCCCTGAGCATCGTGGTGATCGCCGGCGTGCGCGGGTCCCACATGCTCGTGTCGCAGATGAGCCCGATATCGGCCTTGAGCTCCGCGGCGTTGGCGGCGAGAAACATCGGCAGGCTCGCACCGCCCGACTCCTCCTCGCCCTCGAGCAGCACGGACACCGGGATCGGCAGCTTGCCGTGCACCGCCTTGAAGGCGCGGCACGCTTCGACGAAGGTCATCAGCTGGCCCTTGTCGTCGGATGCGCCGCGTCCGCGGATGATTTTCGTGCCGTCGGAACGGGTCTCCACCACAGGCTCGAAGGGATCGTGGGTCCACAGTTCGAGCGGGTCGACGGGTTGAACGTCGTAGTGCCCGTAAAACAGAACCGAGTAGCCCGGTGCGCTGCGGTCGTGCCCCACAACGATCGGGTGGCCTGGCGTCTTGCGGGCGGAGGCCTCGAAGCCGATGGACTGCAGGTCCCGCGCGTGCCACTCCGCGCACGCCGCGCAATCCTTGGCGAAAGCCGGATCGGTCGAGATCGACTTGATCCGCAGGAGGTCGAGAAGCCGACCGAGCGCCTCGTCGATGTGCGTGTCCACGTACGCGAGGACGGGATTGATGTCCGACATGACGCCTCCGCGAGATGGATTTCGGCCGCCGGGGTCCGAGGCAGGTCTTCGCGCGACGCCCCCCGCACGCCCGCCTGTGCTCAGGCGTGGCGGCTCGTCCCAAAGCTTACCGAAAGTGGTATCAGCGGCTCGCAACCGGGTGATTAGCGGAGCGTCCCAGCACTGGGCCATGAATCCCAATCTGGGGAATGTCCGAGCGGGACGCCCCGGCGCGGTGTCAGTCGGGCGCGACGGCCCGCAGGACGAGAAGCGGCGCGGACACGACCATCCCCGTCGCGGAGCCGAGCGCCTCGGCCGCCCAGGCTCCGTCCACGTCCTCGTCGGTGACCACCTGCCCCTTGATGAGCCGGTCGCCGACGAGGCGGACCATGGCCGGGCTTTGCGCGAACAGATCGTGGTTGATGCGGTCGTTGGAGCGCAGCGCGGTCAAGTCGAGAACCGTGATGCCGCCAAGACCCGCCAGCTGCTCGCGGTACTCGTCCTGCGAGGGATCGATGGCGCCCAACCGGGTCTTGCCTCGCGACAGGACGCCGGACAGCCAGAGAGCGCGGTCGTTCTGCGCGACGAAGAGGGTCACGTGCGGCCGACGCGGCCCCATGTCCTCCACCTGGCGGCGGAAGACGCCCACGTCGAGGTCCGGCGAGGCCAGGATGAGGTTGTTGATTTTGGCGATGTCCTTCCGGCCCGACAAGGCGAGCTGACGGACGGCCTCCACGGCGACCCAGCTGCCCAGCGAGTGCGCGAGGATCGTGATCTCGCCGACCTTCGGCGACGCGGCGGCGATCGCGAGGAGCTTGGCGAGATCCGAGCGCGAATAGGACGCGTTGTCCGCATCCCTCCGATAGTCCAGCAGGCGGCCGCGCGATGGCCATGAAAAGAGCACCGGCGCCGCGTCGGCGTCCGCGTCGTGGGCGAGTTGCGCGAAGCGAAAAACGGCGCGGTCGAAGCGCGTATTGTAGCCATGCACGAAGACGAAGACGCGCCGAGGCCGCCCCGCGTGGCTTTCGAACCAGCGGCCCACGCCCTTCTCGTCGAGGGGAGCAACCGTCGCCACGGTGAATTCCCGCTCTGGATTTCCGGGAGGCGAAGTCGGAACGGGCAGCGACCCCGGCTCGCGCTCGGGCGGAACGGCCACCACGACGTTGGTGTAGGAGAGCCCCTGGCCGCGCTCCCCGGAGAACAGCATGCCGGGTTCTTCGGCGGGGGCCCGCGTCGTCGCCGCCAGGATGTCGACCCGCGCCGCGACGCCGGCCTGATCGTTGGGGACGAGCATGCCCGGCGGCGGGGATGCGCACCCCACCTGGCACGAAACCGCGAGCGCGAGCCCGGCCAGCCGCGCCAGTCGCGTCTGCCGAGCTTCGCCCCAGCGCGCCGGTGACATCACGTCGCCTCCGCTTTTCGGGGGCACGTCCCGACGCGTCAGAACCGCCACACCAGCGGGACGAGGAACACCGAGACGATGAAGAACCAGATGAGGAGCGGCAGCCCCAGCTTCCAGTAGTCGTTGAAGGCGTATCCCCCAGGCCCCATCACCATCAGGTTGGTGGGCGTCGCGATGGGCGTGAGGAACGCGCCGGCCGCCGCGACGGCGATGCTCATCAGCACCGGGCGCGGCGAGACGCCAAGGCTCTCCGCCGCGGCGATGCCGATCGGGATGACGATCAGCGCGGTGGCGGTGTTGCTGATCAACTGTCCCATGACGGCCGTAAGCAGGAACAGGCCCGCGAGCAGAGCCAGCGGCCCGGCCTGGCCGATCGTCGCAACCAGCGCGTCGGCCAGCATGCGCGCGGCGCCGGTCTGCTCCATCGCGGTCGACAGCGGCATCATGGCGCCCACGAGGATGACGGTCGTCCAGTCGATGGCCCGGTACGATTGCTCGACATTGATGACGCCGGACAGGATCAGCGCGGCGGCGGCCAGGAGGCCGGCGACGGCGGGGGGAACGAGGCCCGTCGCCAGCAGGAGGACCATTCCGAGCAGGATGGCGATCGCCTGCTTCGCCCCTGCGCCGAGCGGCACGGCCTGGCGCCGCACGACGTCCGGCGAGTTGACGACGAGCACGTCGGGATCGCTCAGGCGAACGTCGAGAGCCTTCCACGTGCCCTGAAGCAGGAGCGTGTCGCCCGCCTGCAGGGTCGTCGCCTCGCGCAGCACCTGGGCCTGTCTCTGAACGGCGATGATCATCAGGTCGCCGCTCTCCGTGATCATGCCTTCGAACACGGTCTGTCCGATGAGAGCGGAGCGCGGCGGTACCATGACCTCTGCCAGCCCCGACTGCCGGTTGAAGAGCATGTCGGCGGGCTGGTCGTCGTCCTCGCGAAACGCGAGATGAAGCTCGGCCGCGCACGCGGCGGCCGCGTCGGGCTCGCCGCGGACGAGGAGAATGTCGCCCTCTCCGATGGCGGCTCGCTTGAGCGGGGCCGCCTCGGCGTCCAGCACCCCGATCACCTGAACACCCGGCCGCCCGCCAAGCGGGTTGCTGGCCGGGTCTGCCCCGACGATGGGAGACGAGGCCCGAACGCGCAGCCTGAAGATGTCGGATGTCAGCCCATACTGCTCCACCAGCGTGCGCGCATGCTGGCTGAAGTCGGCCGGCATGGACGGGCCGTTACGCTTCGGCAGAAGCTTTGCGCCGAACAGGACGATGATCGCCAGCGTGCCCAGGAGAAGAGGGACGCCCACGATCGCGAACTCGAAGAAGCCGAAGCGGGCATAGCCCGCCTCCACCGATGCGTTGCTCACGAGCACGTTCACCGGCGTGCCCGTAAGCGCCAGGAGAGAACCGGCATGCGCCGAGAAGACGAGCGGCATCAGCAGCTGCGAGGTGGGGCGGCGCAGCCGGACCGCCATGACGACGACCACGGGAAGCAAAGCGGCGACCGCGCCGTTGACGCTGATCAGCGCCGTCAGCAGCGCGACGAGAAGACCGGTGAGGACGATCAGCCGCGTTCGGCTGTCTTCCCCTGCCTGGCGGATCAATTGCTGCCCTGCCCAGGTGGTGACCCCGGTTCGCTCGAGCCCCGCGGAGACGATGAACAGGGAGGCGATGAACACGACCGCCGGATCGCCGAGGCCCGCCATTGCGTCGCTGAGCGGCAGCACTCCCGTCGCCCACAGCGCCACGGCGACGCCCATCGCGACGATGACGACGGGAAGCCCGTTCCAGACGAACAGGACCACGGCGGCGGCGACAATCAGGCCGGTCAAAGCGATGGGGCTCACGGAGACGCTCTTTCTTCCCCCGATGACACGGTGGGCGAACGCTGCCTCGGCGGAAGGTGCGGCCCGATCCGGGAAGCAGGAGCTAAAGGCGCGCCGGAAAGAACGTGAAGTGCGCAGCGTCCCCCGGCTTTGCACGTCGTCCCAAACTTGAAGCCCCATGAAGCGTAAGGCGGGAGCATGGCGACTTGTCATCCAATCGCCAAGTGGCAGGCCATTGTTATCCGGAGACGTGAAACTCCCACATTTCAATGTTCAACTTTTTGAGTTGTCCATTTAGTAAATGTTGCATTGCGATGAAACTCTGGCATGCTCATCCTACACGGGATCTAGCACGGAGGGCGGCCTATGCGATCCGCGACAGCGTCTCCGTCGGAGCTGATCGTCCGGTCCATACTGTTCAGCACTGACGACTTCGCGAGGGCAGATCGGCTGGATGCCTGGAACGCAGCCTTCGGGACACTGAACGAGATCACCCTGCCCGAGCACCCAGGCGTGGAGCCGCGCGTCCGCTGCGAGAACTGGATGCTCGGCGCAGGGATGGTTCTCAGCGAGACGCGAGTGGGGTGGGCCAACTTCCAGCGCGATGTTCATCGGCGCAGGCGCGACCACATCGATCATTGGGTCCTCCGCGTCATCCGGCGTGGCAAGGGTCGACTGAGACATCCCGGATTCGAGGTAACGACCGGGCCCGGCGACCTCGTGCTCTTTTCAGCATCCGACACGTGGTCCGCCGACTGGCGTGACGTTGAATGGGTGTCGCTGTGCTTTCCGCGGGACTTCGATTTGCGGCTCACCAGCGGCCTGGATTCCTTGCCGCGCGGTCTCCAGCAAGGCACCGGCGCGGCGCTTCTGGCCGACCTGATGTTGTTGCTGCCCGCCCGCGCGGCGGCGGCTCCGCCGGAAGAGCTTCCCTGCCTGGCAGCGATCGTGCAGAGCGCGATTTCGTCGTGCCTGCTCGCGGGGCGCGATACTCATGTTCAGATCAGCGCGGCTTCCGCCACGGCTTTCGCGAAGGAGCGCGTCCGCCGCGCCATTCTCCGCGACATCGCCTCGAGCCGCCTCACCCCGGCGCGGCTCGCCTTTGCGGCGGGTCTCTCGAGGTCGGCGCTCTACCGGCTTTTCGAACCGGAAGGCGGCGTCGCGCGCTATGTCAGGAACATCCGGCTATCGCTGGCCCACGCTGCGCTTCAGGATCCCGCGTCGAGCCACAAGACCATTGCCATGATCGCGGAGGAGCACGGCTTCCCGGACCCGCCGGAGTTCTCTCGCGCCTTTCGGGCCCAATTCCGGATCACTCCCTCCGAGGTTCGCAAGACGGGTCAGGTTTCCGTGCCGCGCACCGAGCATCCGCACCCCCCACTCGTGGGCGGCGATTTCGCCGCGGTCATTTACCGCCGCCTGGACAGATAGGGCTTCACCGCGCTCGCCGGCCAGCCCGTGTTCGCCAGCAGCTCGTACCGGTGAGGCGCCATTCGGCTGCTCAACTGTTGGCGAAATATCGCCTGATGAGGTCGACGTCCCTCGTCTGCGTCAGCGCCAGCATGAGAAGGATGCGCGCTTTCCACGGGCTCAGATTACCCGCCGCGACCAGGCCGCGATCCTGCCGTTCCTCCGTCGGCCGGACGAGACCGCCCCTGACCCGTGAGGCCTGGCAGACGATCACTCCAGCCGCAACCGCTCTCCCGAGCGCTTCGGTTTCGAGCGCGGTGGTGACGCCACCGCCTCCGGCCGCCGTCACGAGGCCGGACGCGCCGGCGGCGACGCAGGCGTCGATCATCGCTCCATCCGCGCCGACATAGGACGAAACCACATCGACCCTCGGCAGAACCTTGACGGTCGCGAGGTCGAAACGGAGCGGGCTCGCTCCCGGCGCGCGCGCCATCCCCGTGTAGCGGACGCCGAAATCATCGACGACGCTGCCGAGTGCCCCGGCGCCGGGCGCGGCGAACGCCGAGGGCGCATGTGTCGAGACCTTGGTCGCGTTTCGAGGGGCGAAGATGTCCCGGCCGAACGCGATGACGACCCCCATCGACCGGGACGCGTTCGAGGCGGCCACCAGAACGGCGTCGATCAGGTTGGCCGGACCGTCGGTTGCGGCCGCGTTCCAGGGGAGCATTGCGCCGGTGACCACGACGGGCTTCGGCGACGACACCGTCAGCGACAGGAAAAACGCGATCTCCTCCAGATTGTTGGTGCCATGGGTGAGCACCACGCCGTCCACCTGGTCGCGCTCCAGCACGTCCTGGATGCGGCGAGCGAGAACGAACCAATCGTCCGGGCTGAGTTCGTGACTCAGCCGTTCGGGCCCGGGCAACACGGTCAGGTTGGGGAGCGTCGCGAGCCGACGCACCGTGCCGGCCATCTCCTCCGCGCTGACGCGGGCGGCGACATCCATCCCGGGCCGTCGTCGCGATCCCGGGACCCGGACGGCGTCGATGGTGCCGGGAACGACGATGAGGCCGATCGTTCGGCCCAGCTCGTCCTCGGACAGGGGACCGGCGTGGCTCACAGCACCTGAGCCAGGAAGTTCCGCAAGCGCGTGGACTGCGGGTCATCGAAGATCCGCGCGGGAGACCCCTCCTCGACGATCACCCCCTTGTCGAGGAAGCACACGCGGTCGGACACTTCCCTGGCGAACCGCATCTCGTGCGTCACGACGACCATCGTCATGCCGGACTCCGCGAGTTCGCGCATGATGGCGAGGATGCCCTTCACCAGCTCCGGGTCGAGCGCCGACGTCGCCTCGTCGAACAGCATGATCTCCGGGTCCATCGCCAGCGACCGCGCGATGGCCACCCTTTGCTGCTGCCCGCCGGAGAGCTGGGCGGGCCTCGAGCGTTCCTTTCCGGTCAGGCCCACCTGCGCGAGCTTCTTGCGCGCGATCTCCTCGGCCTGCGCCCTCGGCAGCTTCCGGACGTGCCGCAGGGCGATGGAGACATTGTCGAGCACGCTCAGGTGCTGGAAGAGGTTGAAGGACTGGAACACCATTCCGACGCGCGAGCGCACCGCGTCGATGTTCGTCTTCGGCGAGGCCAGGTCGAGCCCATTGATCAGGACCGTTCCGCTCGTCGGTTGTTCGAGGCCGTTGATGCACCGGAGCAGGGTCGATTTTCCGCAGCCGGACGCGCCGATGAGGCACACGACCTCGCCACGGCGCTGCGCCAGCGAGACATCCCGCAGCACGACCTGCTGGCCGAAATTCTTGAACAGGTGGCGGACCTCGATGGCGTAGCCCGCGCCGGCGACGCCGTCTCGGCCGGCCACGGCGTCGCGGGAGAGGATGGGGTCGCTCACTGCCACGATCAGGCCTCCGCGGTCTCGGCCGCAACCAGCTTGGGCCCCTCACGCAGGCGCTTGTCCACGTAATTGACGAGATGCGTCAGCGGAACCGTGATGATGCAATAGATGATGCCGGCCGCGACGAGCGAGGACAGGTTGCCCGTATTGGCGGCGTGGTCCTGCGCGATGCTGAACAGTTCGCGCTGGAGGGGAAACAAGCCGAGCAGATAGACCAGGCTCGTCTCCTTCACGATGATGATGAACTGGTTCATCGTCGCCGGGAGGACGTTGCGCACCGCCTGCGGAACGATGATCAGCCACATGGCCTGGTGATGCGTCATCCCGACCGACCGCGCCGCCAGCATCTGGCTGCGGTCGAGGCTCTGGATGCCCGACCGGAAGATCTCGCCGAGATAGGCCGCCTGGATGATGCCGATGGCGACGACGGCGTAAGGATAGGGAGACCGGCCGAACGGGGCGATGCCCGCGATCGGCAGGCCCTGCCCGACCAGGTAGATGGTGAGGATCGCGGGGAGGCCCCTGAACACGTCCACGTACAGGAAGGCCGGCGCCCGTACCGCGATGTTCCGCGATACGAGCAGAAGCGACAGGAGCAAGCCGAACACCACCGCGAACAGCATCGCGAAGACGGCCAGGACCAGCGTGTTCCGCAGCCCGACCGTGATCAGCGTCGGAAACACGTTCACCATCTCTTCGAGATCGAAAAACGTCCTGATCAGATTGTTGAGCCCGGTCATCCTGTCCCGCCCTTCCCGGCCAGCCTTACTGCTGCTTGAGCTTGGGGTGCTGTTCCAGCAATTGCTTCGGAACGGCGATGGTCGCGTACCACTTCTTGTAGATTTTCATCCACGTGCCGTCGTCGAAGAGTTCCTCCATGGCGCGGTTCATCGCCGCCAGGAACTCGGGGCGGGTCTTCGCGACCGGGAACGCGTTGTAGACGTCCGACGAGGACACGAAGGGCACCGACAGTTCCGGATACCGCGCCAGATAGGTGCTCCCGTCATAGGAGCCGACCATCAGGGCGTCGATCTGGTTGGCCAGCAGGGCATTCACCATGGCGGGCTGCTGCTGGAAGTTCTTGATGTCGACGCCGCCGAAATTGGCGCGGGCGTACTGCTCCTGCACCGATCCGGTGATCACGCCGAGCGTCTTGCCCTTCAGGCCCTCGACGTCGTTGCTGGACAGCTTGTTGCGGACGATGACCGTCAACTGGCCGTAGTTCCAGGGGATGGAGAAGTCGACGCTCTTCTTCCGCTCCTCTGTGACGGCGAGGCCCGCGGCGGCGGTGTCGTACTGGTTGACCGAAACCGCCGAGATCACCGTCGCGATGGGCGCCGTCCTGTAGGTGACCTTCACCCCGAGCTTGCCCGCGATCGCATTCATCAGGTCGACCGCCATGCCCTGGACTTCGCCCTTGGCGTCCACGAAGGACGTTCCGGGCTGGTCGGCGAGCGAGACGACCGTCAGTTCGCCCGGGTTGATCAGCTTGAGGTCCTGGCTGTGCGCTCCGGTCGCCAGCGCGAAAGCGGCGGCGGCGCCGATGATGATCGTCGAAAGCGCCGAACGGGTCCGGCGGCGGATGCCGCCTCCCCAGATCGACATGGCAGTGATGGCAGGACGTCGCATGCTGGTGCCCTTTCCTCGGTCAACGTGAAGAGAATCGCGATGTGCTAGCGCATCGGGAAGGCGTCCTCGAACTCGGGGAACAGCTCCGAAGCTTCGACCCGCCGGCCGACGAGACCCTGCTCGAACAGCTCGCGGCACAGCGCGTCGATCATCCGGCGGTTGTTCCGAACCCCGTAGGGCCGCCAATCCTCCCCCATGAGGGCCTGCGCGGTTTCCAGGTCTCGCAGCAGCCACGGGGACGACTGGCCGAACAGCTTGGCGTTGTCGTCGCAACTGCGCTTGGAGTCCTCGAGCCCCTGATAGATCGCCCAGGTCAGGTCCGGGTGGGCGTCGTGAAAACTGCGCTTCACACACACGACGTGATGGCCCGGGAAGATTCCGGTTCGCTTGAAATAGTCGCGCTCGGCCGCCGGGTAGTCGTCGAAGAGCCGGACGAATGGGCAGTCCTTCTCGTACAGGGCGACCGGCTCCAGCGGTGCAATGAAGGCGTCGATGCGCCCGGCGACCAGAAGGTCGATCAGCGTATCGCTGTCTTCCCCGAACCGCACATTGGCGGGAAGCGCATCGCGCGGGGGCGGCTTCTTGGCGCTGTCCGTCCGCGCGAGGATCCAATTGCAGTCCTGCGTCCGCACGCCGGCGTCCGACATCACCGCCCGCGTCCACGTGTTTCCGGTGGCGCGCCACTCGGAAATGCCGATGGTCTTTCCGCGAAATTGCGAGACGTCGTTTATGTCCCCGCGCCGCACATAGAAGCAGCGATGACGGAAGGAGCGCACGGCGAAGGCCGGCAGCGCCACGACCGACCGGTCGCCCTCAGCGATCCGGCTCACGTAGCGGGCGAAGGAGGCTTCCCCGACATCCACCTCCGGATCGGTGTAGACGCGCTCCAGGAGGCCCTGGGTCGTCCCGACCCTCACCCGCCTGAGCCGCAGGTCGACACCGGGGATCGACACGTCGCCCAGGGCGAGCGGCAGGTAGTGATCGTGGTCCTGGGTCAGCAGGTTGACGGGAACGGAGGTCATCTGTGGTTCCTGACTCCGGCGTTCAGACGGCCTGCCGCTCGACGATCCGCGCGAGGAGCGACGCTCCCAGCGGGATCACCTCGTCGTCGAAACGATAATTCGGGTTGTGGAGAGAAGGCCCGGCCTCCATTCCGAGCCAGCAATAGGCGCCCGGAACGCGGTGCAGCATGTCGGCGAAATCCTCGCTCCCCATCCGGGGCGTCGTCTCGCGATTGAGCACCGCCTCGCCGAACAGCTCGGCGGCCGCGCCCGCCACCGCCTCGACCTTCTCGGGGTCGTTGCGGAGCACGCTGAACACCTCCCGGATCTCGACATCGATGGTCGAGTTGAACGCCGCCGCGATCCCCGCCGAAATGTCCCGGATCCTGGCGCGTGCGAGATCTCTCGCCGCCTCGTCGAAGGTGCGGACCGTGCCGGCGAGATGGGCGGTATCGGGGATGACGTTGTAGGCCGAGCCCGCATGGATCTGCGTGATCGAGACGACCGCCGGGTCGGTGGGGTTGATGTTCCGGCTCACGACGCTTTGCAGCGCGTTGCCCAGCGCCATCGCGGTCACGATCGGGTCGGCGGCGTTGTGCGGGTAGGCCCCGTGCGCGCCCCGGCCCTTGATCCGGATATCGAAGAAGTCGGCCGCGGCCATGGCCGGGCCCGGCTTGATCGTGATCTGTCCGCGAGACCCGTCGGGCGAGTTGTGGAGTCCGTAGATTTCGTCGCAGGGAAACTGGCTGAAGAGGCCGTCGGCGATCATCGCGCGAGCGCCGCCCAGTCCCTCCTCGGCGGGCTGGAAGATGAAGATCGCGATGCCTTCGAAATTCCTTGTTTCGGCGAGATAGCGCGCGGCCCCCAGAAGCATCGTCGTGTGGCCGTCATGGCCGCAGGCGTGCATGCGGCCGGGGTTCCTGGAGGCATAGTCCAGTCCCGTCGTTTCCTGGATCGGCAGCGCGTCCATGTCGGCGCGAAGGCCAATCCGCCTCGCGTTTCCGCTGCCGGAGCGAAGCACGCCGACGACGCCAGTCTTTCCGAGGCCGCGATGCACCTCGATGCCCCACGACGCGAGCCGTTCGGCCACGATGTCGGAGGTGCGCTGTTCTTCGAAGCCCAGTTCGGGATGGGCGTGCAGGTCGCGGCGGATCGCGACCAGCTCCTCCTGGTAGCTTCGGATCCTCTCGACGATGGTCATGGCCGCGACTCCCTTTTTTGTCTTGCCGGGCGGCTGGCCAATTGGCCGCACCCTGAACCGAAGCCATCGCCTTGCCGCGCTCGCGGGAGCGCGATCAGGACTCCACCCCGTGAGCCGCCGCGAAGGCCAGGTTCCCGGAGCGGTTGAACCTGACGATGGGAACTCGCGACGTTGATTGTCAAATGACCGCTACATGAGGGTCCATAACCTGAAGGAATGGGTAAGCGCGGCATCGCGGCTTGCGCCGCGAGGGCGACGCTTGGGTTTCTGGCCAGCGGGCGTCAGACGCCTTGCAGATCCAGCGTTTCGGCGAAATGGCAGGCGGCCGCGCTCGCGGGCGTGATCTGGCGCAGCGGCGGACGTTCCGTGGCGCACACGGGCTGCGCGTAGCGGCAGCGCGGGTGGAACGGGCAGCCTGAAGGCGGGCGAATGGGATTGGGCGGCTCCCCCTGCACCACGGCCCGCGCGCCCTCAGCCCCCGGGACGGAATCGATCAGGGCTTCGGTGTAGGGATGACGGGGCTGGGCGAACAGCGCATCGGTGTCGGCCAGTTCCACGATCCGCCCGAGATACATGACCGCGATGCGGTGGCTCACATATCGCACCACCGCCAGGTTGTGGGCGACGAACAGATAGGCGAGCCCTCGCGCGCGTTGAAGTTCGAGGAACAGGTTGAGGACCTGCGCCTGAATCGAGACGTCGAGCGCCGACACGGCCTCGTCCGCGACGATGAATTGCGGCTGCAGGGCCAGTGCGCGGGCGATCGCGACGCGTTGCCGTTGTCCTCCCGACAATTCGTGAGGGAACCGCTCCATCAGGCTCGACGCCAGACCCACGTCGTCGAGAAGCTGCGCGACCATCTCCCGCCGGGACGGCCTGCTCATGCCGGCGGCCCGGAGGGGTTCGGCGACGTTGGTGCCGATGCGCAGCCGCGGGTTGAGCGACGAGTACGGGTCCTGAAACACGATCTGCATGTCGCGGCGCAGCAGCCGAAGTTGGGACGGAGGCGCCTGAAACAGGTCGACGGTCTCCGGCCCGCCGGCTTGCGCGACGGTTCGGCTGCGGAAAAAGGCAAGGCCTTCGGAGGGCTCCAGCAGCCGAAGGATCGCCCTCCCCGCAGTGGTCTTTCCGCTGCCGCTTTCCCCCACCAGGCCCAGCGTCTCGCCGGGGGCGATGTCGAGATCGACGCCGTTCAAAGCATGCACCTCGCCGGCGCGGCGGCGAAACAGCCCCCTGTGGACGGGGAAGCGCTTGGCGAGCCCACGAACGGAAAGAAGGAGCGCGCGCGACCCGTCGTCCCTCACGTGCTCTCCTCCACAAGCCAGCACGAAGCGGAGTTGCCGGCCGGCGTGGTCACCTTCGGGGGATCCCGCCGGCAAATCTCCATGGCATGCGGGCAGCGCGTGCGGAACCGGCAGCCCGTCGTGATCGACCCGATGGGCGGGACCATGCCGGAGATGGGCTGGAGCACCCGGTCGCGGGGCATGTCGAGCGTCGGGATGGAGGCGATCAGTCCCTGCGAATAGGGGTGGGCCGGGCGCGACAGGACGGCCGAGACGGGCCCCTCCTCGACGACCTGGCCGAGATACATCACCACCACCTCGTCGGCCATCTGGCCGACGACTCCCATGTCGTGCGTGATGAACAGGATGCTGCTGGCGAAACGTTGCTGGATGTCCCTCATCAGGCGCAGCACCTGCGCCTGCACGGTGACATCGAGCGCCGTCGTCGGCTCGTCGGCGATGAGCAGCGCCGGTTCGCACGCCAGCGCGATGGCGATGACCGCGCGCTGGCGCATTCCGCCCGAGAACTCATGCGGATACTGCCGCGCCCGCTCCTCCGGAGAGGGAACGCCGACAAGTCGGAGCAACTCGACGGCCCGGGCCAGCGCGTCCTTCCGGGACAGGCCCTCGTGCTCGACCAGCACCTCTCCGATCTGATCGCCGATCGGATAGACCGGATCGAGCGCGGTCATCGGCTCCTGAAAGATCATCGCGATGTCCTTGCCGCGCAAGCGTCGCATCGTGCGGCGATCCGCGCTCGCCAGATCGAGCGCCGGCCCATCGCCGCGATCGAACAGGATGCGCCCGCCCGTGATCCGCGCCGGGGGCGTCGGCAGCAGGCGCATGATCGACAAGGCGGTCAGCGACTTCCCGCATCCGCTCTCGCCGACAATGGCCAGCGTCTTGCCCGGGCGAACCGAAAAGCTCACCCCGTCGAGCGCTGGACGAGCCCGCGGCCCCTCGCCGAAGGAGACGCGAAGGTCCTGGACGTCGAGGAGTGCCCGTTCCGCCGCCATCAATCGCGGCTTCCAATCTCGGTGGGGCGAACCGATCCGGTCCGCGGATCGAACTGGTCGCGCATCCAGTCCCCGATGAAGTTGAAGCCGACAACGGTGAGCATGATGGCGAGCCCCGGGAAGGTCGTCAGCCACCACGCCACGTTGATCAGCGCCCTGCCCTCCTGCAGCATGCCGCCCCAGGACGGCACTTCCGGCGGCGTGCCGAGACCCAGGAACGACAGGCCGGATTCGATCAGGATGACGAAGCCGAGTTCGAGCGTGGCGACGACCAGCAACGGTCCCGCCAGGTTGACGAGCACGTGGCGCAGCAGGATGTCCGTGGTCGTCAATCCCGCCGCGACGCAGGCCTGGATGAACTCGCGCTCGCGCAACTCCAGCACGAGCCCGTAGGCGATGCGCGTGTATTGCGTCCAGCGCGCGGCGATGAACGCGATGATGACGTTCAGGAGGCTGGGGCCGAACACGGTCATGAAGACGAGCGCCAGCAGGATGAACGGCACGGCGAGGACGATATCGACGAGCCGCATCACGACGGTGGCGGCGAAGCCGCCGAAGTAGCCGGCGATCATGCCCAGCACGGTGCCCACGAGCGCGGACCCGGCCACCGCCGCCAGCGCGGTGACGAGCGACACGCGCGAGCCGTAGATGATCCGGCTCAGGACATCCTGCCCGAGCCGATCCGTTCCGAGCCAGTGTTCCGCCGTGCCTCCGCCGAAGGCGGGCGGCGCGATGGCGCTCGCGAGATCCTGGGCGTTCGGGTCCAACGGCGACAACCACGGAGCCGCCACCGCGCAGAGCACGACGACGGCGAGGATCGCGAACCCGAGAATGCCCTTTGCGTCGAGACGCCGAAGAATCCAGCTCATGCCTAGCCGAGCCGGATTCGAGGGTTCAGCCGCGCATAGAGGACGTCCACGGCCAGGTTGATCAGCGAGAATGCGAGCGCGATGACGACGGTGACGGCCTGAACGACGGGGAAGTCCCGCTGCTGCACGGCGTTCACCGCGAGCCGCCCCACCCCCGGCCACGCAAAAACGGTCTCGGTGATGACCGCTCCGCCGAGCAGGCCGCCGAACTGCAGGCCGATGATTGTCACGATCGGAATCGAGGCGTTGCGGAGCGCGTGCTTGACGAGGACCTTGCCTTCGCCGAGCCCCTTGGCCCTCGCGAGACGGATGAAATCCTGATGGAGAACGTCGAGCACCGCCGCGCGGGTGAGCCGCATGATCCGCGCCGCCGAGTAGACCGCCAGGGTGGTCGCGGGCAGGACGAGGGCCGCGAAGGAGCCCCCTCCCATCGAAGGAAGCAGCCGCCATTGAACCGAAAACAGCAGGATGCCGAGCAGGCCGAGCCAATAGACCGGCATCGCCTGCCCGAGGAGGCTGATGCCCGTCGCGAGGCTGTCGATCCACGTGTTGCGGTACACCGCGGCGAGAGTCCCCAGCGGCAACGCGAGGACCAGGCTGATCAGCAGGGAGGCGGAGGCCAGCAGGAGTGTGGCCGGCAGCCGCTCCAGCACGAGTCCGAGCGCCGGCTGCCGGAACCGGTAGGAGTCGCCGAGGTCGCCGACCGCCACCCGCCCGATGAAGCGAAGATATTGCTCCGGCAGCGGCCGATCGAGCCCGAGTTGATGTCGCAGCTCGGTGCGAACCTCCTGCGGCGCATCGACGGGCAGCAGCAGGTTCGTCGGGTCGCCCGAGAAGCGCTGCAGCACGAAGACGATCGTCAGGACCCCGAAGATGACGACCAGGAACTCGAGCGTCCGTCGCGCCAGGAAGGCGAACATCAGGTCGCCCCGCCCAGGGCGAACAGGAAGGACGTCACGCAACGGAAATAGTCGCGCATGCTGTCGACGTTCAGGTACTCGTCGGGCGCGTGCGGGCGGCCGCCATGCCCCAGCCCTCCGAACGCGAAGGGAATGCCGATCACCTCCGAGAAGAGGTAGAGCGGGGCAGCTCCCGCATGAAGCGGAAAGACGGTCACGCGGTCGGAGTGCTGCCGGCAGGATTGGACGAGCGCCTGCACGACGGGCTCGCGGAGCGAACATTTCGAGGCGGGATAGGCGGTCCGCACCTGCATCTCGACATGGCCGAACCCGCGCCGGTCGAGGTGCTTGCGGATCAGACCGAGGGTCTGGTCCACCTCCATGCCCGGCACGAACCGCAAATCGAGGATCGCGCTGGCCCGCTGCGCCAGATGCGTCGCCGGGACCGTGCCCGGAGGCGTCGAGCCCACCCAGATTCCATCGACATTGAGGGTCGGGTCGAAGAGGAAATGGGTCAGCTCGCCTTCGAAGCTCTCGCCGTGCTTGAAGCGCTGGGCGCCAAGCTCACGGAGGAACGTCTCGGGCTTCAGATCCCGCGCGGCCTGCGCCAGCAACTGGCGGTCATCCTCGTCGGGGCCCGCCGGCGTGGGCAGGCCGTCGATGGTCAGGCGTCCGTCGCGATCCTGGAGGGTCGAGAGAGCCGTCATCAGCTCCCAGCCGGGACTCGCAAGCCAGCCGCTGTGCATGGCGTGGATGTCGTGCTTCGCCGGACCGCCCCAGGCCCCGCCCGAAACCGAGAATTCCAGAAACGCAAGCCCCTTGAAGCCAAGGCGGATCGGCGTCACGCCCTGGGTGTTCGTTCCCAGATACGGCAGGAAGGCCCCGTCGCAGCGACGGAACCGGTCGAGGTGCGCCCGCAAGTGAGGCTCGAGAGAGGGGCTGCCGATCTCCTCCTCGCCCTCGATGAGGAAGTGCAGGTTGACGGGCAGCGGCACGCCAGCGTCCTGGAAGGCGCGGACGGCAGCAAGGAAGCCGATGAGGGGGCCCTTCGAGTTGAACGTCCCTCTCCCGACGAGACGCCGCTGTCCCTGCTCGTCCGAGACGATCTCGGCCGCGAAGGGAGGCGAGCTCCATTCCTCGGGGTTCGCGGGCTGCACGTCGTAAAGCGTGTAGAAGAGCAGCGTGTACGACGCGCCGGGAGAGCGCAGTTCGCCCTCGATGATCGGGGCGACCTGGCCGGGGTATACCGTCACGTCGGCGCCGAGGCGGCGCAGATAGTCGGCCACCCAGGCGGCCATCTCCTCCAGGTTTTCTCCGCTCTTGCTGACGCCGGGAATGCGGATCGCGTCCTGGATGTCGCCGATGGCCCGCTCGAAGTCCTGCTCGATTCTGGCCAGGACACGGCTCTCGGCGACGCTCGTCATTCCCAATCCTGTCGTCCTTGGAGGGGTCTGAGCCCGGGCCGGGCTATTTCTTGCTCATCTCGAAGGCGAGGATCTGCTCGTCGGACCGAGGCTTCCAGTCCACGCCCTTGCGGACACCATAGATGATCTGCTGGGCATAGAGCGGAACCGCCGCGGTCGTGTCCCTGAGCCGTTCGAGCATCTGCTCGAACAGGGCAGGACGCTGCTCCACGGGGACCTCGTTCGACTTGGCGAGGAGAGCGTCGATCGTCGGATCGCTCCAGGCGGAGAGGAGACCGTTGGTGGTGTGGAAGGCCTCGATCTGGGGATAGGGATCGAGCCAGACATTGCCCTGCCCGGAGAGGTACAGAGCCGACATCTTGTGGTTCTTCAGGTCCTCGAAGAACGTCCCCCATTCCTCCGGCCGGACCTTGACGTTCAGGCCCGCCTTCTGGAGCTGGGCCCCGATCGCCAGGGCCGTTTCGCGGTCGTTGGGGTAGCGCCCCGACGAGGTGCGCATGACGATCTCGCGTCCTTCCAGCCCGAGTTCCTTCACCAGGGCCTTGGCCTTGTCCAGGTCGTACTTGCGGGTGAAGTCCTTGTCGGAGGGCCATTCCGGGATGCCGGGACTGAGGATGGATTTGGCCGGCACGGCGTAGCCGCGCAGCAGCCCCTTGATGATGGCGTCGCGGTCGATGGCGTAGGCGACGGCGTCGCGGAATTTCTGTTCGTTGCCCGGCGGTTCGTCGATGTCGAACTGGACCGCCATCACGCGGGTGCTGGCGGCGCGCTCCACACGCGCGTCCGGGCTCGTCTCCAAACCGGCGGCCTGGGTGGGCGACATGCCGGCGATAACGTCGGCCTCGCCGGTTTGCAAGGCCGCGACTCGCGACAGCTCCTCGGGCACCACGCGGAAGACGACGCGGTCGATTTTCGGCTTCTGGCCGGCGTAGTC
This sequence comes from Alsobacter ponti, assembly GCF_024294805.1. Taxonomy (GTDB): domain Bacteria; phylum Pseudomonadota; class Alphaproteobacteria; order Rhizobiales; family Beijerinckiaceae; genus Alsobacter; species Alsobacter ponti. Next base: position 111,673 of record NZ_JANCLU010000005.1, read on the forward strand.
CGGATTGGCCTGCAGGACGACGGCGTCGTCGCGCCGCCAGTCGACGAGCCGATAGGGCCCGCTGCCGACCGGCTTGCGGGCGAACGCCGCGTCGCCGGCGTCCCGGACGTATTTCGGCGGGACGGGCGCGAGCAGGGTCATGCGGGCGCGAAACAGCGGGTCCGCCGCGGTCGTAGTGATCTTGAGGGTCCGCTCATCCGCGACCTCGACGGTCTTGAACCCCGTCCACCACCCGCGGATCGGAGACTTCAGGCCGGGATTCTGCATCCTTTCGATCGAGAACTTCACCGCCTCGGCGTCGAGCGGCTCGCCGTTCGAGAACTTCAGCCCCGGGCGCAGCACGACCGTCCACTGCGTCGGTCCGTCCTGCCGAACGGTTTCCGCCAGCTGGGGCCCGATGGTCATGTCGGGTCCGCGCTGCAGGATCGTGTCGAAGATGTGCCGCTGGACGTTGCCCGTCGCCGTATCGGCCCGGAAGGCGGGGTCGAGCGAGACGGCGTCCGTGCTCTGCGCGATCGTCAGGTCGACCGCCAGGGCGGCGCCGGGCAGCGCGGCGAGACAGACGAATGCAGCCGCGCAGCTTCTCAACGCGACGGCGAAAAGGCGCGACGTCGGAGCGTGCATGATGTCTTTCCTCCCACCGAGCGGAACGATCGTTCGTGTCTCAGCCGTTCCAGCGGTCCAACTTCGGCTGGAGCCCGAAAACGTCGGTGACGCTCTTGCCGGACTCCACGTCCTTCATCCGCGCGAGTTCGCCGTCGAGATGGGCATCGGCGAGATCGGCGACGCGGGCGGCATCCTCCCGAGGCACCACGACCACCCCGTCACGGTCTCCCATGATAATGTCTCCGGGGTTGACCGTCACGCCGCCGCAGCTCACCGGGACGTTGATGGCGCCCGGACCCGTCGAGCCGAAGATCCGCAGGCAGGTCGAGCGGGCGAAGGTGGGCGGCGCATCGGCGACCATGCCGATGGCGTCGCGGATCGCCCCGTCGACGATGATGCCGACGGCGCCGTTGCGCTTGAAGAAATAGCCCAGCCGTTCGCCGATGACGCAGACGTCCTTGTAGCCGCCGGCGCTGATGATGATCACGTCGCCGGGTTTCGTCAGGTCGATCGCCTTCTGGACGTACAGGGCGTCGCCGGGACGGGTCAGCACGGTCAACGCGGTTCCGAGGACTCGCATCGAGTTCTCGAGAGGCTTGATTTCGTAGTGCATGGCGCCGTAGCCGCCCATCGAGTCGACGAGCTTGGCGGTGTCGTGCTTATCGAACCGCTTCACCAGCTCCGCGGGGGCGCGCTCGAAGTCCCTGACGATCTGCCCATGAAGGGCATGCTTTTCCATACCGGCCACCGGTCGCTCCCTTGTGTTCGCGTGCAACGCTGAATTGCGGCTTGGCACCGACGCTAGGAGCCGACCGTCGGCCGTGTCCAATGCCGATCACTCGACAGGGCATAACCTCAAGGAATAGGCTCGACCGGAAGAACAGCAGGATCGCGGATGGACTACCGGCAACTCGAGATTTTCTGGGCCGTGATGCAGACGGGCTCCGTAACGGCCGCGGCCCGGACCCTCAATCTCAGCCAGCCGGCGGTGACCAAGATCCTGCGGCGGACGGAGGACCAGCTGCGGTTCTCGCTGTTCCAACGCGTCAAGGGACGGCTCGTGCCGACCGCGGAGGCGCAGGCGCTCCTACCGGAGGTCGACCGGGTCTTCGAGGATCTGCGCGGCGTCAGGCAAGTGGTCGAGTCCTTGCGGGAGACACGCAGCGGCGCGCTTACCATCGTCACCATCCCGACCCTCGGCTGGGCGGCCCTGCCCCGCGTCGTCTCGGCGTTCCTGCGAACCCGCCCCGACGTCCGGCTGAAGCTCGAGGTGCGGCCGCGACGCGACATCGTCCAGCGCATCGCCACCCAGCGCGCCGATCTCGGTTTCGCCTTCCTGGCCGACGAGCACGCGCATGTGGCATCTTCCCCCCTGTGCACCGGCCGGGTCGCCTGCATCGTGCCGGCGAGCAGCGAGTTGGCCTCCCGCTCCGTCATCAGGCCGGCCGACCTCGTCGGGCAGAACCTGATTTCGTATTCGGAGGAGCAGGGTCTGCGGCCGATCCTGGACGCGGCGCTCACGCGGGCTGGCGTGCGCGTCAAGTCCGTCATCGAGGTGGGGTGGGTCGCCAATGCGTGGGCCCTCGTCCACGAGGGGGTCGGCGTCGCCCTCGTCGACGACTTCTCGCTCCTGGAGAACGTCTATCCAGAAATCGTCATGCGGCCGTTCGAACCTGAAATCCCGATCGTCGCGGAGGTTCTGCACGCCAAGTCGAGATCGGTCTCGCGGCTCGCCACGGAGTTCGTGGACATCGCCCGCGATGTGCTGGCCAAGACTTCGCGCCGGAAGGAGACGGCGGCGTAGCTCCTCCCTTGTGAGTGCTTCGAAAACCTCCGTTGACACCTTTGGATCGATCCAATAGTTTTTTTGGACCGATCTAAAACGAGTCCGTCTCCCCCGCTTTCCGCTTTCGGCGGGCGAGAGGACAAGCCCGCAAACCACCGCTGTGTCGTGAACAGGCGGGGCTCTGGCGGGCAAGGAGGAACGAGGATGAGCGTCCGCTGGGGCCTGATCGGCGCGAGCACGATCGCGCGGGAGTGGATGATCGACGCCATTCGGGCCAACGGCGGCGAGATCGCCGCGGTGATGTCGAGCGACGCCGAGCGCGCACGCTCCATCGCGCGGGACCATGACATCCCGGCCGGCGTCGACAGCCTGGACGCCCTGCTCGGCTCCGGCGTGGATGCCGTCTATATCTCCACCACCAACGATTTGCACCACGCCCAGACGCTCGCCGCCGCCCGCGCCGGCAAGCACGTGCTCTGCGAGAAGCCGCTGGACCTCACCGTCGCAGGCGCGCGCGACATGGTGGCGGCCTGCCGCGAGGCCGGCGTGACGATGGGCACGAACCACCACCTGCGCAACGCCGGCACGCATCGCGCGATGCGCGAAGCCATCGTGGCCGGCCGCATCGGCAAGCCCCTCTTCGCCCGGGTGTTCCACGCCGTCTACCTGCCGCCACACCTGCAGGGCTGGCGCATCGCCTCTCCCGGCGCGGGGGCGGGCGTGGTGATGGACATCACCGTCCACGACGCCGACACGCTCCGCTTCGTGCTCGGCGACGAGCCGGTCGAGGTCGCCGCCTTCACCCAGCACGGCGGCATGGGCGCGCAGGGCGTGGAGGACGGCGTGATGGGCACGGTGCGCTTCGCCTCCGGCGTGCTCGCCCAGTTCCACGACGCGTTCACGACGCAATACGCAGGCACCGGCTTCGAGGTGCACGGCACGGAGGGTTCGCTGATCGGCCGGGACTGCATGACCCAGAAGCCGGTCGGCGAAGTCCTGCTGCGCACCGCGGCGGGCGAGGAGCACCTGCCGATCGACCGCGTCAATCTCTACGAACGCTCCGTCGCCGCCTTCCACGCGGCTATCCGGGGCGAGGGTCGACCCGCCGCGACGGGCGAGGACGGGGTGCGCTCTCTCGCCATGGCCGCCGCCGTGCTCGAGTCCGCCGCCACCGGACGCGCCGTCGGCGTCGACCCGCAAATCTGAGACGAGGACGCCATGGCCTTTCCCCGCATCCTGACCGCCGACGAAGCCGCCGCCCTGGTGCCGGACGGCGCGGTCGTCACCGTGTCCTCGTCCTCGGGCCTGGGGTGCCCGGACGCCGTGCTGGCGGCGCTCGGCCGGCGGTTCGAGACAACCGGGCATCCGCGTTCGATCACCACGCTGCACCCGATCGCCGCGGGCGACATGTGGGGCATCAAGGGCATCGACCACATCGCCCGAGAGGGCCTGCTGGCCAAGGTGCTCGCGGGCTCCTATCCGTCGGGGCCCTCCTCCGCCGCCCCGCCCGCCATCTGGCGCATGGTCACCGGCAACGAGATCCCGGCTTACAACATCCCCTCCGGCATCCTGTTCGACATGCACCGGGAGGCGGCGGCCCACCGGCCGGGCGTGCTCACGAAAGTCGGGCTCGACACCTTCGTCGATCCCGACCGGGAAGGCTGCGCCATGAACGCGCGCGCGGCGGCCGAGCCGGTGGTGAGCAAGGTCCAGTTCGCCGGCGACACGTGGCTCTTCTTCCCCTCCATCGTGCCTCGGGTGGCGATCATCCGCGCCACCACGGCCGACGAGCGCGGCAACCTCAGCTACGAGCACGAGGGCGGGTATCTCGGCCCGCTCGACCAGGCCCTGGCGGTGCGCAACAATGGGGGCGTCGTCATCGCGCAGGTGAAACGCCTCGCCCAGGCCGGCACGCTGAAGCCGCACGACGTCATGGTGCCCGGCATCCTCGTCGACGCCATCGTCGTCGCGCCGGACCAGATGCAGACCACGCAGACCGTGTACGAGCCCGCCATCTCGGGAGAGGTGTTCCGTCCCCTCTCCTCCTTCGAGCTGCCGGCCTTCGACGTCTCGAAGGTGATCGCCCGCCGCGTCGCGCAGGAGCTGACACGCGGCGACGCCGTCAATATCGGCTTCGGCATCTCCGCCAACGTACCGCGCATCCTGATCGAGGAAGGCCGCCACGGCGACGTGACCTGGGTGATCGAACAGGGGGCCGTGGGCGGCGTGCCGCTGCTCGACTTCCAGTTCGGCTGCGCCTCGAACGCCGAGTGCATCGTGCCCTCGCCCTACCAGTTCACCTATTTCCAGGGCGGCGGCTTCGACGCCTCCCTGCTGTCGTTCCTCCAGATCGACCGCGAAGGCTCGGTCAACGTCTCGAAGCTCGGGGTGCGCCCCCACGTGACGGCTGGCGCGGGCGGCTTCGTCGACATCACCGCGCGGGCTCGCAAGATCGTGTTCTCAGGCTTCTTCTCAGCGGCCGCGGACCTCGCCATAGAGGGCGAAGCGCTCGCGATCCGCAGGGAGGGGAAGGTCCGCAAGCTCGTCAACGCCGTGGAGCACGTCTCGTTTTCGGGCCGCCGTGCGGTCGCGCAGGGGCAGGACGTGACGTACGTGACCGAACGTTGCGTCATGAAGCTGACGCCCGACGGGATCGTGGTGACCGAGATCGCGCCGGGCGTGGACCTGCGGCGCGACGTTCTGGACCAGGCCGAATTCCAGCTTCTGACGCCCACGCCCCCGCGCCTCATGGACGCGAGCATGTTCAGGCCCGAGCCCATCGGGCTGCGGCTGAAGGAGGCGGCGCGATGACGGACGCGGTTCGCCTCTCGATGGAGGGCGCGGTGGCGGTCGTCACGCTGGCGCGTCCCGCGAAACTGAACGCTCTCGACGCCGACATGATTGCCGCGCTGCACGCTGCGGCCCTGCGCATCGACGCGAACCGCGAGGTGCGCGCCGCAATCCTCACCGGCGAGGGCAAGGGGTTCTGCGCCGGCGGCGACATCGCCGCATGGGGCGAACTGCCCGCGCTGGAGATGTGGCGGACCTGGACGCGAGACGGCCACCGCGCCTTCGACGCGTTGGCGCGCCTGCGCGTGCCGCTCATCGCGGCGCTCAACGGCCACGCCCTCGGCGGGGGGCTGGAACTCGCCGGCACGGCCGACATGCGCATCGCCGAAACGCAGGCCAAGTTCGGCCTGCCCGAAACCGGGATCGCCATGATCCCCGGCTGGTCGGGCACGCAACGGCTCGTCCGCCGCTTCGGCGCCGGCGTCGTGCGCCGTCTGGCCCTGACGGGTGACATCGTCACCGCCGAACGGGCTTTGCAGCTCGGCATCGTCGACGAGGTGGTGGAAACCGGCGGGGCGATGGCCCGGGCGCGCGAGATCGCGGCGCGCATCGCCGGGCGCGGCCCGGCCGCCACCGCCATCGCCAAGCAGCTCATCAATGCGGCCGAGGGCGAGGGCGACGCCTCGGCCACGCTGGAAGGGCTCGCGGGGGCCCTCGCCTCTTTCACGGACGACGGCGCCGAGGGGGTCGCGAGCTTCCGCGAGAAGCGACCGCCGGCCTACCGGAACACGTGAGGTAAAAAGCGATGGCGTCCGCCTCGCCAATGGATTTCACTGCCGACACGGGTCCGCCGCGATGGCGGGGATCTGGACGACGCAGGGGAAACGCCGCCGGACGACTCCGGCGCCCGCAATGCGTAGGGAGGAAACGAATGAGGACGATCGTGAAAGCGGTGGCTGGCGCGCTGCTCGCGTCGACGGCCATGGTTGCCGGAGCGTCGGCGCAAACCAAGGAAGTGCAGATGCTGCACTGGTGGACGTCGGGCGGCGAAGCGGCGGCGCTGAACGTGCTGAAGCAGGATCTCGCCAAGGAAGGCTACGGCTGGAAGGACGTGCCGGTGGCCGGCGGCGGCGGCGACGCCGCGATGACCGCGCTGAAGGCCATGGTCGCGGCGGGCAACTATCCCACCGCCTCGCAGATGCTCGGCTACACGGTGCTGGACTACGCGGCCGCGGGCGTGATGGGCGACCTCACCGAAACGGCCAAGAAGGAAGGCTGGGACAAGTCCGTTCCCGCGCCGCTCCAGAAATTCGCCGTCTACAAGGGCAAGTGGGTCGCCGCCCCGGTCAACGTCCATTCCGTGAACTGGCTGTGGATCAACAAGGCCGTCATGGACAAGATCGGCGGCACGCAGCCCAAGACCTTCGACGAGTTCATCGCACTGCTCGACAAGGCCAAGGCGGCGGGCGTGATCCCGCTCGCGCTCGGCGGACAGAACTGGCAGGAAGCCACGATGTTCGACAGCATCGTGCTGTCGACCGGCGGACCCGAGTTCTACAAGAAGGCGATGAACGACCTCGACGAGTCGGCGCTGAAGTCCGACACGATGAAGAAGTCGTTCGACAATCTCGCCAAGCTCAAACCCTATGTCGATCCGAACTTCTCGGGCCGCGACTGGAACCTGGCGACAGCCATGGTGATCAAGGGCGACGCGCTCGTGCAGGTGATGGGCGACTGGGCCAAGGGTGAGTTCGTCGCCGCCAAGAAGCAGCCGGGCACGGATTACCTGTGCTACCGCTTCCCCGGCACCGACGGCTCGGTGATCTACAACTCCGACATGTTCGGCATGTTCAACGTGCCCGCCGACCGCAAGGCCGCGCAGGTCGCGCTCGCGACGGCGACCCTGTCGAAGAGCTTCCAGTCGGCGTTCAACGTGGTGAAGGGCTCGGTGCCCGCGCGCACCGACGTGCCGGACACCGACTTCGACGCCTGCGGCAAGAAGGGCATCGCGGACCTGAAGGCGGCCAACGAGAAGGGCACGCTGTTCGGCTCGCTCGCCCAGGGCTACGGCGCCCCGCCGGCCGTCGCCAACGCCTACAAGGACGTCGTGACGAAGTTCGTGCACGACCAGATCAAGACCTCCGACGAGGCGGTCAAGCAGCTGGTCGCGGCGATCAACGACGCGAAGTAACGAGGGCTCGGCGCGGCGGGCTTGCGTCCGCCGCGCCCCACCAGCCGGGAAGTGACGAGGGAGGGACTCGTGACGATCACCACGATGCCGACCGCGCGGCCGGAACGTGAAGCGGGCGCCGTCTCGCTGCGCGGGAAGCTGCAGGACGCGTTGCCCAAAATCGTGCTCGCGCCGAGCTTCGCGGCCGTCCTCGTGTTCGTCTACGGGTTCATCCTGTGGACGATCTACCTGTCCTTCACCAATTCCAAGACCTTCCCCAGCTACGTCCTGACGGACTCGCGGGCCTACCAGCGCCTGTGGACGTGGACCTTCCAGTCCGACCCGCCGTCGAGCTGGTACACGTCGATCACCAACCTGGGCATTTTCGGCGTTCTCTATATCGGCGTCTGCCTCGCGCTCGGGCTGCTGCTGGCGATCCTGCTCGACCAGAAGATCCGCGGCGAGGGCGTGCTGCGCCCAATCTATCTCTACCCGATGGCGCTCTCCTTCATCGTCACGGGCGTGGCGTGGAAGTGGTTCCTCGATCCCGGACTGGGGCTGGAGCGGACGTTGCACGAATGGGGGTTCACGAGCTTCCATTTCGACTGGATCAAGAACAAGGACCGCGTCATCTACACCGTCGTCATCGCCGGCGTGTGGCAGGCGTCGGGCTTCGTGATGGCGATGTTCCTGGCGGGCCTGCGCGGCATCGACGGCGAGATCCTGAAGGCGGCTCAGATCGACGGCGCCACGCCGGTCGCGACCTACCGCCGCATCGTCATTCCGATGCTCCGGCCGATCTTCCTGTCCGCCTTCATCGTGCTCGCCCACATGGCGATCAAGTCCTACGACCTCGTGGTCGCGCTCACCTCCGGCGGCCCCGGCGGTTCGGCCTGGCTACCGTCCAACTTCATGTACGAATACACGTTCAAGCGGAACGAGATGGCCGTCGGCTCGGCCAGCGCCGTGATCATGCTGATGACGATCACCGCCATCATCGTTCCCTATCTCTATTCCGAGTTGAGGGAGACCAACCGATGAGCGCCGCCGCGACCACGCGGACGGGCGGCGGATCGTCGCTCGCCAACCGGATCGTCATCTACGGGCTGCTGCTGCTGTTCGCGCTCGTCTATCTCATCCCGCTCTTCGTGATGCTGGTGACCTCGTTCAAGTCGATGGACGAGATCCAGTCCGGCAACATGCTGGCGCTGCCGCAAAGCCCCAGCTTCGACGCCTGGGCGAGAGCCTGGGGCGAAACCTGCGTCGGCCTCACCTGCGCCGGCATCAAGGGCTATTTCTGGAACTCCATCAAGATGGTGGTTCCGGCCGTCCTGATCTCGACGATCCTCGGCTCGCTCAACGGCTACGTGCTGACGAAGTGGCGGTTTCGCGGCCACAAGCTGGTCTTCGGGCTGATGCTGTTCGCCTGCTTCATCCCGTTCCAGGCCGTGCTGCTGCCAATGGCGACGATCCTGGGCGCGCTCGGGCGCTTCGGCGCGGACCTGGAGTCGGCGACGGGCTGGAACTGGGGCTTCGGCAACCCCACCGTCAACCTCGTCATCGTACACGTCATTTACGGCCTGGGCTTCACCACGCTGTTCTTCCGCAACTACTACGAGGCGTTCCCGACCGAGCTGATCCGGGCCGCGCAGGTCGACGGGGCGAGCTTCTTCCAGATCTTCCGGCGCATTCTCTTGCCGAATTCGGCGCCGATCTTCGTCGTCACGGTGATCTACCAATTCACCAATATCTGGAACGACTTCCTGTTCGCCTCCGCCTACGCGGGCTCCGGCGACGTGATGCCGATGACGGTGGCGCTCAACAACGTGGTGAACACGTCGACCGGCGTCGTCGAGTACAATGTCAACATGGCGGCCGCCATCATCGCCGCCCTCCCCACTCTGCTCGTCTACGTCGTCGCGGGCCGCTACTTCGTGCGCGGCCTGATGGCGGGCGCCGTCAAGGGATAACGCCATGGCCTTCCTGGAAATGAGCGGACTGCGCAAGCGCTTCGGCTCGGTCGAGATCCTCAAGGGCATCGACATCACGCTGGACAAGGGCGGCTTCCTCGTCCTCGTCGGCCCGTCGGGCTGCGGCAAGTCGACCCTGCTCAACACCATCGCCGGGCTGGAGACGATCACGGCGGGAGAAATCCGCGTCGACGGGCAGGCCATCAACGACCTGCATCCCTCCAAGCGCGACATCGCCATGGTGTTCCAGAGCTACGCGCTCTACCCCAACATGACGGTGGCGGAGAACATCGCCTTCGCGCTGGAGATGCGCGGCGTCCCCAAGGCCGAACGCCGCCTCGCCGTCGAAAACGTGGCGAAGATGCTGCAGATCGGCCATCTGCTGGATCGCAAGCCGAGCCAGCTCTCCGGCGGCCAGCGCCAGCGCGTCGCCATGGGTCGGGCGCTGGTGCGCAACCCCCGCATCTTCCTTTTCGACGAACCGCTGTCCAATCTCGACGCCAAGTTGCGCGTCGACATGCGGACCGAGATCAAGCGCCTGCACCAGACCACCGGCGCGACCATCGTCTACGTCACCCACGACCAGATCGAGGCGATGACGCTCGCCACCAAGATCGCCGTGCTCAAGGACGGCGAGGTGCAGCAGGTCGGCACGCCGGCCGAGATCTACAACCGCCCGGCCAACCTCTTCGTCGCCGATTTCATGGGCAACCCCGCCATGAACCTGCTGGAGGCGAGTGTCGTGTCGGAGGGCGGCCGCACGCTCCTCTCGCTGACGCGCCAGGGCGACGACGACATCCGTCTCCCGGTGCCGGCCTCGGCGGCGGCGTCCGGCCTCGACGGACGCAAGGTGATCCTTGGCATCCGCCCCGAGGCGATCACCGACCGTGACGGGGCGGATCGCCACGCCGGCACACTGGAGGTGGTGGAGTCGGTGGTGGAAGTCGTGGAGCCCGCCGGCTCCGACACGTTCGTCGTCACGCATATCGCCGGCAAGGAAGTGACGGCGCGGATGCGCGCCGACACCGATGCGAAGGCGGGCTCGCGCCTGCCCTTCGCGTTCAACCTCGACAAGGCGGTGCTGTTCGACCCCGGCACCGGGCGGCGGATCTAGTTCGAAGCCGCCCGAGGCGGCGACCCCAAATCGGACCGTCAGGCGGGGCGCGCGAGCGTCCGGCGGGGCGGAGCCATGCGAAACGGAGCTTCAGGCGAATGGGCGAAGGGCGTCCCTCCCCCGACATCGACATCCTGATCGTCGGCAGCGGCATCGGCGGCGCGACGCTCGCGGCGGGTCTGGCCGGGTCCGGGGCGCGGGTGCTGATCCTCGAGCGCGGCGAGCAGCTCCCGGAGAGCCCGACGGCGCGCGACACAAGGGCCATCTTCCTGGACGGGGTGTACCGCCCGCGCGAACAGTGGTTGGACGCCGCCGGCGAGGTGTTCAACCCCGGAAATTATTACTACCTCGGCGGCAACTCGAAGTTCTACGGCGCGGTGATGCTCCGCTACCGCGAGAAGGACTTTACGCCACTGGCGCACGCCGAAGGCGAGACTCCCGGCTGGCCGATCCCCTATTCGGAGCTGGAGCCCTGGTACGGGCGCGCCGAGCGCCTGTTCCAGGTGCGCGGCGCGACGGGCGAGGATCCGACCGAACCGCCGCGCTCGTCCCCCTATCCGTTCGGTCCGGTGCCCGACGAGCCGCCGATCGCCCGCGCGCGGGAGCGACTGAAAGCGGCCGGCCTGCGCCCCTTCTCGCTGCCGCTCGCGGTCGACATCGATCGCTGGCTCGCCCACGGCGCGACGCCCTGGGACGCCTATCCCGACACGCGCAGCGGCAAGTTCGACGCGGAAACGGCCTCGCTCGCGACGGCGCTGGCGGACCCCAACATCTCGGTCCAGACGCGGACGCGCGCGGTGCGCCTGCTGGCCTCTCCGGACGGGCGGATCGAGGGCGTGGAAGCGGAGCGCGACGGAGAGCGTCGCGTGATCCGCGCCGGCCTGGTCGTGCTGGCGGCGGGCGCGGTCAATTCGGCCGCCCTGCTCCTCGCCTCCGCCGACGAGGCCCATCCCCACGGCATCGCCAACCGTTCGGGCGTCGTGGGCCGCCACTTCATGAACCACAACTGCACGGCGATGCTGGTCGTCGACCCGCGCCAGCGCAACGACTCTGTCTATCAGAAGACGCTGGCGATCAACGATTTCTACTTCGACGACGGGCGCGGGGGCCCCCCGCTCGGCAACGTGCAACTGCTCGGCAAGATCACCGCGCCGATCCTCAAGGCCAATCTGCGCGGCGTGCCGACGCCCCTGCTCGCCCCTCTCGCCGCCCGCACCTTCGACTGGTACCTGATGAGCGAGGACCTGCCGCATCCCGACAGCCGCGTGCGGCTCGACGGCGGGCGCATCGTGCTCGACTGGCGACGCTCGAACATGCTGGGCCACGCCCGCCTGGTCGAGACCATGCGCGAGCGCTTCCGCGCCGCGGGGTACCCGATCGTCCTGTCGCGCGCCTTCGACAGGCGCACGCCTTCGCACCAGTGCGGCACGATCCGCTTCGGAACCGATCCCGCAAGCTCGGCGCTCGATGTGTGGTGCCGGGCGCACGATCACCCCAACCTCTATGTCGTCGACGCCTCCTTCCTCCCGACCTCCGCTGCGGTGAACCCGGCGCTCACCATCGCCGCGCAGGCGCTGCGCGTCGCCGACCGCATCAGGCGCGAGCATAAGCTCGCCGCCGCCATGACGGAGAGCCTGGCATGAGCGCCTCGAATTCCGCGCCGCGCGGCGTCGCGGTGGTCACCGGCGCGGCGACCGGCATCGGCCGCGCCATCGCGCTCCAGCTTGCCCGCGAGGGCTTCGATCTCGCGCTGCCGCTCCTCGACACGGCCGACTCCGCCGCGGCGAGCCTCGTCGCCGAGCTCGGCGCGCTCGGGGCGGCGAGCCTTCCCCTGCGCTGCGACCTGGCGGAGGTGGAGGGTCACGCCGAAACGGCCGAGGCGATCCGCGCCCGGTTCGGGCGCATCGACGTGCTGGTCAACAATGCCGGCCGGGGCTCGGCCGTGCGAGGCGACGTGCTCGACCTTCGCCCCGCCGATTTCGACGCCGTGATGGGCGTGAACCTGCGCGGCACGCTGTTCCTGTCGATCGCCTGCGCGCGGCTGATGCTCGCCGCCGCGCCCGCCCCGCGCCGCCGCGCCATCGTCACCATCTCGTCCGTGTCGGCGGAGCTCGCCTCGCCCGAACGCACCGACTACTGCGTGTCGAAGGCGGGGCTCTCGATGGCCATGAAGGCGCTGGCGTTGCGCCTTGCTCCCGAGGGCATCGCGGTGTTCGAGGTGCGGCCGGGCGTGATCCGTACGCCCATGACCGACGCCGTCGCGCCGAAATACGACGCGCGCATCGCCGACGGCCTGGTGCCCGCTATGCGGTGGGGCGAGCCGGAGGACGTCGCCGAAGCCGTCGCCGCGCTCGCCTCCGGGCGCTTCGCCTTCGCCACCGGCAGCGTCGTCGCCGTCGATGGCGGCCTTTCCATTCCACGCCTCTAGAGACGTTTCATGCCCGCATCCCAGAGCTACGACTACATCGTGATCGGCGCCGGCCCGGCCGGCTGCGTCATGGCGAGCCGCCTGAGCGAGGACAAGGACGTGACGGTCCTGCTGGTGGAGGCCGGCGGACGCGACCTGCACCCGCTGTTCCACATGCCCGCCGGCTTCGCCAAGATGACGAAAGGCATCGCCAGCTGGGGCTGGCACACCGTGCCGCAGAAGCACCTCGGCGGGCGCGTGCTGCGCTTCACGCAGGCCAAGGTGCTGGGCGGCGGCTCGTCGATCAACGCCCAGATCTACACGCGCGGCAACGCCAAGGACTACGACGCCTGGGCCACGGACGCGGGCTGCGCCGGGTGGGCCTATGCCGACGTGCTGCCCTACTTCAAGCGCGCCGAGGACAACCAGCGCTTCGTCGACGCCTTCCACGCCTATGGCGGGCCGATCGGCGTCTCGATCCCCATCAACCCGCTTCCGATCAGCGAGGCTTTCCTGCGGGCCGCGCAGGAATACGGCATCCCCTACAACCCGGACTTCAACGGCGCGATCCAGGACGGCATCGGCCACTACCAGGTGACGGTGCGCAACGGCCGGCGCTCGTCCGCCGCGACCGCCTATCTGCGGCCGGCGCGCGACCGCAGCAACCTCACCGTCCTCACCGTCTCCGCCGTCACCCGCATCGTGGTCGACAACGGCCGCGCCATCGGCGTCGAGATCGCCGGCGCGGGCGGCGCGACGCGCACAATATCCGCCGCCCGCGAGGTGATCCTGGCGGCCGGCGCCATCGGCTCGCCGCGCCTGCTCCAGCTCTCCGGGATCGGCCCGGCGGATCATCTGCGGCAGGTCGGCGTCGAGGTGAAGCACGACCTGCCGGGCGTCGGCACGAACCTCCAGGATCACCTCGACCTCTACGCCATCTGCGAGTGCACGGGCGACCACACCTATGACGGCTACGCCCGCCTGGACCGCACGATCTGGGCCGGCTTCCAGTATCTCGCCTTCGGCAAGGGGCCGGTCGCCTCGACCTTGTTCGAGACCGGCGGGTTCTGGTACGCCGACAAGGTGGCGCGGTCGCCCGACATCCAGTTCCATCTCGGTCTCGGCTCGGGCATCGAGGCGGGCGTGTCGCGGCTGAAGAACGCCGGCGTGACGCTGAACACCGCCTTCCTGCGGCCGCGCTCGCGCGGCACCGTGCGGCTCGCGAGCGCGGACCCCGCCGCCGCCCCGCTGATCGACCCCAATTACTGGGAAGATCCCTACGACCGCGCCACCGCGCTCGCGGGGCTTCGGATGGGCCGCGAGATCATGAGGCAGAAGGCGCTGCAGCCCTTCGTGCTGGCGGAGCGCCTGCCGGGCCCGGACGTCGTGTCCGAGGTGGACCTCACCCGTTTCGCGAACGAGACCTGCAAGACCGACCATCACCCGGTCGGCACGTGCCGCATGGGCACGGACGACATGGCCGTCGTGACGCCTGATCTGAAGGTGCGCGGCATCGAGGGCCTGCGAGTGTGCGACTCCTCGGTCATGCCGTACCTTGTGTCCTCCAACACCAACGCGCCCACCATCATGATCGGCGAGAAGGGCGCGGACCTCGTGCGCGGCCGGGCGCCCTTGCCCGCCGCCAGCAATGCGCGCCAGCCGGTTCCCGCATGAAACATTCCCTGATCCACACCGCCGCGCGGCGCGGAGACAAGTCGCGATGAGCCGCCGGCCCACCATCAGCGACGTCGCCCGCGAGGCGGGCGTCTCGCGCTCCACGGTCTCGCTCGTCCTGCAGGAAAGCCCCCTGGTGAAGCACGAGACGCGCGAGTCCGTGCGCGCCGCGCTGTCGCGGGTCGGCTACGTCTACAACCGCGCCGCGGCAAACCTGCGCTCGTCCGGCATCGGCCTCATCGGCATCGTCATCAACGATTTGCGCAATCCGTTTTTCACGGAGTTCGCCATCTCGGCCCAGATGGAGCTGTCCACGCACAAATACGCGGCCGTGCTCGCCAACACCGAGGAGGACCCGGCGCTGCAGGCGCAGGTGGTGCGCGGCATGATCGAGCACGGCGTCTCGGCCGTGGTGATCAGCCCCGTCTACGGCCACGAAGACGAGACCTTCGGCCCGCTGGCGCGCGCCGGCGTGCCGACCTTGCAGGTGCTGCGCCGCGCCGCGTCGGACACCGAGGCGTTCCCCTTCTCCTCGCCCGACTACATCACGGGAGGGCGACTGGCGACGGAACACCTGCTGTCGCTGGGGTGCCGTCGCATCGCCTTCGTCGGCGGGCTCGAGGGCCGCGCCGTCACGCGCGAGCGCATGTCGGGCTATCTCACGGCGCTCCAGGCGGCCGGCCTGACACCCGAGTCCTACCTGGGCAGGAGTTCGCGCGCCTTCGGCCGCGAGACCGCCCATCGTCTGGCTGGCCATGCTCCCGAGGTGGACGGAGCCGTCTGCTTCAACGATCTGGTGGCGCTCGGCATGCTGGCGGGGTTCGCCGAACAGGGCCTGCGCGTCGGCGAGCAGTTCCGGCTGGTCGGCTTCGACGACATCGAGGAAAGCGAGCAGTCTTACCCGGCCCTGAGCTCCGTGCGCTGCGACATTCGCGGCTTCGGCCGGCGCACCGCCGGGCGCATCGTCGCCTGGCTCGAGAACGGCGACCGTCCGCCGCCCGAGGAGACCACGCCGGTGACGCTGGTCGCCCGCGAGTCCAGCCTCGGGCCGCGCCGGGGCGGCTGACCCGCGCTCCCTCCGTCGCCGCGCCCTTGCGTGGTTGCGCGCGCTCGCCCATCCTGCCGCCGCAATCGACTCTGGGGAGACTGGACATGGACACGACGAGGCGCGGCGCACTGGCTGGACTGGGCGCGATCGGCGCGATGGCGGCCTGGCCGCGCGCGGCTCTCGCGCAGGCCGCGTGGTCTCCCACGAAGCCCATCAAGCTCGTCGTCGCCTATCCGGCCGGCGGCCCCACGGACGTCATCGCCCGCCTCGTGGCGCAGGAGATTTCCGGCCCGCTCGGCCAGAACGTGGTGGTGGAGAATGTCGGCGGCGCGGCCGGCGCGCTCGGCACGCGGCAGGTCGCCAAGGCCGAGCCCGACGGCCACACCATCACGTTCGGCAACAACCAGACGCATGGCAACAACATGTTCATGCTGAAGGACCCGGGCTACGACGCGGTGAAGGACTTCGCGCCGCTCGCCGGTGTCGGGGCGTTCGAGCACGTCTTCGTCACGCGCAAGACGCTGCCGGTGAAGGGCATCCAGGATGTGATCGCGCTCGCCAAGGAGAAGCCCGGCGCGCTGAACTACGGCTCGACCGGGATCGGCTCGGGCTCGCACCTGTCCACCGAGCTGTTCATGGCGCGGACCGGGATCAAGATGACCCACGTTCCGTATCGCGGCGCGGCGCCGCTGGTGCAGGACCTGATGGGCGGCACGATCGACATCGCCAACTCCACCCTGTCCAGCGTGATCGCACAGATCCAGTCGGGCGACCTGAACGGCGTCGCCATCGGCAGCCCGAAGCGCAATCCCAAGCTACCCGAGGTGAAGACCCTTCAGGAGCAGGGCGTAACCGGGGCCGACGCCTCCTCGTGGACCGCCTTCTTCGCGCCGGCCGGCGTCCCTGCCCCCGCGCGCGACCGGCTGTCACGCGAGATCATCGCGGCGCTCAGGAAGCCCGAGACGGTCGCCGCGCTCGACAAGATCGGCTTCACCGTCGCCATCATCGAGCCCGACCAATTCCGCGCCTACCAGGTGAAGGAGATCGAGGTCTGGACCGACATCGCTCGCCAGGCCGGCATCAAGAGCGAGTAAGACCGCCCAGTGGGCGAGCGGCGCGCGCGATCGCGCCGCCGCTCCCGTCATTCAGTGAATGCTCTGCTGGGCCTCGCGGCAGGCCTGTTCGCACGCCCGGCAGGCTTCGGCGCAGATGCGGCAGTGCTCATGCATGTCGGCGTGGCGCTCGCATTCGGCGGCGCACAGGCGGCACGCGACCGCGCAGACGTCCAGCATGCGGCGCAGGACCTCCTCATTGGAGCCGGTGCGGCGCGACGCCACGGAGCCGGCGGCGGCGCAAATATCGGCGCAATCGAGGTTGAGCCGGATGCACTGGGTCAGCTCGGCCACCATGGCCTCGCCGAGACAGGCGTCGGCGCAGGACACGCAGGTCTGGGCGCAGTCGTAGCAATGGTCGATGCAGCGGATCAGGACATCGTTGGTCTGCCCGCTCACATGCGGGTGGGTGCTGATGATCGCGTGGGCGTGCATGGGGAACTCCGGTGTCGGATTATCGATGGAAGGCCCCACAACGCCCTCCGCCGTCGGACGTTCCCCCGTCCCGCGCGACGCGGAGCGTCAGCCCAGCTCGAACGTGGTGATGCCGAACACGCGGTGAAGCGGGAGATCGGGCGCGGGCCCCCGGTACATCCGCGCGGTCTCGAACACCGGCGAAAGGTCGTGGCGCTCGGCCAGGTCCAGCGCCGCTTCGTTGGGCTCGGGCGGGTCGAGCGCGAGGGTCTCGCCCTTCACCTCCGACGCGAGCGCGCGGAAGATCAGGTCGGCGGCGTGCTCGTCCTGCGCGAAGAGCGGCCCGATCTTGTAGCCTGCCCGGCACGGCCTGACGACGCCGTAGCCGAGGATGTCACCGTCCTCGACCAGGGCATAGCCGACGTGCCCCCGCGCGCGCGTCCACGCCGCGACGAAGTCGTCGCGCGGCGCGGGGAAGCACGAGCGGTCATAGTCCCGGATCGAGGGAAGGATGCCCTGCCCGATGCGGGCCAGCCGAGGGTCCGCCGGCATGTCGGCCCGCGACACGCCCTCATAGCGCACGTTCCGGTGCGCCAGGGCGAACCCGGACTTCCGATAGTTCGCCTGCTGCGCCACCACGCCGTCGAGCCCGACGGTGCGGTCGCCCAGCCGCGCCATGCCGGCCTGCCACAGCGCCCAGCCGATCCCCCGGCCCCGGAACTCCGGCCGGGCGATATAGAGCCCGAGGAAGCCGAAGCTTTCGCCGTAGGCGACCACGGAGATGGAGGCGGCGGGCTCGCCGTCCACGCGCGCCATCAGGAAGCCCTCAGGGTCGACGGCGTGGAACAGCGCGGCGTCGTTCAGGCCGGGGTTCCAGCCCTCCGCGGCAGCCCACTCGAGCGCCAGGTCGAGGTCGGCGCGCGTCATCGTCGCGATGGCGATATCAGTCATGGCTCTCCCCGGCTCCGAAGCCCGACGGCCAGATTGCCCGCAAGCGCGGGCCGCCGCCAGCGCGTGACGCGGGCCTTTGCCGGCGACGGCTCGGTCCGCGCCGCCGCGCCGTCTTTCCCGGTCCGGGAAGCCCGGCTAGTGTCGGGCCGGGTTCGAATCGGATCGCCGCGATGACTCTCGCCCCGACAATCGAGACGCCGCGGCTTGAGCTGCGGGGCCACTTGCCGTCCGATCTGCCGGACAGCATCAGGATGTGGCAGTCGCCCGAGACAATCCGGTTCATCGGCGGCCGGCCGCTCACCGAGGAAGAGGTCTGGCTTCGCCTACTGCGCTATTGGGGCGGCTGGGCGATGCTCGGCTACGGCTTCTGGCGCATCGTCGAGCGCGCGACCGGGCGGTTTGTCGGCGAGATCGGCTTCCACGAGCTTCACCGCGACAGCCAGCCCTCCTTCGCCGGCGAGCCGGAGACCGGGTGGGCGTTGATGGCCGAGTTCCATGGGCGCGGCTTCGCCCGCGAGGCGCTCGACGCCGTCCTGGCCTGGGGCGACGCACATATCGAGGCGGGGCGCACGGTCTGCATCATCCATCCCGCCAACGCCGCCTCGCTCAAGCTGGCCCGCGCGGTCGGCTATGCCGACCTGGGCGACCTCGCCTACAAGGGCGGAACCATGGTGCTGCTCGGGCGCGACCGCCCCTGAGCCGCTTGCGGCCCCGGCGTCGCCGAAATCTGGGATAGACTGGCGCATGCCCCATCGCTTCCATCTTCTCGACGCCCAGAGCCACGGCCCAAAGCACCCGAACGAGGACGCGCACGGCGCGACCGGCCGCACGGCCTGGATCATCGACGGAGCCACGGGCGTCGGGGTCGGTCCGGAGCTGCTGCCGCCGAGCGGAGCGGCCTGGCTGGCGCGCACACTCTCGGACGCGCTGAGCGCCCACGCGCCCGAGGCGGCCGGCGTCGACGACT
Organism: Alsobacter ponti; assembly: GCF_024294805.1. Taxonomy (GTDB): domain Bacteria; phylum Pseudomonadota; class Alphaproteobacteria; order Rhizobiales; family Beijerinckiaceae; genus Alsobacter; species Alsobacter ponti. The sequence goes on from NZ_JANCLU010000005.1 coordinate 130,682, forward strand.
TGCTCGCACGGGCGTCGGAGGCCATCACGGCGGCCTTCGCCTCCGTCGCGGGCGCCCAGGCGCTGGAGGCCGAGGACCACCCGAGCGCCTGTCTGGGCGTGGCTCATCTGGCGGACGGCGTGCTCGACCTCGCCTGCATCGGGGACGTCAGCCTGCTCCATGGGACCGAAGGCGGAGAGGTCCACCTGTTCACCGACGACGCCGTCGCGGCGTTCGGCGGCAAGACGCTGGAAGCCCTGCGGGCGGTGCGCGAACGCTTCCCCGGCGAGGATCCGTGGCCGCATGTGCGTCCGCAAGTCCGCGCCAATCGACGCATGGCGAACCAGCCGGGCGGCTACGCCGTCGTCCACCCCACCCTGCCCTGGACGAAGCTGGTGAAGCACCTGCGCCGGCCCGTCGCGGCGGGCGACCTCATCCTGCTGTCCAGCGACGGCTTCTGGCGGCTGGTCGACCATTTCGACCTGCACGCGCCCGACACGCTCGTCGCCGCCGCACGGGAGCGCGGACTCGTGGCGCTCATCGAGGATCTCAGGGCGGCGGAGCGGGAGGACGCGGAGGGCCGGCGCGCGCCGCGCGTGAAGCGCCACGACGACGCCACGGCGCTGCTGCTGCGCGTCGAGGATGATGGGTCCCGATGATACCACTCTAGAACCAGTGGTTGACCGCTTCGCCCAATTTGATAGCTGTATGGCAGGGCTGCGCCGGACGAAGTGCGGCCATCGATCGGAGGACATTCCATGACGACCGTGAGGACCATCGTCGCCGCAGCCGCGGCAGCGCTGTGGGCCATCCCGATGCAGGCCAGCGCGGGCGAGCTGCGCTTCTGGAGCTGGCGCAACGAGGACAAGGCCGTCTACGCCGAGCTGATCAAGGATTTCAACGCCAAGAATCCGGACGTCAAGGTCACTTTCGAGGGCTTCGAGCCGCAGAACTACGCCACGGTTCTGTCCACCGCGCTCGCCGCCGAAAAGGGACCGGACGTGATGATGGTTCGCGCCTATGGCGCGTTCGAAGCGGTGGCCAAGCCGGGCTACCTGCTCGAGCTGAATGACCAGAACGTCCCGGGCCTTTCGAAATTCCCGGAAGCCGCGCTGAAGGCCGAGACCCTTCGCTCGGACGGAAAGGTCTACGCGGTGCCCTTCGCGTCGCAGACCATGCTGATCGTCTACAACACCGAGGTCTTCGCCAAGAACGGCGTGAAGGTTCCCGAGACCTGGGACGAGCTGGTCGACGCCAGCAAGAAGCTGAAGGCGGCGGGCGTGATCCCCTTCGCCAACGGCACGGCGACCGCTTGGCAGAACGAGACGATCGTCGGCGCGCTGCTCTCCTCCATGCTCGGCAAGCAGTTCGAGGCCGACATCCTGTCCGGCAAGGCCGACTTCACCGACAAGCGCTTCGTCGACGCGCTGGCCAAGTTGCAGGCGCTCGCCAAGGACAATTTCGCCCCGAGCTACGAGGGCATCGATTATCCCTCCTCGCAGCAGCTCTTCTCGTCCGGCGCGGCGGCGATGTTCGCCGGTGGATCGTTCGAGGCCGCGCCCTTCCTCAAGGCCAACCCCGCCTTGAAGCTGGACGTGTTCCCCTCCCCGGCGGCGAAGGCCGGCGACCAGCGGCTCGTGGCGCAGTATTTCGACGGCGGCTACGCCATCAACGCCAAGACGCCGAACAAGGCGGATGCGTTGAAGTTCATCAACTTCCTCGCCTCGAAGGAATTCGGCGACAAGTTCGCCAACCAGCTCAGCAACATCTCGCCGATCCCGGGCGTCGCCTTCAAGGACCCGATCCTGGCCAAGGTCTCGGAGCTCAACAAGAACTCCATGTCCTATCTGTTCCTCGTCCACTTCCGCTACCAGGAGCCGTCGGGCTCGGTGCTGGAGCAGGCCGCGGTGCAGAAGATGCTCGCCGGGAAGCAGACTCCGGCCGAGGCGGGCGCCGAGATCACCAAGGGCATCGCGACCTACTTCGCGCCCTTCAAGAAGTAAGGCTTGCGGCCGGTCCGCCGCTCCGCCCCGCGGAGACGGCGGCCGGCCCGGCCAACGGGCGGAGCCTCTGCCGATGTCGGCGAATCTGGAATGGCCGCTGCGGCGCAGGGTCTGGGTGACCTTCCTGATCGTGCCGCCGCTGGCGTTTATGACGGCGTTCGTCGTCGTGCCGATTCTCTCCGCCTTCGTCTACGCGTTCTATGACTGGCAGGGGCTGAAGCGCGCCGACTTCGTCGGGCTGCGGAACTTCCTCGACGTGCTGGGGCGCGAGCCCTGGGCGGCGACGACCTGGCGGGCCTTCGGGCACAACGTCATCGTCTTCGTGACGCTGATGATCCTGCAAAACGGGTTCGGCTTCCTGCTCGCCTACGCGCTGTCGCGGCAATTGCCGGGGCATCGCTTTCACCGCGTGGCGGTATTCCTGCCCGTGATCCTGTCCAGCGTGATCGTCGCGCTGGTGTGGAAGCAGTTCCTGCATCCGGTGTTCGGCCTCCTGAACAAGACGCTGGGACTGCTCGGCTTCGGCGCGGTGACGACGCCGTGGCTGGGGCTCAGCGAAACCGCCCTGTGGGCGCTTATCCTCGTCAACGCCTGGCATTGGGTCGGCTTCCCGACCCTCGTGTTCCTCGCGGGCATCCAGCGCATCCCGCCCGACATCATCGAGGCGAGCCGCATCGACGGCGTCACCGAGTGGCAGCTCGTCTCGCGGATCGTCTGGCCGCTGGTGGCCCCCAGCGCCACGGTGGTGTTCATCCTGCTCTTCATCGGCGCGTTCAACTGGTTCGAACTGCCCTATCTGATGTCGGGGCTCGAAGGCTCTCCCTACGGCTCCACGGACGTGCTGGGCCTGTTCTTCTACCGCACGGCCTTTGGCAACCAGAGCTCCGGCGCACAGGACTTCGGCCACGGCTCGGCGCTGGCGGTGCTCATGTTCGTCTTCATCGCAGCGGTCTCGGCCGTGTGGACCGTGCGCCTGCGCCGGCGGGAGATCGAGCTGTCATGAGCCGCGCCGCCGCCCACCACGCACCGGACCACGCCAAGGGGCCCGCGGCCGGCGCGGCGGCCCTGCTGCTGCAGATCCTTCTCGTCGCCAACAGCTTCATCATGATCTTCCCGATCCTGATGATGGCGGCGTTCGGCTTCAAATCGACGGCGGAGATCTTCAGCAAGCCCTTCGCCTTCCCCGATCTCACGAACCTGAAGAACTACGTCACGGTTCTGGTCGAGACGAATTTCTTCCTCTATCTCGGCAATTCGCTTCTCATCACCGGCACGTCCATCCTCGGCATCCTGACGCTCGGCACGATGGCCGCCTACGGCCTCGCCCGCTACTCGTTCCGGGGCAACATCGCGATCTATCTGTTCTTCCTGGCGGGACTGATGGTGCCGCTGAAGCTCGCGGTGATCCCGCTCTTCATCCAGATGCGCGATCTCGATCTTCTGGATTCCCGCCTCGGGCTGATCATCATCTACATCGCCATGGGCCTGCCCTCGGCGGTGTTCATCCTCACCGGCTTCCTGCGCACGCTGCCCAGCGAACTGGAGGACGCGGCGCGCATCGACGGGGCGGGCGACGCCCGCATCATGTGGTCCGTCATGCTGCCGCTGACGAAGCCCGCCATGGTGATCGCCGCCATCCACAACGCGGTACCGATCTGGAACGACTTCTTCTTCCCCCTCGTCTTCGTCCAGACCGACGCGCGCAAGACGCTGCCCCAGGGGCTCACCGCCTTCATGGGCGAGTACACCACCAACTGGGGCGTGCTGTTCGCCGGGCTGACGCTCTCAGCGCTGCCGATCACCATCGTCTACATCCTGCTCTCCAAGCAGTTCATCCAGGGAATGACCTCCGGAGCGGTGAAGTGAGGACGATCCCCAAGGGCGCGCTGGTCGTCTCGTGCCAGGCGCGCGCCGACAACCCGCTGCATGGTCCGGTTTTCATGGCGGCCATGGCGAGGGCCGCCGAGCAGGGCGGCGCGGGGGCCATCCGCGCCAACGGTCCGGCCGACATCGCCGCCATCCGCGCCGTCACCGGTTTGCCGATCGTCGGAATCCTCAAGCACTGGCGCGACGGCATTCCCGTCTACATCACTCCCGACTTTGCGAGCGCGAGCGCCGTCGCGGCGGCGGGGGCCGACATCGTCGCGGTCGACGCCACGCCCCGCGAGCGCGGCGGCGAGACGCTCGAAACCCTGGTCAGGCGCATTCGCGACGAGCTGCGCAAGCCGGTTTTCGCCGACGTGTCGACGCTGGAGGAAGGCGTTGCGGCCGATGCGATGGGCGTCGACTACATCGCCACCACGCTGGCGGGATACACGGACGAGACCGCCTCCCCCCGCTCGGCGGGGCCGGATTTCATGCTGGTCGAGGCGCTGGCGCGGCGCTGCCGCGCGCCGGTGGTCGCCGAAGGGCGTTTCGACACGCCCGACCTTGCCGCCGAGGCGCTGGCGCGCGGGGCGCACGCGGTCGTGGTCGGCACGATGATCACCAACCCCCGCGAGATCACGCGGCGCTTCGCGGCCGCGCTCGGCCCGGCGGCCTGACGTGGCGCGCGTCGGGCTCGGCATCGACGCCGGCGGCTCGGCGACGCGCTGGGCGTTGTGGCGGGAGGGCGAGAGCGCGCCCTTCGCGACCGGCGAGGCCGGCCCCGCCTCCGGCCATCTGTTCGATCCCGCCGTGCGCGAGCGCTCGATGGCCTCCTTCGCGACCCTCGTTCGGGACGTGGCGGGCGCGGAGCGGCCCGACGCCGTCGCGGCCGGCGTCACCGGCCTCGGCGCTGGAACGGAGCAGGCCGAGACCTTCCGCTCGCTCCTCTCGGCAGGGCTCGGCGTTCCGCCCGACAAGATCGCCATCGGCGACGACATGTGGATCGCCTATCGCGCCGTGTTCGCGCCGGGCGAAGGCGGGGTCATCTACGCCGGCACGGGCTCGGTCGGCTACGCCATCCGGGCCGACGGCACGGCGCTTAAGGTGGGCGGCTACGGCGTGGTCATCGACGATGGCGGCTCCGCCTTCTGGATCGCCCGGGAGGCCCTGCGCGCGGTCCTGCGCGCCCGCGACGAAGATCCCGGCTCGGAAGGCCCGCTCGCGGTGCGGCTCTACGAACGCGTCGGCGGCTCGTCCTGGGCGGCGATCCGCGCGGCGGTATACGGCACGGACCGGGGCGGCGTGGCCGCGCTGGCGCCGGTGGTGGCCGCCGCCGCCCGTGAGGGAGACGCGACGGCGCTCGCCATTTTGGAGGCCGCCGGCCGCGAGCTTGCGCGGCTGGGCGCCATCCTGGCGAGGCGCGCGCCCGCCGCCCGGCTCGCAATCATGGGCGGGGGCGCGAAGCTTCACCCCGCCATCGTAACGGCTCTGGAGAAGGCCCTGCCGCCAGGCGTCGCGTGTCGCGTGGAAAACCCGGCCATCGCGGAGGCGGCGGCGCGCGTCGCGCTGGAGGGCGTAACGCCGCCAGCCTAATCATTTCTCTCTCGCGTCGCGCCCGAGCCGTTCGAGGATGCCGGCGATCTCCGTCCAGTGGAAACGCAGCGCGGTCTCGCCGTCTTCCGTCAGGCCGAACGAGGGCAGCGACCAGTCGTCGTTCGCCGCGTCGCGCCGCTGGGCAAGCCCGAGGGCGCGCAGGCCCTCGTAGACGCGCAGGGTCCGCGCATCCTGCGGCGTCACGCCGCCAGCGGCGAGGGCGACCAGCGCCACCACGTCGCGGTCCTCCAGCAGCTCGCCGGGAACGATCTCGATGGGCATGTCGGCCTCCACAAGCAAGGCGCGAACATGTAACGCGCGGCGTCCGGGATTCAAGCCGCGCTTCGGCCGAGCTCCCGCATGCGCGCCAGCCAGCCCTCCCGCGCGGACGCGGACGCGCCGCCCACGCCGCCGAGATAGGTGACGCGGACGGGGCTGATTCCCACGAAATTCAGGATGGAGCGCTTCAAGGCCTGCACTCCGTGCGCCATGTAGAACCAGCGATAGACGAAGGCCGGCATGCCCATCGTCACGACGATGCGCGCCGAGCGGCCCGCGAGTTTCTTTTCCGGAAAGCCCTTTTCGCGATAGGCGAAGGCCACGCCCGGTCGGAACGTCTGTTCCAGGAACGCCTTGACGAGCGCCGGCATGGTCCCGAGCCAGAGCGGGAAGACGAGGACGATGTGCTGCGCCCGCGCCAGCGCGCCGGCGGCGTCGGCCAGAGAGGGCGGCGGGCCGGCGTGCTCGAAGGCCTCCTGCGTGCGCAGGAACGGCACGTCGAGCGTCGCGATCTCGATCATTTCGACGTCATGGCCGGCCGCCCGAGCGCCCTCGGCGTAAGCCTTCGCCAGCGCGTCGCACAGATGCCCCGGAGCGGGATCGGGATGACCTTGCAGGATGAGGATGCGTGTCATGCGTTCCTCCTCGCGTCGCGGCCGATCGCCGGCCGATCAGGGCAGCTCGACGACTTCTCCCTCGCGCAGCGTCACGCGCCGGTCCATGCGCGCCGCCAGTTCGAGATTGTGGGTGGCGACGACCGCCGCCAGCCCGGTCTGCTTGGCGAGCGTCGTGAGCGTGTCGAACACGTGCGACGACGTGTGCGGGTCGAGATTCCCGGTCGGCTCGTCCGCGAGCAGGATGCGCGGCGCGTTGGCGACCGCCCTGGCGATGGCGACGCGCTGCTGCTCGCCGCCGGACAGTTCCGCGGGCCTGTGCCGCAGCCGCTCGCCGATGCCGAGATAGGAGAGCAGGTTGGCGGCTCGCTCGCGGGCCTCGGCGCGTCCCAGGCCGCGAATGAGCTGCGGGGCCATCACGTTCTCCAGCGCGGTAAACTCGGGCAGGAGATGATGCGACTGGTAGACGAAGCCGATTTCCAGACGCCGGATGGCGGTGCGTTCGTTGTCCGCCAGCCCCACCGTGGGGCGGGAGGACACGTAGACCTCGCCGGCGTCGGGGCGTTCCAGCAGCCCGGCCAGGTGAAGCAGGGTGGACTTGCCCGTTCCCGACGGCGCGACGAGCGCCACCGACTGCCCCGCCCACACCGCCAGCGAGGCGCCGCGCAGGATGTCGAGCGTGCCTTCCTTGCCCTCCTTGTAGCGCCTGTGGGCCTGGTAGACGTAGAGGACGGGATCGGGATAGGCGGCCGGCTCACTCATAGCGCAGCGCCTCCACGGGATCGAGCCGCGCGGCGCGCCAGGACGGGTAGAGCGTGGCGATCAACGAGAGCACCAGGGCCATGCCGACGATGGTCGCGACCTCGCGCGGGTTCACCTCCGAGGGCAGCCTACTGAGGAAATAGAACTCCGCCGGAAACAGGTTCGCGCCGGTGAGGTTCGACATCACCACCCGGATGTTCTCGACGTTCAGGCTGATGACGAGGCCAAGCCCGAAGCCGGCCAGCGTGCCGACCACGCCGATGGCCGCGCCGGTGATGAGGAAGATGCGCATGATCGAACCGCGCGTCGCTCCCATCGTGCGCAGGATGGCGATGTCGGCGCTCTTGTCCTTCACCAGCATGATGAGGCCGGAGACGATGTTGAGCGCGGCCACCAGCACGATCAGCATCAGGATGAGGAACATGACGTTGCGCTCGACCTCGAGCACGCCGAAGAACGTCTTGTTGCGCTGCCGCCAGTCGGACAGCGTGATCGGCCGCTCGATGCCGTTGTCGATGGCGTTCCGCGCCTCGTCGATCCGCTCCGGTTGCGAGAGGAAGATCTCGATGGCCGTGGCGTCGCCGTCGCGATTGAAGAAGGCCTGCGCGTCGGTCAGCGGCATGTAGACGAAGCCGGCGTCGAACTCGGACATGCCGACTTCGAACACCGCGACCACCGGGTAGCTCTTGATCCGCGGCGTGACGCCGAACGGCGTCTCCGCGCCCTTGGGCGCCGTCAGGGTCAGCGTGTCGCCGGGCCTCAGGAAGAGCTGCTCGGCCAGGCGGCGGCCGATAGCCACGCCGCCGGAGACGTCGAAGCCCTGCAGCGTGCCGCCGGGCTGGATCGTGTTGCCGATGGCCGGGATGCGGACGATGTCCTTTTCCCGCACGCCGCGCACCAGCACGCCGCCCGCCCCCGCCTGGCTGGACGCCAGCGCCTGCCCCTCGACCATGGGAAAGGCCAGCTTGACGCCCGGGATCGCGTTGAGGCTGTCGGCCAGTTCGGCGTAGTCGGTCAGCGGCTTGTCGATGGCGCCGACGAAGATGTGGCCGTTGATGCCGACGATCTTGTTCAGGAGCTCGCTGCGAAAGCCGTTCATCACCGACATGACGATGATAAGCGTGGCGACGCCGAGCATGATGCCGGCGAACGAGAACCCGGCGATGACCGAGATGAAGCCTTCGCGGCGGCGCGCGCGCAGGTAGCGCGCGGCGACCATCCACTCGAACACCGAGAACGGCCGCGCGCCGGTTGGTGCCGCCCCGCGGGCCTCGCTGGCCGCCATGCGGGTCAGGCCGACAGCAGCGCCACCGCGTCCTCCACGGTGACGAGCGTGCGCTCGCCCGTGGCGCGGCGTTTCAGTTCGACCTTGCCCTCGGCGAGGCCCTTCGGCCCGACCAGGACCTGCCAGGGCATGCCGACGAGGTCGGCCGTCGCGAACTTCGCGCCGGGGCGCTCCTCGCGGTCGTCGTAGAGCACGTCGACCCCGCGCGCGCCCAGCGCCCGGTAGATCGTCTCGCACGCCGCGTCGGTGCCGCTGTCGCCGACCTTGAGGTTGAGCAGCGCCACCCTGAAGGGAGCGACGGCGTCCGGCCAGATGATCCCCGCCTCGTCGTGCGAGGCCTCGATCAGCGCCGCCGCGAGGCGCGACGGCCCGATGCCGTAGGAGCCCATATGAACCGGCCGCTCGACGCCGTCCGGCCCGCTGACCATGGCTTTCATCGGCGCGGAGTACTTGGTGCCGAAATAGAAGATGTGGCCGACCTCGATGCCGCGCGCGCTGACCTTGCGCTCGCCGGGGATCGCCTCGAAGGCGGCGGCGTCGTGCATCTCGCTGGTCGCGGCGTAGGGCGTCGTCCACGCCTCGACGATCGACTGCAGCGCCGCCGGGTCGTCGAAATTCGTGTCCGCGCCGGGCACCGGCAGGTCCAGCACCGAGCGGTCGCAATACACCTCGCTCTCGCCGGTGGAGGCCAGGATGATGAACTCGTGGCTGAGGTCGCCGCCGATGGGACCGGTGTCGGCGCGCATCGGGATGGACGTCAGGCCGAGGCGCTGGAAGGTCCGCAGGTAAGCCACGAACATCTTGTTGTAGGAGTGACGCGCGGCGTCCTTGTCCAGGTCGAACGAGTAGGCGTCCTTCATCAGGAACTCGCGCGAGCGCATGACGCCGAAGCGCGGCCGCACCTCGTCCCGGAACTTCCACTGGATGTGGTAGAGATTGAGCGGAAGATCCTTGTAGGACCGCACATAGGCGCGGAAGATCTCCGTGATCATCTCCTCGTTGGTCGGCCCGAACAGCATGTCGCGCTCGTGCCGATCCTTGATGCGCAGCATTTCCTTGCCGTAGGCCTCGTAGCGGCCGGACTCGCGCCACAGGTCGGCCGACTGGATGGTCGGCATCAGCAGCTCGATGGCGCCGGAACGGTTCTGCTCCTCGCGCACGATGGCGTTGATCTTGTTGAGCACACGCAGGCCCGCCGGCAGCCAGGCATAGATGCCCGCCGCCTCCTGGCGGATGAGGCCCGCCCGCAGCATCAGCCGATGCGAGACGATCTCGGCTTCCTTCGGGGTCTCGCGCAGGATCGGGAGGAAATAGCGGGAAAGGCGCATGGGATCGTGGAATCGCTCTGGCTGCGACGGCCCGGATTCGGGGCGCGTCTCCTGACGTCGTTCATGAAAACCATCGACGCGCAAAACACAAGCCGCCCCGGGGACGTCGGGAGCGTTCACAGGGTTCCGAGGGAATGTGGCGCGAGCTTGGCCGTGCCTTCAAAAGAGGCGGTGACTGCCCCCGCCGTCGGCGCTTTCGGCGCGCCTCGACAGACCCCGGAGGGAGCGGCCGGCGAGCGGCATCATTTTCGAGGCAGGTCGTGCACAAATGGGTGACAGGGCCAATTCCGTGGGCTATGAGTCAAAGCCAGACAGAACAGGCTCGCTGCCGGAGCAACCGGTACAAGGGCTCGGGTCCAAGTCTTGGGAGGAAGACAGCCAGAACGCTTCAAGAGGGCGTCTGGGTCATCCAGAGTGGCGGCGCCTTTATGGCTGACGCATCGGATGGTCGACACTGACCTGAAAGGCAAGGCGAAAGCCTTGCCTTTTTTTCTTGGCGGGGCGGCCAAACCAAGACTCGGCGACCAAACTTCCCGAGCGAACACTTGGTCGTTGCTTCACGAGGACTTGCGCGTTGGCCCGCAGTTGCGGGCGAAGTTCTTCAGCCAGATCGCGGCCTTGACGACCTGATCGACGCGCCCGGCGGGCCCTCCCGGAAGCCTCAGATCCAGGTGAACCAGTAATACAACGCCGCCGTGACCGGGATCGCCGCGAGCGTGGTCCAGACAATCTTCTTGCCCATCATGGGCAGGCGCGGCGCGCCCGGATCGGAGCCGCTGACCGGCTCCGCCGCGTTGTCGGCGCCAGGCTCGTGCTGGGCGCGAACGCCGATCGGCAGCATGGCGAACAGCGTCAGCCACCAGACGATGAAGTAGAGCGCGATCGCGCCGCTGAGGCCCATGTGGTCTCCGTGTTAAGCCCGTCTCATGTCAGGCCTGCTCGAGTTCGACGAGCGTCCCGTTGAAGTCCTTCGGGTGGAGGAACAGCACCGGCTTGCCGTGCGCGCCGGTGCGCGGCTCCCCGTCTCCCAGAACGCGCGCGCCGCCGGCCTTCAACCTGTCGCGCGCGGCCAGGATGTCGTCCACTTCGTAGCACACGTGATGAATGCCGCCGTCCGGGTTCTTGTCCAGGAACCTGGCGATGGGCGACGACGCCCCCAGCGGCTCCAGAAACTCGATCTTGGTATTGGGCAACTCGACGAAGACGACCGTGACGCCATGCTCGGGCTGCGCCAGCGGCGCGGACACGGACGCGCCGAGCGTATCCCGGTAGAGCCGCGACGCCGCCTCCAGATCGCGGACCGCGATGGCGACATGGTTGAGACGACCGATCATGAAAGCCTCCTGCCTGCCCGACTGGCCGCGCAATCTAGCCGGAGCCGCGCCATTTGACCCCTCCGCCTTTCGGAGAGGCCGTGCCCTCAGACGACCAGGACGTGAACGTGGCAGCTCGGCTTCTTGCCCCACGCGTCGCCCACGGCGGCGCGGACGGCGCGCTCGACGGCGTTCTCGACCAGGTCCGGATCGCGCCGGCGCGCCTTCGGCAGCCCGTTGATGACGTTGAGGATCGCCTCCTCGATCACGTCCTCGAACGGCGTGCGGTCGCGCGTCACCTGCGGCAGGCCGGAGATCTCGAACGCGGGGTCGCCGACGAGGTCGCCGCGCGTGTCGAGCGCGATGGCCACCGACACCAGGCCGCCGAAGGACAGGCGGCGGCGCTCCTGCACCGTGGAGTCGCCCGCATGGATCAGCAGGGAGCCGTCCTTGTAGAGCCGGCCGCACGACACCTTGTCGATCACGCCCGCCTGGCCGGGACCGAGCAGCATGAGGTCGCCGTCGGTCGCCTCGATCACTTCATCCACGCCCAGCGAACGCGCCAGCGCCGCGTGCTCGTGCAGGTGAAGCGCCTCGCCATGCACCGGCACGGCGACGCGGGGCCGCACCCAGCGGTAGAGCTGCTCCAGCTCGCCGCGGCGCGGATGCCCCGAGACATGCACCATGTGGGTGCGGTCGGTGATGATCTCGACGCCCTGGCGGATGAGGGCGTTGACGATGCGGCCGACCGCCTTCTCGTTGCCCGGGATGGTGCGCGACGACAGGATGACGAGGTCCCCCGGCGCGAGCGTGATGTCGGGGTGCTGGTCCTCCGCCACCCGCGCCAGCGCGGCGCGCGGCTCGCCCTGGCTGCCGGTGAGCAGGGCGACGACCTTGTCGCGCGGAAGATAGCCGTAGGTCTCGGAACTGCGGAACGGCGGCAGGCCGTCGAGATAGCCGCATTCCGCCGCGACCTGCACGACCCTGTCCATGGCGCGGCCGACCGCGACCACTTCGCGCCCGCAAGCGAGCGCCGCCTCGGCCACCGCTCTGATGCGGGCGACGTTGGAGGCGAAGGTGGTCACCGCCACGCGATGCTTGGCGCCGGCCATGATGTCGCGCAGCGTGGCGGCGACGTCGGCCTCGCTCGGGCTCTCGCCGCCGCGCACGACGTTGGTGGAGTCGCACACCATGGCGCGCACGCCCTCGTCGCCGATTTCGCGCAGGCGCGCCTCGTCGGTGGCCCAGCCCGCGCCGGGCGTGGGATCGATCTTCCAGTCGCCGGTGTGCAGCACCGTCCCCGCCGGCGTGCGGATGGCCAGCGCCGTCGATTCCGGGATCGAGTGCGCCATCGCGATGAACTCGATTTCGAAGGGGCCGAGCGTGACGCGCGAGCCGCGATTCACGACGTTGATCGGCACCTTCCGCGCGCCCGGCTCGGAGAAGCGGCGGATCTCGAGAAGGCTCGCCGCGAACTGCGTGGCGTAGACGGGGGCCTGCAGCCGGGGCCAGAGGTCCATCAGCGCGCCGATATGGTCCTCGTGGGCGTGGGTGATGACAATTCCGAGCAGGTTGTGACGCTGCTCCTCGATGAACCGCAGGTCCGGCAGGATCAGGTCGATGCCGGGCAGGTCCTCGCCCGCGAAGCTCACGCCGCAGTCGACCAGGATCCACTTGCGGTCGCGCGGCGGCCCGAACCCGTAGAGGCTCGCGTTCATTCCGATCTCGCCGACGCCGCCCAGGGGCAGGAAAACCAGCTCGTCCGCTCCACGCACCATTACAACCCAGCTCCTTCATGTGTTTCGGACCGGGCGCCCGCCCCCACGGCCGACCCGTCCGCGCCGAGGAACACGTCGCCCGCCCGGATCGCGGCGACGACGCCGCCTTCGTCCAGAAGCAGGCTGCCATCCTCGGCAAGACCCTTGAATACACCACGGCGCTCGCCGCCCGGCAGCCGCACCCTCACCGGCCCGCCGACGCCGCCCGCCCGCGCCAGCCAGTCGGCCCGGATCGCCGCGAAACCGGCGCCCCGGTTCCACAATTCGATCGCCGCCGCCATGTTGCGCACCAGCGCCGCGGCGGCGTCCTCGACCGACACGGCGAAGCCGCGCACGGCCAGGTCAGTCGCAGGGTAGAGCGCCGTCTCCGGATGATGGGCGAGGTTGACGCCCATGCCGATCACGACCGCGCGCAGCCCAGCGCCGGGCCACGACACGCCTTCCACGAGGATACCCGCGCATTTTGCGCCGTCGAGCAGCAGGTCGTTGGGCCATTTGAGGCTGAGCCCGGCCGAGGCCGGGCCGATCAGGCCCGCCACGCTGCGATGCAGCGCGGCGCCGGCGACGAAGCCGAGTTGCGGGGCCACGCCGGCCGGCGCCGGCTCGACAAGCAGCAGGCTCGCATAGAGATTGCCCGGCGGCGACACCCAGTTGCGGCCGTGGCGTCCCCTGCCCTGCTCCTGCTGGCGGGCGATGATCCACAGGCGGCCGGGGTCGCCCTCGCGGGCCCGCCGCATCGCCTCGTCATTGGTGGAGCCGAGCCGCTCGTGCAGCTCGGCGCGATAGCCGGTCGACAGAGCCGCCTCGATCGGCCCCACGTCAGAACAGCGACCTGGCGGCGACCAATGCCGCCGTCACGAGCGGAGCCGGGAAGATCCAGAACGCCAGGTTGAACGCGCCGGACACGCCGATCACCGTTTTCAGCGTCAGGCTCATCGGCTGGAACGCCTCGCGTGGCTCGTCGAAGTACATCACCTTGACGATACGCAGGTAGTAGAACGCGCCGACCGCGCTGGTCAGCACGCCGATCACGGCGAGGCCATAGAGATGGGCGTTGATCGCGGCGGAGAACACGTACCACTTGGCGAAGAAACCCGCGAGCGGCGGAATGCCGGCCAGCGAGAACATCAGCATCGCGAGCACGAAGGCCATCGCCGGGTTGTTGCGGCCAAGGCCGGCGAGGTCGTCCACCGTCTCGACGTAGCGGTCCTGGACGCGCATGGCGAGAATGCAGGCGAAGGTGCCGAGCGTCATGGTGAGGTAGATCGCCATGTAGATGGCGACGCCCTGCACGCCTTCCACCGAGCCGGGGGCGAGACCCACCAGCGCAAAGCCCATGTGGCCGATGGACGAGTACGCCATCAGTCGCTTGATGTTGCGCTGGCCGATGGCGGCGAACGCGCCGAGCGCCATCGACGCGATGGCGATGAACACGATGATCTGCTGCCACTGGCCGGTGATGCCGGGGAAGGCGGTGATGACCACGCGCAGCAGCACGGCCATCGCCGCCATCTTCGGCGCGGACGCGAAGAAGGCGGTCACCGGCGTGGGCGCGCCCTCGTAGACGTCCGGCGTCCACATGTGGAACGGCACGGCCGAGATCTTGAACGCCAATCCGGCGAGCACGAAGACGAGGCCGAAGACGACGCCGATCGAACCGTTGCCCGACAGCGCTGCGGCGATGCCCTGGAAGGTCACCGAGCCGGTCATTCCGTAGACGATCGAGGCGCCGTAGAGCAGCATGCCGGACGACAGCGCGCCGAGGACGAAGTATTTCAGTCCCGCCTCGGACGAGCGCTCGTTGTCGCGATGGATGGCCGCCACGACGTAGAGCGACAGGCTCATCAGCTCGAGGCCGAGATAGAGCGCGATGAGGTCGCCGGCCGAGATCAGCATCATCATGCCGAGCGTCGAGAGCACGACGAGGATCGGGAACTCGAACCGGTCGGTCCGCTCACCCCGCAGGAACTCGCCGGACATCGCCAGCGTGACGATGGAGCCGATGAGCGTCGCCACCTTCATGAAGCGGGCGAAGCCGTCGACGATGAAGGAGCCGTTGAACGTCACCACCTTGCCGGCCGGCTGCATCGCCACGACGACCAGCGCCGCCAGCAGCAGCACGAGCCCGCCGGCCGAAACGGAAGCGGCCGACCTCTCGCCGCGGATGGCGCCGACCAGCACGAGCACCAGCGCGCCCACGGCGAGCAGGATCTCCGGAAGGGCGGGGCCGAAGGCCGGTACGGCGGCATGGATCCCAGGCATCGATCAACCTTCAACCAATTGGCGCGAGGCGCGTGACGTTTCGACGGCTTCGTTCAGTGGGCGACCAGCGACGCCGTCTGCGCGGCGGCGCCGAGGGCGGCCTGCGTGCCCTTGAGCAGGGCTTCCGTGGAGGCGGCGAACGCGTCCAGCACGGGCGCGGGATGCACGCCGTAATAGACGGTGAGCAGGATGAGCGGCAGCAGCACCGCCACCTCGCGCGCCGACAGGTCCGGCATCTGCATCAGAGCGGGCTTCTCCAGCGGCCCGAACAGCACGCGGGCATAGAGCCACAGCGCGTAGGCCGCGGAGAGGATGACGCCGGTGGTGGCGAAGAACGCCACCCAGGTGTTGGACCGGAAGGCCCCGAGCAGCGTCAGGAACTCGCCGACGAACCCGGAC
This sequence comes from Alsobacter ponti, assembly GCF_024294805.1. Lineage (GTDB taxonomy): Bacteria > Pseudomonadota > Alphaproteobacteria > Rhizobiales > Beijerinckiaceae > Alsobacter > Alsobacter ponti. The sequence goes on from NZ_JANCLU010000005.1 coordinate 146,143, forward strand.
GTCCCCGGCAGGCCGACATTGGCCATGGTGAACACCATCATGGCCACGGCATAGAGCGGCATGCGCGCGGCCAGCCCGCCATAGGCGGCGATCTCGCGGGTGTGCAGGCGGTCGTAGACCACGCCGACGCACAGGAAGAGCGCGCCGGACACGATGCCGTGGCTGACCATCTGGAACATCGCGCCCTGGATGCCCTGCTGCGTCAAGGTGAACAGGCCCATCGTGACGAAGCCCATGTGCGCCACAGAGGAGTAGGCGATGAGCTTCTTGATGTCCTCCTGCATCAGCGCCACCAGCGACGTGTAGACGATGGCGATGACGGAGAGGGCGAACACGAACGGCGCGAAATAGAGCGAGGCGTCCGGGAACATCGGGATCGAGAAGCGGATGAACCCGTAGCCGCCCATCTTCAGCAGGATCGCGGCCAGAATCACCGAGCCCGCCGTGGGCGCCTCGACGTGCGCGTCGGGCAGCCAGGTGTGGACCGGCCACATCGGCATCTTCACCGCGAACGACGCGAAGAAGGCGAGCCACAGCCAGAACTGCATGCCGTGCGGAAACTTGTGCGTCAGCAGCGTCGGGATGTCCGTCGTGCCGGCGTCCCAGTACATCGCCATCACGGCGAGCAGCATCAGCAGCGAGCCGACCAGCGTGTACAGGAAGAACTTGAAGCTCGCGTAGATGCGGCGCTTGCCGCCCCAGATGCCGATGATCAGGAACATCGGGATCAGGCCGGCCTCGAAGAACAGGTAGAACGCCACGAGGTCGAGCGCGGCGAACACGCCGATCATTAGCGTCTCGAGCACGAGGAACGCGATGAAGTACTCCTTCACGCGCTTCTCGACGTTCACCCACGAGGCCACGATGCAGAACGGCATCAGGAACGTGGTGAGCAGCACGAACGGCATCGAGAAGCCGTCGACGCCCAGCTTGAAGCGGATCGTCTCCGACAGCCAGCTCCACTCCTCGACGAGCTGGAAGGCCGGGTTGGCCGGATCGAAGCGGCCCCAGGCGACGAGCGACAGCAGGAAGGTGATGACCGTGGCCGCGAGCGCGATCCAGCGGATGTTCGTGCGCCCCGCCTCGGTGTCGTCGCCGACCATCAGGATGAACAGGGCGCCGGCCAGCGGCAGGACGAGCAGCCCCAGGAGAAGGTGGTCGGTCATCTCAGTGCGCTCCGCCCAGCATGTACCAGGTGACAAGGGCCGCCACGCCGATCAGCATCGCGAAGGCGTAATGGTAGACATAGCCGGTCTGCAGCCGCACCACGGCCTGGGTGATGTCCACGACGCGGGCGGAGACCCCGTCGGGACCCATGCCGTCAATCACCGCGCCGTCGCCCTTCTTCCACAGGAAGCGGCCGATCCACTTCGCGGTGCGCACGAAGATGACGTCGTAGAGCTCGTCGAAGTACCACTTGTTCAGCAGGAACTTGTAGAGGCCCGGCTGGCTCTCGGCGAGCGCGCGCGGCAGGTGCGGCGCCTTGATGTAGAACAGCCAGGACACGGCGAAGCCGATCACCATCGCCACGGTCGGCGCCCACACCACCCAGACAGGCGGGTGCTCCTCGTGTTCCGGAAGCACCAGCGCGCCGTTCCAGAAGTGCTCGGCGTCGTGGCCGAGGAACGCGCCGTTGAAGGCGAGGCCGGCCGCCAGCGCGCCCAGCGCCAGAACCGCCAGCGGCACCAACATGGTCAGCGGCGATTCGTGCGGCTCGTGCGCCCCATGGCCATGGCCATGAGCGTCGTGGGCGTCGCCCGCGTCGTCGCCATGCGCGTGAGAGCCGTGCGTGTCGTCCTCCGCCTGCGCGTGATGCACGTGCGGGTCGTGCCCATGCGCCGTATCCCAGCGCGGCTGGCCCATGAACGTCAGGAAGAACAGCCGCCACGAATAGAACGAGGTCAGCCCGGCCGTGATCACCAGCAGGATGAAGCCGTAGCTGTTGCCGAACACGTGGGTCGCGTAGGCCGACTCGATGATGGCGTCCTTCGAGAAGTACCCCGCCGTCAGCGGGAAGCCGGTCAGCGCGAGCGTGCCGATGGCCATCATCGCCGTCGTGAACGGGATCTTGCGCGCCAGTCCGCCCATGTGGCGGATGTCCTGTTCGTGGTGCATCGCGTGGATGACCGAGCCGGCGCCGAGGAACAGCAGGGCCTTGAAGAAGGCGTGGGTGAACAGGTGGAAGATGCCCGCGCCGAACGCCCCCGCTCCCAGCGCGACGAACATGTAGCCAAGCTGCGAGCAGGTGGAATAGGCGATCACGCGCTTGATGTCGTTCTGCACCAGGCCGACCGTTCCGGCGAAGAACGCCGTCGTCGCGCCGACGACCAGCACCGCACCCATCGCCACCGGCGACAGCTCGAACAGCGGCGACAGCCGCGCCACCATGAAGACGCCGGCGGTGACCATGGTCGCCGCGTGGATGAGCGCGGAAACGGGGGTCGGGCCCTCCATCGCGTCCGGCAGCCAGGTGTGCAGCAGGAACTGCGCCGACTTGCCCATCGCGCCCATGAACAGCAGCAGGCAGGCGATGGTGATGGCGTTCCAGTCGTAGCCGATGAAGTGGAACGTGGTCTTCGCCACCTCCTCCGCCTTGGGGAAGATGTCGGCGAAGGCCACCGAGCCGAACAGCACGAACACCAGGAAGATGCCGAGCGCGAAGCCGAAATCGCCGACGCGGTTGACGATGAAGGCCTTCATGGCGGCGGCGACGGCCGAGGGCTTCTGGTACCAGAAGCCGATCAGCAGATACGAGGCCAGGCCCACGCCTTCCCAGCCGAAGAACATCTGGACCAGGTTGTCGGCCGTCACGAGCATCAGCATCGCGAAGGTGAACAGCGACAGGTAGGCGAAGAAACGGGGACGGTCGGGGTCCTCGTTCATGTAGCCGATCGAGTAGAGGTGCACGAGCGACGACACCGTGTTGACCACGATCAGCATCACCGCCGTCAGCGTGTCGATCCGGAACGCCCAGTCGACGACCAGCCCGCCGGAGGACATCCAGCGCATCACCTGGACATGCTCGACCTGATGCCCGTAGCCGACCGCGAAGAAAGCGAACCAGGACAGCGCCGCGGCCGCCATCAGCAGCGCGGTGGTGACCACCTCGCTCGCCCGCGCCCCGATGTACCGCCCGAACAGGCCAGCAATGAAGAAACCGATCAGCGGCAGGAAGACGATCGCCTTGTACAACACGGGATCAGCCCTTCATCATATTGATGTCTTCAACCGCGATGGAGCCGCGGTTGCGGTAGTAGACGACGAGGATGGCGAGACCGATCGCCGCCTCCGCCGCCGCCACCGTCAGGATCAGCAAGGCGAAGATCTGGCCGACGAGGTCGCCGCTGAACGTCGAGAACGCCACCAGGTTGATGTTGACCGAGAGCAGGATCAACTCGACCGACATCAGGATTACGATGACGTTCTTGCGATTGATGAAGATGCCGATCACGCCGAGCGTGAACAGGATCGCCGCCACCGTCAGGTAATGGCTGAGACCGATAACCATGGCGTCCTCAAACTCCCTGCCGCGACGGGACCTTGCGGACCTCGATGGCGGTTTCCTTGGTGCGCGCGTTCTGCCGCGCGATGTCCTGCCGGCGCACGCCGGCCTTGTGGCGCAGCGTCAGCACGATCGCGCCGATCATCGCCACCAGCAGCACGAGGCCGGCGGCCTGGAAGTAGTAGACGTACTGCGTGTACAGCACCCGGCCGATCGCCTCGGTGTTGGTGAGCAGCGTCGCGTTGGCGGGCGCCATTGCCGCGGGGCGCGCGCCGATGGGCTGCGCGACATACGTGGTCGCCACCAGCACGAGCTCGATCAGCAGCACCGCCCCCAGCAGCGCGCCGATCGGCAGGTAGTTCTGGAAGCCCTGGCGCAGCTCCGCGAAGTCGACGTCCAGCATCATGACGACGAACAGGAACAGCACGGCCACCGCGCCGACATAGACCACCACCAGGATCATGGCGAGGAACTCCGCGCCCATGAGCAGGAAGAGGCCGGCCGCGTTGACGAAGGCCAGGATCAGGAACAGGACCGAATGGACGGGGTTCCGCGATCCGATGACCATCACGGCGGAGCCCACCGTCACGGCGGAGAAGAGATAGAAAAAGGCCGCAGCCGCGTTCATGCGAGGTCGCCCCCGGCCGCCGAGGCGGCCTCCGTGTCTGTTGCGGCGCGCCGGACGGCCCGCCTGTCGTCGTCCCCGCCTTGCGGCGGTCCCTTCCTGCAACCCCCGGACAATGCCCGGGAATCCGCGTCGGCCCGTCTATATCCCCCGTTCAGGAGGGCGACAACCCGACTTAGGGCAAGTCGCCGGCCCCCGCGGACCGGCGGCGGGCCCGATTCCGAACCCTACCGGTAGGGCGCGTCCCGCCGGATATTGGCGGCGAGTTCGCGCTCCCAGCGCGCCCCGTTCTCCAGCAGCTTGCTCTTGTCGTAGAAGAGCTCCTCGCGGGTCTCGGTGGCGAATTCCATGTTCGGCCCCTCGACGATGGCGTCGACTGGGCAGGCCTCCTGGCAGAAGCCGCAATAGATGCACTTCGTCATATCGATGTCGTAGCGCGTCGTGCGCCGCGTGCCGTCGTTGCGGCGCGGGCCGGCCTCGATGGTGATGGCCTGGGCCGGGCAGATCGCCTCGCACAGCTTGCAGGCGATGCAGCGCTCCTCGCCGTTGGGATATCGGCGCAGCGCGTGCTCGCCCCGGAAGCGCGGCGACGTCTGGCCACGCTCGTAGGGGTAGTTCAGCGTCGCCTTCGGCTTGAAGAAGTAGCGCATCGACAGCACGAATGCCCCGACGAACTCCTTCAGCAGAAGCGATTTCGCAGCCTGGTCGAGCCTCATCGTCCAATCCTCCGGCGCGTGCGCGCCGTTCTCGTCATCCGCGCCGCGGCAGCGGCGATTTCACCGGCCCGCGACCGTCACACCCATCAGGTAGCCGATCACCGGGAACACACCCACAGTCATGAGCAGGAACAGGGCCCTCATGATCCTGATCTTGCCCTCGAACCTCTCCCGCTCGGCCGGCCCCGCCGAGCGGTCCAGCTTGCGCAGCTTGCCTTCGACCACCCCCGAAACCACCCGGTAGTCGACATAGCCCAGCGCGAGCCCGATGGCCGCGCCGATCAGCCCGGGAACCGCGAACTCCACCTCAGTGCCCCGGCGCCCAGCCGGTGAACTGCAGCACGCCCGCCACGATCACCACCATGGCGAGCGACAGCGGCAGGAACACCTTCCAGCCCAGCCGCATCAGCTGGTCGTAGCGGTAGCGCGGCACGAACGCCTTCACCATCGCGAACATGAAGAAGACCGCCGACGCCTTCAGGATGAACCACACGATGCCCGGCACCCAGTTCAGCGGCGGCACGTTGAAGGGCGGCAGCCAGCCTCCGAGGAACAGGATCGTGGTCAGCGCGCACATGGTCATGATCGCCACGTACTCGCCCAGCATGAAGAGCAGATAGGGCGTGGACGAGTACTCGACCATGTAGCCGGCCACCAGTTCCGACTCCGCCTCCGGCAGGTCGAAGGGCGGACGGTTGGTCTCCGCCAGCGCCGAGATGAAGAAGATCACGAACATCGGGAACAGCGGCAGCCAGAACCAGCCGAACATGCCGAACCGGTTGTTCTGGGCCTCGACAATGGCGCTGAGGTTGAGCGAGCCGACGCACAGCAGCACGGTGATGATCACGAAGCCGATCGACACCTCGTAAGAGACCATCTGCGCCGCCGAGCGCAGCGCGCCGAGGAACGGGTACTTCGAGTTGGACGCCCAGCCCGCCATGATGACGCCGTACACGCCCAGCGAGGAGATGGCGAAGATGTAGAGCACGCCGACATTCAGGTCGGCGATGGCCCAGCCTTCCGCCAGCGGCACCACGGCCCAGGCCGACAGCGCCAGCGTCGCGGTGACGATCGGCGCGAGCAGGAACACGCCCTTGTTCGCCCCCGATGGGATCACCGGCTCCTTCAGGACGAATTTCAGCAGGTCCGCGAAGGACTGGAACATACCCCACGGCCCGACCACGTTGGGGCCGCGCCGCAACTGCACCGCCGCCCAGATCTTGCGGTCGGCCAGCAGCGCGAAGGCGATGTAGACCAGGAGCAGCGCCAGGACGACCACGCTCAGCACGGCCGTCTTGATCACGTAGAACAGGGTGCTGTCGAAAAACGATTCCATCACCTGGTCTCCGTCACTCGGCCGCCAGGGGCACGGCCCCCTTCGCGAGGGCCGAACATTCGGCCATGACCGCGGACGCGCGCGCGATCGGGTTGGTCAGATAGAGGTCCTCGACCGCGCCGCGGAACGGCCCGCGCGGCAGCGCGCCGCCGACCTCGGCCAGCGCGGCCAGCCCGGACGCGTCGGCCGGCGCGACCGTGTCGATCGACGCGAAGTGCGGGTGGGCCTCGTAGAGCGCCTTGCGCAGCTGCTGCAGCGAGTCGAAGGCCAGCCTCGCGCCGAGCACGTCGGAGAGCGCGCGCAGGATGGCCCAGTCCTCGCGGGCGTCGCCCGGCGGGAAACCGGCGCGGTTGCCGAGCTGGACGCGGCCTTCCGTGTTGACGTAGCTGCCGGCCTTCTCGGTGTAGGCCGCGCCCGGAAGGATGACGTCGGCGCGGTGCGCGCCGCGGTCGCCGTGCGTGCCCTGGTAGACGACGAAGGCGCCCGGCTCAACCGCGATCTCGTCCGCCCCGAGCAGGAACACCACGTCGAGCGCGCCCGCCTTCGCCATCGCCGCCGCGTCGAGGCCGCCCTGCCCCGGCACGAGGCCGAGATCGAGCGCGCCGACCCGCGCGGCCGCGGTGTGCAGCACGCTGAAACCGTTCCAGCCGTCCTTGACCGCGCCGACCGCGAGCGCCGCCTTGGCGGCGAGCGAGAGCACGGCGAGCCCGCCCTCCCCGCTGATGGCGCCCTGGCCGACCACGATCAGCGGCTTCTGCGCCGCCTTCAGCACGCCGGCGAACGAGTGCGCGCCCGAGGCGATCTCGGCCAGCGTCTCCGCGCCCGCGCCGAGCGCCTGCGTGTCGTAGGTGAGGTCGGCGTTCTCGCCGATCACGCCGACCTGCAGCTGGCCCATCCGCCAGCGCTTGCGAATGCGCGCGTTCAGAACCGGGGCTTCGCGCCGCGGGTTCGTCCCGACGAGCAGGATGGCGTCCGCCTCCTCGATGCCGACGATGGAGGCGTTGAACAGGTAGGAGGCGCGGCCGAAGCGCGGATCGAGCGCCGTTCCGTCCTGCCGTCCGTCGATGTTGGCGCTGCCGAGCTTGTCGGCCAGGGCCTTGAGCGCGAACATCTCCTCGACGGACGCGAGATCGCCGGCGATGAAGCCGACGCGCTCAGGGCGAGCCGACTTGACGCGCGCCGCGATGGCGGCGAAGGCCTCGGCCCAGGAGGCAGGCCGCAGCCGACCGTTCTCGCGCACATAAGGCCGGTCCAGGCGCTGCGTCTTCAACCCGTCCCAGATGAAGCGGGTCTTATCGGAGATCCACTCCTCGTTCACCGCCTCGTGCAGGCGGGGCAGGATGCGCATCACCTCGCGGCCGCGCGCGTCGACGCGGATGTTGGAGCCGACCGCGTCCATCACGTCGACCGACTCGGTCTTCGAGAGCTCCCACGGGCGCGCCTTGAAGGCGTAGGGCTTGGAGGTCAGCGCGCCGACCGGGCACAGGTCGATGACGTTGCCCTGCAGCTCGGAGCGCATGGCGTTCTCGAGGTAGGAGGTGATCTCCATGTCCTCGCCGCGGCCGATGGCGCCGAGGTCGGCGACGCCGGCGACCTCCGTCGTGAAGCGGACGCAGCGCGTGCACTGGATGCAGCGGTTCATCTGCGTCTTGACCAGCGGGCCGATATACTTGTCCTCGACGGCGCGCTTGTTCTCGGCGAAGCGCGAGGAGTCGACGCCGTAGGCCATCGCCTGGTCCTGCAGGTCGCACTCGCCGCCCTGGTCGCAGATCGGGCAATCCAGCGGGTGGTTGATGAGCAGGAACTCCATCACCCCTTCGCGGGCCTTCTTGACCATCGGCGAGCGGGTCGAGATGACGGGCGGCTCGCCGTTCGGGCCGGGGCGGCAGTCGCGCACGCCCCAGGCGCAGGACGCGACGGGCTTGGGCGCGCCTTTCACCTCGACGAGGCACATGCGGCAATTGCCGGCGATCGACAGGCGCTCGTGGAAGCAGAAGCGCGGCACCTCCGCCCCGGCCTGTTCGCAGGCTTGGAGCAGCGTGTAGTCGGCCGGGACGTCAACCTCGATGCCGTCGACGATGAGCTTGGTCATCGGTGTTCTCTCTTATTCCGCCGCCACGCCGAAGGCGCTCGCCGGCTCCGAATGCGGGTTCGCCGAGTAATCGTCGATCCGCTTCTCGATCTCGTGACGGAAGTGGCGGATGAGCCCCTGCACCGGCCAGGCGGCCGCGTCGCCCAGCGCGCAGATCGTGTGGCCCTCCACCTGGGTGGTGACCTCGAGCAGCATGTCGATCTCGCGCTTCTGGGCGCGGCCCTCGGCCATGCGGTTCAGCACGCGCCACATCCACCCCGTTCCCTCGCGGCAGGGGGTGCACTGCCCGCAGCTCTCGTGCTTGTAGAAGTACGAGATGCGGGCGATCGCGCGCACGATGTCGGTGGACTTGTCCATCACGATCACCGCCGCCGTGCCGAGGCCCGACTTGAGGTTGCGCAGCGTGTCGAAGTCCATGTAGGCGTCGGCGATCTGCTCGGCCGGCACCAGCGGCACAGACGAGCCGCCCGGAATCACCGCCAGCAGATTGTCCCAGCCCCCGCGAATGCCGCCGCAATGCGTGTCGATGAGCTCACGGAACGTGAGCCCCATCGCCTCCTCGACGTTGCAGGGCTTGTTGACGTGCCCGGAGACGCAAAACAGCTTGGTTCCGACATTGTTCGGCCGCCCGATTCCGGCGAACCAGGCCGCGCCGCGCCGCAAAATGGTGCCGGCGACGGCGATCGACTCGACGTTGTTGACGGTGGTCGGACAGCCATAGAGACCCATGTTGGCCGGGAACGGCGGCTTCAGCCGCGGCATGCCCTTCTTGCCCTCGAGGCTTTCGAGCAGCGCGGTCTCCTCGCCGCAGATATAGGCGCCGGCGCCATGCGACACGTAGATGTCGAACGGCCAGCCATGCACGTTGTTCTTGCCCACGAGATTAGCCGCGTAGGCCTCGTCGACGGCCCGCTGCAGCGCCTCGCGCTCGGCGATGTACTCGCCGCGGATGTAGATGTAGCAGGCGTTCGCGCCCATCGAGAACGAGGCGATCAGGCAGCCTTCGATCAGGAGGTGCGGGTCATGCCGCATGATCTCCCGGTCCTTGCAGGTGCCGGGCTCGGACTCGTCGGCATTGACCACGAGGTAATGCGGCCGCCCGTCCGACTGCTTGGGCATGAACGACCACTTCAGGCCGGTGGGGAAGCCCGCGCCGCCGCGCCCGCGCAGGCCGGACTTCTTCATCTCGTCGACAATCCAGTCCCTGCCCTTTTCGAGCAGGAACTTGGTGCCGTCCCACGCGCCGCGCATTTTCGCGGCCTCGAGCCCCGGGGACTGAAGCCCGTAGAGGTTCGTGAAGATGCGATCCCTATCGTGCAGCATCGTCATCAGCCCTTCGACTCGTCGGACTTGCCGGTCTCCGCCTTGGCGTCCTTCAGCTTGGACGTCGGCTTGTCGGAGAGCTTCTTGGCGGGATCGGCGGCCTTGGCGCGCTCGGTCGGGGCCACCGGGGCCTTGCCGGCGGCGACGCGGTCGGCCGGCGTGTCGGCGGCGGCCTGCTGCGGCCGCGTGGCGTCGGGCTTGCCGGGGCGAGGCTCGGCCGCGGCCTGCGCGGCGAGCGCGCGGTCGGCGGCCTCCTTGTCGGCGGCGGCCTGGCGCGCGCGGGCTTCCTCTTCCTCGAAGCGCTTCTTCCACGCCCCGACGACCGAGCCGTCGTAGAGCGCGGGATCCTGGAGCGTCTTGACCGCGCTCTCCGGCTCTGAGGCGTGGCGGCCGTTCTGGGGCCCCTTCTGGACGGGGCGGCCAGCGGCGAGGTCGTCGAGCAGCTTGTTGAAGCTCTCGGGCGTCAGGTCCTCGTAGTAGTCGTTGTTGATCTGCACCATCGGGGCGTTGCAGCACGCGCCGAGGCACTCGACCTCCAGCCAGGAGAACATGCCGTCCGCCGTCACCGTGCTCTGCTCGCCGATGCGGCTCTTGCATACCGCGACGATGTCGTCCGCGCCGCGCAGCCGGCACGGCGTGGTGCCGCACAGCTGGATGAAGTAGCGGCCGACCGGCGACAGGTTGAACATGGTGTAGAAGGTCGCGACTTCGAGCACCCGGATCACCGGCATGTCGAGCATCTTCGCGACGTACTCGATGGCCGCCCTCGGCAGCCAGTAGTCGTGCTGCTCCTGCGCCCGCCACAACAACGGGATCACGGCGGAGGCCTGGCGGCCGGCCGGGAACTTGGCGATCTGCGTCTGCGCCCAGGCCAGGTTCTCCGGCGAGAAGGCGAAGCTCTCGGGCTGCTGCGCAGCTAGGCGTCTGACTGACATGTCGTCCTCATTCCGGCCCGGCCGGGTTCAACCGGCGGGCGAGCATCAGCGGTCTACCTCGCCGAACACGATGTCGAGCGATCCCAGGATCGCCGAGACGTCGGCCAGCATGTGGCCCCGGTTCATGTGATCCATCGCCTGCAGATGGGCGAAGCCGGGAGCGCGGATCTTGCAGCGATAGGGCTTGTTGGTGCCGTCCGAGACCAGGTACACGCCGAACTCGCCCTTCGGCGCCTCGACGGCGGCGTACACGTCGCCTTCCGGCACGTGGAAGCCCTCGGTGTAGAGCTTGAAGTGGTGGATGAGCGCTTCCATCGAGCGCTTCATCTCGCCCCGGCGCGGCGGGGCGATCTTGCCGTCGTCGGTCTGCACGGGCCCCTGCCCGCCCGGCGAGCGCAGCCGCTCGAGGCACTGCTTCATGATGCGGACCGACTGCCGCATTTCTTCCATGCGGATCAGCTGCCGGTCGTAGTTGTCGCCGTTCTTGCCGACCGGGATGTCGAACTCCAGCTCCTCGTAGCACTCGTAGGGCTGCGCCTTGCGCAGGTCCCACGCCGCCCCGGAGCCGCGCACCATCACGCCCGAGAAGCCCCAGGCCCAGCACTCGTCGAGCGGAATGACGCCGATGTCGACGTTGCGCTGCTTGAAGATGCGGTTGCCCATGACGAGCTCGTCGAGGTCGTCGAGCACCTTCAGGAACGGGTCGCAGAAGTTCCAGATGTCGTCGAGCAGCTTCGGCGCGAGGTCGAGCCGCACGCCGCCCGGCCGGAAATACGCCGCGTGCATGCGCGAGCCCGAGGCGTGCTCGTAGAAGATCATCAGCTTCTCGCGCTCCTCGAAGCCCCACAGGGGCGGCGTGAGCGCGCCGACGTCCATCGCCTGGGTCGTCACGTTGAGCAGGTGCGACAGCAGCCGGCCGATCTCGGAATAGAGCACGCGGATGAGCTGCGCGCGCTTGGGAACCTCGATGCCCAGCAGCTTTTCGACGGCCAGACAGTAGGCGTGTTCCTGGTTCATCGGCGCGACATAGTCGAGCCGGTCGAAATAGGGCAGCGCCTGGATGTAGGTCTTCGCCTCGATCAGCTTCTCGGTGCCGCGATGCAGCAGGCCGATATGCGGGTCGACGCGCTCGACCACCTCGCCGTCCAGCTCAAGCACGAGGCGCAAAACGCCGTGCGCCGCAGGATGTTGCGGGCCGAAGTTGATGGAGAAGTTGCGGACCGATTGTTCAGCCATGGGGTGTCCTCGACCGTCCGCTCACTGTGCCTTCTCGTCGCCCGGGAGCACGTAATCCGTGCCCTCCCACGGCGAGAGGAAGTCGAACTGCCTGAATTCCTGGGTGAGCCTCACGGGCTCGTAGATGACGCGCTTCTGCTCGTCGTCGTAGCGCACCTCGACGAAGCCGGTCAGCGGGAAGTCCTTGCGCAGCGGGTGCCCCTCGAAGCCGTAGTCGGTGAGGATGCGGCGCAGGTCCGGATGGCCCGAGAACAGGATGCCGTAGAGGTCGTACGCCTCGCGCTCGAACCAGTTGGAGGCCGGGAACACGCCGATCGTCGAGGGCACCGGCGTGGCCTCGTCCGTCTGCACCTTGATGCGGATGCGGCGGTTGAACTTCGGCGACAGCAGGTGCCACACCACGTCGAAGCGCTTGGGCCGCTTCGGATAGTCGACGCCGGCGAGGTCGGTGAAATTGACGAAGAGGAAGCGCGGGTCGTCGCGCAGCGTCGTCAGCACCTTGACGATGTCGGCGGCCTCGGCGTGGATCGTCAGCTCGCCGAGCGCGACCGTGAAGCCGGTGACGGCGCCGGGCAGCGCGCCGGCGATGGTTTCGCCGAGTTCGGTCAGGGTCTGATCCATGGCGAACGATCTTCTTTCGTCAGTCGAAATCGGCGCGCGACACGGCGCCCTCACGGAAGGAGCGGTCCGGCCCGGCCGAACCGCCAAAGGTCAGCGCTCGATCGTGCCCACGCGGCGGATCTTCTTCTGCAGCAGCAGCACCCCGTAGAGGAGCGCCTCCGCCGTCGGAGGACAGCCGGGCACGTAGACGTCGATCGGCACGATGCGGTCGCAGCCGCGCACGACCGAGTAGGAATAGTGGTAGTAGCCGCCGCCGTTGGCGCACGACCCCATCGAGATGACGTAGCGCGGCTCGGGCATCTGGTCGTAGACCTTGCGCAGCGCGGGGGCCATCTTGTTGGTCAGCGTGCCGGCGACGATCATCACATCCGACTGGCGCGGCGAGGCGCGCGGCGCGAAGCCGAAGCGCTCGACGTCGTAGCGCGGCATCGACAGCTGCATCATCTCCACGGCGCAGCACGCCAGGCCGAACGTCATCCACATCAGCGAGCCGGTGCGCGCCCACTGGATGAGGTCGTCCGTGGTGGTGACGATGAAGCCCTTGTCGCCCAGCTCGGCGTTGACGTCGGTGAAGAACGGGTCGTTCGCGCCCACGGGCTTGCCCGTGGAGGGATCGATGATCCCGCGCGGCGCGGGGGCGACCAGCGTGCCCGTGCCTTCGGCGGTCAGTCCCATTCCAGAGCTCCCTTTTTCCACTCGTACACGAAGCCGATGGTGAGCACGCCGAGGAACGCCATCATGGACCAGAACCCGAACAAGCCGACCTCCTTGAAGGCGACCGCCCAGGGAAACAGGAACGCGACCTCGAGGTCGAAGATGATGAACAGGATCGAAACGAGGTAGAACCGCACGTCGAACTTCATGCGCGCGTCGTCGAAGGCGTTGAAGCCGCACTCGTAAGCCGACAGCTTTTCCGCGTCCGGACGGGAATAGGCCACGATGAAGGGCGCGACCATCAGGGCGAGCGCGATGAACAGCGCGACACCCATGAAGATCACGAGCGGCAGATAGTCTTTCAGTAGCTCGGACATCTGAACTCCGATCCTCGGGAAACCCCTCGGAACATGCCGGCGGGCCCAATGGAACCGCCTTCGACGAAATTCGGCTGGAAGGACCGGAGGCGCCGCGGGAATCGCGGGTTTTCGGCGGTGTTTCGAGCCCTTTTCCGAATATCGCGCGAGGCTTATCGCAGCGCACCGGCCGACGCAAGACGGCAAGAGGTCCTAGTTCGCGCGGCGAAGCCCGGCCTCGGCCGGTGCGGGCCGCCCGCCGGCCCCGCCGCCAAGCTTCCGCTTCAACTCGCCCTCGACGCGGGCCGACCGTTTGGCCATAGTCCGCCTCCTTCCAGGGAGCGAAACTCATGGCCAACAGGATCGATCTACAAGGGCGGGTCGCCGTCGTCACCGGCGCGGCGCAGGGAATCGGCTACGCGGTGGCGAGCCGGCTGGCCGATTCGGGCGCGACCCTGGCGCTGTGGGACCGCGACGCCGCGCTCGTGGCCGAAGCCGCCAAGTCCCTGGAAGGCAAGGGAAAAGTCATCGCCGTGACGTGCGAGCAGGCGGACGCGGCGTCGGTCGCCGAGGCGGCGCGGCGCACCGAGGCGGAGCTGGGGCGCATCGACATCCTGGTCAACAACGCCGGCATCTCCGGCCCGACCATGCCGGTGGTGGACTACCCGCTGGACGAGTGGCGGCGCATCGTCGACATCGACCTCAACGGCGTCTTCTACTGCTGCAAGGCGGTGGTGCCGGGGATGATCGCCCGCAATTACGGGAGGATCGTCAACGTCGCCTCGATCGCCGGCAAGGAGGGCAACCCCAACGCCGCCGCCTATTCCGCCGCCAAGGCGGGCGTGATCGCGCTTACGAAGTCGCTGGGAAAAGAGTTGGCCGGCAAGGACATAGCGGTCAACTGCGTCACTCCGGCGGCGGCCAAGACCAAGATCTTCGACCAGATCAGCCAGCAGCATATCGACTACATGCTGTCGCGGATTCCGCGCGGGCGGTTCCTCAAGGTGGAGGAGGCGGCGGCGATGATCGCCTTCCTGGTGAGCGAGGACAACTCGTTCACGACCGGCGCGGTGTTCGACCTGTCGGGCGGACGCGCCACCTACTGAGGGTTGCGGGCGGGCGGGCCGCGCGGCCCGCCCGCGCCGTGCGATTCCGACGTCGTCCGTCCCGAACACGCGCTCTTCCGGCCGAAATCCGGCGTGGAACACCGCCGCGATTCGATGGAGGCCCGGCCGTTTCCGCGAAGACTACGTGTTCCGGCCGTTTTCGACCCGAACAACTCAGACGGCGAGCGCACCGCCAGCCGGGGCTCCCGGCGCGGGCGTGGCGCCCGGCGGCGAATGCGGCTCGAACACGGCCGCGAGGCGCTGCCACAGCACCTTGGGCGAGAACGGCTTGCGCAGCACCATCAGGATGCCGCGCGCCGCCGCCTGCTCCATCAGCCGGGGCGTCGGCCGCGAGGTCATCAGCACGATGGGCGTGCGGCCGAAGGCGCCGGTGTCGGGGCTGCGGATCATGTCGATGAGGTCGGGCCCGTCGAGGACGGGCAGGTCCCAGTCCATCACGATCAGCTCCGGCCGGAACTGCCCCAGCTTGATCAGCAGGTCGCCGCCGTCGGCGGATTCGACCACCTGCCGGATGCCCGACTGAATCAGCATGGCGCGCACGGTGCGGCGCACGAAGGCGCTCTCGTCCGCGAGCAGCACGGGAACGTTGGGCAGTTGGAGCGGCTTCAGCATGGCGGACCTGGGGGACGGACTGTGTGACACTGTCACGTCCGGAGTTACCATTTACTAAAGCTGCGGCCGCGCTTTTGACCCTTCCGGGTCCGATCCGGTTTCGCCTTTCGTCGGCCTCCCCGGCCTCGCCGCCGCGCGCCCGGCTTGCCGCCGCGGGTGGCCCGGCCTCCGGGTTGAGGGACTCGCGCGCCGAAGTCATCGCATGGCTCAAAACGTTGTGAGTCGGCCTCTCACAGTGGGGCGCGCTCACCTCATGCGAGGTACTTTGCCTTCCACTTTTTGTAGCGGTCCACCCAGCCCCATTCGTTGGTCATCATCACAATCCAGAATAGAATCGAAGCTGCGGCAGGCCACAAGAAAGACCAGTAACTGTTCCGTATTATCAAGTTTTGTTTTTCATTGTATCTGAAATCATATCGATTACCAATTATAAGAAATGGGTTTTCTGTATTGTAATTCGTCGATTTTTTGATGTCTTTATACCAATAATATTCGATTTTGTAAGTGTACCATCTGTTTTTGTACGAACTTTTGTCGTATCGACTATTTCGCTCCAGAATTGTGAACTCAACCAACGGCCAGTCTTTGCTATCCCAGTATTTCATAGCATCGATGAAGCCCATGAAGAGACACATAAATGCGAAAAACGCCGCCACATCGATTTGCGCCCGCCTGCGTTTCGCCTGATCGATCGAGTGCATGCTACGTGCCAAGTATTGGATGAGCCGCGCGCACTCTAACCTTTTCCGCCCCGAATGTCAGGGTCCAAGCACCTCGCTATTGGGCGGGAGAACATCGCGCGCAGAGAGATAGACCTTTTTGGGTCCGGACCTCGCCTTTAGTCCTCTCGCCAGCCTTGCCCGCCCCGCGCACGACCGGGCGGCCCCCTGCCCGGCTCTGCCCGGCCCGCTCCCGCCCCTCCCCGCCCCGCATTGACGCGGGGCGGGCAAATGGGGCACTATTTCAGAATAAGAACTCAACTTCCGAAATTATGGAAGTCTTGAAGACCCCGATGAGGAGGAGTGGTCCATGATGGGTCGCGTCAATTCCGTGCGTCGCGCTTTGCTGGCGGGGACGGCCGCCATGGTCGGCGCCTTCGTCCTGCCGACGGGTTCCGTCGAGGCCCAGACCAAGGGCGGGGTCGTCAACGTGGCGACCGTCGGCGAGCCGCCCACGCTGGACCCGATGGTCTCCACCGCCGACCTCGTCGGCATCATCACGCAGCACTTCTACGAGACGCTGTTCACCTTCGACAAGAACTGGAAGGTGACCCCCCTCCTGGCCGAAACGATGCCCGAGATTTCGGCGGACGGGAAGGTCTACACCATCAAGCTGCGCCAGGGCGTCACCTTCCACGACGGCTCGACGATGACCTCGGAGGACGTCGTCGCCTCGCTGAAGCGCTGGATGGACCTCGCCTCGCGCGGCAAGCAGACCGCCGGCATTGTGGCCGGTGTCGAAGCCGTCGACGCCAACACGGTGCGGATGACGCTGAAGGAGCCCTACGCGCCGCTGCTGGCGCTGCTCGCCTTCAACAACTCCGCCGCCGTCATCATGCCGGCCAAGAAGATGGAAAACCCGCTGAAGGAGCCGGTCGGCACCGGCCCCTACAAGCTCAAGGAGCGCAAGGCGGACCAGTACATCCAGCTCGTGCGCCATGACGGCTACAAGTCCCGCTCGGGCGAGCCCGACGGCTATGGCGGCGCGCGCAAGCAGATCGTCGACGAGATCCGCTTCGTCCCGGTGCCGGACGCCAACACCCGCATCGAGGGGGCGATCTCCGGCCAGTACGACTATGTCGACGCGCTGCCGGTCGAGGCCTTCTCCCGCCTGCAGGGCCAGAAGACGACGGAGCCGGTGCTGCTCAAGCCGTTCGGCTGGCCGGTGTTCGTGATGAACACGAAGCAGGGCATCATGTCGAACCTCGACGCGCGGCTCGCCGTCCGCACGGCGCTGAGCGAGGAGGACATGCTGACCGCCGCCTTCGGCAGCAAGGACTTCTTCGCCCTCAACCCGGCGATGTTCCCCAAGGACTATATCTGGCACACCACAGCCGGCACGGAGGGCGCCTACAACCTCGCCGATCCGGAGAAGGCCAAGGCGCTGCTCAAGAAGGCGGGCTCCGAGGGCAAGCCGCTGCGCATCCTCACCAGCCGCCAGTACGAGTTCCACTACAAGATGGCGCAGGTGGCGGCCGAGTACCTCAAGCAGGCCGGCTTCGCGGTCGAGCTGATGGTGGTGGACTGGGCGACGCTGACCCAGCGGCGCACCGACCCCGCGCTGTGGGACATCTACATCACCCACTCGCCCTTCCTGCCCGAGCCCGCGCTGACCGGCTTGCTGTCGGAATCCTCCCCCGGCTGGTGGTCGACGCCTCTGCGCAAGAAGACGGTCGACGCCTTCAACTCGGAGCCCGACCCGGCCAAGCGCCCCGCTTTGTGGGCGGAAGTGCAGAAGGCGATCTACGCCGAGGTGCCCGGCATCAAGATCGGCGACTTCAACGCCCTCTCGGCCAAGTCGCCGAAGCTGGACGGGGTGGTCCCCGCGCCGTGGCCCTATTTCTGGAACGCCTCGATCAAGTAGGCGCAGCCTTAGGGGGAGCGTCCGCGCTCCCCCTCCCTCCCTCGCAACCCGGCTCGTGATGACCCGCTACGTCCTGCAGCGTTTCGCCGGCATGATCGCCGTGATGTTCGTCGTCGTCACGGTGGTGTTCGTCATCGTGCGCATCGCACCCGGCGACCCCGCCTCGGTGATGCTGGGGCCCGACGCCACGGCGCAGGACGTCGCCTCGCTGCGCGCCCGGCTCGGGCTCGACCGGCCGCTCGTCGTCCAGTACGTGCTGTTCCTCGGCCAGCTCGCCAGAGGCGACCTCGGCGAGTCCATCTTCCTCAACCGCCCGGTGCTGAGCGCATTGGCGGACCGGGCCGAGCCGACCTTCTTCCTCACCATCTTCTCGCTGCTGATCGCCTCCGTCATCGCCATTCCTGTGGGCATCTACTCCGCCTACCGGCGCGGCTCGCTGTTCGACCAGGCGACGACGACGCTGGCCATGCTGGCGGCCTCCATCCCCAGCTTCTGGCTCGGCCTGCTGCTGATCCAGTTCTTCGCCGTGCGGCTCGGCGTGCTGCCCGTCTCGGGCTATGGCGGGCCCGGCGCGAGCCTGGCGACGAGGCTCGGCCATCTCGTGCTGCCGGCCGTGGCGCTCGGCGTCGTCTCCTCGGCGCTGATCCTGCGCTTCACGCGCGCCTCGATGCTCGACGTGCTGGGCGACGACTACATCCGCACGGCGCGCTCCAAAGGCATGGGCGAATTCCGCGTGGTGATGAAGCACGCCTTCAAGAACGCGCTGATCCCGATCCTCACCGTGCTCGGCCTCACCGCGGCGCTGCTGGTGTCGGGCGCGGTCGTCACCGAGACGGTGTTCGGCCTGCCGGGCGTCGGCAGCCTCGTCGTCTCGGCCGTGCTGCGGCGCGACTACCCGGTGATCCAGGGCGCGCTGCTGGTGGTGGCGGCGCTCTACGTCATCATCAACTTCCTGATCGACATGCTCTACCTCGCCGTCGATCCGCGGGTGCGCTACTGATGGCCGCCGTCTCCGCCCCCGCCATCGAGGCCGGCCCCGGCCTGCTCCGCCAGTTGCTGCGCCGTCGCACGGTGATGATCGGCCTCGTCGTGCTCTGCGCCGTGGCGCTGCTCGCGCTGCTCGCGCCGTGGATCTCGCCGTTCTCGCCGAGCCGCCTGTCGATCGCCAACCGGCTGAAGCCGCCGGGGCCGGTATACTGGTTCGGCACCGACGAGTTCGGCCGCGACGGCTTCACCCGCACGCTCTACGCGGGGCGGCTGTCGCTGCTGGTCGGCGTCTCGGTCGTCGCCTTCGCCTGCGTGGTCGGCGTCACGCTCGGCCTCGTGGCCGGCTTCTTCCGCCGGCTCGATACGCCCATCGCGCGCGTGATCGACGCGATGATGGCGTTTCCCGACATCCTGCTCGCCATCGCGCTGGTGGCGGCGCTGGGGCCCTCGCTCGCCACCGTCATCGTGGCGCTGGGCATCGTCTACGCGCCGCGCCTGGCGCGCGTGGTGCGCGCCTCGACGCTGGTGATCCGCGAACTGCCCTACGTGGAGGCGGCGCGCGCGCTGGGCGTGCCGACCTGGCGCATCCTGACGCGCCACGTGCTGCGCAACCTCGTCTCGCCCATTCTCGTGCAGGGCACGTTCATCTTCGCCTACGCCATGCTGGCGGAGGCGGGCCTCTCCTTCCTCGGCGTCGGCGTGAGCCCCGAGGTGCCCACCTGGGGCACGATGATCGCGGCGGGGCGGCAATATGTGGGGCAGGCCGACTGGATGACGCTGTTTCCGGGCATCGCCATCGTGCTCAGCGTCCTCTCCCTGCAACTGGTCGGCGACGGGCTGCGCGACCTGCTCGACCCGCGCCTCAGAAAGGATCTGTGACGATGCTTCCGTTTCCCCCCGAGACAGGCCCGCTGCTGATCGCGGGCGCGACGCCGGTCGCTCTCGGGCCGCATGCCGGCCCCATCGACATCCTGGTCGACGCCGACGGGCGCGTCGCCGCCGCCGGGCCGAACCTCGCCGCGCCGGAGGGCGCGCGGCGGATCGAGGCGAAGGGCGCGTATGTGTCGCCCGGCTGGGTCGACCTGCACGCGCACGTCTGGTACGGCGGCACCGACATCTCCATCCGCCCGGCCGTGTGCGGGCTGGAGCGGGGCGTCACCACCATCGTCGACGCCGGCTCGGCGGGCGAGGCCAATTTCCACGGCTTCCGCGAATACGTGATCGAGCCGGCGCGCGAGCGCATCAAGGCCTTCCTCAACATCGGCTCGATCGGCCTAGTGGCGTGCAACCGCGTCAGCGAGCTGATCGACATGCGCTCGATCGACATCGACCGCACGCTGGCGGTGATCGAGGCCAACCGCGACGTCATCATCGGCGTGAAGTGCCGCGCCTCGGGCGTCATCGTGGGAAGCTGGGGCATCACGCCGCTGCGCATCGCCAAGAAGCTCGCCCGCGTCGCCGGCCTGCCGCTGATGGTGCATGTCGGCGAGCCCCCGCCCCTGTACGACGAGGTGCTGGAGGTGCTCGACCCCGGCGACGTCGTCACCCACTGCTTCAACGGCAAGCCGTGCGGCAACATCGTCGAGGACGAGACTTTGTTCGCGCTGGCGGAGCGCTGCGCCGCCGAGGGCGTGCGCCTCGACGTCGGCCATGGCGGCGCGTCCTTCTCCTTCCGCACCGCCGAGATCGCCATCGAGCGCGGCCTGCTGCCCTTCTCGATCTCCACCGACCTGCACGCCCGCTCGCTCGACAGCCCGGTGTGGGACATGGGCACCACCATGTCCAAGCTGCTCGCCGTCGGCATGCCGTTCGAGAAGGTGATCGAGGCCTCGACGCTCGCGCCGATGAGCGTCATCGGCCTGCCGACCGAGGGCCTGCTGGCCAAGGGCGCGCGTGCCGAGTTCACCGTGTTCGGGCGCGAGGCCAGCGACCTGACGATCCGCGACTCGATGGGCCACGAGGCGGTGCTGCGCGAGACCATCGTGCCGCGCTGGACCGTGATGGGCGGCACGGCCGTGAAGGCCAGCCCCTACCGTCCGCACGCCGCCGCCGGCGAGGGCGCGGCCTGCCCGCATTGCGGCTGGGTGACCGCGCGATGAGCGCCGCGCCGGCCGAGCCGATCCTGCGGGTGGAAAACCTGAAGACCTGGTTCGAGCTCGGCTCGCGGGTGGCGCGCTCGGTCGACGACGTGAGCTTCGACGTGCGCCGGGGCGAGACGGTGGCGGTGGTGGGCGAGAGCGGGTCCGGCAAGTCCGTGACCAGCCTCTCCATCATGCGGCTGCTGTCGCCGCCCGGCCGCATCGTCGGCGGCCGCATCCTCTACCGGACGCAGGAGGGGACGGAAATCGACCTCGCCACGCTGCCGGAGCACAAGATGCGCGGCATTCGCGGCCGGGAGATCGCCATGATCTTCCAGGAGCCGATGACGAGCCTCAACCCGCTCTTCACGGTCGGCGACCAGATCGTCGAGATGATCCGGCTGCACGAGAAGATGTCGCGCCGCGAGGCGCGCGAGCGGGCGCGGCGCATGCTCGAGCTGGTGGAGATCCCGGCCGCCGCGCGCCGGCTCGACGACTACCCGCACCAGATGTCCGGCGGCATGCGCCAGCGCGCCATGATCGCGCTCGCGCTCGCCTGCGACCCGCGCGTGCTGATCGCCGACGAACCGACCACGGCGCTCGACGTCACCATCCAGGCGCAGGTGCTCGACCTCTTGCGCCGGCTCCAGGCGGAGCTGGGCATGAGCGTGGTGTTCGTCACCCACAATCTCGGCGTCGTCGCCGAATTGGCCCACCGCGTGGTGGTGATGTACGCCGGCCGCGTGGTGGAGAGCGCGCCGGTGAACGAGCTGTTCGAGCGCCAGCGCCACCCCTACACCAAGGGCCTGCTGGCCTGCATTCCCACCCCGCGCCACGGCCGGACCGACCCCTCCGGGGAGCGCCCGCGCCTGACGCCGATCCCCGGCTCCGTGCCGAACGTCGCCGCCCTGCCGCCCGGCTGCGCCTTCGCGCCGCGCTGCCCGCTGGCGATCGCGAAATGCGAGATCGACCCGCCGCTCGAGTTCGCCGCGCCCGGCCATCTCAGCCGGTGCTGGAGGCACGACGAGGTATGAGCGAGCGCCCCGACATCCTGCTCAGCGTGCAGGGCCTCAGCAAGACGTTCCCGACCCGCGGCGGGCTCGTGCGCGCCGTCGAGGACGTCAGCTTCGACGTGCGGCGCGGCTCCATCGTCGGGCTGGTCGGCGAGTCCGGCTCCGGCAAGACCACCGCCGGGCGCTGCGTTCTGCGCCTCGTGGAGCCGAGCGCCGGGCGCGTCGTGTTCGACGGCGTCGACCTCGCCGCCCTGCCCGCGCGCGACATGCGCGCCTGGCGGCGGCGCATGCAGATCGTCTTCCAGGACCCCTATTCCAGCCTCAACCCGCGCCTGCGCGTCGAGGACATCATCGGCGAGGCGCTGGACACCCACGGGCTGGCGCGCGGCGGCAAGCGGCGCGAGCGCGTCGCCGAGCTGCTGCGCCGCGTCGGGCTCGACCCCGAGCACGCGCGCCGCTTCCCGCACGAGTTCTCCGGCGGCCAGCGCCAGCGCATCGGCATCGCCCGCGCGCTGGCGGTGGAGCCGGAGTTCATCGTCGCCGACGAGCCCGTCTCGGCGCTCGACGTGTCGGTGCAGGCGCAGGTGCTGAACCTGCTGCAGGACCTGCAGAAGGCCTACGGCCTGACCATGCTGTTCATCGCCCACGACCTCTCCGTCGTCGAATATCTCTGCGACGAGGTGGTGGTGATGTATCTCGGCCGCGTCATGGAGCGCGGGCCGAGCCGGCTGGTCTACGGCGCGCCGCGCCATCCCTACACGCGCGCCTTGCTCTCAGCCGCGCCGACGCCCGACCCGAAGGCCCCGCGCGGCCGCATCGTGCTGCAGGGCGACATCCCGAGCCCCCTCGACCCACCCTCCGGCTGCGTGTTCCGCACGCGCTGCCGCTACGCCGTGGCGGCCTGCGCCGCCACCGTGCCGGCGGCCGAGGAGGTCGCCCCCGGCCACGCCGTCGCGTGCATTCGCCGCGACGATCCCGAACTGAACGAGCCCGCTTTGTCCCCAGCGGGCCGCTGAGGAGGACCTGCCATGACGACCCCCGCCGAACGCCTGAAATCCCTCGGCATCGTGCTGCCGACCCCGCCGACCCCGATCGCCAACTTCGTCACCCACGTCGAGGCGTCGGGGCTGCTGTTCCTCTCCGGCCAGGGCCCGCGCGAGGCCGACGGGCGCATGAACACCGGCAAGGTGGGCCGCGAAGTATCGGTGGAGGACGCCTACCGCCACGCCCGCCTCACCGGCGTCAACCTGCTCGCCGTGATGCAGGCCGCGCTGGGCGACCTCGGCCGCGTCAAGCGCGTCGTCAAGCTGCTCGGCATGGTCAACGCCGTGCCCGACTTCACCGACCACCCCAAGGTCATCAACGGCTGCTCGGACCTGATGGTCGAGGTGTTCGGCGACGCCGGCCGCCACGCCCGCTCGGCCGTCGGCTTCGGCTCGCTGCCGGGCAACATCACCGTCGAGATCGAAGCGATCGTCCAAATCGCCTGAACGACCGCCAGCCAAGGACCACGTTATGACCGACGACATCCGCGCCAGCCTCAACCTGCGCCCCATCATCAACGTCTCGGGCACGATGACCTCGCTCGGCGCGTCGATCTCGCCGCCGGAGGTGGTGCGGGCGGTCGCCGCCGTGCTGCCCCAGTTCGTCGAGATCGACGCCCTGCAGAAGCAGGCGAGCCAGGTCATCGCCCGCCTGTGCGGCGCGGAGGCGGGCTTCGTCACCGCCTCGTGCTCGGCCGGCATCAGCGTCGCGGTCGCCGGCGCCATGACCGGCAGCGACCTCGCCGCCATCGAGCGCCTGCCCGACACCACGGGCCTCAAGAACGAGGTGCTGATCCTCTCCGGCCACATGGTCGCCTACGGCGCGCCGGTGGCGCAGGGCATCGCGCTGACCGGGGCGAAGGTCGTCCCCGTCGGCCAGGCGACCTCGGCGCGGCGCTACCACCTGGAGGGGGCGATCACGGAGCGCACGGCGGCGGCGGTCTACGTCGTCTCGCACCACACCGTGCAGTACGGGCTGATCCCGCTCGACGAGTTCTGCGCCGTCTGCAACGCCCGGGGCATGCCGGTGATCGTCGACGCCGCGTCGGAATACGACCTCAAGGGCTTCCTCGCGCAGGGCGCGGCGGTGGCCCTCTATTCGGCGCACAAGTTCCTGGGCGGGCCCACCGCCGGCATCGTCGCCGGCCGCAAGGACCTGGTGCGCGCCGCCTACCTCCAGAACGGCGGCGTCGGCCGCGGCATGAAGGTGGGCAAGGAGGGCATGGTCGGCACCATCGCCGCGCTGGAGGCGTGGGAGCGGCGCGACCACGACGGCATCCGCGCCCGCGAGACGGAGTATCTCGACCTGTGGCTGCGCACGCTGGCCGACCGGCCGGGCGTCACCGCCACCCGCGTGCCGGACCCGACCCACAACCCGCTCGACCGGATCAGGGTCGAGATCGACCCCGCCCAGGCGCACATCACCGCCTGGGACCTTGCCGACGCGCTCGCCTCGGGCCCGCAGCCGGTGATCGTGCGCGACCACGAGATCGAGCACGGCTATTTCTATATGGACCCGTGCAACCTCCATCCGGGGCAGGAGCACGTGGTGGCGGCGCGGCTCTCGGAGGAACTGGGCAAGGCGCGCGCCTCCAACGAGGTGATCGCCACGCCGCTGGAACGCCGCCGCAACCGGCGCGAGGAAACCGCGCGCACCTGGCCGGACTGAGCGGCCCGGCGGATACTTCTTCGTAAGGGGGCGCGGCGGGGGCTTTTCTTCCCGCCGCGCGCCGCCATGATCGGGCCCGCCACGCTTTCGCCGCCTTGCGGAGCGAGAGCGGCCAAGGAGACGCTTCGGCTGAGGCGCGGCGGCGGAGGCCCCCATGAAGATCCTGGTCATCGAGGACGACGCGCAGATGGCCGACTACGTGGCGGGCGGCCTGCGCGATCTCGGCCATTCCGTCACGGTCGCCGCCGACGGGCATCGCGGCCGGGCGCTGGCGCTCGGCGAGCCGCACGACCTCGTGGTGCTAGACCGCATGCTGCCGGGCGTCGACGGGCTCGACATTTTGCGCGCCATGCGCGCCGCCGGCGTCAAGGCGCCGGTCATCTTCCTGACCACCAAGGGCGGCATCCAGGACCGCGTCGAGGGGCTGGACGCCGGCGCCGACGACTACCTGGTCAAGCCCTTCGCCTTCTCGGAGCTGGCCGCCCGCGTCCACGCGCTCGGCCGCCGGCCGCCGCTGCCGCAGGTCGAGACCCGCCTGACGGTGGCCGACCTCGACGTCGACCTGATCTCGCGCGAGGTCAAGCGCGCCGGCAAGCCCATCGAGCTGCAGCCGCGCGAGTTCAAGCTGCTCACCTACCTGATGCGCAACGCCGGCCAGGTGGTGACGCGCACCATGCTGCTCGAGCACGTGTGGGACTTCCACTTCGACCCCAAGACCTCGATCGTCGAGACGCATCTGAGCCGCCTGCGCGGCAAGATCGACCGCGACTTTCCCGTGGAGCTGATCGTCACCGTGCGCGGCGCGGGATACATGATCCGTGACCGGGCCTAGGTTCGTCCGCACCGAGGCGTTCCGCCTCGGCGTCCTGTTCGCGCTGATCTTCCTTGTCGCCGGCACGCTGCTCTTCGCCCTGGTGTTCTGGCGCGTCAGCGGCTTCACGCTCGACCAGGCCCGCGCCGTCGTCGATTCCGACGTGGAGGTCCTGCTCGCCGAGGGCGACAAGAGCGGCGCGGCGTGGCTGGCGCAGGCGGTCGACGAGCGCGCCAGCAAGGCCGAATCGAACTCCTCGTTCTACCTGCTGCAGGCGCCCAACGGCGCGCGGCGCGCCGGCAACCTTCAGCCCTTGCCGGCGGTCGACGGGGCCGGCCAGATGCGGGTGCGCTCCTACGACGAGGCGCGGCGCGCGCCCGGCCCGGAGACGCAGGCCTGGGTGCGCAGCGTGACGCGCCCGGACGGCACGCTGCTCGCCGTCGGCCGCGACCTCGGCGACCTGGACGAACTGAACCGCCGCCTGTGGCGCGCCTTCGTCGCCGCCGCCCTCGGCGCGGCGGTGCTGGCCATCGCCGGCGGCGCGCTGGTCGGCATGGGCTTCGTGGCGCGGCTGGAGACCATCGCGCGCACCAGCGAGACGATCATGGCCGGCGACCTCGGCCAGCGCATCCCCGTGCGCGGGGCCAATGACGAGATCGACCGGCTCTCCGCCACGCTCAACCGCATGCTGGACCGCATCCAGACGCTGATGGAGACGACGCGGCAGGTGTCGAACGACATTGCGCACGACCTGCGCACCCCGCTCGCCCGGCTGCGCCAGAAGCTGGAGGGGGTGACGCTGCGCCCCGCCGACGCCGACGCCCTGCGCGCCACCGTGGCCGACGCCATCTCCGACGTCGACGATATCCTCGACACCTTCTCCGCCCTGCTGCGCATCGCCGAAATCGAGGTCGCCGGCCAGCGCGCGGGCCTGCGCCCGGTCGACCTGTCGCGCCTGTTCCTCGACCTCGCCGAGACCTACGAGGCGGTGGCCGAGGATGCCGGCGACCGGCTGACGGCGGAGGTCGCGCCGGGCGTCACGGTGGAGGGCGACGAGAGCCTGCTGACGCAGCTCCTCGCCAACCTCGTCGAGAACGCCATCCGCCACTGCCCGCCGGGGGCGCGCATCGCCATGACGCTGCGGCGCGAGCCGGGCGCCGCGGTGGGCGAGGTGCGCGACGACGGCCCCGGAATCCCGCAGGCCGAACGCGCCAACGTGTTCAAGCGCTTCTACCGGCTCGAGCGCAGCCGCACCACCGCCGGCAGCGGCCTCGGCCTGTCGCTGGTGGCCGCCATCGCCCAGATCCACGGCGCCTCCGTCACCGTCGGCGACGCCGCCCCCGGAACCCTCGTCACCCTCCGCTTCCCGCTGCCCCCGGAGCGCGGGAGCTGAAGGGGGCGGCGAGGCGAAGCGGGCCGACGGGCGCAACGGGTCAGGACTCGCGGCCCCGGCCGCCGAAAGGGCGGACGCCAGTCCGCCCGTCCCCGGAATGCCGGAGCCTTGGCGGAGGCAGGTCCGGGGTCCAGCGCATGGATGATGCCGCGAAGCGGCGCCTCATCAGCCTATTCATCAAGACGCGCTGACGCGCGGCATAATGCGCTAGGCCCCGGACACCTCTCCGCTCACGCTCCGGGGTTCCGGGGACGGGCGGGCCGGAGGCCCGCTTCGGCAATCCCTGCGACACGCTGAGCGTAGCGGAGGCGGCCAACCGAGGCGGCGGCCGGCGGCGCGACGGGCCAGGACTCGCGGCCAGCCAGCGACGGGTTCAAGCGGTTGATTGCAAGAGGGAAAGTGGCGGGAGTGACGGGGCTCGAACCCGCGGCCTCCGGCGTGACAGGCCGGCGCTCTAACCAACTGAGCTACACCCCCGAGAGCGGAACGGCGTCGTTCCGCGTCGGTGGCGCTGAATTACGGGACACCCCCTGCCCTGTCAAGCGCGCGTTCGCCCTTTTCGCGCGCGCGCGCGGCATTCGTCGGGAGGGTCGCGCCAAGCCGCCGGAAAAGCCGAGGCGACGCCTCGGATTCCGCTCCCCGGCTTGCAGGGGGCCCACGCCGGCGAGGACCCGGGCGGGGCTCGCGCCAGGATGCACGAGCATCGAATCGCTCGCGAATCCGGCACTGACGCGCAAAGGGCGGGCATCGCCCGCCCTCCCGTCCCCGGAACCCCGGAGCGTCAGCGCAGGGGGGTCCGGGGCCCAGCGCATGGATGTTGCCGCGAAGCGGCGCTTCATAAGCCTTTTCATACAGACGCGCTGACGCGCGAACATAGTGCGCTGGGCCCCGGGTTCGGTTCCGCTTTCGCTGCACCGCCCCGGGGACGGGCGGGCCGGAGGCCCGCACTTTCGGGAGATAACCGGCCCTGCGCGGAGACTGCATTTCAAAGGGCGGACCCCCGTCCGCCCGCATGCCAACTGGCGGAGCCCCTTCCACCCACGTGCGGGCGGCTGGCTCGCCGCCCTCAGTAGACCACCACGCTGCGGATCGACTTGCCTTCGTGCATCAGGTCGAAGGCGGTGTTGATCTCGTCCAGCGTCATGGTGTGGGTGATGAGGTCGTCGATGTTGATCTTGCCGTCCATGTACCAGTCGACGATTTTGGGCACGTCCGTGCGGCCGCGCGCGCCGCCGAAGGCGGTGCCTTTCCAGACGCGGCCGGTGACGAGCTGGAACGGGCGCGTCGAGATTTCCTGCCCAGAGGCGGCGACGCCGATGACGATCGACTCGCCCCAGCCGCGATGGCAGCACTCGAGCGCCTGGCGCATCGTGTGGACGTTGCCGATGCACTCGAACGAGAAGTCGGCCCCGCCGCCCGTCACGTCGATGATGGCCTCGACCACCTTGTCGCGGCCGACCTCGTCCGGGTTGATGAAATGCGTCATGCCGAATTTCTCGGCCATGGCGCGCTTGCCGGGGTTGAGGTCGACGCCGACGATCTTGTCGGCCCCCACCATGCGCGCGCCCTGGATGACGTTGAGCCCGATGCCGCCAAGGCCGAACACGACGACGTTGGCCCCCGGCCAGACCTTGGCGGTGTAGATCACCGCGCCGATGCCCGTGGTGACGCCGCAGCCGATGTAGCAGATCTTGTCGAAGGGGGCGTCCTCGCGGACCTTGGCGAGCGCGATCTCCGGCAGCACGGTGAAGTTCGCGAAGGTCGAGCAGCCCATGTAGTGGAACACGTCGCTTCCCTCGCAGGCGAAGCGGCTCGTGCCGTCCGGCATCACCCCCTTGCCCTGCGTCGCCCGGATGGCGGTGCACAGGTTGGAGCGCCGCGACAGGCACGTCTTGCACTGGCGGCACTCGGGCGTATAGAGCGGGATCACGTGGTCGCCGGGCTTCAGCGTCGTCACGCCCGGCCCGACCTCGCGCACCACGCCCGCGCCCTCGTGGCCGAGAATCGCGGGGAACAGCCCCTCCGGGTCCGCGCCCGACAGCGTGTAGGCGTCGGTGTGGCACACGCCGGTCGCCATGATCTCGACCAGAACCTCGCCCTCCCGGGGGCCGCGCACGTCGATGGTCTCGATGGTGAGGGGCTTGCCGGCGGCCCAGGCCACGGCGGCGCGCGTCTTCATAATGGTCTCCTCGCGGTCAGGCGGTCCGTCGCGCGGCCCGCTCCGGGAAGGCTGCACGAGCAGCCCGCCCGGAGCAAGCGCGCGGACGCGTCAGTTCGCCGCGAAGCAGTAGAACAGCCCGGCCCCGCCGGTCTTGCGCAGCGCGTCCATGTTGCACCCGGCCGACGGATGCGAGGTGTTCCACGACTTCATCGGCGCGCTCTCGTCGATACCGACGCGGTCGACGTGGCCGAGCATGGCGCTGCCGTCCGTGCTGCTCGTCCAGTTGCGGCATGTGCGGTCGTCGCCGGCCGGGAAGGCCGTGCCGTCCGTCTGCGAGCCGGTGAGGATGTCGTGCTCGTTGGGCTTGTCGCCGCGCCCCTTCACGATCTCGCCCTTCTCGGTGAGCGCCGTCTGCTTGTTGAGGTTGTTGGAGTCGCCGTGCAGGTCGGCGACGCTCTTGGCGATCACCTCGCCCTTGGCGTTGCGCCACGGGCCCGCGCCGATGCGGTCGCGCGCGTTCACCGCCGCCTGCCCGTTCGCCGCCTGGGTCGAGAGATAGGCGCGCCAGGTCTTCGCCCCCGCGCCGGCGGCCTGGGCCAGAGATTGGCAATAGGCGTCCGCGCCGGCGAGCCCGCCGAGGTCGCCGGCCTTGCCCGGGTTCACGCTGGTGACGAAGAAGCTCATGTCGGCCTGCTGGGCCTGCGCGCCGCCGAGACCGGCGGCGATGAGCACGGCCGGGCCGAGAAGCCTGGCGATCGAAGCAGCTTTCATACGGTGTCTCCCCATTGTGTGTCGTTGGCGAAGGTGCGTTGACCTCACGCGGCCAAGAATGTCGGTGAGACCGCCAAGACGCAAGTGAGGATCGGCAATCAACACGGTTGTGACCGGGAGCGAAATACTCGCGCTCGTCCATGCGGACGCGCCCGCCGCGCCGCCTAAGCCCGTCGCGGGTCCGGTCTTTCTGGCGTATATCCCAAGGGCGGGCGCGGCTCGACGATGGCGGGTGCGATCGGCCGCAAAAAAAGACCCCGCCACGTGGGCGGGGTCGATGTCGGAGCGAGGCGGTTCCGCCGCCCGGCTCCGACAGCTTGCAGGTGTTGCTGTCGGAACCCGCTTACTTGCAGGTCGGCTTGCCGCTGGCCTGGGCCGGCGCCTGGAGCGTCTGGCCTTCCGGGCACTTGGTGTTGACGGACTCGCGCGACTGGGTCTGGCCCGAGCCGACGCTGCCGGTCGTGTTCATGCCGGCGCCAACATTCGCGCCGCCCGGCTGAACCGCGCCACCCGCATTGGCGCCGCCGCCGACCGTGGCTCCGCCGGCGTTGCCGCCCGCCGCGCCGCCCGCCGAACCGCCGGCCGTCTGCGCCATGGCGGGAATCGAGAAGGCCGCGAGGCCGGCCGCAAAGAGAACGGTCTTGATGTTCAGAGATTTCGACATGAGTTTCTTCCCTTCGACTGAGACCAGAGGACAGGCCAACGCGCGCTCGCCGTGATTGTTCTCGGTTCCGCTGCTTTTTTTCGAGCCTTCGGCACCGGAACTCTTTTCAACCTCCCGTTTGGAGGGGCGAGAAGCGGCCTGCCCCCGTCGCGTTACGCCGAGGCCATGGTCGAGGCGAGAAGCCGCGCCTCCTGGTGGGCTCGCACATGGGCGTCCACGGCGTCGTGCACCGCGCGCGCGACGGCTTCGGCCTCCTCCGGGGGAACGGCGGCGCCGTTGCGCCGGACACGGACGCCCTCGTCGGTCGCCTTGGGGTGGGTGACGATCCGCGTCAGCGCCACCGCGCCGGGCAGCGCCTCGGCGACCGCGCCGCGCGCCACCGCGAACAGCGCCTGGACGTCCTCGCTCAAATCGCCGCCGCCGACCTTGGCGTTGATGGCGCGCAAAGCCGGCCGTGCATCCCAGAAAACCTCGACGATATCCATGAACAACCTCCGATGGGGAACGGTTCGCAACGCGCGGGCGCGCGAAACGTTCCTCTCCGTCCTCCTGCCCGCCCTCACGCGCGGCTCTCCCGGCCGCCCGGGAACAGGGCGCGAGCCCGGCGCGTTGGGCCGACCCGAAACGGAGGACGCACCATGGCCAACGCGAGCAAGAAACACATGGGCCCAGGGGCCCAGGGCAAGGGCGACGGCTCCGGCGCGATGACCGACGTTCCCAAGGACAAGATCCCCGAGAACATGGTGCTCTCGAACCACGACAAGAGCCGTCACTCGGACGAGCGCGGGCTCGACAGCAAGGCCGTGCAGAACGAGCAGTTCCAGGACCAGGCCGGGAATCGACTCTCGGATGACGCCGACGGCGACACGCCGCTCGTGTGAACCGCCGACACCGCCGAATGCGACGGCCGGGTTGACAACCTTCGGTCGCACGCTGCGTTATGGCCGCGAAAGCCCGCGCGCGCGTTCGGCGCGCGGGGTCAACACGCGAGCACAGCGATGACGAACCTCGGATTCGCACTCGGGACGCGCCGGCTCGGGCGCGCGGCGCTCGCCGCCGTCGCGCTGCTGGGCGTCGCCGCTTCCCCCGCCGCCGCCCAGAGGCGGCCGGATTCCCTCACCATGACCTGCGTTCAGGCGCGCGCTTTCGTCGCCCAGCGCGGCGCGGTGATCCTCGGCACCGGCCAGTACGTCTATGACAGGATCGTCGCCGACCAGCGCTTCTGCCCCTGGCCGCAGCACATCGAGCGGACCTTCGTGCGCACCAAGGACGCCTCCACCTGCTTCGTCGGCTATGTCTGCCGCGACGGCCGGCCGGACTGGCCCTGGTTCGACGACTGAACCCCACAGGTTAAGTTAAAACCCGCATTGACTTTTTCCCCGGGCGACCGGTGACTCCGTCATGCGCGCCGCGTTCCGGCCGGGCCGGCGCGCGTGCGGACGCGGGGGCGGATTCATGAATGGCGGCGCGGCGGGTTTCACCAACTCCGTCCTGGTCGAGAAGGTCATTCTCGTCCTGCTCCTGCTCGGCTTCCTGGCGAGCATCGGCCTGGTGCTGGCGCCGTTCGTGGTGGCGCTGCTGTTCGGCAGCATCATCGCGATCGCCGGCTGGCCGCTGCGGGCCCGGCTGACGAAGCTCGGCATCGGCGTGGGAACGACGGCGACGCTGCTGCTGCTCGGCGTGGTGGCCCTGGTCGCCGTGCCGATCCTCGCCTTCGCGCCGCGCCTCACCGTGCAGGTCGCCACCGTGTTCGACTACGCGCGGGACTGGGCCGCCAACGCGCCCCGCCCGCCGCTGTGGCTGCACGACCTGCCGCTCGTCGGCGACCGGGTGTTCGCGTGGTGGGCGGACGCGGTGGGCGCGCAGGCGCCGCTGCGCAACCTGCTCGAGCCCTACGCCGAGCCGATCCGCCGCTTCCTCGTCGGCGCGGCGACCGGCGTGGGCGAGAGCCTGCTGCAGCTCATCCTCGCGCTCGCCATCGCCACCATGTTCTGGGCGCGCGGCGACGTGCTCGGCTTCACGCTGGTGCGCGCCTTGCGCCGGCTCGGCGGCGACCGCATGGCCGGGCTCGCCGTGCTGACGGCCAACGCCGTGCGCGGCGTGTTCTACGGCGTGGTGGGGACGGCGCTGGCGCAGGCGGCGGCGATGGGGCTCGGCCTCTACATCGCCGGCGTGCCGGGCGCGTTGCCGCTCGCCTTCGTGACGCTGCTGCTGGCGGTGAGCCAGATCGGCGGGCCCTTCGTCAACCTCGTGTGGGTCGGCGCGGCCTACTACCTCTACCACGCCGGCCAGACCGGGCTGCCGCTGTGGTTCATGATCGCCTGGGGCATCATGGTCGGCATGCTCGACAACGTGCTCAAGCCGATGCTGATCGGCGCGACCATGGACCTGCCGCTGACGCTCATCATCGTCGGCGTGTTCGGCGGCTTCCTCGCCTTCGGCTTCCTCGGCCTGTTCATCGGGCCGGTGCTGATCGCCATCGCCTACACGCTGCTGGTGGCGTGGATGGCGGGGCCCTTCGACGCGCCCGAGAGCCCCTGAGCCCCCAAGCCCCTGAACGCCGCCGCCCGGGACGAGCGGCGGCGCGGGATCGCGGATCAGTCGAACAGCTCTTCCAGGAAGGATTTGCGCCGCTTGCCGTGGCTGTAGCCGCCGTGCTGGGGCTGGGGGTAGCCGTGCTGGGGCTGAGGGTAGCCGTGCTGGGGCTGCCCGTAGCCCGGCTGCGGGGGCGGAGCGTAGGCCGGCGTGGCCTGCTGCTGCGCCTCGCGGCCGGAGCGCTCGACGATCTTGTCGAGCTCGCCGCGATCGAGCCAGACGCCCCGGCACTGGGGGCAGTAGTCGATCTCCACGCCCTGGCGGTCGCTCATCACGAGCGGCACGCGGCAGACGGGGCACGGCATTCCGGCGGCTGGGTTGGTCATGCGGGTCTCCTCGGTTGGGGCCCGCATGCCTGCGGCGGACGGGCCCGATGGTCTCAGCGGTCCGACATCGCAGCCGCTTGATCGACTGCCAGAGGGGCCCGGTCCGCGCCTGCGAGATGGGTCCGGCCTGGCCGATTTTCAAGCCGGGCGCGCGGCAAAGGCTCGGCTTGAGGCAGGTCAAGGACCGCGCGGCCCGCGGCGGATCAAGCTGACCTCATTACCAATCCGCAACGAAGGCGAGACATGAACCACCATCATCGCAAGGTCCTGCAGGCCATCTTCGCCCATCCGGTGAGCGCGAACATCGACTTCAAGGACGTGCTCAGCGTGTTCGGCGAGCTGGGGGCGGAGGTCGACAACAAGACCGGCAGCCGCGTCGGCGTGACGCTGAACGGCCACAACGCGGCGTTCCACAACGCCAACCACACGATGCCCAAGGGCGAGGTGATGCAGGTGAAGAAGTTCCTGCAGGATTGCGGCGTGAACCCGGACAACTACCCGGCCTGAGCGAAGCCCCGCCCGCCGGGCGCGCGGCAGCCCGGCATCCCCGGCGGTTGCGCCCGCGCCCGATTTCCGGCCTGACTGGGCCGGGACGGGAGCGGGATTCGGCATGGATCGGCGGCGGGAGCGAAGCGAAGCGGACGCGGTGGCGTCGCCGGCCGACGACCCGCGCTCGCTGCGCCGGCGCGAGGACGCGCGCTTCCTGCGCGGCGAGGGCCATTTCCTCGACGACATCCCCGCCGACGGCCAGCTCGTCGGCGTCGTGCTGCGCTCGCCGCACGCCCACGCCGACATCCTCTCCATCGACGCGAGCGAGGCGCTGGTGACGCCGGGCGTGCGCGCCGTGCTCACCGGGCGCGACCTCGTGGCCGATGGGCTACGCCCCCTGCCCTGCTCGGCTGCGCTGGCGCCGGGCGACGGGTTCGTGGTCCCGCCGCGCTGGCCGCTGTGCTGCGACCGGGTTCGGCATGTCGGCGACCCTGTGGCGTTCGTCGTCGCCGAGGACCGCGCCGCCGCGCTCGACGCGCTGGAGCGCATCGAGGTCTCCTACGCTGAGCGCGACGCGGCGGTCGGCGCGCGCGCCGCGCTCGCCCCCGGCGCGCCCGCCCTGTGGGACGAAGCGCCCGGCAATCTCGCCTTCCATTTCCGGCGCGGCGACGCCGACGCCGTGGCGCGGGCCATGCGCTCGGCCGCGCACATCGTCTCGCTCGATCTCGTCAACAGCCGCGTCGCCGCCGCGGCTCTGGAGCCACGCGGCGCCATCGGAAGCTGGGACGCCGAGGCGGGCCGCTGGCGGCTCGAACTCAGCGGCGCGTCGGTCCACCAGATCCGCCGCGAGATGGCGCAGACGCTCGGCGTCGCGCCGGAGCTGATCGACGTGGTGTGCCACGACGTCGGCGGCGGCTTCGGCATGAAGAACGTCTCCTATCCCGAATACGCGCTGACGCTTTGGGCGGCGCGGCGGCTCGGCGCGCCGGTTCGCTGGATCGCCGAGCGGGTCGAGGACTTCACCGGCGGCGCGCATGGCCGCGACAACCTCACCACCGCGCGCCTCGCTCTCGACGAGGACGGACGTTTCCTCGCCTTCAGCGTGGAGACGCTGGCCGACCTCGGGGCCTATGCCAGCTCGCTGGGTCCCGGCCCCGCCACCACCGCCGCGCTGCCGGCGATGGGCGGGCTCTACGACATCCCGGCCGTCGCCATGGACGTGCGCGGCGCCTACACCAATAGCGCCCCGGTGGACGCCTATCGCGGGGCCGGCAAGCCGGAGGCGAACTACGCCATCGAGCGGCTGGTCGACATCGCGGCCCGGCGGCTCGGCCGCGATCCCGCCGAACTGAGGCGGCGCAATCTGATCCGCGCCACGCCGCACGTGACGGCGATGGGCGCGCGCCTCGATTCCGGCGACTTCGCCGGCGCGCTGGACGCGGCGCTGGCGGCGGCGGACCGCGACGGCTTTCCCGCCCGCCGAGAGGCCGCGGCCCGCCGGGGCCTGCTGCGCGGGCTGGGGGTGGCGTGTTTCCTCGAAACGTCGCGCGGGCCGCCGGGCGAGGAGGCGTGGGCGCGCCTTCTCCCCGACGGGTCGATCGAGCTGGCCGTCGGCACGCAATCCAATGGCCAGGGCCACGAGACGAGCTTCGTTCAGCTGGCCGCCTCGCGGCTCGGCCTGCCGATGGAGGCGTTCCGCTACGTCCAGGCCGACACAAGCCGCGTGCCGCGCGGGGGCGGACACGGCGGCGCGCGCTCGCTGCACATGGGCGGCACGGCGCTGCTGCTCGCCGTCGACGACCTGCTGGACAAGGCGGGCGCCGCCGCCGCGCCGCTGTTGCAGGCTGGCGGGGACAAGCTGGCGTTCGAGGGCGGGACGTTCCACCGCGAGGGCGCGCCCGCCGGAGCGGCCTCGCTGACGCTCGCCGCGCTGGCGCGCGCCCTGCCCGACGCCGCGCTGGAAGGCCACGGCGCGCACGCCATCGACCTCTACACCTTCCCGAGCGGCTGCCACGTCGCCGAGGTCGAGATCGACCCCGCGACCGGCGTGGCGAACCTCGTCTCCTATCTCGCCGTCGACGATTTCGGCGCGATGGTGAACCCGCTGCTGACCGAGGGCCAGGTGCAGGGCGGCCTCGCGCAGGGCATCGGGCAGGCGCTGATGGAGCAGATCGTCTACGAGCCCGACAGCGGGCAGGCCCTCACCGCCACGTGGATGGACTACGCCATGCCGCGCGCCGCCGACCTGCCGCGCCTCGAGGTGCGCTTTCGCGGCGCGCCGACGGCGTCCAACCCGATCGGCGCGAAGGGGGCGGGCCAGGCCGGGGCCATCGCCGCCACGCCCACCGTCATCAACGCCATCGTCGACGCGCTGGCTCCGCTCGGCGTCCTCCACGTCGACATGCCGGCGACGCCGGAAAAGCTGTGGCGGGCGATCCGCGACGCCGGCGGGGTTCAGCGCCCGCCGCGCAGCCGCCCGACCACGCCGGTCGGGAAGAAGTAGACGCTCAGCACGAACAGCACGCCGAGCCAGAGCAGCCAGCGGTCCGGATGCAGGATGGCGGCGACGATGGGCGCGCCGGCCGCCGCCGCGCTGGCCTTGGCCATCACCGCCTGCAAGTAGGTCTGCGCCAGCACCAGCAGCGTCGCGCCGACCACCGCGCCGTAGAGCGTGCCCATGCCGCCGATCACCACCATCAGCAGCACGTCGATCATGATGGAGAAGGAGAGCGTCGTGTCCGGCCCGTTGTAGCGCAGCCACAGCGCCAGCATCGCCCCCGCCACGGTGGCCGCGCAGGCCGAGATGACCGACGCGGCGGTGCGGTAGGCGACGACACGATAGCCCAGCGCCTCGGCGCGGAACTCGTTCTCGCGGATCGCCTGCAGCACGCGCCCGAACGGCGAGTTGACGACGCGCAGCAGGCCGAGGAACACCAGCACGGTGACGGCGAGGATCATGTAGTAGGCGAGCACCCGCCCGTTGATGGCGAGGCCCAGCACCGGCTCGGCGAACGGCCGGAAGGCCGGGCGAAGCTCGCCGGGGAGCTGGAACGAAATCCCGTCCTCCCCGCCCGTCAGCGTCGACAATTGCGAGGCGAGGACGAGGAAGGCGCTCGCCACCGCCAGCGTGATCATGGCGAAGAAGATCGCCCGCACGCGCAGCGAGATGAGGCCGATGGCCAGCGCCAGCACGCAGGACAGGCCGAGCGCCGCCACGACGCCGAGCGCCACCTGTCCCCAGCCCGGACCCAGCCTGTCGAGCGCGATGGCGACGCCGTAGCCGCCGATGCCGAAGAACATGGTGTGCGCGAACGACACCACGCCGGTGTAGCCGAGCAGGATGTCGTAGCTCGCCGCCAGCATGATGAAGACGCAGATCTTGGCCGCCGCGCCGATCGGCTGGCTGCCGGGGAACACGAAGGGCGTCGCCGCCAGCCCCGCCGCGATGGCGAGCAGCAGCACGGCCAGCACGCGCGAGCGCGGCCCGTCGTCGGACAGGAGCGCGGCCAGCACGCCGCCCCGCCCGCCGCTCATCGCCGCGCCACCGGGAACAGGCCCTGCGGCCGCCACGCCAGCACCAGCGCCATGACGAGAATGTTGGAGACGAGCGCCAGCTTGGGCGCGAGGAAGCCGACATAGTTGGCCACCAGCGCCACCAGCAGCGAGCCGACGAAGCAGCCGCCCACCGAGCCGAGCCCGCCAATGATGATGACGATGAACACCAGCACCATCACCTCCATGCCCATGCCCGCCGTCAGCGTCTGCCGGTAGAACCCCCACATCACGCCGCCGAGCCCCGCCAGCGCGGAGCCCGCCACGAACACGCCCACGAACAGCCGGCGGATGCGGTAGCCCAGCGCCTCGACCATTTCCGGGTTCTCGACGCCGGCGCGGATCAAGAGCCCGAGCCGCGTGCGATTGAGGACGAGGCTCATGCCGGCGAACACGACGAGGCCGATGGCCACCGCCACGACGCGGTAGCGCTCCACCGCGGCGTCGCCGATGACGATGGCGCCGCGGAACGCCTCCGGCAGGCGGATCGCCACCGGCGACGCGCCCCACACGACGTGGATCGCCTGCTCGGCCACGATCATGCCGCCCATCGTGACGAGGATCTGCTTGAGGTGGCTGCGATAGACCGGGCGGATGATGACGCGCTCGAACACCAGGCCGAGCGCCGCCGTCACCGCCATCGCCACGACGATGCACACCGCCAGCAGCGCCAGGTTGAGGGGCAGCGAATCCGCCTCCGCCCAGCCGGCGAGCGGGCCCAGCACCAGCAGCATCGCGTAGGCCCCGATGGAGATGAAAACGCCGTGGCCGAAATTGATGACGTCCATCAGGCCGAAGACCAGCGTCAGGCCGGAGGCCATCAGGAAGATCATCATGCCCATGGCGAGCCCGGCCGCCGTCAGCGTCACCCACGAGGAGGCGCTGCCCACGAGCGGCAGCGCCGCCGCCATCAGCACCGGGCACAGCAGCAGCGCCGCCCAGTCGCGCCGGGGCGCGGGGAGAGAAGCGGGGGTTGTCGCGCCGAGGTCGGTCACTGATGCTGGTCCAGGCTGAGGCCGAGAAGGCTCTGCTGCAGGGCGGCGTCGGCGGCGAGCGCGCGCATCGGCCCGCTGTGGACGACCGTGCCGTTGTCCATCACGGCGACGTCGTCGCCCAGCGCCGAGGCGGCGTGGAAGTTCTGCTCGACGAGCAGGATGGTCTCGCCGGCCGCCTTCACCTGCCGGAACGCCTCCACCATGTTGCGCACCATGGCGGGCGCGAGGCCCTTGGTCGGTTCGTCGACGAGCAGCAGCCGGCGCGGCTCGGCGAGGCCGCGCGCGATGGCGAGCATCTGCTTCTGGCCGCCCGACAGCACGCCGGCCCGCGACTGCCAGAACCGCCGCAGCGCCGGGAACAGGCCGAAGATCCAGTCCAGCCGCGCGGAGTCGAGCGGGCCGGAGCGCGCCGCCAGCACCATGTTCTCGCGCACCGTGAGGTCGGAGAACACGGCCATGCTCTCCGGCACGTAGGCGAGGCCGGCGCGGGCGATGTCGGGCGTCGGCAGGGCGGTGATGTCGCGGCCGTCGAACAGCACGCGCCCGGCGCTGGCGCGCCACAGGCCCATGATCGTGCGCAGCGTCGTCGTCTTCCCCGCGCCGTTGCGGCCGAGCAGCAGCGTCAGCTCGCCGGCCGGCACGTCGAAGCTGACGCCGTGCAGGATGTGGTAGGGGCCGATGCGCGTCTCCACGCCCTCGAGCCGCAGGATCGGCTCACTCATCGAGCGCCGCCTCCAGCCCCAGATAGGCCTCGCGCACCACCGCCGACTCCATCACTTCGGCCGGCGGGCCGTCGGCGACCAGCGCGCCGTTGTGCAGCACCACGACGCGGTCGGCCAGCGAGCGCACCACGTCCATCTTGTGCTCGACGAGCAGGATGGCGCGGTCGCCTTGCCGGCGCAGGTCCTGGATCAGCGACAGCACGGTCGGCACCTCGTCGACGCTCATGCCGGCCGTCGGCTCGTCGAACATGAAGACGCGCGGGCGCAGCGCGATCAGCAGCGCGACTTCCAGCTTGCGCTGGTCGCCGTCCGGCAGCTCGGCGGCGAGCGTGCCGGCCCGCCCGGAGAGGCGGACCTGCTCGAGAATGTCCTCGGCCTCGTCGATGAGGTCGCGCCGATGCGTCCAGCGGCGCAGCAAATCGGCCCCCGCGCCGGCCCGCGCCTGCACGGCGAGGCGCACGTTCTCGCGCACGCTGAGCCCGGGGAACAGGTTGGTCAGCTGGAAGGCGCGGCCGAGCCCGAGCCGCGTGCGCGACGAGGCCGGCAGGCCGGAGATGTCGCGCCCGCCGAGCAGAACGCGCCCGGAGGTCGCCGGCAGCTGGCCGGAGATCAGGTTGAACCAGGTCGTCTTGCCAGCCCCGTTGGGGCCGACGATGGCGGTGAGCGTGCCGGCCTCGAAGGCGCAGCTCACCCCGTCGACGGCCACGTGGCCGCCGAACCGGACGGTGAGGTCGCGCGTCTCGAGCGCCGGCGCGGCCACGCGCGGGGCGTCCCGCTCAGCGCTTGTTGCGGATCGGGATCGGCAGCTTGTCGGCGGGGATGGTGGCGACCAGCTCCAGCAGGTCGTTGTCGTCCTTGCCGTCCTTCTTGACCTTGAAGTGATACATCTCCTGCAGGGCCTGGTGGTCCTCCTTGCGGAAGGTCATCGGCCCCTTGGGCGTATCGAAGGTCAGGCCCTCCATGGCGGCGACGAGCTTGTCCGGGTCGGTTCCGCCCGCCTTCTGCACGGCGGCCAGCGCGGCGGAGGCGGCGGCGAAGCCGCCGGCGGTGAAGAAGTCCGGCGGCGCGCCGTAGCGCTTCACGTGCTCGGTGACGAACCACTGGTTCATCGCGTTCTTGGGGAAGTCCCAGTAGTAGTAGATCGCGCCTTCCAGGCCCGGATAGGCCCTGTAGAGCTTCATCACCGGCAGGATGTTGCCGCCGGGCGCGATCTCGATGCCGAAGCGCTCGGGCTTGAGGTCGGCGATCTTGGCCAGCGGGTGCTGGCCGGCCCAGATGATCGGGATGATCTTGCGGCCGGGCTTGTCCTTCAGCGCGTCGAACAGGCGCTGGGCGGAGGCGGTGAAGTCGGTGGTGGTCTGCGGCGCGTACTCCTCGAACACGACCTTGGCGTTGGGGCGAATCGCCTTCAGCGCGTCCTTGAGCGCGGCGACGCCGTCGCGGCCGAACGCGTAGTCCTGCGCGAGCGTGGCGATGCTCACCTCGCCCTCGGCGGGGATCGCGGCGGCGGCGGCGTAGGCGTCCTGCGTCGAGTTGCGGGCGGTGCGGAAGATGTACTTGTTCCACTTCTCGCCGGTGATCGCGTCGGCCACCGCCGGCTCGACGATCAGCACCTTGCCCATCTCCTCCGCCACCGGGAGCATGGCGAGCGCGGCGGCCGAGGACGAGGTGCCGATGGCGAGGTCGACCTTGTCGTCGGCGTAGGCCTGCTCCAGCAGCGTCTTGGCGAGGTCGGCCTTCAGCTGGTCGTCCTTGACGATCACCGTGATCTTGCGGTCGCCGAGCTGCATCGTCCCCTTGGTGAGGTACTCCAGGCCCATCATCAGGCCCGTCTCGGTCTGCTT
This sequence comes from Alsobacter ponti, assembly GCF_024294805.1. Lineage (GTDB taxonomy): Bacteria > Pseudomonadota > Alphaproteobacteria > Rhizobiales > Beijerinckiaceae > Alsobacter > Alsobacter ponti. The sequence continues at coordinate 186,974 of NZ_JANCLU010000005.1, forward strand.
GGCGTAGGCTTCGAGCGGTCCCGTCTTGCCGGCGATCAGCGCGATTTTCAGATCGGCGGCCCGCGCGCCCGGCACGGCCGAGGCGGCCAGCGCCGCCCCCAAGATCAACCCGAATCCCGCGCGCATCCCGTCCTCCCGCCCAATTCAGCCGTTTTTCGGCCCGATTTTGGCATCCGACACCACTCAGGCGCGCTTGGCAAGCCGAAGCCATTCGACGAAGGTCTACGAAAATTTGACCGCGACCCCCACAAAAACGCTATGCACGCGATGCCGTTTTGGTATCAATAGCGCCGAGGCGCTTCTTACGCCTCCCTGTTTGACTTGGGCCGCCGGCATCGACCGGCGGCCCATTTTTGTTTGCGGCCGGCGGTCCCCGCCTGCCCCCTTGCCGTCCGGCTCAGCGCTCGACGGAGCCGGGCCAGGCCTCCTCGGCCGCCTGCAGCAGTGCGGCGATGTAGCCGTAGGTGAAGGCAAAGGCGGTCATCTCCGGGTCGCGCCCGCTGATCTTCGGCACGTGGTCGGGCATGATCATGTATTTGTAGCCGACCTCGGCATAGACCCGGATGCTCTTCAGCATGTCCATGTCGCCTTCCTCGGGGAACACCTCCACGAAGGAGAGCTTGCGCCCCTTGATGTTGCGGAAGTGGACGTTGAACAGCTTGCCGCGCTGGCCGAACCAGCGGATCACGTCGTCGATCTCGGCGGCCGGGTCGTCCAGCATCTCGCCCACGGTGCCCTGGCAGAAATTGAGGCCGTGATACGGGCTCTCGCGCATCAGCACGAACTTCTTCAGCCCATCTACCGTGCCGAGCACGCGCGTCACGCCGCGATAGCCGGGCGGCGTGTAGGGATCGTGCGGGTGGCAGGCGAGGCGCACTTTCGCCGCCTCCGCCACCGGCACGACGCGCTCGAGGAAGTAGTCGATGCGCTCCCAGTTCTCGTCCTCCGACACGACGCCGGCGAGGCCGGGAGGGGCGTTCGGGTCCGCCTTCTCCCAGCGGAAGGCGGAGTTCGACGAGCCGCCGCGCCCGGTCTCGCGCTCGGTGCGCGGGATGCCGATGATGTTGAGGTTGTACTTGACGGACGGGATGCCCGCCTCGCCCACCCGCTCGATCAGCCGGCAGACGGAGTCGATCTGCCGGTCGCGGTCCGGGCCCTTCGTGAGGATGTCCGGGCTGTACTGCTCCTCGATCGGCCGCGAGCTGAGCGGCAGCTGCACCATGTCGAGCGTCAGACCGAGCGCTTCGACGCGGTCGCGATGGCGTTTCAAATCGTCGAGCGTCCAGTGGTGCGGGTTGCCGGCGGGGTCGGCGCAGACATGGCGGATGCCGAGCTGGGCCATGACGCGGAAATCGTCGTCGTCGCGGGCGACGTTCTGGGTGCCGAGATACATGGGGTCTCTTCTCTCAGGGGAGGCTCAGGACACGGTTTCGCCGAGCGCCGCCGCGGGCCGGGGCGGCGCGGGCTCGGCTTGGGCCGGGCGCGCGGAGGCGACCGAAGCCCGGATGGTGAGCGGGGCCGGCAGCTTCACCCTCTCCGGCAGGGCGGCCGTCTCGGCGTCGCCGGGGTGGAGGCGAGCGAGCAGCATGTCGGTCGCGGTGCGGCCGACCTGCTCGGTGGGCGCGGTGATGGTGGTGAGCGGCGGGTTGCAGAAATCCGCGCCGAAGATGTCGTCGCAGCCCACCACGCTGATGTCGCCCGGCACCGCGACGCCCCGCTCGGCGAAGCGCTTGAGCGCGCCGATGGCGAGCAGGTCGTTGAAGAAGATGCAGGCGGTGACGCCGATATGCAGCGCCGCGTCCGCCGCCGCAGCGCCGGCCAGCTTGCCCGGCGAGAACGGGCCGATGCGCTCGCACGTCACGCCCAGGCGCTCCGCCGCCCCCTGCAGGGCGGCCCAGCGCTTGCGGCTCGACCACGAGGGCTTGGGGCCGGCCGCGTAGGCGATGCGGCGATGACCGAGCGACACGAGGTATTGCAGCGCGTCTTCCAGCGCGCTGGGCGTGTCGACAACCACGCTCGGCACGCCGTCCAGCTCGCGGTTGATGACGACGACGGGCACGCGTCGCGCCACCTCGCGCAGCCGGTCGTCCGACACGTGCGCGCCCATGACGACCATGCCGTCGACGGCCGAGGGCAGTTCGGCGAGCGCGGCCTCCTCGATCTCGTCGTTGTTCTCCAGGTCGACGAGCAGATGGCGGTAGCCGCGCGAGCGCAGTTGTGTCTGCGTGCCGCGGATCAGGCCGCAGAAATAGGGGTTGGTGACGTCCTGCACGAGCAGCGCGACGCATCCGGTGCGGCCGGAGGTCAGCGAGCGGGCCTGCGGATTGGGCTGGTAGCCGAGTTCCGCCGCGGCGGCGAGGACGCGCAGGCGCAGCGCGTCGCTGACGCGGCCCGGCCGGGTCAGCGCCCGCGAAACGGTGGACGTCGCCACGCCGACGCGGCGCGCCACGTCGGAGATCGTCGCGGGTCCCGGTTCCGTGCCTCGCCGTCTCGCCATTCGCCGTCCCGAAATGGATGGCAACCCGTTGCCATCGTTTGTTGCCTAGAATAGTCGGGCCGGTGAGCTTTGCAATTCCCGTTTTCACGGCGGGAACGACATTATTGGTGCGGCATTTGTAATGTTTCCCCGTTTGACAGCTTTGGCAATCGCTTGCACACTCCCTCCCAACGGCGCCCCACGCGAAGGCGTCATCCGGCCGCGAGGCGGTCCGGGCAGCACGGGAGGAGCGACATGGACGGCGTCATGCAATGGCCCCGACGGCATGTTCTCGGGGGAATGCTCGCGGCGGGCGCGGTGGCCGCGTCGGGCGGACGGCTCGCGGCGCAGGGCAAGAAGCCCAGCGGCACGGTGACGATCTGGGTCGGCAGCTGGTGGGCGCCGCAGGTGCCGCTGACGCAGAAGCTGTGGCAGGCCGACTATCCCGACGTCCAGCTCGCCTTCGAGCCGCTGCCGATCAACGGCTACCTCGACAAGTTCAGCACAGCCGCGCTCGGCGGCACGCCGCCCGACATCATCGACGTCGACACGACCTGGGTCTCGACCGTCGCGGCCAAGGGCCTGCTGCAGCCGCTCGACGATGTGGCCGCCAAGCTCGACGTGTCCGACATCTCCAAGGCGGTGTGGAACGCCGGCCGCTTCAAGGGCGTGCAATACGCCATTCCAGCACGCGGCGGGCCGGAGGTGTACTACTACAACAAGACCGTGTTCGACAAAGCCGGCGTCCCCTATCCGCAGGCCGGCTGGACGCACGACGATCTCGTGGCCATCGCGCGCAAGCTCACCATCAAGGGCGAGCAGTACGGCATGGGCGTGCCCGCCGACCTCAGCGACCCCTCGAACGTGCTCTCCTTCTTCTGCCCGATCCTCTGGTATTTCGGCGGCGACTTCCTGACCCCCGACGAAAAGGCCCCGGCCATCAACACGCCGGAGGCGGTGAAGGCGATCACCTACTGGTCGGACTTCTACGTGAAGTACGGGGCCGCGCCGGAAGGCACGCCGAACTTCTCGACGACGCGCGACCTGATGCCGCTGTTCGAGGCGAACAAGGTGGGGCTCATCTCGTCCTCCTCCAACACCTTCGACGCGCTGCTGCAGAAGCCCAACGTGAAGTGGGGCGCGGTGCTCGCGCCCGACAAGATCAACCGCGCCGGCGGCTGGACGATGGGCGTTCCGGTGGGCGCCAAGAACCCGGACGGGGCCAAGCTGTTCCTCGCCTGGCTCGCCCGCCCCGAGATCCAGGCGCAGGTGATGAACCGCTTCCCGGCGAGCCTCAAGGCCCGCAAGCTGCCGCCGTGGAACGAGCCCAAGTGGCAGATCTTCGTCGAGGCCGAGCCCGACGCGCGCTCCGTGCCCTCGGTGGCGGGCTGGTTCGAGATGCAGACCGCCATCCTCACCAACCTCCAGAAGGTGCTGGTGAAGCAGATGACGCCGCAGCAGGCGGCCGACGCCTCCGCCGCCGAGATGAAGCGGATCATCGCCGACAACGCCTGAGCGCCGCCGGCCTTCGGCGCGCGGGCGGCCCCCGCGCGCCACCCGATTCCATGGAGAGGACGCGATGCGACTGGGCTTCAGCACGATCGCCTGCCCGAACGCCGGCATCGACGAGGTGATCGCGCTGGCGCGGAGCAGCGGGCTCGAGGGCATCGAGATCCGCTTCCTGCACGGCACCGTCGATCTCGCCTCGCTGCCCGAACTCGCGCCGTCCCGGCTCGGCGAGACGCGAAGGCGCTTCGAGGACGCCGGGCTGAAGGTCGTGGTCATCGGCTCGGGCGTGCGCATGAACGCGCTCGACCCCGAAGTCCGCGACAAGCAGAAGGAGGCGGCGCGGGTCAACGCTTCCATCGCCGCCGGGCTCGGCGCGCCGTATATGCGCGTGTTCGGCGGCCCGCTGCCGCCCGCCCAGGACCGCGAGGCGACGCTGGACGCCATCGCGCTCGGGCTCGGCGAGGTCGCCGCCATCACCGCCGAGCATGGCGTCGAGAGCATCCTCGAGACGCACGACGACTTCTCGACGTCCGCCAGCGTGCTCGACCTCTACCGGCGCGGCTGCGACGAGAGGCTCGCCGTGCTGTGGGACACGCTGCACACCCATCGCCACGGCGAGATGGCGCGCGACACATGGGCCGCGCTCGGCCCGCGCATCCGCCACGTCCACGTCAAGGACAGCTACAAGGCCGACCGCTCCGGCTTCGACTTCGCGCTCACCGGCGAGGGCAGCGTGCCCATCGCCTCGTTCTTCGAGGTGCTGAAGGCGGCTGGCTACGCCGGCTTCGTGCATTTCGAATGGGAGAAGGGCTGGCACCCCGAGATCGCCGACGCCGACATCGCCGTGCCGCATTTCGCCCGCGTCGCGAGGGAGCTGGGGGCGTGAGCCTGTCCCGGGCCACGCCGGGCCGGCTCGGCGGCGGCGCGCCCCGCGAGGCGGACCTGCCGTTGCGGCAGTCCTGGCGGGCGCGCTGGCGCGAGTGGGGACCGGGCTACATGCTCGTCGCCCCGGCCGTCGTCCTGATCCTGCTGATGATGCTCTACCCGGTGCTGCAGACGCTCTATTTCAGCGTCAGCCGGGTGCAGCTGCCGAGCTTCCGCACCACCTTCGTGGGCCTCGACAATTTCGCGCGCATCCTGAGCAGCCCCGACACGCTGCCTTTGGCGCAGCGGACGCTGGTGTGGGTGGCCGGCATCGTCGTCTTCCGGATCTCGCTGGGGCTGGCGGCGGCGCTGGTGTTCAACGCGCGCGTGCCCGGCACGGTGTGGCTGCGGGCGCTGGTGATCCTGCCGTGGACGATCCCCTCGGTAGTGGGGGCCAATCTCTGGCGCTGGATCTTCCAGACCGACAGCGGCGTGCTCAACCAGTCGCTGCGCGCCTGGGGGCTGGAGAGCTGGGCGCTGAACTGGCTCGGCAGCCCCGACACCGCCATGCTCGCCGTCATCGTCGCCTATGGCTGGGCGGGCTTTCCCTTCGTCATGCTGCTGATCCTCGCGCGCTTGCAGGGCGTGCCGCAGGAGCTCTACGAGGCGGCGCGCATCGACGGCGCCAACGCCTGGCAGCTGTTCCGCTACATCACCCTGCCCTCGCTGAAATCGGTGCTGGTGGTGGCGCTGATCCTGGAGATCGTCAGCGGCCTCAACTCGTTCGACACGCTGGTCATCATGACCGGCGGCGGGCCGGCCAAGGCGACGCAGATCTGGGGGCTGGAGATCTACAAGACCGGCTTCGGCGCGTTCAACCTCGGCGTCGCCTCGGCGCTGTCGGTGCTGATGTTCATCGCGGTGCTGGTCGTCTTCGTCTTCTACGGAGCGGCGAGCCGCGCGGCGCAGCGCCAGCGCCGGGAGGGACTGGCATGAGCCTCGCCGCCGACGCGCCCGCCGGGCGGCTTCGCGCCGCCGTCGACCCGCCGCGCCGCCGCACGCTGCGCCAGCTGCTGCGCGTGTGGGGCCACCGTCTGCTGATCTGGACGCTGGCGTTCGCCTTCGTCGCCTTCAGCCTGCTGCCGCTCGCCTGGGGAGTCAGCACCGCGCTGAAGACGAAGGAGGCGGTCTACGCCTTCCCGCCGGTGTGGATCCCCTCCCCCGCGACGCTGGAGAACTTCGCCGCGGTATTCGCCAACCCGGCACTGTTCTCCAGCTTCCTCAACACGCTGGTGATCGCGCTCGCGACCACCGCCATCGCGCTGGTGGTGGGCGTGCTCGGCGCCTACGGCTTCTCGCGCTACCGCTTCCCCGGCCGCGACACGCTGCTGTGGTCGCTGCTGTTCACCAAGCTGTTCCCGCGCGTCGTCGTCATCGTGCCGTTCTTCGTGACGCTGCGCTGGCTCGACCTGATGAACACCTATCCGGGCCTCGTGCTCGTCTATCTCATGGCGATCTTCCCGGTCGCGATCTGGATGCTGAAGGGCTTCTTCGACAACATCCCGATCGAGATCGAGGAGGCGGCCATCATGGACGGCTGCTCGCTGCCGCAATTGCTGTGGCTCGTCGTCATCCCGATCTCGCGGCCGGCGCTGGCGGCGGTGGCCATGTACTCCTTCATCATCGCGTGGAACGAGTTCCTGTTCGCGCTGGTGTTCACCAACGGATTGAGCCGGCGGCCGCTGTCGGTCGCGCTCGCCTTCTTCATCGACGAGAACGGCATACGCTGGGGCGAGCTGATGGCCGCCTCCATCGTCATGAGCCTGCCGGCCCTCGTCGTATTCTCGATCGCGCAGAAAATGCTCGTGCGCGGCCTCAGCGAGGGAGCGGTCAAGGGATGACGCGTCCGAAATCAGCCCTGGTGACGGGCGGCAGCCAGGGCATCGGCCAGGCCTGCGTCGCCGCGCTCCTCGACGCCGGCTGGCGCGTCGCCGCCTTGTCGCGCGACGAAGGCCGGCTGGCGGCGCTCGCCGCCTCGACGCCCGAGCCTACGCGCGAGCGGCTGACCACGATCCCCGCCGACGTCAGCCGCGAGGCCGACGTCGACCGCGCCGTCGCGGCGGCGGCCGAGCGGCTCGGCGGCCTCGACGCGCTGGTCAACAGCGCCGGCGTCAGCATGCGGGCCAACCGCCGCCTCGCCGACAGCGACCCGGCCGAGTGGCGGCGCATCGTCGACATCAACCTCACCGGCACCTACCTGATGTGCCGCGCCGCCCTGCCCCACCTGGAGCGCTCGGACGAGGCGACGGTCGTCAACATCCAGTCCACCGCCTCCTACGCCGCCAAGCCGACGGTCGGCGTCTACGCCGCCTCGAAGTTCGGCGTGCGCGCGCTCACCGAGTCGCTGATCGAGGAGTACCAGGGCTCGAACGTGCGCGTCACCGCCGTCAGCCCCGGCGCGGTCGACACCACCATCTGGACCCACAAGGCCGAGCCGCCGGACGACGCCCGCCGCGCCACCATGATCCGCGCCTCCGACATCGCCGAGATCGTGCTGTGGCTGATCGAGCGGCCGGCGCGCCTGCACATCCCCAACATCACCGTCACGCCCACGCGCTGGGGCCGTCCCTGACGGCCTCCCCGCGCCAGCCCGACCACCAGACGCCCCGACCCGAAAGGACCGCCCGTGATCCACGAACTCAACCATTTCGGCATCGTCGTCCGAGACCTCGAGGCCTCGCTCGCCTTCTACCAGGGGCTGATGGGCGCGAAGATCGTCTATCGCGGCTTCATCCCGCCGACGAAGACCGACGTCGTCTACCTGCAGATCGCCGGCGGCATGATCGAGCTGCTGCACCGGCCCGATCCGCCGGAGACGGAGACGTTCGGCATCACCCACATCGCCTTCATGACGGACGACCTCGACGCCGACTACGCCCGCCTCACCGGCCTCGGCTACAAGGGCCTCGTGGCGCCCAAGGTCGCCGGCTCCGGCGTCGGCCGGCTCGCCTTCTTCAGCGACCCGAACGGCGCGCGCGTCGAGCTGATCCAGCGCGACGTCAAGACGCGCGAGGGCATTATCGACCACCCCGTCATCAAGTCGTTCGACCACTACTCCGTGCTCGCCAACGACCTCGACGGGGCGATGAAGCTCTACCGCGACGTGATGGGCATGTCAGTGCTGAAGACCATGGAGGTCCCCGCCACCCAACTCCAGATCGTCTACCTCAACTGGGACTACGACGTGCTGGAGCTGCTGCACCGGCCGACGCCGGACACCACCGGGCCGATCTTCGGCCATTTCGCGCTGCGCGTGCCCAATGTCGACGAGGCGCTGCGCTACTTCGCGGACCACGGCGTGCCCGCCGAGCCCGGCACGCCCAAGCCCGCCGGCACCGGGATCGGCCGCATCGGCCTCTTGCGCGACCCCGACGGCGTGAAGGTGGAGCTGGTGGACCGCGTCGACCTGCGCGATCTATGACCTGCAATGGCCGCGTGTGCGACTTCGCGCGCGGCCTCAGCCATGAACGACACGACAAGGATTCCCGAATGACCATCCCCCGGCTCGTCTTCAACGACGGCCATTCCATCCCGCAACTCGGCTTCGGCGTGTGGCAGGTGCCCCCGCAAGACACCGCCCGCGCGGTGCGCGAGGCGCTCGCGGTCGGCTACCGCTCCATCGACACCGCCGCCGGCTACGAGAACGAGGCCGGCGTCGGCGAGGCGGTGCGCGACAGCGGCCTGCGGCGCGACGAGATCTTCGTCACCACCAAGCTCAAGAGCACCGAGCACGGCTACGACAACGCGCTGCGCGCCTTCGACGCCAGCATGAACGAGCTCAAGCTGGAGCAGGTCGATCTTTATCTGATCCACTGGCCCAAGCCGCATCTCGGCCTCTATGTCGAGACGTGGAAGGCGTTCGTGCGCCTGCGCGAGGAAGGCCGCGCCATCTCCATCGGCGTGTCCAACTTCACCCCCGAGCACCTGGACCGCATCGTCGGGGAGACGGGCGTCGCCCCCGCGCTCAACCAGATCGAGCTGCACCCGCGCTTCCAGCAGCACGCTTTGCGAGAGGCCAACGCCCGCCACGGCGTGCTCACCGAATCCTGGAGCCCGCTGGGCCGCGGCCGGCTGCACGAGAACGCGACGCTCGCCGAGATCGGAAGGCGGCACGGCAAGAGCTGGGCGCAGGTGGTGCTGCGGTGGCACATCGACAACGGGTTCATCGTCATCCCGCGCTCGGTGAACCCGGCGCGCGTGCGCGAGAACTTCGAGGTGTTCGACTTCCGCCTCGACGCCGACGACATGGCCCGCATCGCCGCCCTCGACGACCCCAACGGCCGCGTCGGCGGCGACCCGATGGCGCCGTAGCCGCGAGGCTGAAAAAGCCACAAAGCGCCGCTTCGCGGCAGCATTCATGCGCTAGACCCCGGATATGCCTCCGCTCACGCTCCGGCATTCCGGGGACGTGGGGCGGGCGGGAGCCCGCCCCTTTGGGACCCCCAGCGCCTCAGTAGGCGTCTTCCCAGCTGCGGGTGAGGCGAACGGCGGCGTTGATGAGGCCGACCATGGAGTAGGTCTGGGGGAAATTGCCCCACAGCTCGCCCGTCTCGTAGTCGGCGTCCTCCGAGAACAGGCCGAAGCTGTTGCGCTTCTCCAGGATGCGCTCGAACTGCGCCTTGGCCTCCTCGCGCCGGCCGATGGCGGCGAGCGCGTCAACATACCAGAAGCCGCAGATCATGAAGGCCGTGCTCATGTGGCCGAAATCGTCCTCCACGTCGTAGCGCAGCAGCAGGTCGCCGCGCGCCAGCTTCTGGCCGACGGCCTCGACCGTCGCGACGAAGCGCCGGTCGCGCGCCTCCACGAAGTTCAGCTCCTGCAAGAGCAGCAGCGTGGCGTCGAGGTCGGCGCCGTCGAAGGTCGACACGAACGTGCCGAGCGCCGGGTTGAAGGCTCGCGCCTCGATGACGGCGCGCTGGCGGTCGGCCTCGGCCTGCCACACCTCGCGGCGGTCCTCCCGGCCCATGACGGCGGCGACGCGGGCGAGCCTGTCGCAGGCGGCCCAGCACATCACCGCCGAGAAGGTGTGGACGCTGGCCTTGGTGCGCAGCTCCCAGGGCCCGGCGTCGGGCTGGTCGAACACCTTGGCGGCGCGCCGTCCGAGTCGTTCGAGATGGTCGAACAAGGCCGCCAGCCCGGGGCGGATGAGCCGCTTGTCGAAGAACACGTGCGCGCCCGCCAGCACGACCGCGCCGTAGACGTCGTTCTGCACCTGCGTGTAGGCGGCGTTGCCGACGCGCACCGGCCCCATGCCGCGATAGCCCGGCAGCGCCGGGGCGAAGCGCTCCTCCAGGTCCGCCTGCCGGGTGATGCCGAACAGCGGGGGCAAGTCCTCCGACAGTCCGGCCGCCTCGGCGTCGTCGACGATGTTGGCGATGTAGGCCAGGTAGTCCTCCATCGTCCGCGTGGTGCCGAGCCGGTTCAGCGCCTGGATGACGAAATAGGCGTCGCGCAGCCAGCAATAGCGATAGTCCCAGTTGCGCGGCGTGCCGGGGGCCTCGGGCACGGAGGTGGTGAGCGCCGCGACGATGGCCCCCGTCTCCTCGTAGTTGCACAGCTTCAGCGTGATCGCGGCGCGGATCACCGCCTCCTGCCAGTCGAACGGCACGGAGAGCGAGCGCACCCAGTCCTGCCAGTAGCCGACCGTGTTCTCCAGGAACTGCCGCGCCGTCGCGTCGGTCTCTGACCGCAGCGGCTCGTCCTCGCCGAAGAAGAACGAGATCGGCCGGTCGACGACGAAGGGCGTGCCCTCCATGACGTAGGAGACCGACGCGTCGGTGGTGACGCGCAGCGTCTGGTGCGGGCCGACGAACCGCAGGTGATTGCTGCCGCGCGTGTGGTCGGGCGCGCGCGCGCCCCAGTCGAAGCGCGGGCGCAGCCGGATGCGCACGCGCGGGCGGCCGCGCAGCGGGCGCAGGCGGCGCACGATCTGCGGCGGGCGGAAGGTGCGGTCGTAATGGTTGAAGCGGGGCGCGAAGTCGGTGATCTCGAGCGCGCCCCCGCGCTCGTCCTGCATCACCGAGACGAGCACGGCGGTATTCTCGACATAGGACTGCGTGCAACTGACCATGCCGTCCAGCTCGACGGTGAAGTCGCCGCCCATCGCCTCGGCCTGGGCCTCCTCGCCCGCCAGCAGGCGGCAGAACACCGGGTCGGCGTCGAAGCGCGGGAAGCAGGACCAGACGATGCGGGCCCGCCTGTCGATCAGCGCGGCGATGGTGCAGTTGCCGATGACGGCGAGGTCGAGCGAACTCATGAGCGGTCCTCTGGACGGTCCTCTTGGAACGGCGGCTCCCCGCCGGCCGCCCAGCGGCGCAGGCAGGCGAGCAGTGCGGCGGGATCGGCGATGCGGCGGCGCGCCCGGCTCTCACCCGGCCCGACGCGCACGGAGACGCCCCCCGCCGCGTCGACCTCGGCGAAGCCGTGCTCGTCGGTGACGTCGTCGCCGATGAAGATCGGGGTGCGCCCGGCATAGGGCCGGCGGGTCATGAGCCCGGCGATGGCCGCGCCCTTGCTGGCCCCGGCGGGCAGCAGCTCCAGCACCGACTTGCCCTCCTGCAGCCGCCAGCCCGGGCCCAGCAGCTCGGCCTCGCGCTGCATCATGATGCGCGCCATCTCCTCCCGCCGCGGAGCCAGCCGCCAGTGGACCGCGACGCTGCGGCCCTTGTCCTCCACCACGAGGCCGCCGGCCTCCGCCGCGCGCAGCCGCGACACCGAATCGCGCAGCGCCGGCGCGGCCGGGCGCGCCCGCAGCCCCTCCCCGACCAGCCGCAGCTCGGCCCCATGCAGGCCCGCCACGTCGAAACGCTGGGGAGCGAGGAAGTCGTCGATGGCGGCGACCGGACGCCCGGTGACGATGGCCAGCGCGCCGTCCAGCCGCGCGCGCAGCCGCGCCAGCACGCCGGCCAGGTCCGGCGCGACCTCGACGGCGTCCGGCGTTGGCGCGATGGCGACCAGCGTACCGTCGAAATCGAGGAACAGCGCGGGCGGCGAGGTCCACGCGCCCGGTGGAGTGAGGTCGTCGTCAGGCATCGGAGCTGGCGGCCGCTTCTGTCTCGCTGCGTTCGTTGAGCCGGGCGATGCGCTCGCGCTTGCGCAGCCGCGCCGCGTCGAGCAGCATCTGGCCGGCCCAACGGTAGACGTTGCGGGCGCGCACCTGTTCCCGCATCAGGATCATGCGTTCGCGCTGCTCGTCGGCGGGCATGTCCAGCGCCCGCAGGATCGCCTCGCCCATCGCGTGGGTGTGATAGGGGTTGACGATGACCGCCTCGCCCAGCTCGCGCGAAGCCCCCGCGAAGGCGGAGAGCACCAGCACGCCCTGCTCGTCGTCGCGCGCCGCCACGAACTCCTTGGCGACGAGGTTCATGCCGTCGTGCAGGCTGGACACGATGCACAGGTCGGCGGCGCGAAACAGCTCGTAGACCTCGTTCGGCTCGTGGTGCTCGGCCACCAGCACGATGGGCCGATAGCCCTCGCCGCCGTGCCTGGAGTTGATCTCCTCGGCCAGCGCCAGCGCCTCGTCCTGCAATGCGCGGTAGCTGGCGAGCTTGCTGCGCGTCGGCGCGGCCACCTGCACCAGGGCGAAGCGGCCGACCCATTCGGGGTGCTCGGTGAGGAAGCTGTCGACCGCCTGCATGCGGTCGATGATGCCCTTGGTGTAGTCGAAGCGCTCGATGCCGACCGCGATGCGGATGTCGGACGGCAGGCCGAGCCGCTCGCGCACCGCCGCGCGGCATTCCGGCACCGGCTTCTGCCGCCGCAGCGCCGCCGGCGGCCAGGCGATCGAGATCGGATAGGGCCGCACGCGCGTCATGTCGCCGCCGTAGTAGACGGTCGAGGTCTCGCGCACGATGCGGCTCTCGACGAAGCGGTCGACCGCGTCGAGGAAGTTGCTGCAGTGGAACTGCGTGTGGAACCCGACGATCGAGCTGCCTAGCAGGCCCTCGATGATCTCCTCGCGGTGCGGGCAGATGCCGAAGGTCTCCGCGTTCGGCCACGGGATGTGCCAGAAGGTGATGATGGTAGCGCGCGGCAGGCGCTGGCGGAGCAGGCGCGGCAGCAGCGCGAAATGGTAGTCCTGGATCAGGATGATCGGGTCCTCGCCGCGCGCCTCCTCGGCCACGGCGTCGGCGAACTTCTCGTTCACAGCCCGGTACATGGCCCAGTCGCTCTCGCGGAACACCGGGCGCACGAAGGCGATGTGGCAAAGCGGCCAGAGCCCCTCGTTGGCGAAGCCGTAGTAGTAGCCGTCCTGTTCCTCGTCCGAGAGCCAGACGCGGCGCAGCGTGTAGCTGGGGTCGTCCGGCGGAACCGCCACGCGATCGTGGGAGTCGACCGCCTCGCGGTCGGCCGTGCCGCTGCCGTGCGCCACCCAGGTGCCGCCGCAGGCGCGCACCACCGGTTCGAGCGCCGAGACGAGGCCGCTCGCCGGAATCTGCAGCGACACCTCGCCGTCACGCGCGCGGTTGTGGATGTAGGGCTCGCGGTTCGAGACGACGATGATCTCCGCCCCCGGCAACTCGTTGGCGAGAGCCAGCGTCAGCGTCTCGGGCGTCCAGTCGATGTCGGCCGCCTCCATGCGCCGGCGCAGCGAGTCGAACTCGTCGAGCGCCTTCTGCACGCCCTCCCCGAGCGCGCCCAGGGCGACGGGACGGGCCTCGGGGCGACCGGTGCGCAGGTCGTCGATGGCCTGGCGAACCGCCGCCATCCAGCGGCGCATGACGTAGACGGCGGCGAGCCCGGCCAACGCCGCGCCGCCCATGGCGGTGGCGACGAGCCCCGCGACGCGCACGACGCGGGTGTCGGGAAGACCGTCAGGATCGGCGAGCGCCAGCGGAAGCACGCCGAACACCGCCGCGACGACGAGGCTGCCGAGCACGAACACAACGAAGACGCGGATGGCGAAAATGGGTCCCTCCGGTGTCTGTCCAGGGGGATCTCGCGCCCGGCCCCGGCGGCCGCGCCGCGCGTCAGCGGCCCGCCGTCCGGACGGGCGGCAAGCTTCGACGACGGCCGACGCCCCCGTCGCTGCCGCGCTTCAGGAACGACCCAGCGCGCCGGAGGGTTCCATTCGACCGGGCGTGGGGCGGCGGCCACGGGCGGCGCAGGGGCCGCGGGAGGCCCGGGGCGAAGCGCGGCGATTTCGGCGCAGGCCTGCCTCCCCGGTCAACGCCCCGACGATCAGAAAGGAGCGGCGTTGAGGCGCGGCTTGGAGCCCCCGCCGGACCTCGGCGCAGGTCCGCCTCACCGGTCGGCGCGGGGCCCGACCGGAGAGAGAGACGCAGAAGCCGCGGGGGCGAACCCGCGCTTTATCGCAGTCCTTTCCGCGCGTTGCGGCGCGGACCTCACACTCTGAATCCGCTCCGCGTCAGGCCAGCTCCACCGCCACGACGCCCGGCACCGCCTTCAGCGCGCCGGCGATCTGCGGGGTCGCCTTGAAGCGGCCGGGCAGCTTGATCTCGACCTCGCGCTGGCCGCCCTCGATCATCAGCACCAGCGCGACCTCGCCGTCGCCGCGCTCGCGCAGCCGCTCGGCGACGCTCGGCATCGGCCGCTCGTCGCGCATGAAGACGCGCATGAAGGCGGGCAGCTTGGCGGCTGCCTGGTCGAGCGGCTCGACCGTGTTGACGCGCGCGCGCACGTCGTCGCCCTCGGCGGAGGCCTGCACCGTGAGCACCACGGCGCGGCCGGGCTCCAGCAGGTCGCGATAGGTGTTCAACCCCTCCTGGAACAGGATGGCCTCGAAGTGGCCGCTCTGGTCGGACAGCGCCAGGATGCCCATCTTGTTGCCCGACTTGGTGCGCCGCTCCTGCCGGTCGAGGACGGTGGCGGCGACGCGCCCCATCGATGCGCCGGCCTTGACGGCGCGGGCGAAGTCGCTCCAGCGCTGCACGCGTAATTTGTCGAGCACCGCGCCGTACTCGTCGAGCGGGTGGCCGGTGAGGAAGAAGCCGATCGCCTCGTACTCGCGCTGAAGGCGCTCGGACGGCAGCCAGGGCTGGAACGGCGGCACGCGCAGCTCCTCGACGCCGCCGCCGGCCCCGAAAATGTCGGCCTGCCCGGCCGCCTGCTCGTCCTGGGCGCGGTTGGCGAGCGCCATGATCGACTCCAGCGCCGCCATGCAGCGGGCGCGGTCGGGCTCCAGCTCGTCGAGCGCCCCGGCCGAGATCAGGCTTTCCAGCGTGCGCTTGTTGACGAGGCGCGGGTTGAGCCGGCGGGCGAGGTCGGCGAGGTCGCGGAACGGCCCGTCGCGGCGCGCCGCCACGACGGCCTCCACCGCCTGCACGCCGACGCCCTTCACCGCCGCCAGCGCGTAGCGGATCGCCCCCTCATGGACGTCGAAGGCGACGCCCGAGCGGTTGATCGAGGGCGGCTCGACCTTGATGCCGAGGCGCTGCGCCTCGCGGCGGAATTCCGACAGCTTGTCGGTGTTGGACATGTCCAGCGTCATCGACGCGGCCAGGAACTCCACCGGGTAGTTGGCCTTGAGATAGGCGGTCTGGTAGGCGACCAGCGCGTAGGCCGCGGCGTGCGACTTGTTGAAGCCGTAGTCGGCGAACTTGGCGAGCAGGTCGAAGATCGTGTCGGCCTGCTGGCGGTCGAGGCCGCCCTCCACCGCGCCGGTGACGAAGCGGACGCGCTGGGCGTCCATCTCGGCCTTGATCTTCTTGCCCATGGCGCGGCGCAGCAGGTCGGCCTCGCCGAGCGAGTAGCCGGACAGGATCTGCGCGATCTGCATCACCTGTTCCTGGTAGATGATGACGCCCTGCGTCTCCTTCAGCACCGGCTCCAGCTTGGGGTGGAGGTAGTCGGCGTCCTCCAGCCCGTGCTTGCGCGCGCAATAGACCGGGATGTTGGCCATCGGGCCCGGGCGGTACAGCGCCACGAGGGCGATGATGTCCTCGAAGCGGTCGGCGCGCATTTCCACCAGCGCCTTGCGCATGCCCTGCGATTCCACCTGGAACACCGCCACCGTCTCGCCGCGCCCCAGCATCTCGTAGGTGCGCCGGTCGTCGAGCGGGATGGCCGAGAGGTCGATATGGATGTCGCGCAGTTTCAGGAGGTCGACCGCCGTCTTCAGCACGGTCAGCGTCTTGAGGCCGAGGAAGTCGAACTTCACCAGGCCCGCCGGCTCCACCCATTTCATGTTGTACTGGGTGACCGGCATGTCGGACTTGGGGTCGCGGTAGAGCGGCACCAGCTCGTCGAGCGGGCGGTCGCCGATGACGATGCCGGCGGCATGCGTCGAGGCGTGGCGGTACAGCCCCTCCAGCTTCTGCGCGATTTCCAGCAGGCGCTGGACTACCGGGTCCTCGTCCGCCGCCGCCTTCAGGCGCGGCTCGCCCTCGATGGCCTGGGCCAGGGTGACGGGGTTGGCCGGGTTCTGCGGCACCAGCTTGGTCAGCTTGTCGACCTGCCCGTAGGGCATCTGCAGCACGCGGCCGACGTCGCGCAGCACGCCGCGCGCCAAGAGCGTGCCGAAGGTGATGATCTGCGCCACGCGGTCGCGCCCGTAGCGGCCCTGCACGTAGCGGATCACCTCCTCGCGCCGGTCCTGGCAGAAGTCGACGTCGAAGTCCGGCATCGACACGCGCTCGGGGTTGAGGAACCGCTCGAACAGCAGCCCGAAACGCAGCGGGTCGAGGTCGGTGATGGTGGTGGCGTAGGCGACGAGCGAGCCCGCGCCCGAGCCGCGCCCCGGGCCGACGGGAATGTCGTGCGCCTTGGCCCACTTGATGAAGTCGGCGACGATCAGGAAGTAGCCCGGATACTTCATGCGCTCGATCACCGAGAGCTCGAAGTCGAGCCGCGCGCGGTAGTCGTCCTCGGTGAGGCCGGGCGCGACGCCGTGCGCCGCGATGCGCCGGGCGAGCCCCTCCTGCGCCTGACGGCGCAGCTCCGCCGCCTCTTCCGCCACCACCAAGGCGGGGTCCTCGTGGTCGCCGGTGGTGAAGCGCGGCAGGATCGGCTTGCCGGTGCGCGGACGGTAGGCGCAGCGCAGCGCGATCTCGACCGTGTTGGCCGCCGCCTCGGGCAGGTCGGCGAAGAGCTGCGTCATCTCGGCGCGCGTCTTGAAGTCGTGGCGCGGGGTGACGCGCCGGCGCTCCTGGTCCGACACCAGCCGCCCCTCGGCGATGGCGAGCAGCGCGTCGTGCGCGTCGTAGTCGTCCGGCTTGCCGAAGAACGGCTCGTTGGTCCCCACCAGCGGCAGGCGCATCCGGTAGGCCAGCTCGATCAGCTCGGGCTCGACGGCGCGCTCCTCGTCCGCCCCGTGGCGCTGGATCTCGACATAGAGACGCCCCGGGAAGGCGGCGGCGAGCGCGGCGAGCCGCGCCTCGGCCAGGTCCGCGCGGCCGGCGGCGAGCGCCCGGTCGATGGGCCCGTCCGGCCCGCCGGTGAGCGCGATCAGCCCCGCGTTGGCGGCGAGCACCGAGGCCAGCGGCACGTGCGGCGGCTCGCCGGGCGGCGGGTCGAGGAAGGCGCGCGAGCCGAGCCGCATCAGGTTGGCGTAGCCGTCGGCGGAGGCCGCCAGCAGCACGAGGCCTGGGCGCGACTGGCTGGCGACGCCGCGGCGCGGCGGCTCGTCGCCGGTCTCCACCGCCAGCTCGATGCCGGCGATGGGCTGGATGCCCGCGGCCGACATCTTTTCGGAGAACTCCAGCGCGCCGAACAGATTGTTGGTGTCGGTCAGCGCCAGCGCCGGCATGTGGTCCTTCAGCGCGAGCTTCTTCAGCTCGTCGATCCGCAGCGCTCCCTCCAGCAGCGAGAAGGAGGAATGGACGTGCAGATGGACGAATCCGACGTCACGCAGAATGCGACTCACTTGCCTGGTCTCCGATGGGAAGCCGGATCATCGGCGCTCGCGCCGGCCCGGTCCAGAGCGGGCGGCGCGGTGTCTGGGGACAGCGGCTCAGATGGTGAGGAAGCGCGCCCAGACCAGCACGGCGCCGAGGAAGGCGCTCAGCGAAGCGAGCTCGGCGATGTCGACGATCACGGTGCGCAACATGGGTCCCTCCTGTGTGTTGGCTCTATGAACCCAGTATGTACGAGTTTTGTTCTCTTGCAACCATCCTTTTGCGGCACTTCACGGTGAAATGGACGAATGGTGAACGCGCCGGCGCGGGCGGGTTAACGAAGGGGCGAGGCGCGAGGGCGTTGGGGGTTCGGGCCTCCGGCCCGCCCTTTGGGCTCCGGGAACGGGCGGACTGGTGTCCGCCCTTTGGGCTCCGGGAACGAGCGGGCGAAGGCCCGCCCTTTGGGCTCCGGGGACGGGCGGGCGAGGTCCGCCCTTTGGGTTGCGGGCCTGCGGCCCGCCCGTCCCCGGACTGGTGCAGCGAAGCGGAACCAGATCCGGGGCCTAGCGCAATATGTCCGCGCGAAGCGCGGCCTTAGTGAAAAAGGCTGATGAAGCGCCGCTTCGCGGCAGCATCCATGCGCTGGATCCCGGATGCCCCTCCGCTATCGCTCCGGGGCTCCGGGAACTGGCGGACTGGTGTCCGCCCGTTTGGGGTTGCGGGCCTGCGGCCCGCCCGTCCCTCACGCGATGCGGATGTCGAGGCCGAGGTCGAGGACGCTGGCGGAGTGGGTCAGGGCGCCGACGGAGATCATGTCGACGCCTGTCTCGGCGATGGCCGCCACGGTGTCGAGGTTGACGCCGCCGGAGGCCTCCGTGCGCAGGCGGCCGGCGACCATGGCCACCGCCTGCCGCAGCAGGTCCGGGGCCATATTGTCGAGCAGCACCACGTCGGCCCCCTCTTCAATCACCTCGGCGAGCTGGTCGAGGCGGTCGACCTCGATCTCGACCTTGACGAGGTGGCCGATGGCCGCCTTGGCGGCGCGCAGCGCGGGGACGACGCCGCCCGCCACCGCGATGTGGTTGTCCTTGATGAGCACCGCGTCATCGAGCCCGAAGCGGTGGTTGAAGCCGCCGCCGCAGCGCACCGCGTATTTCTCGAAGGCGCGCTGCCCGGGCGTCGTCTTGCGCGTGCAGACGATGCGCGCCTGCGTGTGGGCGACGCGCGCCACGTAGGCGGCGGTGAGCGTGGCGATGCCGGAGAGCCGGCCGAGATAGTTGAGCGCCACGCGCTCGCTCGACAGCACCGAGCGCGCCGGCCCCTCCACCCTGGCGACGGCCGTTCCGGGCTCGAGCGGCGCGCCGTCCTCGTGCAGCGCCTCGAAGCGCACCTGCGGGTCGTAGATGCGGAAGGCGGCCCGCGCCAGCGCCATGCCGGCGAGGACGCCCGGCTTGCGCGCGGCGATCTCCGCCGTGGCGGTCGCGCCGGCGGGGATGGTGGCGAGCGTGGTGATGTCGCCCGCCCGGCCGAGGTCCTCCTCCAGCGCGGCGCGGACGGCGGCGTCGATGAGCAGCGGATTGAGTACATGCGTCATGTCGAGGGTCCTGGCGAAAGCGGCCGGCCGGCCAGCGCGCCTTCGGCGAGCCAGCGCGCCTCCCCCAGCGTCAGGCGCGAGCGCCGCGCCAAGGCGGGGTCCGGGGCGGGATGATCGGCGCGCATGTGGCCGCCCCGGCTCTCGCGCCGCGCATAGGCGGAGGCGGCGATGAGGAGCGCGCTGCGCGCCATGTTGCGCAAGGCGGGCGTGAGCGCGGCGCGCTCCAGAGCGACGATGCCGGCCAGCGCCTCGGCGAGCCCGGCGGCGTCGCGGACCACGCCGACCTTGTCCGACATCAGCCGGCGCAGCGCGGCGATGGCTTCGCCGTCTGCGTCGGGATGCGGCTCGAAGCCGGCGGGCGGCGGCGCGAACTCGGCGGACGGGGCGACGGGCGCGAGGGCCCGCAGGTCCGCCGCCACCCGGTCGGCGAACACCACCGCCTCGAGCAGCGAGTTGGAGGCGAGCCGGTTGGCCCCGTGGACGCCGGTGGAGGCGACCTCGCCGATGGCCCACAGGCCCGGCAGCGAGGTGGCGCCGCGCTCGTCGGTCCAGATGCCGCCCATATGGTAGTGCTCGGCGGGCGCGACGGGAATGAGGTCCGTCACCGGGTCGATCCCCGCCCCGCGGCACGCCGCGGCGACGGTGGGGAAGCGCTCCGGGAACTCCGCGCCGATGGCGGCGCGGCAATCGAGGAACGCGCCGCGCCCGGCCTGGATCTCGGCGAACACGCCGCGCGCCACGATGTCGCGCGGGGCCAGCTCGGCGTCGGGGTGCAGCGCCGCCATGAAGCGTTCGCCGGCGCGGTTGACCAGCGTCGCCCCTTCGCCGCGCAGCGCCTCGGTGGCGAGCGGGGCGGGATCGCGCCCGATGTCGATGGCGGTGGGATGGAACTGCACGAACTCGGCGTCGGCGACCAGCGCGCCCGCCTCGGCGGCGATGGCGAGGCCGTTGCCGTTGGCCTGGGGCGGGTTGGTGGTGACGGCGTAGAGATGGCCGACGCCGCCGGTCGCCAGCACCACGGCCCCGGCCAGGAAGGCGCGGGTCTCCTTCGCGCGGCCCGCCTGCCCGCGCGCCACCACGCCGGCGACGCGTCCCTCGCGCACGATCAGCGCCTCGGCGACCTCGCCCTCGCACACGGTGATGGAGGGCGTGCGGCGGACGGCGGCGACCAGCGCCTGCATAATGGCTTTGCCCGCCATGTCGCCGCGCACCCGCACGATGCGCCGCGCCGAATGGGCGGCCTCGCGCGACTGGATGAGCTTGCCTTCCAGCGTGCGGTCGAACGGCACGCCGAGATCGAGCAGGTCATGCACACGGTCGGCGGCGTCGCGCGCCATGCCGAGCACCACCGCCTCGTCGACGAGGCCGGCGCCGGCGGCGACCGTGTCGGCGGCGTGCTGCTCGGGGCTGTCGCCCTCGCCCATCGCGGCGGCGATGCCGCCCTGCGCCCAGGCGGAGGACGCCCCGTGACCGATGGGCGCGGCGGCGAGCACGGTGACTTGCGTCGGCGCGAGCTTGAGCGCGCAGAACAGGCCGGCGAGACCGCCGCCGACGATGATGACGGGACTGCGCAAAGCTGGATCTCCCGTTCGCCGGCCTCGCGGCGCGCGCGCCGCGCGACCCTCCGGCTGCGAAGCCGGCCAGGTCGGTGGGCGCTCTCGCCCCCGACCCGGCCGGGGCCGCGTCAGTTCCGCAGGTTGATCATGCGCTCGATCGGCAGCCGGGCGCGCTCGGCGATGGCCGGGTCGATCAGCACTTCCTCGCGCATGTTCACCAGGCTGTCCAAAATCTTGGGCAGCGTGATGCGCTTCATGTGCGGGCACAGGTTGCACGGCCGCACGAAGGTGACGCCGGGCGACTCGGCGGCGACGTTGTCGGCCATCGAGCACTCGGTGACCATCACCACGCGGGCCGGCCGGCGGGTCTTCACCCAGTCGATCATGTGCGCCGTGGAGCCGGTGAAGTCGGCCTCGGCGAGCACGTCCGGCGGGCATTCCGGATGGGCGATGATCTGGATGGAGGGGTCGGCCTCGCGATAGGCGCGCAGCTCGGCGCCGGTGAAGCGCTCGTGCACCTCGCAGTGGCCCTTCCACAGGATCAGCCGCACCTTGGTCTGCGTCTGCACGTACTTGCCCAGGTACTCGTCCGGCAGGAAGATCACGCGGTCGACGCCGAGGCTCTCCACCACCTGCACGGCGTTGGAGGAGGTGCAGCAGATATCCGTCTCCGCCTTCACGTCGGCCGAGGAGTTGACGTAGGTGACCACCGGCACGCCCGGATAGCGCTGCTTGAGCAGCCGCACGTCGGCCCCGGTGATCGAGGCGGCGAGCGAGCAGCCGGCGCGGCTGTCGGGGATCAGCACCGTCTTCTCGGGGCTGAGCAGCTTGGAGGTCTCGGCCATGAAGTGGACGCCGCACTGGACGATGATGTCGGCGTCCGCCTTGGCGGCCATGCGGGCGAGCTGCAGGCTGTCGCCCACGAAGTCGGCGACGCCGTGGAAGATCTCCGGCGTCTGGTAGTTGTGCGCCAGGATCACCGCGCCGCGCTGGGCCTTCAGCTCGTTGATCGCCTTGATGTAGGGCGCGAAGAACGGCCACTCGACGGAGGGCACCACGTCCTTCATCTTCTCGTAGAGATGGGCGGTCGCCTTCTCCACCTCGGGCGTCCAGGCGAGCGAGGGCATCGGCAGCACTCCGTAGCGCTTCTGCGCTGGGGTCTGAACCAGGGACGCCTGCCGGGCCGCGGCCGCGCGGGCGGCATCGGGGCGGGACGCTTCGAACTGGGCACCGGACATGACGACCTCCAAAATGCTCAATGTGAGCATAAGAGGGGACGAAAGATGCCGGACGGTGGTCCCGGCCGGCGCGTATATGCTCAAAGTGAGCAAAAGAATTATAGTGTGCGCCCGCCCCGATTGAAAGGGCGCGGGGGCGAATAAATCGCCTCCTGACCTCCGCCGTTCGGAGGGGGGCCATGCGCTGGCGGAATTGCTCGCCGCGTCCGCCGCCGCGATGATGGCCGGCCGCGCGTCGGGCCCGTCCAGGGCCGGCGCGGGGCGTTGGGGATGTCGAACACCGGCCGAAGTCGCGATTTCAACAAAGCCGGAGCCTGAAGATCCGATCGAGGCTGTGTTCAGGGGCGAATTCGGCGGCGAACCCGCCCATCGAGGCCGATTTCCAGAGGGTTTGTCGACGATGTGCCGAAAATCTCTCGCCGCGCGGCGTGCGCCGCACTAGGACCGCTCGATCGACTTCCCGCGCTCCTGCCCGGACCCGCCATGACAGCGTCTCCCACCCTCACCCGCGCCACCCGCTTCGCCCCCGAGGCGATCCTCCTGTGCGGCTGCCTGACCGCCATCATCACCTTCGGCCCCCGCGCCTCGGTCGGCCTCTTCCAGATCCCGATGAGCCAGGACTTCGGCTGGAGCCGGGAGGTCTTCTCCTTCGCGGTCGCCATCCAGAACCTGCTCTGGGGCGTCGGACAGCCCTTCGCCGGGGCGGTCGCGGACCGCTTCGGCGTCGTCCGCGTGCTCATCGGCGGCGCGCTGCTTTACGCGGCCGGACAGGCGCTTATGGCCTATTCTTCAACTCCCTCGGCAATGGCGCTGAGCGCCGGCGTGCTGATCGGCTTCGGCCTGTCGGGCTGCTCGTTCAACCTCGTGCTCGGGGCCTTCGGCAAGCTGCTGCCGGAGAGCTGGCGCGGCATGGCCTTCGGCGCGGGAACCGCCGCCGGCTCGCTCGGCCAGTTCCTCTTCCCGCCGATCGGCAGCGTGCTGATCGAGCATCTCGGCTGGCAGTCGACCAGCCTCATTTTCTCCGCGACGATCCTCGCCGTCGTCCCGCTGTCGCTGACGCTCGCCACGAGGGGCGCGGCCTCCGCGACCTCGCACGGGCCGTCGCAGTCGGTCGGGCAGGCCTTCGCGGAGGCCTTGCGCCACCGCAGCTATGTGCTTCTGGTGCTTGGCTTTTTCACCTGCGGATTCCAGCTCGCCTTCATCACCAGCCACATGCCCGCCTATCTCAGCGACCTCGGCCTGCCGGCCTGGGTCGGCGGCTGGACGCTGGCGGTGATCGGGCTCGCCAACGCCGTCGGCTCGCTCACCTCCGGCTGGCTCTGCACCCGCATGCCGCGTCGCTACCTGCTCTCCGCCATCTATCTCGGCCGGGCGCTCGCCGTGCTGGTGTTCATCATGCTGCCGCCCTCGCCGGCCAACGCCATCGGCTTCGGCGTGGCGATGGGGCTGCTGTGGCTCTCGACGGTGCCGCCGACCTCGAGCCTTGTCGCGCTGATGTTCGGCACACGCTACCTGTCGATGCTCTACGGCTTCGCCTTCTTCTCGCACCAGCTCGGCGGCTTCCTCGGCGTCTGGCTGGGCGGCGTGCTCTACGAGCAGACCGGCTCCTACCTGATCGTGTGGTGGCTCTCGGTGGCGCTGGGCGTGGCCTCGGCGGCGATCAACCTGCCGATCCGCGAAAAGGCGGTGGCGCGCCCCGAGGTCGCGCCGGCCTGAGCCGCCGGCGGGCCTTGCCGAACGCGGCGGGTCCGGCCACAACACGGAAGGCAATCCGGAGGCTCACATGGGGACTTTCAAGGCGGTGGTGGTCGACAAGGGCGACCAGGGCTATAGCTGCGGCTTCCGGAGCTTCGACGACGCCGAGCTGATGGAGGGCGACGTCACCGTCCGGGTCACGCACTCCACGGTGAACTACAAGGACGGCCTCGCCCTCACCGGCAAGGCCCCCGTCGTGCGCCGCTTCCCGATGATCCCGGGCATCGACTTCGCCGGCGTGGTCGAGGCGTCCTCGCATCCCGACTACAAGCCGGGCGACCCAGTGGTGCTGAACGGCTGGGGCGTCGGCGAGACGCATCTCGGCGGCTACGCCGAGCGCGCCCGCGTCAAGGGCGACTGGCTGATCCCGCTGCCCAAGGGCCTCTCCGCCGCTCAGGCCATGGCGATCGGCACGGCCGGCTACACCGCCGCCCTCGCCGTGATCGCGCTGGAGCGGCACGGACTGACACCGGAACGCGGCCCGGCCGTCGTCACCGGCGCGGCCGGCGGCGTCGGTTCGGTCGCCATCGCGCTGCTCGCCAAGCGGGGCTGGCGCGTCATCGCCTCGACCGGCCGCCCGCACGAGGCGGACTATTTGCGCGGCCTCGGAGCGGACGAGATCATCGACCGCGCCGAGCTGACCGGCCCGGGCAAGCCCCTTGCAAAGGAGCGCTGGGCGGCGGGCGTCGACAGCGTCGGCTCGACGACGCTCGCCAACGTCCTGTCGATGACGCGCTACAACGGCGCGATCGCCGCCTGCGGGCTGGCGCAGGGCATGGACCTGCCGACCTCCGTCGCCCCGTTCATCCTGCGCGGCGTCGCGCTTCTCGGCGTCGACAGCGTGATGGCCTCGAAGGAGCGCCGCTTCGAGGCGTGGGCGCTGCTGGAGCGCGACCTCGAGCCGTCCCGCCTCGCCGCCATCACCACGACGATCCCCTTCGACGAGGTGATCGGCATGGGCGCGAAGATCCTGGCCGGCGAGGTCCGCGGCCGCGTGGTCGTCGAGATCGGCTGACGGGAGAGGCTAGCGCGAGCGCGCGGCCTCCAGGAGCCGGCGGCATTCCTCGAGCTCCGCCAGCGCGTTGCCGAGCCGCCGCAGCGCGTCCGGCGACAGCCTTGCCAGAGCCGCGGCCCGAGACGGCGTGGCGCGGGGACGCGGCTCGTCGGCAAGCGGCAGGCCGGGCTGCTCCGCCCAGTCGGAGGGTTCGTCGGGGTCGTGCGCCATGGCCATGGCGGCGACCTCCGCCGGCGGGCCCTGGACCCCATGGGCGTCCGCGTCGGCGGGCGACGCCTGCGGCGCGGCGGCCTCCCCCCGGCCGATGGCCTGGACGGACTTGAGGCCCTGTTCCTTGAGGATGCGCTGGACGCCGCGAATGGTGAAGCCCTGCCCGTAGAGCAGGTGCCGGATGCCGCGCAGCAGGTCGACGTCGTCCGGGCGGTAGTAGCGGCGGCCGCCACCGCGCTTCAGCGGCTTGATCTGGCTGAACCGAGTTTCCCAAAAACGCAGCACGTGCTGGGGGATGTCGAGATCTTCCGAGACCTCGCTGATGGTTCGGAAGGCGTCCGGGCTCTTGTCCATGCGGCCTGTCGTCCCCTCCCTGCGGCGGCTCAGTCGCCGTCTTCGACCTCGTCGAGCCCGTTGATGCGCGCCTTCAGGATGTTGGAAGGCTTGAACACCATCACGCGGCGCGGCTCGATGGGCACTTCGACGCCGGTCTTCGGGTTGCGGCCGACTCGCTCGCCCTTCGAGCGCACCACGAAAGAGCCGAAAGACGACAATTTCACGGTCTCGCCGCGCGCCAGGCAGTCCGATACCTCCTTGAGCACGAGCTCCACGAGCGCGGCCGATTCCGTGCGCGACAGGCCGACCCGCTGGTACACGGCCTCGCTCAGTTCAGCACGCGTGATCGTTCGCTCCGCCACGATGCCCCCCACCTCGCAATGCCGACCAATCCGCGACTTCGGCCCGGCAACAACCCTGCCTAGAAAGTTGGAAAATCAACGTATTCGCCAAGACGCCGCCGGTCAACGCCCGTTGGTCACCAGCGAATCAAAGCCGAACCCCAGGTGAAGCCGCCGCCCATCGCCTCGATCAGCACGAGCTGGCCGCGCTTGATCCGCCCGTCCTGGCGGGCGACCGACAGCGCCAGCGGGATCGACGCCGCCGAGGTGTTGCCGTGCTCGCCGACGGTCACCACGACCTTGGCGGGATTGATGGAGAGCTTGCGCGCCGTCGCCTCGATGATGCGGCGGTTGGCCTGGTGCGGCACGAACCAGTCGATGTCCGAGGCTTGCAGCCCGGTGGCCTGGAACGCCGCCTCGATCACCTCGGCGAGGAAGTTGACCGCGTAGCGGAACACCTCCTTGCCTTCCATGCGCAAATGACCGGCGGTGCCGGTCGTCGAGGGGCCGCCGTCGACATAGAGCTTGTCGACGTGCCGGCCGTCCGAGCGCAAATGCGTGGTGAGCACGCCCCGGTCGGCGATGGTGCCCTCGCCTTCCTGGGCCTCCAGCACGACCGCCCCCGCCCCGTCGCCGAACAGCACGCAGGTGGTGCGGTCCTGCCAGTCGAGGATGCGCGAGAACGTCTCCGCGCCGATGACGAGCGCGCGCTTGTGCGAGCCCGAGGCGAGGAACTTGTCCGCCGTGGTCAGCGCGAACACGAAGCCCGAGCACACCGCCTGCAGGTCGAACGCCGCGCCCTGGGTGATGCCGAGCGCCGACTGCACCTGCGTCGCGGTGGCCGGGAAGGTGAAGTCCGGCGTCGCGGTGGCGACGATGATGAGATCGATGGTCGAGGCGTCGACGCCGGCGTCGGCGAGCGCGGCGCGCGCGGCACGGGTGGCGAGCACCGAGGTCGTCTCCTCGGGGGTGGCGATGCGCCGCTCGCGGATGCCGGTGCGCTCGACGATCCACTCGTTGGAGGTGTCGACCTTGCGGGCGAGGTCGTCGTTGGTGACGGTCTGCTCGGGCAGGAAGTGGCCGCAGCCCAGGACGACGGAACGCAGTTTCGTCACGGCAAGGTCTCCGGCCCCGCCGCCGCCACGTCCGGGTTCGGGCCGCGGAAGCTCGCCTCGAGGCTGTCGCGAATCTTCGCCATCAAGTCATGGCGCACCATGTCATAGGCGATGTCGATGGCCGTCGCGAATCCCGTCGCGTCGGCGCCGCCGTGGCTCTTGATGACGATGCCCTCGAGCCCCAGGAACACGCCGCCATTGACCTTGCGCGGGTCCATCTTGTCGCGCAGCGCGTCGAAAGCGCCCTTGGCGAACAGGTAGCCGATCTTCGCCATCAAAGTGCGGCTCATGGCGGCGCGCAGATAGGCTGCGAGCTGCTTGGCGGTGCCCTCGGCCGTCTTCAGGGCGATGTTGCCGGCGAACCCCTCGGTCACCACCACGTCGACGGTGCCCTTGCCGATATCGTCGCCCTCGACGAAACCCTCGTAGGCGAGATGCGGGAAACCGCCCTCGCGCAGCATGCGCCCGGCGGTCTTCACCTCCTCGACTCCCTTGATCTCCTCCACGCCGACATTGAGCAGCCCGACGCTCGGCTTCTCGATGCCGAACACGACGCGCGCCATGGCCGAGCCCATGATGGCGAGATCGACGAGATGGCGGGCGTCGGCGCCGATCGTCGCGCCGACGTCGAGCACGATGCTCTCGCCGCGCAAAGTCGGCCAGATGGCCGCGATGGCCGGGCGATCGACCTGCGCCATGGTGCGCAGGCAGAACTTCGCCATCGCCATCAGCGCGCCGGTATTGCCGGCCGACACCGCGACGTCGGCCTCGCCCTTCTTCACCGCCTCCAGGGCGCGCCACATGGAGGATTTCCAGCGCCCCTGCCGCAGCGCCACGCTGGGCTTGTCGTCCATCTTCACGGCGACGTCGGCGTGATGGAACGTGGTCACCGCCTTCAGCGCGGGATACTTGTCCAGCAAGGGCAGGCACTCGGCCTCGTGGCCGTGAATGACGAAGAGGGCGTCGGGGTGGCGTTCGAGCGCGATCGCCGCGCCGGGGATCACCACGGCCGGGCCGATATCTCCCCCCATCGCGTCCAGGGCAATGCTCACCTTGCGGGTCATGTCAGGTCGGAATCGGCCTTGTGGTCGTGAGGCGAAGCGCCGCCGATGGCCCCCCGCGATGGAGGCCGGACAATAACGGAGCGCCGGGCCGAGGCAACAGGATTATCGGCGATCCGCCTCACTCTTCCGGCGTTTTCTTGAGCGAAGCCAATTTGGCGAAGGGCGAGGGCTCCGGCGCGGGCTCGCCGAAGGCGAAGGACGCGCCCGGCTTGCGCGGATAGGGGTCCAGCCCCAGCGACAGTATCTCGGCGGTGAGCGCGCCGAGGTCGACTCTGCCGTTCTCGATGGGGTCCGGCGCGTCGAGGTCGACCTCGTGCT
The DNA here is from genome assembly GCF_024294805.1 of Alsobacter ponti. Taxonomy (GTDB): domain Bacteria; phylum Pseudomonadota; class Alphaproteobacteria; order Rhizobiales; family Beijerinckiaceae; genus Alsobacter; species Alsobacter ponti. The sequence goes on from NZ_JANCLU010000005.1 coordinate 215,219, forward strand.
CCTCCCCCTCCTCCGCCTGGTCCTCGATGAAATGCGGCTCGGTGTAGCGCAGGTCGACATCCTCGCCGATCTCGGCGGCGAACGGCTCCAGCGTGACGACGCAGGTCTGCTCGATCGTGGCCTCCACCCGGCCGGTGACGTGGACGTAGCGCCCGCGCCGCTCCACACGATAGCGGCCGACGAGGCGCGCGATCTCGACGAGACCGAAGTCCCGGGCCAACGCCGCGCGCTCCTGCTCGGAGGCCTCGATTGTCACGTCGATCTGGCCGCCGGGGATGTCGTCGACCTTCACGAGGCGACTCAGGATCGGCGTCTCGGTCATGCGCGGTCCTCCGGCAGGGGCGACGGGAACGGCAGAAGCCCGTCGACGAAATCGGCGAATTCCAGCTCGGAAAGGCGCGCCGCGCTGGCTTGCATGTAGCGGGCGACCTTCGCCGGCGCATCGGGGACGGACGGCGTGCGCCCGTAGAGGTTCAGCGCCACCGCGTCGGCGAGGGCGTCGCCATCGGCCAGCGCCTGCTCGTAGGCCTTGCCGCGCCCGTAGAAGGCGGCCGCCATCGTCTTCATGCGCTTGGGAACGGAAATGTCGCCGACGCCGAGTTCGCGCAGCGCGGTGTCGAAGGAGCGAAACAGCGCGTCGACGACGTCCTGCGCGAGGTCCCCCGCCGGCGCGGGCAGCGCGTTGAGCCGGCGCAGCGCGAGAAAAGCGTGAATCACCACCATGTCGAAGCGGCCTTCCACGGTGTCGGGCACGCCGAGCTCACGGAAGAAGACAGGCTGGCGGGCGGCCTCGTACAGGCGCTCGACCAGCCGTTCGACGATGGCGGCGTTCGGGTCGCGCCGCCTGAACAGGTTGAAAATCATGGCCTTGCCCCGGGCCGCGCGCGCCTCTCGGCCTGCCGGGGCGATCCTTGCTTTTCCATGGTGCGCGGGTTACGGCATCCGGGCCGGTACCCGCAAGAGAAATCGTCCACGAGGAGTTTGAGCGGGGCCGGCTCGGTTTTCATCAAAGGGAGTGTCGCATGCCGCGTCGCGAGGCGTTTCGTCAATCCTCCAGCGTTCGCCATTTCGCCATCCGTGCCGCCGCCGCGATCGCGTTGACCGCCGGGCTCGCCGCCTGCGCGTCCGAGCCGATCACCAAGGGCTATATCCTGGACGAGAAGGCGCTCGCCGAGGTGAAGCCCGGCCTCGAGGCGCAGAAGGTGCTCCAGATCATGGGCACGCCGTCCACCGTGTCCACGGTCGGCAACCAGACCTGGTACTACATCAGCCAGATGACGACCGAGCGCGCGCGCTTCCTGGGCCCGAGCATCGTCGACCAGCGCGTCATCGCGATCAATTTCTCCAAGAACATGAAGGTGGAGAGGGTCGCCAATTACGGCATGCAGGACGGCGTGGTGTTCGACTTCGTCACGCGCACGACGCCGACGGGCGGCAACGAACTCTCGGTCGTGCGCCAGCTGATGCGCGGCGCGGGCCTGTCCAACACGCCCTGATCCGTCGCTTTCGGTTCGCTCGACGTGAAAAAGCCCGCGGCATGCCGCGGGCTTTCTCGTTTCGGTCGTTCGCCAGGCGATGCGGGGCGCCGACACGCTGTGATCCGTCGCCTCCGGTTCCCTCGACATGAAAAAGCCCACGGCGCACCGCGGGCTTTCTCGTTTCGGAAGGAGCGCCGGGCCCGTCAGTGCGACAGCACCGCCAGCAGCAGAAGCGCCACGATGTTGGTGATCTTGATGGCCGGGTTCACGGCCGGGCCAGCGGTGTCCTTGTAGGGGTCGCCGACCGTGTCGCCCGTCACCGACGCCTTGTGCGCGTCCGAGCCCTTGAGGTGCTTGACCCCGTCGGCGTCAACGAAGCCGTCCTCGAAGGACTTCTTGGCGTTGTCCCACGCACCGCCTCCGGAGGTCATCGAAATGGCCACGAACAGGCCGTTGACGATGACGCCCAGCAGCGAGGCGCCGAGCGCGGCGAACGCCGAGGCCTTCGAACCCGAGATCAGCAGCACGCCGAAATAGGCGACGAGCGGGGCCAGCACCGGCAGCAGCGAGGGGATGATCATCTCCTTGATCGCCGCGCGGGTGAGCATGTCCACCGCCCGGGCGTAGTCCGGCTTCTGCGTGCCGGCCATGATGCCGGGGTTCTCGCGGAACTGGCGACGGACCTCCAGAACCACCGACCCCGCCGCGCGGCCCACCGCCGTCATGGCGATGCCGCCGAACAGGTAGGGGATCAGGCCGCCGAAGATCAGGCCCGCCACCACGTAGGGGTTGGAGAGGTCGAACGACACCACGCCCATCCCCTTGAAGTAGGGGTACAGCGTCGAGCCCGCCTTGTTCGCCTCGGCGGCGAAGTACTGCAGGTCGTAGCTGTAGGCGGCGAACAGAACCAGCGCGCCGAGACCGGCCGAGCCGATCGCGTAGCCCTTGGTGACCGCCTTGGTGGTGTTGCCCACCGCGTCGAGCGCGTCGGTCGAGTGCCGGACCTCCTTGGGCAGGCCCGCCATCTCGGCGATGCCGCCGGCGTTGTCCGTCACCGGGCCGAAGGCGTCGAGCGCGACGATCATGCCGGCGAGGCCGAGCATGGTGGTCACCGCGATCGCCGTGCCGTAGAGGCCGGCGAGCTGGTAGGTCGAGACGATGCCGCCGACGATCACCAGCGCGGGAAGCGCGGTGGATTCGAGCGACACCGCGAGGCCCTGGATGACGTTGGTGCCGTGGCCGGTCACCGACGCCTGGGCGATCGACACGACCGGGCGCTTGCCGGTGCCGGTGTAGTACTCGGTAATCCAGACGATCAGGCCGGTGACGATGAGGCCGATGACGCCGCAGACGAACAGGCTGCCGCCCTTCACCGTGATGTCGCCGGCGAAGCCCTTGACCACCGCGATGTCGCCGAAGCCGACCGTCCCGGCCGTCGCCAGCGCGAGGCCCAGCACGGACAGGCCGGAGGTGACCCACAGCCCCTTGTAGAGCGCGCCCATGATCGAGTTGTTGGCGCCGAGCTTGACGAAGAAGGTGCCGACGATCGAGGTCACGATGCAGGCCGCGCAGATGGCGAGCGGGTAGATCATCGTGGCGCCCAGCACCGCCGAGCCGCCGAAGAAGATGGCGGCGAGCACCATCGTGGCGACCACGGTGACGGCGTAGGTCTCGAACAGGTCGGCGGCCATGCCGGCGCAGTCGCCGACATTGTCGCCCACGTTGTCGGCGATGGTCGCCGGGTTGCGCGGATCGTCCTCGGGAATGCCGGCCTCGACCTTGCCGACGAGGTCCGCGCCGACGTCGGCGCCCTTGGTGAAGATGCCGCCGCCGAGACGGGCGAAGATGGAGATCAGCGAAGCGCCGAAGCCCAGCGCCACCAGCGCGTCGATGACCTCGCGGCTGTTGGCCTCCTTGCCCATCGGGCCGGTGAGCACCCAGAAGTAGACCGCCACGCCGAGGAGGGCGAGGCCGGCCACCAGCATGCCGGTGACCGCGCCGGCCTTGAAGGCGACGTCGAGGCCAGAGGCGAGAGACTGCGAGGCGGCCTGCGCGGTGCGGACGTTGGCGCGCACCGACACGTTCATGCCGATGAAGCCCGCCGCGCCCGAGAGCACCGCGCCGATCAGGAAGCCGATGGCGACCGGCAGCTTCAGCAGGATCGCGATGACGACGAACAGGACGACGCCGACCAGTGCGATCGTGGTGTATTGCCGGCGCAGATAGGCCTGCGCACCCTCGGCGATCGCGGCCGCGATCTCCTGCATGCGCTGGGTGCCGGCGTCGCGCCGGTTGAGGTCGGCGATAGCCCAGGCGCCGTAGGCGACCGAAAGCAGACCCCCCAAGATAATCAAACCAATCGTCATGTTGCCGTCCTTGTCAGAATCCCCGCGTCCGCCGGCTGTCGTCCGGCCCCCGTCAGTCTTGTCGACGCCCTCGTTTCGGGGCGCCATAGTCGTGCCAAAATTGCGCCTGAGACGCAAACAGACTTTCGGAGCGAACAGGGAATTCGGGGGAGATGTCGCAATTTTGCGGCGTCAAACGGCCCGATGCTGTCGATTCTTCCATCGGCGGAACAGAAGCAGCGCCGCGAAACCCATCAGGACCGGCGGAAAGACCACGCCGTTGACGCTGGTCCAGCCCAGATGCGCCAGCAACTGGCCCGACGAGAACGAGCCCACCGCCATCGTTCCGAAGATGGCGAAGTCATTGAAGGCCTGCGCCGTGTTCCGCTCGGCCGGCGCGCAGCTCTGCGCCACCATGGTCGAGGCGCCGACGAAGCCGAGGTTCCAGCCCAGGCCGAGCAGAATCATCCCGGTCCAGAAATGCGCCACCGTCACGCCGGCGATGTCGACGACCGCCGCCGCCGCCAGAAGAAGCAGCCCGGCGGCGATGACGCGGGGCGCGCCGAAGCGGGAAATGAGCGAGCCGGTGACGAAGCTCGGCGCGTACATGGCGATGACGTGCCACTGGATGGCCAGGTTGGAATCCGCGATGGAATGCCCGCACATCTTCATGGCCAGCGGCGCGGACGTCATGACGAGGTTCATCAGCGCGTAGCTGACGAGGCCGCACAGCATGGCTGTCGCGAACTGCGGCTTGCGGATGATGGCCAGCAGCGGCCGGCCCCCGCCCCGCACCGACACCGGCTGGGGCTTGGGGATGCGCACGAGCGAGAGCACCGCCATGGCGACGAGGGCGACGCCCGCCTGCGCCGCGTAGCTCGCCGCGAACAGATAGGGCGCCCAGCTGTCCATGGTGAGCTGCACGAGCTGCGGCCCGATGACGCCGGCGAGCACGCCGCCGGCCATCACCCACGAGATCGCCTTGGGCTTGAAGGCGTCGCTCGCCGTGTCGGCCGCCGCGAAGCGATAGGACTGCGTCACCGCGGCATAGACCCCGCCGAAGAAGGTCGCGACCGTGAACAGCGGGAAGGAACCCCAGATGACGGCGAGCGATCCGAGGACGCCCATCAGCGCGCCGCAGAACGCGCCGATCAGGAAGGCGCGCCGGCGTCCCCACCGCCGCGCGATCATGCCGGCGGGCAGCGTGCCGGAGGCCATGCCGAGCACGAAGATGGTGATCGGCAGCGTCGCGAGGCCGGGATCGGGCGCCAGGGTGGAGCCGACGATCGCCCCGGTCGCGAAGATCACCGAGGCGTTGGCGCCGGCCAGCGCTCCCGCCGCCGCGAGCACCACGACGTTGCGCCGCGCGAGCCGGTCGCCCGCGTCCGGGGCGCTTGCCTTCTGCAACATCATCCGTCCTTCAGAAATGGCTGAACGAGCCGCGCGCGAACCGCGCCGGCGCGCCGCCGGCGATGAAAGCGATGTCCGGTCCGTCGGTGATGACGCCGATCTCCGCCACCGGAACGCTTTGCGCGGCGGCGGCGGCGCGGAACGCCTCGGCCCTGGCGGGCGCGACGGCGCAGAGGATTTCGTAGTCGTCGCCGCCGGTCATGGCGACCTCGAACAACGCGGGGTCGGACGCGATCAGCGCCCGGCCCGCGTCGGAGAGCGGCGCGCGGTCGAGATCGATTCGCAGGCCCCGGCCGGAGGCGCGCGCCATCTTGGTCGCGTCCCCCACCAGCCCGTCGGACACATCCATTCCCCCGTTGGCATGGGCGAGAAGGACCGGCGCGAGCGCCTGCCGCGGCCGGGGGCGAAGGTATCGGTCGAGCAGGCAGTCGCGCGCCGCGGGGTCCAGCCTGGCGCCGAGGCTCGGGTCGAGCCGCAGCCGCAGGCCCAGCGCCGCGTCGCCGATCTCGCCCGACACGAAAACGAGATCTCCGGCCCGCGCGCCGGTGCGCAGCACGGTGCCGCCGGGAGGAACGGCGCCGAGGGCGGTGATCGAGAGCGTCAGCGGGCCGGGCGTGCGCACCGTGTCGCCGCCCAGCAGCGCGCAGCCGCCCCGCGCGGCGCAGTCGCCGAGGCCGGCGGAGAAACCGGCCATGAAGTCCGGCGTCCAGTCGGGCGGCAAAGCCAGCGACAGCAGGAAGCCGATCGGCTCCGCGCCCTTGGCGGCGAGGTCGGACAGGTTGACCGCCAGCGCCTTCCAGCCGATGGCGTCGGGCGGGTCGTCGGGGAAGAAGTGCACGCCGGCCACCAGCGCGTCGGTGGTCAGCACGAGGTCGCGGCCGGCTGGAGGGCGGATGGTGGCCGCGTCGTCCAGCAACTGGAACGCGCCCTCCCCGGCCAGCGGGCGGAAATAGCGGGCGATCAGTTCGTCCTCGCCGGGCCTTCCGGGTTCGGCCATGGCCCGAGCCTCGCCCTCAGCTGACGCGCTTCGACAATTCGTCGCCGCGCGCCTCGCGTCCGATGGAATCGAGCACGGCGTTGACCATGCCCGGCTCGTCGCCGTCATAGAAGGCATGGGCGACGTCGACGTATTCCGAAATGACGACGCGCGCCGGCACATCGGGACGCCGCAGCAGCTCGTAGGCCCCGGCGCGCAGGATGGCGCGCAGCACGGCCTCGACCCGCCGCAGCGGCCAGCCCTTGGCGAGCGCCGCGTCGACTTTCTGGTCAACCAGGCGCTGCTCCTGCACCACGCCGGCCACCAGGTCGCGGAAGAACGGCTCCTCGGCCTCGCGGAGCTCGACGCCGTCGACCGACCGGCCCATCCAGTGGGCCTCGAATTCCGCCACGGCGTCGACCACGCCCTTGCCGGACAACTCCATCTCGTAAAGCGCCTGCACCGCCGAGAGGCGGGCGGCGGAGCGCTTCTCGCTCCCCCTGGCCATGTTAGATCCTTCCCGCCGAGACCCGGCGCTTGATCCTGAGGACGGCGAGCGCCGCCTCGGCCGCGCCCCCGCCCTTGTTCATCTCCGAGACACGGGCGCGGGCCCATGCCTGCGCCTCGTTCTCGACCGTCAGAATGCCGTTGCCGACCGGAATGCGCCGGGCGACGGAAAGGTCCATCAGCGCGCGCGAGCTCTCGCCGGCCACGATATCGTAATGCCCAGTCTCGCCCCTGATGACGCAGCCGAGCGCGACGACGGCGTCGTAGGGGTCGCCGGCCTTCTCCGCCGCCTCCAGCGCGATGGCGATGGTGGGCGGAATCTCGAGCGCGCCCGGCACGGTCACGATGTCGACCTGCGCCTCGGCGCGCTCCAGCACGTCGCGCGCGCCCATCAGCAGCTCGTCGGCGATGTCGTCGTAGAAACGCGCCTCGACGATGAGGATGCGCCCCTTGGTCGGCAGTTCCTCGACGATGCGCGGCGGACGGGGAGCGGCCATGGGACCCTCGCAGGATGGACGGGAGGACAGGTCAGTATCCTTGCAGGCGCGCTTCCGCAAGCCGCGCCGCGTAGCGCGCCATCTGGTCGACCTCGATATTGACCCGCGCCCCCGCCTTGCGGTCGCCCCACGTGGTGACCTCCAGGGTGTGCGGGATCAGGAACACGGTGAAGAGGTCGCCGTCGACGGTGTTGACGGTCAGGGACGTGCCGTCCAGCGCCACCGATCCCTTCTCGACGATGAAGCGCGCCAGTTCGCGCGGCGCACGAATGGTGAAGCGCGCGGTGGCGCCCCATGCGTCCTCGCCCGTGACGTCGTCGCGCGCGACGATCTCGGCGACGCCGTCGACGTGGCCGGAGACGAGATGCCCGCCCAGCTCGTCGCCGATTCGCAGCGGTCGCTCCAGGTTGAGCCGCGTGCCGGGCTCCCAGCCGCCGACCGTGGTGCGGGCCAGGGTCTCCGCGCCGGCGTCGACCTCGAACCACGCGCCGCCGCCCTCGCGCGGCCCCATCGCGGTGACGGTGAGGCACGGCCCCGAGCAGGCGATCGACGCGCCGAGCGCGATGCTCTCAGCCGGATAGGCGCAGTGGATGCGGATGTGCTTGAGCGAGCCCTGGTGGTCGGTGACGGAGGCGACCTCGCCGACGTCGGTGACGATGCCCGTGAACATCAGTGCCTCCTCGTGAACAGGTCCAGCCGGTCCCGGCCGAGACACTGCGTGCGCCACAGATCGAATTGCTCTCGGTCGGCGACCAGCGCCGCCAGCGTCGGCCCGAGCGCCGGCAGGCCGGCCGCGCCCAGCGGCTCCGGCCCCGTCAGCAGCGCGATGGTGTCCAGAAGGCCGGCGCGCGCGAAAGCCTCGGCCAGGGTCGGCCCCGCCTCGCAGAGCACGCGCGTCACGCCGAGCTTCGCCAGCCGCGCGAGCGCCGCCTTGAGGTCGACGGGCCCGCCGGGGGCCGAGCGCGCCACGCGCTCGACGCCAACGCCGGCCTTGGCCAGGGCGGCCTCGCGGTCGCGCGGCGCGTCCTCGGCGCAGAAGATCCACACTGGCGTCTCAGCGACGCCCCGCACGAGGCTGCTGTCGAGCGGCGTGCGCAATTGCGTGTCCAGCACCGCCCGCACCGGCGAGCGCGCTTCCAGACCCGGCAGGCGGCAAGTCAGCAGCGGGTCGTCGGCCAGCACGGTGCCGACGCCGGTGAGCACCACGTCGGCCATGGCGCGCATCATGTGGACGCGCGCGTTGGCGGTTTCGCCCGTGATCAGCAGGCGCTCGCCGTGCCTTCCGGCGAAGCCGTCGGCCGTGCGGGCCAGCTTCACCGTCACCGACGGGCGACCATCCACCATGCGGCGGATGAAGCCGAGATTGAGCTGCCGCGCCTCGCGGGCCAGCGGGCCCACCACCACCTCGACGCCGTGGGCGCGCAAATGGATATGGCCGCGCCCGTTGACGCGCGGGTCGGGGTCCTCGATCGCCGACACCACCCGCGCCACGCCGGAGGCGATAACGGCGTCAACGCAGGGCGGCGTCTTGCCGTGATGGGAACAGGGCTCCAGCGTCACCGCCATCGACGCGCCGCGCGCCGCCTCCCCCGCCATCGCCAGGGCCACCGGCTCGGCGTGGGGGCGGCCTCCGGGCTGGGTGAAGCCCCGGCCGACGACGATGGGTCCGTTCTCGGTCATACGCCAGACGACCGCGCCCACCGCCGGGTTCGGCCACGTGTTGCCGAGACCGCGCCGGGCGAGCGTGAGCGCGTGGCGCATCATCCGCTCGTCGATCTGGGCCTGAATGTCGGGCGGAACGGCGGTCGCGGCGGGGGCGGCGCCCGCCATCAGGCGTCGTCCCGGGCGGGCGTCCGCGCGACGCCCTTGCCCGACGCGCCGTCCGGATCGTCGGCGTTGAGCTCGCCGATCAGGTCCTCGAAGTCCTTGGCCTCGCGGAAATTGCGATAGACGGAGGCGAAGCGCACATAGGCGACATCGTCGAGCGCCTTGAGCCCTTCCATAACCAGCTCGCCGATCGTCTCGCTGGCGACCTCGCCGTCGCCCATGCTCTCGAGCTGGCGGACGATGCCGTTGACCATGCGTTCGACGCGCTCGGGCTCGACCGGCCGCTTGCGCAGCGACACCTCGACCGAGCGCATCAGCTTCTCGCGGTCGAACGGCACGCGCCGGCCGCTCCGCTTCACCACCATCAGCTCGCGCAGCTGCACGCGCTCGAACGTCGTGAAGCGTCCGCCGCAATCGGGGCAGACCCGGCGGCGACGAATGGCCGAATGGTCATCCGTCGGACGCGAGTCCTTCACCTGGGTGTCGAGACTGGCGCAATAGGGGCAGCGCACGGGCGCCTCCGTTCGGCCGCAAGGCTCAGTAGATCGGGAAGCGGCGGGTCAGCTCGGCGACTTTCTGGCGCACGCCCTGCTCCACCGCGCCGTTGCCGTCGTCGCCGTTCGTCGCCAGCCCGTCCAGCGTCTCGACGATCAGCTCGCCGACGCGCTTGAACTCGGCGACGCCGAAGCCCCGCGACGTCGCCGCCGGCGACCCCAGGCGGATGCCGGAGGTGATGGTCGGCTTCTCGGTGTCGAACGGAACGCCGTTCTTGTTGCAGGTGATGTGGGCGCGCCCCAGCGCCGCCTCGGCCGCCTTGCCGGTCAGCTTCTTCGGCCGCAGGTCGACCAGCATCAGGTGGTTGTCGGTGCCGCCCGTCACGATGGCGTAGCCTGCCGCGCCGATGGTGTCGGCCAGCGCCTTGGCGTTCTCCACCACGTTGCGCGCGTAGAGCTTGAACTCCGGCGTCAGCGCCTCGCCGAAGGCCACCGCCTTCGCCGCGATGACGTGCATCAGCGGCCCGCCCTGCAGGCCCGGGAACACCGCCGAGTTGATCTTCTTGGCGATCTCGGCGTCGTCGGTGAGGATGAGGCCGCCGCGCGGACCGCGCAAAGTCTTGTGAGTGGTCGAGGTGACGACATGGGCGTGCGGGAACGGCGAAGGATGCGCGCCGCCCGCCACCAGCCCGGCGAAATGGGCCATGTCGACCATGAAATAGGCGCCGACCGAATCGGCGATCTGGCGGAAGCGCGCGAAGTCCCAATGGCGCGCGTAGCCCGAGCCGCCGGCGATGATGAGCTTCGGCTTGTTCTCCTGCGCGATGCGCTCGACCGCGTCCATGTCGATCGTCTGGTCCTCGGGACGCACCGTGTACGAGACGACCTTGAACCACTTGCCCGACATGTTGGGGGCGGCGCCGTGCGTCAGGTGGCCGCCGGCGGCGAGGTCCAGGCCCATGAAGGTATCGCCGGGCTTCAGGAGCCCCAGGAACACCGCCTGGTTGGCCTGCGAGCCGGAGTTGGGCTGCACGTTGGCGAAGCCGCAGCCGAACAGCTTGCAGGCGCGCTCGATGGCGAGCTGCTCGGCGATGTCGACGAACTGGCAGCCGCCATAGTAGCGCCGGCCCGGATAGCCCTCGGCGTACTTGTTGGTCATCACCGAGCCCTGCGCCTCCAGCACGGCGCGCGAGACGATGTTCTCCGAGGCGATCAGCTCGATTTCGTCGCGCTGCCGGCCGAGCTCCTTCGCGATGGCGGAGGCGATCTCCGGGTCGCGGTCCGCGAGCGACGCGGAGAAGAAGCTGTTGGAGAGGTGGCTACGCGTTTCGCTGACGGACATGGTGTGCCTCCGGGCCCCTGGGCGGGCCAGACCAGTCGCTTGAACACCAACGCCCCGCAGGAGCCCACCGGAGCACGATCCTGCCGAAGCGCGATATGTTGTGGGTGTGGGCCCCTCGGCCCTCAAGCGGTGCCATAGCACGCCCGGGTCCGCCGGCCAACCATGGCCGAGGGACAAAAAAAGCGGAGCGGCCAAAGCCGCCCCGCCCTTCATGAAAACAGCGTCGCCGGCGACGAGACGGACTTACTCGTCCTCGTCGACCGCCTTCTGGACGGAGGCCACCGGCATCGGCCCCAGCCCGTCCTTGTTGTAGATGTCCTCGCGGAACTGCACGAGGCCGTCGGGCGTCGCCCAGGCGGTGATGTAAACCCAGTAGACAGGCACAGGCTGCGCCAGCTTGGCGTCGACGCGCTGGCCGGACTGGATGGCGGCATCGATCGCCTCGCGCGACCAGCCGGGCGTGTCCTTCAGGAGCCAGGTGACGTAGTCGCGCACGTTCTGCACGCGCATGCAGCCCGAGGAGACGAAGCGGAAATCGTCGCCGAAGATCCCCTTGGACGGCGTGTCGTGCATATAGACGCCGTGCGGGTTCGGGATGTTGATGCGCACGAAGCCCAGCGAGTTGAACTCGCCGCCCGGATCCTGCCGGAACATGTAGCGTGTCGCCTCGTCCGAGCGCCAGTTGACCTGCTCGGGACGCAGCTCCTCGCTCTGGTTCTTGAAGATCCTGATCTTGTTGTCGGTCAGGTAGTTCGGGTCCGCCTGCATCTTTGGGATCAGGTCCTTGCGGATGATCGAGGCGGGCACCGTCCAGAACGGGTTGAAGTTGATGTCGACCACGCGGGTGGTGAGCACCGGCGACTGGCGGTCGATCTTGCCGACGCCGGCGGCGTGGCGGGTGACGACCTGGCCGTCCTCGACCGTCTCCACCAAGGCGGCCGGGATGTTGGCCACCACAAAGCGCTGGCCGAGATTGCCGGCGTAGGAGCGCAGGCGCACCACGTTGGTCTCGAGCTGCCGCAGGCGGACCTCCGCCGGCACGTTCATGGCGTTGATCGTGAGGGCGTTGAGCTGGCCGGTCGGGATCAGGCCGTGCCGCGTCTGGAAGCGCTTGACGCCACCTTCGACGAAGGAATCGTAGATCTGCGACGCGCCGACAGCCGGGTCGAGGTCTCCGGAGGCGACCAGGCGACGCCGCAGGGCGACGACGTTCGGCCCCTTGGAGCCGAGCTTCATCGTCTGGTTCTGCATCATCGGCCAGCCGCCCTGGGCGACGAGCTGCTGGTAGACGCCGACCATCTGTTCGGTCGCCTGCAGGGTCAGCGGCGACAGCACGGGCGTGACGGAGCGGTCGACCTTGAGGCTGGTCGCGCCGTCATAGCTCTGCTTCCACTCCGCCTGCCCGCCCAGCGTCTGCTCCTGCGCGCGCGCGCCGGTGGCGGCCGCGACCAGGGATGCGAGGACGGGAACGGCGAACTCCCGGCGGGTCATCGATCTGAAGTCGGTCATCGTCCGTATCTGCACCGATTGTCGTGGAGAGGAACGCTCACCTGATCCATGGCAGGTCAGGGTAAACGATTAGTTGTCGTTGCGGGTCAGTCTTTAAGCTGGAAAGCTTGGAGCCGGAAAAGCGCCGCTCAGGGCGGCGATTTTAAGGCAGGCGGGCCCAACGAGCGTCCCCGGCGCTGCGGTGTTGCCGAGATGACACTCGCCCGTCCCCGCGCCAACGCAAAAAGGCCGGGCGTTGGCCCGGCCTTCGTGATGTGGATGCGAGCGGCGTCAGAGCCGGTAGCGGATGTGGTCCGTCCAGAACCGTTCGAGCCGCGACAGCGCCGCGTTGGCGTTGCGGAAGTCCTCGGGCGAGATGCCGCCGATCTGCTCCACCGTGCGGATGTGCTTCTCATAGAGGGATTTCACGATGTCGTGAATCTCGCGGCCCTGCTCGGTCAGGCTGATGCGGACCGAGCGGCGGTCGATGCGCGAACGCTGGTGGTGAAGGTAGCCCATGTCGACGAGCTTCTTCACGTTGTAGGAAACATTCGAGCCGAGATAGTAACCGCGCGTGCGCAGTTCTCCGGCCGTCAGCTCCTTGTCCGCGATGTTGTAGAGCAGCAGCGCCTGGACGCTGTTGACGTCGGAGCGTCCGCGCCGGTCGAACTCGTCCTTGATGACGTCGAGAAGCCGGCGGTGAAGCCGCTCGACCAGCGTCAGAGCCTCGATGTAGAGCGGCTTGACGGCAGCGTTGTCTTGGCTGGCCTGGCGTTCATCTACGGTTTTCAGAGCGGTCTTCATGTTCTGCCTCACAGCACTTCCCTGGCGGCCGCGTTCATCCGGCTTTTCGTTATGCCATAACTACAGGGGAGCCTGTGAAGACGAGTTTAAACAACGACGTGAATCGGCCGTTCATCTTCTTTGGCTGAATCGAGTCTGAATCGAAACCGCTTCTTTACCTTGGGAAGACGGCGGGTTTCACTCCTCCCGGCCGGCCAGCCAGGACAGCACGATATAGGTCACGACCAGCACAGCCTCGACGCCGGCCAGCACGGGGCTGATCGAGGCCCCGGCCGGCTGCAGCCCGGCCACGGCAAGGTGGCTCAGCACCGCGATGAGCCACATCACTCCGCCCCACGTGCTGGTGAGCCAGAGCCCGACGGCGGCCACCGGGTCGAGCACGGCGAAGGCGATGACCAGGCCCTTGAGGCCGGTCGGCAGCTCCTCGAACTGCGGGAAGCCGAACACGTCGACGCCCATGATGGTCGCCCACGATCCCAGGGCCTTGACCATCCACATCGCGGCCACGGTGCGCATGAACCACACCAGCACGCGCTTCCAGGCGACGCGCCGGCGCGGTTCGTCGTCGCGCAGCGCCGGGTTGCGACCCGTGTCCCGAGCCGTCATCGCGCCGCCCCGGCTTGTAGGACCAGTTCCGCCGCGACCGGCTCGAAGAAGGCGGCGACGGCGGCTGGGTCGACCGCCTGGAGCGCGGCGGGCGACCAGCGCGGCTTCTGGTCCTTGTCGACCACCACCGCGCGCACGCCCTCATAGAAGTCGGGATTGTCCAGCATCCGGGACACGACCCGGAACTCCAGCGCCATGGCCGCCTCGAAATCCAGCGAGGCCCCCCGGCGCACCTGCTCGAAGGCGATGCCCAGGCTGGTCGGCGATTTGGTGCGCACAGCGGCGGCGGCCTCCGCAGCGAAGGCGGAGCCCTCCGCCGCCGCGCGGTCCAGTTCCCCCAGCACGCCCGCCACGCTGTCGGCGGCGAAGCAGCGATCGACGGTGGCGCGCTCGGCCTGCCAAGGCGACGCCCCGGGCGGGACGTCGTGCGCCGCCAGCGTGGCGTCGACGTCGTCGCCCGCCGCCAGGCGCTCCACGATCCCGGCCATCGCGGCGCTCGGCGCGACGTGCGTCGCAAGCCCCAGCGCGCGCAGGTCGGCGGTGCGGATGCGCGCGCCCGTCAGCGCCAGCCACATGCCGGCCGCGCCGGGAAGCCGGGGCAGGAAATAGGTGGCCCCGACGTCCGGGAAGAAGCCGATCCCGACCTCCGGCATCGCGAACAGCGCGCGCTCGCTGGCGACGCGATGGCTGCCATGCGCCGACATGCCGACGCCCCCGCCCATGACGATGCCGTCGACGAGCGCGACGTAGGGCTTGGCGTATCGCTTGATGCGGATGTTGAGCTCGTACTCCTCGCGCCAGAACGCCATCGGCTCGTCGCGCTGGCCGGCCTTGCCGCAATCGTGAATGCGGCGGATGTCGCCGCCGGCGCAAAACGCCCTGTCGCCCGCGCCGCGGATGACCACGCGAGTGACGGCGGGATCGCGCTCCCAGCGGTCCAGGGCGGCGCGGACGGCGCGCACCATCCCCAGCGTCAGGGCGTTGAGGGCCTGCGGCCGGTTGAGCGTGATCACCCCCGCCGCGCCGATCCGTTCGCAGACGGCTTCGCTCGTCGGGTCGGTGGTCTCGGGTGAGGTCATCTGATGTCGATCTCGCGAGGACGCCGGCGCTGGCGCGGACCGCGCGAGTTAGCCCGCGCCGCGTGGGGCCGTCAACGCGCCCGCCGCGCGGCAACGCGCTTTGGAAAGCTTCCGGGAAATGCTAGTGCTGCCCGCCGAGCGAGGCCCAAGCGCCTCGGGTCCGCAGCAATGCAGGAGGCGGCGATGTCGTCGCGAGTCACCCCGTTCACCGGCGCGCCGCAGCCGCAGGCCGCGCCAGCCCCCGCCCACGAACGCCTCGCCCTCTCCCACCGTCCGCGCCGCAACCGCAAGAGCGAGTGGGCCCGGCGGCTGGTGCGCGAGAACGTGCTGACGACCGACGACCTGATCTGGCCGATCTTCGTCGTGGCCGGCGAGAATCGCCGCGACCCGGTCGCCTCGATGCCCGGCGTCGAGCGTCTGACCGTCGATCACGCGGTCCGCGAGGCGGCGCGCGCAGCGGAGCTGGGGATTCCCTGCCTCGCCTTGTTCCCCTACACCGACCGCGCCCTGCGCGACGAGGCGGGCAGCGAGGCGCTGAACCCCGACAACCTGGTCTGCCGCGCCGTGCGGGCGATCAAGAAGGAAGTGCCCGAGATCGGCGTCCTCACCGACGTCGCGCTCGACCCCTATACGAGCCACGGCCATGACGGCCTGATGCGCGACGGGCGCATCCTCAACGACGAGACCGTCGCCGTGCTGGTGAAGCAAGCCCTCGTGCAGGCTGAGGCCGGCTGCGACGTGGTGGCCCCCTCCGACATGATGGACGGCCGCATCGGCGCGATCCGTCAGGGCCTCGACGAGGCGGGGCTGCTCGACGTCCAGATCATGGCCTACGCCGCCAAGTACGCCTCGGCCTTCTACGGCCCGTTCCGCGACGCGGTGGGCAGCAGCGCCACGCTGACCGGGGACAAGCGCACCTACCAGATGGACCCCGCCAATGGCGACGAGGCGATACGCGAGGTCGGGCTCGACCTCGACGAAGGCGCCGACATGGTGATGGTGAAGCCGGGCATGCCGTATCTGGACATCGTCCACCGGGTGAAGACGACGTTCGGCGTGCCGACCTTCGCCTACCAGGTGTCCGGCGAGTACGCGATGATCCGCGCCGCCGCCGACCATGGCTGGCTCGACGGCGAGAAGGCGATGATCGAAAGCCTGCTCGCCTTCAAGCGCGCGGGCGCCGACGGCGTGCTCACCTATTTCGCCGTCGCCGTCGCCGAAAAGCTCAAGGCGTCGGCCTGGCGGTGAGTCCCAAGCCGGCGGCCGCGGTCCCGGCCCTCGTCGCGGCGTCCGGCCTGGCGGCCCTGCTGTCGGGCTGCGCCGGGCTGATCGACGCGGACCAGGCCCGCGTGTGCCGCACCATCGCCCCCGCCCTCAACCCGGCGGGCTCGACCATCGCCATCAGCCGGGTCGTGCCGGGCAGCGCGCCGAACAGCGTGCGCGTGTTCTACCGCGCCCAGCCGCCCGATCTGCCGGCCCGCAACCGCTTCGTCGAGTGCGTCTTCGCCGGAGACGGGCTGTCGCGCACCCGGCAGGACATCCTGCGCGTGTCGACCGAGAACGGCCCGCTGTCGGACGCCTCCTTCCTGTTCCTGCGCCGGTTCTTCCTCGCCGCGCCGGAGGCGGGGCTGGAGGATCCCGGCGGGCTCGGCCAGGGCGAGACGCTGCCGGACGTGCCGATGGCGTTCGCCTACGGCGTCCAGCAAGTGCTGTCAGGCCTGCCGCAGGCGGGCGTGTACAGCCTGCTCGCCGCCGCCTACTCGCTGATCTACGGCCTGGTCGGCCGCATCGTGTTCGGCTTCGGCGAACTGGCGGCGATCGGCGGCTACGCCTGCCTGATCGGCGTCGTGCTCGCCGTGCAGTTCGGCTGGCCGAGCCCGCTCGCGGGGCTGGCCATCGCCGGGGTGATGGCGATCTGCGCCGCCGTGCTGCACGGGATCGTGCTCGGCCGGCGAGTCGTGGCGCCGCTGCTGCCGGGGCCGGGCCTGCCGATCCTCATCGCCACCACCGGAGCCATGCTGGCGGGGGCGGAATATCTGCGCCTCGCCCAGGGCAACGACCTGCGCTGGATCCCGCCGGTCCTGAACGGCCCGATTTCCCTTCTGCGCAGCGGCGGCTTCGTCACCACGGTGACGCCCGGGGCGCTGGTGGTGACCGGCGTCTCGCTGGCCGCGGCGCTGGCGCTGACGGCGCTACTGCGCTTCAGCGGGTTCGGGCGCGCCTGGAGGGCCTTCGCCGACGACCCCGCCACCGCCGCTTTGTTCGGGGTCGATCCGCTGCGCATCTTCATCGCGACCTTCGGCCTCGCGGCCGGCCTCGCCGGCCTCGCTGGCCTCGTCACCTCCGCCTATTATGGCGGGGTCGGCTACGGGGCGGGCCTGGGCCTCGGCCTCAAGGCGCTCACGGCAGCGGTGCTCGGGGGCATCGGCTCGGTCGGCGGCGGGCTGCTGGGCGGGCTGCTGATCGGCCTCGCCGAGGCGCTGTGGTCGTCGGTGCTGCCCATCGAGGCGCGTGACATCTTCGTCTACGCGCTGCTGGCGATTGTGCTTGCGTTGCGGCCGGGCGGGTTGTTCGGATACGGCGACGCCCTGCCGAGGCGCATCTGAAGCCCGCGAGCCCCGCCATGCCCTCCTCCCCATCCGCGCACGCGATCTCGGCAGAGGACGTCGGGAAGGCGCGGCGCCTGCTCGAAGGTCAGATCCAGCGCACTCCCATGCTGCCCTCGCCGCGCCTGTCGGCGCTGACCGGGGCCGAGGTGTTCGTCAAGTACGAGAACATGCAGACGACCGGCTCGTTCAAGGAGCGCGGCGCCTATGTGAAGCTGGCCGGGCTGACGGCGGACGAACGGCGGCGCGGCGTGGTGGCGATGTCGGCGGGCAACCACGCGCAGGCCGTCGCATTCCACGCCAGCCGCCTCGGCATCCCCGCCACCATCGTGATGCCCGAGGCGACGCCGCTGGTGAAGGTGGAGAACACGCGCGGCTACGGGGCGACCGTGGTGCTCCATGGCGCGACGCTGGTGGAATCGGAGGAGCGCACCCGCCAGCTGATGGCCGAGCAGGGGCTGGTGCTGGTTCACCCCTACGACGATCCCGCCGTCATGGCCGGCCAAGGCACGGTGGCGCTCGAAATGCTGGCCGAGGCGCCGGGCCTGGACACGCTGGTCATCCCCATCGGCGGCGGCGGGCTGTGCGCCGGATGCGCCGTGGCCGCGCGCTCCGTCTCGCCCTCGATCCGCCTCGTCGGGGTCGAGGCGGCCCTGTACCCGTCCTTCGTCAACGCCATCGACGGCGGGCAGCGGCCCATCGGCGGGCCGACGCTTGCCGAAGGCATCGCCGTGAAGACCGTCGGCGCGCTCACCCTGCCCATCGTGCGCGACCTCGTCGAGGAGATTCTGCTTGTCGACGAAGCTGCCATCGAGAGCGCGGTGAACGCCTACGCCACGCTGGCGCGCACCATGGCCGAGGGCGCGGGCGCCGCCGGGCTCGCCGCCCTGCTCGCCGCGCCGGATCGGTTCAGGGGCCGCAAGGTCGGCCTGGTGCTCTGCGGCGGCAACATCGACGCGCGGCTCCTGGCCAGCATCATGGTGCGCGAGCTGGAGCGCGAGGCGCGCATTTCCTCCTTCCGCGTCACCGTGCAGGACCGGCCCGGCCTGCTCGGCCAGATCGCGTCGCGGCTCGGGGAACTCGGGGCGAACATCCTCGAAGTCTCCCACGGGCGGCTGTTCCTCGACGTGCCCGCCAAGGGCGTGTCGCTGGACCTGACGATCGAGACGCGTGACGCGGCGCACACCGAGGCGGTGCTGGACGCGCTCGCCCGCGACGGCCTCAACCCGCGCCGGATCGAGCGCCGAAGCCAGTTCTGATGGAGCTTCGGCGCGGCCCCGTCGTTGTATCCGGGCGCGCAATGCCCACATACGCGGACGGGCGGGCCCCGACCCGCCGCCAGAGGTCGCCATGACACAGATCCCCACCACCCCCTACCCGCCCGCCCCCTACGCGCCGCGCCAGGCCGACACGGCGGGCGTGCTGGGCGGCCGCCTGCTCGCCTATTTGGTCGACCTGGCGATCGTCGGCCTGCTGTGGGGCGTGTTCGTGGTCGTGCTGCTGGTGCTCGGCTTCCTCACCTTCGGCCTCGCCTGGATGCTGATCGCGCCGCTGTTCCCCGTCGTCGCGGTGCTCTACAGCGGGCTCACCGTCTCCGGGCCGAATCGCGGCACCGTGGGAATGCGCATGGCCGGCGTGGAGCTGCGGACGCTCGACGGCGGGACGGTGCCCTTCGTGGTGGCCGCCGTTCACGCGATTTTCTTCTACGTCAGCGTGTCGTTCCTCACGCCTTTCATCGTCCTGTTCGGCCTGCTGCGCTCGGACCGGCGGCTGCTTCACGACCTGCTGGCGGGCGTGATCGCCGTGCGGCGGCGCTAGAGGCGCCGGGACGGCGGATCGGGAACAGCCAAGGCCGCACTTGAGCGCGTGCGCGCCGGTGCTATCTTCTTCAATGTTCGGCGGCTTTGCGCCGCAGGGGAATACCGGTGACGACCCAGTCCCGCGACCAGCCGCAATTCTACCTGACCGCTCCCACGACTTGCCCCTATCTCCCGGGCCGGCAGGAGCGGAAGGTGTTCACGCACCTGATCGGCAAGCGGGCGGGCGAACTCAACAACCTGCTCACCCATGGCGGCTTCCGCCGCTCGCAGACCATCGCCTACCGTCCGGCCTGCGACGCCTGCCGGGCCTGCGTCTCGGTGCGGGTGGTCGTCGACGACTTCACGCCCTCGCGCAACATGCGGCGCGTGCGCGACGCCAACAGCGACCTGATCGGCGAGATGCGCGCCAACTCGCCCTCCTCCGAGCAGTATTCGCTGTTCCGCCACTATCTCGACAGCCGCCACAGCGAGGGCGGCATGGCCGACATGACGGCCCTCGACTTCGCCATGATGGTCGAGGACTCCCACGTCGAGACCAAGCTGATCGAGTATCGCCGGCGCGGGCCCGACAGTTTCCTGAACGGTCGCGGCGAAGGCCCGCTGCTGGCCTCGGCGCTCACCGACGTCCTCGCCGACGGCCTGTCGATGGTCTACTCGTTCTACGACCCCGACCACGCGGCGCGCAGCCTCGGCACTTTCATGATCCTCGACCACATCGCGCGGGCGCGGCGCATGGGGCTGCCCTACGTCTATCTCGGCTACTGGGTCGAGGGCTCCGAGAAGATGGCCTACAAGGCGCGCTTCACGCCGCAGGAGCGGCTGCTGGCGCACGGCTGGCAGCGCACGGAATGACCTCTGCCCGCCCTCACGGCGCCTTGGTGACGTTGTAGGTGCAGGCGAAGGAGGCGGCGGCGATCCGGTAGGTGTCCTTGGGATTGGCCGGATCCTGCACGATGGCGTCACCGGGCTTGGCCACCATGTCCTCACCCCAGGGGGCCTTGAAGCTCCACGGGCCTTCCTTGTCGCCGAGGATGAAATAGCGCATCTCCGCGCCCTTGGGCTCGTACTCGACCCAGCCGGCGGCGTCTGGCGCGGTCTTCGGCTCGCCGTAGCGGTCCTTCATGCGCGCGGCCTTGACGAGATATTCCTCGTTCCCGGTCGCGGGGCAGCGGTTGCGGATGACGATGTCGCCCTCCTCCGCCGGCTTGCTGCGGCTCTCGACGCCCTCGCCCTTGATGACGGTGACGACGACCTCGCCGACCTTGGCCGGACGGCCGTCGACCGGCTTCGTCTTGCGCGCCACGCCGACGCGCTGGTCAGTCATCGCCTTGGCGAAGACCGCCAGGATGTCCACGTCCTGCGCCACCGCGGCTCCACAGCCGAGGCCCGCCGCCATCAGGATGCCCGCCATCGCAATCCGCCAGCCCCGAACCATGGCCCCCTCCATCGCCCCGAGAGGCGAAGCTTAGGGCCGGACGCGGGGCCTCACAAGCGGCGGCCTCAGCCCTTGAACCTGTTCGTCTTCGGGAAGCCCTTGGGCGGCAGGCGGCCGGATTCGGCCCGGTTGCCGAGCCAGTCCTTGAGGTCGGCGGCGGACACGGTCCAGGTCCGGCCCGAAGTGTCGAGCCAGGTCAGCCCGTCTTCGAGCCTAAAGACCTTGGCGTCGGAGACGCCGCCGTCCTTGTAGCGTTGCAGGCGAACGCCCTTGCCGCGCCCCATCTCCGGCACCTGGTCGAGCGGAAAAGCCAGCAGCTTCCGGTTCTCCCCGACCACGGCGACGTGGTCGCCCTCCACCGGGGTGACCAGCGCCGCCTTGTGCTTGGCGTCGACGTTGAGCACCTGCCGGCCCTTGCGGGTGTTGGCCACCACGTCGTCGGCGAGGGCGACGAAGCCGCGCCCTTCCGTGGAGACGAACAGCAGCTTGCCCCCGGCCTTGTAGGGCCACACGTCGACGATGTCCGCGCCCTCGTCGATATCCGCCATCAGGCGGATCGGGTCGCCGAAGCCGCGGCCGCCGGGCAGCTTCGCGGCGTCGAGCGTGTAGACCTTGCCGTTGGTCGCGAGCACCAGGACCTTGGCCGTGGTCTCGGAGAAGAACGCCGTCTTGAGCGCGTCGTCGCCCTTGAACTGCAGCGTCGAGAGGTCCTGGACGTGTCCCTTGAGGGCGCGGATCCAGCCCTTCTGGGTCGCCACGACGGTCAGCGGCTCGCGCTCGACCATGGCCTCGGCGATGTCGAAGTCGCCGACGTCGGGCGCGTCGGCGAAGCTGGTGCGCCGCTTGCCGAGGGGGGTCTCGGGGCCGAAGCTCTTCTTCACCTCGCGGATCTGCCAGGCGATGGTCTTCCACTGCTTGTCGCCGGAGGCGAGCAGCGCGTCGATCTCGTCCTTCTCCTTGACGAGATTGTCGAGCTCGCGCTTGAGCTCCATCTCCTCCAGCTTGCGCAGCGAGCGCAGGCGGGTGTTGAGGATCGCCTCGGCCTGGTTGTCCGTCAGCTCGAAGAACCGCATCAGCTCGGCCTTCGGCTCGTCCTCCTCGCGGATGATCTTGATGACCTTGTCGAGGTCCAGGTAGACGATCAGCAGGCCGCGCAGGATCTCCAGCCGCTTTTCGATCTGCGCCAGGCGGAAGGCGGAGCGGCGCTGCAGCACGACGCGGCGGTGGTCGAGCCATTCGCGCAGCGCCTCATTGAGCCCAAGCACACGGGGCACCACGCCGCCCGAAAGCACGTTCATGTTCATCGGAATGCGGCTTTCAAGCTCGGTGAGCTTGAACAGCGCCTCCATGAGCAGGGCGGGGTCGACGGTGCGGCTGCGCGGCTCCAGAACGATGCGCACGTCCTCCGCCGACTCGTCTCGGATGTCGGCGAGCATGGGCAGCTTGCGCTCGTTGAGCAGCTCGGCCGTCTTCTCGATCAGCCGGGCCTTGGGGACCAGATAGGGAATCTCGGTGACCACGATCACCCAGCCGCCGCGCCCGACCTCCTCCTTGTGCCAGCGAGCCCGCACGCGGAAGGAGCCGCGGCCGGTGCGATAGGTCTCGAGGATGGAGGCGCGCGCCTCGACGATGATGCCGCCGGTCGGGAAATCCGGCCCCGGCACAAAGGTCATCAGCTGGTCGGACGTGGCGGTCGGGTGGGTGATGAGATACAGCGCCGCGTCGCACAGCTCGGCGGCGTTGTGCGGCGGGATCGAGGTCGCCATGCCCACCGCGATCCCCTGCGAGCCGTTGGCCAGCAGGTTCGGGAAGGCCGCCGGGAGCACGACCGGCTCCTCGTCCTCGCCGTTGTAGGTGTCGCGGAAATCGACCGCGTCCTCGTCGATGCCGTCGAGCAGCAGCCGCGCCACGTCGGTCATGCGCGCTTCGGTGTAGCGGTAGGCCGCCGCGCCGTCGCCGTCGATGTTGCCGAAATTGCCCTGCCCGTCGACCAACGGGTAGCGCTGCGCGAAGTCCTGCGCCAGGCGCACCAGCGCGTCGTAGACCGCCTGGTCGCCGTGCGGGTGGAACTTGCCGATCACGTCGCCGACGATGCGGGCGCATTTCTTGAAGGCGGAGCCGGGATCGAGCCGCAGCAGCCGCATGGCGTGCAGGATGCGCCGGTGCACCGGCTTCAGCCCGTCGCGAGCGTCCGGCAGCGCGCGATGCATGATGGTCGACAGCGCATAGGCGAGATAGCGCTCCTCGAGCGCCGACTTGAGGTCGATGCTCTCGACGCCTTCGCCCCCGGCTGGCGGATCTACCGGCTTACCCATGCGCTGATCCCTGTGGAATGACAGGAACGCTTAGCGAACAAGGCGAGTCGGAGCAAGGCCGCCGCGCCCGCCGTCCCCAGCTTCAGTCCCGCCCCCCGGCGGTGACCGCCGCCACGAACGCCGCCCGCACCTCCGGCAGCGGGAGCCCGCGCGGGCCGAACAGGTCGCGGGCTAGGAAATGGCCGGTGAGCGCGAAGGCGGCGGCAAGATCGGCGCGGTCCGGCATCGCCCGGCCCTGCCCTTCGCGCAGAAAGGCGGGGAGCGCAAGCAGGCGGTCGCGCCACGGCTCGCCGGCCGCAGCCGAGACCGCGCGGCCGCTGCGCGGCGACACCCAGACCAAATCGTCGCGCGTGCCGGTAACGGCGCATTCGGCCAGGTCCAGCCCAAAGCCGAGCTCCGCGAGAAAGGCCAGCTCGTAGCGCACCACCAGCGGCGCGGCCAGCTCCGGGTCGTGCAGCGCGTCGATGACAACGCCGAGCGCCTCGAAGAGCCCCGGGTGCGGATCGCGCTCGGGAAGCAGGCGCGTCAGCGCGCCCAGCGCCGAGAGGGCGTAGAGCGCCTCGGGCGAACCCAGCAGCGTCGCGGCGCGGGCGTTGGTCGCCTCGACCGTGTAATGCCCCAAATGCTCGTCGAGCCGCGCTCGCCACACCGCCTCGACCGCGTTGCCGGCCTGCAGCATCGGTTGCATGCGTGGCGAGCGGCCGCCGCGCACCAGGCCGAGGTGGCGGCCGTGCTCCCGCGTCAGGAGCTCGAGCAGAACGCCGGACTCCCCGTGGCGCCGGGCGCCGATGACGATGGCCTCGTCCCGCCACTCCACCGGCGCGCCCTACTCCTTGGGAAACTCCAGCCCCATCTCGCGGTAACGGGCGGGATCGTCGATCCAGTCCTCGCGCACCTTCACGAAGAGGAAGAGGTGGACCTTGGTGTCGGCCGCCTCGGCGATCTCCTTGCGGGCCGCCTCGCCGATCGCCCGGATGGTCTGGCCGCCCTTGCCGAGCACGATCTTGCGCTGGCTCTCGCGCGTCACGAAGATCGTCTGCTCGATGCGGGCCGAACCGTCCTTCATCGTCTTCCACTGGTCGGTCTCGACCGTGGACTGGTAGGGCAGCTCGTCGTGCAGGCGCTCGAACAGCTTCTCGCGCGTGATCTCGGCCGCAAGCATCCGCAGCGGCACGTCGGACACCTCGTCCTCGGGGAACAGCCACGGGCCTTCCGGCATCATCGCCGCGAGCCGCGTCCTGACACGGTCGACGCCGTCGCCCCCGAGCGCCGAGATCATGAACGTCTCGTCGAAGGGCAGGCGCGCGTTGAGGTCGGCGGCGAGGTCGAGGAGCCTGGGCCGCTCGACGGCGTCGATCTTGTTGAGGATCAGCACCTTGCGCCGGCCCATGCCCTTCAGCACGGCGAGGATGGCCTCGACCTCCTCGTCGACGCCCTTGCGCGCGTCGACCAGCAGCGCCACCACGTCGGCGTCGCCGGCACCGCCCCAGGCGGAGGTGACCATGGCGCGGTCGAGCCGCCGCTTGGGCGCGAAGATGCCGGGCGTGTCGATGACGACGATCTGCGCCGGGCCGTCGAGAACGATGCCGCGCACCAGCGAGCGCGTGGTCTGCACCTTGCGCGAGACGATCGACACCTTGGCGCCGACCAGCGCATTGATGAGCGTCGACTTGCCGGCGTTGGGCGCGCCGATCAGCGCCACGTAGCCGCATCGCGTGGGGCCGGAGGTCCCCTGCCCGGTCGTCGGGTCCGTCATGCCACCGCCTTGCCGACGCCTTCGCGCGTCATGAACGCTTCGGCCGCCGCCTGCTCGGCCAGCCGCTTGGAACGCCCTTCGCCGATCACCGGCTCGAACCCGTCGATCTCGGCCGAAATGCGGAACACCGGCGCGTGGTCCGGGCCGGACCGCTCGATCTCCCGGTAGGTCGGCGGCTGCTTGCCGCGCGCCAGCGCCCATTCCTGCAGGGAGGACTTGGGGTCGCGCACGGAGCGGCCGGGCTCGGTCATCTTCGGGCCGAAGGACCGCACCACCAGGTCGCGAGCCGGCCCGAAGCCGCCGTCCAGGTACACAGCGGCGATGATCGCCTCGCAGACATCGGCGAGGATCGCCTCCTTCTTGCGCAGGCCGGCGGCCATCTCGCCCTGGCCGAGCCGGATGAACGGGCCGACGTCCCATTCCGCCGCTACCTCTGCGCAGGTCTCGCGCCGCACGAGGTGGGCCAGCCGGCGCGACAGCTCGCCTTCCGTGGCCTCCGGGAAGCCCTGGTAGAGCAGTTCGGCCACTGACAGGCCGAGCACGCGGTCGCCGAGGAACTCGAGCCGCTGGTAGTTCGGGCCGCCCGCCGCCGGGGTGCGCTGGGCGCTGATATGGGTCAGCGCCCGCTCCAGCGGCAGCCGGTCGCGGAAGCTGTAGCCCAGCCTGGCCTCGAGGTGGGAGAGGTCCGTCCTGGCGCGCGCCATCGTCAGCCGACCGGCTTGAGCAGCCTGTTCCACCGCACGGTCCAGGGCCATTCCCAGATCCGCCACGCCGCGCCGTCCTCCCGGATGGAGAAGAAGATGATCTCCGCGCGGCCGATCAGGTTCTCGAACGGCACGTAGCCGACGCCCTGTGAGGACATGTCGCGCGAGTCGAGCGAGTTGTCGCGGTTGTCGCCCATCATGAAGAAGTGGCCCGCCGGCACGGCGTAGACGGCCGTGTTGCGGCCGAGCCGGTTGCCGAACATGTCCAACTCCTGGATCGTATAGCTGACGCCGTTCGGCAGGGTCTCCCGGTAGAAGGTGGCGCGGTCGCGGTAGCCCGCCCCGGCGGGCACTTCCTGCTGGCCCAGCCGCTCCTTCTTCACCGGCTCGCCGTTGATGTGGAGGATGCCGTCGATCATCTGGATGCGGTCGTTCGGAAGGCCGATGACGCGCTTGATGTAGTCGGTGGCGTTGTCGCGCGGCAGCTTGAAGACGACGATGTCGCCGCGCTTCGGTTCGGCGGCCCAGATCCGCCCGGAGAAGATGGCGGGGCCGTAGGGAAACGAGTAGCGCGAATAGCCGTAGGAATATTTGGAGACGAACAGGTAGTCGCCGATCAGCAGGGTCGGGATCAGCGACCCGGAGGGGATATTGAACGGCTGAAACAGGAAAGTTCGCACCACCAGCGCGATGAGCAGCGCCTGGATGATGACCTTGATCGTTTCGAGGATGCCGCCTTCGTCGGCCTGCTTCTGGTTCGCCACGCGGCCCGGCTCTGTCATTGATCGTCCTCTGGAGCTCCCGGCTCCGCCTGTCTGCGGCCCCGGTGCGGTATAGACCCGCCCCCCTGCCTTGGCAAACGCTCGGCGGGCCGCGTCAGGCAGGCGTCGACGGCCGCGCCTCGATGACGACGACGGCAAGCGCCGTGGGGTGCTCGTCGGTCAGCGTCACGTGGATCACGGCTTCGTGTCCCGGCGGCGTCAGCTCCCGCAGGCGCGCCAGCGCGCCGTTCTCCAGCTTCATCGTCGGCGCGCCGGAGGGCAGGTTGACGACGCCCATGTCGCGCATGAAGACGCCGCGGTTGAACCCCGTTCCGAGCGCCTTGGAGCAGGCCTCCTTGGCCGCGAAACGCTTGGCGTAGGAGGCCGCCCGCTCGGCCCGCCGCTCCGACTTGCGCTGCTCCGTCTCGGTGAAGACGCGCTGGATGAAGCGCTCGCCGAACCGCGCCAGCGTCTTCTCGATGCGACGGATGTCGCAGAGGTCCGAGCCGATGCCGACGATCACGGGCGCGTTCCCGCCGCTTTGGCCCGCCCGGCGTCCATGGCCGCCCGCATGCGGCGGATGGCGGCGTCGAGCCCCACGAAAACGGCCTCGCCGACGAGGAAATGCCCGATGTTCAGCTCCGCGATCTGCGGCAGGCCGGCGATCCGCTCGGCCGTGTCGTAGTCGAGCCCGTGGCCGGCGTGGACCTCCAGCCCGAGCGCGGCCGCGCTCTCGGCCGCGCGCGCCAGCCGCTCGAACTCGCGCTCGGCGCGCTTGAGGTCGCCGTGCTCCACCGCCTCGCACCACGAGCCGGTGTGCAGTTCGACCACCGGCGCTCCCAGCTCGCGCGACGCCGCCACGGGCTCGGCGTCGGCCTCGATGAACATCGAGACGCGGATGCCAGCGGCGTTCAGCTCGGCCACGAAGGGGGCGAGGTGGTTGTGCCCCTTCACGACGTCGAGGCCGCCTTCGGTGGTGCGCTCCTCGCGCTTTTCGGGGACCAGGCACACGGCGTGGGGCCGCACGTCGAGCGCGATGCGCAGCATGTCGCCGGTCGCCGCCATCTCGAAGTTCAGCGGAACCGTGATGTCGCGCTTCAGGCGCGCCATGTCCTCGTCGTGGATGTGGCGGCGGTCCTCGCGCAGATGCGCGGTGATGCCGTCGGCTCCCGCCTCGATGGCCAGCAGCGCGGCGCGCGCCGGGTCCGGCCTCGCGCCGCCGCGCGCGTTGCGGATGGTGGCGACGTGGTCGATGTTGACGCCGAGGCGAAGCTTGGTCGGGGTCTGGCTCATGTCCTACGCCTTGAGGCCGCGGCTGCCGGGCTTGACCGGCGGCAAGGCGGCGAGTTCGGGCGGCAGCTGGTCGGCAGGATAGGCAGGGATGTCGAGGCTGGCCAGGCTGACGAGCGGAACGCCGATATCCGCCTTGCCGGCCGAACGGTCGATCAGGCAGGCCGCGCCGACGATGCGGCCGGGGTGCTCGCGGATGGCGTCCAGGCACTCGCGCGAGGACAGCCCGGTGGTGATGATGTCCTCCACCATCAGCACGCGCGCGTTCTCGGGGATCTCGAAGCCGCGGCGCAGCCGGAACTTGCCGTCCTCGCGCTCCACGAAGATAGCCTTGGCGCCGAGCTGGCGGGCCGTCTCGTAGCCCGGCACGATGCCGCCGACCGCCGGCGAGACCACGATGTCGATGTCGCCGAAGGCGGCGCGCGCCTTCTCGGCCAGGGCGCGGCACAGTTTCTCCGTGCGCGCGGGGTCCTGGAACACGAACATCTTCTGCAGGAACACCGGGCTGCGCAGGCCGGACGAGAGGATGAAATGCCCCTCCAGCAACGCGCCGGCCGCCCGGAACTCGTCGAGAACCTCGTCCTTCGTCATGATCTCACCCAATGAAGTCGCGGAGGCATCGCAGATGAAGGGCGGCGATGCAAGCAGGCGCGCCTAGCCGTTGACGCGCTGGACGGAGCTGACAACCGAGCGCTGCTTGAGCTGGCTGATGATCGCGTTGAGATGCTTGAGGTTCCACACCTCGAGATCGATGACCACCTCGCGGAAGTCGGAGGCGCCCTTGCTCGTCACCGAGATGGAATCGATGTTGCCGTCGTTGTCGCCGATGATCTGGGTGATCTGCGCCAGCGTGCCCGGCTCGTTGATCGCCGTCACGGCGATCTGCGCCGGGAAACGCTGCGGCTCGGTCTCGTCGATGTCCCAGCGCACGTCGAGCCAGCGATCGGGCTGGTCGTCGAAGGCGGTCAGCGCCGGCGACTGGATGGGGTAGACGGTGATGCCCTCCCCCGGATTGAGGATGCCGACGATGCGGTCTCCCGGCACGGCGCCGCCGTTCGGGGCGAAGCGCACCGGCAATTCGCCGTTGATGCCGCGGATCGGGATCGAGCGGGCGGCCTTGTCCGCCGCCGCTCCATTCTGGCCGGGCACCTTGAACACCAGGCCCTCGGCCTTCTTGAGCCCGAACCAGCCGCTCTCCCGGCTGGCCTCGCCCGCGCCGATGCGCTCTTCCTTGAAGTCCGGATAGACCGCCTTGACCACGTCGCCGGAGAAGATCTCCCCCCGCCCGACGGCGGCGAGCACGTCGTCCAGCGAGGTCCGGGCGAGGCGCGGCAGCGCGGCGCGCAGCTTCTCCTCGGAATAGGTCTTCTTGGCCCTCTCGAAGGCGCGCTCGACGATCTGCCGGCCGAGCCCGGCGTACTGCTTGCGCACCGCGGCGCGGGTGGCGCGGCGGATGGCGGCGCGGGCCTTGCCGGTGACGACGATCGACTCCCAGGCGGCGGGCGGCGCCTGGCCGGGGGCGCGGGCGATCTCCACCTCGTCGCCACTGTGCAGCTCGGACAGCAGCGGCACGATGCGGCCGTTGACCTTGCAGCCGACCGCCGTGTTGCCGACGTCGGTGTGGACGGCGTAGGCGAAGTCGATCGGCGTGGCGCCGCGCGGCAGCGCGATCAGCCGGCCCTTCGGGGTGAAGCAGAACACCTGGTCGTGGAACAATTCGAGCTTGGTGTGCTCCAGGAACTCCTCGGGGCTGTCCCCCTCCGACAGCGTTTCGACCGTGCGGCGAAGCCACTCGTAGGCGCGACTCTCGCGCGCGAGCGCGCTGTTGTCGCCGCCCCTGCCCTCCTTGTAGAGCGCATGCGCGGCGATGCCGTACTCGTTCACCTGATCCATCGCCTCGGTGCGGATCTGCAGCTCGACGCGCTGGCGGCCGGGGCCGACCACCGTGGTGTGCAGCGACTGGTAGTCGTTCTGCTTGGGGGTCGAGATGTAGTCCTTGAACCGCCCGGGCACCGTCGGCCACGTCGTGTGGACGATGCCGAGCACCGCGTAACAGGCGGCGATGTCGCTGACGACGACGCGGAAGCCGAAGATGTCCGACAATTGCTCGAAGGAGACCGACTTGCGCTCCATCTTCTTCCAGATGGAATAGGCGCGCTTGCGCCGGCCCTTCACCGCCGCCTTGATGCCGTGGGCCTGGAGCCGCGCCGTCAGCTCGGACTCGATGTCGTGGATCAGCTTGCCGCTGCGCCCGCCGATCTCGTCCAGCCGCGCGCTCACCATGGCGTGCGCCTCGGGCGAGAAATGGCGGAAGGCGAGGTCCTCGAGCTCCTCGCGCAGCTCCTGCATGCCCATGCGCCCGGCGAGCGGGGCGTAGATCTCCAGCGTCTCCTCGGCGATCCGGGCGCGCTTCTCCGGCGGCACGTGGTGCAGCGTGCGCATGTTGTGCAGGCGGTCGGCCAGCTTGACGAGCAGCACGCGCACGTCGTCGGCGATGGCCAGCAGCAGCTTGCGGAAATTTTCCGCCTGCGCCGCCTTCTTCGACACGAGGTCGAGCTTCTTGATCTTGGTGAGGCCATCGACCAGCGCGCCGATCTCGCGGCCGAACACGTGGTCGATCTCCTCGCGCGTCGCCTCGGTGTCCTCGATCGTGTCGTGCAGCACGGCGGCGACGATGGTCGCATCGTCGAGGCGCAGCTCGGTGAGCAGGGCCGCCACCTCGAGCGGATGGGAGATGTAGGGATCGCCCGACGCGCGCTTCTGCGAGCCGTGCGCCTTCATCGCGTAGACATAGGCGCGGTTCAGCAGCGCCTCGTCGGCGTTGGGATTGTAGCGCTTGACGCGCTCGACAAGTTCGTACTGCCGCATCATGAGGCGGCTACGCCTTCCACGCTCCGGGGCCGGCAATTCGGCCCTTGCCCATCAGTATCGAGGCTGAATCATGCCCCCGACAAGCCCGAATGCGAGATAACGGCGATGCGGCGGGATACAAGTCCCCAAGGGAGCGCTAACCGCCCGCCCCGGACGAAAAAGCCCGGCGCGAGGGCCGGGCTTCGTCATACGGCGATGAGGGGGAGGCTTACTCGCCCTCGTCCTCGGT
This sequence comes from Alsobacter ponti, assembly GCF_024294805.1. Taxonomy (GTDB): domain Bacteria; phylum Pseudomonadota; class Alphaproteobacteria; order Rhizobiales; family Beijerinckiaceae; genus Alsobacter; species Alsobacter ponti. Next base: position 245,859 of record NZ_JANCLU010000005.1, read on the forward strand.
CTCGGCCGGGGGCACAAGGCCCTCGAGGCCGCGCAGCAGGTCCTCTTCCGTCATGCGGTCGAACTCGACCGAGCTGTCGTCGCCGCCGGCGGCGGGCCCGCCGATCATCGGCACCGACTCGGGCTCCGGCTCGTCGACGTCGACGTGCTTCTGCAACGAGTGGATGTAGTCTTCCTTCAGGTCCTCGGGAGAGATCGTCTCGTCGGCGATCTCGCGAAGGGCCACGACGGGGTTTTTGTCGCGATCGCGCTCGATGGTCAGCGGCGACCCGGCCGAAATCATCCGCGCGCGGTGGCTGGCGAGCAGGACGAGTTCGAAACGGTTGTCGACCTTGTCGATGCAGTCTTCGACGGTGACGCGAGCCATGGTCGCTCCGGTCTTTCGGGCACGTGGGAAGGATTTGAACCCGCGCTGTTACACGGGAACCGCCGTCGAAGCAAGCTTCACGGAAGGCGGCGCTGCGCGGGACGGTTCACCGTGACCTGCGTTATTTGCAGCCAATTTCTTGACATACAGCATTTTCCGTTGCAGTCGAGCAACCTCCAGTTGTATATGTCACAATGGCTCGGAAGGCAGCAAACTGTAACGCTGAGTTGAAGCTGAGCTTCCTAAAAAAACGGCTCACGGCTTCGCGTGCGGTCCGGTTGAAACGATCCACCAGTCATTGCGTCACTCGCACGGGATATTGTCGATGCAAAACGTTGAACGGACCGCCCTTTTCATCGACGGAGCGAACCTTTACGCCACCGCCAAGGCCCTGGGTTTCGACATCGATTACAAGCGCCTGCTGAAGGAGTTCCAGACGCGGGGCTATCTGGTCCGCGCCTTCTACTACACGGCCCTGATCGAGGATCAGGAATACTCCTCCATCCGGCCGCTGATCGACTGGCTCGACTACAACGGCTACCGCGTGGTGACGAAGCCGACCAAGGAATTCGTCGACTCGACGGGCCGCCGCAAGGTCAAGGGCAACATGGACATCGAGCTCGCCATCGACGCGCTCGAGCTCGCGCCCTACATCAACCATATGGTGCTGTTCTCCGGCGACGGCGACTTCCGCTCGCTGGTCGAGGCCATGCAGCGGCGCGGCGTGCGCGTCTCGGTCGTCTCGACGATCAGCTCGCAGCCGCCCATGGTCGCCGACGAGCTGCGCCGCCAGGCCGACGAGTTCGTCGACATCCTGCACCTCGCCGCCAAGATCGGCCGCGATCCGGCCGAGCGCGCCGAGCGCCCGGCCCGCACCTACGAGCGCCGCCCGCCGGCGCCTCCGGTGGACCCGACCGGCGGAGACGTGTAAGAGCGGCCCATGGCCGCGACAGCACACGCCAACGACGACCCGGCCGGGCCCCACAGCCCGGCCTTTTCACGCCCGGAACCGGCGCGCGACTGCCCGCTCTGCCCGCGCCTCGTCGCCTTCCGCGAGGCGGCCCGCGCGCGCGAGCCCTCGTGGCACAACGCCCCGGTGCCCTCCTTCGGCGACCCCGCCGGCCGGCTGCTCGTGGTCGGGCTGGCGCCCGGCCTGCGCGGCGCGAATCGCACCGGCCGGCCGTTCACCGGCGACTTCGCCGGCGACCTGCTCTACGGCACGCTCATCGACTTCGGCTTCGCGCGCGGCCGTTTCGCGGCGCGGCCGGACGACGGGCTGACGCTGGTCGATTGCCTGCTCACCAACGCCGTGCGCTGCGTGCCGCCGGAGAACAAGCCGGTCGGCGGCGAAATCGCCAATTGCCGGCCGTTCCTGGCCGCCACGATGGGCGGGCTGCCCAGGCTCGCGGCGATCGTCGCGCTGGGGCGGATCGCCCACGAATCCATCCTGCGGGCGCTGGTGCTGCGGCAGGACGATTTCCGCTTCGCGCACGGCGCGCGCCACCAGGTCCGCCCCGGGCTGGCGCTCTTCGACAGCTATCACTGCAGCCGCTACAACACGAGCACGCGCCGGCTGACGCCGGAGATGTTCCGGGCCGTGTTCGCCGCCGTCAGGGCCGAGCTGGGGCCGCCGCCCGGCTGATCGTCACTTCTTCGGCGTCGCGGCGCTCGGCACGGGCGGCCCGGACGAGAACCGGCTGAACACCATGTCGGGCGCGCTGGTGTTGTGCCGCGAGGCGATCGTCCGCCCGGCCCACAGCTCCACGAGTTCGCCGCCGGGCCAGCTCATGATCGGGCTCTCGCCCCAGCCCTTCCCCGTCGCGGTGCGCCAAGCCACCTTGGCGACGTCCGCGTTGAACTCCGTCGTGTACATGGAGCGCATCGCCATGAAGGGCCGGCCGCCCGGCATCGGCCCGTCATAGGAAACGTCAAGGATGATGCGGTCGGGGTCGAGCGTGTCGACCGTCAGGCGGGCCGAGCCGCCGCGGGCGAACTTCATCGTGAAGCTCTTGGTCGCCGGGTCGAACGAGATCTCCTCGAAGTCGACGATCGGGCGCTCCTGCGTTTCCACCGGGCCGATCAGGAACGAGCTGCCATAGGCGCTCCAGCGCATGTGGGCCGGCGGCAGCGGCCGGGCGCGCCAGTAGCCGTCCTGCGGATAGACAACCAGCACCTCTTCGGCGCGCTCGTTGTGCAGCATCCAGAGCTGCACGACGTGCAGGCCCTGCTCCACCCGGTCGCCGACCCTGAACGGCACCTTGGCCGGCCGCCAGAAGGACGGGTAGACGTGGCCCGTCAGCCACATGCGCTCGTTCTCGAAGAAGGTGACGCGCCGCGCCTGCGCCACGAAGGACGGATCGTGCGTCATGTCGCAGCTGGTGAAGTCGGGGGCCCAGCGGTCCACCACGATCTGGCCGATATAGCTGGGATGGACGGCCTGGATGCGAAGGCTGCGGACCTGGGACGAGGTGAATTCGAGGTTGATGTTGTCCTTTTCCGCGCAGAGCTCGGGTTCGCTCTTGTTGGCGACGGCGACGGAGAGCTCGTCGGCGCGGGCGGCTTCTGCGGACAGGGACAGCCCCAGGCAGAGAGCGGCGGCGACCAGCGGGCGGAACGGCCCCATCATCGAACTCCTCTGGAATCCTCGAGAAAGGCGTAGACGTCGCCCGAGTTCGCCTCGTGCGGCAGGGCCGCGAGATAGGCCAGAATCGCCGCCCCGTCGACCGGCTCGGCGAAGGCGAGCGTCTGGCTCTCCCCCGGCGAGACGTTGAAGCGGTAGTCGCCCAGCGCGCCCAGCCGCTCGACGCAGCGCCCGGCGACGTCGCGGGCGATGGTCGTGAACTCGAAGGACAGCGCCGGCAGCGCCTCGCCGAGCCCGGCCAGGACCTCGTCCTCGTAGCCCTCGACGTCGATCTTGACGAAGGCCGGCCTGCCGAAGCGGGCGATGAGGCCGTCGAGCGTGACGAGGGGCACGCGCGCCGTCTCGTCCCAGACCTGCCCTTCCCACCCCGCCGCGCCGTCGGCGGCGCGGACGAAATCGTGGGAGGCGGTGGAGACAGTGGGGTTGGCGCTGTTGATATTGAGCGTGATCTCGCCCTCGCGCGCCCCGGCCGCCGCCCGCAGCAGCGTCACCTGCCGGTCGCGCCCGTGCAGCAGACGAAGCACAAACGCGGGGCCGGCCTGCGGCTCCAGCGCGACGACGCGCGCGCCGAGCCGGCGGAACGACGAGGTCCGGTCTCCGACATGGGCGCCGATGTCGAACACGAGGTCGCCGGGACGGACCCATCGGCGGTGCAGCGCGTCCATGGCCCGGTGGTGCGCGCGGTCGAAGTGATAGACGCGCACGGAGCGCCACAGGCCGCGGCAGGTCGCCAGCGCCGCCGCCAGGCGCACGTCAGGCGGCCCTGACCAGGACGGAGGCCGGCGCGGGCCGCTCCAGGGCCATCACCTCCGGCGGCGGGTCGATCTCCTCCGGAATGGCGCATAGCCCGATGTGCGCCAGCCAGCGGCCGAACGCGGGCGAGGCGGTGACCACGGCGAAGGGGATGGACAGCGGGAAGCCCGCCAGCAACGGCAGGCCCCACCAGAACGCCACGGGCGCGTTCCACCACAACAGGCTCATCACCACGCTGCCGAACAGCGTCTGCGGCCATAGGCCGCGCGCCGCCGTGGCCCAGGACAGGGCGTGCGCATCGCGCGCCTGCCCGTTCCAGACCACCGAGCGGCCGACCAGCAGCCCGAGCATGAACAGCGTGGTGCGCAGCGTCGTCGCCGCGCCAACCATGAACGAGAACGCCAGCTCGGCCGCCACGCCAGCGGCGAAGCGCACGCCCCCGCCGTAGCGCGCCACGCCGCCGCGCGTCAGCGTCACGTCGAGCGCGCCGGCGATCTTCGGCGCGAGGTACATCAGGATGAAGGAGAGATAGACGGCGAGCGCCAGCCCGGAGCGATAGCCGGCCTGGAGGTCGGCGGCGTCGAACGGCTTGAGCGCGGCCAGCGCGAACATCAGGGTCCAGGCCGGGATGCCGAGGAACATCAGGATCGCCCAGGCGAGCTGGAAACGGCTCATCGGCGCCAGCCCCGGCAGGCCGAGCAGCCGGAAATACTGCATGTTGCCCTGGCACCAGCGCAGGTCGCGCCGGGTGAACTCCACCACGGTGGGCGGATTCTCCTCCCAGCTGCCGCACTCGCGCGGCAGCACGCGCACCTCGTAGCCCGCCCGGCGCATCAGCGCCGCCTCCACCTGGTCGTGCGACAGGATCGGCCCGCCGAGCGGCGGCCCGCCCGGGATCGTCGGCAGATGGCACTGGCTGGCGAAAGGGGCGATGCGCACCATCCCGTTGTGGCCCCAGAACGGCCCGCACTCGCCGGCCCACCAGGCGCTGCCCATCGTGTAGGGCCGCATGCCCTGGCGCATGCCGAACTGGAACAGCCGCGCGAAGGCGCTGCGCGATGGCAGGCCGACCACGAGGCTCTGCAGGATGCCGATGCGCGGGTGCGCCTGCATGATGCGCGCGAGCCGCACGACGGTCGTCCCGTCCATCAGGCTGTCGGCGTCGAGCGGCAGCATCAGCTCGTACTCGCCGCCCCAGCGCTCGCAAAAATCGCGGAGATTGCCGGCCTTGAAGCCGGTGTTGCGGTCGCGGCGGCGGTAATGCAGGCGGTGCGGATCGTCGAATGCGTCGCGCAGCGCCGCGAACGCGTTCTCCTCGGCGGCGGCGAGTTCGGGATCGCTCGTGTCGCTAAGCACGAACCAGCCGAAATGCGCGCCTTCTCCGGTGGCGTCGACGCTGTCCTTGACGATGCGCAGCCGCGCCATGGCGCGGTCCGGGTCCTCGTTGCGGATGGTGAGCAGCACGGCGGTGCGCACATGCAGCGGCGCCGGGTCGTCGCCGGCGGCGTCGAACGGCGCGGTCTCCTCCATCGCGTCGGGGGAGACGTGCAGCAGCCACAGCCCGATCGCCGCGTTCCAGAAGCCCAGCACGCTCCACGGGGCGGCGAACAGGAAGCAGAGCAGCATCAAGGCGTCGATGAGCGACCAGCCGCCGACCGCCAGCACCTCGACCATCGCCCAGGCGAGGCCGAGATAGGTCGCGACGTTCAGCCCGGCCACGAAAATGCGGCGTCGCGCCAGGACCCGGGTTGACTGCAAGCCGGCGGGAGTGGTCGATGCCATGAAGAAAGCCGGACTCGCGGGAGGGAACGGTGGCGGGGCCCCATTGAAATAGAGGGGAACTTTGTCGTGGGCAATGAGGCGGCGGGACACGAGCACGAGAGCGGCGCGCGAGGCTCCTCGTCGCGCGCGCTCTGGTATGTCGCGCCCGGGCGCGCGGAGATCCGTCCGGCGAGCCTGGGGGGCCGCCCCGAAGACGTGCAGGTCCGCGCGCTGTGGAGCGGGATCAGCCGGGGCACGGAGCGTCTCGTCGCCTCCGGCCGGGTGCCGGCCGCCGAGCACGGGCGCATGCGCGCGCCGCTGCAGGAGGGCGACTTCCCCTTCCCGGTGAAATACGGCTACTGCGCCGTCGGGGTCGCCGAGGGCGGGCCGGACGCGCTGATCGGCCGCACGGTGTTCTGCCTGCATCCGCACCAGGACAGCTTCCGCGCCCCGGCGCATCTCGTGCAGCCTTTGCCCGCCGGCCTGCCCGCGCGGCGCGCCATCCTGGCCGCCAACATGGAGACCGCGCTCAACGCGACATGGGACGGCGGCGTCGGCCCCGCCGACCGGGTGGTCGTGGTCGGCGCGGGCCTCGTCGGCCTGCTCGTCGCCTATCTGTGCGCGCGCATGCCGGGAACGGAGGTGACGGTGGTCGACGTCGAGGCCGCCCGCGCGGCGCTGGCCGGCAGCCTCGGCGCGCGCTTCGCCGCCCCGGCCGACGCGCCCGTCGACGCCGATGTCGTGTTCCACGCCAGCGGCGCGCCGGCGGGCCTCGCCACGGCGATCGGCTGCGCGGGGTTCGAAAGCCGCGTCGTCGAGATGAGCTGGTTCGGCGAGGGCGACGTGCCCGCCCCGCTCGGCGGCGCGTTCCACAGCCGCCGGCTGCGCATCGTGTCGTCGCAGGTCGGTCACGTCGCCGCCGCGCGCCGGGCGCGCTGGACCCACGCCAGACGCCTCGCGGCGGCGCTCGACCTCTTGCGCGACGACGCGCTCGACGCGCTGATCACCGAAGAGGTCGCGTTCGACGATCTGCCCGCCGCTATTCCGCGTATTCTGGCGGAGCGCGCGCCTGGCCTCGCCACCGCCGTCCGTTACCGCTGACCCGCCTTCGGAGGATCCCCCATGTACGCTGTCGAGGTGCGCGACCACATCATGATCGCGCATAGTTTCCGGGGCGAGCTGTTCGGCCCGGCCCAGCGCCTGCACGGGGCGACCTTCGTGGTCGACGTCGCGTTCTTCCGTGAGGACATCACCGAGGACGGCGTTGTCGTCGACATCGGCCGCGCGCATGACGCGCTGAAGGCCACGCTCGGCCCGCTCAACTACCGCAACCTCGACGATGTCCCCGAGTTCGCGGGCAAGCAGACGACCACCGAGTTCCTGTCCCGCCACATCTTCGACCGCATGGCGCAGGCCTGCCGGCGGGGCGATCTCGGCCCCGGCGGCGAGGGTATCGCGCGGATCCGCGTGACGCTGCACGAATCCCACGTGGCGCGCGCCTGGTACGAAGGCCCGGTTTCCGGTGCCTGACGTCGTCTTCGCGATCCCCGGCGACCTGGCGACGCGGACGGGCGGCTACGCCTATGACCGCCGCCTTCTGGAGCTGCTGCCGGCCCACGGCTTGGCGGTGAGGCATCTTCGCCTGCCCGGCTCGTTCCCGTTCGCCAGCGTCGCCGACCTGAGCGAAAGCTATTACCGCCTGAGGACCACGCCGCCCGACGCCGTGCTGCTGATCGACGGCCTCGCCTACGGTGCGCTGACCGACCTCGTGCTGAAGGATGTCGACCGCACGATGGTGGCGCTCGTCCATCATCCGCTGGCCCTCGAGACCGGCCTGAACGACCGCCAGCAGCGCGCGCTGCGCCACAGCGAGACCGCCGCGCTGGCCCGCGCGGCGCGCGTCATCGTCACCAGCCCGACCACCGCCGCCATCCTGGCGAGCGACTACGGCGTCGCGCCGGAGCGCATCGCGGTGGCGGAGCCCGGCACCGACCGCGCCCCCATCGCGCGCGGCTCCGTCTCCGGCGGCGCGATGCTCGCCGTCGGGGCGGTGTCGCCGCGCAAGGGCTACGGCGTGCTGGTGGAGGCGCTCGCGGCGCTGCGCGACCTCGACTGGTCGCTGGTCATCGTCGGGTCGCTGGAGCGCGCGCCGGAGGAGGCCGCGCGGCTCGCCGACGCGGTGCGGGAGCATGGCCTGTCGGAGCGCATCCGCCTCGCCGGCGAGCTGGACGAGGCGGCGCTGGCGGCCGCCTGGGACGAAGCCGACCTGTTCGTCGCCCCGTCCCTGTTCGAGGGCTACGGCATGGTGCTGGGCGAGGCGATGGCGCGCGGCCTGCCGATCGTCTGCACCACCGGCGGGGCGGCCTCGGCCACCGCGCCGGACGACGCGGCGCTGAAGGTGACGCCGGGCGACGCGCCCGCGCTCGCGGCGGCGCTGCGGCGCGTGCTGGGCGACGCGGCTCTGCGGCGGCGCATGGCCGAGGCCTCCCGCCTCGCGGGCGAGCGCCTGCCGCGCTGGGACGACACCGCGCGCATCGTCGCCGACGCGCTGCGTCTGGCCAAGGCGGAGGCCGCCCGATGAGCGGCTTCAGCCCCGACTGGCTCGCCTTGCGCGAACCCGCCGACCTTCGGGCCCGCGACGCCGGCCTGCTCGGCGCGCTCGCGCGTCGTCTGGCCGGGCGCGAGGCGGTCACCATCGTCGACCTCGGCTGCGGCGCGGGGTCGAACCTGCGCGCGCTCGCGCCGGCCCTCGACGTTCCGCAGCGCTGGCGGCTGGTGGACCACGACCCCCGCCTCCTCGACGCGGCCCGGCAGCGGCTAGCCGCCTGGGGCGGCGGCGCGGCGGATGGAGCCGGCCTCGCCCTGACCGTTGGCGGACGCCGTTCGGACGTCGAGTTCCGGCAGGCCGACCTCGCGCAATCCGTGGACGCCGCGCTCGACCCGACGCCCGACCTCGTGACCGCGGCGGCGTTCTTCGATCTCGTTTCGGAGAACTGGATCGAGCGTTTCGTCCAGACGCTCGCCGCGCGCCGGCTGCCGCTCTACGCCGTGCTCACCTATGACGGCGAGGAGCGCTGGTCGCCGCCGCACGCCGCCGACGCCTCGGTGCTGGCCGCGTTCCACGCTCACCAGGGCCGGGACAAGGGTTTCGGGCCCGCCGCCGGACCGCGCGCCGCCGCCACGCTGGAGGCCGCCTTGCGCCGCCACGGCTACGCCGTCGCGACGGCCGCCAGCCCCTGGCGGCTCGGCGGGGCCGAGCGCGAGCTGATCCGCCAACTCGCGGACGGCATCGCGGCGGCGGCGGCGGATACGGGCCGTGTTCCGCCGGAGGTGGCGCGGAACTGGGCGGCGGCGCGGCGCGTGGCGCTTTCCGCGCTCATCGGCCATGTCGACGTGCTGGCGCTGCCGCCGTCCTGAGCGGTCAGCGGCCGGGCAGCATCCGCGCCATCACCCCGTCCTTGCGCACGAGGAGATGGAACAGCGCGCCGGCGACATGGAACCCGGCGAGGCCGACCAGCAGCACGGCGGAGAGCTTGTGCAGCCGGAACAGCACCGCGGCGACGCGCTCGTGCGCATCGCCGAGGTCCCCGGCGGCGAAGAACGGGAACGGCGGCAAGATGAACGCGCCATAGACCCAGATGTCGGCCCCGTACGCGGAGGTGGCGATCCAGCCGAGCAGCGGCACGACGAAGATCAGCACGTAGAGCGCCTTGTGGACGAGCAGCGACGCCGTGCGCTCGAAGCCGGTGAGGCCGGGCAGCGGCTCCGGCGCGCCACGCGCCAGCCGCACCGCGAGGCGTATAATTGCCAGCGCCAGGATCAGCGCGCCGGTGGAGCGGTGGAGATCGTAGAACGTGTTCTGGATCGGCCCTTCCGGCACCCTCTCCAGGGCCAGCCCCAGCCCGAAATTGACGAGGACCAGCACGGCCACCAGCCAGTGCAGCCACTTGGCGGCCGGCGAATAGCCGGCCGCTTCCTCCCGTTGCGAAGCGATGCTCGTCATGGCGCGTCAAGCTCCCCCTGGCGGCGTCTCAGATCGCAGTCGAACAGAACGTCTCCGTCGTCGAACACATGCACCGTCGTCACCGGCCGCAACGCGTCGCGCAGCCGGCCGACGGGCGACATCTCGAGGCCGGGCTTGCCCGACCCGATGATCAGCGGGGCCACCAGCACGTGCAGCCGGTCCACGCACCCCGCGTCGATGAACGACGAGATGGTGCGCGCGCCCCCCTCGACGAGAATGCGCCCGAGCCCCCGCTCCAGCAAGGCCGCGACCACGGCGCGGGGCCACGGCGCGCCCGCGTCCGACGGCAGCACGATTTCCTCGACGCCCTCCCGCCGCGCCGCCGAGGCCTGGCGAACGACGATGCGCCGCGTGCCGTCGTCGCGCAGGCAGCGGCTTTCGGGAGGCAGCCGGCCGGAGGGGTCGAGCACGACGCGGGCCGGGTTCGGTCCGGGCACGCGGCGCACGTCGAGCAGCGGGTCGTCAGCCAGCACCGTGCCGATGCCGACCACCACCGCGTCGACATGGGCGCGCAGGCGGTGCAGATGGTCGAGCGCGGCGGCGCGGTTGATGTAGCGGGATTCACCCGTGGTTGTGGCGATCCGCCCGTCCAGCGACTGCCCGAGCTGGGCGATCACGAATGGGCGATCTCGCGGCGCATCGCGCAGGAAACGCAGCGAAGGCGCGTCCGAGCCGCCCAGCTCCGGCTTGCTTTTTTCGGTTTCGGGGTATGAATCAGGCATCTAGAACCGCGTCTCGCTCGTATTCCGAACATAGTGTTGTGGACGGTACAGGCAAACGAGCCCGCCGTTGGCGTCAGAAAACAGGGCTGGCCCGCCAGCCTGCGTACGCGTGAGGACCGAAATGGATCGTGCTGGCGCATTGGCTTCCCTGCTTCCGACGCCTGAACACGCCAAGGTTGAACGCGCCATCGGCGAATTGCGCGCCGGGCGTCCGGTGCTGCTGCGCGACCATGGCGAGGCGGCGATCGCGCTCGGCATGGAGGCGCTCGACGCGCGCGCCGCGTCGGCCCTCGAGCAACTGGCCGACGGACGGGCGCGGCTCGTGCTGCCGCCCGCGCGCCTGCGGCGTCTCGGCGCGGAGCGCGCCACGGCCGGCGTCATCGCGCTGCCCTCCGTCGACATCGCGCGCGTCGAGTCCCTCGCGCTGAAGCTCGACGCCCGCATCGACGCGCCGGTGTCGCCCGCCGGTGGACTTGACATGCTGGCGCTGGAGTTGGCGTCGCTCTCGCTGGTGCTGCCGGCCATGATCGTGGTGCCGGTCCCGGCCGACGCCGCGCCGGAGGGCGTCGTGTGCGCTGAAGGCGCGCTCGTGCGCGACTATCGCCGCGCCATGGCCCGCCAGATCCATATCGTCAGCCGCGCGCCGGTGCCGCTCGAAGGCGCGCCGCAGACCGAGTTCGTCGTGTTTCGCGGCGGCGAGGGCCTGCGCGACCAGGTCGCGATCATCGTCGGCCAGCCCGATTTCAGCCAGCCGGTGGCCGTGCGCCTGCACTCCGCCTGCCTCACCGGCGACCTGTTCGGCAGCCTGAAGTGCGATTGCGGCGACCAGCTGCGCGGCACGGTGCGCTGGATGGCCGAGAACGGCGGCGGCATCCTGCTCTATCTCGACCAGGAAGGTCGCGGCAACGGCATCGCCAACAAGATCCGCGCCTACAAGCTGCAGCACCAGGGCTACGACACCTACGACGCCGACGAGATCCTCGGCTTCGACCTCGACCAGCGGCGGTTCGACTTCGCGGCCGAAATGCTGAAGCAGCTCGGGGTGACGCGCGTGATGATCATGACCAACAACCCGGTGAAGATCGCCGCGCTCCAGGCCGCCGGGCTGGAGGTGGCGGAGGATCGCCGCGTGCATGGCCGCCCCACGGTCGAGAACGTGCTCTATCTCGCCTCCAAGCGCGACCGCGCCGGCCATTTCATCGATCTCGACGACCTCGTCGCCCACAAGCCGATCCGCGACTGAGGCGGCGGCCGGCCTTGTGAAGCGCGCGATTCTTGCGCACAACCGGGCGACGCCCCCGCCCGCAGCCCTCGCCCGGTTCCCGATCCGCCATGCCTCCCACTAACCGGGCCTTCCGCCTCGCGCCGGCGCTTCTCCTCGTCTGCGGCGCGTGGCTCGTGCTGGCGTGGCCGTGGCTCTCCGGCCGGGTGACGATCCCGTGGGACGCGAAGGCGCATTTCCAGGCGCAGTTCCAGTTCCTCGCCGACAGCATCCATCGCGGCGAGTGGCCGTTCTGGAACCCCTTCGTGTTCGCCGGCTCGCCGCAGATCGCCGACCCGCAGTCGCTCGTCTTCTCGCCGCCCTACCTGCTCGCGGCGCTGGTCACGCCGAACCCCGGCTTCCAGCTCGCCGACGGCATCGCGCTCGGCATGCTGCTGGCCGGCGGGATCGGCATCGTGCTGATCTTCCGGGACCGAGGCTGGCACTGGATCGGCGCGGTCGTCGCCGCCATCGCCTTCGCGTTCGGGGCCTCGGCGGCGTGGCGCGTGCAGCATACCGGGCAGGTGCTGAGCCTGGGATGGTTCCCGCTCGCGCTGTTCTGCCTGATGCGGGCGCTGGAGCGTAGCTCCGCCGGCTGGGGCTTCGCCTCGGGGTTCGTGGCCGGCTTCCTCGTGCTCGGCCGCGATCAGGTGGCGCTGCTCGCCGTCTACGTGCTGGCCGGCTGGGTCGCGTGGTGGTGGCTGGCCGGCGAAGGGCGGGCGCGGCGGCTCCGCGCCAGCCTCGTTCCGCTCGCCTGCGGCGTCCTCGGCGGTCTGCTCGTCGCCGCCGTGCCGATGGCGATGACGCTGCTGCTCGCGGGCGAGACGAGCCGCGCCGCCATCATCGATCTGCCGGGCGCCGAGCGCGGTTCGCTTCACCCGGCCTCGCTGCTGACCGCCTTCGTCGCCAATCTCTACGGCACCGACGGTCCGCTGGCGGAGTTCTGGGGCCAGCCGAGCCCGGCGTGGGGACCCACCGACCTCTACCTCGCCCGCAACATGAGCGACGTCTATCTCGGCGCGATCCCGCTCGTCGCGCTCATCGTGCTGGGCGCGGCGCGCGGCGCGCTGGCCGCGCGCGAGGCGCGCTTCTTCGTCGTCGCGTTCGTCGCGCTGACCCTCTACGCGCTGGGACGCTACACGCCGGCCTTCGCCCCGGCCTTTCACTCTCTGCCGGGCGCGTCCCTGTTCCGCCGCCCCGCCGACGCGACGTTCCTCATGGGTGCGCTGGCGGCCGTGCTGGCTGGCTACTGCATCCATCGCCTGCTCGCCGGCGACCTGCGGTCCGGACTCGCGCGAACGCTGGGCGGCGGCGTCGCGCTCGCCGCCGGGCTCGCGGCCTGCGTCGCGGTCGCCGTCTGGAAGGGCCGGCTGGCGCAGGCGGCGCCGTTCATCGCCATCGGTGCCGTGTCCATCGCCCTCTCCGCCCTGGCGCTCTTTGTCGCCGCCCGGCTGGCGCCGCGCCATGCCGGGCTCGCCGGCCTGCTGCTCGCCGCGACGCTCACGGCCGACCTCGCGCTGAGCAACGGTCCCAACGAATCCACCGCCCTGCCGCCGGTGCTCTACGACGTGCTGCGGCCGGACAGCGCCAACGCGACCATCGCCCTGCTGCGCGCGCGCCTGCCGAACGAGCCGGACCGGCGCGACAGGGTGGAGCTGGCGGGGGTCGACTTCCACTGGCCGAACGCCAGCATGGTCCACCGGCTCGACAACACGCTCGGCTACAACCCGGTGCATCTGAACGACTACAGCCGCGCCACCGGCGCGCAGGACCACGTCGCCCTGCCGGACCAGCGCGTCTTCGCGCCGCTCATGCCCTCCTACCGCTCGCGTCTCGCCGACCTCTTGGGCCTGCGCCTGATCGCCACGCGCGGCGACATCGCGGACATCGACCGCTCGCTCGCGCCGGGCGACATCGCCGAGATCGGCCGCACCGCCGACGGGCGCGTCTACGAGAACCCGCGGGCTTTGCCCCGCGTGCTCTTTCCCTCCGGCGCGATCGCGGCCGATTTCGAGGCGCTGATCCGCACCGGCGCGTGGCCGGACTTCGACCCGCGCGCCACCGTGCTGCTGGAGCGGCCGCAAGGCGGGTCCGCCGGAACCGGGCCGGCGGGGACGGTGGCGATCCGCCGCTACGCCAATACCGAGGTGATCGTCGACGCGGAGTCCGCCAATGGCGGCTACGTGGTGCTCAACGATGCGTGGCACCCGTGGTGGCGCGCCGAGATCGACGGCAGGCCGGCCCCGCTGCTCAAGGCCAACGTGCTGTTTCGCGCCGTCGCCGTTCCGCCGGGACGGCACGAGGTCCGCTTCGTGTTCCGCCCGTTCGTCGGCATGGCGGCGGAACTGGCCGAGCGCCTGGCCGGCCGCTGACGCCGCGCCTCAGCCCTTGACGCGCATCAGGCGCGCCTTTTCCCGGTTCCAGTCGCGCTGCTTCTCGGTCTCGCGCTTGTCGTGCAGCTTCTTGCCCTTGGCCAGCGCCAGCTCGACCTTGGCCCGGCCGCGATCGTTGAAGTAGATCTTCAGCGGCACGATGGTCATGCCCTCGCGCTGCACCGCGCCGATGAGCCGGTTGACCTCGCGCCGATGCAGCAGCAGCTTTCGGGGCCGCCGCGTCTCGTGGTTGAACTGGTTGGCCTGGAGATATTCCGGGATATAGGCGTTAACGAGAAAGATCTCGCCGTTCTTCTCGCCGGCATAGCTCTCGCCGATGGTCGCCTTGCCGTTGCGCAGCGACTTCACCTCGGTCCCGGTCAGCGCGATGCCCGCCTCGAACGTGTCGCCAATGGCGAATTCGTAGCGCGCCTTGCGGTTCTCCGCCGCCACCTTGTAGTTGGGGTCGTTCTTGCCCTTGATCGCCACGTCCGGTCCGTTCCGATAATCCCGCTCAGCTGTTGATCAGGCCGGCGTGGACCATGGCCGAACGGACCGCCGCGCGGGTCGGTTCCGTCAGCTTCACCATGGGCAGGCGCACCTCGTCGGTCATGCGGCCGAGCACGCTGAGCGCGTACTTGGGTCCCGACGGGTTGGTCTCGATGAACAGCGCCTGGTGCAGAGGCATCAGCCTGTCCTGGTAGCGCAGCGCGGTGGCGTAGTCGCCGGCCAGCGCCGCCGCCTGGAACTCGGCGCAGGCCTTCGGCGCGACGTTCGACGTCACCGAGATGCAGCCGTGGCCGCCATGGGCGTTGAAGCCGAGCGCGCTGTCGTCGTTGCCGGAGAGCTGGATGAAGTCCGGCCCCATGGCGTGGCGCTGCTGGCTGGCGCGCACCACGTTGCCCGTGGCGTCCTTGACGCCGGCGATGTTCGGCAGCTCGTAGAGCCGCGCCATCGTCTCGACCGACATGTCGATCACCGACCGGCCGGGAATGTTGTAGATGATGATCGGGATGCCGATGGCGTCATTGACGGCCTTGAAGTGCTGGTACAGCCCCTCCTGGCCCGGCTTGTTGTAGTAGGGCGTGACGATCAGCACGGCGTCCGCCCCCGCATTCTCGGCGTGGACGGCGAGGTCGATCGCCTCGGCGGTGTTGTTGGAGCCCGCGCCGGCGACGACGGGCACGCGCCCCCTCGCCTGCTGAACGCACCACTCGACCACCTTGCGGTGTTCGTCGTGGCTCAGCGTCGGCGTCTCGCCGGTGGTGCCGACCGGAACCAGCCCGCTGGTGCCGTTCTCGATCTGCCAGTCGACATGGGCGCGGAACGCGTCCTCGTCCACCTTGCCGTTGCGGAACGGCGTCACCAGGGCGGTGATCGACCCTCCCAACTTCACGCGGCTCTTCGTCATCTGGCGTCCCCGGTCTACTCATCGCGCCTCGAGCCCGGTCCGGGCGCGCGCGGACACCACACATAGACAATCGCCCGCCGGACGGGAAGGGCGCGCGTCGCGAAACCGGCCCGGCCGCCGCGGGACCGCGTTCTTGCCGCTTTGCGGCCACGGTGCTTTCCTACAGGGCGCACGGGCACGCTGGTTAACCGTCCGTCAACGGTGCGGGGCCAGACTGACGAGGGGGCTTCCTCTGTTGGATCGACGCGCGATGTCCCGATCGGGTTTCTCTCGGCTGACGACGATGCTGCTCGCCTGCGCGGCGAGCTCGGCCTTGGCGGGTTCGAGCATGGCCCCCGAGGACGAGGCGACCCTGTCGCGTTTCGACATCGCGGCGATCTCGGGCCCGCCGGCCCTCGCGCCGTCGCCCGAGCCGGCGCTGACGCCCGCGCCGCCCGCGCCCCCCGCCCCGACCTTGGTCGCCGCCATCGACGCCGACGCGCCGGCGGTGGTTCCCAACCTGGTCGGCGACCTCAGCCCCGCCGACGATTTCGGCCCCCCCTCCTCCTACGCTGGCTGGACGCCGCCGCAAGCCGCCGAGCTGTCGACCGCCGACGCGGCGGCGCTGCGCACGGCCGTCGACCTCTACCGCAAGGGCGACACGGCCGCCGGCGACGCCGCGGCGGCGACGCTCTCCGACCCCGTGGGCCGCCGGCTCGCCGAATGGGCTGCGATCCGCCTGCGCGGCGCGGCGCTCGGCTTTGAGCGCATCGAGGCCTTCATCGACGCCAATCCGGACTGGCCGACCCAGGCCATGCTGCGCCGGCGCGCCGAGGAGGCGCTGCTCGCCTCCGGGCCGAGCCAGCGCGCGCTCGACGCCTATTTCGCCGCGCATCCGCCCGTGACCACGCTGGGCCGGGTGGCGCTGGCGCGCATCCGCGACGCGCAGGGCCGCAACGTCGAGGCGATCGAGCTGATCCGCGATACGTGGCGGCACGACGATTTCGGCGCGGAGACCGAGGCGAAAATCCTCGCGGCCTTCGGCGACACGCTGACCGCGCGCGACCACAGGCTGCGCGCCGAGCGCTTCCTGCTCGCCGACCAGTTCATGCCCGCCCTGCGCAACGCCGCCCGCGCCGGCGACGACGCCGTGGCGCTCGTCAAGGCGCGCGTCGCCGTCGAGCGGCGCGACCGCAAGGCGCAGAAGGCGCTCGACGCCGTGCCGCCCTCGCTCCGCGGCGACCCGTCCTTCGCCTATACGCGCGCGCTGTACCTGCGCCGCAAGGAGCAGTTCGTCGACGCCGCCAAGGCGCTCGCCGGCGTCACCCGCGATCCGAAATCGCTCGCCGACAGCACCGCATGGTGGACGGAGCGCCGCGTGCTGGCGCGCGAGCTGCTCGACGCCGGAGAGCCGCGCCTCGCCTACGAGGTCACGGCCGCCCACCCCGAGGACGACGGCGCGCCGCGCATCGACGGCGAGTTCCACGCCGGCTGGATCGCCCTGCGCTTCCTCGACGACCCCGCGCTGGCGCTGCGCCATTTCACCAGCGCCGCCGGCTTCGCCGCGACGCCCATCTCGGTCGCCCGCGCCGCCTACTGGCAGGGCCGCGCGGCCGAATTGTCGCGCGACGAGGACGTGCGCCGGCAGGCCGCCGCCTTCTTCGCCCGCGCCGCCGCGCAGGGCACCGCCTATTACGGCCAGCTCGCGCGCACGCGGCTGGGGGCCAGCGAGCTCCTGCTGCGCTCCGCCCCCAGGGACGCCGCCCCCAAGGACGCCGACCCCGCCCCGGCCGCCGACGAGGCGCGCGCCGTCGCCATGCTCTACCAGTGCGACGCCCGCGACCTCGCCATGGCGCTGCTGGTCGACATCGGCAAGACGGTCGACGACCCGGCGCGCATCGACGCGGTGGCGGAGCGCGTCGCGGCGCTCGGCGACGCGCGCGGACTGCTGGCCCTCGGCAAGACGGCCGCGCAGCGCGGCGTGCCGGTGGAGGACCACGCCTTCCCGCTGATCGGCGTGCCCGCCTTCGCGACGCCTGTCTCGGCGGTGGAGCGTCCGCTGGTGTTCGCCATCGCGCGGCAGGAGAGCTCCTTCGATCCCCGCGTGGTGTCATCGGCCGGCGCGCGCGGGCTGATGCAGCTGATGCCGGCGACGGCCCGCACCACCGCGTCGCGCGCCGGGCTCGGCTTCGAGCTGGAGCGGCTGACGACCGACGCCGCCTACAACGCGCTGCTGGGGGCGAGCCACCTCGGCGACCTCGTGGGCGAGTGGCGCGGCTCGTACCTGCTCACCATCGCCGCCTATAACGCGGGCTCCGGCAACGTGAAGAAGTGGATCGAGGCCTATGGCGACCCGCGCGACCGCACGGTCGATCCCGTCGACTGGGTGGAGCGCATCCCCTTCACCGAGACGCGCAACTACGTGCAGCGCGTGATGGAGAACCTGCAGGTCTACCGCGCGCGGCTGGACGCCTCCGCCCCGCTGCGGATCGAGGCCGACCTGCGGCGCGGGGCGCGATAGACAGGCCGCGCGGCGCGTGGTTCAACCGCTTCCGGCCGCCCCGCGCGGCGCGGCGGCGGGGGGCGTCATGAACGAGCCGGGCTACGACAGCGTCTTCGTGAGCGCGCGCGACGGGCTGCGCCTGCACGCGCGCGACTATGGCGAGCGCGCCGGCGACGCGCTGCCGGTGGTCTGCCTCGCCGGCCTGACGCGCAACGCGGCCGATTTCCACGACCTCGCCCTCGCCCTCTCCGGCCACGCGCGCCGGCCCCGGCGTGTCGTCGCGCCGGATTATCGCGGCCGCGGCCTCTCGGACTGGGACGGCGACTGGCGGCGCTACGACCCGCGCGTCGAGGCTGACGACCTGATCGCCGTGCTCACCGCGCTGGGCGTGACGGAGGCGGTGTTCGTCGGCACCTCGCGCGGCGGGCTGGTGACGATGGCGCTGGGGGCGATGCAGCCGGGCCGCATCCGAGGCGTCGTGCTCAACGATGTCGGGCCGGTGATCGAGGCCGGCGGGCTCATCCGCATCCGTGCGCAAATGGCCGGGCTGCCGGCCCCGCGCGACATGGCGGAGGCGGCGCAGATGATGCGCCATCTCAACGGCGCGCAGTTTCCCAAGCTTGCCGACGACGACTGGCTCGCCTGGGCGCGCGCGACGTGGCGGGAGGAGAACGGCCGCCTCGTCGCCAGCCGCGACCCCAACTTGCTGCGCGGCCTGGAGGCGATGGACCTGGAAGCGCCGCTGCCGGCGCTGTGGCCCCTGTTCGAGGCGCTCGCCCACGTGCCGGCGCTGGCGATCCGGGGCGCGAACTCCGACATTCTCTCCGAGGCGACGCTGGCGGAGATGGCGCGCCGCCACCCCAGGCTGGAGACGCTCACCGTGCCCGACCAGGGCCACGCGCCGCTGCTGCGCGACGCCCCCACCATCGCCCGCGTCGCCGCTTTCGTGGCGCGGGTGGAAGAGCCCGGCCCCTCCCCCGCCGCGTGAAAAAGACCCCGGCGATGCGCGCCGGGGCCGTGGGGCCCAAAGTGCTGAGAGCCCGGAGACTTCAGAAATCGCGCTCGATGCGCAGGCGGCCTCCCCAGATGTCCTTCTGGCCGCCGGGCGCGAGAGCCGCCGCCGGCGTGTCGACGGCGCGCTGGTATGTCGCCTCGCCGCCGATCAGCAGGTTGGTGACGGGGCTCCACTTGACGTTCGCGCCGATGGCGAAGACCCGGTAGTCGTCGGTGGCGTACCCGTTGAAGTCGCCGTAGGAGGCGAACAGGCCGGTCGAGACGGTGGGAACCCAGTAGTGCTCGATGCCGCCCGTGACCGACCAGGTCCGGGCCGTGTCCGTGCCGCCCGCCGCCGTCGCGTAGACGTCGTAGGTCGGGGCCGAGGCGTTGCCGACCGTGAAGCTGCTCCAGCCGGTGTAGCTCGACGCGCCGTTGGCGTAGGCGGCCTGCAGGAACAGGGCGTCGCCGGCGGCCAGCATCGGCAGGTTGACCTTTACGCCGCCCTGGATGGCGTAGCCGTACTGGGTGTCGTAGGTCCCGTCGGCATAGCGGGTCTGGTGCACCGCGCCGGTGAGCGCCGCGATACCCCAGCTCGCGCCGTATTCGAGGCGGCCGACCACGTCGGGCATGACATGCCCGCCATAGCCGCCATTGGCGACGGTGTAGCCGGGGATGATGGCGGCGTTGCCGATGCCGACGCGGCGCTCCGTGCCGTCTTCCAGCGCCAGCGTGGCGAGGAACCCGTTGCCGGCGTTGTAGGTGTAGGCCAGCACGTTGATCGACGCGTAGTCCGAGCCGCGGCCATTGTCGCCGCCGCCCAGGAACGACACGCCGCCGAACGGCGCGAACTCGAAGAACGAGGTCTCGACGCGCCCGGCGGTGACGCCGGCGAACTGGATATAGGACCAGTCCAGCGTCGGCGTGGCGGACGAGCCGGAATCCTTCGTGACATAGACGCGGCTGGTGGCGCGCACCGGGCCCCAGTCCGTCGCGGTATAGCTGTCGATCGTGAGGTAGCCGCGCGCGCGGGTCGAGGTGGTGTTGTCGGTCCGGGCAAGCGGCTCGTTGTAATAATACTCGGCGCGGACGCGGCCGGCGATCTTCAGGCAGGTGTCCGAGCCCGGGATATAGAAGAAGCCGGCGCCGTACTGGGAGCAGACGCGGACATACTCCACCGGGGCCGCCTTCTTGGACGGCAGGTCGGCGGCGAAGGCCGAACTGGCGACGAGGCCGGCGGCGGTGGCGAGAAGAAAGCAACGAGTCATCGAAAACAACCCCGGGACTTCTGGCGCGGCCCCCTCGGCCGTGCGCGCTGTCCCCGAGGATTCCGGGCCATGCTGCACTGCGGCAAGATCAAAGAAACGCCACCCTGCCCAGGGCTTGAGCTTGGCGCTCAACGCTTGTGCGGATGCGAAACGAAGTCTCGCGATGTGGCTTGAACGTCACAGGGCGGCGGGCGGACCGAGCGGCAGGGAACGCGCGGCTGGGGCTGGCGGCGAGGCCAAGGCCGGCGACCGGAGCGCCCTGCCCGGCCGGTTCGGCGGCGCGCGCCGGGCAACGAAAAACCCCGGCGCTCGCGCGCCGGGGTTCCCGCGTTCGATCCTGAGGGATCGAAGCCGATCAGAAGTCGCGCTGCACGCGCAGGCGAGCGTTCCAGATGTCCTTCTGCGTGCCGGCGGCGACCGCGACCGGGGTGTCGACCGCGCGCTGGTAGGTCGTCTCGGCCGCGAGCAGCAGGTTCTTGACCGGCGTCCACTTCACGTTCGCGCCGACCGAGAACATCGACCAGTCGCTCGCGTCCGCGCCGTCGTAGTGGCCGTAGCCGGCGAACAGCGCCGTCGAGATCGTCGGCACCCAGTAGTGCTCGACGCCGCCGACGAGCGACCAGGTCTTGACCGACACCCAGTTGCCGGCCGCGTTCTTCTCGTAATCGCTGGCCGTGAACAGCGCCGCGCCGGCGCCGTTCTTGGCAGCGCCCGAAGCCCAGCCCGTGTAGGACGAAGCGCCGTCGGCGTAGGCCGCCTGCAGGAACAGCGCGTCGCCGGCCGCCAGCATCGGCAGGTTGATCTTCAGGCCGCCCTGGATGGCGAAGCCGTAGTCGGTGTTGTCCGAGGCAAGGGCATAGCGGGTCTGGTGAACCGCGGCGGTCAGGGCCGCGACGCCCCAGCTGCCGCCGTACTCGAGGCGACCCACGACGTCCGGAAGCGCATGACCGGCATAGCCGAGCGAGGCGCTGCCCAGGCCGTTGAGGCCCGTGCGGCGCTCGGTGCCGTCCTCCATGGCGAGGGTGGCCGAGAAGCCGTTCGCCGCGTAGGTGTAGGCCAGCGTGTTGATCGCGCCGTAGTCAGAACCGCGGCCGTTCGCGCCGCCGCCCAGGAACGAGACGCCGCCGAACGGAGCGAACTCGAAGAACGAGGTGGCGATGCGGCCGGCCGTCACGCCCGCGAACTGGATGTAGGCCCAGTCCAGCGTCGTCGAGGCGCCCGCAAGGGAGTCCTTCGTCACGTAGACGCGGGTGGTGGCGCGCACCGGCCCCATGTCCGTGGCGGTGTAGCTGTCGAGCGCGAGATAGCCGCGCGCGCGGGTCGTCGTGGTGTTGTCCGCGCGGACCAGCGGCTGGTTGTAGTAGTAGTCAGCGCGGACGCGGCCGGAGACCTTGAGGCAGGTGTCCGAGCCCGGGATGTAGAAGAAGCCGGCGCCGAACTGCGAGCAGACGCGGACGTACTCGACCGGGGCCGCCTTCTTGGACGGCAGGTCGGCCGCGAGGCCGGCCGTCGCGCCGGCGAGCAGCGCCGCGGACGACAGCAGGAGGGTGGAAATGCGCATAAAAAATGCTCCCTAAAATGGAACCGCGAGGAGCGAGGCTCCACAACGGCAGCGGTAACGAGAGGCAACATGCTTGGCTCACCGCCCTCGTTCAACCGTACAGACGGCCCTTCGAGGTCGAAACGACCGCTTCAACTCGGGCAGTGACAATATTGCTACAGAATTCAATCGCTACAGGTTGTATTCGACGCGCGCTTCCACTGAGAATTACTCTCTTTGGTTGTATTCCGACGAACGCGGTTGCATGTTGTCCACATGCATGGCGGGACTCGTCCGTCGTGTCTCGCCTGGATCGGTGGGGAATCGCGGGCGGGTTGAGAGGCGGTTCGGGAATCGCCGACGGAAGGCGCTCGGCGGAGCCGAAGCGCGGACGAAGTCCGCCCGTTCCCGGAACCCCGGAGTGAAAGCGGAGGGGTATCCGGGAGCCAGCGTAGGAATGCTGCCGCGCAGCGGCGCTCATTGGAAAAAGCCATCACGACGCGCTGCGCGCGACATATTGCGCTGGGCCCCGGGCCTGCCTTCGCCAAGGCTCCGGCATTCCGGGGGCGGGCGGGCCTGCGGCCCGCAGCCCCAAAAGGCGGACGCCAGTCCGCCTGTTTCCGGAACGCCAAGGGCGGGCTTCCGCCCGCCCCGTTCCCGGAACCCCGCAGCGTAGCGGAGGGGTATCCGGGAGCCAGCGCAT
>NZ_JANCLU010000006.1 GCF_024294805.1 Alsobacter ponti
GATCACGGTGTCAAGCACCTGGGGCCCATCGATCTCCCGCCCGCACCCATCCTGCCACAAACCGAAATACACAGGGGCCCAGCGCATGGATGCTGCCGCGAAGCGGCGCTCAATGGCCCCTAGCCCTTCATCAAGTCCAGCGCCTGGGCGAGGTCGGCGATGAGGTCGTCGGCGTTCTCGATGCCGATCGAGATACGGATGGTGGCGTCGCTGACGCCCATGCGGTCGCGCACCTCCTTGGGCACGCCGGAATGCGTCGTCGAGGAGGGGTGGCAGGCCAGCGACTCCGTGCCCCCGAGGCTCACCGCCAGCTTGACGATCTGCAGCGCGTTGAGGACTCGAAAGGCTTCCGCCTCGCCGCCGTCGACGTCGAAGGAGAAGGTCGAGCCCGGCGCGGCGCACTGCGCGTCGTAGACGCGGCGCTGCGGCGAGCCTTCGGGCAGGAAGCCGAGATAATGCACCGCCCGCACGCGCGGATGCGCGGCCAGGAAATCGGCGACGGCGCGGGCGTTGCGGTTGGCGGCCTCGATGCGCAGCACCAAAGTCTCCAGCGAGCGGCCCAGCATCCAGCAGGAATGCGGGTCGAGTTGCGTGCCGATGGCCGAGCGCAGCAGCCGCACCGGGCGGATCGTCTCGGCCGAGGCGAGCGCCGCCCCGGCGATCAGGTCGGAATGGCCGCCGACATATTTCGTGAGCGAATAGAGGGAGATGTCGGCCCCGTGTTGAATCGGTTTCTGAAACACCGGGCCGAGCATGGTGTTGTCGCAGGCGACCAGCGGCCGGTGCCCCTGCGCGCGGCCCAGCGCCTCGGCGACGCGCCGCACCGCCGCGACATCCACCAGCGAATTCATGGGGTTGGACGGAGTTTCGATGACGATGATCGGCACCCGGCCGCGCTGCGCCGCCGCCTCGGCGGCCTTCGTCATGCCGGCCTCGTCGGCTCCGTCGCCGAGCGGATGCGCCTGGATGCCGAAATTGGCGAGCGTCTTCGTCACCAGCGTCTCGGTGCCGCCGTAGAGCGGCTGCGAGTGCAGGATGACGTCGCCCGGCCGCGCGTAGGCGAGGATGGTGGTGGCGATGGCCGACATGCCTGAGGAGAACAGCAGCGCCTTCTCCGCGCCCTCGAAGATGGCCAGCCGGTCCTCGACGATCTCGGCGTTGGGGTGGTTGAAGCGCGAATAGACGAGCCCGGCGGGCTGGCCGGCCGGCAGCTCCTTGCGGCCCGACACGTAGTCGAAGAACTCCTTGCCGTGCTCGGCGGAGGTGAACACGAAGGTCGAGGTGAGGAACACCGGCGGCTTCACCGCGCCTTCGGAGAGGGCCGGGTCGAAGCCGTAGCCCAGCATCAGCGTTTCCGGGGCGAGCTTGCGGTTGCCGAGCTTGTCCTTGTGATAGCGGCTTTCAGCCATGGCGCGTCTCCTGTCCCGGGGTCCGAATCTGCGCCGACTATGCCCCAATTCGCAGGCGCGGGCGTGCACGATCGGGCGATGCTGGAACGCGCTGATCACGCAGCCTTTTCGGTCCGCCGCGCGCCCGACAAGCGGGCGCGGCCAAGCCTTACTCGGCGTCGCCCGGGAACAGCCAGTGCCGCGTCGCCTTGAGGCCGACGAGGTCGCCGGGGCGCAGCGTCGTGTCGACCGGCAGGTCGACTTCGACGACGTGGCCCGCGCCGTCGACGGCGATCTCGGCGCGGCGGCCGGCCCCGGTGCGTCGCAGCAGCGAGATGGCGCCGATCAGCGTCGCCTCCGCCGTGTCGCAGGGCGCGAGGTCCGGCGGGCGCACGTAGAGGCAGGCCGGGCCGTCGGGGCAATGGGAGGCGTCGACGCGCAGGTCGCGCCCCTCCAGCCGGGCGCGGCCGCCCTTGACGGTCACCGGCACGCTCGCCGTCTCGCCGACGAAGGTGGTGACGAAGGGAGAGGCCGGGTTGTCGTGGATGTCGTCGGCGACGCCGATCTGCTCCAGCCGGCCTTTGTGCAGGATGGCGACGCGGTCGGCCAGCTCCAGCGCCTCGTCCTGGTCGTGGGTGACGAACACGGTGGTGTGGCCGGTGCGGTCGTGGAACTCGCGGATCCAGCGCCGCAGTTCGCGGCGCACCTTGGCGTCGAGCGCGCCGAACGGCTCGTCGAGGAGCAGCACGCGCGGCTCGATGGCGAGCGCGCGGGCGAGCGCGACGCGCTGGCGCTGGCCGCCGGAGAGCTGGCCGGGATAGCGCGCGTCGAGCCCGCCGAGCTGCACGAGGTCCAGCAGCTCGCCGACGCGCCGGCGGATATCGGCCTCGGCCGGGCGGCGGCGGCGCGGCCGGGCGCGCAGGCCGTAGGCGATGTTCTCGAACACGCTCATGTGCCGGAACAGGGCGTAGTGCTGGAACACGAAGCCGACCTGCCGGTCCTGCACGCGCAGGCCGGTGGCGTCCGCGCCGTCGATCAGCACGCGCCCGCCGTCGGGATGCTCGAGGCCGGCGAGCACGCGCAGCAGCGTCGTCTTGCCCGAGCCCGATGGCCCGAGCAGCGCCACCAGCTCGCCCGGCGCGATGTCGAACGTCACCTCGCGCAGCGCCGCCAGCGGGCCGAACAGCTTGGTGACGCCGTCGACGACGATCGCGGCCTCGCCCTCAGTGACGGCGGCTCCCGTTGAGTTCATCGGCGTAGCGCCATTCCAGGATGCTCTTGGCGGCCAGGGTGACGAGGGCGAGGAGGGCGAGAAGCGAGGCGACGGCGAACGCTGCTGCGAATTGATATTCATTGTACAGGATCTCCACGTGGAGAGGCATGGTGTTGGTGAGCCCGCGAATGTGGCCCGACACCACCGAGACCGCGCCGAACTCGCCCATGGCGCGGGCGTTGCAGAGCAGGACGCCGTAGAGCAGCGCCCAGCGGATGTTGGGGAGCGTCACCGTGAGGAAGACGCGCAGGCCGCCGGCGCCCAGCGTCAGCGCGGCCTCCTCGTCGGCCATGCCCTGCTCCTGCATCAGCGGGATCAGCTCGCGCGCCACGAAGGGCAGGGTGACGAACACCGTGGCGAGCACGATGCCCGGCACGGCGAAGATGATTTCCACGTCGTGCGCCCGCAGCCACGGGCCGAACAGGCCCTGCGCGCCGAACAGCAGCACGAACACCAGCCCGGAGACCACCGGCGACACCGAGAACGGCAGGTCGATCAGCGTCACCAGCAGGCTCTTGCCGGGGAACTCGAACTTGGCGACGGCCCACGCCGCCGCCACGCCGAACACGGCGTTGAGCGGCACCGAGATCGCCGCCACCAGCAGCGTCAGGCGGATCGCCGCCATGGCGTCCTCGTCGGCGAGCGCGTCGCGGACGGCGGCGAGCCCGGGGCGCAGCGCCTCGGTGAACACCACCACGAGCGGCAGCAGCACGAACAGGCCGAGGAACAGCACCGCCAGCGCGGTCAGCGCGACGCGGACCGCCAGCGGCTCGGACAGCACGCTGTCCGGCGCGGGGGGAGGGGGCGCGGGCTCATGCATCGCCGGTCCTCCGCCGCGTCCAGGCCTGGATCAGGTTGATGACGAGCAGCATCCCGAACGAGATGGCGAGCATGATCGCCGCCAGCCCCGTCGCGCCTGCGTAGTCGTACTCCTCCAGCTTCACCACGATGAGCAGCGGCAGGATCTCCGACACGTAGGGCAAATTGCCGGCGATGAAGATGACCGAGCCGTACTCGCCCACGCAGCGCGCCAGCGACAGCGCGAAGCCGGTGAGGATGGCGGGGATCAGCGGCGGCAGCAGCACGCGCCGGAAGGTGCGCAGCCGCGACGCGCCGAGCGTGGCGGAGGCCTCCTCGGCCTCGCGGTCGCTCTCGGCGATCACCGGCTGCACCGTGCGCACGACGAAGGGCAGGCCGACGGCGACGAGCGCGATGAGGATGCCCCAGGGCGTGAAGGCGATCTTCGCCCCGAACGGGGCGACCAGCCCGCCGATCCAGCCATTGGGGGCGTAGATGGAGGCGAGCGCGATGCCGGCCACGGCGGTGGGGATGGCGAAGGGCAGGTCGACCGCCGCGTCGAGCAGCCGCCGTCCGGGGAAGTCGTAGCGGGTCAGCACCCAGGCGACGAGCACGCCGAACACGGCGTTGATGCACGCCGCCGCCAGCGACACGCCGAAGCTGACGCGCAGCGCCGCCAGCACGCGCGGGTCGCCGAGCACGCGCGCGAAGCCCGACGGGCCGAGCCCCGTCGACTTGGCGATCAGCGCCGCCAGCGGCAGCAGCACGATGGCCGACAGCCAGAACAGCGTCAGCCCCATGGTGAGGCCGAAGCCGGGCAGCACCCCCCGGCGCGACGCCCGGCGCCGGCCGGCCGGGGCGGCGGGGACGAGCGCGGCGGCGCTCATCGCTTCGCCACCGCCTGCTGGATCCTGTCGAATTCGCCGCCGTCCGAGAAGTGGACCGACTGGGCCTTGGTCCAGTCGCCGAACACCGAGGCGAGGGTGAACAGGCGGATCTTCGGCAGGCGGTCGAGGTCGGCCTTGTCGGCGGCCTCGGGCTTGAACGGGCGGTAGTAGTGGCGCGCGATGATCTTCTGGGCGGCTTGCGTGTAGAGGAAGTCGAGATAGGCCTGCGCCGCCTTCCGCGTGCCGCGCGCGTCGACATTGCCGTCGACCAGCGACACCGGCGGCTCGGCGAGAATGGAGACGCTCGGCGTCACGATCTCGTACTTGTCGGCGCCGAACTCCTCGAGCGTCAGGAACGCCTCGTTCTCCCAGGCGACGAGCACGTCGCCGAGGCCGCGCTGGGCGAAGGTGACGGTGGAGCCGCGGGCGCCGGTATCGAGCACGGGCACGTTGCGGAAGATGGCGGTGAGGAAATCGCGGGCCGCCTTCGCGTCGCCGCCCTTGGTCTCCAGCGCGTAGCCCCAGGCCGCCAGGTAGTTCCAGCGCGCCCCGCCGGAGGTCTTCGGATTGGGCGTGATGACCGACACGTCGGGGCGGGCGAGGTCGTTCCAGTCCTTCACCGCCTTGGGGTTACCCTTGCGCACCACGAAGACGATGGTGGAGGTGTAGGGCGAGGCGTTGTTGGGCAGGCGGGCCTGCCAGTCGGCGGGAATCTTCTTCGTCGCGGAGGCGATCTCGTCGATGTCGGCCGCGAGCGCAAGCGTCACCACCGAGGCGTCCAGCCCGTCGATGACGGAGCGGGCCTGCTTGCCCGAACCGCCATGCGACATGCGCACCGTCACCGCCTGGCCGGTCCTGGCCTTCCAATCGGCGGCGAAGGCCTGGTTGATGTCCTTGTAGAGCTCGCGCGTGGGATCGTAGGAGACGTTGAGGAGCGCGGTCTGGGCGTGGGCGGCCAGCGTCACCATCGCGATCAGCGCGAAGGCCGCGATGGCGAGCAGGTGGTCGAGGGCGCGACGGGTCAATCGGATCGGCATGGTCATCCCCTGGCTTCGCGTGGCGCTGGAACCCTGTCGAGGATTGAATGTTGACTGAACTACTCGACATTAGCAACTCTTAAAAACGGAAATGGTTGTAGGAATTTTCACAACACAGAATCTTCTGTGAATAGAGAAGCGCGCCCTTTTACGCGACACTCCGCCGCTGCGGCTTGGTCAAAGTCCAAAACGCTTCCCGGCGTCCGCGTCCTCGTCTATGTTCCCCAAGGGCAGACGAACTGCTGCAATAATGGAAGACGGGAACGGGAACGCATGGACGCGACGGTCGAAAAACAGGAGACGAACCGGCGCTCCCGCGTCAGCGGCATCGACCGCGCCCTGCAGGTTCTCGACGTTCTGCAGTCGAGCGGCGCGCCGTCGGGAGCCTACGCCATCGCCCGCGCCATCGGCGCGCCTCTCTCTACCGTTTACGCCATCGTCGACGATCTGGTCGAGCGGCGCATGCTGCAGCGTCGCGCCGACGGCTCGGTCTGGCTCGGCCCGCGCCTCTATCATTACGGCCTGGCCTACGCGCAGTCGCTCGACTTCCTCGACGTGGCCACGCACGAGATGCACGACCTCTGTCGCGAGGTGGGGGAGACGGTGCAGATCTGCGGGCGCGACGGCGACCACATGGTGGTGCTCGCCATGGCCGACGGGCCGGGCCATTTCCGCGTCTCCTCGCGGGTCGGCACGCGCGTGCCGCTGAACTGGACCGCCTCGGGCCGGCTGCTGGTCGGGCACTTGCCGGGCCCCGAGATCGAGGCGCTGTTCGCCCGCATCGCGCGCGCCTCGCCGACCGGACGGGCCGAGACCGATCCATCCGCGCTCGCGGGCGCCAGCGCGCAGGCCCTGCGCGAACGGCTGTGCATCCAGATGAGCGAGTCCGACTTCGCCGTGGCCTGCGTGGCGTCGCCGATCCGCGACGGCTCGGGCGAGTGCCAGGCCACCGTGTCCATCGTGCTGCCGGAGCACAAGGTCGTGCAGGACGGCGATCGCTACACCCAGGCCGTCAAGGACGCCGCCGCCCGCATCGAAACCCGGCTCGGCTGGCGCTGAGCACAAGCCGCCGGGGCGGCGCGAGCGCCTCCGGCCGTAGTGTCCCCCGGAGCCCGCGTGACCATGACCTCCCGCACCATCGCCGTCGACGTGTTCGACATGGTCGTGTTCGGCGCGACCGGAGACCTCGCCGCCCGCAAGCTGATGCCCGCCCTCTACCGCCGCGACCTCGCCGGGCAGATCCCGCCCGAGGCGCGCATCGTCGCCGTGTCGCGCCGGCGCGAGGCCACCCGCGTCTATGTCGACACGGTGGCCAGGTGGCTGGCCGAGTTCGTGCCGGAGACCGAGCGCGAGGATGCCTGCGTCGAGCGCTTCCTGGCCCGCTTCGAGCATGTGACGCTCGACGCCACCGGAGACGAAGGCTGGGCCGATCTCGCGGAGGTCCTGGGCCGCTTCCCCGAGCGCGTGCGCGCCTTCTACCTCGCCGTGGGGCCGGACCTGTTCGGCGCCATTTGCGAGCGCATCGGCCGCCACGGCCTGGTGACGCCGCAGGCGCGCGTCGTCGTCGAGAAGCCGGTCGGCAAGAGCGGCGAGAGCGCCCGCGTCGTCAACGACGCCGTCGGCAAGGTGTTCGACGAGAGCCAGATCTTCCGCATCGACCACTATCTCGGCAAGGAGACCGTGCAGAACCTGATGGCGCTGCGCTTCGCCAACGCCCTGTTCGAGCCGATCTGGAACGCCGCCCACATCGACCACGTGCAGATCACCGTGGCCGAGACGCTCGGCGTGGCCGGCCGCGCCGGCTACTACGACACCTCCGGCGCGCTGCGCGACATGGTGCAGAACCACATCCTGCAACTGCTCTGCCTCGTCGCCATGGAGCCGCCGGTGTCGCTTTCCGCCGACGCGGTGCGCGACGAGAAGCTCAAGGTGCTGCGCTCGCTGAAGCCCATCGAGGCGGCGGGCGTCGACCACCTCACCGTGCGCGGCCAGTACCGCGCCGGCGCCTCCGCCGGCGGCGCGGTGCCGGGCTATCTGGATGAGCTGGGACGCGCCGACAGCACCACCGAGACCTTCGTCGCCATCAAGGCGGAGGTGCAGAACTGGCGCTGGGCCGGCGTGCCCTTCTACCTGCGCACCGGCAAGCGGCTGGCCTCGCGCGTCTCGGAGATCGTGGTGTCCTTCCGCCCGGTGCCGCACTTCATCTTCGAACCGTCGGCGGGCCCGGTCGCCAACAACCGTCTGGTGATCCGCCTGCAGCCCGACGAGGGCGTGAAGCTGTGGCTGATGATCAAGGACCCCGGCCCCGGCGGCATGCGCCTGCAGCACGTGCCGCTCGACATGAGCTTCGCCGACGCCTTCTCCGACCGCGCGCCGGACGCCTACGAGCGGCTGCTGATGGACGTCGTGCGCGGCACCCAGACCCTGTTCATGCGCCGCGACGAGGTCGACGCCGCCTGGGCCTGGGTCGACCCCATCCTCGCCGCCTGGAAGGCGTCGAGCACGCCGCCGCGGCCCTACACGGCCGGCACCTGGGGACCCTCCGCGGCGGTGGCGCTGATCGAGCGCGACGGCCGCACCTGGCAGGACGACGGTTACTGACGGCGACGTCACGCGCCGCGACGCACGCGCCGGTGGCTGGACATCCCGGCCGATCCGGCCGACCTTGCGGCGCGCTAAGCGGCGACGGCCGACCCCGCCGCCGCGCACGCTGGCGCGGGGCGCGAGCCGGTCGCCTGACGTCTGGATGGACCCATCATGATCCTCGTGTGCGGAGAAGCTTTGTTCGACGTGTTCGTGGCCGCGGAAGGCGGTACGCGAATTCCCGCCGAGATGGTCGTCGGCGGATCGCCCCTCAACGTCGCGGTGGGGCTGGCGCGGCTGGGCGCGACCAGCTCCTATTTCTCGGGGCTGTCGACCGACCGGTTCGGGGAAATCCTGCGCGCCACGCTGGCGAACGAGGGCGTCGACCTCTCGCATGTCCGCGCCAAGGACAACCTCACCACGCTCAGCATCGTGGCGCGCGGCGACGACGGCCAGCCGCGCTACACCTTCTACGGCGCGGACGCGGCCGACCGCATGGTGACGCCGGAGGACCTGCCCCGGAAGCTCGCCGACGACGTGCGGGCCATCACCATGGGCTCCTACACGCTGGTGGTGAAGCCGGTCGCCGACGCGCTGGCCGCGTTCGCCGAGCGCGAAGGCGCGCGCCGCGTCATCAGCCTCGATCCAAACCTGCGGCCGACGGTGATCGGCGACGTGTCGCGCTGGCCGGCGCAGTTCGACCGCTTCGCCCGCCACGCCACCATCGTCAAGGCGAGCGACGAGGATATCGAGATCGCGTTCGGCGGGGCCCTTTCGATCGCCGAGGCGGCGGCGCGCTGGCACGGCCTTGGCGCGCAACTCGTGGTGGTGACGCGGGGGAGGGACGGGGCGCTCGGATTCCCGGCCGGGGGAGACACGGTCGAGGTTCCCGGCCGCCGCGTCGCCGTCGTCGACACGGTGGGCGCGGGCGACACGTTCCACGCCGCGATGCTGGCCGAGCTCGACCGTCGCGGCCGGCTGACGCGGGACGGCGTCGCGACGCTCGACAGCGAGGCGCTGGGCGAGGTGCTGCGCTACGCGGTGACGGCGTCGTCGATCACCTGCACGCGTCGCGGCGCGGACCTGCCGCGCGCGGCCGAAGTGGCGGCCGCGCTGGCCTGACCCAGCGCCCGGCGCGTCCCAAGGGGCGCGGCGTGGCGCGTCGCGTCAGTGGATGACCTGCGCGACGACCGGCCGCGATTTCGTGCGGTCGTCGGCGGCTTGGCGCGGGGGCGGGACAAGGGGCGGCGGCAGCTCCTCGTCGGACGCGAACTGGCTCAGGTAATATTGCTCGAATTGGAGCTGGAGCCGTTCGGCGGCGCTCTGGCGGTCGATGTCGGCCGCCGGCGTCAGGCCGATGCACACGCAGATCACGGGAGCGCTGAACATGTCGGGGCCTCCGGTGTGACCCCGTCAATCTACGCCCCGCCCGCCCGGGCACGTGTGCGCGGGCGAACATCGGCGCGCGGGGAGGGCCCGCACGCCTGAATCGGCTCACGCCGCGCGCGGCAGGGCGAGGGGGCCCTCCCAGTTCAGGCCGGGCAGATAGCGGCCGGCGATCCGTCCGTTCTCCAGCACCAGGAGATGCAGCCAGCCATTGTCGAACAGGGCCCGGACCGACGGGTTCCTCTCGAGGATGCCGATAATCGCCTCGCGCGGCGCCTCGATCAGGACGGAGAGCCGCAGCGGCTCGTGGACGAGCCGTTCGCCGTCGTGGATCGTCTGCCATGGCAGCCCCGGCTGAAGCTTGCCGCCATTGCCCTGGACGACGCCGATGCCGCCCACGACGTTGTGGATCAGCTTGTTGCCGCCGCCGAACGCTTCGGGAGCCACCGCCGAACCGTAGTACTGGAGGCTGATCCAGCTCGCGACCACCACCGGCGCGGTGAGGATCAGTTCCAGCGTGGCGAAGCCGGCGTCGCCGCGCCAGTCATAGTTGTGCAGGAAGGCCCGGCCCTGGAGATCGGCCTTCGCCGTGAGGGAGCGCGGCCCGGCGATGAAGGACGCGCAGCCGGCGAGGCCCCACTCGGGGCGGATCTCGGCCCAGTTCGTGGCGCGCGCGGCGATGGCCCCCGGCGTGGCGCCCGAGAGCCGCGCGGCCCGCTCGGCGCGCGTCAGGGCGGAGGCGCGCTCCAGCCAGCCCCGCGCCTTGTCGATCTCTGCCGCGTGGGAAGGAGCCGCGTCGTCCACGAACAGGACGATCCGGTCCGTCGTCGTCTCGTGCAGCCCCGCCACGAACAGCGTGTCCGCCGGGATGTCGAGGCCGTGGGCGGGAAGGAGAGCGCGGGTGTCGGGATCGTTGAGGATCCGCGCGAGCAGGCGCGCGGAAACCTCGCCGGTGTGGCCGCCGCACGCGCCGCAATGATAGGCGCTCGCATGCGGGTTGTTGGCGACCCGCGCGCCGTGGCCGACGAGGAGCACCAGCCTCGCGAAGCCTCCCGTCAGGCTCATCGCCTTGAGCACGGCGGACGCGGTCGCGGCCCTGGCCTCGGCCGACAGGCCGTCGTCGAAGCGTGGCCGCGGCTGCGGCCGGGCCGCGCCGGGCGCGAGCCCGAGCGCGTCGCGCACGAGCTTCCAGCCATAGGCCGGGCCGGCCGACTCGACGAAGGCGAAGGACGAGACGGCCGCCTGCCGGAACCGGCCCCACGCCCGCCAGGCCCGGGCCGAAATCCGCGCCGACCGCTCGGCCTCCGGCTCGGCCTCGCCGCAGGTGAACAGGCTCGGCCGCAGCAGCGCGGGCAGGTGAGCCTCGGGCTCGACCGTTCCGAGCGCCCGGTGCGCCACCGGCAGCCCGAAAAACCCGGCGAAGCCGATCGTCTCGATCGACGGGTCCACCGATTCCAGCGAGCGCCGGACCACTTCCGAGCGCACGTCGATGCAGAAGGCGGCCTGCATGGCGGGCCGGCCGGGGGCGGGCGCCGCGCCGGCGAGCCGATCCGCGAGCCGACGCTGGTGCGCCCGCTCGGCCGCCGTCTGGAGGATGGCGTCGGCCACGTTGTCGGATGAGGGGGTGACCGGCTCCGCGTGGGCCGCGACGACGGCCTTCCAGTCCGTCGCGATCTCCGGGACATGTGCGAGCAGCGCCTCCTCGAAGACGAGCCGGATGGCCAGGAGATCGGTGATGGTCTCGTCGCTCCGGCCCGCGAGTTCGGCCTGCCAGAGCAGCCACCTCGCGTGCTGGGCCCATCCGCCGAGGTCCATCAGCAGCCGGTGAAACGCGGTTTCCGCCGCGGCCTCGGCTATTCCCAGCCGCTCCGCCGCCCTCAGGATCGCGCGCTCGGCCGTGTCCGGCGCGTCGCTGACATGGGCGCAGAAGCCCGAAAGCCCCGCGATCTCGGGCGTGAGGTCGTGCGTGGCCCAGTCCCGCCAGGCCGCGAACGCGCCGCGCCCGGGCGCGGGCGACCAGAGGGCCTGGCCCCGGTCGAAGTGCCCCGCGGCCCACAGCCCGACGGCGCGGGCGATCAGGCCCGCCCAGTCGGTGCCCGTGGCGCTCGCGGCAAGCTCGGCCACGGTCGGCAGAGCGCTCGGCGACGGCCGTTCCGCGGCCAGAAGCGCCTTGAGGGCGCTGACGCTTTGCGGCTTGGCAGGATGGGGACATGCGGCCAGCGCTTCCCACAGGTCTTCGTCGAGAATGGCCCCGTCCCGCAGCGCGGCGGCGGTGTCGGCGCGGGCGCGCGCCAGCCTGACGCCGGCGGTGCGCGCGAGCCGGGCTGAGGCGGTCGCCAGGTCTTCCTTCGCCTGCCCGAGGAAGGGGTTGACGGCGACCGTCGCCGAGAGCGGGAAGGCCGGAGGAATGGCCCGCGCCGCGGCTTCGGCGGCCCTGAACAGGCCGGACACGAGGCTCGGGGCGATGTGAGCGTGCTTCAGCAACATGGTGGCCTCCACCGTCAAAGGGGCTTTCAGAGGGGCTTGGCGATGCGGAACCCGCCGATCAGGCGGTCGAGCGCGGCGTTCAGGTACAGGCCGTTGGCGAGGTGGACGCGCAGCCCCACCGCGGCGGGGTGGTGCGCCCACAGCGGGAACAGGGTCTGCGCCACCGCGACCAGCCCGAAGGAGAGCAGGGCGAGCGTGATCAGCGCCCACTCCAGCGGGCCGGGCGAGGGGCTTGCCGGCAGGGAGGAGCCCCAGGCGGCGAACGCGGCCAGATGGAAGGAGAAGTAGGCCACGGAGGCGGCGACCGAGGCCGCCGCCGTCCGCTTCGTCAACGCCTTGGGAGCGGCGTCGGCGAGGCCCTGCGCGACGAGGTAGGCGACGCCGAAGATCAGGATTGCGCCGAGCGCGAGCGCCTGCGCCGACTTCGGCGCGACGATCCACGAGAACCCGCCCGCGACCATTCCGTAGAGGGCGAGCGCGATCAGGAACGCGCGGGCGACCGCCCCCGGTCCGGGCGCGGCCACCGGGCCCGGCCGCCGCTGGGCCGCCACGGCCTCCACTGCGTTGCCCGAGGCCAGGAAGGCGTGCGCCTTGTAGAGGGCATGCGCCACGATGTGAAGGAGCGCGAGCGGCCACAGGCCGAGGCCGCACTGGAGCAGCATGAAGCCCATTTGCGCGACCGTGGACCAGGCGAGGGAGGTCTTCACCGCGCTTTGCGTCAGCATCACCGACGCGCCGAACAGCGCGGTGAAGCCGCCGAGCATGACGAGCGCCGCCATCGCGCCGGGGCTCGCCTGGACGAGCTCGGCCAGGCGGATGAGCAGCAGCCCGCCGGCGTTGATGATGCCGGCGTGCAGCAGCGCGGAGACGGGGGTGGGCGCTTCCATCACCGCGGTCAGCCAGCCGTGCACCGGGAAGGTCGCGGTCTTCAGCGCGGCCGCCAGCACGACGAGCGCCACCGCGACGTGGGCCGCCGGCGTGAGCCCACCCGAGGCGGCGGCGCCCAGGCTCGCGAGGTCCGCGACGCCGGTGCTCCACCACAGCAGGACCGCCGCGAGGGCGAGGGCGGCGTCTCCGGCGCTCCACATCAGCGTGAATTTCGCCGCCGCCCGCCGCGCCTCGGCGCGCTCGGGATAGAACAGCAGCAGCTGCCGGAGGCAGAAGCCCACCGCGACGAAGGAGAGCACGAGTGTCGGCAGGCTCGCCGCCTGCACGAGGACGAGGACGCCGGCGAGCGTCGCCAGCATCAGGCCGTGAAAGGCTCCTTCCCGCGCCTCGCCGTCGAGATAGGTGCGGGAATAGCGCACGACCACCCATCCGATGAAGGCCACCAGCAGTGTCATCGTCGCGCCGATGGCGTCCGGCCTCACCGCCAGCAGCCAGAGGCCGGAGCCGACCCGCGCCTCGACCGGGCCCGCCAGCGCGAGCTGGGCGAAGTTCCCGACCGCGATGGCGAGCGCGCCCAGCGCCAGCACCTCGGCAAGGCGAGGCAGGACGGCGGGTCGACGGCCGGGAGCGAAGAGGGCGACGACGCTTCCCGCCAGGAGCAGGACCGGGGCAAGCAGGCCGATCGGAAGGGCGAGGGACATCGGAGAACTCCGCTGGTGGACCGCCAGACGGAGATACAGCTTGCGTCCGTTCTAGAAAAATACATATTCTCTTCGAAACCATTCTATCAAACAGAACGGTCGCGTGCTCAACCTCCATCATCTCAGGCTGTTTCGGGCCATCGCGCTGGAAGGAACGCTGACGGCCGCCGCCCGCCGGCTGAACCTCTCGCAGTCCGCTCTCTCGGTGCAGTTGCGCGCGCTGGAGGCGACGCTCGGGCACGATCTGTTCGAGCGGCGGGGGCGAGGCCTCGTGATGACGGAAGCCGGCCGCATCGCGCTCGACCATGCCGAAGCGATCTTCCGCGCCTCGGAAGACCTCACGGCGACGCTGCGGGAAGTGGGTCGCGCCCGCCGCGCGCTGAGGGTCGGCGCGCTGGCCACGCTCTCGCGCAATTTCCAGATGCAATTCCTTGCGCCCCTCATCGGCCGGGGCGACGTGGAGGTGGTGCTGCGCTCGGGCTCGCAGGCCGAGCTCCTGCGCGGCCTCGAATCGCTGGCGCTCGACGTGGTGCTCACCAACCTCGCCCCCGCCCGCGACAGCGCCAGCCGGTGGCTCGTTCACCGCCTGGCCGAACAGCCGGTGAGCCTGATCGGCACGCCGCGCCGCCTCGGCGGCCGGGAGACCCCGGTCGCCGAGCTCCTTTCATCCCAGCCCCTTGTCCTTCCCGCCGGCGACACGGCGCTGCGCGCCTCGTTCGATGCCTTCGCGGCGCGCCTCGGCGTCACCCCGGTGGTCGCGGCGGAAGCCGACGACATGGCGATGCTGCGTCTGCTGACGCGCGCCGACGCGGGTCTCGCCGTCATCCCTCCCATCGTCGTCGGCGACGAACTCGACAGCGGCATCCTGGTCGAGGCCGCGAAGCTGGAGGGATTGCACGAGACCTTCCTGGCCGTGACCCTGGCGCGCCGGTTCCCGAACCCGCTGCTCGCGGAAGTGTTGCGCCAGAAGCCATCTTGATCCGGCCCTCGCCCGGCGCTTGCGCCCGGCCGCCAGTCCGGGTTCGGTTCCTCGCGACTTGCACGCATCGCGTGTGCTGTTTAACTTTCCTCAAGTCGGGACGGCGGAGGGGGCCATTCATGCCGGGCGCGAGGGGAATGCTGCGGATCGGCGTGGGCGCGATTCTGATCGCCGGCCTGGCCGGCTGCGCTTCGGAGGAGCGGGTTCTCGGCGTTCCGGCGCTCGCGCCGACGGCGCCGCCGAAGATCACGACGGAGCAACTCGTCGGCCGCTGGGGCGTCGGCGCGTATCACCGCGACACGGACCGGGACCGCACCCTGCCGCAGGCCAAGGCCGCGTGCTCCAACGCCTACGTCGTCACCAAGGGCGAGAACGGCGGCGTCATGATGCACGTCGCCGACAGCGCCGATCTCTTTGAGCTGAAGGTGAAGGTGTCGGCCGACGGGCGCACCTTCATCGGCCCCGACGGGCCGCCCGGCGACCAGTGGGACCGCGAGGTGCTGTCCTACGACCAGAGCGTGCTCACCACGATCTTCACGGACCCGGAGGTCGCCGGACGCTACGGCACCACGGTGTTCGTCCGATGCGCCGGCCGCTGATCCCGGCCGCCCCCTTTGCCGCGAGGTCCGACATGACGACCAGACACAAGCTTTCCACCCGTCTCGCCGCGCTGTTCGCCGTCGGCGCGGCCCTGGCGCTCGCCACGCCGCTGGCGCTGGCCGCCGGGGCCAAGCCCGCCGATCCGCGCGAGGAGTGGGATATCGCCGACCAGCCCGGATACGAGCCCTCGCCCGACGAGGAGATCCTGTCCGGGCCGTGGGAGCGGCAACTGGTCTTCTTCCGCAGCAACGAGGCGCCCGGCACCATCGTGGTGCACACGGGGGAGCACTACCTCTACGTCGTGCAGCCGAACAACCGCGCCGTGCGCTACGGCATCGGCGTCGGGCGCGAGGGCTTCCAGTGGAAGGGCCTCGTCAGCATCGTGCGCAAGCAGGAGTGGCCGGACTGGCGGCCGCCGCCGGAGATGATCCAGCGCCAGCCTTATCTGCCGCGCTTCATGGCCGGCGGCCCCGGCAACCCCATGGGCGCGCGGGCCCTCTACCTGGGCGGCACGGTCTACCGCATCCACGGCACCAACCAGCCGGACACGATCGGCACCAACGTGTCGTCGGGCTGCTTCCGCCTGGTGAACCCGGACGTGATCGATCTTTACGAGCGCGTCCCGGTCGGCACCAAGGTCATCGTCCGGCAGGCGGCGCCGATCTGAGCGCCGCGTTCCGCCCGCCTGCCTAGCCCAGCCCAGCTCGCTCCAGACAAGGACACGCCATGCCCGCGAAAAGCCTGATCCGCGCCGCGCTGGCCGCGGCCGCCCTCGCCGCCATTTCCGCGCCCGCGCCGGCCCAGACGCTGAAGGCGGTGAAGGAGCGCGGCCAGCTGATCTGCGGCATCAGCCAGGGAGTTCTCGGCTTCTCGACTCCCGACGACAAGGGCGGCGCTTCCGGCTTCGACGCCGATTTCTGCCGCGCCGTGGCGGCCGCCGCGCTGGGCGACCCGACCAAGGTGAAGTTCGTGCCGCTCTCGGCCGCCGAGCGCTTCACGGCGCTGAAGAACGGCCAGATCGACCTGCTGTCGCGCAACTCGACCTGGACGATGAGCCGCGAGACCGAGTTCGGGCTGGCCTTCCCCGCGGTGCTCTACGTCGACGGGCAGGGCTTCCTGCTGCCGAAGAGCCGCAACGTCACCTCGGCGCTGGAGCTGACCGGCGCCAAGGTCTGCGTCCAGAAGGGCACCACCACCGCGGACAATCTGGGCGACTACTTCACCGCCAACGGCATGACCTTCGAAGCCGTCACCGTGTCGAGCCCGGAGGAGTCGCTCGCCGCCTACCAGGCCGGCAAGTGCAACGTGATGTCGAGCGACATCTCGCAGCTCTACGGCGAACGGCTGAAGCTGCCGAAGCCGACCGAGCACATGATCCTGCCCGACGTGATCTCGAAGGAGCCGCTGGCGCCGGTGGTGCGCGGCGGCGACGGCGAGTGGTTCGCCGTGGTGAAGTGGGTGGTGTTCGCGCTGATCAACGCGGAGGAGCTTGGCGTCACCTCCCGTAACACCGAGGAGGCGGCCAGTTCGCAGCGTCCCGACGTAAGGCGGCTGGTGGGCGCTGACGGCAGCTTCGGCGAGCAGATCGGGCTGAACAAGACCTGGGCGGCGTCCGCCATCCGCGCCGTCGGCAATTACGGCGAGATGTTCGAGCGCAATGTCGGCTCGCAGTCGAAGCTCGGCATTCCACGCGGCGTCAACCAGAACTGGCTGTTGGGCGGCATCCTGTTCGCGCCGCCGATCCGCTGACCCCGCCCGCCGCGACGCGGCGCGCCCTTCCCACGCGGGGCGTCCTGGGCCAGAGTGCCGCCCGGCGCGCGGCCGGCGCGGCGGCGCGCGCCCCGCGGACGCCGGCGCGTCCGTGAGCCCAAGGCCGCGGCAATGGTGGACTCTCATGAACGGCTCAGCGCGCGTGCTCATCCCCCGAACGCAGCTTTCCGTCTCGCGCCTGTGCCTTGGCGGCAACCGGCTCGGCGGCGCGCTCGACAAGGACGCCTCCTTCGCCTTGCTCGACGCCTGGGTGGGGCAGGGCGCGAATTTCATCGATACGGCCCATGTCTACGCCGACTGGCTGCCCGACGTGGAGCGCAGCTGTTCCGAAAAGACGCTCGGCCGCTGGCTGAAGGCGCGCGGCGGGTCCGTCGACGTCGTCATCGCGACCAAGGGCGGGCATCCGCGCGGCGGCGATCCTCGGGCCAGGCTCGACCGCGCCACGGTGCGCCAGGACGTCGCCGAGGCGCTCGACTATCTGGGCCTCGCCAGGCTCGACCTGTTCTACCTGCATCGTGACGACCCGGCCCTGCCCGTGGAGGACGTGCTGGGCGTCGTCGAGGAACTGCGCCGCGAGGGCCAGGTGCGCCACTACGCCTGCTCCAACTGGTCCGGCGCGCGCATGCGGGCGGCGGAAGAGGCGGCGCGCCGCAATGGCTGGGAAGGCTTCGTCGCCCACCAGCCCGAATGGAGCCTCGCCCGCCGCAACCCGGGCACTTCGAGCCCCGACCTGCTCGCCATGGACGCCGACATGCGGTCGTTCCACGAGGAGAGCGGCCTGCCGGTGATCCCGTACTCGTCGCAGGCCAAGGGCTACTTCGACAAGATCGGCGCGGCCGCGCTCGACGACATCACCGCGCGCGCCTACGACAACGCCGCCAACCGCGCGACGGCGGCGCGCCTCGCCGAGATTGCCGCGCGGCACGGCGCGACGCCGACGCAGGTCATGCTCAACGCCATGATGCACAGCCCCTTCCTCACCATCCCGGTGGTGGGCTGCCGCACGGCGGAGCAGATCGCCTCGAGCCTCGCCAGCGTGGGCCTCGACCTCACCGACGCGGAGCGGCGCGAGCTGCTGTCGCTCTGAGGGGGCGGCGCACGGAGGGCGGCGGGGCCGGCGCGATCTTGTCGCGCAAACCTCGCCCCGTTCTCGACTAGCGGGTGAGGCCGGCCGACACGCGGTCGGCGGTCTCGCCGCCGCACTCCTCCGCCGGGGTCAGGACACGGATCTCGGCCTCGTCGATGGCGATGCAGGTGAGCTTCCCCGTCGCGAAGGCGCCGGTATCGAGCGCGATGCGGTTCGACAGGAACATCGGCGCCGGCACGGGCGTATGGCCGTGCACGATGACCTTGCCGTGGTTTCGCGTGCTGCTGAGGAACGGCTCGCGGATCCACAAGAGGTCCGCCGGCGTCTGCCGCTCGAGCGGCACGCCCGGCCGGATCCCGGCATGGCAGAAAAAGAAGTCCCCCGCCGCGTAGGTCGGTGGCATCGCCTCGATGAAGGTCAGGTGCTCCTCGGGCAGAGCCCGCATC
Organism: Alsobacter ponti; assembly: GCF_024294805.1. Lineage (GTDB taxonomy): Bacteria > Pseudomonadota > Alphaproteobacteria > Rhizobiales > Beijerinckiaceae > Alsobacter > Alsobacter ponti. Next base: position 18,311 of record NZ_JANCLU010000006.1, read on the forward strand.
AGGGCGGGCCGGTCCACCGCGCCGGGCCGCGGAACGCCGCCCAGGTAGGAGGCGAGCGTTTCGCTTCCGCCCATGCCGAGCCACAGCTCGAACGCCTTGTCGGACTCCAGCGCATGCAGCATCGCGGCTTCGTGGTTGCCCATCAGCGCCGTGAAGGGGGTCGGGAAATCGCGCCTCGCGAGGCTGTCCACCACCTCGCGCGATTGTGGCCCGCGGTCGATCAGATCGCCCAGCAGCACGGTGAAGGCGTCTCCCGGGCAGCCGCGAAGATCCTCGCGGATCAGGTTCGCGACCTCCCGCAGCAGGTCATACCTGCCATGCACATCGCCGACGGCGTAAAGACGCGTTCCCCTGGGGCCGTGGGGCGCCCGGGGAGATCGATCCCAGCCGAGGATGTTGCGGAACATGCCTGGATTGTAGTGAAGCCTCGGCCTTGGGGAAAGTTATCGCTTTGAAAGGTTGGCGAGGCCGGATTTCGGAGTGAGCCGACCCCCGCCGCCGAAGGCGGGCCGGCAATGCCGCGCCGCTAACCACGATCATCACAAAAGCGCGCCTTTCAGTTGACGAATTAGCAATCTCTGGAAAAAGGGTTTATTAAAGTAACCGCGGCTTCTTGATGACGGCATAAAAAGATGGCAACGACAGCGACCGGATCGGACCGTATCGGGTGGGTCGACTACGCCAAGGGGCTGTGCATCATCCTCGTGGTGATGCTTCACACCACGAAGAACATCGAGTTCTGGGCCGAAGAAGAGGGCTTCCTCCACTACGTTGTCGTGTTCGCACAGCCGTTCCGGATGCCCGACTTCTTCCTGGTCTCGGGCCTCTTTCTGGCGCCCGTCATTGACAGGCCGTGGCGACGGTACACCGACACGAAAGTGTTGCACTTCGTTTACTTCTACGTGTTGTGGGCGACCATCACTTTCATGACGAAGGGGCCGGGATATTTGTGGGCCGGCTCGTACGAGAAGCTGCTCGAATTCCCGATGGCCTTCATCGAGCCGCTCGGGACCCTGTGGTTCATCTACGTCCTGCCGATCTTCTTCGTCGTCACCAAGGTCCTGCGCGACCATCGCGTGAACATGTGGCTGGCGTGGATCGCCGCCGCCATTCTCGAGACGGCGAGAGTGCAGACGGGCTGGACCGCCATCGACGAGTTCTGCGCCCGCGGCGTGTACTTCCTCTCCGGCTACCTGATCGCGAGCTATGTCTTCTCCGGCGCGCGCTGGGTGGAGAAGAATACGATCATCGCCATGGCGCTTCTGCTGGTGTGGGGCGTCGTCAACTCCTACGCCGTGTTCACGCCGAGCCCGCGCGGGATCGCCGACACCATCGCGCATCTTCCGGTGATCAGCCTCGTGCTGGGCTTCGCCGGCGCGTTCGCGTTGATCACCACGGGCGTCCTGCTCAACCGCTACAACGCGCTGCGCTTCATCCGTTACTGCGGGGAGAAGTCGCTGGTCATCTATCTGGCCTTCTTCCTGACGGTGACGCCGCTGAAGTTCGTCGTCGTCGGGTACGATCTGGATGTCGGATGGTCGTCGCTGGCGCTCACCGTCATCAGCGTTGCTTTCCCGCTGATGCTCTATCACCTGGTGCGGGGCACGCGGCTGTCGTTCCTGTTCGAGCGTCCGAACGCGTTCAAGCTGAGCCCCACCCCTCCGACCTCGGCCTCGCGGCCGCGGGGCGGCCCCGCCCAGCCCGTCCTCACGGAGGCGGGCGAGTCCTGACGGGCCAAGTTTTAGCGGGAAGTTTGCGTCGTCATCGGGCCGGCCCGGACCACGGGCCGGCTCTTTCGCATCGACACGCCCCTAGGCGGGGCGCACCTCCTCGAACAGCGCGTCCCACCGCTTCATCACGTCATCCCAGCCGCTGGCGAGCGCCGTCTGGCGCGCCGCATTGCTGAGGCGTTCGGCGAGCTCCGGCGAACGGAGGATGGACTCGACCCGCGACGCCATGGCGGCGGCGTCGCCGCGCGGGCAGAGCAGCGCGTCCACGCCGTCCGACAGCAGGTCCGGCAGGCCGCCGGCGTCCGTGCTGACGACACACAGGCCGGAGGCGAGCGCCTCCATCACGGAGACCGGCGTGTTGTCCACGTTGGTGGTGTTGATGAAGATGTCGGCGGCATCGAGCAGGGCGGGAATCCGGGCGCGCTCGACGCCGGGCACGATCTCGATGGCCGAGTCCAGCCCCCGCGCGCGGATGAGCTCGCGCATCGCGGCCAGCGTGCCGTCGCCGCGGTCGGGCCCGACCATGGTGAGGCGCAAGCCCGGGAAGTCGGGCAGCAGGCGCTCCACGACATCCACCGCCATGGCGGGGTTGTAGATCTGGTGGAAGCTGCGCACCCAGATGAGCGTCGGGGAGGCGGGAGCGCGCACCCGGAAGCGATAGCTCTCGAGGTCCATGCCGTTCGGGATCAGGCGGATATCGGCGCGCAACGGCCGCAGTTCCCGGTGCAGGAAGCCGGACGGCGCGGTCACGGCCGCGGCGTTCGCCAGCAGGCGACGCGCGCGGCCCGGCCAGCGCTTCACATAGTCGGGCAGGCCGCCGCCATGCGCGGTGAGCACGTAAGGCACGCCGAACAGCCGCAGCAGCAGCGCCGCGTATTCCGCCCACAGGAAGGCCCGGCCGCTGAACAGGTCGACCTGAGCCACGCGGGCGGATCGGCCCTCGGCGAAGACGACTTTCGTGATGTCCACAAGACGCCCGAGGGGGGCAGCGCGCCTGGATGCGGCGGCCACCGACCATCCGCGCGCCGTGAGCTGCTCGGCCAGGTCCTCGCACACCGAGCGGTGCTTCAGCACCGCGGACAGGAACGAGCCGATCAGGATGATCTTGCGCTGGGTCATGAGGTCGCCGCGCCCGTTCCTATTTCGCCGGCGACGCGCGCGCGACCAGCTGGCGCGCCAGCTCGTCGCGGCAGCCGTCGAACGCCTCGCCGCGATCCGGCCAGGCGGGCGGGCGGTTGCGGTCCCTGTCCCACAGCGCCGCCGACAGACAGCGCGCCCAGACCGCGTCGAGGGAGAGTCCCGCCTTGCGCGCCAGCTCGAGGTATTTCACGTCCTGGACGCCGCGCCGCCAGTTCTTCATGCGGATCGACGACATGGGCCCCGCAAATCCCCGCCCGTCGTCCGGGAACACCGCGTAGGAGCCGGGATAGAACAGGCTGCCGTCGCCGTTCGCCTTGGCGCTGCCGTCGTCGTAGGTGATGGCCTGCCGGAAGACGTTGCGGCGGCCGCGGCCCCAGTTCGTCGTATCCCAGTAGAAATAGAGATCGACGTTGTACTTGTAGGCGATCCACGGGATGACGCGGAAATCCGTCGCCGGCGTGTCGATCACGATGGAGCCGGAGAGCGGTCGGAAGCCGTTGTAGTAGCCCCATTTGCGCCCCGCCGCGCGCTCGCTCGCGATGACGTCGGGGGATGCGAAGTCGCGGAACGTATGGTGCGCCGGCGACATCCACCAGTCGACCGCGCCCTCCAGCGCGGGGTCGATGCGGCTCGTCACCAGCGTCGGAATGCGCCCGCCGGGGTCAGGGTTCGACCGGGTCCAATCCGCCTGGGTTTTGATCAGGCCGAAGGCGTCCGGCACCTTCGAGCTCTTCGGCTCGTCGGGGAACAGGTATTTGTGGACGGCGACATCGCCGAGCGATCGGTCGCGGAACCACTTCGCCCAGGCGCTGGAGCCCGCCTGCCAGTCGCTCGACTTGCACAGCGAGAAGCCGCCGCGCTGGCCCGGCACAGTCGGCCCGCAGCCCCCCGGACGCGAGCCGTACTCGACCGGCAAGGCGCCGTCGAGCGGTCCGATGGAGAACACGCGGTTGCCGAGCCCCGCGCCGGGGCCGGAATAGCCGAACGCCTCGGTGTAGAGCTTGCCGTTCATCGCCGGCTCGAACGCATCCATGTCCTGGAGCCGGTCGATCTGGCGCACGAGATCCATGCCGTGGCGATGCGCCATCTGGTCGTAGCGGCGCTCCACCGCGACGAACGTCGCCGCGGTGGGCGGTCCGGACAATGCGTGGGCGTAGCGCAGCGAGCTGCGGTCCAGCCCGAACATGTTGCGGACCGGATTCTCATCGCCGAGCGTCAGGGGCAGGACATCGAGCTCCAGCGTGAAGCGCCTGGTGTCCTCGCCCTGGGCTAGGACGGCGATCTCGCCCCGGTATCGTCCCGCCGGCGCGTCGCGCGGAATATGGATGTCCAGCCAGACACCCTGGTTCTGCGATGGCCCGATGTCGAACGGCGCGCCGCCTTTGCCCTGCATCGCCGCGAAGGGGATCAGCGCGTCGGGCAGCCAGCCCTCATAGCCGTCCGGCGCGACGGCGAAGAACCAGGCCCCGCGAGCGGTCGTCCGCTGCGTGACTTCGAGGTAATGCTCGGTGAAGAGCTCGATGGCGCCGTCCGGGCGGACGTAGCGGAAGGGGTCGTAGCGATAGGGCGGCTTCGGCGACCCGGGGATGACGCCCGCGCCGTCGAGTTGGCGCAGGTCGGAGACCTGGACGTCGGCCGCGCTCGCGCCCGTATCGTCCGTCGTCAGGATGGTCTGGAAGCCGATGCTCTCGTTGCGCGCGCCCGACAGGCGCACCGTCCGCGTCGCCGGGTCGAACCTCGGCGCGGTCCAGCCCAGCGTCTGTTGCGAGCCGAGATCGAAGCGCCCGATCTTTTCGCTTTCGCCGACGAACCAGGCCGTCTTGATGCCGGCCATGGCGGGCGGAGCGGCAAGCGACGCGAGCAGGGCTCCGGCGCAGGCGGCGTTCGAGATCCAGCGCCGCGGCACGACATGGCCCTCGACGCGCGACGCCGCCCGGCTCGGACGGGACCGTCTCCGCGACCGGTTCGCCGCTTGCGCGGCTTCAAGCAAAAGCTGCATGACGAATTGAGGCCTCCCTCTTAAAAATAGAGGGGAACGGCAACATGGATCAAGCGCAACGCGATGTGAGATGAATTAGTATTAATTTGAACGAATGCGCTGCCCGAGGTCATTCGTTGCCTCGTTTCGGCCGGGATGCGCGGCGGTGGCGGGCGGTCGCTGGCGTCTCGGCCCTCCGGAGTGAGCGTTTCGGTCCGCGAACAACGTTGGCGTCGCCGGCCAGTTAAGCACAATGCAATCGCGGGTCGTCCATCGGACTTTAATTACGTTTATAATTGAGCGAATGTCAGCGGCGCACGGGTGCCCCGGAAGCGGTCGGCGCCCCAAGGCGATCGGGACGTGCTCGTGCAGCCCCAACGCCTCTTCGGAACCCGCGAGAGAGTGATGAACCTCCGACTGAAGCCCGAAACAGAGCAGGGGACCGGCGCTGGGGCGGATCGGCAGGCCGGCGCGCGCGAGATGCATATCGTGCTGGTCGCGCCTTTGCCTGAGCCCCACCGGACCGCCCGAGGCGGCGTCGAGCGGGTGACGGAAGTTTTGAGAAAAGGGCTGGCCGCGCACGCCCGCGTCTCCGTCGTCGTTCCCAATGCGAGCATCGCATTGCGGACGCGGGACGAATTCGGCGAGATCCGCTATCTCAAGCGCGCCGGGATCCCGGGATTTCTGAGCTACTGGTCCCACATGTCCCGCGCGGTGCTGGCGCAATTGCGCGACCTTCGCCCCGATCTCGTTCACGTGCAGGACATGGGCGGCGTCGCGCTGTTCTGGCCGCGTCGCGGCGCGCTGGACGTGCCGCTCGTGTTCACGGTGCACGGCATTCTGGACCAGGACATCAGGCAGTCGGCGGGCGAGGGCCTGCTGCGCGCCTGGAGCCGCGGGCTGCGGGCGCGCGTCGTCCAGGCGGTCGAGGCAATCGCCCGCTCCCGGTTCGACCGGGTCGTGCTCATCAACCCCTACGTGCTCGAAGCGCTGCCCGACCTCGTCGGGCGGAGCGTCCAGTCCATCGCCAACCCGGTCGACCGGTGTTTCCTCGACGCGGAATTCTCCGCGCCGCCGGCGGCCGGCGACCGCTTCCGCCTGCTGCAGGTGGGCGTGATCAGCGCGCGCAAGAACGTCGCCGCCTCGATCTCGCTGGTGTCCGCCCTGCGCGAGAGAGGCATCCCCGCGACGCTCGACATCGTCGGGCCCGTGGTCGAGGCCGACTACTTCGAGAGCTGCAAGGCGCTGGTCGCGGAAAAAGGGCTCGGAGAGGCCGTGACCTTCCATGGCGGCGTGTCCCCAGCGGAACTGGTCGGATGGTTCGACCGGTCCGACGTCCTGCTGCTCGTGTCCGGCCAGGAGACCGCGCCGATGGTCGTCGCCGAGGCGCATTGCCGCGGACTGCCGGTGGCCGTGCGCCCGTCGTTCGGCTTCCGCTATATGGTCGAGGACGGCGTGAACGGCGTGTTCCTGGAGGGACATTCGGTCCAGGACGACGCCGGCAAGCTGGCGGAGATGGCGCGCGTCCAGTGGAACAGGCCGGCGATCCGCGCCGCCGCCCGTGAGCTCTACGACCCCGACGTCATCGTGCGCGAGACGCTGGCGCTCTACCGACGAATGCTCGACCCGGCGGGCGCGGCGAAATCCCCGGATGCGTCGCGGACGTTCGAACCCGGCGCCGTGTCATGACCATCGACATTCCGCTGCGTTCCGAAGTGACGAGGTCCTGGTCGGCGTCCGATCTCGCCGCCATCGGGCTCATCGTTTTCGGGTGCCTGAATCTCAACGGCGCGTTCCTGCTCGTCACGGGGATCGACAGCTTCTTTTCGCCCTTCGCCCTCGTCCTGTCGATCGGCCTGTGCGTTCTCTGTTTCAGGGCCAGCAACGTCACCGTTCTGTACTCGCTGTTCTTCCTGTTCATGGTCTCCTATCTGGGCTTCGGATCGTGGGAGAATCTGAACGCGAATAATTTCGAGTCCAAGTCGTTCACGCCGTACGCGGCGACGCTGCTGATGGTGTCGGGACTGTATTTCTTCTATACGGCGGCGTCCGAGGAGCAGCTGACGAGCGCCGCGCGGATCACCAAGGCCTGCCTGCTGCTGGCCTGTGTCTTCACGCTGGGGTCCGACGACCTGTCGCGCTATTTCAATTACGTGGCCGCCGAAGAACGCGCGTCCGGGCTGTTCGCCAACCCCAACGAGGCCGCCGTCGTGGCGCTCTACGCGCTGGTTCTGACGGTCGCGTATCCGGCGAAGCGGCCGTTGGTCTCGCTGCTGCAGATCGGGCTGGCGGTGGCCGCCCTGGTTCTCACCTTCTCCAAGAACGGCATGTTGATGTTGGCGGTGCTGGGAGCGCTCTACCTCATCCAGCGTCGTTCGTTGTCTCTGTCGCTCGTCGCGCTGGGCGCGGTCGCGTCGCTGTATGTCCTTGGATGGTACATCGTCGAGTACGATGTCTTCGGCTTTTCGGACGAGCGGCGCGAACGCATCGTCGACGTGATGAGCCTGATGAGCGGCGAGTTCAACGAAAGAACCACCACCGGGCGCACGAACTTGTGGCAGTTCGGCCTCGCCAAGATCAACCAGACCTTTCCCTGGGGGAGCGGGCTGGGGCAGTTCCACTTTCTGGAGGGGGGTGTCCGCAACAATGTGGACCAGTGGCTCGGCGTCCATAACACCTACCTGATGGTTCTGGGCGAGGCTGGGCTGCTTCCCCTTATCCTGTTGCTCGCGTTTCTGGCGCGGCTGGTCGGAGGCGCAATCGCCAGCTCCAACAGGACGCTCCTTGTGGGATGCGCGGTGATCCTGCTCGGCGACATGGTGGGGGTGCACGGCGCCCTGGCTTTCCGCGCCCACGACGTCCTGCTGCCCCTGCTCATGGCCGGGATCGTGCGCGGCGAGAGCGCAGAGACCGAGGAGCGGGCCGAGTTCGATGACGGTGCATGAGGACCCATGAGCGACGTCATGCTCCCTAAGGACCGGGCCTCTCAACTCCTGGTGCTCTGCTACCACCGCGTCGCGGACACGGGGGGAGGGGCGTTCAACGGGTTCCTGCCCAACGTGAGCGCCGACCCGCGCGAGTTCGAGCGGCAGATGAGCCTGGTCGCCCGGGCCTACACGCCGATCGGGATCGAGCGTCTCGTCGAATGGCTCGATGGGGGCGGGGAACTGCCGGAGCGTCCGGCCCTGGTCACTTTCGATGACGGCTATCTCGACAACGGGGAGGTCGCGCTGCCGATCATGCGGAGACACGGCATTCGGCCGCTGATCTTCCTGGCGACGGATTACATCGGCAACGGGCGAGCCTTTCCGTGGGACGTGGTCGCGTACTGTCTCGCAACCACGCGCAAGACCGGCGGGAAGTTGCCGCTTCTCGGCCAGGCGACGTTCGCCGACGAGGCTTCGCGCGTGCGCTTGGCCTCCGAATGGATGGCCGCCTGCAAGGAGGAGCCGGCGGACGAGCGCTCCGAATGGCTCAGGCAGTTGGCCGAGGCCACCGATGTGCCGGTGTCGTCGACCGACCTCCCGTGGAAGGCGTGCATGGACTGGGATCTCGTCAGGCGTCTGGCCGCGCGGGATGTCGATTTCGGCGGGCACACCTGCTCGCACCCCATCCTCTCGCGCATGCCGCCCGGCGAGGCCGCCAGGGAGATCGCCGACTGCTTTGACAGGCTCGCCGTCGAGCTCGGCCGGCCGCCGCTCGCCTTCGCCTACCCGAACGGTTCGGCGCGGGACTTCAGGCCCGACGACGAGCGCGCCGTGGCGCGCGCCGGGTTCAAAATCGGGTTTTCGCTGGAGCCGGGGCCGGTCGGCCTCGCGTCCGTGCGCGAGCGGCCGCACGCGGTCCCCAGGATCTATATCGGCCGCCGCGACAGCGGATTTCGCTTCTGGCTCAAGATCAAGGGCGCGGCCGTGGCGATGGGGAGGGCGCGACAGGCGCTGAGGCGCGGCCTGTCGATCGCCGGACGCGCCGGCGCGAGGTGACGCGTCGGCGCCGGGGACCGGCGGTGTCGGCCGGTCAGGCTTCCTCGGAAATCTTGTGCGCGGTCCCGAACGGAATTTTGCCCCTGCGGCTCGACACCAGCTCGCTCAAAACGGCGGCGTACCGGCCGCTGAGGGCTTCCCGGTCGAAGTTGGCGCGTACATAGGCGTGGCCGTTCTCCCCCGCCTGACGCCGCAGGTCGGGGTTGTCGGCCAGTTCCGCGATAGCCCGCGCCATGGCCTCGGGGTCTTCCGGAGCCACCGCGATCCCCGCCTCGGCTTCCGTCACCAGGCGCGCCGCTTCGCCTTCCGCGGCAAGCACGACCGGCCGTTTCGCCGCCATCGACTCGAAGATCTTGCCGGGCACGAAGGCGCGGAACAGCGGGTCCTTCGACAGGGGGGCCAGCGTGATGTCGGTGGCCGCGAGAATGTCGGGGATGGCGCTCATCGGCACCTCGTCCATGAAGACGACGTTGTCGATGTTCTCGTCCCGCTGCATCTGCATGAGCTGCTTCTTTTCGCCGCCGTCGCCGATCATCAGGACGACGATGTCGGAGCGCGACCGCAGCAGCTTGGCGGCCTGGAGAACGCTCGCCAGCTTCTGCGCCAGTCCGTGCGTGCCGACATAGGAGACGATGACCTTGTCGCCCAGTCCGTGCCGCTCGCGGAAGGCCGCGCCGTCGGACCCCACGAAGCGCTGGACGCTCACCCCGTTCGGGATGACCTGGATGATCTTGTCGCGGCCGCCATGGGCCCGAATGTGGTCCACGAACGGGCGCGTGACGGTGACGATCAGGTCGGCGTGGGAATAGGCCCACCGCTCGAGCGCGTGAAACGGGGCCAGCATCGCCCGGCTTTCCACCGCGCCGACGGCGCTGATGGCCTGCGGCCAGAGGTCCCGGATTTCCAGCACCCAGGGCACGCGCTTCAACCTGGCGACCGCCCAGCCCGCCGCGCCGCAGAACAGGTTGGGCGAGGTCGACATCACCACGTCGCACTTCGGCAGCCGGCCCGCGAACAGGATCGCCATCAGGCTGAACACCAGATAGTTCATCGTTCGCAGCAACACGCCTTCGTTCGCCACGGTCAGGGTCAGTAACCTGATGACCCTGACCCCGTCGATCATCTCGCTCTGGAACAGGCGGTTGCGATATCCGGGCAGGATTTTGCCGCGCGGATAGTTCGGCACGCAGGTGACGACGGTGACGTCGAACCCCGCCTTGACCCAATTCTTCGCGTTTTCGGACATTCTGACGGCGAGCGCACCGTTTTCCGGGGGATAATAGTGGCTCAAGCAAAGAACCCGCATTAACTACTCCCACCACCGGCCGCCCGGCTCATCCATGTGCATTAAATAAATCTAGTCGGTCGCTGCTTTCGGTTCAATCGTTCACCACATTAAGAATTTGTCGTGGTAAACGTTGGCAACGCTGCGGCTGCGCGTCGCTGATCCCGGCGTTGCGTTCGTTCGTGTCGAGAGCGAAGCCGCGGGCGTCGGTGATACCCTCGGTCGCCATCTCGGGACGCGAACGGAGAATGCGGGACGCCCGCAGCGTCGCGACATAATCTCTTACAAAATCAAGCACCAGGCGGTTTTCGTGTGGCTGGACGAGCCCGTCGTCCTACAGCCTGCGAACGCAAGTCGCGACCGAAAAGCGGAGCGTCGAAAGGGGCCGCGCGATGCCCGTCGATCGGCGCGGCGCGGCCGCGCACGCGCCCTGTCCGACGGATTCAATTGAGCAAGCGCTTGTAAGTCATGAGCAGTGAAATGACTTGACCTTTAACATGCATTTAAACTTCAATGAATCCAAACAGCGGGGCGACCATCATGCGCGTATTAACCGTGTTCGGGACACGACCAGAAGCGATCAAGCTTGCGCCTTTGGTTAAGGCTTTCGCCAACAAGAACGTCGATCACCGTGTCTGCGTCACCGGCCAACATAAGCAGATGCTCGAACAGGTTCTGGAAGCTTTCGAAATTCAACCGGATTTCGATCTGGCCGTCATGAAGGACGCCCCCGACCTCGCGACCCTGACGGCGACCATCGTGACCCGCACGACCGAGGTGCTCGCCCAGTTCCGGCCGGACTATCTCGTCGTCCAGGGCGACACGACCTCAACCTTCGCGGCCGCGGTCGCGGCCTTCTACCAGAAGGTGCCCGTCGCCCATGTCGAGGCGGGCCTTCGCACCGGCAACCCGCTCTCCCCCTGGCCCGAGGAGATGAACCGGCGGCTCGTCTCCTCGGTCGCGAGCCTGCATTTCCCGCCCACCTCCCTGTCGGCGTCCAACCTCCTGCGCGAGGGCATCAGCGGGGAGCGGATCCAGGTGACGGGCAACACCGTCGTCGACGCCTTGACGTTCATGATCGACAGGCTCGACCGGGAACCCGCGCTCCGGGACAAGTGCGATGCGATCCTGTCCTGCCTCGCTCCCCGGCTGCGGACCATCCTCGTCACGGGGCACCGCCGCGAGAATTTCGACGGGGGACTTCAGAACACGTGCATGGCCCTGGCCGAGATCGCCCGGCGCGACGACGTGCAGATCGTCTTCCCCGTTCACCTCAACCCGAAGGTGGGCAGCACCGCGCGCGAGTGGCTCGGCAACCTGCCCAACGTCCATCTGATCCCGCCGCTCGAGTACCTGCCGTTCATTCGGCTGATGCAGCGCTGCGAGATCATCGTCACCGACAGCGGCGGTATCCAGGAGGAGGCGCCGACGCTCGGCAAGCCGGTCGTCATCACGCGCGACACGACCGAACGCCCCGAAGCCGTGAGCGCGGGAACGGCGCGCCTGGTGGGCACCGACAAGCGGACCATCGTCCACGAGCTCACGCGGTTGCTCGATGACAGCGACTATGCCCGGACCTTCGCGAAGCCGCGAAACCCGTTCGGGAACGGCGACGCCGCCGAGCAGATCGCCAACCGGATCATCAACGAGATTTCCAATGGCAAGAATTGAAACAGTATCGGTCGTCGGCCTCGGCTATATCGGCCTCCCGACGGCGGCTGTCCTGGCGGACAATGGCTTCGACGTCATCGGCATGGACGTGAACCAGCGCGCCGTCGAGAGCGTCAACGCCGGCCGTCCGCACATCAGCGAGCCCGATCTGGATCTCCTGCTGCGCAAGGTCGTACAGGCCGGCCGGCTGCGGGCGGTCTCGGAGCCGGCGCAGGCGGACGCCTTCATCCTGGCCGTACCGACGCCGTTCAGGGCCAACCACGTACCCGACGTCTCGTTTGTCGAGACGGCCGCGCGATCGATCGCGGCCGTGCTGCGGCCCGGCAACCTCGTGATCCTCGAATCCACCTCGCCGGTCGGCACCACCGAGAAGCTGAGCGAGTGGCTGGCGGAGGAGCGGCCGGACCTGACCTTCCCGCATCAGAAAGGCGAGCTGAGCGACATCCGCATCGCCCACTGCCCCGAGCGCGTGCTGCCTGGGCAGATCCTCAAGGAAGTCGTCCAGAACGCGCGCATCATCGGCGGCATGACGCGGAAATGCTCGCAGAGCGCCAGCGCGCTGTACAAGACCTTCGTGAAGGGTGAGTGCCACGTCACCAACGCCCGCACCGCCGAGCTGGCCAAGCTCGCCGAAAACGCGTTCCGCGACGTCAACATCGCCTTCGCCAACGAGCTCAGCGTCATCTGCGACAAGCTCCGGATCAATGTCTGGGACCTGATCAAGGTCGCCAACCTTCATCCTCGCGTGAATATCCTCAACCCGGGGCCGGGCGTCGGCGGCCACTGCATCGCGGTCGATCCGTGGTTCATCGTCGCGGCCGATCCCGTCAATGCCCGCCTGATCAGGACGGCGCGCGAGGTGAACGACGCCAAGCCGCAATTCGTGGTGGATAAGGTGCGCAGGCTGGCGGCGAAGCTCAAGGATCCCGTCATCGCCTGCCTGGGCTTGTCGTACAAGGCGAACGTGGACGACTTGCGCGAAAGCCCGTCCGTGGAGATCGTCAAGCGGCTCGTGGACGAGCGGATCGGGGAGATTCTCCTGGTCGAACCGCACGTCAACAAGCTCCCGGGGGAACTCAGCAATCTCGGCCTCGAGCTGTGGGACTTCGATCTGGCCATCGACCGGGCGGACATCCTCTTGCTGCTGGTCGACCACACGGCGTTCTCGTCGATCGACCGCGACCAGGTCAAAGGCAAGATCGTCGTCGACACGCGCGGGGCCTGGTAAGGATTGAGGCCCGCCTCGCGGGCTGGAGGTCGTGCGTCCAATGCCAAAGGCGTGTCGAGGATCGCATCGGGGGCGGGGAGTTCGTCGGCCGGCGCGCTCCGCCGCGATGTCGCGACCCTGAGATGGCGTCTCCACCCGACACCGAGCCTTCCGCGTCGCTGCCGGCGGCCGGCCCCGTAGCGCCCGGGCGCTTCGGGCGTATCGCGTTTCGCGAACTCGGCGACCAGGTCGTCGTCTTCCTGTCGACGCTCGCCATCAATCTCGCGGCGTTCGCGATCCTGTTCCTGGCGTCCCTGAATCTGCCGGCATCGGATTTCGCCAAGCTGTCGCTGGCCGCCGGGCTGGTGCCCGTGGTGGCCGCCGTGCTCGACCTCGGCAGCAACCAGACGTGCCTGAAACTGTCCTTCGAGCACGACGACCTTCGCTTTCTCGGCCTGAACCTCGTCGTGAAGGGCTTCTTCCTGGCCTGCGTTCTCCCGGCCGCGGTGCTGGCCTACGGGCTCGGCTTCGATCTCGACCGCATCGTCATCGGCGCGGCCGGCGCGGGGATGGCGTTCTGGGGGGCGACGCGCGTCCTCGAGCAGCGTCGACGCGAATTCCGGCGTCTGGCCGCCCTCAACGCCGGCCTCGCCGTGACGCGCCTGCTGCTCGGCGCGGCGGCGCTGCTGGCGCAGAGCTGGATCGCGGTGCTGGCCGCTCTCCACGTGCTGGCGCAGATCCCTTTGCACCTGTTCTCGGTGCGGCGCATCGCCGTGCTGGCGGGCGAGGCGCGCTGGCGCGACGCGGCGACCATCCTGCGCATTTCACCCGTGATGTTCGTCTCGGGACTGCTCTACAGCTCGATGCCCGTGCTGACCCAGTGGCTGGTCTTCAGGAGCAACGACGCTGCCGCGGCGGCGGCGATGGGGATCGTGCTGATCTTCCTCGCGCCGCTCGACCTCGTCGGGTCGACCCTGCGCATCTACCTGCTGCCGGAGGTGCTGGGAAAACCGTTGCGCCGCATTCGCGTGTTCGGGCTGGAGGAGGCGGGGCTCGGCTGGCTGGCCGTCGGCTTCGTCGCCGCGATCCTGGCCGGCACCGCCGCCGTGACGTTGTTCATCCATGCCGTCTACGGGGTGAAGTACCCGCAGGCGACGCAGTTCTTCCTTGTCTATTTCGGTGCGATGGCGCTCGCTTTGCCGGTCGGCCTGCTCAACGTCCGCTCGCAGCGCGGCTCGCTGGCGCGGGTCGAGGCGGCGGTGAACGTGGTTCGCTTCGGGGCGACGGCGACGCTCGGCCTGTTCGCGCTCAGCCCCTTCGCCGTCGTCGCGATCTCGGCCGGCATCATGCTGGGGGGAGAACTCGCGCTCGGCGCGCTCTTGACCCTCGCCGGCAATTCGGCGTGGGCGGGATCGTTCAGCGCACGTGGGCGGGATTGAACATCACCATCACGGTGCGCCAGGCGATCGAGAGGTCCATCGCCGGTCCGAACTCACGGATGTAGAAGAGGTCGTATTCCAGCTTCTGCGCGGTCTCCTCGACCGTCTCCGCATAACCGAAGCGGACCTGCGACCAGCCGGTGATGCCGGGGCGCACGGCGTGGCGCATCGCGTAGTTGGGGATCAACCCCTCATACTTCTCGACAAGGCCCGGCTGCTCGGGGCGGGGCCCGATCATGCTCATGTCGCCGATCAGGACGTTCCAGAGCTGCGGCAGCTCGTCGACATGGGTGCGCCGCAGCGCCTTGCCGAGCGGCGTGATGCGGCTGTCGTTCACGGCCGTCGCGCACTGCGCCTCGCCTTCCTTGCGCGGCCGCATGGTGCGCAGCTTGAACATCCGGAACACCCGGCCGTCCTTGCCGACCCGGTCCTGGGCGAAAATGATCGGCCGTCCCATGGTGACGAGGATGGCCAGCATCGCGATGCCGGACAGGATCAGCGCCGATGGCGCCATGAGCAGCACGAGGGCGAGGTCGCAGCCCCGCTTCACCGCGGCGTAGAGGCGCGCCTGGCGGACGCTCTGGACCAATTCGTCGGGACGGTGGCGATCGGGCATCACGCGGCCGGTGGCCTGCTCGATATGGTCGACGATGGAGTCCAGTCGGGTGCCGGCGCAGGCGGAGGTGATGACGTAGCGCGACCAGGACGGATTTTGCGAGACCTCGGGGTTGATGAGCAGGACGTCGTAGGGCCCCTGCGCGAGCGAGGCGTCCATCAGCATGTCGATCGCCGGGTCGGTCGGACCGATCTGCGTGGAGCTGGGGATCGCCCCGATGCGCACCGGCCGCGCCAGACGCTGCGCGGTGAGCATCAGGAAGCCTGCGAGGAACGCCGTCAGCGCCATGGCGTACCAGTCGATCCGCGCGGAAGCAGGTTCGAGGACGGCCAAGGCCGCGGTCGCCGCCGCGGCGAGTCCCACGACCTGCCAGGTGCGGGCCAGGCTGCTCCCGCGCGTCAGCGTCGATGCCAGCGCAACGCCCATGCTCAGGGTCGTCGCCTTCAGCACATCGGGAGGGAGCAAGAGATCCTGGCCCTGCGAGACACGATGCAGCACGGCGAGGGCCCAGGGGGCGGTGAGGGACAGCCCGGCCAGAACGCCGGCGCGCCAATTGAGGGAAGGGCGGACATGGGTGCCGTGGGTCCTCAGGCTGCGCGCGGGCGCGATTGGACGGACGACACTCATCTGCAACTCCTCATCGACTACAAGTTGTATTTTTTATAAAATTTGCCTTTCGTCAAACCTAATCATCTGCGATCCACAAATTAAGATTAAAGTAAGTGTGAATTTGCACACGTTAATACTAATGGCCAACAATCACCCATCACGCCCGCGCGAGAAAGGCTGCGCCGGGCCGTTTGGGTGATGAAAGATTACGGATTGCGAAACTTTGGGCCTACTGGCGCGGGGTCGCCACCAGGAAATCGAACTTTGTCAGGACTTCGATGACGTCCCCCGGCATGACCGGGGTGGCTTCGTTGGCGGGAATCGTCGCCTGCTGGCCGTCGACCGTGCGGAAGATGGTGATGTCGGAGCGCGCCTGGCCGGTGCGGGACAGCTCGGCCTTCAGCGCGCCCGAGTAGAGCAGCTTGTCGCCCACCGATTGCAGCTGCGCGGCCACCTTGGCCTTCTCCACCAGCGCGTCCTGCAACTCCTCGGTCAGCGCCGCTCGCCGGTCCTCGGCCAGGCGGACGCTTTTGCGGGCGAGGTCCTGCTTGGCGAGCTCGGCCGCCGAAGCCCGCGCGGCGTTCTCCTGCTGGCGGCTGCGCAGCAGCATGGCGGTCCGCTGCTCGTCGAGCAGGCGGTTGGCGGCGGCGAGGCCTTTCTGGTTCAGCTCGGCAACCCTGCCGATTTCCGCCATCTGGATCTTGAGGCTTTCGTCGTCGTTTTTGGCGCCGGCTGCGATCGCCGCCAGCTGGCCGTCCGCCAGCTCGACCGACCGGTCGAGATGGGCCTGCTCGCGGTGCTGGTTCTCGGTCCGAAGCTTCAGCGCCTCGTTCTCCAGCTTCGCGATCTGCTCGACCACGGCGGCGGAAATCGGGACGCCGCGCAGGTCGCCCGCGTCGATGCTGTCCTTGCCGTCGAGTTCGGCCTGCAGCCGGCGCACGCGGGCATCGCGCTTGGCGAAGTCGGTCCACAGGGCCTCGTACTGCCCGCGCAGGTCGGTGGCCATCAAAAGCGGGTTCTCGACCTTGAAGCGATTATTGTCGTAGCCGCCCGCGAGCGCGATCGCATGCCGAACCGTCATGGACGGGCGGAACGGGTAGGCCCCGGCGCGGGCGACGTCGCCCGAAATGTAGAAGGGGCGGTGCTCGACCAGCTCGACGAGGACGTCCGAGCTGCGGATCGCGTCGTTCGAGGCGAGCAATTCCTTCAGCTTGGCGCGGACCTCGGCGAGCGTGTGCGAGCTGGCCTTCACTTCGCCGATCAGCGGCATGGAGATGTTGCCGTCGACGTCGATGGTCGAGCGGCGCTTGAACTCCTGCATGCCGAAGACCGAAATCTCCAGCACGTCGCCGCTGTCGAGGAGATAATCCGCCGCGAGAGCCCGGACGGGAATGCATGCGAGCGCCAGCACGGCCAGAAGGGCCAGGGCGAGGCCA
Source organism: Alsobacter ponti (assembly GCF_024294805.1). GTDB lineage: Bacteria > Pseudomonadota > Alphaproteobacteria > Rhizobiales > Beijerinckiaceae > Alsobacter > Alsobacter ponti. Next base: position 35,405 of record NZ_JANCLU010000006.1, read on the forward strand.
CGCAGACCTCTCGCCTCGAATGGCCGACGCTGGCCGCGTTGTCCGGTCGACATTCCTGCACTCCACACAGCCAAAACCACGGACTCCACCGACGAGAGAAGGGCCTACTTGTACGAGTAACCGTACCCCACCCAACGCTCCGATTGATTGAGCATTGTCAAAACATTTGCCGGGTGAGCGCGGAAAACCTCACGCAGGGCGAGCCTGGCGTCGTGGGCCTTGGTGGCGCCGCCGCGGGCCACGAACAGCACCGTATCCACGCTGCGCATGAGCAGCAGGATGCCCGCCATCGGCCCTACGGGCGGTGCGTCCAGCACCACGAAGTCGAAGCGACGCTCGAGTTCGGACAGGAAGGCCGCGAACTCGGGGGACTGGAACAGGCGCGCCGAGGTCACGCGGCTGCCTTCGCCCGCGGTGACGACGGTGCAGTTCGAGCGCGGGTCCGGCTTCAGCAGGGCATCGAGATCCTGCTTGCCCTCCGCCGCCATCAGGTCCGCGAGGCCGGGGCCTTTGTCGATCCCCAGGCGCTCGTGCAGCTTGGGCCGCAGCAGGTCGCAGTCGATGATGACCGTGCGCAGCCCGCTGCCGGCCGCGGCGCGGGAGAGGGCGATGGACACCGTCGTCTTGCCGTCGCCGGACGCCGTGGACGTGAGCAGCACGGTCTTCTTGCGCTCCCCGCTGGTCGTCATCAATTCGAGGCCGAGGAAGGTGCGGCGGATCGCCTCCGAGAAGGCCGAGAACGGGTTGTTGACGATCTCGTCGTGCAGCCTGCGGCGCGACTGCCCGGCCGGCAGCACGCCGATGTTGCGGACACCGGAGATCGCCTCGATGTCGGCCTCGGTGCGGATGATCCGGCTGTAATGGTCGCGGCCATAGGCCAGGACGGTCGACATCAGAAAGGCGAGGAAGCCTCCCAGCAGGGTGAGAATCTCGCGCGGCGGGAAGCTCGGGCGATCCGGCGGGCGGGCTTCGGCCGCGACGCGGGCGTCGGCGGTCACGACCGTGCGTTGCTGGGACACAGTCTTCATGCGCGCCAGGGTGTCCTGGTAGAGCTGGCGCATGGTGAGCTGCGTCTCGGACTTCTTCAGCGCCTCGCTCAGCTCGGCGAGACGGCGGGACAGCGTCTCCTCGGCGCGCTCGATGGAGCGCACCTTGGCGGTGACGTGCTCCTCGATATAGGCGTCCGCGTAGGCGTTCGCGAGCTGCGCGGCTCGGTCCGGATTGTCGGCGGTCGCCTCGATGGCAATGACGTCGGTGAGGCCGCGCCGGCGCACGGTGATGCGTTGCTGCAGCATGCGCACGGCGGCGCCCGTCGACGTGCCCTGTGGCCCGGTCGCCTCGTCCGCCTGGACGTCGGGGGTTTCGGCGCGCGGCCAACCCAGTTTGGCGCGAACGTCCTGCCAGGCGTCGCCGACCTGAGCGCCAAGTCGCGATACCAGCCCCGGCCGCTCGGCGAAATCCGGCGCGGTATGAAGGTCCAGACGCTCGACGACGTTCTCGGCGATGTTCCACGACTTGAGGATCTCGACCTCGCTGTCGGGGCTGCTGCCCGCCGCGTTGCCACCTTCGGTTCCCAGCAGTCGGGAGACGCGCTGGTCCATGATCAGCAGCGTCGTCGCGGTGTAGCGATCCTTGATCGACTGCACGGCGAGGTAGCTCAGCACGAACCCGACGAGCGTCGCCGCGGCGATCTTCCAGCCGTGACGGCGGATCGAGCCGAAAATGCGCTCGAGCTCCGTCATCGTCGAATTCAACGTGAGGGAGGACGGCAGCGGCTTCGGTTCCGTGGGCGTCTTATCGACCACCCGGTCGGCCAGATCGGCGGTGACTGTCCGGTTTTTCTCACGTCCGAGCGCGCGTGCCTTGCTGCGGTCAGTTACACGACCTTGATTCATGGGTTCTCTCGCCGGACACGCGCACTGGCGGCGCCTGACAAAAAGGCGCCTGCGACGTCCGCTCAACTAAAGCGTGTTTTTTGCAATTTGCAAGTGAATGAACAAAAGTTAGTTTATTGTAACGTCGACGATGTGCGGCGAGGCATGGGTGACCGGAGGGCGTACGCAGCAAGCGTGGCCGCGCACCGCGGCCTTAACCAAGTACACAAGTTAGTTTACGAGGCTGTCATCAAGGTTATTTTCGCCCTGCAAATTGATTTTTACCCAGCATATGTTTAATCTTGCATGCGCGCCCAACCGGGGCGAGCTCACGAAAGCTGATGCGGAGTGGCGCGAGATGGTCTCTAAGGCGACGTTCTCCTTTTATCACGCGTTGCCTTACCCCCTCCGTTGCGCCATCGCCGGCGCACGCGGCCTGTGGCTCTCCCGCTGGCGCTACGGCCCGGGCGCGGATGCCCAGGCGGAGGAGTTCCTGACCCACGACCGGTGGTCGGACGAGCAATGGCGGAGCTGGCGCGAGGAGGCGGTCGCCCGCGTGCTTCACAGGGCCCGCAAGTCCGTTCCGTGGTATCGCGAGCACTGGGACGCGCGCCGACGCAATGGCGACATGAGTTCGCCCGAACTGCTCGAGAACTGGCCCATTCTGGAAAAGGACGAAGTGCGTCGCAATCCGATGGCGTTCCTCGCCGACGACTGCGACCCGAAGTCCATGTACCAGGTGCGCACGAGCGGGACGACGGGAAAGCCCATCGAATTTTACCAGAGCCAGGCGACGGTGCAGCGGCAATACGCGCTGACCGAGGCGCGGATGAAGCGCTGGTATGGCGTGTCGCGGCACGACCGCTGGGCCCATCTGGGCGGGCAGCTCGTCGCGCCCGTGAGCCAGAAGGATCCTCCCTTCTGGGTCCGCAGCTTCGGCCTGCACAAGGTCTATATGTCGTCGGTTCACCTCTCGGTGGCCACGGCTCCCGCCTACCACCGGGAGATCATGCGGTTCCGGCCGGCCTATCTCCTCGGCTTTTCGTCGGCGCTGCACACGCTTGCCGAAGGCATGCTGGCGGCCAACCTGCCGTCGCCGGACCTGAAGGTCGTGATTTCGGACTCCGAGCCGCTGCTCGATTACCAGCGCGAGGCGATCGAGCGGGCGTTCACCTGTCCGGTGGTCGAGACTTACGGCCAGAGCGAGGCGGTGATGATGGCCTCCCAATGCCTGCACGGCCGCATGCATCTGTGGCCGGAAACCGGGTACCTCGAAGTCCTGGCCGACGGCCGCCCGGTTCCGGCCGGGGAGGTCGGCGACTTCATCGTCACGGGACTGAACAATCCCGACATGCCTTTCATCCGCTACAGGGTCGGGGACCGCGGCGCGGTGGCGCCCGCCTCCGGGCCGTGCGCCTGCGGCCGAAACCTGCCGCACCTCTCCACCATCGTCGGGCGCATCGACGACATCGTGGTCACGGCCGACGGTCGGCAGATCAGCCGGCTGGACCCGGCGTTCCGCATCGACGCGCCGCTCATCGAGGCGCAGGTCATCCAGGAGAGCTTCGACCTCATGCGCGTGCGCTGCGTGGTGGGGGCGGGCTGGCTGCCGGAGCACGAAGACGCGCTGGCCGAACGCATCCGCGACCGCATGGGGCCGGTCAGGGTCGAGTTCGAGAAGGTCGATCGGATTCCTCGCGGCCCCAACAATAAGTTCAAGTTCCTCACCTCGAAACTCACCCCGGAGGAGCGCGCCCGCGCGATCAGGTGCGAGCCCGCCGCCCCGGTGGAGACGGCCAGGAACGGCGAGTTCGCCTGAGGGCTGAAGAACGAGCGCGGCCGGCGCGGGCAGCGCCGGGCGGGGGAGCGAGACGGCCGCCCGTCGGTACGCGCCTGAAGCCGCGACCCCATCTTCCGGATGAGCAATCCGTGGGAATGTTGCGAAACGTTACGCAAGGTAACCCTAATTGCTTGTACACGAATTCGTATAGTTCACATAAGTCAATTGCTGATTAAACTAAGCCAGATCATCAAAAGGGGCGGCGTCATGACGGTGCTTGTGACGGGCGGTGCGGGCTATATCGGCTCGCATGTCGTGTGGGATTTGGTCGACCGCGGCGAGAAGGTCGTCGTGCTGGACGACCTGACGACCGGCTTCGCGGAAGCCGTGCCCCCCGGCGTGAAGCTGGTGAAGGGCGACGTGGGCGATGGGGCGCTGGTGCGCTCGATCATCGCCGACCACGGCGTCGACGCCGTCGCTCATTTCGCCGCGAAGGTTGTCGTGCCCGACTCCGTCGCCGATCCTCTGGGCTACTACCTCGCCAACACGGTGAAGTCGCGAGCCCTGATCGAGGCGGCGGTCAAAAGCGCCGTCGAACGCTTCATCTTCTCCTCCACGGCGGCTGTGTACGGCAGCCCCGCGCAAGAGCGCGTGACCGAGACCACGCCACCCGAGCCGGTTTCGCCGTACGGCCGCTCGAAGCTGATGACGGAATGGATGCTGCAGGATGCGGCGCGCGCCACCGGCCTGCGCTACGTCATCCTCCGCTACTTCAACGTCGCCGGGGCCGATCCGCTCGGGCGCACGGGACAATCGACGCCGCGCGCCACCCATCTCGTCAAGGTGGCGTGCGAGGCGGCGCTGGGGCGCCGCTCGTCGCTGGAGATCTACGGCACGGATTTCCCCACGCCCGACGGCTCCTGCCTCCGGGACTATATCCACGTCGCGGACCTCGCCCGCGCCCATCTGCTGGCGCTGGACCATCTCGCGGCCGGAGGGGCGAACCTGACGCTGAATTGCGGCTATGGAAGGGGCTATTCGGTGCTCGAGGTCGTCGACGCGGTGAAGCGGATTTCGGGCGCGGATTTCCCCGTCCGCTTCGCGGCGCGCCGGCCCGGCGATCCCGCCAGGGTCATCGCCACGGGCGAACGCGTCCGCGCGGAACTCGGCTGGACGCCCCGGTTCGGCGATCTCGACTCCATTGTCTCCCATGCGCTCGCCTGGGAACGCCGGATAGGTCCCGCCGCGCGCCTCGCGAGGGCCCAGGCGGGGGGAGGCGCATGAGCACCGGCCTGATCGGGAAGCTCGACCGGGTCGACCCGGTGTGGCGGCGCATGCGGGAGGAAGCGGAGCAAGCGGTGCGGCAGGAGCCGCGCCTGGGCGGCTTCGTCTACGCGGCGATCCTCAACCACGACACGCTGGAATCGGCGGTGGCGCACCGCGTCGCGGCGCGGCTGCACCACGAGGCGGTGACGGGCGACCTCATCGCCCAGACCTTCATGCAGGCGCTGGCCGACGACGCCGCCATCGGGCAGGCGTTCCGGGCCGACCTGATGGCGGTGACCGACCGCGACCCGGCCTGCCAGCGGCTGATCGAGCCGATGCTCTATTTCAAGGGCTTCCACGCCATCCAGACGCACCGGCTGGCGCACGCGCTGTGGCGGCAGGGCCGGCGCGACTTCGCGCTCTATCTGCAGAGCCGCTCGTCGGAGGTGTTCCAGACCGACATCCACCCTGCCGCGCGCATAGGCCGGGGCATCTTCCTCGACCACGCCACGGGGCTTGTGGTCGGCTCGACGGCGGTGATCGAGGACAACGTGTCGATGCTGCAGGACGTGACGCTCGGCGGCACCGGCAAGGAGACGGGCGACCGCCACCCCAAGGTGCGCCAGGGCGTTCTGATCGGGGCGGGGGCGAAGATCCTCGGCAATATCGAGGTGGGGCGCTGCGCCCGCGTGGCGGCGGGCTCGGTGGTGCTCAAGCCCGTGCCCCCCAACGTCACCGTCGCAGGCGTGCCGGCCGTGGCGATTGGGCCGACGCAAGGCGGCGGAACGATGGAGCCCGCGCGCGCTATGGACCAGGACTTCGGCGACACTGGGATCTAGCGCCCGCCGCCGGTTCGTCCCGGGCCCGCGTTGCGTTTCCGGCGAGGCCGCGCCTTGCTGTCGCCTCAAACCTCTCCACATTCTCTCTTTCGATCACGCTTGAATCGTCGGCGCTCAGCTACGTAACGGCGAAGAATCAGGTAATGTTGATCCGGGGAGTGAGGCTTTTGAGCTGACATGACGGTCAGTTTTTTACTAATTTTCGCTTGCCTTGTCGGCGGTTTCTTCTCTCGCCGCTTGAATGTGTTCGCGATCGCGCTGGTCGCGCCGGCCCTCGGCGTCATGGCTTACATGATCACCGGGGACGCCATCACTGGCGTGACGACCTTTGCGGCGATCCAGTTCGGCTATGCGGTTCCGATCGCGACGGCGGCCTTTTCCCGAAGGGTGAAAGGCGAGGACCGCCGCGATCCTGTCATTCGCAGGAGCGACGAGGTCGTGGAGCGGGCCAAGGAGCCGGCCGAGGGCCTGTGAGCCGCCCCGGCCGCCACCCTCTGGCAGCCTTCCTGAGCGCGTGTGACTATCCTGCAACATCGAATCTGGCGCTCCGGGCCGCATCGAACCGACCGGGCGTCGGATCAGCGCGAGCATCGCTTTCCGCGCATTCAATCATGACGCCTCCTGTGGGGCCGGGTCCCTACGGCGGGGCAGCCGTGCGAAGTCGTTCTCACAGATAGGCAAGTAAAATTTTAGCAAGTGAAGTCATGGGAACTTAACCACATCCAGCAAGTGCCTAAGGCCGAGTCTTGGACAAGCCAACACAAGAACAGGAACACTGAGTCGACGTTGAAGAGAGTCGATTTACATGCTTGTGGAAATCGGTAATCCGCGCATCATTGATGGGAGTCGGTTCAATGTTGCGCCGTTAACCATTCACGTTTAACCGTTCTCGTCGAAGCCCATACCGGACCCGGCTCGATGATGGAGCGGATGAAAACCCGCTGGACCCGTTGGCGTGAGCGATTTTGGGAAGCGCGGCCGGCCGAGCCGGTCGCTGCCGACGTCGCGGGCGCGCAAGCCGGGACGGACTCCGTGGCGCGGGAAGCCGCCGACATCGAAGCCCGCCTCGCCCGGCTGCGGGAGGGCTGCGGCCGGCAGTTCAGGTCCTCCGCGTTCGCGGTCGGGGAGGGGACGGAGGATCTCGACAGCCCCGCGAGCCTCCTGCCCGCGCTCTTCGCCGTGCTCTACGTGTCGAGCGTCGAGGCGCGCATCGCCGCGCTGCGGCAGTCCACCGCCGAGCTGTCGGTTTCGGCCATCGGGCCGCTCGTGTCCGCGCAACTGGACATGCAGCGTCCTTGCGGCGAAGCCGGACGAGCCGCCCGCGCCCGCCTGGTCGCCAGGGCGTTCGCCGTGCTGAGGCGCAATCCCGATCTGATCCGGATCGCCTATTTCAATCTGATCGGAGAGTTGACCGTCATGGAGACGGGCGGCTTGCCCAATGAAAGCCAGGAGGCGCGGTCCGGCCGGCTGATCCTTCTCGCCGTGCTGCGCGACCGCCTGGGACTGTCCCGCTCCGACCGCGCCTCGGCCTGATCGGGATATCCGGGATCGCGCGACGAAAGCGCGCCGAGATCCGGCCTCCCGCGCTCCGCGTCCTGCGGTGTTCGCAAAAAGGGGCAGGAGCCCGCTCGGGCCGTGCGCCCGCGCACACGACGCGGGCGGCGATATTGGGCACCTGACGGCGTGTGCGCCCGCGCACGGCTCAGTACATGACGACGAGAAAATCGACGGCGTCGGCGAAAGCTGCGTGAATTCGCGGCGAGGCCGCGAGGCTCACGGATCGGGGCTCGACGTCAGCGCCCGCGCGAGCAGGCGGAAATCGTCCGCGATCCTGCCCGCCTGCACGTAATGCTGGTCGAGCGCGGCGGCCTTGCGCGCCGGCAGGCGGCCGGTCGCGAGGTGGCGGGACGGGCTGACGAGGCCGGGGCGAGCCAGCAGCAGGTCGGAGGCAGCGGGGCCGCAGAGCGTGAGCTCGCGCTGCGTGCGCGGGCAGGGCCCCACCATGCTCATGTCCCCCTTGAGCACGTTGTAGAGGCCGGGCAGATCCTCCACGCCGCTGGCGCGCAGCCAGTCGTGCAGGCCTGGGTCGCTGTTCTTGCGCTTCGAAGCCGCCTGATTCGGCGAAATCCGGAACCTGTACTGCCGGAAAACGCGGCCGCGCAGGCCGACGACGTCCCGCGAAACGAGGGCGGGCCGACCGAAATTCGCCACGACCAACGCCCATACAATCAGGATCATCGGCGACAGCAGCGCCAGTAGAACGATCGACAGGAAAAGGTCGAGCGCGCGCTTTGATCCGCCGCCGGGCCCGTTGGCGGGAGGCTTTCCGTCGGATGAAACAAGACTATCGGACACGGGCGCGATTCCAGTGAGGGCATACTCATTTAATGAGTAGGTAACCAAACGTTACGTCTTAATTCAATTTATCTTTTTGCAGATTGAGGGGAGTGATGAATTAAGCTTACCGTGTTAACTATAGAGTGCAAGTGGATGGCGCAAGCTTGCGGTTGATCTTTGTGAAGCGCTATCTCCTCTCTTGTGGGTGGACCTTGCCCGGAAGGGTGCGCGTTAGGATGGCGTTAACATTCTCGGCGCGTACTTCACGGCAGCCCGCTGGGCTTGATGAAGCGAACGACCGGAGCCAGGCAATGCTCTATGACGCCCAGATCCCGATGATCCTGCTGTGCGCCATTCTGCTGGGGGTGCTCGTGTCCGCCCGGGTGACCGTCTTCGCGGTCGCGATGCTGGCCCCACTGATCGCTGTCGCCGCATGGCTCGTGGTCGGCAACTGGTGGATCGCAGTGGCGGCGTTCCTGCTGTTCCAGGCCGGGTTCCTCGCGCCGCTCCTCGTAACGACGGTGATGCGCGGTTTTTTTCTGGTACGGACGCAGGGGGGCCGAACGGCCTGAACGGCGAAGCCGTCCGTCGGCCGCGCGGCTCCGATCGCAAGCGCTGAGCAGCGAGGACCGGGGTGGCTGAGAGGCCGCCCCGGGGTCCAGCCCGGCCGTCCGCTCCGGATCGGCCGCCCGCGAAGAAGCGTCCCGCCAGCCCCTCTCACAACGTCGTGACGGAGCCTCCCGCCGCAGCCTTGCGCATCAGGGCGGGCGAGGCGAAGGCCAGCGCGTAGGCGGCCATAGCGATCGGGATCAGGCCGCTATAGCCGATCTGCAGCGCCGAATATTCCAGCAGTCCGCCGATGGCGAGCCCCAGCAGGTTGTAGGCAAACGCCCGGTCCGGCTCGCTCGTCTCGCCGAACAGGTGGGCGAAGACGATGTTGGCGAACACGATCGGCGCGAAGGCGAACACCCCCGCGGTGACGTAGCGGATGCTCACCGGCCCGATCTCCAGCAACGCCGCCGTCGGCACCAGCGCATTGGCCAGCAGGGTCGCGAACAGCAGCACCTGGAAGATCCAGATCCGCCGGAACTTGAACCGGGCGCAGATCGCCACCGAGGCGAGCACGCTGAGCAGGATGGCGAAGAACACCAGCGCGTTGACCAGCCAGGTCGTCCCGAACAGCAGCGCGAAGGTGACGAGGCTGCGCGCCTCCAGCACCATGAAGGCGACGCCCATCAGGAAGAACTCGGGCTTGAACCCGCGCATGGAGCCCTTGGGGCCGAGCCAGAACACGAGGCCAAAGGCGAAGGCGGCCACCATGAGCACGGGAATTCGGTAGAGCTGCGGGATTCCGGCCTCCTTCACGTAGAAGAATGGCCAGTCGTCGGTTGCGACCTTCAGCGTCGGGTCGCCGGCCATCAGGCCGGTCCCCACCACGGGGACGCTCAGGCCGGAGCCCGGCTTCAGTCCCTCCCGCTCGGCGTAGGGCGTCAGCAGGGCGGGGTCGAGCGTCGCCAGGCGAGGCCCCGCGAGCAAAGCGGCGGCGTGGCCCCGCGTCCCGTAGGTGGTCACCAAAGGCGGCGAGCCGAACACCGAGGTCACCATTGCGGCCAGTTTCTCGACCGACCAGCGCTCGCGGTAATAGTTGTAAGCGACGAGGAGCCCGTCCGGGTTGAGGCGCCGGCGCGCGTCGCGCAAGGACTCCTGCGTGAACAGGAAGGTTTCCAGCCGCAGATTGGCGTAGCCGGAGGTCAAGGTCAGCGAGTCCGTCAGCGCGAAGACGATGAGGTCGTAGGTGCGCTCGGTATGGCGCATGAAGGCGCGCCCGTCATTGACGTGGACCTGCACGCGCGGATCGTCATAGGGGTGGTTGGGGTGGAGCGCCTTGCCGAGGCGGTACAACTCGCCGTCGATCTCCACGGCGTCGACATGCTCCGCGCCGTTCTTGAGCGCGATGGCGACGTCGCTGCCGGTGCCCGCCCCGATGATCAGCACGTTCTTGAACGCGCCGGGGCCGAACATGTCGTAGGGCCGATAGTAGAAGGTTTCTTTTTTCTCGATCGGGTTCGCCGTCTGGTGGCCGAGGTTGTTGACGGCGAACTCGTAGGAGACGTCATCCGCCGTCTTCCAGTAGTCGATCTTGTAGTAGGTCGACCACAGCGAGCCGGCCGACATCAGGTAGGCGGCGGCCAGGATCGCCACGAACGAGACTCCCGACGTGATCCGGCTGCGCCGTTCCACGATGGGGACGGAGAGCAGCGCCAGCGCCGCGAACCACACGACCGGCGGCAGGGTGAAGAAGGCGAACAGTGAAAACAGCGCGATGCCGACGACGCTGCCGAGGATGTCGAAGAAATAGGCGCGCAGCGGCTCGGCGTCCTTGAAGAGCACGCCGAGTTTCTGTCCCAGCGGCACGAACAGCGCGGTCACCAGCGCGAACACCGTCGGCAGCACCAGCCAGTTCTCGCGCGACGCCTCGACCTGATCGTTGCCATAGAACAGGATCTCGCTGGTCGGGATCATGAACTTGGCCTGCAGCCCGCCCACCGCCACCACCAGCGCCAGGGCGACCAGCGGGTAGGGGTAGACCTCCTTGCGCCGTCGCGCCGCGTAGAGAATGCCGACGCCGATGCCCACGAGCGAGGCCAGCAGAACGAAGTTGATGAAGAAGCCGAACAGCCTGATATAGGCGGCGATCCACCGGATGCAGATCAACTCGAGCAACATGATGACGCAGCTGACGAGGAAGATCTGTCGCTCCCGCGACGAGCTCTTTGACAGGAATTCCAGCATTTCGGATCTCGACGGCGAGGGAAAGTTCAGATTCAGTTGGATAAGTTGAGCACGGAGTCGTCAACCTTCGGTTGATGGGTTTTCATCGTAAAAGTGGCGCGCCGGATTGTCCCGGGCGAGGGATGTGGATCGGGAGCTTGTCGGTGCGCCGTGGTTGGGACGGTCCGGATGCCGCGCTCGTCGCTTTGCTGGGGCTCGCGCTGGCGTTGCGGCTCGCGGCGGCCTTCGCGCTGCCCAACATCGTCCATCCGGACGAGATCTTCCAGACGCTGGAGCCCGCTCATCGCCTGTGGACCGGCTGGGGCCTGGTGACCTGGGAGTGGCGCGCCGGCATCCGGTCCTGGCTCTTCCCGGGGTTCCTCGCCGGCATGATGACGGGGCTGGGCGCGCTCGGCGCGTCGTGGCCGGTCGTGCTGGGCGCGATCGTCGTGGTGCTGGCCATCGTCTCGCTGGCGGTCGTCGCCGTCGGGTATCGGGTGGGGCGGGAGACCTTCGGGCCGCGCGGCGCGCTGATCGTGGGCTGGCTCTGCGCGGTGTGGCCCGATCTCGTCTATTTCGCGCCCAAGACGCTGACCGAGGTCGTCGCCGCGCACACGCTGATCGTGGCGACCTGGCTGGCGAATGCGCCCGCCCTCGCGCCTGTGCGCGGCGGGCAGGCGAGGGGATACGTGGGGCTGGGGCTGCTCCTCGGACTTACTTTCTGTTTGCGCTTCCATCTGGCGCCTGCGCTTCTCATCGTCGCGATCTGGGCCTGCCGGATGGATGTCCGGCGGCGTTGGCTGCCGGTCGTGGCGGGAGGCCTCGCGGTGCTGGCCGTTTCCGGCGCGCTCGACTGGCTGACTTTGGGTTCGCCGTCCCAGTCCATCTGGAAGAACATCGCAATCAATCTGTTCGAGGGCCGCAGCCAGGATTTCGGCGTGTCGCACGCCGGAGCCTACGTCGTCTGGATGTCGACGGCGTGGGGGCCGGCCGCCTGGCTGGTGCTGATCGCCTTCGTTTTCGGGGCGCGCTCCGCCCCGCTCTTCGCGCTGGTTGCGGGGAGCATCTGGCTCGTGCACTCGGCGATCCCGCACAAGGAGGTGCGGTTTCTCTTTCCCGCGACGCCGTGCATCATCATCGTCGCCGGCGTCGGCTGCGCGCGGCTGCTCGAGTGGTGGGGCAAGACGTGGCCTTTCCCGCGCTCGCGGGCGGCGACGGCCGGCGTCCTGGCCGTTTGGACGGCGGCGGCGGCCTCGGCCGCGACCGGCCCGGACTATCGCGGCATGTGGGTGGGCCGCGCGCCGGAGCTGGCGGCCGAGGCCGCCCTGCGAAACGCGGGCGACCTGTGCGGAGTGGCGCTCGCCGGGCTGAACTGGTTCGACACCGGGGGCTATACCCACCTGCACCGGCCGGTCTTCCTCTATCTCTACGACCAGCCCTACGACGAGCGGCCGGACAAGCGCCGGCTGGGGGATGCGGAGTTTTCGAGCTTCAACTACCTGATCGCCCCGCCCGACATCGCGCGGCCGCCTGGCTACGCGCAGCTGGGGTGCGAGGGAGAGGTGTGCGTCTACCGCCGCCCCGGAGGCTGCACGCCCTCCGAGCGCGACGAGGCGAACCGCGCCATCGAGGCGCTGGATCCCTGAAGCGACCTCGCCGCCGAGTTGGACGAAGCGGGAGGCCCAGCGCCGGCGACACGGCGCGCGCCTGCTGGTATCACCGCCGACCGCTGACGGGGGGCCGCTGCTTTCGGTAGGAGTTCTTCAGCGCGATCTTGCCGTCGCGCAAGGTGAAGACGTCGCAGCCCTGGACTTCGACCCGCGCGCCATCCGCGACCGTTCCGCTGAAAACCCATTCCGTGACGGCCCGGTCGCCCGCCCAGAAATGGCGTGGGTGGCTCCATTGGGCGTCGGGGTACGTCTCGAACACCTGCCGGAAGGCCGCGGCGACCGCGTCCCGCCCTTCGTGACGCGCGCCGTTGACATCGTCGCCGGCGCTGGCCTCGAACACGCAATCCGGTGTCATCAGGCGCATCAGAGCGCCGAGGTCGTGCCTGTTGAAGGCGGCGGCGAAGGCGTCGAGCAACGCCAGGACGTCGTGATCGCGGTCGCTCATGGCGCATCCTCCCAGGCGGGGCATTCCGACGACTGCCGCCTTGCGCCGGCCCCGCGCGACGGTCTGCAAGACTGCACCCGTTCCCATCTGGACGCCATTCTCGGTGGTGGCGCGCGACACGGCGTCGCAGGAGCGCATGGCGGCCCAGGGGGGCTGCTTGTCGCCCCAGTAGGCCGCTACGCGCCGGCGTCGGGAGCGGGCTCCACCTCGGGAGCGGCCTGGCCGTAGTTCAAGGCGGCGACGAGCGCGACGCCGCCGATCACGTTGCCGATCAGCGTCGGCAGCAGGAAGCGGGTCGCGTAGCCGGACAAGGTGAGTTCGCCGGTCTCGAAGAGGTAGAAGGCGTCGACGGAACCCGCGACGACGTGGGCGAACTGGCCGACCGCCACCACGTAGGTCAGCGCGACGATGACGAACCAGGGCGAGCTTCCCGAGCCCGGCAGCAACCACGCCATCGTGGCGATCAGCCATCCCGCGAAGACGGCCTTGAGGACGGTCGTCCAGAACGGCGCGGCGACGGCGGGGCGGCTCAGCGTGTCGAAGGCGGCGGCGATGTCGGGCCCGAAGACGCCGCCATGCGCGAGCACAATGGCGATGAACCAGGTCCCGGCGAGATTGGCGACGAGCACGAGCGCCCACAGGCGCAGGACGCGGGAGAGCGTGCGCGCATCGCGGTGGTAGAGCAGGGACAGGACGGGCGTGAGCGTGTTTTCCGTGAACAGCTGCTGCCGGCCGAGGATGACGATCAGGAAGCCGATGGTGTAGCCGAACGCCACCACGAGCTCACGCCACGGCGCATCGGGCAGCCGGGCGTGCAGCAGGCCCTGGGCGACCAGCGAAAGCCCCATCGTCAAGCCGGCGGCCAGCCCCGACAGCAGAAGGGCGCCCGTGGTGCGATCGAGCTCGCTCTCGCCTTCCGCGCGAATGGTCTCGTGGATCAGCGCGGCGCTCGGCCGGCTCTGGGCCTCGACAGCCTTCTCCTCGCGCAGGCTCAGCTCCGGAAGCTTCGCGGCTGGGCTCAGGCGCGTTTTGCCCGACATCGGACGGCTTTCCCTTCCTGCCGAAGGGGTGGGATCATCCCCGGCGCGTTGCTGCGGTTCGCGGTCCAGGGCGCAAACGCCTGGCGTGGGCTCAATCTTTCGGCGAGCCAGCAGTTCCCGTCTGGCCGAAACTCGGCGGTCAGGCCGCCGGCGAGCCCGCACAGGCGGCGAGGGAGCAGGGCCGCGACGAGACGAGCGGAGGCGGGCGTCGCGCGAGGCCCGTCCTTTGATACTCTCGGCGGCGCGACTCACAGGACGACACAGCGATGATCACCGACTGGACCGCCGCCTACGCCAACTCGCCTCACATTCCCGGCGCCGCCGCCTATCCGGAGCGCTGGGAGCGGGCCGCCCGGACGTTTCGCGAAGCGAACGCCGCGCGGGCTGAGCTCGACATCCCTTACGGCGAAGAGCCCCGGCTACGGGCCGACCTGTTCCTGCCGCACGGCGCGCCGCGCGGGCTGGCGGTCTTCGTCCACGGCGGGTACTGGATGAGCTTCGACAAGTCCTCATGGTCGCATCTGGCCGCGGGCGCGCTGGCCCATGGCTGGGCGGTGGGCCTGCCGCAATACGAGCTGGCGCCCGCGGCCCGGATTTCCGACATCACCCGGCAGGTCGGTCGCGCCATCGAGATGCTCGCCGAGCGTGTTTCCGGCCCGATCCGGCTCGCCGGGCATTCCGCCGGCGGCCACCTCGCCAGCCGGATGGCCTGTATCGGCGCGCCGCTCGCCCCACCCGTGCAGAGCCGGATCGCGCACGTGCTGTCGATCAGCGGCCTGCACGATCTTCGGCCGCTCATGCGCGCGGAGCTCAACCGCACGCTGCGTCTCGACGCCGAAGAGGCGAGGGCGGAAAGCCCCGCTTTGCTCGAGCCTGTCGAGGGCATCGACGTGACCGCGTGGGTCGGCGAACTCGAGAGGCCCGAGTTCGTGCGCCAGAACGACCTGCTGGCCAATGTCTGGACCGGATTGGGCGCGCGCACGCGCGCCGTGCGCGACACCGGCCGCCATCATTTCGATGTCATCGCGGGCCTGGCCGATCCAGACAGCCCGATCTGCCGCAGCTTCAGCGGCCCCAACGAAGGGGACGCGTCGGCCTGACATGGACTGGCGAGCGACGTGCTCGCGCGGTTCGTCCCGGGGACCGGTGGCGGGCTTGACCGCGCCTGCTATTCGGCGGGCGCCGTGCTCGTCCCGGTAACCTGGGCGGCGGGCTGCTCGCTCAGCCAGCGATAGAGAAGGCCGCCCAGCGCGCCGCCGACGAGCGGCGCCAACCAGAAGAGCCACAACTGGCCCAGCGCCCATCCGCCGACGATCAGCGCCGGGCCCGTGCTGCGGGCCGGGTTGACCGACAGGTTGGTGACGGGGATGCCGACGAGATGGATCAAGGTCAGGCACAGGCCGATCGCCAGCGGAGCGAAGCCGACCGGCGCCTTGCCGTGGGTCGCGCCCATGATGACGAACAGAAACATCATGGTGAGCACGATTTCCGCCAGCATCGCCGAGCCCAGCCCGTATTTACCGGGGGAATGATCGCCATAACCATTGGCGGCGAAGCCCTTGGCGAGGTCGAAGTCGGGCGCGCCGCTGGCGATCAGATAGAGCACGGCGGCGGCGATGGTCGCGCCGATGACCTGCGCCACGACGTAGGGCGCGACGTCCCGGCTCGGAAACCGCCCGCCGGCCGCCAGGCCCACCGAGACGGCCGGATTGAGGTGGCATCCGGACAGATGGCCGATGGCGTAGGCCATGGTGACGACGCTGAGGCCGAAGGCGAGCGAGACGCCCAGAAGCCCGATGCCCACCTGCGGAAAGGCGGCGGCGAGCACCGCGCTGCCGCAGCCCGCAAATGTCAGCCAGAACGTGCCGATGGCCTCGGCTAGGCAACGCCGGAAGATTTGACTTGGCATGGACCCCTCCCTGCTCGTCGTGAGGTCCAACCTACAGTATTTCCCCAGAATTGGCGATAATAAGCAGCGCCAGTTTCAATACGGCGGTTGATGGTCCGTCCGCTCTTGCCGCGCTGAAATCGAAAAGATCTCCGGAATAGGCGCAAGCGTCATTTGCCGGCCATCTGGCCGGCGCCCGAGCCGTCGTTCGGGCGCGCTCCGTTCACCTCGGCGGCGAGGCGCCCCGCGACACCCTTTCGCCGGCGCAACTCACTTGAAAGGACGGCAAAGGCTCGCGACCTTTGCCGTCCTGTCGCGTCGGGACAGAAGGGCCGGTTCAGGCCCGGCGTCGCCGCTCTACTTGACGGTGACGCCCTTGAAATGGTGGCCGCCGAGCGGGGTCTGCTTGTAGCCCTCGACCTCGGCCCGCATCACCTCGTAGACCACGGAATGGGCCAGCGTCAGATCGGGCGCCTCGTCCTTCAGGATGACCTGCGCGCGTTCGTAGAGCTTGGCGCGCTCGGCCTGGTCGGAGAGCTGCTTGGCCTTCGCGAGTATCGAGTCGAACTCGGCGTTGCACCACTTGGGAAGGTTCTGCGCGCCGGCCTTGCCGTCCTGGCAGCCCCGCAGGAAGAAAAAGTTGTCCGGGTCGCCGTTGTCGCCCGTCCACCCGAGTTGCACCGTCAGAGCTTCGCCGGCCTGGGCGCGCTTGCGGTACTCGCCCCATTCGTACGTCACCAGCTTGGCCGTGACGCCGACCTTGGCGAGATCGGCCTGCATCATTTCGGCGATGCGCTTGGCGTTCGGATTGTACGGACGCTGGACGGGCATGTACCAGAGGTCGATCTCGAGCGGCAGCTTCACGCCCGCCTTCTCCAGCATCTCCTTCGCCTTGGCCGGGTCGTAGGGATAGTCCTTCACCGCGTCGTTGTAGGACCACATGGTCGGCGGGATCAGGTTCTTCGCCACCTGCCCGGTGCCGAGATAGACGTCGCGGATGATGGCCGCCTTGTCGATGGCCATGTTCATGGCCTGTCGGACTTCCTTCTTGTCGAAGGGCGGCTTCTGCGTGTTCATGGCCCAGTAGGCGATGTTCAGGCCGGGCTGGCTGAGCACCTTGAGCGCCTTGTCCTTCGACATCTCGGCGAGATCGGCCGGCCGCGGCGCCATCATGAAGTGGCACTCGCCCGCCTTGGTCTTGGCGTAGCGGGCCGTCGGGTCGGGCGTGATCGCATAGACGAGGTCGTCGACGCCGGCCTTCTCGCCCCAGTAGGACGGGTTGGCCTTGTAGCGGATGACGGCGTCCTTCTGGTAGGCGACGAAGGAGAACGGCCCCGTTCCCACCGGAATCTGGTCGAACTGCTCCTTCTTGCCGGCCTTCTCCAGCATGTCCGCGTATTCCTTGGAATGGATCGTGGCGAAATCCATGGCGAGGTTGGCGAGAATGGGGGCCGTGGGAGCCTTCAGCTTCAGGACGATCGTATAGTCGTCCGTCTTGGTCATGGACTCGATCAGTTTCGGCATGTCCATGTCGTTGAAATAGTCGTATTTGCCGCCAGACACCTTGCTGTACGGGTGGTCGGGACGGGACTGCCGCTCGAACGACCAGATCACGTCGTCGGCGTTGAAGTCGCGCGTCGGCTTGAAATTGTTGACGCCGGAATGGAAGGCCACGCCCTTGCGCAGCTTGAACGTGATCGTCTTGCCGTCGTCGCTGAAGGCCCAGCTTTCGGCCAGCCCGGGCTCGACCTTCGTGGTGCCGCGCTGGAACTGCACGAGCTGGTCGTACACGGGACGGGCGGCGTCGAAGCTGGTGCCGGTCGTGTTGATCGCCGGTGTGAAATTCTCGGGCGAACCTTCCGAGCAGTAGACGAAGGTTTTCGCCATCAGGGCGGACGGGGAGGCGAGCGTCAGCAAGACGGCAAGCCCGGTGAGTGCGTGGGTCCGCTTCATGATGGATGTATCCTCGTTCGCGCGCTTCTTGCGCGGGCATCTCGGGGGGCGACGGCTTACCGTGGCCTAAGCGGTCGCGGGAGGCAAGCTGTCCCGCGAGGTCTAGCCGACGATCCTCAGATCTCTTGGAAAAGAACTGAGCACCTCGCACCCGTTCTCAGTAATGACGACGTCGTCTTCGATCCGGACACCCACCTTTCCCAGTTGGTAGAGGCCGGGCTCGATGGTGAACACCATGCCCGGTCGCAGCGCGGTCGCGTTGCCCCGCATGATGTAGGGCTCTTCGTGGACGTCGAGGCCCAGTCCGTGGCCGGTCTTGTGGCGGGTGAAGGCGCGATACGGAGAGGTTTCGAGAACCCGCAGCACGAGATCGTCAAGCTCGCCGGCCGGCAGTCCCGGCCGCGCCGCTTCGCGACCGGCCGCGTTGGCCCGCGCCACGGTGTCGTAGAACACGCGATCTTCATCCGAGACCTTGGCGACGAACACCGTTCGCGTGAGGTCGGCGCAATAGCCCTGCACGCGCGCGCCGAAGTCGATCAGCAGGGCGTCGCCTTCCTGGATGCGGTAGTCGGGGCGGGCCTTGGCGTGCGGCTGGGCGGAATTGGAGCCGGCGGCGACGATGGGCGCGAAGGACAGTCCTTCCGCCCCGTTGGCGAAGAGCTCGTTGAGCAGGATGCTCTCGACCTGCGTCTCGGTCAGCCCGACGCGGACCTGGCGGAGCGTGGCTTCGAGGGCGGCTTCGGAGACCTGCACGGCGCGCCTCAGCGTTTCGATTTCGGCCGGGGTCTTCAGAACCCTCAGCTGCGAGATCTTCTTGTGGGCGTCCGAAACGACGGCCCCCGGAAAGGCGCGGCAGAGCGCCAGATACTCGAAGACCCGCATGCGCTGGCCCTCCACGCCGATGGTCTTCAGGGCCCCGGCCGCGGACCCGCACGCCTGGAACGCGGCCTCGAAGCCCTCTTCGTCCCGCCAGGGAAAGACCTCGCCCTTGAACTCCAGCTTGGCGAACGACGCCATTTCGAGGTGCGGGACGACCGCCTTGGCCTGTCCGGAAGCCAGCGCCAGGACGACCAGCGGGCGTTCGTTCTGATGGAAATCTTTGCCGAAGACGCGGCGGAAATTCGCGCCCGGCACCAGCGCCACGGCGTGGAGGCTTTCCTGTTGCATGACCGTGGCGAAGGCCGAAAGGCGAGCGTCTTCCATCGTGAAGTCCTTTGAATATCAGCTGTTTCACATCGGGGAGGGCCGGCG
The DNA here is from genome assembly GCF_024294805.1 of Alsobacter ponti. GTDB lineage: Bacteria > Pseudomonadota > Alphaproteobacteria > Rhizobiales > Beijerinckiaceae > Alsobacter > Alsobacter ponti. The sequence continues at coordinate 54,520 of NZ_JANCLU010000006.1, forward strand.
GCACCCGCCGGCCAGAGGCGTCAGCCGGAGGCGGCGTTCCGGTCCTTCATCTCGGCGTAGAGGCGGCTGAGGCGTCCGGTCACGGGACCGGCCAGCGACGCCGCAAGCCTGCGGCCATCGATGGAGGCGACGGGCGTGACGCCCCCGAACGTCCCCGTGACGAACGCTTCCTCGGCGCAATAGACGTCCTTCAGGGCGAAGTTTCCGAGCCTCAACGGCACATCATGAGCGCGGCAGAGCGCAATCACGTTGGCGCGCGTGACACCGTGGAAGCAGTAGTCGCCGGTCGACGTGCAGACCTCGCCGTTGCGGACGAAGAAGAAATTCGTCGCGTTGCAGCTCGAGACGAAGCCGTGAGGGTCCAGCATCAGCGCTTCGTCCGCGCCGGCCTTGATGGCCTGGATGAGCGCGGTAATCAGGTTCAGGCGGCTGTGCGAGTTCAGCCGCATGTCGAACATGTCGGCGGGCGTGCAGCGGACAGACGAAGTAAACAGGTTCAGGCCCTTGCCCATGATCTCGGGGCTGGGCTCCTTGTACTCGGCGACGATGACGATCGTCGCTTTGCCGACCGTCTGTCGCGGGTCCTGGTTCGGCGTGCGCTTGAGGCCGCGGGTCACCATCAGGCGGATGTGGACGCCGTCGCGCATGTCGTTGGCGGCGACGGTCTGGCGGAGCGCCGCGATCACGCCCGCCTTGTCGAGCCCGATGTCGAGGTCGATGGCGGCAGCGCCCTCGAACAGCCGGTCGATATGGGCGTCGAGGAAGAGGAGCGCGCCCTTGTGGAGCCGCAGCCCCTCCCAGACCCCGTCTCCGAGGACGAAGCCGGCGTCGAAGATCGACACCTGCGCCTGCTCCCGAGGGACCATGGAGCCGTTCAGGTAGACGAGCACATGGGCGTTGCGGGGATCGGGAGCGAAGTCCTGACTGCCTTTCATCGAATGGTCCGTCCGCCTTCCAGAGGGGCCCCGGCGTTCGAGCGAGGCCAGGTTTGCGCCGAGAATAGGCTGAGATCACCGCTTGTACAGCGATGTCGCCGGGAGGCCGGGAGGAGGCGCTTTCCGAGGGAGCGGCGCGGCGGCGCGGGTGAAGACGGTTGCAGGATTGGCCGGTGACACCGTAACCTGCGGTCGTGCTGAAGCTGGACAGGAGGGGGCGATGGCGCGTTGGATCGACGCGGGCGGGGCGACGCTGGTTCTGGCAGCATCCCTGGGCGTCGCCCAGGCGCAGGAGGCGAGCCCCGACATCATCGCCGCCCATGTCCGCCTGCAGGGCTATGTCTGCAAGACGGCGCAGGCCGCCAGCCGCGACCCCGCGGCGTCCAAGCCCGACGACCCGGTCTGGATTCTGCGCTGCGACGACGGCGAGTACCGGGTCCGGGTCATCCCCGACATGGCGGCGAAGGTCGAGAAGCTGAAATAGACGGCGCGGCGCGCCGCAGCTTTGGAACGGATGCGTCGAAGATCGGAAACGCCGATCGTCGGCGCGTATTTGGGCCGGACTCCGAAGCGAATGTCTCCGGAATTGGTGGCGTCCACCTTCGAATGTCGGAAGCTCGCCGTGATGGCGCGCGACGGCGGCCGGGGTCCGGCGACGCCGCCTCCGAGCACGCGACGGGGGTCAACGCGCTTAACGGTGAAGCTCATCCATGAAGCTCATCCCTGACACCCTGATAAGCTCATCCGTGAAGTTGAACGCTAACCTCAATTCCAAGCCGCGCGGCTTCACTTTCAAGCCGCCCGTAAAGTTGATCCGCGCCAACCCCAGCCGCCGCGCCAACGCCCGTCCGCGCACCGCCTCGGACTTGACATAACAAGCCGTTCGGCGTGGGCTGGCCGCAGCGGCGCGAGGAAGACGCCGCACATGCTGGGAGGACGCGCTGATGCGCCTGTTCGTGGCTTCGCTGGCGACCGAGACGAATACGTTCTCGCCGCTCTACGTCGACCGTTCGGCGTTCGAAAGCGCCTTCTACTGCCCGCCGGGCACGCACCCTCCCACGCCCACCCTGTGCTCCGCGCCCGTCGTCGCGGCGCGGGCGCGCGCGGCGCGCGAGGGGCTGACGCTGATCGAGGGCACCGCCACCTGGGCGGAGCCCGCCGGCCTCGTCTCGCGCGAGGCTTATGAGAGCCTGCGCGACGAAATCCTCGACCAGCTGCGCGCCGCGCTGCCGGTCGATGTCGTGCTGTTCGGCCTGCACGGCTCGATGGTCGCCCGCGACTACGACGACTGCGAGGGCGACCTGCTCGCCCGCGCCCGCGAGGTCGCCGGGCCGCGCGCCGTCATCGGGGCCGAGCTGGACATGCACTGCCACCTCAGCGAGCAGATGGTCGCGGCGGCCGACGTCATCGTCGCCTTCAAGGAGTTCCCGCACACGGACTTCCTGGCCCGCGCGGAAGACCTCGTGGACTTGTGCGTCCGAAAGGCGCGCGGCGAGATCGACCCCGTGCCCGCCCTGTTCGACTGCCGCGCCATGGCGGCGTTCATGACGAGCCAGGAGCCGGGCCGCTCCTTCGTCGACCGCATGCTGGCGATGGAGGGCCACGACGGCATTCTCAGCATCACGGTGGCGCACGGCTTCAGCGCCGGCGACGTCTACGACATGGGCACCAAGGTGCTGGTCTACGCCGACGGCGACCGCGCCAAGGCCGCCGCGCTGGCCGAGAAGCTGGCGCGCGAAATCCTGTCCTGGGGGCCCAGCGGGGCGGGCCCGCGCCACTACAAGCCCGAGGAGGCCATCGCGGAGGCGCTCGCCACGCCCGGCCAGCCGGTGGTGATGGCCGACCGCTGGGACAACCCGGGCGGTGGCGTCGCGGGCGACTCGACCGTGATGGTCGAGGCGCTGCTGCGCCATCCCGAGATCCCCGCCGCCATCGGCGCGATGTGGGACCCGGTGGCGGTCGCCTTCTGCCGCGCCGCCGGTGCGGGGGCGGAGATCGCGCTGCGCTTCGGCGGCAAGGCGGCTCCCACCTCCGGCACGCCGATCGACGCGACGGTGCGGGTGAGGGCGGTCACCGACGACCTGCTGATCCCGTTCGAGCAGAGCCTGGTGTCGCTCGGTCCGGCGGCCTGCGTCACGCTTGGCAATCTCGACGTGGTGCTGGCCTCCGGGCGGGCGCAGACGTTCAGCCCGCCGGTGTTCACCTCGCTCGGCGTCGACCTCGCCGCCAAGAAGATCGTGGTGGTGAAGTCCTCCAACCATTTCCACGCCGCCTTCGCGCCAATCGCGGCGCGCGTGCTCTACCTCGACACCGGCGGGCCCTATCCGGCCGACCTGAGCAAGGTCGTCTATCGCAAGGTCCGCCGCCCGCTCGCCCCGCTGGACCCGCACCCATGGCTGTGACGAAGGAGGCGGGCTTGTACCCGCATTTGCCGAAGCTGCGGCTTGACGCCCTGCGCGCCGCGCCGCTCGACCCGCTGACCAAGGGACTGCCCTTCGGCTCGGACGGGCTGACGCTCGGCGCCATCGGCGCGCGCGGCTGGTCGCTGACCGCCGGCGACCTGCCGATGCCGATGGCGGTGATCCGTCGCGACGTCATGGAGCGCAACAGCGCCTGGATGGCCGCCTTCGCGGCGGCGAACGGCCTGCTGCTCGCGCCGCACGGCAAGACCACCATGGCCCCGCAGCTCTACGACGTGCAGGCGCGCGACGGGGCGTGGGCGATCACGGTCGCGACGATGCAGCAGCTGGAAGTCGCGCGCCGCTTCGGCGTGCGGCGCATCCTGCTCGCCAACCAGCCGGTCGGGCGCGTCGAGGTCGCGGCGCTGATGGAGGCGCTGCACGACGGCGGCGGGCTCGAGATCTACTGCCTGGCGGATTCGGCGGAGGGCGTCGCGGTCCTTGCCGAGGCCGCGTCCCGCCGTCCGCCGCCGCCGTCGCATCCGCTGCGCGTGCTGGTCGAGATCGGCTTTCCGGGCGGGCGCGCCGGGGCGCGCGGCCGCGCGGCGGCGCTCGACGTCGCGCGCGCCGTGGCGGCGTCGCCGGGGCTGGCGCTGGCCGGGTTCGAGTGCTTCGAGGGCCTGCTGCCGGACGCCGCGTCGGCCGACGGCCTGCTCGACGAGGTCGTCGCGGCGGCGGGGGAGGCCGCCTCGCGCGGCTGGCTGGCGGCGGACGCGCCGCTGATCCTCAGCGCCGGCGGCTCGGCCTTCTTCGACCGCGTCGGCGAGCGCTTCGGCGCGACGCTGACCGGCCGGCCCGTGCGCCGCGTGCTGCGCTCGGGCTGCTATCTCACCCACGATTCGCTCGCCTACGGCGTCGCCTTCCAGCGCATCCGCGAGCGCACGCGGCTCACCCTGCCGCCGGGCGGGCTGGAGCCGTCGCTGGAGGTGTGGGCCTACGTGCAGTCGCGGCCCGAGACGGGCCGCACCATCCTCACCATGGGCAAGCGCGACGTGAGCTTCGACTCAGCGCTGCCGGTGCCGCTGCGCTGGTTCCGGCCCGGCGAGATGGATCGGCCCGCGCCGATGCCGCCCGGCCACGCGACGCTGGCGCTCAACGACCAGCACTGCCATCTCGGCACGCCGGGCGAGAGCCCGCTGCGCTACGGCGACATGGTCGGCTTCGGCATCGGCCACCCCTGCACCACCTTCGACAAGTGGGACCTGCTGATGCTCGTCGACGAATCCTACCGCGTCGTCGACGCGGTGCGGACGTTCTTCTAAGAGGGGCTCGGGACGGGGAGAGGGCGGGGCCGGCTCAGCCGGCCCGGCTCTTCGCCACTTCGCGCGCCGCGTCGTCGACGGCGGCCAGCGTGGCGTCGATGACGGCGTCGTCGTGCTCGACCGAGAGGAACCACGCGCCGCGCTCCAGCGCGCGCACGCCGCGCCGCAGCAGCGCGGTGGTGAAGGCGATGTAGGCGGGGCGGTCGAGCCGCGTCAGGTCGCGGTAGTGCCGGGCCGGCGCTTCGAGGCCGAAGCCGACATGGAAGATGCCGGGGAAGCCGGTGACGACGGCGCGGATGCCGGCGCGGTCCAGCGAAGCCGCGATGCCCTGCATCAGCCGGCGCCCCCGCTTGTCGATGGCGGCGTAGAGGTCGGGCGTCAAGCTCTCCAGCGTCGCGACGGTGGCCGCCATCGAGATGCACTGGCCGTTATAGGTGCCGCCATGCACGACGCCGCCGGTGGCGAACAGGTCGAGCAGGTCCGCCCTTCCGGCGATGGCCGCCACCGGGAAGCCGTTGGCGATGGCCTTGCCGAAGGTTGCGAGGTCGGGCGTGACGCCGAACGTCTCCTGCGCGCCGCCCGCCGCGAGGCGGAAGCCGGTGATGACCTCATCGAAGATCAGCACCGTGCCGTGGCGGGTGCAGGCGGCCCGCGCGCCTTCCAGATAGCCCCGCGCCGGGTGGATCGCCCCGGCGTTGCACATGGCCGCTTCCATGATGACGCCGGCGACGTCGCCGCGCGCCAGCCGCCGCTCCAGCGCGGCGAGGTCGTTCCACACCAGGACCTCGACGCCGTGCGCGGCCTCGGGAAGCTGCCCGGCGCTGCCGGCGACGGGGACGGGGCTGTCCTCCGGACCGGCGGCGTTCAGCGCCGGCGCGGTCGACCACAGGATGTTGTCGAACCAGCCGTGGTAATGGCCCTCGAACTTGAGGATCGTCGTGCGTCCCGTCGAGGCGCGGGCGAGGCGGATGGCGGCCTGCACCACCTCCGAGCCGGACGAGCCGAAGCGCATCTTGCCGGCGCACGGCACCAGCTCGCAGACGAGCTGCGCGGCGCGCGTCTCCAGGTCGCTCTGCCCGGCGAACAGGATGCCCTTGTCGATCTGATCGTGAACCGCCTTGCGCAGCGCGGCGGGGCTGTGGCCGAGGATCATCGGCCCCATGCCGAGATAGTAGTCGATGAGCCGGTTGCCATCGACGTCGTAGAGATAGGGCCCCTCGGCGCGCTCGAAGACGAGCGGCGTCGGCGAGATGCCGAGGCGGAAATTGCTGTTGACGCCGCCGGGCATGAAGCGCCGGTTGTCCTCGATGCGGCGGGCGGAGCCGTCGAACGACATCGACGGGCGCGAGGCGGACTCGGTCATGGCTCCTCCCGGCAGTTCGGCTTATGGCCGGATCGAAGCAGAGCGGTTTTTTCCTGTAAAGGAATGCTTGTTTCGTCTCACGAAAAGGCGCAGCTTTTCTGCGAAACGGCCGCGGAGCCGGCGAGGGGGCAGGGAGCATGGACGAGAACGACGGCCCCTATATCGTGCAGCCGGTGATGAAGGCGCTGCGCGTGCTGCGCACCGTGGCGGAGAAGGGCCATGGCGTGACGCTGACCGAGGTCGCGACCGAGCTGCGGATGCCGAAGACGACGGTGTTCCGCTATCTCCAGACCCTGACGGCGGCCTCCTTCCTCACGCATGACGCGGCGCGCGACCGCTACGGCGTCGGCATGCGGTTTCGCGCCCTCGCCAGCGCCGACAAGAGCCTGCAGCGCCTGCGCGCTTTGGCGCAGCCGCGCATGGCGGAGCTGGGCCGGGCTTTCAACGAGACGATCAATCTCGGCGTGCTGTCGGACGGCCACATCGTCTACATCGACATGGTGGAGGCCAACCGGGCGCTGCGCATGCAGGCGCGCATCGGCGACCGGCACCCCGTCCACTCCACCGCGCTGGGCAAGGCGATGCTCGCCTTCCTGCCCGAGGCGGCGCGCGGCGCTTATCTCGACGGCGCGTTGCGCGAGCGCACCATCAAGACCGTCACCGACCGCGCCGTGCTGAAGCGGCAGATCGAGGACGTGCGCCGGCGCGGCTACTCGGTCGAGGTGGGCGAGAACGAGGACGGCTCGATGTGCATCGGCGTGCCGGTGTTCGGAGAGGACGGCGCGCCGCTCGCCGCCATCAGCCTCTCCGCGCCGGAGCGGCGGATGTCGAAGGAAGTGACGGCGCGCGCCGCCGGCGCGCTGCGCGAGGCCGCCGCTCAGATTTCGGACGAACTCGGCGGCGTCGGGCCAAACGCGTGACGGCGCGGCGAAGGTTTCGTGTCGCGAAACAGCGTGTTCTTGACATGAACCTTGGCCGTTTTAGCCTGAATTGAGAGACCCGGACTAGACCGCCAAAAAGGCGAACGGAACCGGGCGCGGGGAGGAACCATGAGGATTGCCGTCGTCCACGTCGCGCAGGAGACGAATGACTTCAATCCCGTGCCCACCACGCTGCGCGACTACAGGTCGTTCGGCATCTACGAGGGCCCGGAGATGTTCGAGCGCCTGCGCGGCCTCGGGCAGGTCGGCGGGCATCTCGAGGCGGTGCGCCGCTCGGGCCTCGAGGTCGAGTCCATCCCCGTCATCCGCGCCTGGGCGGTGGCCGGCGGTCGCGTCGACCGCGAAGCCTACCGCTATTTCGAGGAGCGCATCCGCGCCGGACTGAAGGCGGCGGGCAGGATCGACGGGCTCGACCTGCAACTGCACGGCGCCTGCGCCGCCGAGGGCGTCGACGACGTCGAGGGCGAGCAGGTGGCGCTGTGCCGCTCCATCGTCGGCCCGGACGTGCCGATCATGCTCGGGCTCGACCACCACGCCAACGTCACGCGCAAGATGGTGGCGATGAGCGACGCCATCGTGGCCCACCGCACGCAGCCGCACGATCCGTTCGACACCGGCGTGGTCGGCACCACCCTGATGCTGCGCATGGCGCGGCGCGAGGTGAAGCCGGTGATCGCCTTCCGCAAGATCCCGCTGGTCACGCACCAGGAGCAGTTCCTCACCTCGCAGGGGCCGATGAAGGCGTGGTTCGACCGCGCCCGCGCCATGGAGGCGGACCCCCGCACGCTGCAGGCCTGCCCGTTCCCGATGCAGCCCTGGCTCGACGTCGCCGAGGGCGGCTGGTCGGTGACGGTGACGACGGACAACGACCGCGCGCTCGCCGAGCGGCTGGCCGACGAGCTGGCCGACTTCGCCTGGGCGCGGCGCGACGAGTTCCTCGTGCGCGTCGCCCACTCGGTCGACGATGCTGTGCGCCTCGCCGACGCCTCCGACCGGCTCGTCGTCATCAGCGACACCGGCGACACCGTGTTCGGCGGCTCCTCCGGCGACAGCAACGTGCTGCTGGAGGCGATGCTGCGGCTCGGCATCAAGGGACGCGCCTTGGTGCCGCTGATCTCCCCCACCTCCGCGCGCCGCCTGGCCGCCGCCGGGGAGGGCGCGACGGTGACCCTGCCGCTCGGCGGCGACAGCGCGCCCGCCTTCTTCAAGCCGCTGGAAGTGACCGGCATCGTGCGCAAGGTCGGCGGCGGCGTCATCGCGCTCTCCGACGTCCACCAGCGCGAGGTCGACATGGGGGTCACCGTGGTGTTCGAGGTGGGTCCGGTGACGCTGCTCGTCAGCGAGCTGCGCGGCCTCGCCGGCAACGTGCCGGACATCTACCGCGCCTTCGGCATCGAGCCCTCGCAGTACCGCATGGCGGTGCTGAAGACGGCCTCGAACTTCCAGTATTTCGCCTCCATCGCGCCGCGCGTCATCCGCGCCGACACGCGCGGGCCGGGGCAGTCCGACATCATGACTCTGCCGTGGTCGCGCATTCCGCGACCGGTCTATCCGCTGGATCCGATCACCGACTGGCGGGTGGAGCGCGGCGCGCGGGCGGCCTGAGCCGCGCGCGGGACAATTCGGTTTTCTTCGAGAGCGGGAGGGTACGTCACATGCCGAGCCGACTTCGCCGACTGGGACTTTCTGGACTCCTGCTGGGCGCGGCGGCGCTGCTGGCGCCGGGCGCGTCGGCCGCCGACCTCAAGGGAGGCAAGCTGCGCGTCGCCATCATCGGGGACATGACCAACTTCGACCCGATGCAGTTCTCGACGGTCAACTTCCCGCTGATCAAGAACCTCTACGACAGCCTCATCGAGTACACGCCCGACGGCAAGGCCGTGCCCAGCCTCGCCAGCGACTGGAAGATCGCGCCCGACGCGACCTCCGTCACCGTGACGCTGCGCAAGGACGTCAAGTTCCAGTCCGGCGCGCCGCTGACGGCGGACGCCGTCGCCGCGACGCTGAAGAAGGGGGCCGACCCGCAGAAGGGCAAGAACGTCTACGCCACCATGTCCTTCGTGAAGGACTGGACGGTCGTCGACCCGCAGACCATCCGGCTCAACTTCAACGGCCCCGCGCCGGAGCGGCAGGTGACGGACCTGCTGCAGTTCCTCTCGGTCATCGACCCGGCCGGCATCGACACGGTGGAAGCCAAGCCCGCCGGCGCCGGCCCGTTCACGCTCGGCGAGCGCGTCGTCGGCCAGCGCATCGTGCTCAAGAAGAACCCCGCCTACTGGCGCGACAAGGAGCCCGTCGTCGACGAGGTGACGCTCACCGTCTTCACCGAGGACGCGGCCGCCTCGGCGGCGCTGGAATCCGGCGCGGTCGACATGGTCTACGGCAGCACCGCCCGCAGCGCCGTGCGCCTGCGCGACGCCGGCTACCAGCTCATCCAGGGCCCCGGTCCGCTGGTGCAGGTGTTCCGCATCAACTCGACGCGCGGACCGTTCAAGAACGCCAAGTTCCGCCAGGCCTTCAACTATTTGATGGACCGCCAGGCCATCCTGCGCGCCGGCTATGCCGGCCTCGGCGAGGTGGTGGCGCTGCCCTGGGCGCCGGCGAGCCCGGCCTTCGACAAGTCCTACAACCAGGCCTACGCGTTCAATATCGACAAGGCCAAGGCGCTGCTCGCCGAGTCCGGCCTGCCGGCGGCGGAGATGTCGAACTGGAAGCTGCTGGTCAACGGCAGCGACGAGCCGTCCGTGCTGATCTCGCAGATCGTGCAGGGCTCGCTGGCCAAGGCCGGCATCAACACCCAGCTCGACGTGCAGCAGGGCGCGGAGTTCATCGACGCGCTGCTCAAGGGCCGGTTCGACGCGGTGTTCGGCGGCGTCGGCAACGTCCAGAAGTTCCCGACCCGCGTGGCGACGAACAGCATTTACCGCACGTCGAACAACCCGATCCTCGGCACGCCGCACCCGCATCCCGAATACGTCGCGGCGATCGACAAGGTCGGCACGACCACCGGCTCGGGCGACCAGCTCAAGGCGGCCTACGACGCGCTGAACAAGTCGATGGTGGAGGCGGCGTTCGCCATTCCGACGAACACCTACGACACCGGCCTGACCCTCGCGGCGAAGAACGTCTCCGGCTTCACGCTCGACATCGACAACATGCTCGTGCTGCGGACCGTCGGCTTCAAGCCGTGAGGCCGAGGTCCGCCACGTCCCCCGAATGGCGTCCATGAAGGTCGATCCCGTCCTGTCCGTGAGGGGACTGCAAGTGAGCTTCGCCGGGGCCGAAGGGCCGGTCCCGGCGGTGCGCGGCGTCGACCTGGACGTGTGGCCCGACGAGGTGCTCGGCATCGTCGGCGAGTCCGGCTCCGGCAAGAGCGTCACGGCGCTCGCAATCGCCGGCCTGCTGGCAGGCAACGCGCAGGTGCGCGGCAGCGTCTTCGTCGACGGCCAGGACGTGGTGCGCGCCTCCCCCGACGAGCTGCGCCGCCTGCGCGCCGAGCGCATCGGCTTCATCTTCCAGGACCCGACGACCACGCTGAACCCGCTGATGACCGTCGGCCGCCAGGTGACGGAGGGCCAGGTCGCCGCCGGGCGGCTGGCGCGCGGCGAGGCCGGCGCGCGCGCCGCCGCGCTCCTGCGCGAGGTCGACATCGCCGATCCCGTCGGGCGGGCGGGGCAGTACCCGCACCAGTTCTCCGGCGGCATGCGCCAGCGCGCGGTGATCGCCATGGCGATGGCGGGCCGCCCGCGCCTCATCATCGCCGACGAGCCCACCACCGCGCTCGACGTGACCGTGCAGGCGCAGATCCTCTCCGTGCTGGCGCGCCGGCAGGCCGAGACCGGGGCGGCGGTGATCCTCATCACGCACGATCTCGGCGTCGTCGCCGAGGTCGCCCACCGCGTCGCGGTGATGTATGGCGGCCGCGTCGTCGAGACCGGGCCGGTGCGCGACATCTTCCGCAACCCGCGCCATCCCTACACCGCCGCGCTGCTCAACTCGATCCCGCGGCTCGACCGCGCCGACTCCAGGCTCGATCCCATCCCCGGCCAGCCGCCCATGCCGGCGGAGCTGCCCTCCGGCTGCGCCTTCGAGCCGCGCTGCGCGCTGGGGCGCGGGCAGCTCGTGTGCCGCGCCAGCGACCCGCCGCTGGAGCCGCAGGGGCCGGCCCAGCGCGCCGCCTGCCACTTCGCCGGGGAGGCCGCCGCGCCCGTCCGCGCCGCCGCGCGGGCGGCCGAGCCGAGGCCGGAGCCGACGGCGGAGCCGCTGCTGATCGTCGACGACTTGCGCGTCCATTACCCCATCCGCGCCGGCGTGCTGCGGCGCACCGTCGGCCACGTGCGCGCGGTCGATGGCGTGTCGCTGTCGGTGCGTCCGGGGGAGACGGTGAGCCTCGTCGGCGAGTCCGGCTGCGGCAAGACGACGACCGGCCGCGCCGTCATGGGCCTGGTGAAGACCGCCGGCGGGCGCATCCTGTTCGACGGGCAGGCGCTGGGGGGGCTCGGCCCCGCCGGCTGGCGCAAGGCGCGCCGGCACATGCAGTACATCTTCCAGGACCCGTACTCGTCGCTCAATCCGGTCAAGCCGGTCGGCGAGGTCGTGGCCGAGCCGCTGCGCATTCACGGCGTCTACGAGGCGCTGGGCGGCGCGCGCTACGTGGCCGGGCTCTTCGAGCGGGTCGGCCTGTCGCCGCGCGTCATGGAGCGCTATCCGCGCGAGTTTTCGGGCGGGCAGAAGCAGCGCATCGGCATCGCCCGCGCGCTCGCTTTGCAGCCGCGCCTGCTCATCCTCGACGAGCCGGTCGCCGCGCTCGACGTGTCGATCCAGGCGCAGATCGTCAACCTGCTGCAGGATTTGCAGCAGGATCTCGGGCTCGCCTATCTGTTCATCGCGCACGACCTCTCGGTGGTGCGCCACATCTCGGACCGCGTGGCCGTGATGTATCTCGGCCGCATCGTGGAGGAGGGGCCGAAGGACGCCATCTACGAGCGGCCCATGCACCCCTACACGCAGTCCTTGCTGTCGGCCGTGCCGACGCCCGACCCGGACGCGCGCCGCCACCGCATCGTGCTCGAGGGCGAGATTCCCAATCCGGCCTCGCCGCCCACCGGCTGCACCTTCCATCCGCGCTGCTTCCGCGCCGACGAGCGGTGCGCGCGGGAGGCCCCGGCCTTCGTCCCCGTGCCGGGCGAGGCGACGCGCGCCGCCTGCCACTACCCCGGGCCGCTGGCCGGCGCGCCGGCGGGCGAGGCGACGTCGCTGGAGGCCGCGTCATGAGGCTGCCGCGCCGCATCCTCGCCTTCGCCGGCCGGCTGCTCTCCCAGCCCGGCCCGCTGGCGAGCGTGCTGTTTCTCGTGGGCCTCGCCTTGCTCGCCGCCTTCGCCGACAGGCTCGGCATCGACCCGCTGGCGCAGGACATCGCCGCCTCGCTCGAGGGCCCGTCGGCGGCGCACTGGTTCGGCACGGACGAACTCGGCCGCGACATTGGCGCGCGCGTCATCCACGGCGCGCGCACCTCGCTCATCACCGCCGCCGGCGCGGTGCTCATCGCCGGCGCGGTCGGCGTGCCGATCGGCCTCGTCGCCGGCTTCTTCGGCGGCTGGCGCGACGCGGCGCTGATGCGCGCCGTCGACGTGCTGATGGCGTTGCCAGGCATCCTGCTCGCCATGGCGCTCATCGCCGTCATCGGGCGCAGCCAGTCGGCGGCGCTGGTGGCGGTGGGCATCACCGGCATTCCCAGCTTCGCGCGGGTCACCCGCGCGCAGGTGCTGTCGCTGCGCAAGCGCGACTTCGTCACCGCCGTCGAGGCGTTCGGCGGCACGCCCGGCTACAACATGTTCCGCACTGTGCTGCCGAACGCGTGGAGCCCCATCCTGGTGCAGGTGGTGGTGCTGTCGTCGGTGGCGATCCTGCTGGAGGCGGCGCTGGCCTTCCTCGGGGTCGGCATCCCGCCGCCCACGCCGAGCTGGGGCGAGATGCTGCGCACGGGCAAGTCCTATCTCCACGACGCGCCGCACTACGCCGTGCTGCCGGGGCTGGTGCTGACGGTGACCATCCTCGCCTTCGACACGCTGGGCCGCGGCATGACGCGCCTGCTGGAGGACCGGGATTCGGGCGCGAGCGGGCTCAAGCTGGAGCAGGCGTCGCGATGATCTCCTACCTGCTGCGCCGCATCCTGCAATTGCTGCCCGTGCTGCTGATCGCCTCGGTGCTTGTGTGGGGGATGATCTACGCCGTGCCGGGCAATCCGGTCGCCGTCATGGTGGGCGAGAACGCCTCGGCCGAGCAGGTGGCGGCCGAGACCGCGCGGCTCGGGCTCGACAGGCCGGTGGCGGTGCAATACGCGGCGTGGCTCGGCAGCGCGCTGCGTGGCGACCTCGGCGCATCGATCCACAGCCGCGAGCCGGTGCTGAAGCTGATCGGCGAGCGCCTGCCCGCCACGCTGCAACTCGCGGCGCTGGCGACGCTGCTGGCGCTGGCGCTCGGCATCCCCGTGGCGCTGGCCGGCGCGGTCGCGCCGAACTCCTGGCTCGACCGTTTGCTGAGCGGCTGGAGCGCGCTGGCGCTGGGCGTGCCGACCTTCTGGCTCGGCATCTTGCTGATCCTGCTCTTCGCCGTCGAGCTGCGCTGGCTGCCCTCCGCGTCGGGCTACGTGGCGTTCTGGGATGCGCCGCTGCAGACGCTGCGCAACACGGCGCTGCCGGCGCTGACGCTCGCCGTCTACGTCTCCGGCATCTTCGCGCGCTTCCTGCGGGCCTCGCTGATCACCGAGCTGAACGCCGACTATGTCCGCACCGCGCGCGCCAAGGGGCTTCCCGAGCGCACGGTGGTGATGCGCCACGCCCTGCGCAACGCGCTGCTGCCCTTCATCACCATCGTCGGCATCATGACGGCGAGCTTCATCGGCGGGGCGGTGGTGACGGAGTCGGTGTTCACCTATCCCGGCATCGGGCGCCTGCTCATCCAGGCGATCAGCTCGCGCGACTATCCGCTGATCCAGGGCTGCATCCTCGTCATCCTCGGCATCTACGTCGCCATCAACGTCGTGGTCGACCTCGTCTACGCCTATGTCGACCCGCGCATCGAGTATTCGTGAGCGCCATGACCGACCTCTCCGACGACGCCCCCGCCAAGCTGTTCGACCTCACCGGACAGGTCGCCCTCGTCACCGGGGCGTCGCGCGGGCTGGGCTGGACGATGGCGCGGGCGCTGGCGGCGGCGGGCGCGGCGGTGGTCATCACCGCCCGCGACGCGGCGACGCTGGAGCGGCGGGCAGGGGAGTTGCGCGACGCCGGCGCGCGCTGCGAGGCGATGGCCTTCGACGTCGCCGACGGCCCGGCGGTCGACGCCGCGGTGGCGGAGACGGGCGCGCGCTTCGGCCGCCTCGACATCCTCCTCAGCAACGCCGGGCTGACCTCGCGCAAGCCGCTGCTGGAGCAGAGCGACGAGGACTGGACGCGCGTCATCGACGCCGACCTCACGGCCGGCTGGCGGCTGGCCCGCGCGGCGGCGCGGCTGATGGTCCCGGCGGGGCGGGGGCGCATGGTGTTCACCTCCTCGATCATGGGCGTGGTGGCGCGCCCCACCGTGACCGGCTACGTGGCCGCCAAGGCGGGCCTGAACGGGCTGGTGCGGGCGCTGGCGGTGGAACTCGCGCCGGCGGGGGTGACGGTCAACGCCATCGCCCCGGGCTATTTCCGGACCGAGGGCAACGAGTCGCTGCGGCGAGGCGACCCCGGCTTCGAGGCGCGGATTTCGGCGCGCACGCCGGCCGGCCGCTGGGGCGAACCGCGCGAACTCGCGGCGGCGGCGCTCTACCTCGCCTCGCCGGCGGCGGGCTACACGACGGGGACGGTGCTGACGGTCGACGGCGGCCTCACCGCCGCGATCTGAGGCGGCTCTAGAAGAAGCCGATGGCGCGCTGCATGGCGCGCCCGAAATGCACTTCCAGCGCGGCTTCGGCGGCCTGCGGGTCGCGCGCCTTGCAGGCCTTGATGATCTCCAGGTGCTCCGTCAGCGTGCGGATCACCAGCGGCGAGGACAGGCGGAACTCGCGGTCGAGCCGCACGAGCTGCACGAAACGCTGGGCCTGCGTGTAGGCGGCCTCGATCATCGGATTGGCCAGGATGGAGACGACCTCCATGTGGAAGCCGAAATCGACGCCCTCCAGCTCCCGCGCCGAGTCCAGCGTCAGCTCGCGCCCGCGCACCGCCTCGATGGCCTCGTGATGGCGCCGCTCGATGTCCTCGATGCGCGGCATCGGCGCGACCTCGGCGAAGCTGCGCACGGCGGCGCGCTCCAGGATCATGCGCAGCTGGTAGGAGTTGCGCACGAGGGAGAAGTCGGGCTTGCGCAGCTCGATGCCGGAGCGGGCGTGGATGGTGAGCCAGCCCTCAGCCTGCAAGACGCGCAGCGCGTCGCGCAGCGGGCCGACCGGCACGCCGAGGATCTTCACCAGCTCGTTCTGCGAGAGAAACGCCCCCGGCTCGATGCGGCGGTCGAACAGCGCCTGGATGAAGCGGTCGCGCGCCACGTCGCCGAGGCTGCGGCCGGACCGGTCGACCTCGAAGGCGGCGGGCTCGGCGGCGGCGTCGTCGGATACCGACAGTCCTGAATCGTCGCTTGCGGCGACCGGGGATTGTGATCTACCTTTCACGCCATCTGATCTATCACAGAGCGTCATTGATGAACAGACGCCTGTCGGGAGAGACGCCGATGCGGATCGAGGGCTTCACGCTCACGCGGTTCCAGTACGCGCGCGACCGGGTGATCGGCGACAGCCAGGTCCATATTGCGCACGCCCACTACGTGACGCTGGAACTGCACGCCGGCGGCCACACCGGCCTCGGCTTCGCCATCAACCTGTTTCACCCGCTGCCCTCGCTCGCCGAGATCGAGCGCATCTTCCGCGAGGAGGCGTG
The DNA here is from genome assembly GCF_024294805.1 of Alsobacter ponti. Classification (GTDB taxonomy): domain Bacteria; phylum Pseudomonadota; class Alphaproteobacteria; order Rhizobiales; family Beijerinckiaceae; genus Alsobacter; species Alsobacter ponti. Next base: position 70,398 of record NZ_JANCLU010000006.1, read on the forward strand.
GCCGGGGCTGGAAGGCCAGCCCCCGGCGGGCCTCGTCCACCGCGTGGCGCGGCCGCGCGGCGGCAATGTGCGCCGCATGAGCCTGCCCTTCGAGGAAGCGATCAACCAGGCGTGCTGGGACCTCGCCGCCAAGCAGGTCGGGCTGCCGCTCTACCGGCTTCTCGGCGGCCACGATCCCCACGTGCGCGCCTATGCGAGCGGGCTCGACTACCACCTGAGCGACAAGGATTACTCGCGCTTCTTCGCAGAGGCGGCGGCGCAGGGCTATCGCGGCTTCAAGATCAAGGTCGGCCACCCCGACGTGGAGTGGGACCTGCACCGCCTTCGCCTGCTGCGCGAGGCGGTCGACGGGCTCGGCCCGGTGATGGTGGACGCCAACGAGGCCTGGTCCCCGCGCGAGGCGGTGCGCCGGCTCGACATCTACCGCCGCGCCGGGTTCGACATCCTGTGGGTCGAGGACCCCTGCCTGCGCGACGACTTCGACGGCCTGCGCGAAATCCGCGAAGGCGCGCCGTGGGTGCACGTCAACTCGGGCGAGTACCTCGACCTGCGCGGCAAGCGCAAGCTGATCGAGGCGCGCGGCGTCGACCTGCTCAACGTCCACGGCCATTTCTCGGACGTGATGCGGGCGGGGTGGCTGGCGGCCGAGCACGGCATCCCCGTGACGCTCGGCAACACCATGCTGGAGCTGGGCGTCCACCTCGCCGCCGCGCTGCCGGAGGCGCACTGGCTCGAATATTCGTTCCAGAACTACAACCACCTCGTCGAGGAGCCCGTCGTCTTCAGCGAGGGCTACGCCGTCGCTCCCGAGCGGCCCGGGCACGGCCTCGTGCTGAGCGAGGCGGCGCGGCGCGAGCACGCCTGTCCCGACGTGCGGGACGCGGCGGACCTGCCGCCCGCGCCCCGCAGCAGCCCCATTCGCCTGTCGGCCTGACCGCCGCCGTCGAACGCCGGCCCGCGTGGCCGGCGCGCATCGTCAGAGAGGGGAGGAAATCATGAAGATCGACCGCAGGACCGTCCTGGGCGGACTGGCCGCGGCCCCGCTCGCGGGGCTCGCGCCTGGCCGCGCCTTCGCGCAGAAGGCCGGCATCAACTACTGGCACCACTTCACGTCGACCACGGAGTTCAAGGGGCTGGAGCGCGTGATCGCGCTGTTCAACCAGAAATATCCCGACATCGCGGTGACGCAGGAGAACATCCCGAACCCCGAGTACATGTCCAAGATGACGGCCGCCGTCGTCGCCAACGCGCGGCCGGACACCTGCATGGTGGTGGCCGAGCGCGCCAGCGACCTCGTCGCCATGGGCGGGCTCGTCGACCTCACCGACCGCATCAAGAAGTGGCCGCGCTACGGGGAGTATCCCGACCAGGCCTGGGCCGGCGCGACCGTGAACGGCAAGATCTACGGCATCCCCGCCTTCACCTTCGTGGACTGGATGTACTACCGGAAGGACTGGTTCGCCGAGAAGGGCATCGCGCCGCCCAAGACCTACCAGGAGTTCCTGGAGGCGGCGATCAAGGTCTCGGACCCGTCCAAGAACCGCTACGGCCTCAGCCTGCGCGGCGGCGCCGGCGGCTTCAAGTACGTGCTCGACCTCATCGAGGCGTGGGGCTCGCCGATCGTCCGCGACGGCAAGAACGCGATGGACAAGAAGAAGGCCACCGAGGCGGTCGACTTCTACGCGGGCATCCTGACCAAGCACAAGGCCGCCCCGCCGAGCGCGCCCAACGACAGCTACCGCCAGATCATGGAGGCCTTCAAGACCGGCCAGACGGCGATGGTGTGGCACCATACCGGCTCGCTCACCGAGATCCAGGCCGCGCTGAAGCCCGACCAGTTCGGCACGCTGCCCATGCCGGCCGGCCCGGCCGCGCATATCGCGCGCCTGACCTACCTGTTCAACGGCGTCTCCAACCCCGCCAAGACCGACGCCGACATGCAGTGGATCTCGTTCTGGGCGGAGCCGGAGCCGGCCATCGCCTTCCTCGAGGAGACGGGCTACTTCCCGTCCTCGCCGAAGGTGGCGGCCGACGAGCGCATCACCAAGAACCCGCTCTACACCGCCGCCGTCGAGACGACGAAGTTCGGCCGCCTGCCGCCCACCTTCGTCGGCGTCGCCGGCTGGTCGGAGACGGTCGTGCTGCCGGAGTTCCAGAAGGTGCTGGTCGGCCGCGCCACGGCCGAGCAGGCGGTCGACGCCATGATGGCCGGCCTCGACGCCGCCCTGAAGTAAGCGCAAGCGCCGGGGCCGCCGCGCGCGGCCCCGGCTCCCCCGCGGAGACCGCCATGAACGGGCTGAGCGAGGCCGAGATCCGGACCTACCGGGACGACGGCGTGCTGTTTCCCTTCCCCGTGCTGTCGGACGCCGAGCTGGCCGCCGCGCTGGCGGTGGTCGACCGCATCGACACGTTCCCGGCCGAACAGCGCGCCGGCCTGCTGCTGGCGCGGACGCACTGGGTGTCGAAGACGCTGTGCGATCTGTGCCGCAACCCGCGCATCCTCGACCGCGTGGAAGGGCTCATCGGGCCCAACATCCTCGTCTGGGGCGCCAATTTCTTCCTCAAGGAGCCGCGCTCCCCGGCCTATGTCGGCTGGCACCAGGACGCCACCTACTGGGGGCTGGAGCCGGCCGACATCGTCACCGCCTGGGTCGCTTTGACGCCGAGCACGGTGGAGAGCGGGTGCATGCGCGTCGCGCCGGGCACGCACCGCGGCGGCATCGTCGACCACGTCGAGACCTGGCAGCCGGACAACCTGCTGTCGCGCGGCCAGGAGATCGCCGTCGAGGTCGACCAGGACACGGTCGTCGACGTGGTGCTGCGGCCGGGCGAGATGTCGCTCCACCACGTCAAGATCGCGCACAACTCCGAGCCCAACCGCGCCTCGCATCGCCGCATCGGCTTCGCCATCCGCTACGTCGCGGCGCATGTGCGCCAGGGCTCCGGCGCGCGCGACCTCGCCATGCAAGTGCGCGGCGAGGACCGCTGGAACTATTTCGAGCACGATGAGGGCGCGAAGGGCGAGTTCCTGCCCGAGGACGTCGCCCGCCACGCCGAGGCCTGGGCGGCCGGCCGTCGCGCGCTCGCCAAGCAGGCCGGCTGACCCGTTCGCCGACACAACCGGAGACCGACATGCGCATCACCGACATCCGCTGCTACCTCCTGGAGTCCGATCCGCCGACGCATCACTATCGCTGGCGCACGGGGCTGATGGGCTCGCATGACGGGCTCGTGGCGGGGCGCAAGCAGGTGACGGCGGTGGTCCGCATGGACACCGACGAGGGCATCACCGGCGGCGTGGAGATCGAGTCCTCGGCGCGCTACGCCGCCTCGGTCGCCCTGCTCACCGAGCGGCGGCTGAAGAGCCTGATCGGCGAGGACCCGCTGTCCACCGAGCGCCTGTTTCACCTGATCTGGGAGATCGACCGCGTCGACGAGATGCACATGACGCATCTCGGCATCGTCGACCAGCTCGCCTGGGACATCAAATCGCAGAAGGCCGGGCTGCCGATCTGGCAGATGCTGGGCGGCAACAGCGACAAGGTGCCGGCCTACGCCTCCACCGTGACCTGGGACACGATGGACGAGTACGAGCGCTACATCAAACAGTGCATGGACGAGGGCTTCACCGCGTTCAAGCTGCACGCCTGGGGCGACGCCAAGGAGGACGCGAAGCTCTCGCGCAACCTGCGCAAGTGGACCGGGCCTGACGCCGACCTGATGTTCGACGGCTCCGCCGGCTGGGACTACGTGACCTCGATGTGGTTCGGCCGGGTGCTCGAGGAGTGCGGCTTCCTCTGGTACGAGGAGCCGATGCGCGAGTTCGAGCTGAACTCCTATCGCAAGCTGTGCGACGCGCTCGATATCCCCGTGCTCGCCGCCGAGACGTCCGACGGCTGCCACTGGAACATGGCGACGTGGATCCAGATGGGCGCGCTCGACATGACGCGCGTCAACACCAACTTCAAGGGCGGCTTCACCGGCTCGATGAAGATCGCGCACCTGTCCGACAGCCACGGCATGCGCTGCCAGGTGCACGGCATGGGGCTCGCCAACGCGCAGCTCTGCGCCGCCATCCGCATCAACGACTATTACGAGCAGCTCGTCATCAACGCCGAGCAGATCGCCGGCCTCAAGCGGCTCGGCAAGCTCGCCATCGAAGGCGGCGTGCTCACCGTGTCGCGCGAACCGGGGCTGGGGCACGACATCGACTGGGCCCACGTCGAGCGCGTCGCGCTCCAGGTGGTGTGAGCGTGACCTACGAGGTCGCCCACGGGCCCGCGAAGACGCCGCGCCGCGCGCGCGGCGTGCTGGCGCGCCTGGCCGATGTCTCGGAAACGCGCTTCTGGGCCTACTACCTGCTGCTGCCCAGCCTCGTCGTCATCCTCGCCGTCGTGCTCTATCCCACGCTGTGGGGCATCGGGCTCAGCTTCCGCGAGATGCGGCTGAACCGGCTCGACCTCGGCACCGGCTTCGTCGGCCTCAAGCACTACCGTGCGATGATCGAGGATCCGGTGTTCTGGCTCGCGCTGCGCAACACCGTGGTGTGGACGGTGGGCGCGGCGGTCGGCGAGCTGGCGCTCGGCCTCGCGGCGGCGCTGCTTCTCAACCGCGAGCTTCCGGGCTTCCGCGCCGCGTCCGTCCTCATCCTGCTGCCGTGGTTCCTGCCCAACGTCGTCGCCGGCCACATGTGGGCGCTGATGCTCGACCCGCGGCTCGGCGTCATCAACGACATGCTGGTGCGGGTGGGCGTGCTGAACGTCTACAAGGCGTGGTTCGCCGACCCCGACACGGCGCTGGCCTCCGCGCTGGTGGTCGAGGTCTGGCACGGCTTCCCGTTCTTCGCGCTGCTGCTGCTGGCCGGGCTCAAGGCCATCCCGAACGACCTCTACGAGGCGGCGGCCATCGACGGCGCGGGGGCGGTGAAGCAGTTTCGCTACGTCACCTGGCCGCAGCTGCGCACCATCGTCGTCGCCGCGGTGGTCCTGCGGGTCATCAGCCTCGTCAACTCGCCGGATATCATCCTTATCCTCACCGGCGGCGGCCCCGGCCGCTCGACGCTGCTGCTGTCGCTGCACGCCTTCCTGAAGGTCAACAAGGAGTTCAACTTCGGCTACGGGAGCGCCATCGCGGTGGTGCTGTTCGTGCTGCTGATGGGCTTCTCCTACCTCTATGTCCGCCTCTCCAACGTGATGAGGGACTGAGCATGGTCCATCGCCGCTATTTGCGCACCATGTCGGGCCGCAAGCGCGTCGGCGACGTGCTGGCGATGGCCGCCGTCGCCCTCATCGTGCTGTTCGCGGTGTTCCCGATCGTCTGGGCGTTCCTGATCTCGCTGAAGCCGGAGGAGGACATCGTCACCGCCACGCTGACCTACATTCCAAGGCGCGTGACGTTCGAGAACTACGTGGCGATCTGGACGCGCTCGAACTTCCCGACGCTGATCTCCAACAGCGCGGTGGTGACGCTGATGACGGTGGCGATCTGCACCGTCATCGGCACGCTCGCCTCCTACGCCGTGGCGCGCTACCGCTTCGTCGGGCGGCGCGAGATGATGATGTTCTACCTCGTGGTCCGCATGTTCCCGGCGGTGATGATCATCATCCCGCTGTTCATCCTGATGCGCGGCCTCGGCCTGCTGGACAGCCGCCTGGGGCTGGCGCTGGCCTACACCACCTTCCTCCTGCCGGTGTTCATCTGGATGATGAAGGGGTTCTTCGAGGCGGTGCCGAACGACCTCGAGGACGCCGCGCGCATCGACGGGGCGAGCCGCATCGGAGCCATGGTCCGCGTCGTGCTGCCGCTGGTCGTCGGGGGGCTCGTCGCCACGGCGGTGTTCGTGGCCATCGGCGCGTGGAACGAGTTCCTGTTCGCGCTGATGCTGACGACGAGCACCGGGTCGCGCACCTGGCCGGTCGGCCTGCAGCTGATGGTCGGCGAATTCCAGCTTCCCTGGGGGTCGCTGGCGGCGGGCGGCATCATCTCGATCTTGCCGGTGATGGTGCTCTTCGCGCTGATGCAGCGCGCCATGGTGCGCGGCCTCACCGCCGGCGCGGTCAAGAGCTGAGCGGAGCGGGAAGGGGCCTCAGCCGACCGGCCGCCACGCCCGCTCGCGCGACGACTCGACGGCGGCATCGATCACTTTCTGCACCTCCCAGGCCTCGCGGAAGTCGGGGCCCGTGCGCTCGCCGCCGGCGATGGCGGAGAGGAAGCCCGCCATCTCGATGGTCTTCAGCTCATTGAAGCCGAGCTGGTGGCCCGGCGCGACGCAGAAGCGCCCATAGGGCTCGTGACGCGGCCCGGCCTCGATGCGGGTGAAGCCGGAGGTGAGCGGGTCGGCGCCGGCTCGGAAGAGATGCAGCTCGTTCAGGCGTTCCTGCGTGAAGGCGATCGAGCCCTTGGTGCCGCTGACCTCGAAGCCGAGCTGCATGGTGCGGCCCGTCGCCACCCAGTTCGCCTCGATGAGCCCGCCGCAGCCGCGCGCGAAGCGCACCGTCAGGCGCGCCACGTCGTCGACCTCCACGGCCCGGCGCTCGCGCGCGCCGGGCCCGACCGGGCGTGACGCGATGACGGTCTGGAGGTCGGCGGACAGGCTCTCGATCGGCCCCAGCAAATAGCGGCCCATGGCGATGGCGTGGCTGCCGAGATCGGCCAGCGCGCCCGGCCCGCCGGCCGGATCGAGACGCCACCCCCAAGGCGTGTCCGGGTCCGCCATGAAGCCCTCGGCGTGCTGCGCGCGGAAGCTCAGGATGTCGCCGAGCTCGCCGGCGGCGATCATGTCGCGCGCCAGCCGGATCAGCGGGTTCTTCTGATAGTTGAAGCCGACCTGGGTGACCACGCCGACTGCCTCGGCCGCTTGCACCATGCGCAGCGCCGTCGCCGCGTCGGGGGCCAGCGGCTTCTCGCAGTGAATGTGCTTGCCGGCGCGGGCCGCCGCCACCGCCATGTCGTGGTGAAGCAGGTTGGGCGCGGTGATCGACACCGCGTGGACGGCGGGGTCCTCGACCACGCTTCGCCAGTCCTCGCGCCAGTCGCGGAAGCCGTATTGCGCGGCGGCGGCCCGCGCGGCGGAAGCCACATTGTCGGCGACGGCGACGAGGACGGGGCGCGGCAGCTCGGGATAGACCGCGTGCACGGTGGTCCAGGCCAGCGCGTGGGCCTTGCCCATGAACCCCGTGCCGATCACGCCGATGCCGATCTCGTCCATTCCCGCATCCTCCCCCGGCTTCGCGCCGGCCTCCCGTTGTGCGGCCAGCCGGACGTCGATTCAAGCGGGGGCGAGTCGGGGAGGGACGAACGAACGGGAGATGACCGGCAGGGCTGAGGGGCGATTACAAATGCACGCAAAATGAATGTGTTTTCGACTGGCAAGGTTGCGGCCAATCGCTCAGTACAGTTGGCGCAACAAAAAATGAAGTCGCTGGAATGACATTGCTCAAGTGAGCAAAGCGGAAGCATTGTGCAGCTCAAGCTTCGGTCTAAACAGCTTGAAAATTGTCGACCTACGGGGTTTCCCGTACTAGGTTGACCAGTGGAAATCTTGACCGTTGGGCGGGGAATCGCAAGCAGGGGCTGCGCGGGAGCGGTGGACGCCGACACGGCGACACGGCTCCGGAGCGGCGCGACCGGTTGAACCCGGCCGCCGCGCGCGGCCGCCGGCGCGACCTCGCCTCGCCCCGCGGTCGACCCGCGACCATGGAATCATCCGATGCAAGAGACCAAGCCTTCCCGCTCTCGCCGTAACGGCTCCGGCCGCGTCTCCACCGCCGAGGTCGTGGCGGCCGGCATGAACCTCGCCGTCGAGCGGGGCGGGGGCGGGGGAGGGGGAGGACCGGACGGGTTCGATCTCAACCAGCTGCTCGGCGCCTTGCAGTCGATGCGCATGGGCGACTTCTCGATCCGCCTGCCGGGCGACCAGACCGGGCTCGCCGGCAAGATCGCCGACACCTTCAACGACATCGTCGCCGCCAACGAGCGCATGGCCCAGCAGCTCGCCCATGTCGGCCAGGACGTCGGGCGCGACGGCAAGACGCGCACGCGGGTGCGCTTCGGCCTGTCCAACGGGGCGTGGTCGGACATGGAGAGTTCGGTCAACACCATGATCGACGACCTCTTGTGGCCAACGACCGCCGTGACGCGCACCATCACCGCCGTCGCGAAGGGCGACCTGCTTCAGCCCATGCCGCTCGACGTCGACGGCCGGCCGCTCAAGGGCGAGTTCCTGCGCTCGGCCAAGATCGTCAACGCGATGATCAAGCAGCTCAGCGTGTTCACCTCCGAGGTGACGCGCGTCGCCCGCGAGGTTGGCACCGACGGCAAGCTCGGCGGCCAGGCCCAGGTCAGCGAAGTGACGGGCGTGTGGAAGGATCTCACCGAGAGCGTCAATTCCATGGCCTCGAACCTGACGGGCCAGGTCCGCAACATCGCCGAGGTGACGATCGCCGTCGCCAACGGCGACCTGTCCAAGAAGATCACGGTCGACGTGCGCGGCGAGATCCTGCAGCTCAAGGAGGCCATCAACACGATGGTCGACCAGCTGCGTTCCTTCGCCTCCGAGGTGACGCGCGTGGCGCGCGAGGTCGGCACCGAGGGCAAGCTCGGCGGGCAGGCGCTGGTGCCCGGCGTGGCCGGAACCTGGAAGGACCTCACCGACTCGGTGAACGCCATGTGCGGCAACCTGACCGCTCAGGTGCGCAACATCGCGCAGGTGACGACGGCGGTGGCGCGCGGCGACCTCTCGCGCAAGATCACCGTCGACGTGTCGGGCGAAATCCTCGAGCTGAAGGAGACCATCAACACGATGGTGGACCAGCTCAACGGCTTCGCTGGCGAGGTGACGCGCGTGGCGCGCGAGGTGGGCACGGAAGGCCGCCTCGGGGGCCAGGCCCAGGTGCCGGGCGTCGCCGGCACGTGGAAGGACCTCACCGACAACGTCAACTCGATGGCCTCGAACCTCACGGCGCAGGTCCGCAACATCGCCGAGGTGTCGACCGCCATCGCCTCGGGCGATTTGTCGAAGAAGATCACCGTGACGGTGAGCGGCGAGATCCTGGAGCTGAAGGAGACCATCAACACGATGGTCGACCAGCTCAACGCCTTCGCCTCGGAGGTGACGCGCGTGGCGCGCGAGGTGGGCACGGAAGGACGCCTCGGCGGCCAGGCCAACGTGCTCGGCGTCGCCGGCACGTGGAAGGACCTCACCGACTCGGTGAACTCGATGGCCGGCAATTTGACGGCGCAGGTCCGCAACATCGCCGACGTCTCCACCGCCATCGCCAACGGCGACCTGTCGAAGAAGATCACCGTCGACGTGAAGGGCGAGATCCTCCAGCTCAAGGAGACCATCAACACCACCGTCGACCAGCTCAACGCGTTCGCCTCCGAGGTGACGCGCGTCGCGCGCGAGGTCGGCACCGAGGGCAAGCTGGGCGGCCAGGCGCAGCTCAAGGGCGTGGCGGGTACGTGGAAGGACCTCACGGATTCCGTGAACTCCATGGCCTCGAACCTCACCGGCCAGGTGCGCAACATCGCCGAGGTCGCCACCGCGGTGGCGCAGGGCGACCTCTCCAAGAAGATCACCGTCAACGTCAGCGGCGAGATTTTGCAGCTCAAGGAGACCATCAACACGATGGTGGACCAGCTGCGCTCCTTCGCCGGCGAGGTGACGCGCGTGGCGCGCGAGGTCGGCACGGAAGGCCGCCTCGGCGGCCAGGCCCAGGTGCCCGGCGTCGCCGGCACGTGGAAGGACCTCACCGACTCGGTGAACTCGATGGCCGGCAACCTCACCGCGCAGGTGCGCAACATCGCCGAGGTGTCGACCGCCATCGCCAACGGCGACCTGTCGCGCAAGATCACCGTCGACGTGCGCGGCGAGATCCTTCAGCTGAAGGAAACGCTGAACACCATGGTGGACCAGCTCAACCGGTTCGCCTCCGAGGTGACGCGCGTGGCGCGCGAGGTCGGCACCGAGGGCAAGCTGGGCGGCCAGGCCCAGGTTCCCGGCGTCGCCGGCACGTGGAAGGACCTCACCGAGAACGTCAACTCGATGGCCTCGAACCTGACGGGCCAGGTCCGCAACATCGCAGAGGTGACCACCGCCGTGGCGCGCGGCGACCTCTCCCGCAAGATCACCGTCGACGTGAAGGGCGAAATCCTCGAGCTGAAGAACACCATCAACACCATGGTGGACCAGCTCAACGCCTTCGCCGGCGAGGTGACGCGCGTCGCCAAGGAGGTCGGCACCGAGGGCAAGCTGGGCGGCCAGGCGCAGGTTCCCGGCGTCGCCGGCACGTGGAAGGACCTCACCGACAACGTCAACTCGATGGCCGGCAACCTCACCGCCCAGGTGCGCAACATCGCCGAGGTGGCGACCGCCATCGCCAATGGCGACCTGTCGCGAAAGATCACCGTCGACGTGCGCGGCGAGATCCTGCTGCTCAAGGAGACGCTGAACACCATGGTCGACCAGCTTCGCTCCTTCGCGGGCGAGGTGACGCGCGTGGCGCGCGAGGTCGGCACGGACGGGCGGCTGGGCGGCCAGGCGGTCGTGCCGGGCGTCGCCGGCACGTGGAAGGACCTCACCGACAACGTCAACCTGCTGGCGGCGAACCTCACCACCCAGGTCCGCAACATCGCCGAGGTGACCACCGCCGTGGCGCGCGGCGACCTGTCGCGCAAGATCACCGTCGACGTGAAGGGCGAAATCCTCGAGCTGAAGAACACCATCAACACCATGGTGGACCAGCTCAACGCCTTCGCCGGCGAGGTGACGCGCGTGGCGCGCGAGGTCGGCACGGAAGGCAAGCTCGGCGGCCAGGCCCAGGTGCCGGGCGTCGCCGGCACGTGGAAGGACCTCACCGACACCGTGAACGTGATGGCCGCCAACCTCACCGAGCAGGTGCGCGGCATCGTCAAGGTGGTCACGGCGGTCGCCAACGGCGACCTCAAGCAGAACCTCACGGTCGCCTCGAAGGGCGAGGTGGCGGCGCTCGCCGAGACCATCAACAACATGACCAACACGCTCGCCACCTTCGCCGACCAAGTGACGACGGTGGCCCGCGAGGTGGGCGTGGAAGGCCGCCTCGGCGGCCAGGCCAACGTGCCCGGCGCGGCCGGCACGTGGAAGGACCTCACCGGCAACGTCAACCTGCTGGCCGCCAACCTCACCACGCAGGTGCGCGCCATCGCCGAGGTAGCGACGGCCGTGACCAAGGGCGACCTGACCCGCTCGATCCAGGTCGACGCGCGCGGCGAGGTCGCTGAGCTCAAGGACAACATCAACACGATGATCGGCAACCTCCGTCTCACGACGGAGCGCAACACCGAGCAGGACTGGCTGAAGACCAACCTGGCCCGCTTCACCAACATGCTGCAGGGCCAGCGCGACCTCGGCACCGTCGGCCGCGTGCTGCTGTCGGAGCTGGCGCCGCTGGTCGACGCGCAGCACGCCGTCATCTACCAGGTGGAGACCGAGGGAGGCGTCAGCCTCAAGCTGCTCTCCGCCTATGCCGGCGACGGCGCGCCGGACCAGCCCGAGCGGCTGGAGATCGGCGAGGGCCTGATCGGCCAGTGCGCCCGCGACGCCCGCCGCCTGCTGATCTCCGACATCCCGGAGGACGTGTCGCCGATCCGCTCCGGCCTGTTCAGGGTCACGCCGCGCAACGCCATCGTGCTGCCGGTGCTGTTCGAGGGGCAGGTGAAGGCGGTCATCGAGCTGGCCACGGTCGGCTCCTTCACCGACCTCCAGATGTCCTTCCTGGAACAGCTCACAACCGGCATCGGCATCGTGCTCAACTCGATCGAGGCGACGATGCAGACGGAGGGCCTGCTGAAGCAGTCCCAGCAGCTGGCCGGCGAGTTGCAGGCGCAGCAGCGCGAATTGCAGCAGACCAACGAGCAGCTGGAGCAGAAGGCCCAGCAGCTCGCCGAGCGCAACCACGAGGTGGAGGCGAAGAACCAGGAAATCGAGCAGGCGCGCCGCGCGCTGGAGGAGAAGGCGACCGAGCTGGCGCTGACCTCGAAGTACAAGTCCGAGTTCCTCGCCAACATGTCGCACGAGCTGCGCACGCCGCTGAACTCCATCCTCATCCTCGGCCAGCAGCTCGGCGAGAACCCGGACGGCAACCTCACGGCCAAGCAGGTGGAGTTCGCGCGCACCATCCACGGCGCCGGCACCGACCTGCTCAACCTCATCAGCGACATCCTCGACCTGTCGAAGATCGAATCCGGCACCGTGTCGGTCGACGCGGAGGAGATCTTCTTCTCCAACCTGCTCGACGTCATGGCCCGGCCGTTCCGACACGAGGCGGATAACCGCAAGCTGTCCTTCGAGGTCGTCACCTCGCCGAACCTCGAACGCTCGATCATCACCGACTCCAAGCGCCTCCAGCAGGTGCTCAAGAACCTGCTGTCCAACGCCTTCAAGTTCACGGCGCAGGGCGGCGTGAAGCTGCGGGTGTTCCCCGCGGCGACCGGATGGAGCGCCGACCACCCCAGCCTCAAGCACGCGCCCGGCGTGGTCGCCTTCGAGGTCTCGGACACCGGCATCGGCATTCCGCCCGAGAAGCAGCGCATCATCTTCGAGGCGTTCCAGCAGGCGGACGCGGGCACCAGCCGCAAGTACGGCGGCACCGGCCTCGGCCTCGCCATCAGCCGCGAGCTGGCGAACCTGCTGGGCGGCGAGATCCAGCTGCGCTCGACCCCCGGCGTCGGCAGCACGTTCACGCTCTATCTTCCGCTGACCTATGTCGGCGCGCCGATGAACGTGCGCCCGGTCCCGGCCGACGGCGCGCCGCTTCCCATGCCGCAGCCACAGCGGCTGATCGAGGCCCCGGCCGAGCCGATGAGCGACGACCGGGCCAATCTGCAGCCCGGCGACACGGTGCTGCTGATCGTCGAGGACGACCCGCACTACGCCCGCGTCATGGTCGACCTCGCCCACGACAAGGGGTTCAAGGTGCTGGTCGCGATGCGCGGGGCGGAGGCGCTGGCGCTCGCCCGCGAGTACAGGCCGCACTGCATCTCGCTCGACGTGTTCCTGCCCGACATGCTCGGCTGGACGGTGCTGAGCCAGCTCAAGCAGGACGCCGCCACGCGCCACATCCCGGTGCAGATCATCACGCTGGACGAGGACCGGCAGCACGGCCTCGCCCGCGGCGCGTTCTCCTTCATGAGCAAGCCGACCACCACGGAGGGGCTGGAACACGCGCTCGCCAAGCTGCGCGAGTTCACCCTGCCGCGCCGCAAGCGCCTGCTCGTGGTGGAGGACAACCCGGCCGAGCGGCTCGGCGTCACCGAGCTGCTGGGCCACGACGACATCGACATCGCCACCGCCGAGACCGGCGCCGACGCCATGTCGATGCTGCGCGACCAGCCCACCGACTGCGTGGTGCTCGACCTCAAGCTGCCGGACATGTCCGGCTTCGAGGTGCTGGAGCGCATCCGCGACGACGCCAGCCTCGCCGAGGTGCCGGTGGTGGTGTTCACCGGGCGCGAGCTGTCGCCGGACGAGGACGCCCAGCTTCACACCATGGCGCGCAGCGTCGTGGTCAAGGGCGTCGAGTCGCCCGAGCGCCTTCTCGACGAGACGGCCCTGTTCCTGCACCGCGTCGTCTCCGACCTGCCGGCCGAGAAGCAGCGCATGCTGGAGCGGCTGCACAGCTCCGACGACGACCTGATCGGGCGTACCGTTCTGCTCGTTGACGACGACGCACGCAACATCTTCGCGCTGTCGAGTGTTCTGGAACGAAGGGGCATGACGGTCCTCACGGCCACGACGGGCACCGAGGCCATTTCGGTCATCGAATCCGAGCCGCAGGTCGCCATCGTCCTGATGGACATCATGATGCCGGGGATGGACGGGTATGAAACGATGCAGGTCATCCGGGCCAACCCGGCGTTCCGGCGGCTTCCCATCATCGCGCTTACGGCCAAGGCGATGAAGGGGGACCGCGAGAAGTGCCTGGAGGCGGGCGCCTCCGACTACCTGGCCAAGCCCGTCAACACCGAGCAGCTCCTGTCAGCGCTGCGCATGTGGCTGCACCGTTGAGCCCGGAGTCGCGATCATGATGACTTCCGCCCCGGGGAAGGTGAACATCCTGCTGGTCGACGACCAGCCGGCGAAGCTGCTGAGCTACGAGGTGGTGCTGGCCGAGCTGGGCGAGAACCTCATCAAGGCGTCCTCCGCCCAGGAGGCTCTCGGCCACCTGCTGAAGACCGATGTCGCCGTCATCCTCGTCGACGTCTGCATGCCGGAGCTGGACGGGTTCGAGCTGGTGGCGATGATCCGCGAGCATCCCCGCTTCCAGCGCACGGCCATCATCTTCGTCTCGGCCATCCAGATCACCGACCTCGACCGCCTGCGTGGCTACGAGGCCGGCGCGGTAGACTACGTGCCCGTCCCGGTGGTGCCGGAGGTGCTGCGGGCCAAGGTCCGCGTGTTCGCCGAGCTGTACCGCAAGACGCGCCAGCTCGAAGTGCTGAACGCCGAGCTCGAGCAGCGCGTCGCCGAGCGCACGGCGGCGCTCGAGGCCACCGCCTCGGAACTCAAGCAGCTCAACGACGAGCTGGAGCAGCGCATCGAGGACCGCACCCGGGAGCGGGAAAGCGCGCTGGCGCAGCTTTTCGAGGCGCAGAAGCTCGACACGATCGGCCAGCTCACCGGCAGCGTGGCGCACGACTTCAACAATCTGCTGATGGCGGTGATCGGCAGCCTGCAATTGCTGCGAAAGCGCCTGCCGGACGATCCGCGCTGCCACAGATTGCTCGATAACGCGCTGCTCGGCGCCGACCGGGGCGCGGCATTGACGCAACGCCTGCTCTCTTTCGCCCGCCGCCAGGAGCTGAAGCCCCAGGCCGTGCACCTGGCCGGGCTCGTCGCCGGCATGGAGGACCTGTTCAAGCGCGCGCTGGGGCCGCTGGTGCAGGTCCACCAGAACTTCCCGTCCGACCTGCCGCCGGTGCGCGCCGACGCCAACCAGCTCGAACTGGCGCTGCTCAACATCGCCATCAACGCGCGCGATGCGATGCCGCTCGGCGGCCTGCTGCGCATCGCCGCCACGGCCGAGACGGTGGAAGCCGACGACCCCTCCCGCCGACTGTCGCGGGGCGACTACGTGCGCATCTGCGTCAGCGACAACGGCGTCGGCATGGATGCCGAGACGCTGGCCAAGGCGACCGAGCCGTTCTTCACCACCAAGGGGCCGGGCAAGGGAACGGGGCTCGGCCTGTCGATGGTCCACGGCCTCGCCGCCCAGTCGGGCGGCTCGCTGACGATCTCCAGCCGGAAAGGCGAGGGCACCAGCGTCGAGCTCTGGCTTCCCCAGGTGGCCGACACGGTGGCGGCGCTGCCGCTCAACGCCAAGACCACGACCAGCCACGACATGCTGCCCGTGGCCCCGTGCTCCGTGCTGGTGGTCGACGACGACCCGCTGGTGATGATGGGCACCGTCTCGATGCTGGAGGATCTCGGCCATACGGCGGTGGAGGCCAGGTCGGCCGCCGAGGCGCTCGCGGCGCTGCGCGCGGGACGGCGCGTCGACATCGTCGTCACCGACCACGCCATGCCGGAGATGACGGGCACGCAACTCGCCAACCGGCTGCGGGAGGAATTTCCAGACATGCCGGTCATCCTCGCCACCGGCTACGCCGAGATCGGGCCCGAGGATCAGGCCGCCTGCCCGAATCGCCTCGCCAAGCCCTTCACCATCGACGACCTCGCGGCGGCGCTCGCCACCGTGCGGCGATCGGGAGGGCTTTCCGGCAACGTCGTTCCGCTGCGGCCGGGCGGCGAAAGGGAGGCCGGCGACGGCGTGGCGACCTCGCGCCGCTGACGCCCGGGCGGCCTGAGCCTCACAACCGGCTTGCGCTTCGCAACCTCCGCGCGTCTGATGCGGCGAAGGCTGGACGGAGGTCATCCATGAAGCTGCGACGCGTCGTCATCGCTCTGACGGTTCTGGTGGCCGCGGCTGCCCCGGCCGCGGCGGCGGACATCTCGGCGGGCAGGGAACTCGCCCGAAAGTGGTGCTCCGAGTGCCACGTGCTCGGGGCCGTGCCGTCGGGCGCGCCGGGGCAGGGGCCGGCCTTCGCCGACGTCGCTCGCATGCCGTCGACGACGGGGCTGAGCCTGTCGGTGTTCCTGCGCAGTTCGCACGCGAACATGCCCAATCTGATCCTGACGCCCACCGAGAGCGACGACCTCGTCGCCTACATCCTCAGCCTCGCCGGGAAGAGCTGACGGCCGGCTTCGACGCCGGCCGTCGCGCCGTCAGGCCCATTCGCCCTTGCGGAACACCGGCGTGACGCGTCCGTCCGCGTGGACGCCGTCGATGTCCACCTGGTCGGAGCCGATCATCCAGTCGATGTGGATCAGGCTCTTGTTGCCGCCCTGCGCCGCGACCTGCTCGGGCGTCATCTTCGCGCCGTCGACGAAGCACTTGGAGTAGCACTGCCCAAGCGCGATGTGGCAGGCGGCGTTCTCGTCGAACAGCGTGTTGAAGAACAGGAGCCCGCTGCGCGAGATCGGCGAGGAGTGCGGCACCAGCGCGACCTCGCCGAGGCGGCGGGCGCCCTCGTCCGTGTCGAGCACCTTGTTCAGCACTTCCGCCCCACGCGCGGCCTGCGCCTCGACGATGCGGCCGTCCTCGAACCGGACCGAGATCTCGTCGATCAGCGTGCCCATGTAGGAGAGAGGCTTGGTGCTCGACACGCGCCCGCTGACGCGCAGGGCGTGCGGCGTGGTGAACACCTCTTCCGACGGGATGTTGGGGTTGCAGGTGACGCCGTTCTTCGCTGTCGACGCGCCGCCCTGCCAGAGATGGCCGTCGGCGAGGCCCACCGTCAGGTCGGTGCCGGGGCCGGTGAAGCGCAGCGCCGCGAACCGATGGTCGTTCAGCCACGCGGTGCGGGCGTGAAGCGCGGCGTTGTGGGCGGCCCAGGCCGCCACGGGATCGTCACCGTCGACGCGCGAGGCGGCGAAGATGGCGTCCGCCAGCCGCGCGACCGCGACGTCCTCCGGCTGGTCGGGGAACACCTGCCGCGCCCAAGCGGCGCCAGGGAAGGCGATGATGTTCCAGTTGATGTCGAAATTGGCGATCTTCTCCAGCGCCGGCTGGTAGGCCTGCGAATTGGCGCGGTTGGCGCGCGACACCTTCGAGGGATCCTGCCCGGCAAGCAGCATCGGGTCGTCGCCGACGATCGCCAGCCGGGCCGTATTGGCGGCGAAGGCCTTGGCCGCGCCTTCGTAAAGCCAGGCCGGCGCGCGGTCGAAGCTCGCGTCGGCCCCGTAGCGGTAGCGCGCCAGCGTGATTTCCTCGTCGGAGAGGATGGGCGTCACCAGTCCCGCCCCCGCCTTGTAGGCATGCTCCACCACGCGGCGTACCAGCGGCAGCGCCGCGACCGGCGCGGTGAGGAACAGGTCCTGCCCCGGCTGCAGCTGCAGGCCGACCTTCACAGCCAGTTCGGCGAGGCGGTCGAGCTTCACGGGATCGATGTGGGCGGCGATGCTGCGCTGATGCGACGTCATGGAATCCGGTCCTTGCGAGGGAGGACCAGTTCTAGCGCGCCGCCGCCGGCTTGTCCGCCTTTTCCCGCCCGCCGCCCCGCTCAGGCCGGCGGAGCGGGAGAGGGCTCGCCGATGTCCCAGTACAGCCCCGCCATCATCTCCAGCCCCTCGCGCGCCACCGCGATCGGCAGGTGCTCGTCGGCCGCGTGCTGGCGGCAGCCGGGGTAGGAATGGGGGATCCAGATGGTCGGCAGGCCGAGCAGGTCGCAGAAGATGTTGTTCGGCAGAGAACCGCCGAGGTTCGGAAGCACCGCCGGCGCGCGGCCCAGCGTCCGCGCCAGCGAGTCCTTCACCCGCGCCACCCAGGGATGGTCGGGGTCGAGCCGGCTCGCCAGGAAGATAGCGTCGGTGGATGGCGTCACCTCGATGGTCTCGAAGCCGTGCAGGTCGAGGTGCCGGCGCACGGCGGGCACCACCGCTTGCGGGTCGACCCCCACGGGAAAGCGCAGCTGCATCCGCGCGGTGGCGCGCGGAGGAATGGCGTAGAGCGGCCGCGCGAGGTTGCCGCATTCCATCTCCATCACTTCGAGCGAGCTCCAGCCGAACACCTTCTCGGCCGCGCTCAGCCCGGGCTCCCCCCACCACGGCTCGATAGCAGGGTCCTCCGGCGTCGGCTCCGGCGCGCAATCCTCCAGCGCGCGCCGCACATTGGCGGGGATGGCGGCCGGCATCAGCTCCGGCACGCGGATCTCGCCGTGCCGGCCGATCAGCGAGGCGATGGCGTGCGCCAGCTCGACGCCGGGGTTGGAGAGCAGCCCGCCCCAGTTGCCCGAGTGGTGAAAGCCCTCGCGCGTCTCGCGGGTCAGATGGAAGCTGAGCCCGCCGCGCGCCCCCAGGAACAGCGTCGGCCGGTCCAGCGCCAGGCGGGGGCCGTCCGAGGCGATGAACACGTCGGCGGCAAGCGCCGCCTTGTGGTCCCGGCACATCTCCTCGAGGCCGAGCGAGCCGGATTCCTCGCCCATCTCCAGCAGGAACTTGCAGTTGAAGCCGAGCTTGCCGCGCGTCTCGATGACGCTGCGCAGCGCCGCGATGTTGACGGCGTGCTGGCCCTTGTTGTCGGCCGTGCCGCGCCCGTACCAGCGCCCGTCGCGCTCCGCCAGCGTCCACGGCGACATGCCCGGGCTCCACTGCGCGTCGAGGCCGGTCACGACGTCGCCGTGCCCGTACTGGAGAACCGTCGTCGCGCCGGGGTCCTCGATCCGCTCCGCCAGCAGGAAGGGACCGGGCGCGATGTCGTTCGAGAGCACGCGCGTCGTGAAGCCCATGGCCTCGAAGGCGGGAATCATCTCGGCGGTCAGGTAGTCCGAGAGCGCGGCGCGCATCGTCGGCTCGCGGCTCGCGCTGGGGATGGCGACGAGGCGCGCCAGCCACGCGGCGAAGCCGCCGCTGTCGAGGAAGGCGGCGGCGTTCCGGATGGCGGCTTCGCGTGTCATCGTCAGTCCCCGGCTGGTCTCGGCGGCATTCGAGCATGGCCGCTCCGGCGCGCCGCCGCAAGCCGCCTCAAACGAGGCAGCCGGGGAAAAATCAGCACGAAATCAAGGCATTGTGCCGGAATCCGGAATCAATATCGAAATTGCCTTCGGTCGAAATGTTTTAGCATTGAAATAGTTTTGGCGCGCTCCTATCGTGCCTGTGCTCCGCGACGACGCGGCTGGGCCAGGCGAGGGGACGTCCAATGCTCACGGTGAATCGCTCCATCAGGATCGGCATTCTTGCGGCGGCGCTGGCGTCGCCACTCGCGGCGCCCGGCGCTTCCGCCGCGACGTTCAAGTTCGCGAGCCCCGTCGACGCCTACACGCTGGACCCGCACGCGGTCAGCAACACGCTCGTCTTCGCCATTCTCGGCAACATCTACGAGCCGCTCGTCCGCCGCGGCGGCGACCTCCAACTCGAGCCGGCGCTGGCGACCAAGTGGACGCTGGTCGACAACAGCACCTGGCGCTTCGAGCTGCGCAAGGGCGTGAAATTCCAGGACGGCGGCGACTTCACCGCCGACGACGTCGTGTTCTCGTTCGAGCGCGCCAAGGCGGGCGGCATCAAGAGCAACCTGTCGACGCTGGAGTCGGTGAAGAAGGTCGACGACTACACGATCGACATCAAGACGCGCGGCGTCGATCCCATCGTGCCGATGGAGATCACCAACTGGTTCATCATGAGCAAGGCCTGGTCCGAGAAGAACGGCGCGGTGCAGCCCGGCTCTCCCGACAACAAGGTCGAGACCTTCGCCAACCGCAACGCGATGGGAACCGGCCCCTTCAAGCTCGCCGGGCGCGACCCGGGCGTGAAGATCGAGTTCGAGAAGAACCCGGCGTGGTGGGACAAGCCGGTCGGCAACATCGACAAGGCGACCTTCTTCGTCATCCCCAACCCCTCGGCCCGCGTCTCCGCGCTCGTGTCGGGGGAGGTTGACATGATCGACACGCTGCCCCCGCAGGACACGCAGCGCATCGAGCAGACCAAGGGCCTCAAGGTGCTGGCCGGGCCGGACCTGCGCGTCGCCTTCCTCCTCGCCGACGTCAACCGCGACGAGCTGCTCTACAGCGACGTGAAGGGCAAGAACCCGTTCAAGGACAAGCGCGTGCGCGAGGCGATGCAGCTCGCCATCGACCTCGATGCGATCAAGACCAAGGTCATGCGCAACTACTCGAAGCCGCTCGGCCTCGCCATCGCGCCCGAGGTCAACGGCTTCGATCCCGAACTGGGCAAGCCGGTTCAGCCTGACGTCGCCAAGGCCAAGGCGCTGCTCACCGAGGCAGGCTATCCCAACGGCTTCTCGGTGACGTTCGACTGCACCAACGACCGCTTCATGAACGACGAGGCGACCTGCATCGCCATTTCCGGTTCGCTCGGCCGCATCGGCATCAAGGCCGAGCCGCGCGCCCAGACGACCAGCAAGTGGGCGCAGCAGATCAACCCGCCGGGCTACAACACCAGCCTGACCATGGTCGGCTACTCGCCCTTCACCTACGACGCGCACATTTTCCTCACCTCGCTGCTGCACAGCCGCGACGCGGCGGGGCGGGGCGTGTTCAACATCGGCGGATATTCCAACCCGAAGGTCGACGAGCTGATCGCCCAGATCCAGAGCGACACCAACCCGGACAGCCGCCGCCAGAAGATCCGCGAGGCGCTGAAGATCGCCAAGGACGACGTCGCGCTGATCCCGATCCACCAGCTCAACATCCTGTGGGCGGCCAAGGACACGGTGAACGTGGTGCAGCCGGCCGATCTCGCCTACCCGCTGCGGCTGTTCTCGGTGAAGCAGTAAGATGGCCCGCGCCGCCGCCATCGCCGGCCAGCTGGAGAAGCTCGTCTCGTTTCCCACGGTGAGCAGCGCGTCGAACCTCGACCTCCTCGATTACGTCGAGGCCGAGGTGGCGCCGCTCGGGGCCCGGCTGCGGCGGTTCCCCAACGCCGAGGGCGACAAGGCAAGCGTCCTCGTCTCGGTCGGCCCGGAGGCGCCGGGCGGCCTCGTCTATTCCGGCCATACCGACATCGTGCCGACGGAGGGGCAGCCGTGGACCGGCGACCCCTTCGCCCTGCGCGAGCGGGACGGCCGCCTGATCGGCCGCGGCGCGACCGACATGAAGGGCTTCCTGGCCTGCTGCCTGGCGGCGTTGCCGGAGATCGCCTCCGGCCCGCTGCGCCGGCCGGTGCACCTCGCCTTTTCCTATGACGAGGAGGTCGGCTGCACCGGCGTCGGCGACATGGCGCGCTGGATCGGCGCGTCCGGCCTGGCCCCCCGTCTCGCCGTGATCGGCGAGGCGACGATGATGGACCTCGTCTCGGCCCACAAGGGCGGGCTGATCGGCTGGGCGACGGTGAAGGGCAAGCCCGGCCATTCGTCGCAGCCGGACCGCTACGTCAACGCCGTGATGGTCGCGGCGGAGCTCGTCTCCTTCATCAACCGCATCCGCGAGGACATGCGCGCCGGCCCGCGCTTCGAGGGGCTGGACCCGCCCTGGTCGACCATCCAGGTCAACCAGATCGCCGGCGGGCTGCACGGCAACATCGTCGCGGCCGAGTGCCGCTTCTTCTGGGAAATGCGCATCATCCCCGGCCAGAGCGAAGACGACGTCTTCGCGCGCATGGAGGCCTTCGCCCGGGACCTTGAGCGCGACATGAAGGCGATCGACCCCGAGACCTTCATCCGCCTCGACGTCCAGTCGCGCATCCCCGGCCTGAGCCCGAGCGGCGATCCGACGCTGGAATCCGAACTGCTGTCGCTGCTCGGACGCAAGGCGCCCCGCGCCGTACCGTACGGGACCGAGGCCGGCATTTTCCAGCGCGCCGGCATGCCGTCTGTCGTCATCGGGCCCGGCGACATCGCCGACGCCCACCAGCCGGACGAGTCCGTCGCCATCGACCAGCTCGAGCAATGCACCGACATGCTCGTCCGGCTGGCCGAAAGCTGTCGCTGACGCCGGGGCCCGGATGTTCCGCTACGCTTCAGCCAGGATCGCGCAGACCGTCGTCGTTCTTCTCGCCATCGCCTTCATCGGTTTCCTGCTCGTCTCCAATCTCGGCGACCCGCTGGCCTCGCTGCTGCCGCCGGACGCCACGCCGCAGGACCGCGCGGCGCTGATCGCCACGCTCCATCTCGACCAGCCGGTGGCGATGCGGTTCCTGACCTTCCTGAAGGGGCTGCTGGTCGGCGACTTCGGCATCTCCTATCGCTCGCACGAGCCGGTCGCGGCGCTGATCTGGGAGCGTCTGCCCGCCACCGTCGAACTGGCCTTCGCCAGCCTCGCCATCACGCTGCTCGTCGGCGTGCCCCTCGGCGTCTATTGCGGCATCCGGCCGCGCTCGGCGCTGGCGAAGGCGGTGATGTTCGTGTCCATCGCCGGCGTCACGCTGCCCACCTTCGTCGTTGGCATCCTGCTCATCGCGGTATTCTCGGTGAAGCTCGGCCTGCTGCCGTCGTTCGGGCGCGGCCAGACGGTGGATCTCGGGTTCTGGAAGACGGGGCTGCTGACCGCCTCCGGCTGGCGCGCGCTGGTGCTGCCGGCGATCACGCTGTCGCTGTTCCAGGTGACGTTCGTCATCCGCATGATCCGCACCCAGCTCATGGAAGTCGGGCACAGCGAGTTCATCCGCTTCGCGCGCGCCCGCGGCGTGGAGGCGCGCAGGATCTGGTTCGTCCATGCGCTGAAGAACACGCTGCTGCCGGTCATCACCGTCCTGGCGCTCCAGTTCGGCAACATCATCGCGTTCTCGGTGGTGACCGAGAACGTGTTCGCCTGGCCGGGGCTGGGTTCGCTGTTCCTCCAATCCATCCAGACGGCCGACATGCCGGTCATTTCCGTCTACCTCATCATCATCGGCGCGATCTTCATGATGCTGAACCTGCTCGTCGAGCTCAGCTATCCGCTGATCGACCAGCGCGTCCTGCGCGAGCGGGCCTGACCGATGCGCTCGACGTCCTCGCGCTTTCTCTCTTCCATGCTCGCCGCGCCGGCGGCGTCGGTCGCGGGCCTCATCGTGCTGCTGCTGGCGCTCGCCGCCTTCGCCGCGCCGCCCTTCCTGGCCGACCCGTTCAACCCGATGAACGCGTCGCTGCTCGACGCCTTCACGCCGCCGGCCTTCCTGCCGAACGGCCTTCCGGCCTTTCCGCTCGGCACCGACGACCAGGGGCGCGACATGCTCGTGGCGATGGCGTTCGGCCTGCGGACCTCGATCCTGATCGGCGTGTCCTCGGTCGCCATCGGCCTGCTGGTCGGCGTCTCGCTCGGGCTGCTGGCCGGCTTCGCGGGCGGCAAGATCGACGCGCTGATCATGCGCATCGCCGACGTCCAACTCGCCTATCCGGCGCTGCTGCTGGCCATGATCATCGACGGCTCGGTGCGCTCCGCCTTCGGCGCGTTGATCGACGTCCGGGTGTCCGTCGCCATCGTCATCGTCTCGATCGGCTTCGCCTTCTGGGTGCAGTACGCGCGCACCATCCGGTCCTCGGTGCTGGTCGAGCGCGGGCAGGACTACGTGGCCGCCGCGAGGGTCACCGGCCGCTCGGGCCTCGCCATCGCGCTCCTGCATATCCTGCCCAACGTGATGGCCCCGGTGCTCGTGATCGCCACCATCAATCTCGGCATCGCCATCATCACCGAGGCGACGCTGAGCTTCCTCGGCATCGGCCTGCCGCTCACCCACGCCTCGCTGGGCACGCTGATCCGCAACGGCAACAACTTCCTGCAGTCCGGCGAATGGTGGATCTCGGTCTGGCCTTGCGCGCTGCTGGTGATCTTCGTCGTCGCCGTGAACGTGCTCGGGGACCATCTGCGCGACGTCTTCAACCCGAAACTGCGGCGGCGTCGATGACCCCCTTGCTCGATGTCCGCGACCTGTCGATCGTGCTTCCGCGCGAGGACCGCGACCTCGTCGCGCTCAACAACGCCAGTTTCACGCTGGGGCGGGGCGAGGTGCTGGGGCTGGTCGGCGAGTCGGGGGCCGGCAAGTCGCTCACCGGCGCGGCGATCATCGACCTCTTGTCTCCGCCTCTGCGCCGCAGCGCCGGGCGCATCACGCTGGACGGCGAGCGCATCGACGGATTGACGCCGGCGCAGATGGAGAAGGTGCGCGGCCGGCGCATCGGGTTCGTCTTCCAGGACCCCCTGACCAGCCTCAATCCGGTGCTGACCATCGGGCGGCACTTCACCGACACGCTGCTCAGCCATTTCGACATCTCCTTCGCCGAGGCCCGCCGGCGCGCCGTCCACTGGATCGGCCGCGTCGGCCTCTCCGACCCGGAGCTGCGCTTCGACCAGTACCCTCATCACCTCTCCGGCGGCATGCGCCAGCGCATCGTGATCGCGCTGGCCCTGTGCTGCGAACCGCTGATGGTGATCGCCGACGAGCCCACCACCGCGCTCGACGTGTCCGTCCAGGCGCACGTGCTGAAGCTGCTGCGCGATCTCCACGCCGAGACGGGTGTCGCGGTGCTGCTCATCACGCACGACCTCGGCGTCATGGCGAAGATGGCGGACCGCGTCGCTGTGCTCTATGCCGGCCGGATCGTCGAGATCGGGCCGGCCGCTCGCCTGCTCGGCGCGCCGCACCACCCGTACACGCGCGGCCTGTTGCGCGCGACGCCCTCCCACAAGGCCGCCGCCGGGAGGCTGGAGCCGATCCCCGGGTCGATGCCGAACCTGGCCTCGATCCCGTCCGGGTGCGCCTTCCACCCGCGCTGCCCCCGTGCGACCGAGATCTGCCGCGACCGCGTCCCGGTGCTGGAAGGGCGGCACGAGGGCGACGCGGTCGCCTGCTGGCATCCCGTGACGGAGGATCGCCCGTGACCGCGTCCTCCGCCGTTCTCACCCTCGACGAGGTGAGCAAGACGTTCGAGCGCAAGGCGGGCTGGCGTTTTCCGGGCTCGCCGAAGCCTCGTCCGGCGCTGCGCGCGGTCGACGGCGTGAGCTTCACCATCCGGCCGGGCGAGACGTTCGGGCTGGTGGGCGAGAGCGGCTGCGGCAAGTCGACCCTGGCGCGGATCGTCGCCGGCCTGATGACGCCTTCCGGCGGGGTGATCCGCTTCGGCTCGGGCGGAGAGGCGAAACCCCGCATCCAGATGATCTTCCAGGACCCGTTCTCCTCGCTGAACGCGCGGTGGAGCGTGGGCCGCATCATCGCCGAGCCGATCCGCGTTCATGGCCTGCGCCGGCCGGAGGAGATCCGCGACCGTGTCGGAGAGCTGCTGACGCAGGTGGGCCTGTCGCCGGCCGACGCCGCCAAATATCCGCAGGAGTTCTCGGGCGGCCAGTGCCAGCGCATCTCCATCGCCCGGGCGCTCGCCGGGGAGCCCGAGTTCCTGATCCTCGACGAGCCGACCAGCGCGCTCGACGTGTCGGTGCAGGCGCAGATCCTGACGCTGCTGCGCGACCTCCAGGCCCGCTTCGGCTTCGCCAGCCTGTTCATCACGCACAACCTCGCCGTGGTGCGCCTGATCGCCCAGCGCACGGCCGTGATGTATCTCGGCCAAATCGTCGAGATGAACGAGACGGAGGCTCTGTTCTCGCATCCGCGTCATCCCTATACGCGCATGCTGATCGACGCCGCGCCCGACCTCGACCTCTCCGACCGCGAGCTGCGGCCCATCGAGGGCGAGGTGACGGCTGGGGTTATCGAGCCCGGCCTGTGCCGCTTCGAGCCGCGCTGCCCATGGGCGCGGGACGACTGCCGGCGGACGCCGTGCGCCGAGTTCCGCGACGGCGAGGGCTCGTATCGCTGCCTCTATCCCCTGTGAGCGGCGATGCCGCCGCGCCGCAGGGCCAGAAGGCCGGCGAGCGCGACGGTGGTGAACGCCGCCCCGCCGAGGAAGGTGGCCGAGGGGCCGAACCTGTCCCACATCGTCCCGGCGGCGAAGCTCGCCAGGAACAGCGCCACGCCTGAGATCAGGTTGAACAGGCCGAAGGCGGTGCCGCGCAATTCGGCGGGCGCGACGTCGGCGACCAGCGTGGTCAGCACGCCCTGCGTGAGCCCCATGTGGAGCCCCCACAGCGCCACGCCCAGCGCGACCGCCGGCAGTCCGGAGCCCAGCGCCAGCACGAGGTCGGCCATGATCAGCACGGCGAAGCCGGCGATCAGCACGCGGTCGCGTCCGCCCGGCCCGTCCGACAGCGCGCCCGCCGGATAGGCCGCCAGCGCGTAGACGACGTTCATCAGCACCAGAACGGCCGGGGCGAGCGCGACGGGCAGGCCCGAGGCCTGGGCCTTGAGCAGCAGGAACGCTTCGCTGAAACGGGCGAGCGTGAACACGGCCGAGGCGGCAGTCACCAGCCAGAAGGCGAGGGGCAGGCGCGCCATCTCGTCCCTGTGCAGCGGAAAGCGCGCCTTGCGCGCCGGGCGGGGCCGGTCCGGCTCGCTGACGCCGAACGAGATCAACGCGAAAGAGAGCATCGCCGGAATGACCGCGACCCAGAACACCGCCCGGTAATTGTCCGACGTCGCCAGCATCAGCCCGATCGCCGCCAGCGGGCCGAGGAACGCGCCGACCGTGTCGAGCGACTGGCGCAGGCCGAAGCTCGCGCCGCGCAGGTCCGGCGGGGCCAGGTCGGCCAGCAGCGCGTCGCGGGGCGCGCCGCGAATGCCCTTGCCCACGCGGTCGACGAAACGCGCGGCGATGAGCCACCCCACCGAGTTCGCCAGCGGAAAAGCCGGCTTGGTGAACGCCGCGAGGCCGTAGCCGAAGGCAGCGAGCAGCTTGCGGCGGCCAAGCCAGTCCGACAGCGCGCCGGAGAAGATCTTGGTGATCGCCGCCGTCGCCTCGGCGACGCCCTCGATCACGCCGACGGTCGCCGCCGACGCGCCGAGCCCCGCCACGAGGTAGATCGGCAGGAGCGCGTGGATCATCTCCGAGGAGACGTCCATCAGCAGGCTGACGAACCCCAGCGCCCACACGCCGGAGGGAATGCGGCGCAGCACGGCCCCCGGCATCAGGCCCGGCCGGCCCGGCGGGCCTCGGCGTCCGCGATGGTGCGCACCGTGCGCACGAAACTGTCCGGATTGAGCGAGATCGAGTCGATCCCCTGCTCCACGAGGAAAGCTGCGAACTCGGGATAGTTGCTGGGCGCCTGCCCGCAAATGCCGATCTTCACGCCCGCCTCCCGCGCCTTGCGGATCGCCTCGGCGATCATGCGCTTGACCGCCTCGTCGCGCTCGTCGAACAGGGCGGTGAGGTCGCCCGCGTCGCGGTCGACGCCCAGCACGAGCTGCGTCAGGTCGTTGGACCCGATCGAGAAGCCGTCGAAGCGGCGGGCGAACTCCTCCGCGAGCACTACGTTCGAGGGGATCTCGCACATCATGTAGACCTGCAGCCCGCGCTCACCTCGCGCCAGGCCGTTCTCGGCCATCACGGCGAGCACCTTGTCGGCTTCCGCCGGCGTGCGGCAGAACGGCACCATCACCACCACGTTGGAGAAGCCGATGCGCTCGCGCACGCGCTTCAGCGCCCGGCACTCCAGCGCGAAGCCCTCGCGGTAGCGCGGGTCGTAGTAGCGCGAGGCGCCGCGGAACCCGAGCATCGGGTTTTCCTCCGCGTGCTCGAACGCCTCGCCGCCGATCAGGTGCGCGTACTCGTTCGTCTTGAAGTCGCTGAGGCGCACGATCACCGGGTTCGGATGATAGGGCGCGGCGAGCTTGGCGATGCCGAGCGCCAGCGTCTCGACGAAGAAGTCCTCCGGGCGCTCGAACCCCTCGGTAAGGTCGCGGATCATCGCCTGCTCGACGGGATTGTCGACGCGCTCCGGATGCAGCAGCGCCATCGGGTGCGCCTTGATGAGGTTCGAGATGATGAACTCCATCCGCGCCAGGCCGACGCCCTGCGCCGGCAGCCGCCACCAGCGGAACGCCGCGGCCGGGCTGGCGACGTTGACCATCACGGCCGTTTGGGTGCGCGGCAGCGCGCCGACATCGATGGTCTCGGTGTCGAAGGCCAGCGCGCCCTCGTAGACGTGGCCCTGGTCGCCCTCCGCGCAGGACAGCGTGACGGGCTGGCCGTCGCGCAGCGCCGAGGTGGCGTCGCCGGTGCCGACGATGGCGGGCACGCCGAGCTCCCGGCTGACGATGGCCGCGTGGCTGGTGGCGCCGCCCTGTTCGGTGACGATGCCGGCGGCGCGCTTCATGATCGGCACCCAGTCCGGGTCCGTCATCTCCGTCACCAGGATCGAGCCGTCGCGGAACTGCTCGATGTCCGAGGGGCCGGCGATCACGCAGGCGGGGCCCACGGCGACGCCGTCGCCGATGGCGGCGCCCGTCGCCAGCACCCGGCCGCGCTCCTTCAGCGAATACACGCGGAACTCGCTGGCGCTGCGGGCCGCCTGCACCGTCTCCGGCCGGGCCTGGACGATGAAGATCTCGCCCGTCGCCCCGTCCTTGGCCCATTCGAGGTCCATCGGCCGGCCGTAATGGTCCTCCACCACCGCGGCCCAGCGCCCGAGTTCGAGGATCTCCTCGTCGCGCAGCACGAAGGCCCGGCGCTCCCGGCGCGAGGTTTCGAGAAGTCGGGTGCGCGCGCTGCCGCCGCTCGCGTAGACGAGCTTGCGCGCCTTGTCGCCGAGAGTCTTCTCGATGATGGGCGCCAGGGCGGGATCGGCCAGCAGCGGCTTGAACACCATGTACTTGTCGGGGTTGACGCTGCCCTGCACCACGGTTTCCCCGAGGCCCCAGGCCGCACTGATCACGCACACGCGCGGGAAGCCGGACTCGGTGTCGATGGTGAACATCACCCCCGAGCCGGCGAGATCGGAGCGCACCATGCGCTGCACGCCGATCGACAGGGCCACGTCCATGTGGTCGAAGTTCTTCACCTCGCGGTAGCTGATGGCGCGGTCGGTGAACAGCGAGGCGTAGCAGCGGCGGCAGGCGTCGATCAGGTCCCGCTCGCCGACGACGTTGAGGAACGTCTCCTGCTGGCCGGCGAAGCTGGCGTCCGGCAGGTCCTCGGCGGTGGCGCTGCTGCGCACGGCGACGGCGAGATCCGTCTGGCCCGCATCCTGGCAAAGCCGGCGATAGGCGGCGGCGATGTCGCGCGAGAGGCCGGCGGGGAAATCGCCCGCCAGGAACAGGCGGCGGATCGCGTCGCCGGTCTCCCGCAGGCTGTCCTCGCCGGCGTGGAAGCGCTGCAATTGCGCGCGCAGCCTGTCATCGATCTTGTTGAAGGCGATGAACTCGCGATAGGCGGCGGCGGTCGTCGCGAAGCCGTCCGGCACGCGCACGCCCTTGGCGGCGAGCGCGCCGATCATTTCTCCGAGCGAGGCGTTCTTGCCGCCCACCTGCGGAACGTCGCGAATGGTCAGGGCGGCGAAGGGAACGACGTGTGAGGCGCCCATGGCTGAAATCCCCCGTCGCCGCGGCAGAACCGGCGACCGGGGAATTGAAGCACAGGCGCTTGTGCCCGCCAATGCGCGCCCGGGCGGCCCAGCTCCGCCCGGGCATCATCCCGGAGGCGGAGACAGCCTGTCTGGAGCGCGGTCAGAAATGGCCGGTTTCGGCGGCGCGGCGCAGCAGCGGGGAGGGCGCGTCGGCGAGCCCCTGCGCCGCCAATCCGTCGAGCACAGCGACGATTTCGGCGAGGCCGCGCGCCTGCGCGTCGTGCATCGGCCCGCCCCGCCAGCGGGGGAAGCCGTAGCCGTGCACCTTGACGAGGTCGATGTCCGAGACGCGCAGCGCGATCCCGTCTTCGAGGATCCGCGCTCCCTCGTTGACCATCGGCAGGACGATCATGTCGACGATCTCGGCGTCGGTCCAGGCGCGCTGGGGCCAGCCGGTCTCGGCGACGGCCTCGGCGATCTGCCGCGCCACCTCGGGCGAGGGGATCGGAGCCCGTCCGCCTTCGGCGTAATCGTACCAGCCGCCCTTGGTCTTCTGGCCCAGCCGGTTCATGGCGCACAGGCGCTCGGCCACCGGCGCGAACGGGGTTTCGCCGCGCGCGCGGGCCGCCTTGCGCTGGAAGGCCGAGATGTCGAGGCCGCTGAGGTCCTGCGCCTCGAGCGGCCCCATCGGCATGCCGAAGCCCTTCATGGCGGCGTCGATCCGCTGCGGAGTCGCGCCGGAGAGCAGCAGCTTCTCCACCTGCACGCGGCTCCCCTTGAGGATGCGGTTGCCGATGAAGCCGTCGCAAATGCCGGCGCGCACCGGGATCTTGCCGAGCAGGCGGGCGAGCGCGAAGCCGGTCGCCAGAACGTCGGGCGCGGTCGACGGCGCGGGGACGATCTCGATCAGCTTCATGACGTGGGCGGGGCTGAAAAAGTGCAGGCCCAGGAAGCGCTCCGACCCCGGAAGGCCCTCGGAGATCGCCCTGGGGTCGAGATAGGACGTGTTGGTCGCCAGCACCGCGTCCGGCCGGCAGGCCGCGCCGAGCCGCGCGAACACGGCGCGCTTCACGTCGAGATCCTCGAACACCGCCTCGATGACGATGTCGGCGTCCGCCAGCGCGGCGTCGTCGACGCTGCCGGTGACTCCGGCGATCCTGTCCTGCGCCAGCGCCGGCGTGATGCGGCCGCGCTTCGCCGCGCCATCGTAGATGGACCGCACATTGGCGAGGCCGCGCGCCAGCGCCTCGGCGTCGCGCTCGATCAGCACGACCGGGAGGCCGACGTCGCGCAGCGCGGCGGCGATGCCCGCTCCCATCGTGCCGCCGCCGACCACCGCCGCCTTGCGCAGCGCACGCGGCTCGATGCCGGCGAGTTCGGGCGGCCGGGGCGCGGCGCGCTCGGCGAAGAAGATGTGGCGCAGCGCCGCCGCCTGGGGCGAACCGCGCAGGGCCAGGAACGTCTCGCGCTCGAACGCCATCGCGTCCGCGAAGCCGCTCTCGGCGGCGCGCCGCACGCACGCCAGCGCCTTGAGCGGCGCAACCTCGCCGCGCGCCCGCTTCGCCACAGCCGCTCGGGCTTCGTCCCAGAACGTCTCGCCGGGGTCGGCGATCTCGCGCTCCCGCGCGGCGGGCGGAAGCTCGCGCCCGATCGCTTCGCTCGCGAAGGCGATGGCGGCGTCCGTCAGGTCGCCATCGACGACCGCGTCCACGAGCCCGAGCGCGCGGGCCTTCTCCGCCTTCACCGGCTTGCCGGTGGTGATCATGTCGACGGCGGCCTCGACGCCGACGAGGCGCGGCGTGCGGACCGTGCCGCCCGCGCCCGGAACCAGCCCCAGCGTCACTTCCGGCAGGCCCAGCGACGCCGAGGCGAGCGCCACGCGGAAACGGCAGCCCAGCGCGACTTCCAGCCCGCCGCCGAGCGCCGAACCGTGGATCGCCGCCGTCCAGGGCTTCGCCGCGCCTTCGATGCGGGCGACGAGGTCCGGCAGATGGGGCGGGACGGGCGGCTTGCCGAACTCCGTCACGTCCGCGCCCGCGATGAAGGTGCGTCCCGCGCAGACCAGGACGACGCCCTCGACCGAGGCATCGGCATCAAGCGCCTCGGCCGCGTCCCACAGGCCCTGCCGGACCGCCTGCGACAGCGCGTTGACGGGCGGGCTGTCGACGGTGACGACGGCGAACGAACCGCGGCGGGCGATGGCGACGACCATGTCAGATTCCCAGATAGGCTTCACGAATGCGCGGGTCGGCGATCAGCTCCGCGGCGGCGCCCTCGAACGATATCCGTCCCGTCTCCAGGACATAACCCCGATCGGCGATCGAAAGCGCGCCGAAGGCGTTCTGTTCGACGAGCAGAACGGTGACGTCGAGGGCCTTCAGGCTCTTCACCACGTCGAAGATCTGCGCAACCAGGATCGGCGCGAGCCCCATCGAGGGCTCGTCGAGAAGCAGGCAGGCCGGGCGGCCCATCAGCGCGCGGGCGATCGCCAGCATCTGCTGCTGCCCGCCGGAGAGGCCGCCGGCGGCGAGATTGCGCTTCTCGCGCAGGATGGGGAACATGGCGAACGCGTCCTGCATGTCCCGGTCGACGCGCTCGTCCTCGTAGATGAACGCGCCGAGGCGCAAATTCTCCTCGACCGTGAGATTGGTGAAGATCTGCCGGCCCTCGGGCGACTGCGCCAGTCCGCGCTGGAGGCGGCGGAACGCCGGAACGGCGGTCAGCGGCTCGCCGCGAAACATGATCTGCCCCGCCGACACCGGCTGCACACCCGACAGGCAACGCAGCAGCGTCGTTTTCCCCGCGCCGTTCGCGCCGACCACGGCGACGATCTCGCCCGAGTCGACGTGGAGGTCGACGCCGTGCAGCACCTCGATGCGCCCGTAGCGCGAGCGAAGCCCCTCAACCGTCAGCATTGGCCGCCTCCGTGGCCTGCGCGCCCAGATAGGCGGCGATGACGCGTTTGTCGCGACTGACCGTGGCCGGGTCGCCCTCGGCGATCTTCTCGCCGTAGTCGAGCACCACGATGTGGTTGGAAATGCGCATGACCATCTTCATGTCGTGCTCGACGAGCAGGATCGAGACGCCCTCGGCCGCGACGGCGGCGATCAGGTGGTCGATTTCCTCGGTCTCCACCGCGTTGCAGCCCGCCGCCGGCTCGTCGAGCAGAAGCACCTTGGGGCGAAGCGCCAGGGCGCGGGCGATCTCCAGCCGCTTCAGCGCGCCGTATGAGAGGGCGCCGGCTTCCCGCTCCGCCGCGCGTTCCAGACCGACGCGCTCCAGCAGAAGCCGCGCGCCGGCCTCGGCCTCCCGGCTGCGCCGCCGCGAGCCGGGAAGCCCGAGCATATCGGAGAGCACCGGGCCCCGCGCCTGAAGGTGGAACCCGGCCATGACGTTCTCCAGCACCGTCATGGACTGGAAGATCTGCAGGTTCTGGAAGGTGCGCGACAGGCCGCGCTCGGCCAGCCGGTTCGGGCTCATGCCGGTCACGTCCTCGCCGTTCAGCATGACGCGACCGGCCAACGGCAGGTAGATGCCCGAGATCATGTTGAAGAGCGTTGTCTTGCCGGCCCCGTTCGGGCCGATGATCGAGACGATCTCACCGCTCTTCAGGGTGAAGCCGACATCCTTGACGGCGTGCAGGCCGCCGAACTTGATGCCGAGGCCTTCGACGACGAGCAGGCTCATTCCCCTCTCCCCCGCATCAGGCCCAGCACGCTCGGCAGCAGGCCCTGCCGCATGAACACCATGACGAGCATCATCACGAGGCCGAGCATGATCTGCTCGTAGTTCTGGAACACCGTCAGCGCCTGCGGCAGCAAAGTCAGAATTCCGGCCCCGAAGATCGCACCGAGCACCGAGCCCGCGCCGCCGAGCACCGCCATCGTGACGAGCTCGATGGAATGCATGTAGCCGGCGACGTCGGGCGTGATGAAGCGGTTCTGCAGCGCCAGGAGCGAGCCCGACGCGGAGGCGTAGACCGCCGAGACGACGAAGGCCATGAGCTTGGCTTGCGCCACGTCGATGCCGACGGTCCGCGCCGCCACTTCCGAACCGTGCAGCGCGCGCAGCGCCCGGCCGGTCGGGCTGTCGCGCAGGTTGAGCGCCAGCCAGGCGCCAATCAGCAGCGCCAGCCCGCTCAGCGCGTACCAGAATTGCGGGTTGGTCAGCTCGAGTCCCATGTCGGCGAGCAGGCCGCGCAGGCCGAGATCGGGCGTCTTGATGCCGTCGGGGCCGCCCGTCCAGCGCGCCTCGTTGGCGAGCACCATGGAGACGAGGATGCCGAAGCCGAGGCTGGCCACGGCGAGATAGTAGCCCTTCAGGCGCAGGATCGGGCGGCCGACGAGGTAGGCGGTGGCCCCCGACA
Organism: Alsobacter ponti; assembly: GCF_024294805.1. GTDB lineage: Bacteria > Pseudomonadota > Alphaproteobacteria > Rhizobiales > Beijerinckiaceae > Alsobacter > Alsobacter ponti. Next base: position 104,125 of record NZ_JANCLU010000006.1, read on the forward strand.
CGACCGCGCCGAGCACGGCCGACAGCGCGGGATGGAGCCCCAGATAGGCCGGCGCGAGCGCGCAGGCATAGGCGCCGATGCCGACGAAGCCCGCGTGGCCCAGGCTGATCTGGCCCGCGAAGCCCGTCAGGATCACGATGCCGACCACCGCGAGGCCGTTCACGAACAGCAGCGACCCGACCCGGAAATAGTAGCCGGAGGGGAAGAAGAAGGGGGAGAGGACGATGAGGACGGCGAGGACGAGAAGGCTCGCCTGCTTGGCTGAGAGCTTCATCACACGCGCTCCATCGCTTTGCGGCCGAACAGGCCCTGAGGCATCGCGAAGAGCACGGCAAGGATGACCACGAAGGCCACCGCGTCCTTGTACTGCGAGCTGAGATAGCCGGCCGTCAGCGCCTCGAGCAAGCCGAGCGCGATGCCGCCCACGAGCGCACCCTTGGGGTTGCCCATGCCGCCGAGCATCGCGGCCGCGAACCCCTTGAGGGCCAGCGAGATGCCGATCTGGTAGCTCGTCAGCGTGATCGGCGTGACCAGCACGCCCGCCAGCGCGCCGATGGCCGCCGAGAGGCCGAAGGACAGCGTCATCACGAAGTTCGTGTTGATGCCCACGAGCTGCGCGGCGAGGCGGTTGTTCGAAGTGGCGAGCACGGCGCGGCCGGTGAGCGTGCGCGTGAAGAACACCCACAGCCCCACGAAGACGATCAGCGCGCCGCCCATCACCCACAGGCTCTGCGGCAGGATGGTCGCGCCGAACACGTGCAGGGGCTCGTCGCCCGAAAAGGCGGGCAGGCGGTGCAGCTGCTTGTCGAACACCACCTGCGCGACGCCCTGGATGAAGATCGATGCGCCGATGGTGATGATAATGAGCGACACGACCGGCGCGCCGCGCGCCGTCTCGATTGCGAGCTTGTTGAAGGCCACGCCGGCCGCCGCCGTCGCCGCGATAGCGATGAGAGCGGCGAGCGGCAGCGGCAGGCCTGCCTGGTAGGCGAAGACGGTGATCATCCCGCCCAGCATCACGAACTCGCCCTGGGCGAAGTTCACGACGTCGGAGGCGTTGTAGATGATCGTGAATCCGAGGGCGACCAGCGCGTACACCGCGCCGACCGTGATCCCGGACAGCAGGAACTGCATGAGTTCGGGCATGGATCGCTCCGCTCCGGCGAGGCGGGATCCGGAACGCGCGTCTGGCGCGTCCCGGACGATGTCGAAGGGGAAAGGCGGGCGTGGGTTACTTCACCAGGACCCAGCCGCCGTTCTTGATCTCGAGCATGCGGAACGAGCCGAGGTCGAGGCCGAGATGGTCCTTCGGTGACATGGTCACGGTGCCCGTCGTGCCGACGAGGCCGGACGTCTTCTCGATGGCGTCGCGGATGTCGGCGGGCTTCGTCGACTTGGAGCGGCTGACCGCGTCGACGAAGATGCGCAGGGCGTCGTGAGCGTAGCCGCCGAAGGTCGACACGGGCGTGCCGGTCGCCTTCTCGAAGGCCGTCTTGTAGGCCATCACGACCGGCTTCTGCGGATCGTTGTCGGCGAGGAGTTCGCCCACCAGCAGGGCCGTGCCGGGCAGGCGCACGCCTTCCGAGGCCTTGGCGCCGGCGAGTTCGATGAAGCCGTTCGAGGCGACGCCGTGCGACTGGTAGAGCGGCAGGGTGATGCCGAGCTGCGCGTAGTTGCGCGTGACGATGGCCGGGCCCTGGCCGAAGCCGGGGCTGAGCACCGCCTGGATGTCGCTCTTGCCGCGGATATTGGTGAGCTGCGGCGTCATGTCCGCATCCTTCGGGCCGTAATTCTCGTCGGCCAGGATGGTGATGCCGTAATTGGGCGCGACCGCCAGGCACTGCGCGCGCATCGAAGCGCCGAAGCCGTCGGTGCCCGAGAGCATGCCGATCTTGGTGTAGCCGCGCTTCTTCATGTCGTCGAAGATCTTCTCGCACGCCATGCGGTCGGTGTGCGGCGTCTTGAACGTGTTGGGCCGCACCGGATCGATGATCTCGATGGCGCCGGCGAGCGAGATGAACGGGATCTTGGCGTCCTCGACGACCGGCATCACCGACATCGACGTGCCGGTGGTCGTGCCGCCGATGATGGCGACGACGCCGTCGTCCTCGACGAGGCGCGTGGCGAAGGTGCGGGCCTTGTTGGGATCGCCGCCGTCGTCATAGAGGAACAGCTTGATCTTCTCGCCCTTGATGCCGCCGGAGGCGTTGATCTGCTCGACCATCAGCTTCAGCGTCTTCGCCTCGGGGTCGCCGAGGAACGAGGCCGGCCCGGTCTCCGAGACGGTCGCGCCGAGCTTGATGTCCGCCCACGCGAAGCTGGCGAAGCTGAGTGAAGCGAGGCTCGCGAGAGCGACGCCGGTCAGTAGTTTACGCATGTTTCCCTCCCTGGAACGTTGCGGTGGAAGATGGGTCACGCCGCCTTGGGGCGGCGCCACATCGCGAGCCGGAATCGGTTCGCGACGAAGGCGGAGTCGGTCAGGCTGGCGTTGCCCGCCGGATTGGCGCCGGTGACGTGGAAGTCGCTGAAGGCGGCGCTCTGGTTGACGAAGATGTTGCCGGTCAGGTTGACGGACAGGTTCACGCCGGCGCGGGCAAAGGCGTCGACGGCGCGGCCGATGCGCGCCTCGTCCGTGTCATAGAGCGCGGCGGTGATCGCGCCCTTGCGGCGCGCCAGCCCGGCGGCGCGCGCCACGCCCTCGTCGGCGTCGGACACCGCCACGAGGAAGGCGATGGGGCCGAACCGCTCCTCCTCGTGCGCCTGCGTCCGCGTCGCGTCGACGGCGACCAGCAGAGGGGTCGCGCTGCGCGCGCCCTCGAGCGGACCGGAGTCGCGCACGACCCGACCGAGCGAGCGGGCGTCGCGGACGCGCGCGAGCGTCGCGGGATTGGCGATGGCGCCGCACACGCCCGCCGCGCGGGCCGGGTCGCCGAGCAGCGCGTCGATGGCGGCGGCGATGCCCTGGCCGACCTCGTCGAAGCTCTTGTGGCCGAGGTCGGTGTCGATGCCGTCTTTCGGAATGAAGATGTCCTGCGGGGCCGTGCACATCTGGCCGCTGTAGAGCGAGAGCGAGAACGCCAGGTTGGCGCACATCGCCTCGAAGCGGTCGGTGGCGGCGATCACGACGGAATTGACGCCGGCCTCCTCGGTGAAGACCTGCGCGTCGCCGGCATTGGCGCGCACCCAGTCGCCAAAGGCGTTGGAGCCGGTGTAGTCGACGATCGTGACGGCCGGGTTTCTCACGAGATCCTTCGTAATCTCCGCGCCGGGTCGGTCGGCGGCGAGAAGCACGACGTCGCGCGGCAGGCCCTGCTCGGTCAGGACCTCGCGGGCGACGGCGACGGTGAGCGCCAGCGGCAGGATGGCGCCCGGGTGCGGCTTCACGATCACCGTGTTGCCGGTCGCCAGGTCGGCGAACAGGCCGGGATAGGAGTTCCAGGTCGGGAAGGTCTGGCAGCCGATCACCAGTCCCACGCCGCGCGGCACGACGCGCCAGTGCTTCTCGATCACCAGCGGCGCGGCCTTGCCCTGCGGCTTCTCCCAGACGGCCTCGCGCGGCGTGCTCGTCATCTCGTCATAGGCGACGGCGACGGCTTCCAGCCCGCGATCCTGGGCGTGCGGGCCGCCGGCCTGGAAGGCCATGGCGAAGGCCTGCCCGGTCGTGTGCATGACGGCGTTCGCCATCTCGAAGCTCATGCGGTTCAGGCGCACGAGAATCTCGCAGCAAATGCCGACGCGCTGTTCCGGCGTCGTCGCCGCCCAGGCGTCGGCGGCCGCGAGCGAGGCGGCGACCAGCGTGTCCGCGTCGGCGGCCGGATAGGTCACGCCGAGTTCGGGCCCCCACGGCGAAATCTCGGCGCCGACGCGCGAGGTCTCCGGATGATGCGGAATGAGGAAGGGGGCATCGAGGCGGCCCTGGAAGGCGGCCAGTCCGTCGTCCTTCGCGGTCTCGCCATAGATCTTGCCGCTCGGAATCTCCGAGAAGGGCGCCCAGAAGCCCCTTGTCCGCAGGGCCGCGCGGGCAGCGTCGATCAGGCCGCGATGACGATCAAACAGCGTATCCATTTCACTCCCCGGGCCGGACTTCGTTTTCAAAGTTCGACGCTAGCAATTATTGACTGACCGGTCGGTTTATGCAAGAGTTTTTTCAGGCCGCCCTGGAGCGGCACGAGGGAGAAGACCCATGACCGGCTCCGAGACCGTCCTGACGGATCTGTCCGAGGGCGTGCTGCGGCTGACGCTCAATCGGCCCGACAAGCTGAATTCCTTCAACGAAGCGCTGCACCTCGCTCTGCGCGCCGGTTTCGAGCGGGCGCGCGATGACGATGCCGTCCGCGCGGTGCTGCTGACCGGGGCCGGACGGGGCTTCTGCGCCGGCCAGGACCTCGGCGACCGCGATCCGCGCAAGGCCTCCGGCCCGCCCGATCTCGGCCGCACCATCGAGACCTTCTACAATCCGCTTCTGCGCCTGATGCGGTCGCTCGAAAAGCCGATCGTCTGCGCCGTCAACGGCGTCGCGGCGGGGGCGGGGGCGAACGTGGCGCTCGCCTGCGACATCGTGCTCGCGGCGAAATCCGCGCGTTTCATCCAGGCCTTCGCGAAGATCGGCCTCGTGCCCGATTCGGGCGGCACATGGACATTGCCGCGCATCCTCGGCGAGCCGCGCGCCAAGGCGCTGGCGCTCACTGCCGAACCGCTCGACGCCGAGACGGCCGCCGCCTGGGGGCTGATCTGGAAAGCGGTCCCCGACGACGCCCTGATGGACGAGGCCGGAGCCCTGACGGCCCGGCTCGCCGCCGGCCCCACCAAGGGATTCGGCCTGACCAAGCGCGCCATTCACGCCGCCGCCGCCAACACGCTCGACCAGCAGCTCGACCTCGAGCGCGATCTCCAGCGCGACGCGGGGCGCAGTGCCGATTACGCCGAGGGCGTCGCCGCCTTTCTCGACAAGCGCAAGCCGGAGTTTCGTGGACGATGAGCCGTATGACACCCCAGGAAACCGCCGAAGCCTGCGCCCGCGCCATGTGGCGTGACGACCGCGCCTCGCAGGAGCTCGGAATGTCGCTCGACCGCGTCGCGCCGGGCGAGGCGGAGCTGTCGATGACGATCACGACCGCCATGTCGAACGGCCACGGCACCTGCCACGGCGGCTATATCTTCACCCTGGCGGATTCGGCCTTCGCCTTCGCCTGCAACGCCTACAACCAGCGCAGCGTCGCGCAGCAGGCGTCCGTCACCTTCATCGCGCCCGCGTTCTCGGGCGACCGCCTCACCGCCAGCGCCCGTGAAGTATCGCGACGCGGCCGCGGCGGCATCTACGACGTTCGCGTCACCAACCAGTCCGGCGAAGTGATCGCGGAGTTCCGCGGCCATTCGCGCACCGTCAAGGGCACACACCTGCCGGAGCACGTCTGAAGCCCGGCTCCAACCAATCGGTCGAGGGAGGTCACCATGGAAAATCTGTCGCCGCGCCCCGGGGATCTCGAGCCCATCGAGACCGCGTCCCGCGACCACATCGCCGCGGTTCAGCTGGACCGGATGAAGTGGTCCGTCCGGCACGCGTATGAGAACTCGCCGTTCTACCGCGCCCGCTTCGACCAGGCGGGCGTTCATCCGGACGACCTGAAGACCCTGGCCGATCTGGCCAAGTTCCCCTTCACCACCAAGGCGGACCTGCGCGACACCTATCCGTTCGGCATGTTCGCAGTGCCGCGCGAGAAGCTGGTGCGCATTCACGGCTCGTCCGGCACCACCGGAAAGCCGACCGTGGTGGGCTACACGAAGAAGGACATCGACACCTGGGCCGACGTGATGGCGCGCTCCATCCGCGCTTCGGGCGGGCGTCCGGGCGACATCGTCCACGTGGCCTATGGCTACGGGCTGTTCACCGGCGGCCTCGGGGCCCATTACGGGGCCGAGCGGCTGGGCTGCACGGTCGTCCCGATCTCGGGCGGCATGACGGAGCGCCAGGTGACGCTGATGAGCGACTTCAAGCCGCGCATCATCATGGTCACGCCCTCCTACATGCTGTCGATCCTGGACGAGTTCCGCCGCCAGGGCATCGATCCGCGCTCCAGTTCGCTCGCCGTGGGCATCTTCGGGGCCGAACCGTGGACCAACGCCATGCGCCTCGAGATCGAGCAGGCGTTCGACATGCACGCCGTCGACATCTACGGGCTGTCGGAGGTCATGGGTCCCGGCGTGGCCAACGAGTGCGTGGAGAGCAAGGACGGCCTCCACGTCTGGGAGGATCATTTCTACCCGGAGATCATCGACCCGGCGACCGGGGCGGTGCTGCCGGACGGCGAGATCGGCGAGCTCGTGTTCACGACGCTCACCAAGGAAGGCCTGCCGATGATCCGCTACCGCACGCGCGACCTCACGCGCCTGCTGCCCGGCACGGCGCGCTCGATGCGGCGGATCGAGAAGATCACCGGCCGCTCGGACGACATGATCATCCTGCGCGGCGTCAACGTGTTCCCGACCCAGATCGAGGAGCAGATCCTCAAGTGCAAGGGCCTCGCGCCGCACTTCCAGATCGAGCTGACCCGCTCCGGGCGCATGGACAACATGACGGTCCACGTGGAGTGCGCCGCCGACGCCGCCGACGCGGCCGCGCGGGCGGCGTCCGCCAAGGAATTGTCTCACCATATCAAGAGCGTGGTGGGCGTCAGCACGCACATCCAGGTGCACGATCCCGACGGCGTGGCGCGCTCCGAGGGCAAGGCCAAGCGGGTCGTCGACAACCGGCCCAAGGAGTGAGGGCGGGGCGATTGCCTGCCCGTCGCCGACCGGCTATGGCGGGAGGACCGCGAGCCCTCCCTCGATCATTCTCCCTTTCGACACGACAGCAAGGCTAGGACGGCACATGGCACGAACCCGGGCCATCGATTTCGAGGAGAAGCAGCGCGCGATCCTGACCAGCGCGGCGGCGGTGTTCGCGGAGCAGGGCATGGACAAGGCCTCGATGTCGCAGGTCGCGCAGCAGGCGAATGTGTCCAAGGCCTTGCTGTATCACTATTATCCCAGCAAGGACGCGCTCATCTTCGGCATCATCCACTCCCACCTCGCGGACCTCGACGCCGCGGTGGAGGCGGCCGACGACGAGGCGGCCGAGCCCAAGGCGCGGTTGCGCAAGCTGATCTGGGCGGTCCTGGACAACTACCGGGGCGCGGACGATCAGCACAAGGTCCAGCTCAACGGCACCAGCGCGCTCAACGACGTTCAGAAATCCGAAATACGTGCGATCGAAAAGCGAATCGTCGGGCGGTTTTCAGCGGTATTAAGGGACATTAATCCGCAGCTCGACTCGAAGAAGCGCCCTTTGCTGATGCCGGTCACGATGTCGCTGTTCGGCATGCTGAACTGGGTCTATCTCTGGTTCCGCGACGGCGGCGCGATCACCCGCGAGGACTACGCCGACGTCGCGACGACGCTGATCCTCGAGGGCATCAAGGCGGTCAAGTAACGCCCCGCGGCCGGCGGCGGCCCGCGCCGGCCGCCCGGCCCCTTTCGGCCAGGCTCTTCACGCCGGCTTCAGACCCCGATTCCGCCAAGCACCTCACGGCCAGGAAGCTTAAGGCCAGGTCTTGGCGACCATCGTCAGGACGTCGTACTGCGCGACGACCTGCTCCTTCTGGTTCGTCACCTGGCAGTCCCAGCGCACCTCGCCGTGCTCGGCCGTCCCGCGCGGGTTGATCTCCTTGCAGGTGAGCCGCACGCCCAGCGTGTCGCCGGGATAGACCGGCGTCAGGAAGCGCAGATTGTCGACGCCGTAGTTGGCGAGCACCGGCCCCGGGGCCGGGTCCACGAACAGGCCGGCGGCGAAGGAGACGATCAGGTAGCCGTGCGCCACCCGCCCGTCGAAAAACGGGTTGGCCTTGGCCGCCGCCTCGTCCATGTGGGCGTAGAACGTGTCGCCGGTGAACCGGGCGAAGTGCTCGATGTCCTCCAGCGTCACGGTGCGCGTGGCGGTGACGAGCTGGTCGCCGACGCGCAGCTCGGCCAGCGACTTGCGGAACGGGTGGACGCCGTCGGCGCGCGCCGGGGCGCCCTCCATCCAGCGGCCGGTGACGGCCGAGAGCAGCGCCGGCGCGCCCTGCACGGCGGTGCGCTGCATGTAGTGCTTCACGCCGCGCATGCCGCCCAGCTCCTCGCCGCCGCCGGCGCGGCCGGGGCCGCCGTGGACGAGGCCGGGGAGGGGGGAGCCGTGCCCCGTCGAGCTCTTGGCGCTCGTCCGGTTGCCGATCAGCACGCGGCCGTGGAAGGGGGCTATGCCGAGCACGATGTCGCGCGCGACGTCGGGGTCGTTGGTGAACAGCGAGGCGACCAGCGAGCCGCGCCCGCGCCGGGCGAGCTCCACCGCCTCGTCGGCCCCGTCATAGGGCATCACCGTGCTCACCGGACCGAAGGCCTCGCAGTCGTGGACGGCGTTGGCGGAGCGGGGGCTGTCGCAGTAGAGCAGCACCGGGTTGAGGAACGCGCCCTTCTCGGCGTCGCCGGAGACGACCGTCACCGTGTCGGGGTCGCCCGCCACGATGCGGGCCTCGGCGGACAGCTCGCGGATGCGCTCGCGCACCTCCTCGCGCTGCGCCAGGCTCGCCAGCGGGCCCATGCGGACGCCCTCGTCGGCCGGGTTGCCCAGCGTCGTCTTGCGCAGGCGCTCGCCGATGGCCGCGATCGCGGCCTCGCACGCCGCGCGCGGAACCAGCACGCGCCGGATGGCGGTGCATTTCTGGCCCGCCTTGGCGGTCATTTCGCGGGTCACTTCGCGGACGAAGAGGTCGAACTCCTCGGTGCCGGGCGCGGCGTCCTCGCCGAGGATGGCGGCGTTGAGGCTGTCCGCCTCCATGGTGAATCGCACGGAGTTCTCGACGACCGCCTTGTGGGTGCGCAGCTTGCGTCCGGTCGCCGCCGAGCCCGTGAAGGTCACCGCGTCCTGGCCGGTCACGTAGTCGAGCATGTCGCCGGCCGAGCCGCAGACGAGCTGCAGCGCGCCCTCGGGCAGCAGCCCGGTCTCGACGATGCGGCGAACCATCAGCTCCGTGAGATAGGCGGTCTGGCTCGCCGGCTTCACCACGGCGGGCACGCCCGCCAGCAGGGTGGGAGCGATCTTCTCCAGCATGCCCCAGCAGGGGAAGTTGAAGGCGTTGATGTGGATCGCGACGCCGTGCAGCGGAGTGAGGATGTGCTGCGCCGAGAAGGTCCCGTCGCGCGACAGGCCCTCGACGTCGCCGTCGACGAGCACGCGCGTATTGGGCAGCTCGCGACGACCCTTGGAGGCGTAGGAGAGCAGCGTGCCGATGCCGCCCTCGATGTCGATCCAGCTGTCGCTGCGCGTCGCGCCGGTGGCGAGCGACAGGGCGTAGAACTCCTCCTTACGCTCCATCAGGGCCTGGCCCAGCGCCTTCAGCATGGCCGCGCGCTCGTGGAACGTCATCGCCCGCAGCGCGGGGCCGCCCTTGTCGCGGCCATGCGCGAGCATGGCCTTGAAGTCGAGGCCCGACGAGTCGATGAAGGCGACCGGCGCGCCGGTGGCGGCGTCGAGCAGCGGCGCGCCCTCGCGGGCGCCCCGCACCCACTGCCCGCACACATAGCTTTCCAGGCGGCGGGGAGCGGTGGCGGCGATGGTCATCGGGGGACGTCCTTTCAGTTCAGGGCGAGCGCGGCCAGCCGGGCGTCGACGATCCCCGTCCACTCGGCCAGCAGCTCCTCGTTGGTGCGGTGGCGCAGGCCGAAGCGCTTGAGCGTGTCGAAGCGCTGCGATCCGGCCACGCCGAAGCTCGCGGCCACGCGCGGCCGCCAGAACGCCACCGCCTCGCGGGCCTTGGCGCGGCCTTCCTCGCTCGCGGCGATCCGCCCCAGGCCTTCCAGGCCCAGCTCGGTGTGGCGCGCCTCGCGCGGGGCGATGGCGCGGAACACCTCGGCGAGCGGAGCGTAGGAGACGCGCGACAGCTCGCGCAGCTGCACGCCGACGGCCTCGCCCATCAGGACGTTCATGGTCACCGCGTCGATCCAGCCCTGCAGCGGGTAGTGGAACACGGAGAGCCGCATGTCGCCGCCGTGGCGGGTGGCGCCGATGTCGGCGTCGCGCGCCATGCGGGCGGCCCACGGGTGGTGGACCGCGTAGCGGGCCTTGTCCGCGCCGAAGCTCTCCATCACCGCCAGCACGCGCTCGGCGTGGTCGGTCTTTTCCAGCACGATGCGCGCGGCGGCGATCCGCTCCTTGATGCCGGGCGCGTCGTTGATCGTGTCGGCGAAGCCGGCCGAGCCGGCCAGCTCGCTGTCCACGAAGGTGGCCATCAGCCGCAGCAGCTCGCCGCGATAGCGCGCCGGCGCATTGGCGGGCGAGGAGAGCACGCCGCCCTGGGCCAGGTAATCGTCGATGTTCATCGTCTCGGACATGGCGTCCTCCCGCTCCTCTTACTGGTCGTAGCTGACGACGACCTTGTCGGTCAGCGGGTAGCACTGGCAGGTGAGCACGTAGCCCTGGCGCACCTCGTAGTCCTCCAGGGCGTGGTTGGTGACCATCTCCACCTCGCCCTCCAGCACCTTGGCGCGGCAGGTGGAGCAAACGCCCGCCTTGCAGGCGTAGGGCGCGTCGAGATGGGCGGCGAGCGCCGCTTCCAGCAGGCTCTGCCCGTTCTTGGGCATGGCGAAGCTGCGCGTCGCGCCGTCCAGCGTCACGGTCGCCTCGCAGTTCGCGCCGGCGTCGGCGGCGTTGGCGCTGGCGGGGCGGGCCTTGGCCCGGCCCGGCTGGCCGGAGGCGAACAGCTCGAACTTGATGCGGCTGTCGTCCAGGCCGTGCTCGCGCAGGGCGGCCGCGATGGCCAGCATCATCGGCTCCGGGCCGCAGATGAAGGCGGTGTCGACCGAGGAAATGTCGATCCAGTTGCGGAACAGCTCGGCGCACTTGGCGGCGTCGACCCGGCCGGTGAACAGGTCGATCTCCTGCGCCTCGCTCTCCAGCACGTGCAGCACCGAGAGGCGGCCGAGATAGGTGTTCTTGGCGTCCTCCAGCTCCTCGCGGAACATGATCGAGGAGATCTGGCGATTGGCGTAGACCAGCGTGAAGCGGGACTTCGGCTCGCGCGCCAGCATGGTCTTGATGATCGACAGCACCGGGGTGATGCCGCTGCCGCCGGCGAAGGCCAGATAGTGCCGCGCCGCGTCGGCCTCGATGGGCGTGTGGAACGAGCCCATCGGCGGCATGGCCTCGAGAACCTCGCCGGGCTTCAGGTTCTCGTTCGCCCAGGTCGAGAACGCGCCGCCGTCGACGCGCTTGATGCCGACGCGCAGCACGCCGTCATCCTTGCCGGCGCAGATCGAGTAGGAGCGGCGCAATTCCACTCCGTCGAACATCTTGCGGAACGTGAGGTACTGACCCTGGATGAAGTCGAACAGGGCGCCGTCGTCAGACGTGGGCTTCAGCGTGACGACGACGGCGTCGCGCGTCTCCCGGCGCACTTCGGTGACTTCGAGGGGATGAAAACGTGCCATGTGCCGTCACTCCCGCATCGTCAGATGCATTTGAAATAGTCGAAGGGCTCGAGGCAGGCCTTGCAGCGATAGCTCGCCTTGCATGGCGTCGACCCGAACTGGCTGATCTTCTCCGTGTCGGAGGACCCGCAGCGCGGGCAGGGGATTGTCAGGTTCGACCCGCCGACGAGGCTGTTGACGCGGGCCATCAGGCGGCCATCGGCGGCGGTGCCGTCGATCGGCGGGGCGATGCCGTAGGCGCGCAGCTTGTCGCGGCCTTCCGGGCTGATCCAGTCGGTGGTCCAGGGCGGCGACAGCCGGCGCTCGAGGCGCAGCTTCTCGATCCCGTGGTCGCGCAGCGCCTGCTCGATGTCGAGGTTGATCACCGTCGTCGCGGGGCAGCCCGAATAGGTGGGCGTCACGGTGACGACGAGCGTGTCTCCCTCCCACGCGACGTCGCGCACGATGCCGAGATCCGTCAGCGAGATCACCGGGATCTCGGGGTCCGGCACCTTGGAGAGCCAGCCCCAGACCTCGTCGGTCGACGGCAGGGTGAGCGCGCCCATCGCCGCCGCTCCTACCAGGTCGCGCCGGGATAGGCGCGCTGCAGGAACTGCATCTCGGCGAGGATGTAGCCGAGGTGCTCGGTGTGGACGCCGCGCTTGCCGCCCTTGTGGACGTAGCCCGAGCTGGGGATCGCCAGCGTCGCTTCGCCGAGCACGCGGGCCACGGCCGCGTCCCACGCGGGCTTCAGGCTCGCCGGGCTCGGCGCCACGCCGGCGTCGGCCAGGGCCTCGTCGGCGTCGTCGCCCACGAACAGCTCGCCCGTGTACGACCACAGCTCGTCCAGCGCGTTCTGCATGCGGCGATGGCTCTCGGCCGTGCCGTCGCCGAGCCGGACCACGAGGTCGGCCGAGCGCTCCAGGTGGTAGGACACTTCCTTGATCGCCTTGGCGGCGATCTCGGCGACGCGCGGGTCGGTGGAGCCCTGCAGCGCCTTGAGCAGTTCGAAGTGCCAGGCGTCGAACAGGAACTGGCGCATCAGCGTTTGGCCGAAGTCGCCGTTCGGGCGCTCCACCAGCAGCACGTTGCGGAACTCGGCGGCGTCGCGCAGATAGGCCAGGTTGTCGGCGGTGCGGCCCTGGCCCTCCACCTCGCCGGCGAGCCCGAGCCAGAGCTGCGTCTGGCCGATCAGGTCCAGCGCGGTATTGGCGAGCGCGATGTCCTCCTCAAGCACGGGCGAATGCCCGCACCACTCGGAGACGCGGTGGCCGAGGATCAGCGTGTTGTCCCCGGTGCGCAGCAGGAATTCGAGCAGGGCGGCCCTGCCGGCAGCGGTGTCGGCGAGCGCGGCCATCACATGTGCCCCACTTCTTCAGGGATCTCGAAGAAGGTCGGGTGACGGTAGACCTTCGAGTTCGACGGCTCGAACAGCGGGCCCTTGTCGGACGGGCTCGACGCCGAGATGTCGTTCGACTTGACGACCCAGATGCTCACGCCCTCGTTGCGGCGCGTGTAGACGTCGCGGGCGTGCTTGATCGCCAGCTCCGCGTCGGGCGCGTGCAGGCTGCCGACGTGGCGATGGTTGAGGCCGTGCTGGCCGCGGATGAAGACTTCCCAAAGGGGCCATTCGCTGGACATTTGTGACGCTCCCGGTGGTGTTGGGGAAGCGGCGGCGGGGGGCCGCCGGATTGGCTCACTCGGCGGCGACGCGGGCGGCGGCGCGGCGGTCGGCGACCTTCTCGGCATGGGCGACGAGGCCGTCGCGGAACCACGCGCCGTCCTCCCACGCCTTGACGCGGGCGTTCATCCGCTCGCGGTTGCACGGCCCGTTGCCGGCGATGACGTCGAAGAACTCGGACCAGTCCGGCTCGGTGAAGTCGTGGCCGGCCTTTTCCTCGTTCCACTTGAGGTCCGGGTCGGGGATCGTCAGGCCGAGATACCTGGCCTGCGGCACGGTCTGGTCGACGAATTTCTGGCGCAGCTCGTCGTTGGTGTTGATCTTGATCTTCCACGCCATCGACTGGGCGGAATGGACCGAGTCCTTGTCCGACGGGCCGAACATCATCAGCGCCGGGTACCAGAAGCGGTTCAGCGCGTCCTGGGCCATGGCCTTCTGGGCGGGCGTGCCGAAGGCCATCTTCATCATGATGTCGTAGCCCTGGCGCTGGTGGAAGCTCTCCTCCTTGCAGATGCGGACCATTGCCCGGCTGTAAGGGCCGTAGGAGGTCTTCTGCAGCTGCACCTGGTTCATGATGGCGGCGCCGTCGACGAGCCAGCCCACCGCGCCGATATCGGCCCAGTTCAGCGTCGGGTAGTTGAAGATGGAGGAGTACTTCATCTTGCCCGAGTGCAGCAGGGCCAGCAGCTCGTCGCGGCTGACGCCCAGCGTCTCGGCGGCGCAGTAGAGATAGAGGCCGTGGCCGGCCTCGTCCTGCACCTTGGCGAGCAGGATGGCCTTGCGCTCCAGCGTCGGGGCGCGGGTGATCCAGTTGCCCTCGGGCAGCTGCCCGACGATCTCGGAATGCGCGTGCTGGCCGATCTGCCGGATCAGCGTCTTGCGGTAGGCCTCGGGCATCCACTCCTTCGGCTCGATCTTCTCGCCGCGGTCGACGCGCTCCTGGAAGTCGCGCTCCTGCGGGTTCATCTCAGCCAGGCTCTTCACCCGGTCGCTGTCCGTCTTCACCATCTGGGCGTACATGGCAGACCTCCTCCCGTCAGACGCGTTCGATAATCATGGCGATGCCCTGGCCGACGCCGATGCACATGGTGCACAGCGCGTATCGGCCACCCCGGCGATGCAGTTCGTACATGGCGGTCGTCACCAGCCGCGCGCCGCTCATGCCGAGCGGGTGACCGAGCGCGATGGCGCCGCCATTGGGGTTCACGTGCGCGGCGTCGTCGGGCAGGCCGAGATCGCGCAGCACGGCGAGCGCCTGCGCGGCGAACGCCTCGTTCAGCTCGATGACGTCCATCTGGTCCAGCGTCATGCCGGCCTTGGCCAGCACGCGGCGGACGGCAGGCGCGGGGCCGACGCCCATGACGCGGGGCTCGACGCCGGCCGCCGCCATGGCGATGACGCGAGCCTTCGGCGTGAGGCCCTGCGCCCTCGCCATCGCCTCGGAGGCGAGCACCAGCGCGGCCGCGCCGTCGTTGACGCCGGAGGCGTTGCCGGCGGTGACGGTCAGCTCGGGGCCGTTGACGCCCTTCAGCCTGGCGAGCTGCTCGACCGTCGTGCCGGGGCGGGGATGCTCGTCGCGGTCGATGACGACCGGGTCGCCCTTCTTCTGCGGGATGCGGACCGGCGCGATCTCGGCGGCGAACACGCCGGCCTCCTGCGCCGCCGCCCAGCGGGCCTGGCTGCGCGCGGCGAAGGCGTCCTGGTCGGCGCGGTTGACGCCGTAGGCCTCCGCGACGTTGTCGGCGGTCTCGGGCATCGAGTGCGTGCCGTACTTCGCCTTGATGCGCGGGTTCGGGAAGCGCCAGCCGATGGTGGTGTCGTAGACCGCGTTGGCGCGGGAGAAGGCGGTGTCGGCCTTGGGCATGACGAAGGGGGCGCGGGTCATGCTCTCGACGCCGCCGGCGATCACCATCTCGCAGTCGCCGGCCTTGATGGCGCGGGCCGCCATGCCGACGGCGTCCATGCCGGAGCCGCACAGCCGGTTGACGGTGGTGCCGGGCACGCCGATGGGCAGGCCGGACAGCAGCACGGCCATGCGGCCGACATTGCGGTTGTCCTCGCCCGCCTGGTTGGCGCAGCCGTAGATGAGGTCGTCGACCTGGCTCCAGTCGACGGAGGGGTTGCGCTCCATGAGCGCTGTGAGGGGCAGGGCCGCGAGGTCGTCGGCGCGGATGGAGGCGAGCGCGCCGCCATAGCGGCCGATCGGCGTCCGGACCGCGTCGCAGATGAATGCCTCGCCCATTTCCGATCCTCCCCGGTGTGTCGATCCGGCTCGCTTGCCAGGAACCATTGATCGACCGGTCGGTCATTTTATAGCGACTCGAACATCACAGATCAACCCCTATTTCGCGGGATCGTGTGATGTTTCGCGTGACGTCGATCGCCGACGATCATGCGCCTTTCTTCAACGGCGCGCACGCCCCGCGGTTCGCGCCAGCCCGTCGAGGCGGCGCGCGGTGGTCGGCGTCGATTCGGGCAGCGGCCCATCGGCGGAGACGAAGGCCTCGGCGACGTGCCGGTCCGCGCCCGGCGAGAGGTCGGCGTAGAGCCGGGCGAAGAGGAGGCGCGCGTCGCGGCCCGGCCAGTCCTCCGGCAGGGCGTCGGCCGGCAGGCGCGGGTCGCGCAGCGCCTCGTGGCGGAACTGGTGGACGAGCAGCAGCCGCAGCAGCAGCGCCTGCGCCGGGGCGACGCGCAGCCCGGAGGCGAGGGCGGCGGCGACCGGCGCGAACCGCGTCACGAACTCCGCGTAGGCGGCGGCGTGCGGGGCGAGGTCCCAGGTCTGGCGGGCGAAGGCGCGCAGCGCCGAAGCGTCCGCCCCCGCCGCCGCCTCGAACACGACGCCCTGGGCGTCGGCGATCGCGCCGGCTCGTTCGCGCGTCGGCCCCACCAGCCATCCCGGCGCGAGGCGCGCGAAGCCGGCCCGCTCCAGCGCCGCCAGGCTCTCCTCGGCCGGATCGGGCAGCCAGACGAAGCGCCAGCCGTCCTCGTCCGGCGGCTCGAACAGCACGCGCGCGGCGGCGAGGAACTGACGCTTCGCCTCGTCCGTGAGGCGGTAGTAGCTGCGCCGCCCCTCGCGGTCTCCGGCGAGCTGGCCGGCGGCCACCAGCCGCGACACGGCGGTGCGCACCAGCGTCTCGCTGATGCCCACGCTGGCGCAGGTCTCGATGATGTTGCCGATCCACAGCCGCCCGCCGCGCGGCTCCACCACGTCGCCGTAGATGGTCACGATGAAGCTGCCCGCCCGCGGCGTCAGGCCGCGCAGCGCGTCGGCGAGCAGCGCGTGGGCTGGATCGCCGGACGTGGCGCGTCGGCGGCGCGGCTTCGTGTCGGCCTGGTCGGTCATGCCCCTGCCGTATCGCGGCGGCCGGCGAAACACAAACCCGGGCGGGTTCGCCGCCCGCTCCCAACGAAAAAGGGCCGCCCGAGGGCGGCCCTTCCATCCGGCTGAGCGCGGCGGCTCAGTAGGAATAGTACATCGTGAACTCGATCGGGTGCGGCGTCATCTCGAACTTCATGACGTCCTGCATCTTCAGCTCGATGTAGCTGTCGATGAAGTCGTCGTTGAACACGCCGCCGGCCTTCAGGAAGTTGCGGTCCTTGTCGAGGTTGGCGAGGGCCTCGCGCAGCGAGCCGCACACCGTCGGGATCTTCTTCAGCTCGCGCGGCGGCAGGTCGTAGAGGTCCTTGTCCATCGCCGGGCCGGGATCGATCTTGTTCTGGATGCCGTCGAGGCCGGCCATCAGCAGGGCCGCGAAGGCGAGGTAGGGGTTCGCCATCGGGTCGGGGAAGCGCACCTCGACGCGCTTGGCCTTCGGCGAGGTCGTGTACGGGATGCGGCAGGACGCCGAGCGGTTGCGCGCCGAGTAGGCGAGCAGCACGGGGGCCTCGTAGCCCGGGACGAGACGCTTGTAGGAGTTCGTCGACGGGTTGGTGAAGGCGTTCAGCGCCTTGGCGTGCTTGATGACGCCGCCGATGTACCACAGGCACTCCTGCGAGAGGTCGGCGTACTTGTTGCCCGCGAAGGTCGGCTTGCCGCCCTTCCAGATCGACTGGTGGACATGCATGCCCGAGCCGTTGTCGCCGAAGATCGGCTTCGGCATGAACGTGGCCGTCTTGCCGTAGCTCTGGGCGACGTTGTGGATGCAGTATTTGTAGATCTGCATCTGGTCGGCCATGTGCGTCAGCGTGTCGAACTTCATGCCCAGCTCATGCTGGGCGGAAGCCACCTCGTGGTGGTGCTTCTCGACCTTGACGCCCATCGCCGCCATCGCGGCCAGCATCTCGCCGCGCATGTCCTGCGCGCTGTCCTGCGGCGGAACCGGGAAGTAGCCGCCCTTGATGGCGATGCGGTGGCCGAGGTTGCCGCCCTCGTACTCCGTGTCGGCGTTGATGGGCAGCTCGATCGAGTCGAGCTTGAAGCCGGTGTTGTACGGGTCGGAGGTGAAGCGCACGTCGTCGAACACGAAGAACTCGGCCTCGGGGCCCACGTACACCGTGTCGCCGATCCCGGTCTGCTTCAGGAAGGCCTCGGCCTTCTTGGCGATGCCGCGCGGATCGCGGGGATAGGGCTCGCCCGTCGTCGGCTCCAGGATGTCGCACACGATCGACATGGTGGACGCCGCGAAGAAGGGGTCCATCTGGGCCGTCGTCGGGTCCGGCATCAGCGTCATGTCGGACTCGTTGATCGCCTTCCAGCCGGCGATCGAGGAGCCGTCGAACATCGTGCCCTCGGCGAAAATGTCCTCGTCCACCATCGAGACGTCGAACGTGACGTGCTGCCACTTGCCGCGCGGGTCGGTGAACCGGAAGTCGACGTACTTGACGTCGTTGTCCTTGATCGCCTTGAGGACATCCTTGGCGGTCTTCATCAGTCGAAATCCTCTGTCAGAAGTGTCGAAACCGGGGTGTGTCGAGCGGGAGAACTCGGGACGTGCGGGCCATCAAATCGCGTCGAGACCGGTCTCGCCGGTCCGGATGCGGATCGCCTCTTCCACGGGGGATACAAAAATCTTGCCATCGCCGATCCGCCCGGTCTGGGCCGCCTTGCGGATGGCGTCGACGGCCTGGTCGACCATGTCGTCGGGCAGCACGATCTCGATCTTCACCTTGGGAAGGAAGTCGACGACGTACTCCGCGCCGCGATACAGTTCCGTGTGGCCCTTCTGGCGTCCGAAACCCTTGGCCTCGGTGACGGTGATGCCCTGGAGCCCGACGTCCTGCAGGGCCTCCTTCACGTCGTCGAGCTTGAACGGCTTGATGATCGCTTCGATCTTCTTCATAGGCGCGAGTGTCCTGCGCTCACCGGGTGGAGGCCGTGTCGGAAAGACCGAGCGTCATTAGCATCAACTGCGGAGGCGCGCCAACCCGACTTTTGCCCGCGCGGGCCGCGCGATTGCCCAACCGCGCGGCACCCGACCGCGAGTTTCGAAACACGCGCCCAGCGCCTGGGCAGGGACTGCACAAAAAAGCGGCATATGGATACGCTGAAGGCGCTGTAGCGACGGCGTGCAAGGCTCGAGGACGTGGCGACCGAGGGGGACCGGATGAACGAGGTACTGTCGACGGCGCAGATGGGGGAGGCGGACCGCCTCGCCATCGCGGCGGGAACGCCGGGATCCGAGCTGATGGACAAGGCCGGCCGCGCGGTGGCGGACGTGGTGGCGCGCCGTCACAAGGCGGGCGAGCGCGTGCTGGCGCTGTGCGGCCCGGGCAACAATGGCGGCGACGGCTTCGTGGCCGCGCGCGTGCTCGCCGGGCGCGGCTTCCGGGTCCGCGTGGCCCTTCTCGGCGCGCGCGAGGCCCTCAGGGGCGACGCGGCCGGCGCGGCGGCGCTGTGGAGCGGCGCGGTCGAGCCCGCCTCGGCCGCCGATCCCGCCGAGTGCGACGTGATCGTCGACGCGCTGTTCGGCGCGGGATTGGCCCGCGACCTTGACGGCGAGGCGCTGGCACTGGTCGAGCGGGTCAACGCGTCCGGCGTTCCGGTGGTCGCTGTCGACGTGCCGTCCGGCGTCGACGGCAACACCGGGGCGGTGCGCCGCGCGGCGATCCGGGCGGCCGAGACGGTGACGTTCTTCCGGCCCAAGCCGGGGCACCTGCTCCTGCCGGGCCGGCTTCGTTGCGGTCCGGTGCGGATCGCCGACATCGGCATTCCCGACGCGGTGCTCGCGACGATCCGCCCCGCCTGCTGGGCCAACGGCACACGGCTGTGGCGGCCCGCGTTCCGCGCGCCCGCGCCCGAGGGCCATAAATATGGACGTGGCCACGCGCTCGTGCTGTCCGGCGGCGCGGAAGGGGCGGGGGCCGCCCGGCTCGCCGCACGCGGCGCGTTGCGCATCGGCGCGGGGCTCGTCACCATCGCCACGCCGTCCGACGCGCTGGCGCTGCACGCCGGCCGGCCGGACGCGGTCATGCTGCGCCGGAGCGACGGACCCGCTGGCCTCGCGGCTCTGCTGGCGGACCGCCGGCGCAACGCCTGGGTCGTGGGACCGGCCGCCGGCGTGGGCGAGAGGACGCGCGAGCTGGTCGCGGCGGCGCTGGCATCCGGCGCGCACGGGGTGCTCGACGCCGACGCCCTGACCAGCTTCGAGGGCGCGTCGGCCGAGCTGGCCAGGGCGCTGGCGGCGCGGCCCGGCGGCGCGGGCCAGGCCATCGTGCTGACGCCTCACGAGGGCGAATTCGGCCGGCTCTTCAAGGACTCGCCGCCGGTGGCGTCGGCGGGCTCCAAGCTGGAGCGGGCGCGGGCGGCGGCCGCGTCCCTCGGCGCGGTCGTCGTCCTGAAAGGCCCTGACACGGTGATCGCCGCGCCGGACGGCCGCGCCGCCATCAACGCCAACGGCACGCCGTTCCTCGCCACGGCGGGCTCCGGCGACGTGCTCTCCGGCATCGTCGCGGGGCTGCTGGCGCAGTCCGTACCGGCCTTCGAGGCCGCCTGCGCGGGCGTATGGTTCCACGCCGAGGCCGGATGCGCGGTCGGCCCGGGCCTGATCGCAGACGACCTGCCGGATGCGCTGCCGAAGGTGCTCAAGGCCTATTTCGCCGAAGCGGGGACGTGATGTCCGCATTCAGCCGAAGGACCCACTGGGGGATTCGCGAAATCGGCGCCGCCGCCCGTCCCCGGGCCGGTGCAGCGTCAGCGGAACCGGACCCGGGGCCCAGCGAACTATGTCGCGCGTCAGCGCGTCCTTATGGGTTTTCCCCAATGAGCGCCGCTTCGCGGCCACATCCATGCGCTGGCCCCCGGATTCCCCTCCGCTGACGCTCCGGGGCTCCGGGCACGGGGGCGGACTTGCGTCCGCCCTTTGCGGCGAGGCGCGGGGCGCTTGCCGCGGCAGGTTCTCGCCCTGAGCTTATGAGTCCCGGCCCTAGGTGACCTCGAACCACGCGCTGAGGCCGGTATCCAGCCGCTCGAGGATGCCGGAGCCCACCAGCCAGCGCCCCTTGTTGTCGGCGACGAAGGCGAAGCGGACCGTCTGCCCCTCGGGCGCGGTGACGCTGTCGAGCCAGTAGGGCTCCCAGCCGTCGTCGTAGGGGTGCAGGATCCGCGCGCAGTGGCCGTGCAGGTGCAGCACCTGCGCGAAGGCCGTGCGGTTGATCAGCGTCATTACCACCGGCGTTCCCCGCTTGACGCTGAACAGCGGCTTGCCGAAGCGCTCGCCGAGGACCGGGCCGGAGACGCCGTTCACGGTCCAGATGCGCTGCGGGTCGCCGTGATATTCGAGGCCGGTCGGGCCGGGGCGGGCGCCGCCCTCGACCAGCAGGTCGGCCCGGTGGGCCTTCTGCAGCGGGATCGCCGCCGGCAGCAGCCGGTTTTCGGCGAGCGGGCTCAAGGGCGGAAAGGCGGCGCGGCGGTTGCGCGCCGGCGGGCCCTCGGCGACCAGGTTGACGAGCCGCACGCCGTCGCCGATCAGCGCGTCCACGCCGCCGGCAGGGCCGGGCTGGGCCGGGAGTTCGACGATAATCTCGTAGCGCGCGCCGGGCGCGAAGGGCAGGGTGGACCGCAGCGGCTCGAACGTGTCGGTCGGCTGGCCGTCCACGGCGACGACATAGGCGCGCGGCCCCTGGAAGCGGATGCGCATCAGCCTTGCGTTGCACAGGCTGGCGAAGCGCAGGCGAATTCGGCCGCCGGGCGGCCCGCTGACGGTGGCGGGGACCGGCGCGCCGTTGACCGTGACGAGGTTTCCGAGGCGTCCGGCGAAGGCGCGCTCGCGCGGCTCCCCGAACGGCTCCTGCCGTCCGTCGTCGGACAGCCGCCAGTCGTCGACCGCGATCACCGTGTCGAGATCGACCGGCGGCGCCGAGGGATCGTCGACGACGACCACGCCGGCCAGCCCGTGGTCGGTCTGCTCGCCGGCGAGGCCCAGCGTCATCGGGCGGTAGATGAAAGTTCCGGCGTCCGGCGGCGTGAAGCGCAGGTCCTGCGTCCCCGAGGGGGCGACCGCCTCCTGCGTCAGGCCCGAGACGCCGTCGAAGGCGTTGTCGATCCGCACGCCGTGCCAGTGCAGGCTCAGCGGCTTGCCGGTGTTGTTGACGAGGCGGGCTTTCAGCGCCTCGCCGCGCGTGATGCGCAGTTCCGGCCCCGGGGCGCGGCGGCCGAAGGCCAGGATCTCGGTTTCCATCCCCGGCCTGAACGCCATCATCGAGGGCTGCGCGGCGAGATGCACGGTCGGCACGCCGTCCGATGGGCCGGCCTGGGCCGTGGCCTTGGGGGCGACGCTCTGCGCCCGCGCGCTGGGGAGGGCGGCGGCGAGCCCGACCGCGGCGGACCCGGCGAGCAGCGCCCGTCGATCCGGCCTCGCGGCGGCCCCGTCATCCTGCCGGCGCTTGCGTCCCATCGGCGACTCCCGCGGCCGCTCCGGCCGATGACGCGTCTTCTCGCATGGCCGCGCGCGGCAGGCGAGGGGGCGGCGGGGAGGGGCGGGTATTTTTCACTGGCGCGCGCGGACTTCCGTGCTATAGAGCCGCACCCGGCGGGAGGTCCCCGCGCGGGGATGGCTGCCCATGCGGGCGTGGCGGAACTGGTAGACGCGCCGGATTTAGGTTCCGGTGGCGAAAGTCGTGGGGGTTCGAGTCCCTCCGCCCGCACCAGCGCCCGCCGCCGGCATTGGCGCGGACCCTCCCCGGTCCATGAATTTCTGTTCGAAGGCACGTCAGATCATGCAGGTCACGCAAACACTGTCTGAGGGGTTGAAGCGCGAATTCCAGGTCGTGCTTCCCGCCAAGGATCTCGAAGAGCGGCTTTCGACCGAACTCGCGAACCTCAAGGACAAGGTCCGCATCAACGGGTTCCGCCCCGGCAAGGTGCCGGTGCAGCACCTGCGGCGCGTCTACGGCCGCTCGGTGATGGCCGACGTGCTGCAGAACATCGTCAACGAGACGAACCGCAAGATCGTCGAGGAGAACGAGCTGAAGCTGGCGCTCGAGCCGCAGGTCGAGTTCCCCGAGGACAAGGAGACGATCGAAGCGGCCATGGAGGCGCGCGGCGAGCTCTCCTACAAGGTGGCGCTCGAGGTGCTGCCGAAGTTCGAGGTCGCCGACTTCGCCGGCCTGCACGTCACCCGCGAGACGGCCGAGGTGCCCGAGTCGGAGATCGACGAGGCGCTGGAGCGCATGGCCAAGCAGAACCGCAGCTTCGCGCCGAAGGGCGACGACGCGGCGGCGGCCGACGGCGACCGCGTGGTCATCGATTTCGAGGGCTTCATCGACGGCGTCGCCTTCGAGGGCGGCACGGGCACGGACATCTCCGTCGACATCGGCTCCGGCACGTTCATCCCGGGCTTCGAGCAGCAGCTTGTCGGCGCCAAGGCCGGCGAGGAGCGCACGATCGAGGCCACCTTCCCGGAGAACTACGGCGCGGCCCACCTGGCCGGCAAGGCCGCCAGCTTCAAGGTGAAGGTCAAGGAGGTCCAGGCCCCGGGCGAGTCGACGATCGACGACGAGCTCGCCACGAAGTTCGGCATGGAGAACCTCGACGCCCTGAAGGCCGCGATTCGCGGCTCGATCGAGGGCGAATACGCCGCCGTGGGACGCCGCAAGCTGAAGCGCCAGCTTCTCGACGCGCTGGACCAGCAATACGCGTTCGACCTGCCGCCCTCGCTGCTGACGCAGGAATTCGAGAACATCTGGCGTCAGGTGCAGTCGGATCTCCAGCAGTCGGGCAAGAGCTTCGCCGACGAGGGGACGACCGAGGAGGAGTCCCGCGCCGAGTACGAGAAGATCGCGGCCCGCCGCGTCCGCCTCGGCCTCGTGCTCGCCGAGATCGGCGAGCAGGCCAAGGTGCAGATCAGCGACGACGAGCTGACGCAGGCGCTTGTCGAGCGCGCCCGGCAGTTCCCCGGCCAGGAAAAGATGGTGTGGGACTTCTACCGCAAGAATCCTCAGGCGCTGGCTGAGCTTCGCGCTCCGCTGTTCGAGGAAAAGGTGGTGGATCACATCCTCGCGACGGCCACGGTGACGGACAAGACGGTGTCGAAGGAAGAGCTGCTCGACGAGAGCGACGGCGAATCCAAGCCGGCCGCCGAGGCCTCGGCCGAGGAGCCGAAGAAGGCCAAGCCGAAGAGCCGCGCCAAGAAGGCGGCGCCGGAAGCCGGGTCGGAGACGCCCGCGTCCGAGTGATTGGAGGTCCGCGACGGGCCTCGTGACGTCGAAGGGCAGCGACCTCCGGGTGGCTGCCCTCGTTTTTTGCGCGATCCGCGCCGCCGGCGCGGCCCCGCCCGTGGGTGTTCACCAATCGGCGCGCGACCCTTTGCGCCGGGACTTCCCATGACTATGTTGGGTGCGTCGCGCCGATTTGCGACGCAGCACCCTGAGCTTCACCTTATTGATGGGCACGACCATGCGCGATCCGATCGAAGTCTATAACAACATGCTCGTGCCGATGGTCGTGGAACAGTCGAATCGCGGCGAACGCGCCTTCGACATTTATTCCCGGCTTCTGCGCGAACGCGTGATCTTCCTGACCGGCCCGGTCGAGGACAACATGGCCTCCCTCGTGGTGGCCCAGCTGCTGTTCCTCGAGTCGGAGAACCCCAAGAAGGAGATCTCCATCTACATCAACTCCCCCGGCGGCATCGTCACCTCCGGGCTGGCGATCTACGACACGATGCAGTTCATCCGGCCGCCGGTGTCGACGCTGTGCGTCGGCCAGGCCGCGTCGATGGGCTCGCTGCTGCTCGCCGCCGGCGAGGCGGGGATGCGCTTCGCGCTGCCCAACGCCCGCATCATGGTCCACCAGCCCTCGGGCGGCTACCAGGGGCAGGTGACCGACATCCTGATCCACGCCCGCGAGGTCGAGAGCCTGAAGCGCCGCCTCAACGAGATCTACGAGAAGCACACGGGCAAGGACTACAAGACCATCGAGGACGCGCTGGAGCGCGACAACTTCATGACGGCCGAGACCGCCAAGGCGTTCGGCATCGTCGACCAGGTGATGGAGAAGCGCCCGGTCGACCCCGTCTGAGGGTTTGGTCGGCCGGTTTTCGAATGAGGGAACGGGCGTGGCCGGACGCCTGTTTTCCTGTCGCCAGTCCACTCCTGTCCGGGGTTGGACCTATTGATCCCGATCCGGCACCGTGTTTGCATCGCAAGCGTGGCCTCGATTCCGTCATGGTTTCGGTGTCGGACAGGGATCGAGTTTCCCGGTTCGGGCCTGGGGACGCTACCGTTTCTTAGGCCGAGCCCTATAACGTGATCGAACGAGCAGCGGCGGCCCCGTTTCGCTCCGATCGAGTGGAGGTTTGCCATGAGCAAAGTCGGCGGCGGTGATTCGAAGAGCACGCTGTACTGCTCGTTCTGCGGCAAGAGCCAGCACGAAGTGCGCAAGCTCATCGCGGGTCCTACGGTCTTCATCTGCGATGAGTGCGTCGAGCTCTGCATGGACATCATCCGCGAGGAGAACAAATCCTCGCTGGTGAAGTCGCGCGACGGCGTTCCGACGCCCAAGGAGATCCGGAAGGTCCTGGACGACTACGTCATCGGCCAGGATCACGCCAAGAAGGTGCTCTCGGTCGCTGTCCACAACCATTACAAGCGGTTGAACCACGCGACGAAGCACAACGACGTCGAGCTCGCGAAGTCCAACATCCTGCTGGTCGGGCCGACCGGCTCGGGCAAGACGCTGCTGGCCCAGACGCTGGCCCGCATCCTGGACGTGCCCTTCACGATGGCCGACGCGACGACCCTCACCGAGGCCGGCTATGTCGGCGAGGACGTCGAGAACATCATCCTGAAGCTGCTCCAGGCGTCCGACTACAATGTCGAGCGGGCCCAGCGCGGCATCGTCTACATCGACGAGATCGACAAGATCTCGCGCAAGTCGGACAACCCTTCCATCACCCGCGACGTGTCGGGCGAGGGCGTCCAGCAGGCGCTGCTGAAGATCATGGAGGGCACGGTGGCGTCCGTGCCGCCGCAGGGCGGCCGCAAGCATCCCCAGCAGGAGTTCCTGCAGGTGGACACCACCAACATCCTGTTCATCTGCGGCGGCGCGTTCGCCGGGCTGGAGCGGATCATCCAGTCGCGCGGCAAGGGCACGTCGATCGGCTTCGCGGCCAAGGTCGAGGCGCCGGACGACCGGCGCACCGGAGCGATCTTCCGCGAGGTCGAGCCCGAGGATCTGCTGAAGTTCGGCCTGATCCCCGAGTTCGTCGGCCGGCTCCCGGTCATCGCGACGCTGGAGGA
Source organism: Alsobacter ponti (assembly GCF_024294805.1). Classification (GTDB taxonomy): domain Bacteria; phylum Pseudomonadota; class Alphaproteobacteria; order Rhizobiales; family Beijerinckiaceae; genus Alsobacter; species Alsobacter ponti. The sequence continues at coordinate 129,959 of NZ_JANCLU010000006.1, forward strand.
CCTCGACGAGCCCGCGCTCAAGAAGATCCTCACCGAGCCGAAGAACGCCCTGGTCAAGCAGTACCAGCGCCTGTTCGAGATGGAGGACGTCGAGCTGACCTTCGCGGACGAGGCGGTGTCGCTGATCGCCAAGAAGGCCATCGAGCGCAAGACGGGCGCGCGCGGCCTGCGGTCGATCATGGAGGGCATCCTGCTCGAAACGATGTACGACTTGCCGAGCCTGGAAGGCTGCGAGCAGGTGGTCATCGGCCCCGAGGTCATCGAGGGCAAAGCGCGGCCGCTCTACATCTATTCCGACAAGGCGAACGAGGCCGCCTCCAGCGCCTGATTGCAAGAATCGCGCCGGGCTCCCGCCCGGCGCGCGCCGCCCGCTTGAACGGCGGGCGTCCAGGGGCCATCTCATGGCTCAGGTAAGCCGGTTCGCTCATCAAACAGGCCGAATGGTCTGGAGGGGCCGGGTGCGTCGCGCCCCGCGCGGAATGTTCCGCGCGCCGCGCATCTCGTTCGCCGGGCGGTCCATACCGGAGGTCCTCGCGAGCGCACCAGAAAGGCGAAGGTTCAAATGACGACTACCAGACAGCGTCCTGAGTTCACGCCGGGGTCGGTCGACACGCATCCCGTGCTGCCTCTGCGCGACATCGTCGTCTTCCCCCACATGATCGTTCCGCTCTTCGTTGGCCGCGAGAAGTCCATCAAGGCTCTCGAGGAGGTCGTGAAGAGCGAGAAGCTGATCCTTCTGGCCACCCAGAAGAACGCGGCGGACGACGACCCGGCGACGGACGCCATCTACACGATCGGCACGCTGGCCAGCGTTCTGCAGCTGCTCAAGCTCCCCGACGGCACGGTCAAGGTGCTGGTCGAGGGCGTCGGGCGCGCGCGCGTTCGCTCCTACGTCCGCTCGGAGGAGTACTACGAGGCCGAGGCCGAGGCGCTCGAGGATCTGGTCCCCAACCGGGTCGAGGCCGAGGCGCTCGCCCGCTCGGTGGTCAGCGAGTTCGAGAGCTATGTGAAGCTCAACAAGAAGGTGTCGCCCGAGGTCGTCGCGGCCGTCGGCCAGATCGACGACTATTCCAAGCTCGCCGACACCATCGCCTCGCATCTCGCCGTGAAGATCACGGACAAGCAGGACGTGCTCGAGATCACCGATGTCGCCAAGCGCCTGGAGAAGGTGCTGGGCTTCATGGAGAGCGAGATCTCCGTGCTGCAGGTGGAAAAGCGCATCCGCTCGCGCGTCAAGCGCCAGATGGAGAAGACCCAGCGCGAGTACTACCTCAACGAGCAGATGAAGGCGATCCAGAAGGAGCTCGGCGACGAGGACGGCAAGGACGAACTCGCCGAGATCGAGGAGCGGATCGAGAAGACCAAGCTGACCAAGGAGGCGCGCGACAAGGCGATCGCCGAGGTCAAGAAGCTGCGCCAGATGTCGCCGATGTCGGCGGAGGCGACGGTCGTCCGCAACTATCTGGACTGGATGCTGTCGCTGCCGTGGGGCAAGCGGTCCAAGGTCAAGAAGGACCTGGCCGCCGCCCAGGACGTCCTCGACAACGACCACTACGGCCTGGACAAGGTCAAGGAACGCATCGTCGAGTACCTGGCGGTCCAGCAGCGCGCCAACAAGCTGACGGGCCCGATCCTGTGCCTCGTCGGCCCTCCCGGCGTCGGCAAGACCTCGCTCGGCAAGTCGATCGCCAAGGCGACGGGACGCGAGTTCGTGCGCATGTCGCTCGGCGGCGTGCGTGACGAGGCCGAGATCCGCGGCCACCGGCGCACCTATATCGGCTCGATGCCCGGCAAGGTGATCCAGTCGCTGCGCAAGGCCAAGACGTCCAACCCGCTCTTCCTGCTCGACGAGATCGACAAGATGGGCATGGACTTCCGCGGCGACCCGTCCTCGGCGCTGCTGGAGGTGCTGGATCCCGAGCAGAACAGCTCGTTCAACGACCATTACCTCGAGGTCGACTACGACCTGTCGAACGTGATGTTCGTGACGACGGCGAACACGCTCAACATCCCGCCTCCGCTGCTCGACCGCATGGAGGTGATCCGCATCGCCGGCTACACCGAGGAGGAGAAGGTCCAGATCGCGCGGCGCCACCTCATCCCGGAGGCGCAGAAGAAGCACGGCCTGGCCGACAAGGAGTGGTCGATCGACGACGCCGCGCTGCAGATGCTGATCCGCCGCTATACGCGGGAGGCCGGCGTCCGCAACCTGGCTCGCGAGATCTCCAACCTCGCCCGCAAGGCGGTGAAGGAGATCCTGCTCACCAAGAAGAAGAAGGTCGGCGTCACCGACAAGTCGCTGCCCGATTTCCTCGGCGTTCCGAAGTTCCGCTACGGCGAGACCGAGACCGAGGACCAGGTCGGCGTCGTCACCGGGCTGGCGTGGACCGAGGTGGGCGGCGAGCTGCTGACCATCGAGGGCGTCATGATGCCCGGCCGCGGCAAGATGACCGTGACCGGAAACCTGAAGGACGTGATGCGGGAATCGATTTCGGCGGCGGCGTCCTACGTCCGCTCCCGGGCCGTCGATTTCGGCGTGGAGCCGCCGCTGTTCGACCGGCGCGACATTCACGTCCACGTTCCGGAAGGCGCGACCCCGAAGGACGGCCCCTCGGCCGGCATCGGCATGGCGACCGCCATCGTGTCCGTGCTCACCGGCATCCCGGTGCGCCACGACATCGCGATGACGGGCGAGGTGACGCTGCGCGGGCGGGTGCTGCCGATCGGCGGGCTCAAGGAGAAGCTCCTGGCGGCGCTGCGCGGCGGCGTGCGCAAGGTGCTGATCCCGGAGGAGAACGTGAAGGACCTGGCCGATCTCCCGGCCAGCGTGAAGAACGGCCTGGAAATCGTGCCGGTCTCGCGCATGGAGGAGGTCATCCAGCACGCGCTCGTTCGCCAGCCCGAACCGATCAAGTGGGAAGAAGATCTGTCCGCCCTCAAGCCGAAGTCGATCGGCGACGAGGAAAGTGCAGGCATGATCGCTCACTAAACTTCGCCATTAATTGTCAAGAGTCCCCGGCTCACGCCGGGGACTTTTTTATGCGCGACACCCTGGCGTTCCTGGGGAATGCGGGATGTCAATGCTTGAAATGCGCGCCTAAACCTGAAAGAAGCCGCGCACCGTCGATTGCTCGACGTGACCATTTCAAGGACAAGGAGAATTCCCGATGAACAAGGGCGATCTCGTCGCCGCCGTGGCGGACCAGGCGCAGCTCAGCAAGCCGCAGGCTTCGGCGGCCATCGAGGCCATGCTGGGCGCCATCACCGACACGCTGAAGCAGGGAGACGAGGTGCGCCTGGTCGGGTTCGGCACGTTCCTCGTCGCCGACCGCCCGGCCGGAGAGGCGCGCAACCCGCGCACGGGCGAGACCATCCAGACCAAGGCGTCGCGCGCCGCCAAGTTCAAGGCCGGCGCGGGCCTGAAGTCGGCGCTGAACGGCTGAGGCCGCCGGGGAGGGACGGCCGCGCGGTCGTCCCTTCGCTCCCGCGCGGCGCGCCTGCGGGCCCCGCCGCCCGGAGCGCGTAAATCCGCTCACACTTTCCCCCGTCATGCTCTAAGAGAGCGAAGGGGCGGTTAGCTCAGCTGGTAGAGCGTCTCGTTTACACCGAGTAGGTCGGGGGTTCGAGTCCCTCACCGCCCACCACTCCGCCGCAGCCGCGGCCTACCTCCCGCCTTAAAACGCCAACCCCGCAGGCGCGAGCCCGTCCTGCCGGTCTCCGCGCGCCACGACGCGCAGCACGCCGTCGGGCAGGGGACGCTGCAGGGCCACGGCTTCGGCCGCCGGCGCGGTCATCCAGGCTTCGATCTCCTCGGTGCCGGTGAGGATCGCCGGCATCGCCTTGGGATGGACCGCGCCGACCTCGGCGTTGGCGTCCGTGGTCAGGAAGCCGAACAGGCGATGCTCGCCCTCCACCGGTGCGGACTTGGGGCCGCGCACGCCGCGCCAGGGCGTCCAGATGCCGGCGAAGAACGCCAGCGGCCGGCTCTCGTCCAGCGCGAACCAGACGGGCGTCTTGCGCGGCTTCGTGTCCTCGTACTCGCAGAACGAGGTGAACGGCACGAGGCAGCGATTTGCCGGCTTCAGCCAGGCCCGCCAGTGCGGGCTCTTCGTGTTGCGGATGTTGGTGACGGCCTGCGTGCCGTAGGCCGGCGGGCACGGCATGCCCCAGCGCAGCATCGCCAGCTCGCGCGCGCCGTCCGGGGCGTTGATGACGACCGGAGCCATCTGGTCGGGAAAGATGGCGGGCAGGGGAGGCAGGTTCCCCGTCGTGTCGCGAAGCGCGCGCGTCAGCGCCACGATGGCGGCCTGGCCCTTGGTGAGGCTGTAGAGATTGCACACGGCGCGACGCTCCCTCCCGATCCTCTGCGCGAGGCAGCCTGCAACGCGCCGCGCGGCCGGTCCACCGTCGTCTGCCGGAAGCGGCCGCCGGCGCGCGCGGAACCCTTTGGACGCCCTCGCGCGTTTGGGCTGCGAAAGCAGGAGCACGGCCAGGAGGACGACGATGGCGGACGACAAGTCGAAGCGCGGCGCGCGGGATCGCGCCACGGTGGCGGGTGACGAGCCCTACGAGGTGGGCTACTTCGCGCGCAAGCACGGCATCAGCCGCGACCAGGCCCAGAAGCTCATCGACCGCATCGGCGGCGACCGCGACAAGCTCAACGCCGCCGCGGCGAAGCTGAAGGGCTGAAGCCAGCCCGAAGCGGGCTCGGTTGTCAGTCGGAGGGCGCGAACCAGTCGGAGGCGGCAGTGCGCGCCCCATCTCCGCCCAGCCCGGTGCGCCGGAGCGGGTCGGAGCGCCGCGTCCAGCAGCTCGCGCCGAGCACGAAGAGGATGACGAGGGCGAGGAACGCGTAAGCCATGGGCCCCGCATAGCAAGGCCGAAAACCTTTTACACCTTAAGCTTCGGACGAACTGTAAGCGCCCGCCCACCGGCCCGCGCCCAGTGTTTCCCATCCTTGCCGGACATCGGATTTTGAGCGCCGACCGGCGGCCGAGCCGTGGCCACGCGTAGTTCGTGGGGGCTCGCTCGTCCGCCGCGCACGCGGCATGAGCCTGCCGCGGGTCCGTTCGGCCGCGCGTAGCGTCACAGCGAGAAGGAAAATGGTGCCCAGGGGCGGAATCGAACCACCGACACTGCGATTTTCAGCGAGGTAGGAAGTTTTTCAATCTCGTTAGAACTCGTAAATTCCTTAGTGAAGGCAACGATTTGTGCGTTTTCGACCGTTTCGTTCCGTAAGGCTCCGTAAGAACGAAACGTGTTTCCTGAAACCCCAGTCGTCACCCCGGGTGGGCGCGCTCACAGAATGGTGACTATATTCCTTCTCTGATCCGGAGAGGTGCAGAGCGCCAGTCTGCCATGGCACCTTGAAGTGCCATACAAGCCAAATCTGGCGTCTTGAGCCGCCAATGCGGAAGGAGGACCGAGCAATGTCGGAATCGTCGACTGTCACGACTGATCTTCTGCCGAACCCGACACCGGGCGAAATCCTCAATGAGGAGTTCTTGAAGCCGCTGAGCCTAAGCCAAAACGCTCTCGCGCGCGCGATCGGTGTTCCGCCGAGTCGCATCAACGAAATCGTCTCGGCAAGCGCACGATCACAGCTGACACTGATTTGCGGTTGGCTCGGTATTTCGGTTTGTCCGATGGTTTTTTCCTAGGCCTGCTGGCTGATTATGACTTGATGGCCCGCCGTCGCCAGATTGGCGATGACCTCGCGAGCATCGTGCCCCGCGCTGTGTGAGCGGGAGGCAACATTATTCACCAATCAAGGACTGACAAACCGCGTAAACCCTTGTCAGAGCTTGCCACCTCTTCACGAGAACGACGGGACTGACGGATCGGCTCCGTCGTCTTATGCGTCGTTCATGCGCAAGAGGCTCACAACCCGTTTCGTTGAGACTTTCCCACGGCCCAAGGTGAAGAGGGTCGAGGTGTGGGACGAAGTGCTCACCGGCTTCGGCATGCGTGTCTCGACCGAAGGCAAAATCAGCTGGTTCGTCTCGGTCCGCGTCGACGGCAAGCCTGTGCGGCACACGATCGGGCGATACCCCGCCTTTTCGCTGGTGGAGGCACGCGAGGCCGCACGCAAGGTGCAGCGCGACGTTCAGCAGCAAACCTATCGTAGGCCGAAAGACGTCAAGCCGCCTCCCAAGGCGGTGACCCTCGGCGATGTGGTGCCCCGCTTCATCGAACTGCACGCCAAGCCGAAGAACCGGACGTGGCGAGCGCAGGAGGCGACACTCAAAAAACTCGCGTGCCTGTTCGACAGGCCGATCAAGGAGATCCGGCGAAGCGACGTGGCCAACGTCCTCGACCGCATCATGAAGGAGGGAGCTCCCAAGGGCGTGAACACGTCGCTCGCCACGCTCAAGACGCTGTTCGGTTGGGCGCTGGACCGCGGCATCGTCGACATTCATCCGCTCGCCGGCATGAAGCGGCCGGCGAAGCTGATCTCACGCGACCGCATTCTCTCGGACACTGAAATCCGCGCCTTCTGGGCGGCGACCTTCCAGCTCGGGCCGATCTTCGGGCCGATGTACCGGCTCCTGCTGATCACCGGCCAGCGGCGCTCGGAAATGGCCGAGATGGAGTGGGCGGAGATCGACTTCGAGCGGCGGCTCTGGACCATCCCTGGTGCGCGGGCGAAAAACGGCCGACCGCACGATGTACCCTTGCCAGCGATGGCTCTCGACGAGTTACGAAGCGTGCCGCGTTTCATGCGCTCGACCTTCGTCTTCACCACCTGCGGCGAGACGCCCGTTTCGGGCTATGGGCGCTGCAAGACTGCACTCGAGGAAGCGGTGAACGCGCCAACCTCCTGGCGCATCCATGACCTGCGCCGCACGGCCGCTTCGGGGATGGCGCGGCTTTCCGTCCCGCCGCACGTGATCGAGAAGATCTTGAACCACCTCACCAGGCAGATTTCCGGCGTCGCAGCCATCTACAACCGCTACGGCTACGAGCGCGAAAAACGCGACGCCATGGAGCAGTGGGCCGACTTCCTCGCGCGGCTGGCCCGCGAACCTGTGCCCGAGGTCAGAACGGCCAGCGGCACGGCCAAGCGCACCGAGTTCTTCGCCCAATTGCAGGAGAGGGCGCAGCCTGCGAGACTTCAGCGCATTCGCTGACAGTCGTTCTTGCAGGCCTTTTCATGCGCTATTTCAGGCTCCCCGGGCGGGAAAATGAACTATGGGAGCAGAGCCGCTCGCTGGCCGAGGTCTCACCCGACGAACTAGCCAATTATCTGCCGGACTGCCTGATCGCGGACCCGGCTTGGACGAACCGGCGGCACGCTTATTCCGATGAGCAGGTCAGTTAGGTTCGGTTGCTGTTCCGTCTCGGCGATGATGTCACCGACGACTGCCTGCACCGGCACCTGGGAACGAGCCTATGACCTCGCCTGCTATCTCAGTCCGAGGTTTCATCCGCAGAGGCCAGTGAAGCAGCCGGAGAGCCGCGTCTTCGCCGAGTTCGTCGAAGCGCTTGCGAAGCCGATCTTTCCGAAGGGCACCCCATTCGTCGCAGCGGTGCGCAGCTTCGTGGCCGAACTGGATGCCGCCTGCCAGCGCTTCGCACAGGAGCAAGGCCTCCCGCCCCGTGGCTGAGAAGACCTGTTCCAGCCTGCGTTCTCAGCTACCGCAACTTTCCCGGAATTCCCTTAACTGTGCTGATTAGGAGACCTCGTCACGCCAACTCACGCGGTCTCACGATGATATCCCTTCGAACGAATGCCGGTCGCGCGGTCGCCAAGGTACGTCCGCTGAAGGAAAGCGTCGCTGCCTTCGATGCGCCGAAGCAAGCCGATCCGCCGCGCGTCCTTGAGATGCAACCCGTCTTGCTCAGCCGCGAGGATCTGCGGGCGCTGGGCATCCACGCGTCGAACCCAACGCTGATCAAGTGGGAGAAGGCCAAGACCTTCCCCGCCCGCATCCGCCTGTCGCCCGTCAAGATCGCGTGGCGGCGGGACGAGGTGCTGGCCCATCTCGACGCTCTCGCGCTGCGGCGCATGTAGACAGCCTTCTCCTTCCTTCCCATTTCAGGACCACTCCCATGCGAAAGCCCTTTCGCCTGACGGAGGCTATGCGCTCGCGCGTCAAGAAGACGGCGGCGCTGGCCTATGCCGAAGCAGGCCATCCCATTCTCGCCCTTTTCGGCGTCACTGAAGGCGCCTGCGATTGCGGCACCCCGAATTGCCCCAGCGCCGGCAAGCACCCGATGACCCGCTACTTCCCCCACGGGTTCAAACATGCCACCACCAACGTGGACGCCATCGAGCGCATCTGGACCAAGCACCCCAACGCCAATATCGGCCTGGTCCCGACCCGTGACCTCCTGATCGTCGATATCGACGGCCCGAAGGGGGAAGCCTCCGTGGCCGCCCTGGACCTCCCGGAGACGCTGTCCCAGCGCACGGGTAAAGGCCGGCATGCGGTCTTCACCTGCGAGGGACTATCGGGCTGGAAGGCTCCCAAGCTAGAAGGCGTCGATTTCCGCTACAACGCGAACGGCTATATCGCGGTGTCGCCATCGACGCATGTGTCGGGACGCTCCTACCGCTGGCGCTCCGGCCACGACCGGCCAGCCAAGCTCGACCATCGAATCTTCAAGGCTCCCCGCCTGCTCCGGATCGATTTCGGCGCGACGACCGACACGATCAAGGAAGGCGGCCGCAACACGCGCCTCGCCAGCATCGCCGGGGCGCTGCGCGCCAAGGGCGTTCCGGAAAAGGCCATCGCCGAAAGCCTGGCGAGGATCAATCGCGAGGTTTGCGATCCGCCCTTGCCGCCACACGAGGTGCGCAAGATCGCCAAGAGCATCGGCTCCTATCCGACGCCGAGCGAAGAGGCCTTCGGCGACCTCGCCGACGTCAAGGTCGAAGAGGTGGCCTGGCTCCTGCGGCCCTACTTCCCGCGTGGCGTCGCCAGCGTGATCGAGGGCGATCCCGGCATCGGGAAATCCAACTTCACCATGGCGCTCATCGCAGCCCTCACGACCGGGCGAGGCGTGCCGTGGTCGCCCGATACGCCACGTGGCGTGGTGTTGATCCTCAGCGCCGAGGATGACCCCGCGCGCGTCCTCAAGCCTCGCCTCATCGCCAACGGCGCGGATCTCTCGCATGGGCGTGTGTGGTTCGCACAAGAACTCTTCACGCTCGACGAAACCGGGCTCGACCTGCTTCGGCAGAAGATCGCCGAGGTCGAGCCGGCCCTCGTCGTGATCGATCCGCTCGTCGCCTATATGGGCGCGGGGGCCGACGTCCACAAAGCGACCGACATGACCCAGTTCTTTGTCGGCCTGTCGCGCATCGCCCGAGAGAACGATTGCGCCATCATGGTCGTCCGCCACCTGCGCAAGAGCCGGCAAGGCGATGCGCTGATGCAAGGACACGGGTCCGTCTCCATCATCGGCAGCGTGCGTTCCGCCCTCGTCATGGCCCGCCACCCCGACGACGCCGAGGTCCGCGCAGTGGCGCATTCCAAATCGAACTATGGACCGTTGGGGCCGACGCTCACTTTCACACTGGTGGCGACCGGCAGCGTTCCCGCCGTAAAGTGGCTCGGCACGGACGAAAACCTCACCTCGGATCGCCTGTTGCAACCCGCGCCGGGGCAGGGACCAGGACGCCCCACGCGCGAAGGCGACGACGTTCGGGCGTTCCTCTCGGCTTACCTCGCCAGTGGCGGCCGTGACTCACGCGCCGTGCGCACCGCCGCCGAAGCCCGCTCCTTCGCCTGGATCACCGTGCGCCGCGTCGCCAAAGACCTCGGCGTTCTCATGATCCGCGAGGGCTTGGCCTCGATCTGGTCGCTGCCTCCCAAGGCCGCACCGTGAGCGGTGCTCATTATTCGTAGCCCAGGAGTTTTGAGCACCGGCTCGGAGCCCGCTGGCCCCGCCAAAACCCGACCTAAAAAAGTGCTGACCTACAACCGCGCCCACGCTGCGAAAGAGGAGATTGCCATGACCATTCCATTCGACAGTCAATATCGCGACCGTATCCGAGACGCCGTCTGTGACGCCATCTTCAAGGCGTCTCACGATCCGGCCTCCGGCGGCGTGATCCTTCGTAGCGGCGAAGTGATCGACAGCCTCGTGACGGCCATGGCGATGACGATCGCGTATGCTCGGCGGGACGACAGCGACGCTGTAATCGCTCGCATCACGGTGCGCATCGCGCAGGACCTAAAGTCCCGCGAGCGGGCGTTCCGCCGTCACCTCGACGAGAGCAACGACGGCCACGTAGTCCGTGATCTTCACTGAAGCGACTGGTTGCCCATCGCGAAAATAGGCGACAGCTGATACAGGGCATATCCGGGGCGACGCGCGATGATCATCGAACGGCGAGCATCGCCATCCCGGACCGCCTCCAGAGCCGCGAACACCGACACTGCGAATGCCGATCGGACTGTCGGTGCGGCGGGCTTTGGCGAAAAGCGTGCGAATTGAAGCTGGTGCATCCGTAGAATCGAGCCGAGCCACAGTCTTGGGTTTCAATTCGCGCTCGACGACAAAAAATCGATGCGTCTGCGCGCAGTAGCGTGCGCGTAGGCCGCCGTTCGCGCTCCCGCCGCGGGATACCACCCGGCAAGCAGGGTTCGGCGAAACTGGCCGATCCTTGACCGGCGCAAGCCGGCCGGGATTCACTCCCGACATGACCAAGGCAGTGCTCACCACCAAAGTCGACCCCACCTACGACGATAGGCCGGAGGAGCGCTACCACTTCCCCCGTACCTACCTTCGTCAGGTCGAAGCCGCGGTGAGAGACTGGATCGTCTACTACGAGCCGCGCCGCACCACGGGCGACGTGCTGAGCAAGGGCGGCCGCCAAGCCTATTTCGCAACGGCGAGGATCGACGGGATCATCCCCGACCCGTCGCGGGCGGATCACTTCTATGCACTGGTGAGCGGTTATCTTGAATTCGAGCGGGCCGTTCCGTTTCGCGAGAACTTCGGCACCTATGAGAGGGCGTTGACCAAGGAAGACGGCTCCACCAACAAAGGCGCGTTCGGCCGCGCCGTGCGGAATATGACGGACGAGGAATACGATCTCATCCTCATGGCGGGTTACTCCCACACGCTCGGTCTGGCTCCTCGACAAAGACCGATCGGCGATGTGCCCGAGGAGATCCACCCCGGCTTCGGGGAAACCGCCCAAGCCCCCTATGAGGTCGACCGCCGCATCGTCGAACAACTTGTCTCGCGCCCGTTCCGGGACCGGGCCTTTTCAGCGGCAGTGAAAACCGCCTACGCCGATACCTGCGCCATGACCGGGCTGCGCATCATCAACGGCGGCGGCCGCTCCGAGGTGCAGGCCGCCCATGTCCGCCCGGTGGCTGATCGCGGACCCGACGCCGTGTCCAACGGCGTCGCGCTGTCGTCCACTGTACATTGGATGTTCGATCGAGGCTTGCTGTCGGTCGATGAGAACTACGACCTTTTGATCGCAAAGAGCACGGCCCCCGACACGCTGTCGCGGCTCCTCGTCCCCGAGCGGAAACTGAGACTTCCCGAGCGGCCAGAACTGTGGCCAGCGCAAACTTATCTCGACTACCACCGGCGGCAGGTCTTCAAGGGTTGAGACCGGCGCGAAGACAGTACCTGTGCGGAGGCGCGGCCTGCCTCGATAGGCGGGCTTACTCCCGCAGCAAGTCCGCCGCCCTCACGCCCAACGCCTCAGCCAGCCGCGCCACAATCGTCACGGTAGGATTGCGCACCCCGCGCTCGACACCAGACACATAGGTCCGGTCGATCCCGGCTTGATCGGCCAACGCCTCTTGGCTCAGGCCCACCGCTTGGCGAGCCTCCCGTAAGTTCCGACCGACAATCTTCCGAATGTCCTCCATGGGTGGAGAACGCCGTCCTGTGGACTATTCGTCCACGGACTATCGTCGACATTTCGGTTTGGAGTTTGCGATGTAGACGATAATCAACATGTCGAAGGAGGGCTTCGACATGTTGAACTGGCTATGGTGGGTGTTCGTTGGCGTGGCGACCGCGCCGATCTGGGGCACTTTCCTCTGGCACGCATACGAGTTCCGAGTGCGGCCGCTGTTCGTCCCCGGCGAGGAGATCGACCAGCTCGTAGCCACGATGTTGGAGCGAGACGACCCCGAGGAAGCCGCGTTCATCGAAGAACAGGCGGCTTGGTATCGGAATGACACGTTTGAGCAGGGGAAGTGGCGGCGGGTCAGGCAGAGCCTACGAAATCTCAGTTGAGGCGAGATCACTCCTGCTCGGCCAAAACCCAAATGCGCTTAAGTGGCAAATCGGCCTGAACGTCCTCGCTCAGGTGCTCATAGCTTTGTTGAACTGCCCGGACGACTTCGCCTGCATCCCAGATTCGGATCTCGAAGAATAGGCGCTGGGCCTCCTTGGCGAGTGCCTTTGTCACTCCGCCCCATGCGACGAGCAGCCCTTGTTCCGCCGAGAACTGGCGCATGACGCCCTGCAACTCACGAAGCACGGTCACGTCTGTCGACGTGTCCTGGGATTTGACCTGCACGACGAGGCGCGGAGGATCAAATCCGAGTGGCCCTTTGCCGGCAACGATATCGACGCCGCCATCCGCACCGGGTGGGGAGACCACGACTCGGTAGCCCTGAGTCTCCAAAATTGCCCCGACCAGCGTCGAGAGCTTGTGACCCTTGAAAGCAGTGGCGATCTTCGCGCGGATGGCGTCATCCGCGACCTGCACCAGATCGACCGGAGATGCGACATCATCTGCGGACGCTACGCTATCAGCCTGCTTCTTCGGTCCGGGCAGTCCGTTGGCGCTGCCAAGCTTTCCGGAAAGCGCTGGGTCACCTTTCCCATTAAGCACCGAAGTCACACGGACTTCCGCGTCATTACGATGTACTCGGCACACCGTCATGAACGAGCCGAATGAGTAGAGTAGATCCTGCGCAAAGGCGCTTCTCGGAACCTCTGTCAGCCACTCGACCGCCCTCGTGTGGCGGATTTCACCGTGGTCAGTCCGATACTTGTATGGCCCAGCGACACGCCCGATCGCGACTGCCGCGCGGGTCTTCAACGGCATGACCACAAGGTCACCCTTCGCCATTATGTGAGCGAACGGCCATAGCTGACTTTCCCAGTTGGAAAGCGTCTTGCCTTTTTCGTCGGGGTAATTGGTTTCGAGAGTGGCGTAGAGCTCTTCTCTGGTCTTGATGGCTTCCAAATCTGGAACGTTGTCCCAGCCGATGACCGCCAACCCGTTATCGAGCGCGACGCTTTCGCGCTCACCATACTTGCCGGAACGGACAAGCCAAAGTGTCATGTGATCCACTCACCAAGCGTAGCTGAACCCGCGCCGATCCAATTCGTGAATCCTGCTTTCGTAGTCGGGCATAACTGTTTCGAGAGATCGCCAAAACCGACGCGTGTGGTTGTGTTCGAGGATGTGGCATGCCTCGTGAGCAATCACGTAATCGATCAATGAAACGGGAGCCATCACGAGCCGCCAATTCAGTCGGATCCGGCCGCGAGCGTCGCAACTGCCCCATCGTTTTGATTGATCCACAACATAGATCGGCGGACGCGGAATGCCGAGAGTTTCAGCAATTATTTTGGCTCGTTCGGGAAAGCGCTCTTTGGCTTTGTCGCGATACCAATGCCGCAATGCGCTACGGATTGCGGCCCGCCGAAGCATGGGCGAAAGATCGGGAAGAACCGGAGCGATCAGCGCTGTACCACGCGCCGTGATCCGCGTTGTGATCGCGTCGGCATCCTGCACGACCCGGAGCCGATAGGCGCGGCCAAGATAGTGAAAAGTCTCTCCACCGACGAACTCACGCTGAATGGGCGTGCCACCTAGCTCACGGTAAGCCGCTTGCTTGCGTAGGACCCACGGCCCCTTCTTGCACACGATGTCAAGCACATGGGCGTCGTCCATGTCGGAAGGCGCGAGGACCCGCACGCCGTCATATCCAACCGCGATCGAAACTGTCTTACGCCGCGTCGTCCGTTCGATGGCAAAGCGGATGAGTTCACCACCAAAGCCGAGTTCATGCGTCGGCGTCGTCATCTGGCCAGGCTCTTTCGCGCGACATCCATCATGCTCGCCGTCGCCGCTTCTATTGTGGCCGCATCGAGACCAATAGAGCGAAGGCGCTCCTTGATCGCTCGGCGCATTTGCCGCTGAACGTCTTCTTTTTGTTGCCAGTCGACAAAGCCAGCATAGCCCTCAAGAGCGGCTGCAATGTCGGATGCCGCAGCTTCTCGCGCATTCGCGGGCAACCTATCACTTACGAAAGGCAGAATGCGCCCGGCAGTCCCGTCCAACCGCGACGCGCTTTCAGTCTTACCTGCACGGGCGTCCGGAACCCTAGCTGCCAGGGCCTCAAGGTCGCGCAATCGCCCCAGCGCGCTCGCGGCGGCCACGCGATCCTCCCGGCGCTTGTTGACGATCTTTTCCAGCTGCTCCCAAAGTGAGGCATAGGCCGTCGGGTTTTCGTCGCGGTGGACGTGGATCTCGTGGCGTATGGCGTGTTCGATTTCCGCCGCCTTGGCCTCAGCCGACGTCAGGCTGTCGAGATGCGGCTTGAACGCGGGATCCAGAATGTCCCACCGCGTGAGCAGCGTCTCCACGCCTTCGACGGTGAGATGCTTCGAGATGATGTCGCCGACCTTGGCGCCGTAGTCTTTCGGATCAAACGGCACCCAATGGTGCTCGCGCCGTGATGTTACCCGCAGCCGTGACAGCCACTTGAGGTCGGAGACGTAGGGTTCCTCAAGCCCTTTCGGATCGGGGAGAACCATATCCATCGCTTCCGCGAAGCGCAGAAAGTCGAGTTCGAACTTCGCCAGCGTGTCGTCGGGCTTGAGAAGGTCGAGGCACGCTCGCTCATCATTCCGGTCGATGCCCTCGAAGAGCCGGATGGCGGCGCGGTGGCGGCTCTCGAGCAACTGCACCTTGTCGGAGAGCGGTCGCAGCGCGTTCGTCACGCCGTCCTCTTCCGAGAATAGGTCCAGCGCGTCGGCGATGCGCCGGTTGTCGCCCCAGTAGTCAACCACAAGCCCGTAGGTCTTGCCGTCCGCCGTACGGTTCACACGGGCGATGGCCTGCAACAGCGTGTGCTCGCGCAGAGGCGCATCGAGATAGAGCACCTGTTCAACGGGGGCGTCGAAGCCGGTCAGCAGCATGTCGCAAACGACCAGGATCTTGAGCGGGTCGTCCTTCCGCTTGAACCGGGCGATGAGATTGTCTCGATCTCGTTTCGAGAGGTGATGGGCCTGCAGCCGGGCGCTATCTCCATTCGAGGCGGACATGATCAGCGCGCATTCCGGGGCCCCCATGCGGCGCAGCGCTTCCACATAGCTCACGGCGATGTCCCGGCTCGCCGTGACGATCTGCGCCTTGAAGCCGTTCGGCTCGATAGTCGTGCGGTAATGATCCAGGATGTCGTTGGCGACGGCTTCGACCCGCTGCGGAGAGCCCGCCAGCTTCTCCGGCGCGCTACGTTTCAGCTTCTCAAGCTCCGCGTCCGACAATTCCGGAAACGCCTCGCGCAAATCCGCTTCTATATCGCGTCCTGCGATCCGCAGCCGAGCGTCCCTCATCTCGTAGAAGATTGGCACCGTCGCGCCGTCCTTCACGGCCTGGTCGATCAGGTAGCGGTGCAGATAGTCGCCGAACACCTCGCGGGTGCTGCGATCCTTCTTGTCGATAGGCGTGCCGGTGAAGGCGAGCATGCAGGCATTGGGCAGCCCGGCTCGCATCCGGGCCGCGAGTGCGCCGTATTGCGTGCGGTGCGCCTCATCCACCATGACGAACACATTCGACGCATCAGAGATGACCGAGGAGCGCTTCGGCACAGCGCTGTGGAACTTGTGCACGGTCGTGAGCACCGTCGTACCGACGCTGCCCGAGAGAGCATCCCGCAAGGCGTTGCCGCTTTCGGCCTGGACAGGGTTCGGGAAGCCCGAGCGCTTGAACTGGGCGGTGATCTGGTCGTCAAGGTCCGTGCGGTCGGTGACGATAACGAGCGTCGGGTTTTCCGCCTCCGGCAGACGCCGCAGCTTCGTTGCCAGAAACACCATGGTCAGCGATTTGCCAGAACCTTGCGTATGGTGGATCACGCCGCCGCGCCGCTTGGGGTCTTTCGCCGTGCGGATGCGATCGATCGCTTTGCCGACGGCGACGAACTGCTGGTAGCGGGCGAGCTTCTTCACCCGCTTTCCGTCGATCGTCTCGAACATCACGAAGTTGCGGACGAGGTCCAGGAGGTTTGCGGGCGCCAGAAGTCCGGCCAGCAGTACGTCCTGCCCCGTCGGTGGGCGCGCGAGTTGGGAGGCGAGCTGATCGAGCGTGAGTGGATAGGGGTCCTTCCATTCCGCCCAGTGGCGGACGGGCGTCAGCGTCGTGCCGTATTTCGCCACGTCGCGCGCGAGCGCGATGGACACCTGCGCGGTCTCGAACAGACGCGGCACGCCGAGCCCGGTGAACTCGTCGCGCCCCTCGTAGCGGCGGAATTGGCGCATGGCCTCGCCGATCGGGTCGGCGAGCGCGGGCGATTTGCATTCAATCACCGCGAGCGGCAGCCCGTTCACATAGACGATGATGTCCGGGATGATGTCCTGCCGGGGACCTTTGATCGCAACCTGCCGGGCGAACTCGAAGCTGTTGGCGGCGGGATCGTCGAAATCGAAGAAGCGGACCGTGCGGTCTTGCCGCCGTCCATTCTCCGTGTGGGGCGCGGTGACGCCGTAGGACAAAGCCGTATGCGCCGCCTCGTTGGCCTCCATTACGTCTGCCGCGACGATGCGGGTGACGGCGTTGAGCGCGCGGCGCAAACCGTCGTCCGCCAGCCACGGATTGAGGCGCTTCAGGCATTCGGCGAGGCGGACGGTCAGCACCGGCTCGCTGACGATGCCCTCCCGGAGGTGCTGTACATCCTCACCGCTGAGCGGCTTGTAGTCGAAGAGCACGCGCAAGAGGTCGGCAGCCGGTTCCTCCACCCAGTCGCGTTCCAGCGCCTCGTTGGAGGTCGTCATGCCGCTTGGCCCGATGTTTCGGCGTGCCGCGCGATCATGCTTTCGGGAAGCCGCAGGCGGCCGGAGAGGAGTTCTTGGGCCAGGGCGTCTCGCAGTTGGCAAAGCTGGCTTAGTTCCACCTCCTCCGTTTCGAAACGAAGCCAAAGCGCATTCAAGAAGCCTATTGCTTGATCCTGATAAGGGAGCGGAGGTACCTCAATCTTGATGCGCTTCATCTCGCCGACATTGAGATGCTGTTGAGCAAGTCCTCCTTGCAGAACTGAAATCTGGCGCTTCGCCGCCCCTGAATTCATGAAGTAGCTCACGTACTCGCCGCGAATTTCCGAGCCGGGGCGAGAAAAGATGATGTCAATGCAGTTCAGAGGCCCGAAGTCGCTCGGAATTACGGCTGTCTTGCCGGGTTCGCCGGTCCTTACCGTGACGACGTCGCCGGGTCGGAGGGCCGATTTACCATTCAAGCGGTGACCATCATCCGAAATGCGGACCACGTCAGAGAGGTTCAACCGGTTGGGTCTGACGTTGAGAGAGCGGAGCGCAGGTACGCCACCGCTGGGAACGTAATACGATGCCGGCTTGACCACGATGCCGACTTGAATGGTCGCCATCTCCGCAGCCAAGGTCGAACTCCTCCAACCCGAAGTGTTCTTTTCTCCTGTTACAGGATCGACCCCTTTGAAGAGAGCTTCTGCGAGGGCATCGGCTGTATCAAGCAGCTGAGCGCGCAGCTCTTCAGTCTTGCGTATACCCGCATCCACCGCACCCAGGACATCGGCAATCGCCCGCTGTTCGCCGAGCGGAGGCAGCCAGAAGGGAAAAGTCTCAAGCGTATCAAAGCTCAGCGCTTCGCGAACTGACCCCTGCAAGCTGGACCCAACGCGCCCGATGAATCTTCGGCTTTTCAAAAAGGCATGGAGGTACCGCGCATCAACATCACCAGATGTAACTTTGAATACCGTATACATTGGAGAGACACAAACATCGATCCCTAGCTCGTTTCGCGCCAGCGAACCGACGTTCGCCCTAGACGGGTTAAACGCGTAATCTCCGGTTTGGACAATCTTATAGTTGCTCAGGTCGCGGCTGAAGACCTGCCGGGAGAAAGTAGTCTCCGCAGGCTGCATGCCGTTGCTGTTTGTCACGCTTGCAACG
The DNA here is from genome assembly GCF_024294805.1 of Alsobacter ponti. Classification (GTDB taxonomy): domain Bacteria; phylum Pseudomonadota; class Alphaproteobacteria; order Rhizobiales; family Beijerinckiaceae; genus Alsobacter; species Alsobacter ponti. Next base: position 148,100 of record NZ_JANCLU010000006.1, read on the forward strand.
GGGGGGGCGCAAATTGATCCCACACGCCGTGATTGTTCTACGATCAAGCCTCGCAAGCGCGTCCAGTGTTCTTGGTCCTTACCCGACATAGCCCATCTCCTTGAGAAGGGCGTTCATGCGGGCCACGGCTTCGTCTCGCGCCTGTTCAGCCTGCCGCAACTTGTCGAGTTCGGCCTTCACGTCGATCGGCTTTTCCGGCTCCAGCGTGTCGATGTAGCGGGAGATGTTGAGGTTGAAGTCGTTCTCCGCGATCTCCTTCATGTCCACCACGCGGCTGAAGCGGTCCTCATCCGTCCACGCGCGATAGGCGTCCGCGATGCGCTTGATGTTGTCTTCGGTCAGCACATTCTTGCGCGGCCGCTCTTCATATTCCTTCGCCGCATGGATGAAGAGCACCTTGCCTTTGCGCTCGGGCCGTTTCGCCTTGTTGAGCACCAGCACGGTCGCGGGAATGCCCGTGCCGGCGAAGAGGTTTTCCGGCAGGCCGATGATCGCCTCGAACAGATCGGCCTTCAGCATCCCCTCGCGGATGCGCCCATCACCCGAGCCGCGAAACAGCACGCCATGCGGCATCACCACGCCGCACAGTCCGCCCGGCTTCAGCGTCGCCACCATGTGCTGCACGAAGGCCATGTCGCCCATGTTCTTGGGCGGAATGCCGTAGACGAAGCGGTTATGGCCCTGCTTCTCGGCTTCGCCCGAGACGTCATCCGCGCCCCAATTGTCGAGCGAGAACGGCGGGTTGGCGATGACCCGGTCGTAGACGATCAGGTTGCCATCGCCGTCCAGCAGGCGCGGGTTGCGGATGGTGTCGCCCTTCTCGATCTTCGCATCGCGCAGCCCATGCAGCAGCAGGTTCATCTTGGCGATGGCCCAGGTGCCGAGGTTCTTTTCCTGCCCGTGCAGGGTGACGTTGATCGGCTCGCCCAGGCGCTTGCCCTCGATATCCGCGACGTGTCGCGCGCTCTCGATCAACATGCCGCCTGAGCCGCAGGTCGGATCGCAGATGCGCATGCCCGGCCGCGGGTCCAGCACCTCCACGATGAGCTTGACGACGGGATGCGGCGTGTAGAACTCGCCGCCCTTTTTGCCCGCATCGTCCGCGAACCATTCGATGAGGCGTTCATAGGCCCGCCCGAGCATGTCCGGTTCGGAGAGCGACGAGTTGGACAGGTTGATGGTCGAGAACAGCGAGATGAGAAGGGACAGGACCTTCTCCTTGTTCTTCTCGTCACCGAGACGCGATTCCGAATTGAAGTCGATGTTAGCGAGCACACCCTGGATTGAGGTGTTGGCCTCTTCAATCGCGTAGCAAGCCTTGTTGAGATGGTCGCCGATGCCGGTCGTCAGCTTGCTGATGGCGCTCCAGCGTGCGCGCTCGGGCACAAAGAATTCATGCTCGTCCGGATCGGTGTAGGCCAATTCAGCCGGCACGCCGGCCTTGATGCTCTCGCGCGCCTCTTCCTCGAAACGGTCCGACAGGCGCTTCAGGAAGAGGAAGCCGAAGATGTAAATCTTGTAGTCCGAACTATCGATGGAGCCGCGCAGGATGTCCGCCGCTTTCCAGAGATTGTTGAACAGTTCGTCCTTGGTGAGCTTAGTCATCGGTTTTCCCGGTCGTCTGATGGGCGAACAGACGCGCATCCATGACGGCGCGCGCGAGTGAGCGGCGGATTTCGGCGGCTTCGAGGGCCGCGCGGTAAGCGGCCTGCGCCTCGATCGCGAGCGCCGCGATGCGATGCTGCTCTTCGATGGGCGGTAAGGTCACCTCTAGGTTCTTGATGTCCTTCGGCGACAGCGATAGCAGCGTCGTCGCGCCGCGCCGCAGCACCTCGATCTTCGGCCGGTACGTGTCGCTGGCGAGCAGCGCGAACAGCGCGCCCCCCACCACGCCTGGACCGGGGCGAACGACGATAATGTTGCCGCTAGCGATGGCGCCGTCCGATTCCGGCCCGACAAGCCCGAACTTCAGGACGGTGCCCCGCCCGGTTAGCAGAACGTCATCAACGTGGACCGCATTGGCGAGGGCGCGTGAAGGTGACGCAAAGCCGACGGAATCCAATTCCGCGATAGCCGCCACCCCAGCATCCTGAAGATGGCGCACGCCAATGACCGGCAACTTTTCGCCGGGATGCTCAACGCTGTCCTCACGCGACACGCCGATGCCGGCGAACACCTCTGAGATGTCTCCAAGCCGCGCGATCACGGCGTGTGCGGACGGTTGCGGGTCAGTGCGCTTCATGCCAACTTTTGTACAGAACTGAAGCCCGTAGGTCAATACGAAATATACTTTGTAGCACGCTACGGATTTGCTTGGCGCTAAATTCGGCCTTGACGCGGGCAGAGTCACGCGGCATATGCGGATAGTCGGGCACTAGTCCGGCGTCCCGTAGCGAACCAAGGAGGTTCCCATGAGTGCGCGTGCCGAGCCCAGCGGGCTGGCCATTTCCGAGTCCGACGCGGCGCTGATCCGCGGCATGATCCTGAGGGGCGATCGTCATCATGACATCGCAGCGTTCTTCGGCGTGAATCAGGGCCGGATCGCTGAGATCAAGGATGGCAGCCGGTACCCCGGCGTTACTCCTGCCGATCCTGACGAACTGCCGCCGAAGGGGCCGTACCTGACCCCTAAGGTCAAGTGGCAGGAAAGCCGGCTGCGCTAACAGCCGGCTTCCAAGGGGCCGAAGCCCTGCTAGTTCGTGTCTAAGCACCACGTTTCTAGCTGGCCCCTCCTTAAAGATCAATGACCCGGCGCTTCGGACGGGTCGCTAGACTCAAGGAGATGGCGGCCATGGCCGACTATCAGATCGATTGCGTCAATAAGCCGGATCGCAATAGCCCTCACGAGGCGATCACCCACGTGGGCGGGCCCAATCCCAACGGCGTTGGCCGCTGGAAGGACCCAGTTGCGACCATCGTGAGGCTCATCGAGAGCAAGTCCCACCGCTTCTACACCCGGGATGCGGCCGGCCGCACTGCCTGGGTGGGTGTCAACACGAGCAGGGCGGGAAACAAGTTCCTCCAGACCTACGCTGACGGGGTCTGGAGCAACAACCTGCTCGCCCAGCCCGAGTGCGGCTGAGGGTCTCGAGGGGAAGGCCTCGACCTGGTCGGGGCCTTCATTTCTCAGCTGCGATGGCCGCTCCAGCCTTGTGTTGCATAGGGACGCCCGCAAAACTCGTTTCTGCGTAGAATCGATTTTGGCGCTGGCTGCTGCTCTCTGAAGGGCACCCTCCACGCGACTCCCTCAGTTCTGCCGTTTGGGAGGGGCGACTGGAGCGCGTGGGCAGGCGGATAAAGGGTTCTTGGCTCGCGGCGAGCGCGCAAATTCGCTTGCCATGACGCCGTTTGTTCATTATTTGTTCTGGATGGATCGCATGATCAAACGGATCCGAGATCCCGTGCACGGGCTGATCACCTTCGACTTCTCCGACGAAGTCGATAAGGCGGCATGGCGTCTGATCAACACCCCGGAATTCCAGCGATTGCGCCGGGTGAAGCAACTCGGCGTGTCGGAGTTCACCTTCCCCGGCGCAACCCACACGCGCCTGTCGCACTCCATTGGCGTGTTCCACCTCGCACGGCGGTTGATGAAGGTGGCGGAGCGTTATGTGCCCGCTGACAAGCGCAATCAGTCGCGAATGCGCACCGCACTGTTGGCAGCGCTGCTGCACGACCTAGGACATGGACCTTTCAGTCACGCGTTCGAGAACGCCGAAAAGGCACGTGTTGCGAAGGAAAAATACCGCGACCATGAACATTGGACCGCCGAGCTGATCCAGCGGAAGGACGGCGATATCCGCCGTATCCTGAAGGAGGAGTTCGGCGCAGACGGAGCCATCGCCGATGACATCGCGGAGATGCTGAAGGGTAGCAAGCAGGACCTTTATTCCTCAGTTGTATCCAGCTCCTTTGATGCCGATCGGTTGGACTATCTCCAACGAGACAGGATGATGACCGGCTCAGGCGCAGGTGCGATCGACCTCGATTGGCTGCTCGACAACCTGCGCGTGGTCCACGTTCCGGCGAACAGCGGCGAGGACGCGGAGGATAGCGGCGGTGAGACTGTTCAAGTGTTTGCCTTCGAGGAGAAGGCGCTGCAGTCCGCCGAGAGCTTCATTCTTGCCCGCTTCCACCTGTACTCGCAGGTGTATCTTCACAAGACTACGCGCGGCATTGAGAAGATGCTGACGGCCTTCTTGCTGGCCTTCAGCGAAGAGGCGGCCAAAGGGCGAGGGGCCGACTTGGCTGTGCCCGTTTATCACCCGCTACGGGTCTACTACGCCAAGGCGACACCCGACCTGAAGAGCTACTTCGCTCTCGACGACGCCGTTGTCTGGAGCGCGCTGGAGGTATCAGCTGCGAAGGGAAAGGGATCGATTCGGGATTTCGCGGAGCGCATTTGCTCCCGGGGTATCATGAAGGGTGTTGCTATCGACATGGTGAACCCGCAGCCGCATGATTTTGCCCGACGCAGGTTTATCGATCAGAATATGAAAAGCGAACTTGGAAAGTCGGTCTTCGAAGACAGAGCGCCATTGTCCATTTACAAAGACCCCACGAAAGAGACAGTGAAGCCGCATAAGCGTGTTCACATACGCCGTGAGGGTGGGCTCGTTGTCGATATCGCGTCTCTGTCGAAACCGGTAGCTGCTCTTTATGAGGAGCAGGAGATCCTGCGTTATTACTTCATTAACCAAGAGGACCGAACAAAGGTCTTGAATGTCAGGGGAGACAGCCATGCCGGAACTTGACCATCTAGTGGTAGGAACAGTGGCATTGGCGGGCGGGGAGCTGGTTGGCCGCATTCGTTTGCAGAAGGTCGTCTATCTGCTCGACCAACTGGGTATGAAGAGCGGCGCACCGTTTGAGTATCACCATTACGGCCCGTACTCGGAGGCCATCTCCGACGCTGTCACGGATGCGAAATTCTGGGGGAATATCAGCGAGGTGGTCAGCTTCCGCATTGCGGACGGCGCACCCTATAGCTCGTTCAGGACCCAGCCGAAAACTCCCGAGCCTCTTCAGCTCGGCGACCTCAGCGCGGAGGATGCCAAGAAGTACCTCGCCAAGTTCGCGGGCTGCACCTCGACTGTTCTGGAGCTTGCCGCAACCGTGCATTGGCTCGCGTTCGTGGAGAAAGTGCCCGACTGGCGCACTGAGATCGAGGTCCGCAAGGCCGGCAAGACCGGCAACGGTCGCCTTGAGAAGGCGCTTGCGTTGCTATCTGACCTTAGGCTTGCCCCAACTCAATAGTTTAGTGTCGATCCAAACAGGATTTTCCCTGACACGCCCGCAAATCTCGTTTTATTGGTCTGATCGTCCAACGAAGGAGGGACGATCATGACGACGATGAAGGCTGTTTCCGCGAAGCCGATTTCTGCCGCCAAGCCCGAGACGAGCGCGCCCAAGGCCGCCGACGTGGTGAGCCTCAAGGCCATCTGCACCGAACTGAAGCTCGATCCGAGTCTTGCACGCGAGAAGCTGCGGATTGCGGTGCGCGAGGCGAAGAAGTTCCCGGAGCTGGCGAAGGCGCACAAGCCGCGATCAGCGTGGGAGTGGCCGAAGGGATCGGAGGCCGAGCAGCAGGCAAGGGTGGCGCTGTCGGCGTAGTCTGGCTGCACAGCGATCAACCGACGGTCGGGAGCTGTTGGCCGTGTCGCAGCGATCACAGGGGCGAGGAGCGATCCTCGCCCTTTCTCGTGCTCAAAAATCCCCGTGTGATGATTATGAGCACGAGTCGGCAGGCAACCGTCAGCCTACGGATTGCGACGTCTTCGACAGCGCCCGAAGAGAGCCCGTTGCGGCTCTTGTCGCATGTCGGTCAGATCGATCCGTCACGTGCCGTGAGACGCCGTTTCGTTCAAGCAAGTCGCTCTCGACACCCCAGCGAAACCCAAGAACGACATGGAAATTGCCGCCCGGAGCACGTGGAGCCCTAAGTCATTGACTTGCCGAGGAAAAATGGTGCCCAGGGGCGGAATCGAACCACCGACACTGCGATTTTCAGTCGCATGCTCTACCAACTGAGCTACCTGGGCGTTCCGTGGCGCCGGCCGGGGCCGGGGGGAACGCGGCGGGTTATAGAGAACAGGATCGGGACTGTCCAGCGCCTTCGCGGATGAAATCGCGGCGACGGCGCGACGGCTGGCGGCGCGGGCCTTTCGCAAGACCCAAGCCGTTCCGGCTGGGCGAATCCGGGCGCATCGGCCAGTGTGCGGGACGCCGGTCGCGGGCAGCGGCGCAGGGCGAGCGGGGGGAGGCATGGAGGAGGCGAGGCTCGAATCGGGCGCGGCGCGGGCCGTCGTCTCGTCGCACGGGGCGGAACTGCGGGAATGGTCGGTCGACGGACGCGACCTGCTCTGGCACGGCGACGACCGCTGGTGGGGCGATTGCAGTCCGGTGCTGTTCCCGGTGGTCGGCTGGACGCGCGGCGGCAAGGTGCGGGTGGGCGGACGCGAGTATCCGCTCGGCCTCCATGGCTTCGCGCACGAATCGGTCTTCTCCGTCGTGGAACGCGGACCGGATCGGGTGCGCCTGGCGCTCGAGGACGACGCGCGGACCCGCGCGCTCTATCCATTCGCGTTCCGGCTCGAACTCGCCTACCGGCTGACGCCGGAGGCCATCGAGGTCGAGATCTCCGTGGCGAACAGGGGGGACGGGACGATGCCCTACGCGGCCGGCCTTCACCCCGGTTTCCGCTGGCCGCTGCCCGGCGCGGAGGGCAAGCCGCACGCGATCGAGTTCGAGGCCGCCGAGCGGCCCGAGGTGCCGGTCATCGCGCCGGGCGGCCTGTTTTCACGGCGAACAAGGCCGATTCCGCTGCGGGGCCGCGTGTTGCCGGTCGATTCGGACGTTTTCAGCGCGGAGGCGCTGTGCTTCCTGGGCGCGGCGAGCAAGTCCCTGCGCTTCGGCGCGCCGGGCGCCGAGCTCTCCGTGACGCTGGAGAACCTGCCGGGCATCGTGCTGTGGAGCCGGCCGGGCGCGCCGTTCCTGTGCATCGAGGGATGGAGCGGCATGGGCGACCCGGAGGACTTCGAAGGCGACCTGTTCGAAAAACCGGGAATGGCCAAGCTTGAGCCTGGCGAAACGGCCGTTCACCGAATGACATTCTCTTTCCGTGCAAACACTTGACGACGCGACGGCTGGCCATAAGCATGGCGCAGCGGCAGGAGAATTCGCCCGATGCAGACGCTGGCGCGCGTCCCTTTCTTCAAGGACTCCGAACTCGATTTCGAGAAGTTCGACCGCCGCTGCACTTGGCGCCGCTACGACGCGGGCGAGATCATCGTCGACTTCGCGGATCTGTCTTCCGACGTCTACTTCATCATGTCCGGCGACGTGCGAATCCTCATCCGCACGGTGGCGGGCAAGGAGATCATCCTGGGGGAGATGAAGGGCGGCCAGTATTTCGGCGAACTGTCGGCTATCGACGAGACGCCGCGCTCGGCCAACGTCACAGCGCTGACCAACGCCGAGATGTGCATCATGCCGGCTTCCGTGTTCCGCGAGGCGGTGCACACCTCGCCCGTGGTGGCCGACAGGCTGCTGCGCCTGCTCACCTCGCGCATCCGCGACCTCAACGCCCGCCTGACCGAGCACTCGATTTTCGACGTGAAGCACAGGCTGTACTCGGAGCTGCTGCGGCTCTCCGTGCAGCGTCCCGGCGCGCCCGGAGAGCGGGCGGTCTCTCCGCCGCCCTTCCACCACGTGCTGGCGGCGCGGATCGGCTGCCGCCGGGAACAGGTGACGCGCGAGCTGTCGTCGCTGAGCCACGAGGAAGTCGTGGTGCGCACGCGCGGCGCGCTGGTGATCCGCAGGCCCAAGATCCTCGAGGAGCGGTTGGCCGAGGCGCGCCGTTCAAATGGCTGAGCCTCCCGGCCGGCCCGCGCCGCTGATCCGTTTCGAGGGCGTGACCAAGAGCTTCGGCGCGGCGCGCGCGGTGGCCGGCGTCGACCTCGACATCGCGCAGGGCGAGTTCTTCTGCCTGCTGGGTCCCTCGGGATGCGGCAAGACGACCCTGATGCGCACGCTGGCCGGATTCGAGACGCCGGATTCCGGCCGTATCCTGCTCGACGGGGCCGACCTCGCCGGCGTGCCGGCGCATCGCCGCCCGGTCAACATGATGTTCCAGTCCTATGCGCTGTTTCCGCACATGAGCGTGGAGGCCAACATCGCCTTCGGGCTGCGGCAGGACGGCGTGCCGCGCGCCGAGATCGCCGAGCGCGTCGCCGCGATCGTGCGGACGGTCCAGATCCAGGGGCTGGAGAAGCGCCGTCCCCACCAGCTCTCGGGCGGGCAGAAACAGCGTGTGGCGCTGGCCCGCGCGCTGGTCAAGAGGCCGCTTGTGCTGCTGCTCGACGAACCGCTCGCGGCGCTCGACCGCAAGCTGCGCGAGGACACGCGCTTCGAGTTGAAGGAATTGCAGGCGCGGCTCGGCCTCACCTTCCTCATGGTCACGCACGACCAGGACGAGGCGATGGCGATGGCCGACCGCATCGGCGTGATGGAGAAGGGCCGGCTGGTGCAGGTGGGCGCGCCGGCCGAGGTCTACGAGACGCCCGCCACCCGCGGCGTCGCGGCGTTCGTCGGCGACTCCACGCTGATCGAGGGCGTGGCCGGCGCGTTCGACGGAGCGGCGGCGCGGCTGCGCGTGCGCGCCGCTTTGGGCGCGTCCTCGCCCGAGTTCGTGGTGGCCGCGCGCGAGGCTCCGGCCGAGGGCTCGGCGGTCACGCTGGCCCTGCGTCCCGAGAAATTGCGCCTGTGGACGGAGCCGCCCGAGGCCGGCACGCCCAACGTGCTGGAGGCCGAGGTGTGGGATCTCGGCTATCTTGGCGACAAGACGCTGGTGCGCCTGCGCCTGCCCGGCGGCGGGACGGTGCGGGTGTCGCGGCTCAACGCCTCCCGCCGCCCCGAGGCGGGACTGTCGGCTCATCAGCGCGCCTGGATCGGCTTCGATCCGGCCGACGCCGTGCTGCTGACGCGGTAAGCCGAAATGCGGAGCGGCGCGGAGAGGCGGGCCCGGGCGGGGCGGGCGCTGGTGGCGGGGCTGCCCTTCGCCTGGCTTGTCGCCTTCTTCCTCGCGCCCTTCGGGCTGGTGGCGAAGATCAGCCTGTCCGAGAAGGCCAACGCGCGTCCGCCCTACCGGCCGGCCTTCGCCGCCGGCGACGGTCCGGGCGATGTCCTCGACAAGCTGTCCGCCCTCAGCCTCGACAATTACCGGCTGCTCGCGGAAGAGCCGCTTTATCTCGACGCCGTCCTCACCTCGCTGCGTCTCGCCGCGACGGCGACCGTGCTGGCGCTGCTCATCGCCTATCCCGTCGCCTACGCCATGGCGCGCGCGCCGGGGCGTCTTCGGCCGGCCCTGCTGCTGCTCGCCATGCTGCCGTTCTGGACGAGCTTCCTGATCCGCGTCTACGCCTGGATCGGCATCCTCAAGCCGGAGGGCCTGCTCAACGCGGCGCTGGCATGGCTGGGGCTGATCGACACGCCGCTCGAGATCCTCAACACCGAATGGGCCGTGCAGATCGGCCTGGTCTACTCCTATCTGCCCTTCATGCTGCTGCCCCTCTATGCGGCGCTGGAGCGCATCGACCCGACGCTGCTGGAGGCCGGGCAGGACCTCGGCGCGCCGCCCTGGAAGACTTTCTGGCTCGTCACGCTGCCGCTGTCGCGGCCCGGCGTGACGGCCGGCTGCTTCCTGGTGTTCATCCCGGCGCTGGGCGAGTTCGTCATCCCGGACCTGCTCGGCGGCTCCGAGACGGTGATGATCGGCACGGTGCTGTGGTCGGAGTTCTTCGGCAACCGCGACTGGCCGCTCGCCTCGGCGGTGGCGGTCGTGCTGCTCGTCGCCGTGGTCGCGCCCATGGTGCTGTGGCGGCGCGAAGAGGCGCGCCGGACGGAGGCGCCGACATGACGCCCCGCCTCACTGCGTTCAACGTCGTGTCGCTGACGCTGGGCTTCGCCTTTCTCTATTTGCCGATCGTGCTGCTCGTCGTCTTCTCCTTCAACGAGTCGAAGCTGGTGACGGTTTGGGGCGGGTTCTCGACCCGCTGGTACGCCGCGCTGCTCGGCAACGGGCCGCTGCTGGAAGCCGCCTGGGTCTCGCTACGCATTGGCGTTCTGTCGGCCACGTTCGCCACCGTGCTCGGCACGCTGGCGGCGGTGGCGCTGGTGCGCTTCGGCCGCTTCGCCGGGCGGACGCTGCTGACCGGCATGGTCTACGCCCCGCTGGTCATGCCCGAGGTGATCACCGGCCTGTCGCTGCTGTTGCTGTTCGTGGCGCTGGACGTCGACCGCGGCTTCTGGACGGTGACGCTGGCGCATGTGAGCTTTTCCATGTGTTTCGTCACGGTGGTGGTGCAGTCGCGCCTCGTGACCATGGATCGCAGCCTGGAGGAGGCGGCGATGGACCTCGGCGCAACCCCGCTGGCGACCTTCTTCCAGGTGACGCTGCCGCTCATCGCCCCGGCCGTGGCGGCGGGCTGGATGCTAGCCTTCACGCTGTCGCTGGACGATCTCGTCATCGCCAGCTTCACCTCCGGGCCGGGGGCCACGACGCTGCCGATGCGCATCTACGGTCAGGTCCGCCTCGGCGTCTCCCCCGAAATCAACGCCGCCTGCACGATCATGATCGGCGTGGTGACGCTGGCCATCCTCGCCTTCTCCATCGCCAGCAAGCGCGGCCTCGCCGAGCCCGGAAGGGCGGAAGGGGCGTAGCGCGTCCTTGCGCGACGGCCGGGGTGCGTCAGGACTCCGTCGTGGCGGGCTCGGATCGCGCGAAGTCGACGAGCGTGGCGCGGTAGCGCTCCACGATGGCGGCGAGGGGAATGCCGTCATGTCGGGTGACGAGGACGTCAAGCTCGAACAGCCATTCCCCGTTTAGCGCGGAGGGCGCGCGCAATGCCAGCGTGCGGCGTTTGGGCCCCAGCGCCGCGACGGCGAAGCCGAACGGCGTGTCGGTGGTCTCCAGCCGCATTCGCGTCGAAACGTCCAGGCGATCCGGCAAATACCAGTTGTCGGCTTGGCTGAGAGGCACGTCCCCGTAGACAAGCTCGACGCGGCGGTGGCGGACCGGCTCGCCGGGGCGCGGGCCGAGAAGCCTCGCCATCGCCGCCGGCGGCGGCGCGTCGGGACCGGGGTGGCGGCGCACCCGGACGCCGTCGGCGCGGGGCAGGCCATGGGCGCGGCACCACGCCTCCAACTCCTGCGTGGCGCTGCGGCAGCACGCCAGGCGCTCGCGCAGAACACTCGCCAGCGCGTCGCGGCTCGAATCCGGCGCGGTCACGGCGAGGGGGGCGCTCGCTCGGCGAGAGCCGGGGCGGAGGCGGGCGGTGTCGGCCGCTTCGGCTCGAAGAACGGCGCCGCCGCTCCGGATCGGCGGATCAGGCTGCGCGCGTCCGGCGTCACGACCGGACTTTCGAGCGCGCCGCCGATCTCGAACGGCAGCACCACCGCGGCGGTCGCGCCGGCGGGACGTTGCGTCGCCTGCGCCTCGCCCGTGAGGGCGTAGAGCCGCTCGGCGATGGCGATACGGCCATCCAGCGTCACGCGCGTATCGGCGCTGACGATCGTCCCGTCGGCGACCTCGAAGACACCCTTCGCGATGCGGCCGGAGAGCACGGCGGAGTCGAATGGCGTCCGCCCGCCCCGCGTGACGAGGGCAGCGGAAAGCGGCTGCTTCTCGAAGCGGGAGAGTAGGTCCGGCAGGTTGACGCCGATCAGCTCGCCGCCTTTGACCGTGACGCTGGCCTTGCCGTCGAGGCCGCGCATCAGCGCCATCGGCGACTCGCCCGTGGTCTCCACCTGCACCGAAGCGTGGGCGACCCCGGCGATCCGCCGCGCCGCGCCCATCGCCGCCAGCAGCGCGCCGGGGTCGATGGCCTCGAGCGTCGCCTGCGCTTTGATGTCGATGCTGGACGGGCCGTTCGGCGCGAGGGCGAGCCGGCCCTTCAGGCGGCCTTGCAGCATGTCGGCGTTGCCGATGACGATGTCGGTGCGCCCGGCATGGGCGCGCACCGCCAGCGCCGCGTTGGCGAAGCTCGCGCCGCCGGCGATCACCGTCGCCGCCGAGAGGCGCAGGTCGATTTCGCCCACGGGCAGCACGGACGGGTCCAGAAGCTCGCGGCTCCACGCGCCGTCGCCGCCGCGCCAGGCGGCGAGCGCCTGCAACGCCGGGGTGAGGTCAAGCCGCTCGGTCGCCAAGGTGCCGCCCAGCTCGGGACGCCCCTCGGCGTCGCGCAATGTCACCGCGCCGTCGAAGCGCCCGGCGGCGTTGGCGATGCGGGCGTTCGCCAGGGAGACCGCGCCGGGCAGCAGGCGTGCGTCGCCGGACACGGAGAGCCGGCCGGAGAGCGGCAGGGGAGGCGTCACCCCCAGCCAGGCGAGCAGGCGGTCGGCCGCGTCGGTGTCGAGCGACACCACGCCGTCGATCTGGCGTCCGCCGCCGCCGGAGAAGCGGCCGCGCAGGTCGAGCGCGCCGAGGCCGGATTTCGCGGAGACATGGATGGGGCTCGCCGACTGCGATGCCCCCGAGGGGCGCAGCCCCTCCGCTGTCAGTTCCACGGTCTCGCCGCGCCAGCGCAGCGACAGCCGCGCATCGAGCGTCCCGTCGTCGCGCCCGCGGGTGATCGCGCCGTTGACTTCCGACAGGACCGCGTGGAGCTCCCCGCTTTCATCGGGAGCGACGACCCGCCCGCCCGCGAGCTTCAGGCGGCGCAGGTCCGGCATCTCGACTGCCGGGGCGGCGAGCAGCTTCGCCAGCGGGTCCAGGGCGCCGCGGGCCAGCGCCGCGTCCGGAACGGCGAGGGTCGGCTCCTGCAACGTCAGGTCCGCCAATTCCAGGCGGCCGCCGGCCAGCGGCAGCAGGCGAAGGTCCCCGCGCAGGGCCGCCGCGCGCAGCGACAGCCCGGTCTCGGAGTCCGTGAGGCTGACCTCATCGACCGTCAGCCTCGGCCACGGCAGCGCGGTGAAAAGGGCGACCGCGCGCGTGTCCACCCGCATGCCGGACAGCCCGAGGATCTGCGCGCCGACCTCGCGTTCCAGAATGACGCGCGGCACGCGCCAGGACGTCAGGCCGGCCCAGGCGACGAGGCCCGTCATCGCGGCGGCGGCAAGAAGGGGGACGGGTTTCATGTCGTTTCGCGCACGTGGCCGCCGGACAGCGCTGCGAATCGGCGCGCCGGAAGGTCGACGCGCGATCGCGGCCAGCGTTGTACTCCGACTCCGCGTTCCCCGAAAGCCGGGCGCGCCGGGGCGCCGGCTGGAGCGGCGCCGCCGGCGCGCCGAATGGGTAGCTTTCGCGAGCGCAGCATTTTCTGTATCGATGCCGGAGAACGCCGGCGGCAGCGCTGGACCGAGAGCAAGGCAGCCTCATGATGCACCGCCCATCTCCGTACGGGACGCCGCCGGGCCTCCTGCCCGCCGCCTTCATCCGCCACCAGAGAACCACCCCATGAAGAAGACCTACGAGAGCGCCGCCGCCGCGCTCGACGGACTGCTGTTCGACGGGATGACCATCGCCGCCGGCGGCTTCGGCCTGTGCGGCATCCCCGAGCTGCTGATCGATGCGATCCGCGACGCGGGGACCAAGAACCTCGTCGTGGCCTCGAATAATTGCGGCGTCGACGATTTCGGCCTCGGCATCCTGCTCAAGACCAAGCAGATCCGGAAGATGATCTCGTCCTATGTCGGCGAGAACGCGGAGTTCATGCGGCAATATCTCTCCGGCGAGCTGGAGCTGGAGTTCAATCCGCAGGGCACGCTGGCCGAACGCATGCGCGCCGGCGGCGCCGGCATCCCCGGCTTCTACACGAAGACGGGCGTCGGCACCGTCATCGCCGAGGGCAAGGAGCACAAGCTTTTTGACGGCGTGACCTACATCCTCGAGCGCGGCATCGTGGCCGACCTGTCCATCGTCAAGGCGTGGAAGGCGGACCCGTCCGGCAACCTCGTGTTCCGCAAGACGGCGCGCAACTTCAACCCGCCGGCGGCCACCTGCGGCAAGGTCTGCATCGCCGAGGTTGAGGAAATCGTGCCGCTCGGCGCGCTGGAGCCCGACCACATCCACCTGCCGGGCATCTACGTTCACCGCCTGATCCAGGGCCAGCACGAAAAGCGCATCGAACAGCGCACCGTCCGCAAGCGCGCCTGAGGGAGTTCTGACCATGGCTTGGACCCGCGACCAGATGGCCGCCCGCGCCGCGCGCGAACTGCAGGACGGCTGGTACGTCAATCTCGGCATCGGCATCCCGACGCTGGTGTCGAACTACATCCCCGAGGGCGTCCACGTGACGCTTCAGTCGGAGAACGGCATGCTCGGCATGGGGCCGTTCCCCTACGAGGGCGATGAGGACCCGGACCTCATCAATGCCGGCAAGCAGACCATCACGGAGCTGCCGCAGACGGCCTTCTTCGACAGCGCCCAGAGCTTCGCGATGATCCGTGGCGGCAAGATCGCGATGGCGATCCTCGGCGGCATGGAAGTGTCGGAAGAGGGCGACCTCGCCAACTGGATGGTGCCCGGCAAGCTCGTCAAGGGCATGGGCGGCGCCATGGACCTTGTCGCCGGCGTCGGCCGCGTCGTCGTGGTGATGGACCACACCAGCAAGACCGGCGAGTCGAAGGTGCTGCGCAAATGCACCCTGCCGCTCACCGGCAAGGGCGTCGTCAACCGCATCATCACCAATCTCGGCGTGCTCGACGTCGTCCCCGGCGGCCTGAAGATCGTCGAGACGGCCGAGGGCGTCACCGAGGCGGAGCTGCGCGCCGCCACCGAGGCGACCATCGTGAACTGAGGCCGGTGCCGGGGCCTCTTGAGGCGCGGGGGCGACGCGTGTAAAAGCCGCGTCCCCCCGACGGAGGCCGCCTCTTGCCCCAATTGTCGATCGGCCTCGATTTCGGCACGAGCAACACCGTGCTCGCCCTGGCGGCGGGCGGGGACTCGAAGGTCGTCACCTTCGACCACCGGGGCGAGTCGCTCACCGGCTTCATCTCGGCGCTGTGCTTCTGGCAGCAACGCGTGAAGGGCATCCAGACGGCGCGCGTCGAGGCCGGGCCGTGGGCGGTGGACGAGTTCCTGGAAGGGCTCGACGCGCACCGCTTCATGCAGTCCTTCAAGAGCTTCGCCGCGAGCGCGACCTTTCGCGACACGCGCATTTTGGGCGCGGCCTACGCCTTCGAGGATCTTCTCGCCACGTTTCTGAAAATAGTGTTTCGCCACGCGCGCCTCGAGACGGGCGGAGCGAGGCTGGTGGTGGGCCGGCCGGTGCGTTTCGCCGGGGCGAACCCCGACGCGGCGCTCGCCATGCGGCGCTATCGCGACGCCTTCGCCCGAGCGGGGCTGGAGGGAGCGCGTTTCGTCTACGAGCCCGTGGCGGCGGCGTTCCACTTCGCGCGGCGGCTGGAGCGCGACGCCACCGTGCTGGTGGCCGATTTCGGCGGAGGCACGAGCGACTTTTCCGTGATGCGCTTCGAAAAGACGACCGCGAGCCGGGCGAGGGCGCTGGGTCATGCGGGCGTCGGCATCGCCGGCGACACCTTCGACCACCGCATCATCGACCACGTCGTGTCGCCGCGCCTCGGCAAGGGCACGTCCTACCGCTCCTTCGGCAAGACGCTCGCCATTCCGGTCCACTATTTCGCGAATTTCGCGCGCTGGAACCACCTCGCCTTGATGAAGTCCAACGGCGACCTGAAGGAGCTGCGCGAGCTGATCCGCAGCGCCACCGCCCCGGACAGGCTCGCGGCGTTCGCCGAGCTCATCGAGCATGATTTGGGATTTCCGCTCTACCGGGCGGTCTCGCGGGCCAAGACGGCCCTGTCCTCGGCGGAAAGCGCGGACTTCGCCTTCCGCGTCGGGGACGTCGACCTCTCGGCGACAATCGCCCGCGCCCAGTTCGAGGAGTGGATCGCCGACGACCTCCAGCGCATCCGCGACACGGTGTCGCAAGCCTTGCGGGCCGCCAACGTCACGCAGGGCGGGATCGAGCGCGTGTTCCTGACGGGCGGCTCGTCCTTCGTTCCCGCCGTGCGGCGCATCTTCTCCGAGAGCTTCGGGGAGGAGCGGCTCGTCTCCTCCGACCAGTTCGAGTCGATCGCCTCCGGCCTCGCGCTGATCGGCCAGTCGCCCGACATCGGCGACTGGACGGCGGAGGAGGAAGGGTAGGGCGTCGGAATGGGCCCTGGGCTAGGGTCCCGTCTTGACGAAGTCGGCGAACCGCTCGGTCCATTCGGGATGCCAGCGCGACAAAGGGGGGCGGTTCTCGACGATGTCGCCCGCCGCCCACAGGATGCGTTTCTCGTCGATGGCGCGCGTGACGTCGTTGTCCGGGCAGAGGATGTAGAAGTCGCCCGCCTCCAGCCGCTCCATCATGAAGTCGACCGTCTGCTCGGGCGTCCACGCGCCCGCCGGCTTCTCGGTTCGGCCGCGGTTGGTGAGGTTGGTGAACACCCAGCCGGGAATCAGGAGATGGGCAGAGACGCGGCAGCCTGGCGTGTTGCGCAGTTCGTGCTGCAGCGCCTCGGTGAAAGCCTTCACGCCCGCCTTGGACACGTTGTAGGCGGGATCGCCCGGCGGCGTGGTGATGCCCTGCTTGGAGCCGGTGTTGACGACGAGGCCGGGCCCGCCATGCGCGATCATGTCCGGCACGAGGATGCGCGCGCCGTTGATCACGCCCCACAGGTTCACGGCGACGACGCGCTCCCAGTTCTCCTGCGGCCCGAACAACGCGCTTCCGGGCTGCACGCCGGCGTTGTTCATGAGCACGTGGACGGGTCCGAAGGCGGCGGCGACCCGCTCGCGCAGGGCGTTGAGGTCGTCGATCCGCGACACGTCGGCCGCGACGGCGAGGACGTCCGTCCGGCTTTCCGCCTTGAGCGTGGCGAGCGCGGCGTCGAGGCGCGGGCCGGCGAGGTCGACGATGCACACGCGCAGGCCGAAGCCGGCCAGCTTGCGCGCGGCGGCGAGGCCGATGCCGGAGGCGCCGCCGGTGATGACGGCGGCATGCGAGGCGGCGATGGCGGGGTGAGGCATGACGGTCTCCTTGCGCGGAAGCGGCTGACCGACTGGATAGCCCCCGCCGCGCGGCTTGTCAGCCTTGGCCGGGGGCGCGCCACTCTGGCGGGCGGGGCCGGAATGTGCGACAGGGGCGCGTGAGCTCCTTCTACGCCGCCCCCCATCACGACGCCGACGAGGATCCGCTGATCGTCACGGCCGCGTTCGACGCCGCCGCCTCGGCGCGCTTCCAGGCGCTGCGGCAGGCGCACTACCCGGCGGAGCTGAACCGCGTGCCGGCGCACCTCACGCTGTTCCACAAGCTGCCCGGCCGCCTCGCCGGGGAGGTGGAGGACGCGCTGGCGGAAGAGGGCTGGCGGCTCGACCCTCTGCCGGCCCGCGCCGTCGGCCTGCGCTTTACCGGGCGGGGCGTCTCCGTCGAGATCGACGCCCCCGCCCTGTGCGCGGTGCGCGACCGGCTGGCCAGGCTCTGGTCCGGCCTTTTGACGCCGCAGGACCGGCAGCGTTTCGCGCCCCACGTCACCATCCAGAACAAGGTCCCGCCTTCCAAGGCGCGGCGGACCCACATGGGGCTGTCGGCGATCTTCGAGCCTTTCGCCTTCACGCTGGAGGGGCTGCAAATGTGGGCCTATCGCGGCGGTCCGTGGGAGGAGGCGGGGCTGTTCCCCTTCGGGGGAGGGCCGGCGGCGTGAGCGCGGCCGCGTTCGACTGCCAGGCTTGCGGCGCGTGCTGCGCCACCTCGGCCGAGTGGCCGCTGTTCACGCTGGAGAGCGACGAGGAGATCGCCCGCATTCCGGCGGAACTGGTTGGCGCGGGCGAGACCGGCATGCGCTGCGCCGGCGACCGCTGCCTCGCGCTCGCCGGAGAGATCGGCAAGGCGACCGCCTGCTCGGTCTACGCCGTTCGGCCGCTGGTCTGCCGGGAGTGCGAGCCGGGCGACCCGGAGTGCCTGATGGCGAGGGCCCGGCACGGGCTGTGATCCGCGCGGCCCCGGCGCGGACCGCAATCGCCTCTTGAGATCGGCGTCGCGCCGGCTAGGTTGTCCGACAACGCGACCGACCGGGGAGGATGGCTCCCCGCCGCCGAATCCGTCGCCCTGGAGGAAAGTCCGTGTCCGTCACCCGCTATACCGGGGTCTTCCCCGTCGCGCCGACCCCGTTCACCGAGACCGGGGCGCTCGATCTCGACGGCAAGCGCCGCGTGCTCGACTGCATGGTCGACCAGGGCGTCGACGGCATCTGCATTCTCGCCAACTACTCCGAGCAGTTCCTGCTCTCCGACGCCGAGCGCGACGCGGTGCTCGAAACGAGCCTGGAGCACGTCGCGGGCCGCGTGCCGGTGATCGTCACGTGCAGCCATTTCTCGACGCAGATCGCGGTCGATCGCGCCCACAAGGCCGCCGCCGCCGGGGCCAGCATGCTGATGCTGATGCCGCCCTATCACGGCGCGACGCTGCGCGCCGACGAGAACGGAATCCTCGAGCATTTCTCCCGCATTGCGGAGGCGGTCGACATCCCGATCATGGTGCAGGATGCGCCGCTCTCGGGCGTCGCGCTGTCCGTGCCGTTCCTCGTGCGCCTCGCCAAGGCGGCGCCCACGGTCAGCTATTTCAAGCTCGAGGTCCCCGGAACGGCGGCCAAGCTTCGCTCCCTGATCGCGCAGGGCGGCGACGCCATCGTCGGCCCGTTCGACGGCGAGGAAAGCATCACGCTCATGGCCGACCTCGACGCCGGAGCGACCGGCACGATGTCGAGCGCGCTGCTGCCGGACCTGATCAAGCCGGTGCTGACGCACCACGCGGCGGGACGCCGCAAGGAGGCCGCCGCCGCCTACGCGTCGATCCTGCCGCTGATCAACTACGAGAACCGCCAGTGCGGCTTGCGGGCCACCAAGACGGTGATGATGGAGGGCGGAGTGATCAAGTCCGATCACGTGCGCCATCCGCTGGAGCCGCTGCACCCGGCGACGCGAGCGGGGCTTCTGGAACTCGCCCAGGAGGCGAACCCGCTGGCCCTGCGCTGGGGGCGCTGACGCCTTCGTTCCCCGTCCCCCTGTCCAAATCGGCCTCGAAACCCTATTTTGTGCAGTGCAGCAACCATCGCTGATGAGCGAAGTTGGTGCCTGTCGGGGCGGATCGGAGACACGACATGGTGGGACTTGGCAGGCTGGTGAACGAGATGGCGCGCCAGCGGCGCGGCATCGAGGCCGCGATGAGCGCCGCCGGGCTCGCCGGCGCGCCGGCGGCGGAGGCCGACAGCCGCGTGCGCGAGGTGCGGGATTTCGGCTCGAATCCCGGCAATTTGCGCATGTTCGTCCATGCGCCCGCCGAGCTTCCGCCGGCGCCGGCGCTGGTCGTGGTGCTGCACGGCTGCACCCAGACGGCGGCGGGCTACGAGGTGGGAGCGGGCTGGTCGACGCTGGCCGACCGCTACGGCTTCGTTCTGCTCATGCCCGAGCAGCAGGCCGCCAATAATCCGAAGACCTGCTTTTCCTGGTTCCTGCCGGGTGATACGAGCCGCGATTCCGGCGAGGTCCTGTCGATCCGCCAGATGGTCGAGCGCGCCTGCCGCGCCCACGACGTTGACCGCTCGCGCGTCTTCGTGACCGGCCTGTCGGCGGGCGGCGCCATGGCGGGAGCGCTGCTGGCTGCCTATCCGGAGGTGTTCGCGGGCGGAGCCATTGTCGCGGGGCTCCCTTATGGCGCGGCGTCGTCGGTGCCGGAGGCGTTCGAGAGCATGCTGAAGGGCCAGTCGCGTCCGGCGCGGGAGTGGGGCGACCTCGTGCGCGCCGCCTCGCCCCATCGCGGTCCGTGGCCGCGCGTCTCGGTGTGGCACGGCGCGGCGGACTCCACCGTGACGCCGCTCAACGCGCGTGAGATCGTGAAGCAGTGGACAGACGTTCACGGCCTTCCCCTGACGCCGACGCGGGAGGAGGTCGTCGACGGGCAGAAGAGGCGCGTCTGGATCGACGCCGAGGGCCGCGAGGCGATCGAAGACTACAGCATCGCCGGCATGGCGCACGGGACCCCGCTCGGGCTCGGCGGCGAAGAGCCGCTCGGCCGCGCCGGACCGTTCATGCTCGACGTCGGCATCGCGTCGAGCTACCACATTGCGCGCTTCTGGGGCCTGACGGGCGCGCCGAGATCCGTCCCGCCGCGCCGTCCGGCGACCACCGCAGGGCCGGCGGCCGAGCCGTTCCGGCGGCCCACTTCGGGCGCCATCCACGACATCATCTCGCGCGCGCTGCGCGCCGCGGGACTGACCAAGGGCTGACACGACCGGATGGAGATCGTCCTCTACATCGACGCCGACGCCTGCCCGGTGAAGGACGAAGCCTACCGGGTCGCCGCCCGACATCTCGTGCGCACGGTCGTCGTCGCCAATTCCTACATGATGGTGCCGCGCGACCCGCTGATCGAACGGGTGGTGGTCGCCGCCGGGCCGGACCAGGCGGATGACTGGATCGTGGAGCGCGCCGGCCCGTCCTGCGTGGTGGTGACGGCGGACGTGCCGCTGGCCGATCGCTGCGTCAAGGCGGGCGCGACGGTGCTGGCCCCCAACGGCCGGCCGTTCACGCCGGACTCGATCGGCATGGCGCTCGCCACCCGCAACCTGATGACCGATCTGCGTTCCGCCAACGTGGCGACGAGCGGACCCCGGCCGTTCCAGCCCAAGGACCGCTCGGCCTTCCTCTCGGCGCTCGACGTCGCGCTGAACCGCCTCAAGCGGGCCGGCTTCACCGCGTCCGCCTGAAAGATTGCCCTCGGCGCGGGGGCGGTATAGGACGCTTTCTTTTCCGAGCCCCCGAAGCGCCATGACCCGCACCGTCTTCCTCATCCGCCACGGCCAGTCCACCTTCAACGCCCACTACGCGGAGACGGGGGAGGACCCTGGCCACATCGACGCGCCGCTGTCCGAACTCGGTCTCGCTCAGGTCGCCGAGGCGCGCGCCCGTATGGCGGCCGAGCCTGTCGAGCTGGTGGTCGCCTCGCCCCTGACGCGCGCCATCCAGACGGCGTTCGGCATCTTCGACGGGCGCGGCGCGCCCTTTCACGTCACCTGCATGCATCGCGAGAAGCTGGAGAGCAGCTGCGACATCGGCCGCAGCCCCCGTGCGCTCGCCGCCGATTTCCCGCACTTCGCCTTCGACCACCTCGCCGACCCGTGGTGGCACTGCGGCCCGGCGGACGAGCGCGGCATTCCGGTGGAGCCCCACGAGGTGTTCCAGGAGCGGGTGGCGCGCTTTCGGGGATGGCTGCTGGACCGCCCTGAACGCGCCGTCGCCGTGGTCGGCCACGGCACCTTCTTCCGCGAGCTGACCGGCCGCTGGTTCGCCAATTGCGAGGTCGTCGCCCTGCGCGGCCCGAACCTCGAGGTGCAGGAATAGCGCGGAGCTTGTCCGGCGGGCGGAACGGCCCCGGTTGTCAGGTCTGTCCGGGCCGGAGCTGGTAGAAGATGTGCCGGCCGATCACGTCTTTCTTCTGAAGGCGCTTCGCCCAGTAGGGACGCACATAGTTGGCGTGGTAGTGCGTCGCGCCGCCAACCTCGGCGTTGTAGGTCTCGCCGTAGGTGACCTCGCGCGCGATGCGCACGGCGGTGCTCCAGGCTTCCGGCTCTGTCACCCGCAGCGCCTTGCCTTCGCAGGCGAAGGTGAACTGGCAGGCGAGGTGGCGGTTTCGGTTCTGGTACACGACGCCGCACACGCTGGTCGGGTAGAGGCCGCTCTTGACGCGGTTCAGCACCACCTGCGCGACGGCGGCCTGGCCGTCCTCCGGCTCGCTGCGGGCCTCGAAATACACCGCCTCGGCGAGGCAGCGTTCCTCGCGCGTGATGTTTCCGGGGTCGATCAGGCTGGCGTAGCTCGGCCGCTCGTCCATGGAGGGTTTGGCGAGGACGGTGACGGCGGGCTCGCGGGCGCGCAGCGCCGCAAGGCCTTCGGGCGACACCGGAGCGGCGGCGATCTCGATGGGCGTGGCGTCGGCCGGGGCGGGCGTGGTGGAGGAGAGGGCGATGGCGCGCGGCACCGTGGGCGTCGAGCCGGTGCCGGTCGTGGTCGCCCCGGAGGCGCGTGCGGCGGCGGTGGTCTGCGAGGCTAGCGCGCGCGGCGAGTTCTCGCTGGCCAGCGCACCTGGCGTCGTCGCTTCGACACTCGGCGCGGGCTCGAAGCTCGCCACCGAGTCCGGTCCGGGCGCGTCGCCGGTCATCGGCATCAGGATGGTCGGGGGCAGGGCGCGCGGGTCGCGCGTCGAGAGGATCATCGACCCCATGCCGGCCAGCGGCGAGGCGGGTCCATCGCGCCCGACGGCGGCAGCGGGATCGCCCTTGCGGCTGCGGTCGACGGCGGGAAAGCGCGGGGCGGCGCGCTTCATGTCGCCGCGCGGCTTCGGCGCGGCGGCGAGCGCGTCGTCCTGGGCGGTCGGATCGGCGAGAAGCAGGGGATGGAGGGCGGAGTCGCGGCTGGGCGACAGGCGCGGCGACACGGCGAGCAGCGAGGCCGGCAGCCCGGCGATGAGGCGTTCGGGAACCTGGCCCGGCAAGCTCGTCGGCGTCAGCGTTTGGTAGCCGGCAGAGGCGTCGACGCCGGCGTCCGCCGTCGTGGAGACGAGGACCCATCCGCCCAGCAACCAGGGTGTCACGGTCACCGCGGCCCAACGCAGACCCGTACGCATCATTCCCGGATCGACTCCACGCCACTGGCCGCCGCAAGCGGACCGCACTCAGACGGTGGGATGGAACGCCACGATCCCACGCATTCGTTATCGCGCGGTAAGGTTGAGCGCCGGTTAACGCGGGTTGCGGGACGACGTCCCGCGCCGGGAACGGCCTGTCAGGCGGGCTTGGTGTAGACGATCTGGCGAACGTCGATATTGCCGGAGCGGAAGCCCGCCTCGCAGTAGGCGAGGTAGTATTCCCACATGCGGCGGAACCGCTCGTCGAAGCCGAGCTGCACGAGGTTCGGCCATGCCGCGCGGAAGCGCTCCCGCCAGGCGGCCAGCGTCTCGGCGTAGTCGAGCCCGAACACACGCTCCTCGCCGAGCGCGAGGCCGACACGCTCGCCCAGCGACTTCATGATGCCGGGCGTCGGCAGCATGCCGCCCGGGAAGATGTAGCGGCGGATGAAATCCATCTCGCGACGATAGGTGTCGAAAAAGCGGTCCTGGATGGTGATGACCTGCAGGCCGGCGACGCCGCCGTCTTCGAGCCGCCGTGCGACCTGCTGGAAGTAGACGGGCCAGTACTCCTCGCCCACGGCCTCGAACATCTCGATGGAGGCGATGCGGTCGTAACGGCCGGTCTCGTCGCGGTAGTCGCGCAACTGGATGTCGACGCGCTCCGCGAGGCCCTTCTCGAAGATGCGTTTGCGGGCGTAGTCGTACTGCTCCTTCGAGATGGTGAGCCCGGTCACGCGCGCGCCGATCTCGGTCGCCACGAACTCCGCGAAGCCGCCCCAGCCGCAGCCGATCTCCAGCACGTGCGAGTCCGGCCCGATGCGCGTCGTCTCCGCCAGCGCCCGGTATTTGCGGGTCTGCGCGCTCGACAAATCCTCGTCGCGGTGGGCGAACAGGGCCGAGGAATAGGTCATCGTGCGGTCGAGCCACGACTCGTAGAAGCGGTTGCCGAGGTCGTAGTGCGCGTGGATGTTGCGCCGCGAACCGCTCTTCGTGTTGCGGTGGAGCCAGTGCCTGAACAGCTGCCACAGCCGCGCCAGCGCGTGCCCGTCGAGCATGCGGGCGATCAGCTCGTGATTGACGCAGAACAGCTGCAGGAAGCGCGTGAGGTTGGAGGTCTCCCACTCGCCGCGCAGATAGGCCTCGCCGATGCCGATGTCGCCGCCGTGGGCCAGCCGCGTCGCGAAGCCGAAATCGTGGACGGTCATGTCGGCGTCAGGTCCGGGCTTCTCCCCGTCGAACCGGAAGCGGCGGCCGTCCGGCAGCCGGATCGTCAGGCTGCCATGGCTGATGCGCGAGGCGAGCTGGAAGGCGCGCCGCGCCGCCAGCGGCAGGCCGGCGCCGACCGCGTCGACCGTGTCGCGCGTCACGCGAACGATGTCGCTGTCGAGGTCGGCGGCGGGCGGTAGTGTGGGGTTCACGCGTCAGCCCCTTTTATCGACCGGCCGGGGATGGCGTCGCGCCGGCGTCTCCGCCCCGCTCCAGCCGCCGCTCCGGTCCGCTGTCCAGCCCCTCCCAGGTCTCCGTGGCCGGAAGCTGCGGGACGCGCGGCAATGCTGCCACATGACGTCTCGTCGTCAAGGCCTCCACGGGGCAGGCGGAACGACGTCGCGCGGGAGGGGTCACGCGTCCGGCTCCCGCGTCGCCGCAAGCGCCGCCAGCGCGCGGGCGCGCGCCGCGTCGTGGTCGACGATCGGGCCTGGGTAGCCGCGCTTCGACGCGATGCCGGCGAGGAGCCCCGGCCCGGCGCTCCACGGGCGGTGGATGGCGTCCGGCGGCAGGTCCGCGAGCTCGGGCACGAAGCGGCGCACGTAATCCCCCGCCGGGTCCAATTTCTCGCCCTGAAGCACAGGGTTGAAGATGCGGTAGTAGGGCGCGGCGTCGGCCCCCGATCCGGCGACCCACTGCCAGCTCGCGGCGTTGCTGGCCGGGTCGGCGTCGACCAGCGTGTCCCAGAACCACGCCTCGCCGACGCGCCAGTCGATCAGCAGGTGCTTGATGAGGAACGAGGCGGCGACCATGCGCGTCCGGTTGTGCATCCAGCCCGTCTCCCAGAGCTGGCGCATGCCGGCGTCGACGAAGGGATAGCCGGTGCGTCCGCGCCTCCAGGCCTCCAGCGCCGCCGCGTCGTCACGCCACGGCATGGCGTCGAACCTGGGCTGGTAATTGCGCGTCGCCAGATCGGGATTGTGGAAGAGCAGGTGGTAGGAGAACTCGCGCCAGCCCAGCTCGGCGAGGAATTTCGTCAGGTCCGTGGAGGAGGGCGGGCGCTCCGCCGACAGCGCGGCGGCGTGGGCGGCGTGCCAGACCTGCCGGGGCGAGATTTCGCCGAAGCGCAGATGCGGCGACAGGCGCGACGTGCCCGGCAGGTCGGGGCGGTCGCGTCGCGCCGCGTAGCCGCGCAGATCCTCGTCGAGGAAGGCGGAGAGGCGCTCGCGCGCGCCGTCCTCGCCCGGCTTCCACGTGGCGCGAAGCCCGCCCGCCCAGTCCGGCCGGGTCGGCAGCAGGTCGAGCGCGGCGAGCGGAATCTCCCCTGGCCATCGGCCGTCGAGGCCCGGCATGCGGGCCGGGGCGGGCGTCGGGGCAGCAGGCTCGCCGAGCGCCTGCGCCGCCTTCCAGAACGGGGTAAACACCTTCATCGGCGCGCCGGCGCGGCTCTTCACCTCCCACGGCTCGCGCAACAGCGCGGCGTTGAAGCTCTCCGCCTCGCGTCCCGCCGATCGCAGCGCGGCCTTCGCGGCGGAGTCGACCTGGCGCTCGGCCGCGCCGTAGCGCCGGTTCCACACCACGCATGCGGCGTCGGCCGCCTTCGCCAGACCGACGATCGTTTCGGCGCCAGCGCCCCTGAAGATCGCGAGCCGGCCGCCACGCGCGGCCAGGCCGCGCTCCAGCGCGGACAGCGAGTGGTGCAGCCACCAGCGCGACGCCCCGCCCGGCGGGCGGACGTCCGGGCTCTCCTCGTCGAACACATAGGCCGCGAGCACGGGCGCGCCGCGCCGCATCGCGTCGGTGAGGGCCGGGTTGTCGGAAAGGCGCAGGTCGTCGCGGAACCACACGATGACGGGGCGAGGGGAGGTGGATGCGGTCGTCATGGAACCCCGGCTTGGCCGCGTGCGCGGCGTTGGCGACGGGGGGACTACGCCCGGAACTCGCCGGCGGATCAACCTGACCGTCAGCCCATCCGCGCCGGCGCGAGGTCCTGGGAGATGCGACCCGCGGCCTCGGCCGGCGGCGCGCCCGTGCTGGCCCGGGCCAGGAACTCGAACGGCAGGCGCACGCGGCGATGGGCCGCGTCGGAGCGGCCGTCCATCATGCCCAGCAGCAATTCGGCGCCGGCGCGGCCAAGGTCCTGGCGCGGCTGGCGGATGGTGGTGAGCACGGGGTGCGTGTAGTCGGTCTGCTCGATGCCGTCGATGCCCATCACCGACACGTCCTCCGGGACGCTGACCCCGGCGTCGCGCATCACCTTCATGAATCCGATGGCGATCTCGTCGCTGCCGCAAAACACCGCGGTCGGCCGTCGGGTCATCGCGAGGAAGCGTTCGCCCGCCGCGACGCCGCTGCGGTAGGTGTAGCGCATGCCTTCGCCGCCCTCGATGCGCACGATGTCGGCGGGGTCGACGCCCTCGGCGAGCGCACCTTCGCGGAAGCTCGTCCAGCGGGCCGTGTCGACGACATGCTCCCGGGGGCCGGCGGCGTAGCCCAACCGCCGATGGCCGAGCCGCGCCAGATGGCGCGCGGCTTCCCGGCCCGCCGCATGGTCGTCGATGCCCACATCCGGGATGTCGCTGTCGACGATCGGCGACAGGATGGAGACCATCGGCAGTCCCGCGCTCGCCATGCTGCGTCCATGGCTGCCGGGCACGAAGCCGCACAGCAGGATGACGCCGTCGACCTGCCGGGCGAAGGCGAAGTCGACGAAGCGGCCTTCCTTATTTGGAGCGTTGTCGAGATTGCCGATGATGACCCCATAGCCTGCTGGCGCCAGCCCGGTGTCGATGCCGCGCAGCACGTGCGCGTACATCTGGTTGGCGACGCTGGGCACGACGACCAGCACCATCCTGCTGCGCTGGGTGCGCAGCGTACGGGCGCTGTTGTTGGGGGTGTAGCCGCTTTCGGACACCGCGCGCATCACCAGCTCGACGAGCTCCGGCCGCACCCGGTCGGGCGTCGCCAGCGCGCGGCTCACCGTGGCGGTGGACACGCCGGCGCGCGCCGCGACATCGGCGATGGTGGCGGTCGCCCCCGGCCCCGCGGTCCTGCGTCTCACGTCGGCATACTCCTCGCCTCGTATTGCACCGCCCTAGTCTTGCTGCGGTGCGGCAAACTCGGCGTCTTGACACGCCTTCTTAAGCACATCATTGTTTCCGCCAAGTTGTAATCGATTACAGAAACGGCGACAACGCCGTAAAATCAGGGAGGGAACTCATGAAGCATTCTGCTTCAGTGCTCGCGCTCGCCATGGGCCTTGGCTGGTCCGGAATGGCCGTCGCGCAGGAAATGAAAGCCGAGGTGATCCACTGGTGGACCTCGGGGGGCGAGTCGGCGGCGGTCAAGGTGTTCGCCGACCAGTTCCAGAAGGCGGGCGGAACCTGGGTCGACACGGCGATCGCCGGCGGCGCCAACGCGCGCACCGCGGCCATCAACCGGACGGTCGGCGGCACGCCTCCGGCCATGATGCAGTTCAACACCGGCAAGCAGTTCGACGAACTGGTCGAGAACGGCCTCTTGAACGACGTCGAGGCTGTCGCGGCCGAGCAGAAGTGGAAAGACAAGATCCCGCCCGCGATCCTCGCCGCGACGGTGCGCAACGGCAAGATGTACGCCGTGCCGGTCAATATTCACGGCCAGAACTGGCTGTTCTACAACACCGACGTCCTGGCCAAGGTCGGCGCGCAGGAGCCCAAGTCCTTCGACGACCTCTTCCCGATCCTCGACAAGGTCAAGGCTGCCGGCCTGATCCCGCTGGCCTTCAGCGGACAGAAGACCTGGGAACGCAACCTCTTCAACGCCGTCATGCTCGGCCAGGGCGGCGCCAAGCTGTGGCTGTCTGTCTACGGCGACAAGGATCCGGCGGCGGTGAAGAGCGCCGAGTTCAAGAACGTCGCCGAGACCTACGCCAAGCTGCGCAACTATGTCGACGCGGGCGCGCCGGGGCGCAACTGGAACGACGCGACCGCGCTCGTCATCCAGGGCAAGGCCGGCTTCCAGATCATGGGCGACTGGGCCAAGGGCGAGTTCATCGCGGCCGGCAAGACGGCGGGCAAGGAGTATGGCTGCGTCGTGCTCTCCAAGGCCGGCGGAGGCTACGCCATGGGCGGCGACGTGTTCGCCTTCCCCAAGACGAAGGACGCCAACACGCTCAAGGCCCAGGCGGTGCTCGAGAAAGTGCTGCTCGATCCCACCACGCAGATCGAGTTCAACAACAAGAAGGGCTCGATCCCGGTCCGTCTCGACGTCGACACCTCGTCGATGGACGTCTGCGCGCAGAAGGGCGCGAAGATGGTCGCGGACAAGAACCAGCAGGCGCCTGCCCAGGAGCTCCTGACGCCGCCAGCCGTGACCGGCGCGGTCGAGGATGTGATCTCCTCGTTCTGGAACACGCCCGGCCAGAGCGTCGAGACCTTCCAGGACAAGTTCGCCGCGGCGTTGAAGTCGATCTGATCGTCGCCTGCGATCCGGCCCCCGGGCAGGGGGCCGGATCACCCCGTCCGACAGCCCCCGTCTGCGCCCCCGGCGGCGCGGGAGAACCTGTTCATGCTCGCGCTTCGGCCGCGTCTTGCCTCCAAGCTCTCCGCCTGGCTCGCGCTGTCGCCGGCCACGACGATCCTCGTCGTGGTCTATGTCGGCTGCACCGCCTGGACGGTGTGGATCTCGATGACCGCGTCGCGGATGCTGCCGAGCTCCACCTTCGTCGGGCTGCGCCAGTACGACGCGCTTTTCGCCAACGAACGCTGGCAGATTTCGGTCTCCAACCTCGTCGTCTTCGGCGTGCTGTTCATGATCGCGAGCCTCGTGCTGGGCTTCCTGCTGGCGGTCGCCATCGACCAGCGCGTGCGCGCGGAGAACGTGCTGCGCTCGGTGTTCCTCTATCCGTTCTCGATGTCGTTCATCGTCACCGGCCTCGTCTGGCAGTGGCTGCTCAATCCGACCTACGGCATTCAGGCCGTGGGTCGCGGCTTCGGTTTCGAGACCTTCAGGTTCGACTGGATCGTGCGGCAGGAGACGGTCATCTACTGCCTCGTCATCGCCGGCGTCTGGCACGCCGCCGGTCTCGTCATGGCCATCATGCTGGCCGGGCTGCGCGGCATCGACGAGGACATCTGGAAGGCGGCGCGCGTGGACGGCCTGCCGCCATGGCGCGTCTACGTCTCGATCGTCATCCCGATGATGGGCGCGAGCTTCGCCACCGCCGCCGTGCTGCTGGCGACCAGCGTGGTGCGGCTCTACGATCTGTCCGTCGCCATGACCAATGGCGGCCCGGGCATCGCGTCCGAGGTGCCGGCCAAGTTCGTCATGGACCACCTGTTCGAGCGCCAGAACATCGGGCTCGCGACCGCGGCGGCGACCTCGATGCTGATCACCGTGGCGGCGGTGGTCGCGCCGTGGATCTATATCCAGAGCCGACGCCGGAGGGCCGCCTGATGGTCGCCGCCGTCGAACCCGCCGGGCCGCGACCGCGTCCCGTCACCCCGGCCCGCGTCGGGCTCTACGCCTTCCTCGTCATCACGGCGCTGTTCTTCCTGACGCCGCTCTACGTGATGCTGGTCACGTCGTTCAAGACGATGCCGGAGATCCGGCAGGGCAACCTGCTGGGATTGCCCGCCGAGCCGAGCCTGCAGGCGTGGGGCCACGCGTGGTCGGCGGCCTGCACGGGGCTCGCCTGCAACGGCATCAGCGTCGGGTTCTTCAACTCGGTGAAGATCCTCGTGCCGTCCGTCATCGTCTCCATCGCTGTCGGCTCGCTCACCGGCTACGCGCTGTCCTTCTGGCGGGTGCGCGGCGCGTCGGCGCTGTTCGGCGCGCTGATGATCGTGGCCTTCGTGCCGTACCAGATCTTCATCTATCCGCTGGTCCGCATCTTCGCGACCATCGGCATCAACAATTCGATTCCCGGCATCGTCGCCATTCATACAATCTTCGGCCTGCCGACGATGACGCTGCTGTTCCGCAACTATTTCGCCTCGCTGCCGATCGAGCTGTTCAAGGCGGCGCGCGTGGACGGCGCGGGGTTCTTCCGCATCTACAGCTCGGTGATGATGCCGATGGCGACGCCGATGCTGATCGTCGCGGTGATCCTGCAGGTCACAGGCATCTGGAACGACTTTATCCTGGGCCTCGTCTTCGCCGGGCGGGAGAACCTGCCGATGACCGTGCAGCTGAACAATATCGTCAACTCCACCCAGGGCGAACGCCTCTACAACGTCGACATGGCGGCCACGCTGCTGACCGCGCTCGTTCCCCTCGTCGTCTACTTCGCGTCCGGACGCTGGTTCGTGCGCGGCATCGCAGCCGGAGCCGTGAAGGGATGAGCACCAGGGACCAACGCTGCGAGGTCTCCGTGCGCGGAGTCGATATCGGCTTCGGGCGGGTCAAGGTGCTCGAGAAGCTGAACCTCGACATCGCCCAATCCGAATTCATCGTGCTGCTCGGCCCTTCGGGCTGCGGCAAGTCCACGCTGCTGAACGCCATCGCCGGGCTGCTCGACGTCAATGACGGGCAGATCTGGATCGGCGGGCGCAACGTCACCTGGGAGGAGCCGAAGGACCGCGGCATCGCTATGGTGTTCCAGTCCTACGCGCTCTATCCGCGCATGACCGTGCGCGGCAACATGTCGTTCGGTTTGCGCGTGGCCGGCATGCCGGCGGCCGAGATCCAGAAGCGCGTGACCGAAGCCGCCGCGATGCTGAAGATCACGAACTTGCTGGACCGCAGGCCCTCCGAGTTGTCCGGCGGCCAGCGCCAGCGCGTCGCCATCGGCCGGGCCCTGGTGCGCGACGCCGGCGTCTTCCTGTTCGACGAGCCCCTGTCCAACCTCGACGCGCAATTGCGCGTAGAGTTGCGCGTGGAGATCAAGCGCCTGCACCAGCGGCTGAGCGCGACGATGATCTACGTGACGCACGACCAGATCGAGGCGCTCACGCTGGCCGACCGCATCGCCGTCATGCAGGGCGGCGTCATCCAGCAGCTCGACACGCCGCAGAAGGTCTATCGCGAGCCCATCAACCGTTTTGTCGCCTCGTTCGTGGGCTCGCCGTCGATGAACTTCGTGCCCGGCCGGATCGAGGGCGCCAATGGCGTGCTCGCCTTTGTCGGCGGCGACTTGACGATCCCGCTCCAGGGCTACGCCTTCCGCTCGCCCGCCGCTCCCGGCCCGGCGGTGCTCGGCGTGCGCCCCGAGCACGTCCTGGCGGGCGGGGCGGCCGGGCCCGCCGCCATCCAGGCCCCCATCGAGATGATCGAGCCGATGGGCGCGGACAGCCTGGTGTGGTGCCGCATGCCGTCGGGCGCGAGCTTCTCGGTGCGCGTCGACGGAGAGGCGCGCGTCGCTCCCGGCGGGACGCTGCCCGTCTCGTTTCCCGCTACCGCGCTGTCGCTGTTCGACGACGGCCCTGGCGAGCGCCTGTGACCCGCGAGGACCACGCCTTGAGCATACTCGACGACCTCTCGATCCAGCTCTATTCGGCTCGCTTCATGGGAGAGCTGGAGGCGCAGTTCGACCTTCTGGCCGCGATCGGCTACCGCAAGGTCGAGCCTTATGGCGCGCTGTTCTCCGACGTGCCGCGCCTCGAGCGCAACCTTGCGCGTCACGGCATGACCGCGCCGACCGCCCATGTCGGGCTGGAACTGTGGCGCGCCGATCCGCGCCGGACGGCGCAAATCTGTCGCGACCTCGGCATCGAGGTGGCGTTCGTCCCCGCTCCGCCGCAGGGCGAGCGCGACAAGGACGCGGAAGGCTGGCGCACGCTCGGGCGCGAACTCGCCGCGCTTGGCAAGGTCGCCGCGTCCGAGGGGCTTCGGTTCGGCTGGCACAATCACGCCTGGGAGTACGGCAAGGCGGACGATGGGCGCACGTTCCTCGATCTGATCTTCGCCGAGGCGCCGGACATCCTGTTCGAGTTCGATGTCGCCTGGGCGGTGCGGGGCGGCGGCGATCCCATTGCCGAGATCTCCAGGCACAAGGGCCGGCTCGTCGCCTGCCACGTCAAGGATCTCGCGCCTCCCGGGGAATGCCTCGACGAGGACGGCTGGGCCGATCCGGGCCATGGCGTGATGGGCTGGAAAGACCTGTCGGCCCGGCTGCGGCGGGCGGGGGTGCGCTACTTCGTCGCCGAGCACGACAAGCCCAACGACGTCGCGCGCTTCGCCCGCCGCGCCCGCGAGGCGGCGGCGAGCTGGGGCTGAGCGCGGCGACGACAAGACAACGAGAGAGACCGACAATGGCTGAACTTGGCGTGGGGATCGTGGGCTGCGGCGTGATCTCCGGCATCTATCTGGAGAACATGCCCTCCTTCGCCGACATCAGGGCCGTCGCCTGCACCGACATCATCCCCGAGCGCTCGGCGGAAAAGGCGGCCCTGCACGGCATCGCCGACGTCACCCCCGAGGAGATGCTGAAGCGCGACGACGTCGACATCATCCTCAACATCACGCCACCCCTGGTTCACTACGAGGTGAGCCTGGCGGCGCTCGGCGCCGGCAAGCATGTGTTCGGCGAAAAGCCGCTCTGCGTCGAGGTGGAGCACGGACGCCGCCTGGTGGCGGAGGCGGCGGCGCGGAACCTCAAGATCGGCTGCGCGCCGGATACCTTCCTCGGCGCGGGCGGGCGGCTGGCGCGCGAAATGATCGACGCCGGCGTGATCGGCAAGGTCGTGGCGGGATCTTGCAACCTCATGTCCCACGGCATGGAGCACTGGCACCCCGACCCGACCGCCTTCTACCTGCACGGCGGCGGCCCGCTGCTGGACGTCGGCCCCTACTACATGAACGCGCTCATCAACCTGCTCGGACCGGTGGAGAGCGTGCAGGGCCTGACCTCATCGGCCTCGCCGACGCGCCACGTCACCGCGGAGGGTCCACTTCGGGGCCAGCACATCCCTGTGGAGACGCCGACGACGGTGATGGGCCTGCTGCATTTCGCCGGCGGCGCGGACGTCAACATCTTCATGTCGTGGGACGTGTGGAAGCACGGCCATCCGCCCATCGAACTCTACGGCACCGAAGGGACGCTGCGCGTGCCGGATCCCAATTATTTCGGCGGCGTGGTGCAGTACACGCGCCGCGACGGCGACTGGATCACCGTCGACGCCAGCCCGCGCGCCTTCGGCCGTCCCAACTGGCGCTCGCCCTTCTGGACCGACGACCGCCCGAGCCAGGCCAATTACCGCTGCCTCGGGATCGCGGAACTGGCGAGCGCGGTTTCGAACCGCACTCCGCACCGCGCTTCCGGCGACCTCGGCCTGCACGCGTTGGAGACGATGCGCGCCGTGCTGCGGGCCGGCGGAGAGGGCGGAACGGTGCGCTTGCAATCGACCCTGGACCGTCCCCCGCCGCTCCCCGAGGAGGAGGTCGCCAGGTTGTGGAGGGGCGGCTGGCGCTGACGCGCCGGGGCCTCGAGGCCGGGCAGAGGCCGGCCTGACGTTTTCCGGAAGGGTGCATCGATGTCCACTTCATTTCATGAGCAATTCGACGTTGTCATCGTCGGCAGCGGGCCGACCGGCGCGACCTACGCGCGCGTCATCGCGGACGAATGGCCGGCCGCGCGCATCCTGATGGTGGACGCGGGCCCGATCATCAGCGATCCGCCCGGCATGCACGTCGCCAACATCGTCGACGACGACCAGCGCCTCGCGGCCCAGATCGCCTCGCAGGGGCCCCACAGCCACGCTGCCTATGCGGGGATGTCCCAGGAGGAGGTGCTCTCGCGCAAGCGCGGCGGGCATGACACATCCATGCTGCGCCGCCCGGGCCTGTTCCGCGTCGGCGGCGGCGGGGTCGACGGCGACGAGTTCCCGGCCTCGCACTCCTCGCATAACGTCGGCGGCATGGGCTCGCACTGGTTCGGCGCATGCCCCCGGCCGGACGAGAGCGAGCGCGTGCCCTTCATCGAGCGCCCGGTGCTGGACGAGGCGTTGGCGACGGCCGAGCGCATGCTGCGCGTGTCGCGGACTCAGTTCGGCCAGTCGCACATCGCCAGACCTCTGCGCGAGAAGCTGGAAGGGCTGTTCAACGCTGGCCGCACGCCCGACCGGCAGGTTCAGCCCATGCCGATGGCGGTCAACGTCACCGAGCGCGGCGTGGAGCGTTCGGGCTCCAACGTCATCATGGGCGACCTGCTGACCGTGGAGACGGAAAGGTTCGAACTGCGCCCCGAGACGGTGTGCATGCGCATCCTGATGGACGGCGGCCGGGCGGAGGGCGTCGAGCTCAAGAGCGTCCGGACCGGCGAGCTCAGGACAGTGCGCGCGGGGACGGTCGTCGTCGCGGCGGATTCCCTGCACACGCCCCAATTGCTCTTCGCCTCCGGAATTCGTCCCGGGGCGCTCGGGCGCTATCTCAACGAGCACCCCCAGCTCACCATCCTGGCCGAGTTCACCGGCGTGCCGGCGGGCGAGCCGATGGACCTTGTCCACGGCGGCGGCGTGCTCGGCGACCGCACGGTGGTGGCGCGCATGACCAGCGGCGTCATGTGGGTGCCCTACAACGGCGAGCGCTTTCCCTATCACGTCCAGATCAGCCAGGTGGAGCCGGCGTCCCTGCTGCCGGAAGACCAGGAGGCGGTAGGCGGCAACGCGGTGCTGTCGGTCTCCTTCTTCCTCACCTCGAACATCCAGGCCGACAACAGGGTCGAGTTCAGCGAGACCGAAACGGACTGGCTCGGTCGGCCGAAGATGAAGCTTCGCTTCCGCTTCAACGAGGCCGACTGGGCGCGCGTGGAGCGAGCCCGGGGCGATCTGGCGCGCGTGCTGGCCGCCGTGGGACGGGCCGTGCCGGGCCACCAGCCCCGCCTCGCGCCGCACGGAACATCGTTGCACTACCAGGGCACGATCCGCATGGGCGAGATGAACGACGGCGCCTCAGTATGCGACCGGAACAGCCGGGTCTGGGGCCTCGACAACGTCTATGTCGCCGGCAATGGCGTGATCCCGACCATGACGGCGGGCAATCCCACGCTGACCTCGGTGGCGCTGGCGCTGCTCGGCGCGCGCGACATCGCGCGACGCAACGCCGGCCGAAGCGTCAGTCCACGCTGAACTCGCGGACGATTTCGATCAGGTGCAAGAGCAGGGGGTTGGCATCTCCCTTGCGCCAGAAACACGTGATCTCGATGTTGTCCGACGGCTCGATGGGCACGTAGACCACGCCCGGGAAGGGGATCGTGTCCCACGCCTGGTGGACGAGGTGAACGCCGAACCCCGCCGAGACGAGGCCGAGCCGCGTCAAGGTGTTGCTCGCCTCATGGGTGATCCGCGGCGAAAAGCCCGCGCGGTAGCACAGCGAGATGATGCGGTCGTAGATCGCCTTGTCGTTGGGCTCGCGCGGGAACATGATCCACGGCTCGTCGGCGAGCTCGATCAGCTTCAGGCGATTGCTGCGCGCCAGCGGATGCGACGCGGCCAGCACCGCCACGAGCGGGTCGCGCACGATGGTGATCCGGTCGTACTCGCCCGTCAGCCGCACCGGCGGGTGGGCGAAGACCACGTCCGTCCCGCCTTCCGCCAGCCCCTGGAGCTGCGCCATCGAGGGCGCGACGTTGTCGACGAAATTCAGCGAGATTTCGGGGTAGCGGCGATGGAACTCCGCCAGGATGCTCGGCAGCGGCCCGAGCAGCGCGGCGGCGATCACGCCGACGGAGAGCTTGCCCGCCTTGCCCTGCGCGCCGACCACGGCGCGGCGGCGAGCGACCTCGGCGAATTTCAGCAGCTTCACCGCCTCCGGCAGGAAAGCCTCGCCGGCGAGCGTCAGGCGGACGTTCTTGCGGTCGCGGTGGAACAGCGTGACCTTGAGGTCTTCTTCCAGCTGCTTGATGCGTCGGCTCACATGGGGCTGGGCGATCCGCAGCCGTTCCGCCGCCATGCCGAAGTGACGCGTTCCCGCCAGGGTGACGAAGGTCCGCAGCTGCGCGAATTCCATGCCGATGCACTCCCCGCCCAAAGAATGCACGACCGGGTCGCCGAGAACGATTGAAATTTCAGGGGAGTGGCCATGCTCCGGCGCCGCACGGATCCTTTCGGACCCGGCGGGCCGGGGGAGGGCCTTGGCGCGCTACATGAAGCGCACGCAGATAGGCGTTCCGGCCTCGACGACATTGCCGGTGGCGGTGAGCTTTCCGGTCGCCGTGTCGACCCGGAACATGACGACGTTGTTGGAATCCTGGTTGGCGGCGGCGAGGTGCTCGCCGGTGGGGCTGATCTCGAAATTGCGCGGGATCTTGCCACGCGTGCTCTCGTGGCCGACCAGCGTCAGCGTGCCGCTCGCCTCGTCGATGGCGTAGATGACGATGCTGTCGTGGCCCCGGTTGGAGCCGTAGAGGAAGCGCCCTGACGGGGCGATCTGCACCTCGGCGCAGGTGCTGTGGCCGGTGAAGCCGGCCGGCAGGGTGGGCAGGGTCTGCAAATCCGTGAGCACCCCGGTCTCCGCGTCGTAGGCGTAGGCCGTCATGGTCGAGTCGAGCTCGTTGATGAGGTAGGCGAAGCGCCCCTTGGGGTGCATCACGATCTGGCGCGGCCCCGCCCCGGGCTTTGTCGCGATCCACGGCTGCCGCGGGTTGGGCGTGAGCTTTCCGGTCCCGGCGTCGAAGGCGTAGTTGATCACCTTGTCCATGCCGAGGTCGGGCACGAAAAGGAAGCGGTTGCCGCGGTCGAGCGTCACGGCGTGGGCGTGCGGGCCGGCCTGCCGGCGCGGATCGATGCTCGACCCCTGGTGCTGGATGAACTCGCAGGAATCCCCGAGCGAGCCGTCGTCGCGCACCGGCAGCACGCACACACTGCCGCTGGCGAAATTGGCCACGAGCACGTTGCGCCCGGTGGCGTCCACGACGAGGTGGCAGGGGTCCGTGCCGTGGCTCGCCGTGGTGTTGAGGTAGGTCAGCGCGCCGGTCTCCGGGTCGATCCGGAAGGCGCTGACGGCTCCGCTGGCCTTGCCCTCGTACTCCTTGAACTCGTTGACGCAGTAAAGAAACTTCCGCGCGGGATCGAACGCCAGATAGGACGAGTTGCGCACGTTCTCGGTGATGCCGACGGGCACGAGCGCGCCGTTGGCGGCGTCGAACTCGAAGCAGTAGATGCCCTTGCCCTGGCCCTGGAGCACCTGCCCCGTGCCGAACAGGATGGGCTCGCTGTAGGTCCCGACATAGACGAGTTGGCGGCGTGGCATGATGGTTCTTCCGGAGCTGCGTTCGTTTTTGATGGAGCCGGGAGCCCGCGCGGCGGGCTCCCGGCCGCGTCACTCGACTGTAATGCCGAGATCCTTGCAGATGGCCTTGAGGTAGTTCATGCCGGCGACGGTTTCGGCGACGAACTCGTCCGTGGCGGTGGGGTTGCGGTAGACGCCCGGAGCGGTCGAGTTGGGGCCCCGCGAGACGCCCGGGACGTCCTCCAGCTCGATGGAGATGACGCCGTCATAGCCGACATCCTTGAGGGCCTGGAACATCGCCGTCCAGTCGATCTTGCCCATGCCGGGACGCCAGTGGACGTTGGTCACGCCGTCATTGTCCGACACATGGCAGTGGATGATCTTGCGGCCGAGCCGGTAGACCGAGATGTTGGGGAAGTCGCCGACCGGGAAGGTGTGGCTCGGGTCGAAATTGATGCCGACCGCCTTGGAATTCACGTGTTCCAGCAGCCGCAGCGCGCCGTCCGTGTTGGCCACGTAGCGGGCCGGGTGGGGCTCGATCGAGAGCATCACGCCCGCCTTCTCGCAGTAAGCGGCGCAGACCTTCAGGGCGGCGACGTAGTCTTCGAAGTTCCTGTCCCAGTCGACTCCCCGCGGCACCTTGGCGGCGAAGGTCTGCACCAGGGGCTTGGTGGTGATGCGCGGGATTTCCTGGCTGTCCTTCATGGCGAAGGCGTGGGTGCTGACCATGTTGATGATCGGCGAGCCGAGCTCGACGCCGACATCGACGGCCCGCTTCCAGTGGTCGATGGCCGCCTCGCGCTTGGCCGCGTCGGGGCTCGACAGGTCGTGCGGGGTCGAAACGAACTGCGACAGCGACAACCCTTCGCCCGCCAGCGCCGACTTGAGCGTCCGGATGGTCTCCGGCGTGTAGTAGTCCTTCAGATAGTCCTTGTTCCAGGCGATCAGCTCGATGGCCTTGAAGCCGAGGCTGGCGACCCGCTTGATGCAGGTCTCGTAGGGTGGGTCCCACTGGAACGGCCAGGACGAGGCTCCGAACTTCATGACAGTCTCCCTTTCGCAACGATAATTCTGGTGGAGGACACAACTCGACCGTTCGCCGGCCGCGCGGTCGACGTTCAGGCCTGTCGAAACGCGATGCTCAGCCCTTGACCGCTCCTCCCAGCAAGCCCTGAACGATGAAGCGCTGCATCAGCAGGAAGAAGAACAGCACCGGCAGCGTCACGATGCCCGCGCCCGCCATCAGCAGGTCCCAGCGGAAGGTGTATTCCTCCTGGAAGCTGGCCAGGCCGATCGGCAGGGTGAAGAGGTCGTGCGACTGCATGAACACGAGGGCGAACAGAAACTCGTTCCAGCTGCGGATGAAGCCGAACATGGTGACGGCCGCGAGCCCGGGGCCGGCGAGCGGCAGGATGACCTTGTGGAACGCCGTGAGCTGCGAGGCCCCGTCGATGGCGGCGGCCTCCTCGAGCTCCTGCGGGATGGCCTCGAAGAAGCCGCGCAGCATCCAGATGGTGAAGGGCAGCGAGAACGACGTGTAGGCGATGATCAGCGCCGCGTGGGTGTTCAGGAGCCCCATGCGCTGCATGATGATGAACATCGGGATGACCAGCAGGATGTGCGGGAACATCTGCGTCACCAGCAGCAGCAGCCCGTAGGCGTAGCGGCCCGGGAAGCGGATTCGGGCGATCGCGTAGGCGGCGTAGATCGAGATCGCCACCGAAAGCGCGGTGGTGATGGCCGCCACCTTGAAGCTGTTGACGAAGTAGATCGGGAAGTCCGTCCCCAGCCACACGTTCCGATAGTTCTCCAGGCTCCAGTTGACCGGGAGCATAGTGAGATTGCGGGCGAACAGCTCGGATTGCGGCTTCAGCGAGGAGGAGGCCATCCAGAATACGGGGAACAGGATCGCGACGACGGCGACGATCAGGAGGGCGTAGACCGCCAGGAACCAGATCATCGTGCGGTAGGTCAGCGGCAGGCCGAGGAAGGTGGGTTTGCGTTGCATGTTCCGCTCGCTCCTCAAGCCGCTTCCGCCTGCGAGCGGTAGACCAGCAAATAGGCCACGCTGATGACGAGGAGGCACACCAGCATCAGCATGGCGATGGCGGCGGCGTAGCCCATCTCCGAGCCCCAGAACGCCTTGTCGTAGACGAGCGTCGGCAAGATCTTGGTGGCGCCGGCGGGTCCGCCGCCGGTCAGCAGGTAGACGATGTCGAAGGCCTGGAATGTCCAGATCGACGCCAGCAGCGTGATGATGATGCTGGTCGAGCGGATCGCCGGAAAGGTGACGTAGCGGAAACGCTGCCCCATGTTGGCGCCGTCGATGGTGGCGGCCTCGAACAGTTCCTTCGGCACGTTCTGCAGGGCCGCGAGGAGGGTGATGAACATCACGGGGTAGAGCTTCCAGATCTGCACCACGATCACCGCCGGCATGGCGATGTTCGGGTTCGAAAGCCAGGTGATGGGGCTGCCGATGAGCCCGAACTTGGCGAGCAGGAAGTTGATGACCCCGAACTCGTCGCCATAGGCCCACTTCCACAAGAGGGCCGTGCAGACGTCCGGAATCACCCAGGGGATCAGGAACAGGGCGCGGAACAGGCCCCGGCCCCAGATCTCCATGTTGAGTAGCAGCGCGAGGCCGAGAGCGACGAGGTACGCGCCGGCCACCGAGCCCGCCGTCCAGTACAGTGTCTTCGCAAGGCTCGGCCAGAACAGCGGCTCGTCGGTCAAAGCGCGCAAATAATGCGTGAGCCCCACGAAGGCGGTGGGATTGCCGCGCAGCATGTTCTGGTTCTGCACGCTGACGATGACGCCTTCCACGATCGGGACGACGCTGAGCAGCGTGATCATGAGCAGCGAAGGCAAAATCAGGACGTAGGCGAAACGGACTCGCCTTTGCAGGAACATCGAAACGCTCTCCGGCCAGGTGAAAGGGGCGGCGACGGGCTTTGCCGTCGCCGCTTGGCTCCTCTTTAGGAGCTGAACACCTTCTTCATCGCCTCGTGAGCGTCGAGCACCGCCTTCTCGGGCGTCTTGGCGCCGACGACGACCTGGTTCACCGGCCCGGCGAACATCTTCTCGCCGTCGATGACGCCCATCTCGGGCCGTCCGAAGCCCGGATAGGCGAAGTCGGTCGAGTACGGCACGACCTTCTCCAGCGCCTCGCTTAGAAGGCGGTTGTTCTTTACGCGGTCGGTGTTGATGTCGCGCTTGAAGATCGGCCAGTGGCGGCCGGGCGCGGCGAGGTACAGGCGCTCGAGACGGCCCGGCTGGACGAACCAGCGGATGAACGTCTTGGCCTGCTCCTTGGCCGGGCTGTACTTCCACACGAACATCGGGTTGTAGAACGCCGCCGACAGCTTGCCGGACGGGCCGGCCGGCCCTTCCAGCACCTCGAGAATGCCGGTCTTGTCGAACAGCGCCGGGTTTTCCTTCATCAGGCGCGAGATCACCTCGCCCGTGCCGAAGCCGAAGGCGGCGCGGCCCTGGACGTAGAGCGTATGCGGGTCGTCCGTGTTGTAGGAGGCGATGCCGGGCGGCGTGACCTTGTACTTGGTGGCGAGGTCGGTGAGGAAGGTCAGCGCCTTGACGTTGGCGTCCTTGGCCGTGGTGCCGAAGACGAGGTTGCCGTCCTTGTCCAGGATGCTGCCGCCGGCCTGGAACATGAAGGACATGTAGAAGTGCTGGGCGATGTGGAAGTCGCCGGCCGGGTAGACCACGCCGAAGACGCCGTTGGCCGGATCGTTGAGGGCGATGGCGGCGGCCTGGAACTCGTCCCACGTGCGCGGCGGCTTGATGCCCTTCGCGTCCAGCAGGTCCTTGCGGTAGTAGATCGGCCGGATATCGAGGTTGTAGGGAACGCCCCAGTAATTGCCCTTCCAAAAGAACTTCTTGTAGGCGAACTCGCTGAAGATGTCGGCAAGATAGCCGTTCTTGTCCCACTCGGCGATGATGTCGTCCATCGGCTCCATCTGGTCCGCGGCGGCGAACTGGAGCGGGTGATAGGAGTAGGCCTCGGCGACGTCCGGCATGGTCTGGCCGCGCATGGCGGCCATGAACTTCGGATAGACCAGGTTTCCGGACACGGGCTCGTGCTTGATCTTGATGCCCGGGTTTTCCTTCTCGAAGTCGGCCAGGATCTGCTTCAGCGCCGCGGACAGTTCGGGCGTATTCAGCCGGACAGTCCAGAAGGTGAGTGTCGTCGTGCCCTGCGCGCTCGCCTCTTCGTCGCAGGTCAGCGCGAAGAGACCGCCCATGGCCAGCGCCAGAGTCTGCCGCCGGTTGATTCCGATTCCGCCCGTCATTGGCTTCCTCCATTGTGCTCGCGCGGCTCTTGTGTCCGCTCGTCGCAAACCCGGCCTGATCCGGTCGATCCTTTGGCGGCGGGCGCGGGTTGCGCCGACCCCCGGATGCCACCCTCGGTTCCGGCCACGTTAAGGTGAGGCTAACAGCCCGCCGGCGCAAAATCGGTATTGAAGGATACGTTTTTTGTATCGTAACCGACCCTAGACTCCCCCGTCGCCGCATGGGACAGGCAGGCGGCGCCGGCGACATGGGCCCGCGAGCCCGCGCGTTCCGGACCGGGATCGACCCGGGCGGGGAGGGATAGAGGCTTGATTTCGTCGGCCAAGGACGACCGGTCCACGATTGTGCGGGTGTGTTGCGCCTATTTCGCGCTGTTTTCGTGCAACGGTCTCCATCAGCCTTTCTTCCCGATCTGGCTTTCCGCCCACGCGATCACCGAGTCGCAGATCTCGGTCATCATGAGCGCGCCGCTTCTGCTGCGCCTGTTCGTCACGCCCGCCATCGGGTCATTCGCCGACCGTTCGTCGAACCGCACGCGGGTCATCCGCGTGCTCGCGCTGCTGGTGCTGGCGACGGCGATGCTGCTGTCGCGGGCGCAGGGCTTCTGGCCGATCATGGCGCTCACCTGCCTGATGATGCTGATGTCGCAGGCGATTTCGCCCATCGTCGACGCCACGGTTCTCAGCCTGGTGAGGCAGGGGCGGGCGCACAGCTATGGCCGCATGCGGCTCTGGGGCTCGGCGGGCTACGCCACGGCGGCGCTGATCGGGGGCCAGATCCTCGGTCTCGGCGGGCCGACCGCCGTGTTCTACGCGTTCATGACCATGCTGGCGGTGGAGTTCGTCGCCTTCCTGGCGCTGCCGGATGGCGCCGGCGCGCCGGTCAAGGACGAGCGCCCGAACCTTCCGCTGCGCCAACAGCCGCTGCTCGTCGCCGTGATGCTGGTGGCCGGGCTCGCCCTGACGAGCCAGACCGCGTTCAACATCTTCGGCTCCATCTACCTGCGCGAGCACGGCTTTTCCGACCGCACCATCGGCTTCCTGTGGGCGCTTGCGACGACCGCCGAGATCGTCATGTTCTGGGCCGGGCCGCGTGTGACCGGCATCCTCGGCCCGTTCGGCCTTCTCGCCCTGGCGTCGGGCGTGGCGGCGCTGCGCTGGTCGCTGATGGCGCTGACGCCGCATGCCGGCGTCATCGTGCTCCTGCAACTCACGCACGCCGCGACCTTCAGCTGCAGCTATCTCGGCCTGATGCGCTTCGTGGAGGTGCATGTGAGCGACCTGCGCGGGGCGACGGTGCAGAGCCAGTTCGTCACCCTGATCGGCGTGATGACCGCTCTGTCCACGCTCGCCGTCGGGCCGATCTACCAGCAGTTCGGCAGCGGCGTGTTCCTGGCGGCGGCGTCGCTCGCGGCGCTCGCCTTCATCATCCTGCTGGCCATCCGCAAGCCGCTGCAGGCCTCCGACCTCGCGCACGCGAATCCGTCCTCGCCCTGAAGAGACCGCGCCATGAGCCTAAACCCGAATCCCATGCACGCGCTCGACCCGATGCTCGACGCAATCGTCGACCGGATCGTCCCCGGCGGCGAGACGCCCGGGGCGCGCGAGGCAGGGACGGCGGCCTATGTGCGCGCGCGCCTCGCGGCGGACCCCTCGGCGGCCGACACGGTGGCGCGCGGCGCCGCGGCCCTGGACGAGACGGCGCGCTGGCGTTTCGGCGTCGCCTTTGCCGCATTGGACCCCGCGAGGCAGGACGAGATGCTGGCGGCCGAGGCCCGCGCTCCCTGGTTCGCGGCACTGGCGGAGTGGACGACGGAGGGCTTCTACGCCGACGAGGGCTCCGGCGGGAACGCCGGCAACCATTCTTGGACCGCGCTCGGCTACGATCCGCGCCTGCCGCCCGTCGGTCCGCTCGTCTCTCCCTCCGCCACCGCGGGGCTGGACGAGATCGACGAAGTCCATGACGTGATCGTGGTCGGCGCAGGGGCGGGCGGAGGCGTCGTCGCCTGCGTGCTCGCCGAGGCCGGCCACCGCGTGCTGTTGCTGGAGCGCGGCCCCGGCGACCCGACGACGCTCGGCATGGCGCGCGACCATCTGCGCAACCAGCGACTGTCGGCCTACGGCCATAATGCCGGGCCGGATATCGAGGGCCATCCTCGCGTCGTTGTCGAGCCGGGGGGTGGGGAGCGGGTCGTGCGCCCGCACGAGAACGGCTATCAGAACAACGCCGCCGTCGTGGGCAGCGGCACCGTCGTCTACGGCGCGCAGGCCTGGCGCTTCCATCCCGACGATTTCCGCATGGCGTCCCGCTACGGATCGCCCGAGGGCTCGTCGCTCGCCGACTGGCCCTTCGATTATGGCGAGATCGAACCTTGGTATGAGCGCGCCGAATGGGAGATCGGCGTCGCCGGCTCGCCGTCCGGGCAGCACGCGCCTCGCCGCCGGGGCTATCCGATGCCGCCCGTGCCGGGCTACGCCAGCCGGCGCGTGCTCGAACGTGGCGCCGCGGCGATCGGCATCCCGACCGTGATCCCGCCGCTGCTGATCAACACCGCGCCGCGCCACGGCCGCGCCGCCTGCGCGGAATGCGGCTCCTGCGTCGGTTTCGCCTGCCCGGTGGACGCCAAGAACGGGACGCAGAACACGGTGATCCCGCGCGCGCTGGCCACCGGCCGCTGCACGCTGGCGACCTCGGCGACCGTTTCGCGAGTGAACGTCGATTCGCGCGGGGTCGTGCGCGGCGTCACGGTGGTGGGCAATGCCGGCGGCCGCACCCTCGAGCGCTCGTTCCGGGCGCGCGCCGTGGTGCTCTGCGCGGGAGCCATCGAGACTGCGCGCCTGATGCTCAATTCCGCCTGCGACGCCGCGCCCGGCGGCCTCGGCAACGCCAATGGCTGGGTCGGACGAAACCTGCAGGGCCATTTTTCGCCGATGGTCTACGGGCGCTTCGAGGAGCCGGTCTACGATCCGCGCGGGCCGGGCGTCTCGATCGCGAGCACGGCTTTCAACCACGGCAATCCGGGTCTGATCGGCGGCTCGATGATGGCGGACGACTTCATCATGCTGCCGGTGATTTTCTGGAAGCGCGCCATGCCGGGGGACGCGCCTCGCTGGGGCCTCGCCGCGAAGGAGGAGATGCAGCGCAGCTACCGATACGTGTCGCGCCTGTTCAGCCCGGTGCAGGAGATCCCCACGCTCGACTCGCGTGTCAGCGTCGATCCCGCCGTTCGAGACCGCTTCGGGATTCCTGTGGCCCGGCTTTCGGGCGTCGTGCATCCGGAGACCATGCGCACCGCGCTGTTCATGCGCGAGCGCGCGCTCGATTGGCTGCGCGCGTCCGGCGCGACGCGGACATGGCACGATCCGCTGGTGTTCCGCCTCTCCGCCGGCCAGCACCAGGCCGGCACGTGCCGCATGGGGACGGACCCCACGACTTCGGTGACCGATCCGTGGGGCCGGGTGTGGGGGCACGACAACCTGTTTGTGGCGGACGGTTCGCTGCATCCCACCAATGGCGGGTTCAACCCGGTGCTCACCATCCTGGCGCTGGCCTTCCGCACGGCCGAGCACGTCAGCCGGCACATCTGACGTGCGACCAGATGGGCGTTCAACGGCCGGAGCCATAG
Source organism: Alsobacter ponti (assembly GCF_024294805.1). GTDB lineage: Bacteria > Pseudomonadota > Alphaproteobacteria > Rhizobiales > Beijerinckiaceae > Alsobacter > Alsobacter ponti. Next base: position 193,070 of record NZ_JANCLU010000006.1, read on the forward strand.
CCCCGCGTCAGGTCCGGGGCATGCAAATGTCAAGCAAGCGCTAGAATCCGCCGCCACCGATTGGACATGAATCACCGTATTCATGTTCCATTCATCGGCCGCGGTTAAGGCTCGAGACAGTCATGCAGGAGAGAGGTTTGACGATGATCCGGAAGTTCGCTGCGACCACTGCGGGAGCCCTGGCCCTGGCGGCGTCTCTTGTCGGAAACAGCGCCCCGGCTTCGGCCGAGTACGGCCGCAATGCTGCGTTTTTCGGTGGGCTGGCGACCGGCGCCGTGGTCGGCGGCGCGATCGGCTACGCCGCGCGCCCCTATGCCTACGGGCCGGGATACGGCTACGGGTACCGCCCCAGCTATTACGCGCCGGGCTACTACGCCGCGCCGGTGGCGACGTGCTGGCGCGAGCGCGAGCCGCTTTACGACCGCTGGGGCAATGTCGCGTCCTACCGCACGGTCCGCGTCTGCCGCTGAGAGCGGCCCGGTTTCCGCGAATCCAGGCGGCGTCTCAGGACGCCGCCTTTTCTTTTGGGGCCGTCATCTGGTCGAACGCGTCGATGGCGTGGCTCGCGTACATCACCGACGGTCCGGCGCCCATGTAGATCGCCATCCCCAGCGTTTCGAGCACTTCCTCGCGCGTCGCGCCCTGCTGGATGGCCGCCTTGACGTGGAAGCCGATGCAGTCGTCGCAGCGCAGCGCCACGCCGACGGCCAGCGCGATCAACTCCTTCGTCTTGGTGTCGAGGGCGTTCGTCTTGAGGGCGGCCTGGGCCATTCCGGAGAAATTGCGCATCACCTCGGCCTGACCGGCGCGAAGTTGCTTGAGCGGCTCGCTGAGTCCGCCGAGGAAATCGGCCCAATTCGTGTACATGTCGCCTCCAGGTGACGCCGGGGCGGCGTCTGCTGTCCGCGCGGGCACGGGGGCGGACGCCGCGCGATTCCTGATGGGTATATTCGAATTAGCGCAACTATCAAGGTCGACGGGCCTGGCTCTCGAACGCGCTTGGCGAGGCAAGCCGTCAAGCGGCGTTCCAGCCCCCGTCGACATAGAGTTCGCTGCCGGTGATGTAGCCGCCCGCGTCCGAGCACAGCAGCAGCGCGGCCCCGACGCAGTCCTCCGGCGTTCCGACCCGCCCGAGCGGGATCCGCGCCTCGACGCGCTGGCGGTAGGCGGGGTCGGCGAGCACGGCTTCGTTGCGCTCGGTGGCGATGGCGCCGGGCGAGAGCACGTTGACGGTGATGCCCTCCGGGCCGAGTTGCGCCGCCAGGTTGCGGGCGAGGTTGGCGCTGGCGGACTTCAGCGCCGCGTAGACCGCCAGTCGCGGGTTCGGCCTGGCGCTCTGGATCGAGCCGATCATCAGGATGCGGCCCCAGCCCCGCCGCGACATCGCCGGCCGTGCCGCCGCCATCAGCGCCAGCGGCGTGCGCAGGTTGACCGCGATCTCCTCGTCGAAATCGGCCGCCGGCATCGCGTCCCAGGCGTGCCGGTGCTCGGCCGAGGCGTTGAGGACGAGAATATCCGGCGCGCCGAGCCGCGCCGTCACGGCGTCCACCAGGGCTCTCGCCGCCGCCTCGTCCGCGAGATCCGCCTGGAAGGTCTCGGCGGTCCCGCCTTCGGCGCGGATCGCGGCGGCGGCCGCCTCGGCAGCCTCGCGGCGTCCCACGTAATGCACGGCGACCGTCGCGCCGGCTTCGGCCAGCCCCAGCGCGATGGCTCGGCCGATTCCCCGGCTCGATCCGGTGACCAGGGCTACGCGGCCGCCGAGGTCGAACCGCCGCCGCGTCGCGTCGCTCATCGTCACCCCTTGACCGAGCCGGCGGTGAGGCCGGCGATGAGGAATTTCTGCACCAGCGCCACGAAGGCGACAACGGGGACGAGCTGGACGGTGGCGGCGGCGAACAGCAGGCCCCAGTCGACACCGGTGAGGCTGCCCATCATTTCGCTGATGACCACGGGGGCGGTTTTCGCCTTCGTCGTCGTGAAGATGAAGGCGAAGAGGTATTCGTTCCAGGCGTAGACGAACACGAACACGCTCGCCGCCACCATGCCCTGCGCGCTGAGCGGGACGATGACCCGGCGCAGGATCTGCATTTCGCTGGCGCCGTCGATCGTCGCCGCCTGGTCGAGCTCGTCGGGGATGGAATCGATGAACGTCTTGAGGATCATGCTGCCGAGCGACACGAAGAACGTCGCGTAGAGCAGGATGAGGATCGTGTAGCTGTCGCTCAGCGCCAGGAAGTCCGCCACCGGATACAGCGGCAGGGTGATGACGATGGGTGGCAGCAGGCGGATCGCCACCATGAAGAGAGCGGATCCCGCCAGCGCCCCGCCGCGATAGCGCGAATAGACGTAGCCCGCCAGCACGCTCGCCACGAGCGTGAGCGCCGTGGCGCTGAGCGCGATGACCGCGCTGTTGCGCAGCGTCCAGATGAAGTCCGGCCATTTCTCGAACAGCGTCCGGTAGTGCTCCAGCGTCGGCTCGAACACCAGCGTCGGCGGATAGGTGAAGATCTCCGCCGTCGGCTTGAAGGAGGACAGCACGACCAGTGCGACCGGCACCGCCGACCACACGATCAGCAGCAGGATGACGAGCGTCCGCGCGACGATGCTGGCCAGCGATTCACGCATCCTGCTTGAACCCCCGGCTGTAAAGCAGGCGCAGGTAGATCGCCGCGATCGCGCCGGAGATCATCACCATCACCCAGCCGGTGGCCGATCCCTTGCCGAACGAGGCATAGGTGAAGCTCTGCTTGTACAAATAGATCGCCAGCACCTCGGTGGTGCGGGCCGGGCCGCCGCCCGTCAGCAGCCAGACCTCGCTGAACAGCCGGAAGGCGAGGATGTAGCGGAAGATCAGGGCCACGAAGATCGCCGGCATCACGCCGGGCAAGGTCACGAACCGGAAGCTCTGCCAGCCGCTCGCGCCGTCGATCGTGGCGCTTTCGTAGAGCTCCTTCGGCACGGCGAGCATGGCGGCGTAGATGAGGATGAAGGTGAACGGCAGGTGCAGCCAGATGCTGACCACGCTCACCAGCCCGAGCCCGTGCGTCGGGTTTGTCGCCCAGTTGATGTCCGGCAGGCCGGCCGCCGCCATCGCCTTGGCGAAGCTGCCGACATTCGGGTCGAGCAGGAACTTCCAGATGACGACGGCGACGACCTCGCTGATCGCGTAGGGCATCAGGACGATGGCCAGCAGCGTCTTGCGGAACGGCACGCCCTTCGCGAACACGGAGGCGAGGAGGAACGCCAGCACGAGTTCGCCATAGACGATGACGTTGATGACGATCAGCGTGTTGACGAGCGCGCGCCAGAAATAGCGGTCGTTCCAGATCGCGGCGTAATTGTCCCAGCCGATGAAGGTGGGCGCCTTGCCGTAGCTCGATTCCGTGAAGCTCAGCCAGAAAACGTAGAGCGAGGGCAGGGCGATGATGAGGATGAGCAGACCCTGCGTCGGGGCGAGCATCGCCAGTTGCCGAAGGCCGAACTTCCTCATCGCGCCGACTTTCAGGAGACCATGGACAAGCGGGGCCGCGCTAGGCGCGGGGGCAGGGCGGGGCGGCGAGCGGGCCGCCCCGCGCGGGCGCTCAGGCCGGCAGCATCGGCTGGATGCGCTTCTGCATGTTCTTGGCCGAGACTTCGGGTTCCTGCAGACCGAGCATGGCGGCCTGCATCTCCTCGATGAACACGTCCTTGGCCTCGGCGGCCTTGTTGAACGCCGGCATCGGAACGCGCGCGGCCTTGATCGCCTTCGCCTCCAGCGCGGCATAGGGCACCATCTGGATCAGGCGCGGGTCGGCATAGGCGGACCCGCGCACCGGGCCGTTGCCGTTCACCGCCTCGCGGATGGTGTTCTCCTTGGTCGAGAGCTCACGGATGAGGCTCCAGGCGAGCTCCTTGTTCTTGGAGTTCTTCGGAATCATCATCGACCAGAACTCGGCCGAAGCGATCACCTCGCCCTTGGCGAGCATGTCCTTCGAGACGATCGGCAGGGCGAGCTTGAACGCTCCGGGGAATTTCGACGACTTCGGGTCGTTGAAGAGCACCGTGCGGCCGAACGGGAAGTAGGTCATCGCGATCTGGCCGGTCTGCATGGCCGTGATCAGGTCGTTCTGCTTCATCGCGGTGATGTTCTTGGGGATCAGCCCCTCGGCGTACATCGTCTTGAGCAGCGTCAGCGCCTTCACCATGCCCTGGCTGTCGGCAACGCACTTGTAGTCGTCGGTGATGAAGTCGCCGCCATAGGCGCGGGCGAGCTTCACGACGTCGGAATAGTTGTCAGCCTGGAATCCCCAGCCGTGCACCTTCAACCCGTCGGGCCGCGTGTAGGTGAGCTTGCGGGCGTAGTCGAGCAGTTCGTCGATGACCTGCGGAGGCCTGTCGAAGCCGCGCTCCTTGAGGAAGGTGTCGTTGTAGTGCAGCGCGTTCACCGCGTGGCGGAACGGAACGCCGTAGCGCTGCCCCTTGCTCGAGAACGCCTTCACCATGCCCTGCGAGATATCGTCGAACTCCTCGATGGGCGCCTTGGCCATGAAGGGTTCGATGGGCTCGAACAGGCCCATGATCTCCGGCACGGCGCGGGTGTTGAGGACGAAGTCGATGGCGACGTCGGAGCTGCCGAGACCCGCCTCGCGGAAGATACGGTCGTGAATCGCGTTCAGATCCAGCGTCACCCATTCCAGCGTGGCGTTGTTCTGGTCCGTCCACGCCTTGGTGACGTCGCCGCCCGGACCCTCCGTCGCGGTCTGCTGGTGGACGCGGTGCGAGATGATGGTGAGCTTGGTCTTGGACTGGGCGCTGGCGCGGCCGGCGGATGCGGCAACCGCCGCTCCGGCGAGCCCGCCCGCCACGAACTGACGGCGGTCGATTCTGGCCATGGTCTCCTCCCGACTGTCGAGCCGCGCGTTCGGCGATTGGCGCCGTCGCGCGGTGATCCGTGTCGAAGCGGATGAGCCATCGGCCACCCGCCGGCGTCCTCCCGGGCCGGCTCATTTTTGAAGGGAGCCGTGCCGCGGATTTTCAGTTTGCTACATGCATCAGGACAGGGCAACGGGAATTTTTTCGACGCCCCACCTAACCCGCACAGGAGGTAACCTGCGGACATCGCATGCCCTTTTCCATAATAGGCACGCAAGCTGGCGGAGAGCCGGATCGCAGAAAGCCGCTTGACGTGCCCCGCTGCACGATGCACCGTTTTAGCAAAACTACATTGGCGTCACGTCGACGGACGCCGAGGGAGGCGCCCCGATGCGCATCGCCGAGATCAAGACCTATCCGCTCGCCATGCCGATTGCGCCGGGCGAGCACCGCACCGCCTGGGGCGAATACACGTCGATCGGCATCGTGCTCGTCGCGATCCGCACCACCGACGGGATCGTCGGATATGGCGAGGCGCTGAGCCGCAAGAATCCGCGTTCGTCCGCGCTCCTGATCGACGAGCTCTACGCCCCGTTGCTGCTGGGCCAGGACCCGTTCCTGGTGGACCGCCACTGGGAGACGATGTTCCGGCAGATGAGCGGCCGCGCCGGCGGCATGGCGATGGAGGCCATCGCGGCGCTCGACATCGCGCTCTGGGACGTGATGGGCCGGGCGCTCGGCCAGCCGCTTCATCGCTTGCTCGGCGGCATGGGGCGCGAGCGCGTCGCGTGCTACGGCTCGGCGGTCTCGTGGGGAGCCGAGGAGACGGCTCGCCGGCAGATCGAACAGTGCCGCGCCCAGGGGCTTCGCATGATCAAGCTGAAACTCGGCGCGCCGGCCAACGAGGCGATCGCCTGGGCGCGGCGCGTGCGCGACTGGGTGGGGCCGGGCATTGCGCTCTGCGCCGACGCCAACTGGGCCTACGACGTGGCCGACGCGGCGCGCGTCGCCGCCGCTTTGCACGAGTTGGACTTCGTCTGGCTGGAGGAGCCGCTGATCCCTGAGGACGTCGCGGGTTACGCGCGCCTCGCGGCCAAGAGCATGATCCGCCTCGCCGCCGGCGAAAGCGAGCACGTCGGCATGATCGCGCGCGACCTCATCGCGTCGGGGGCCATCGGCGTGTTCCAGCCGGATTGCGCGCGCGCCGGCGGGCTCACCGAAACCCGCCGCATGGCCCTGCTGGCGCACGCCTACAACGTGGCCTACGCCCCGCACGTCGGGGGCGGCGGCGCGGTGAGCGCGGCGGCCAACCTGCACCTGGCGGCGGCGATGCCGAATTTCCTCACCTACGAGTGCATGATCTTTCCGAGCCCGCTGCGCGCCGAGCTGTCGACCGAGAAGGTCGCCGATTCCGCCGCCCTCGTGGACGGCGAGGTCGTCGTGCCGACGGGGCCGGGCCTGGGGCTCGAGATTGATTTCGAGACCGTGGAGCGGTTCCTCGTCCGGCCGTGAGGCCGGCGGACGACGTGCTCGAGCGGGACATGACGGACGGAGGATGGATGATGGCGCTGGATCGGGACTATGACGTCGTGGTGGCGGGCGCGGGCATGGCGGGCGTGGTCGCGGCCATCGCGGCCGCGCGCTCGGGCGCGCGAACCCTGCTGACCGACCGGCTCGCCTTCCTCGGCGGCAACATGACGGCGGGCCTGCTCGGCAACTTCCTCTCCTTCCACAACATGAAGGGCGAGCAGATCACCGACGGCATCCCGCAGGAGATCGTCGACGCCTGCATCGAACTGGGCGGAGCATTCCGCGAGCACCGGGGCCATCTGCCGAACGCCTACGGCAACGCCTATTCCGTCACTCCCATCGATCCGGAAGTGCTGAAGCTGGTCACCCAGAAGCTCTGCCTGGAAGCCGGCGTCGAGCTCCTGCTCAACACCTACATCGCCGGGACCGTCACCGAGGGGCGGCGCGTCACCGCGCTGCGGATCGTCAACAAGTCCGGCGAGAGCGTGGTGCGGGCCAAGGTGTTCGTCGACGCCACCGGCGACGCCGACCTCGTCGCTAGCGCCGGCGGGCGTTTCCAACTCGGCAACGACGAGGGCCGGGTGATGTCGATCAGCCTGTTCTCGCGGCTGGGCAATGTCGATCTCGACAAGCACCTCGCCTACGTCAAGGCCAATCCCGACGAATTCATGCTGGGGGAAGACCCCTATATCGGCAAGACGAAGCGCCAGATCGCCGACGGCCTGAAGCACTGGATGGACTATCCGCTGGTCACCGGGCACTACACCGCCGTCAAGCAGGCGCAGGCGAAAGGCGAGTTCCACAAGAACCGCCAGCGCGTGGTGTTTCAGGTCACGACCATTCCCGGCGTCGTGGTGCTCAACGCGACCAGCCTGCTGGGCTACGACCCCACCGACGGGCAGTCGCTGACCCGCGCCGCTCTCGAAGGGCGCGAGCAGATCTTCTCCGTCTGGCGCTTCTTCCGCGACTACGTCCCTGGGTTCGACAAGTCCTTCGTGCTCGACTCCGCCGCCCTTCTCGGGGTGCGCGAGAGCCGGCGCATCGTCGGCACGCGGACGCTGACCACTGACATGTGTGTCGCCGGCCAGAAGAACGACGACGACATCGCCCGGGGCTCCTACTGCCTGGACGTCCATCAGCCCTCGGGCGTGATCGAGCACATGCACATCCGGGACGGCGAGTCCTACGGCATTCCCTACGGCACGCTGATCCCCGAAGAGGTCGACGGCGTCATCGTCGCCGGGCGCAGCCTGGCCTCCGAACGCTTCGCCAACGGCTCGGCGCGCTGCCAGGCGCCGATCATGGGCATGGGGCAGGCGGCGGGCGTCGCCGCGGCGCTGTGCGCCGAACACGGGTTCCAGCCGCGCGAAGTCCCGGTCGGCCAATTGCGCGGCATCCTGCGCCAGCAGGGAGCGGTGGTGTGACGCCGCCGCCCTGCGCCTGCCGCGCCCCGCATCGGCCGTCGGGAGCCGCGCCGTGAGCGAGGCCGCGCAGCAGGTGGAAGGCGCCCGCGGCTTCCTTCAGAAGCTGCGCGACCTCGGGCCGGCGCTGAGTCCCTCCGAGCAGAAGCTGGCAGCCCTCGTGCTGGCGGAATCGCAGCGCGTCACCCGCATGAGCCTCGCCGCGTTCGCCGCCGAGGCGAACGTCAGCCAGCCCACGGCGATCCGCTTCTGCCGCGCGCTGGGCTGCGATGGCTTTCCCGATTTCAAGATCCGGCTCGCCCAATCGCTGATGGTGGGCCAGCCCTTCGTGCACGGCGAGATCCGCTCGGGCGACGCGCTCGACGCGGTGGCCGACAAGATCTTCTCGTCGTCAATCGACGCGCTGCAGATGATGCGAGCCCAGCTCGACCTGACGGCCGTCGAGGCGGCGGTGTCGGCGATTTCCGCCGCCCGGCGCATCGAGCTCTTCGGCCACGGCCTGTCGAGCGTCACGGCGTTCGACGCCAACCAGAAGTTCATGCGGCTGGGCGTGCCGACGATCCACCACATCGACAGCCACCTGCAGCGCATGTCCGCCGCCACGCTGGGGCCCGGCGACGTCGCCATCGGCTTCGCCTATACGGGACGGGTGCGCGACGTGGTGCTCACCGCCAAGCTCGCCGTGGAACGTGGCGCGACGCTGATCGGCATCACCCGGTCGGACTCGCCGCTGGCGCGCATCAGCAGCATCGTCATCGGCGTCGACACGCTGGAAAACACCTTCGTCTTCGCGCCCATGACGACGCGCATGGCCCACCTCGCAGTCGTCGACGTACTGGCGACGGCGGTGGCGATGCGCAGCGGCCCGAGCGGCCTCAAGCAGATCAGGCGCGTCAAGAACGCGCTCAGGGACCAGTGGATGGTCGGCCCGGACGACGGGCTCGGCGCGTCGGACGAGGCCGACGACCGAGCCGAGGTCGGAGTGCCCGACAAACGGCGCCGCGCGCGCCCGGACAGGAGTGAAGAGCCGTGAACGCGACCGTCTCGTACGATTACAGGCGCACGCTGCGCGTCGCCGCGCCCTATGCCGTCGTGGTGGTCGGCGGCGGCCCGGCCGGCATCGCCGCCGCCATCGCCGCGGCGCGGCAGGGCGCGCGCACGCTGCTGATCGAGCGCTACGGGTTCCTGGGCGGCAACCTGACGGCGGGTCTCGTAGGCCCGTGCATGACCTCCTATTCACTGGACGGGTCGCAGCAGCTCATCAAGGGCATCTTCGAGGAGTTCGTGCGCCGCATGGAGGCCGAGGGCGGGGCGCTGCATCCTTCCGGCATCCCGGCCGGAAGCGCCTATTGCGGCTTCATCGAGCACGGCCACGACAAGGTGACTCCGTTCGAGCCCGAGGCCGCCAAGATCGTCGCGTTGCGCATGTGCCGAGAGGCGGGCGTCGAACTGCTGTTCCACACGTTCGTGGTCGACGCGCTGACCGAGGAAGGGCCCGAGGGCCGGCGGCGCGTCAGCGGCCTCGTCTGCGCATCGAAGAGCGGCCTGCATGTCCAGCCCGCCGGCGTCGTGGTGGACTGCTCCGCCGATGGCGATGTGGCGGCTCTGTCCGGCGTCGGCATCGAGATCGGCCGCGAAGGCGACGGGCTGATGCAGCCCATGACCATGTTCTTCCGTGTCAGCCATGTCGACGACGCCGTTGTCGAGGCGTATGTGCGCTCGCACCCCGAGGATTACCGTCCCTATGCCTCGATCATCGCAAAGGCGCGGGAGGAAGGACGATTTACCATCCCGCGCAAGGGCGTGGGCCTGTACAAGACGCTGCAACCGGGCGTGTGGCGCATCAATACGACGCGCATTCTCAAGCGCGACGGCGTCGACGCCGCCGACCTCACGGCCGCCGAGATCGAGGGGCGCGAGCAGGTGTTCACGCTGCTGCGCTTCTTCCGCGAGAACCTGCCCGGGTTCGAGAACTGCCAGCTTCTCGACACCGCCACGCAAATCGGCGTGCGGGAGACGCGGCGCATCGTCGGCGAATACACGCTGACGCTGGCGGACCTGCAGAGCGGCCGGCGCTTCGACGATGTCGTGGCGCTGTGCGGATATCCGGTCGACATCCACGACCCGACAGGGGCGGGGGGCGGCGTCGCCGAGGCTCCGCCGACCGCCAACGCCTACGAGATTCCCTATCGCGTCATGGTGCCGCGCGCGGTCGACGGCCTGCTCGTCGCCGGGCGGTCCGTTTCCTGCACCCACGAGGCGCTGGGGGCCATCCGCGTGATGCCGCCCTGCTTCGCCATGGGCGAGGCGGCCGGCGCGGCGGCGGCGATGAGCGCGGCGGGCAATACGCCGCCCCGCCACGTCGACATGGGCGCGCTGCATCGCCGGCTTGTCGAGGCGGGCGCGTATCTGGGAGACGACCGGCCCGGTCCGGCCTGATGCGCGCGGCCGCCCCCGACGCCGGCCCGTCGCGCCCGGTTCTGGGGGCGACGCAGGCCGTCGCCGCCAATGTCGCCGGCGTGATCATGAACACGATGTTCAAGCTCATCGTGATCCTGCCCGCGTCGGAAGTGATCGTGCTGCGCTCGTTGTGCGCGCTCGCTCCGCTGCTGCTCTTCCAGCGCTGGGAACGGGCGCGCTTTCCCGCGCCGCGCGACCGCGCCTCGTTGTCCCTGGTGTGGGCGAGAGCCGCGTGCGAGGCGGGCGCGACTCTCTGGCTCATCATCGCGTTGGGCTCGGCCTCGGTCACCTTCGTCATCTCGGTCGGCCTGACGCTGCCCCTGCTGGTGACACTGATCGGCGTCTTCGCCTTCGGCGAAAGGGCGGGCGCGCGGGTCTGGCTCGGCGTGGCGGCCGGGTTCGGCGGGGCGCTGCTCGTCGTCCAGCCGGGCGGCGGCGCGACCCCGCTCGGGATCGCCTCCGCCTGCGCCGCTGCGATATGCTATGCGGCGCGCGACGGCGTCACCCGGCGTCTCGGCGGCCGCTACGGTCCGCTCTTCCTCACCGCCACCGCCAACGCGGCGACGCTGGTGGTTGGACTGGCGCTGGCCGTGCAGGGAGGCTGGCGGGCGCTGGACCTGCACCAGACCGGCTACATGGCCGTGGCCATCGCGGGTTTTCTCGCCAGCAACATCTTCATGACGGCGGCGGTGCAGAATGCCGGGCTCGTTCTGTCGGGAGTCTTCCGGTACTCGGCCGTGCCCGCGGCGCTCGCCGTCGACTATCTCGTCTTCGCCGTCGTGCCCGACGGGCAGGCGTTGGCCGGCACCGCGATCGTCATCGCGAGCGGCCTGATGGTGTCGCTGCGCCGCCGCGAGCGGCCGTTGCCGAGCCTCGCCGCGGGACGCGACTGAGCCGCGAGCACCGGCCAGGCGGTGCGCGAATTCGACCTTCTACCCTTCGCCGCCGCCGCGAACCCTCGGCCCGTCGCCGCCGTTGAGGGGGCGTGCCATGGAAACCGTGCAGAACACTCGCCTCTCTCGCGCTCGCCGCGTTCGTCTCGTCTGGCGCGCCCTGTCGCGCGGGCGAAACTCGCGCTGCGATCCCCTTGCCGCCCGAGCGACCGCCCGAGTTCGGGGGAGTTCAACCCAAGCCTGCGGTGGAAGGGGAAAAGAAGGGCCCGGCAGGCGCGGGCGAGGCGACCGAGGCCGCGCTGCCCGAGGGCGAAATCGCCTGCCGCAAGCGGCTCGAAGACATGAAGGTCGTGTTCCGACCGCTGCCGGCCATCGTCGAGGGCGATTGCGGCGCGCCCGCGCCCTTGCAGGTCAGCCGGCTTCCCGGGGACGTTTCGGTGGGCGAGGGGACCAGGCTGACCTGCGACGCGACGGAGGCGCTGGCGCGGTGGGCGCGCGACAGTGTCGCGCCCCAGGCCGAGAGCCTGCTCCAAAAAAAGGTCACCGGGTTGCTGATCGGCGTCAGCTACGAGTGCCGGGGGCGCAATCGCGACCCCAAGGCCAAGCTGAGCGAACACGCCTTCGCCAACGGGGTGGACCTCTCCGGCTTCGCGTTGGAGGGGAAGACGACGATCAGCGTCGGCAAGACGGCGCCGGAAAGCGCCGAGGAAAAGTTCGTCGCCACCGTGCGGAAGTCTGCCTGCGACGCTTTCACCACCGTGCTCGGACCCGGTGTCGAGGCCCACGACGACCATCTGCATCTCGACATGCGCCGCCGCAGCCGGGGCTACCGGCTCTGCCAGTAGGGAGGGGAACGCCGGCCTGCGGCGCTGGTTGATATGCGGCAAGAACAACTCGGAGCCCGCATGCGCCCGACCGTCCGCACAGCCGCAGGCCTGCTTGCCGTTTGCTTGCTCGCCTCGGCCCCCGCCGTGGCCGCCGGCCTCAAGCCGCAGGACATCGAAACCGCCGCTCGTCCCGGCCGGACGAAGGGCTGGGACCCGGCCCTGGTGCGGGTGCAGGTGGTGCTCGACCGGCTGCGCTACGGCCCCGGCGTGATCGACGGCCATGGCGGAGACAATCTCGACGCCGCCATCGCGTCGTTCCAGCGCGCCCGCGGCCTGCGCGAGTCCGGCAGGCTGGATCGCGCCACCTACGACGCCATCGTCGCCGCCACCGACCGGCCCATCCTGACTTCCTACGAGGTGACGCAGGCCGACGTGAAGGGACCGTTCGTGAAGCGGATTCCGCCCGGCCTCGAGGGGATGGCGAAGCTGAAGCGCGTCGGCTACCGCAGCGCCCGCGAGGAGCTGGCCGAGCGCTTCCACATCGACGAGCGCCTTCTCGCGGCGCTGAACCCCGGCGCGCGCTTCGACAAGGCCGGCGTCACCCTGACCGTGCCGGACGTCGCCCGCGACAAGCTTACGCTCAAGGGGTCTCGGGTCGAGGTGCTGAAGGGCGAGAAGCGCGTGCGGCTGCTCGACGAGACGGGGCAGGTCGCCGCCGAGTTCCCCGCCTCCGTCGGCAGCGAGCAGAAGCCCGCGCCGAGCGGGGAGTTCGTCGTCAAGGCGGTCGTGCCGAACCCGTCCTATACCTACAACCCGGAGTTCAAGTTCAAGGGCGTCAAGGCGACGAAGCCGTTCGAGGTGCCTCCCGGGCCGAACGGCCCGGTGGGCGCCGTGTGGATCGACCTCTCGGCCGACACCTACGGCATCCACGGCGTCGCGGACCCTGCCCGCATCGGCAGGGCTTTTTCGAACGGCTGCGTGCGCCTGACCAACTGGGACGCGCTCGACCTCGCCGCGATGGTCTCGAAGGGGACGCCAGTCGCCTTCATCGAGCCGATGGCGACCTCCGCGCGCTGACAGAGCACCTCACCAATCCTGCGCCTCCCTGAACCGGTCGCCCGCGCGATTGCCGTTCGGCAAATCGCGTTAACGACGTCCTTCGCCTGTCCCCACCCCGCAGGAACCGCGCCCGCGCGCATCGAGTCGACCTGACGCGACGATCGACCGGGGCCAGGGCGGAGGGACTTCCGGCGTGCTCGGATTGTTCAGGGACATCGACCTGTCGTCGTGGTTCGGCGCCGGAGTGGTGGTCGTCGCGACCCTGCTCGTCCTCGCCTACATCCTCGTCCAGGTGGAGCGCGGCGGCGGCCCTCGATCGTAGCGTCGGGGCAGGGCGTCGCGAATACGGCAAAGCGCCTCTCGCGAGGGGCTTTCGTGCGCGTTCGAATGTTTGGAAAAGCTGGCTCCCCGAGCAGGACTCGAACCTGCGACCATTCGATTAACAGTCGAATGCTCTACCAACTGAGCTATCGGGGACCGTCGGCGAGAGGGTGGATACATCGCGTCGGCGTCGGGCGCAAGTCGTCGGTCGGGAAAAATTCGGCCCCCGCCGAAGTTTGTCGACCCGCCTCGAAAGCCGTTGCCGAACGCCCCCAGACTGCGCTAAGCAGGCGCGCCGGCGACGGGGGATGCCCCCTTTCGCAGTCACGAAGGCCTCGTGGCGGAGTGGTTACGCAGAGGACTGCAAATCCTTGCACCCCGGTTCGATTCCGGGCGAGGCCTCCATCTCTTTCTGACAGCGCGTGATGTCCCGTTCATGGCTTGCATCCAGCTTTAAGCCCGCCGCGCGGCTCGCGCTGGCCGGATCATGCCTGATCAGGCGAAAGTCTCAGGACAATTCGGGCGATTCCGAGGGCCGGGGCCCCGTCCGGGGCCGCCGCGCCGCTTGCGTTTTGGCCTCTGTTGGCAGAAAAGGCGGTCCGTGATCGTTCCGCTTCCGCCGAGAGCGGAAGCCCGGCTTCCGGAGACTGACATGCCCGATTTCGCGACGCAGCGCCGCACGATGGTGGATGGGCAGCTCAGGACCTATGACGTTTTCAACACCGCCGTGATCGACGCCGTGCTGGACACGCCCCGCGAGATCTTCGTCGCGCCGTCGGACCGGGCCGTCGCCTATATCGACCGCGAACTGCCGGTGGCCGAGGGCCATGCGCGCCGGATGCTGACGCCGATGGTCTTCGCCCGGCTGATCCAGTCGGCCGAAATCCTGCCCACGGACTCGGTCCTCGATGTCGGCTGCGGATCGGGCTACGGGGCCGCCGTGCTGGCCCGCATCGGAGGCTCCGTGGTGGCGCTCGAGGAGGACGACGTGCTGGCCAACCTGGCGCGCCGGAACCTGTCGCAACTCGGCCTGCCCAACGCCCAGGTCGTCACCGGCAGCCTCGTCGCCGGCTACCCCGCCCTGGGATCTTACGACGTGATCGTCGTCGAAGGCGCTCTGGAGGTGGAGCCCGAGGCGCTGCTGGCGCAACTGAATCCCGGCGGTCGCCTCGTGGCAGTTTGGGGGGTGGGCCGCTCCGGCCGCGCCAGCGTGTGGACGAAATCCGGCCCGACAGTCGGCCGCCGGACCGTGTTCGACGCCGCCGCGCCCAGACTCGCCGCCTTCGCCAAGCCGGAAGCCTTCGCCTTCTGAGCGAGTTGGTCGGCGTCCAGAACAGTCTAAGACGTTCGGCTGCCGCCGAGACACGCAACCCAGTCTCGACAATGGTCAAGGTTCCGGTCGCGGAAATCACGCACCGGGTGCGAACCCGCCTGGAAAACCCCGACCGGCTGTTACTTTTTTGCGGCACCCTCCGGAAAACGACTGATTCACCGCTTCAACTTAATGATTGAGCGCGATACGGTTCGCGGAATCGCATGTTAAGTTGAATTTCGCATTCTAGCCTGCGAAGTGTGGTCTTCAGTTCCAGGGGTCCGGTCCGCTCATGAACTTTCAGTCGGTTTATCGCGCAGCCCTGCTCGCCTCTGCGGTGACGTTCGTCGCGGCCGGCGCAGCCAGCGCCGAGACGATGGAAGGCGCGCTGGCGCGGGCCTATTCCAGCAACCCGACCCTGAACGCGTCCCGCGCCGGCACCCGCGCCACCGACGAGACCGTGCCGCAGGCGCTGTCGGGTTATCGCCCGCGCATCGCAGCTTCGGCCGACGCGGGATTCGCGGCCCAGACAACGGACGCCAGTCCGGCCGGTTACGCCAACGACAAGTACTTCCCGCGTGGCCTGGGTGTGCAGATCGACCAGAACCTGTGGAACGGCAACCGCACCGGCAACAGCGTGCGGCGGGCGGACAGCACGGTTCTTCAGGCGCGTGAGGAACTGCGCCGTTCCGAACAGCTCGTCCTGCTCGACGCCTCCACGGCCTATATGGACGTGCTGCGCGACACCGCCATCCTGGACCTGCGCAACAACAACATCGAAGTTCTCGACGAACAGCTCCGCCAGACCAAGGACCGCTTCAACGTCGGCGAGGTGACGCGCACCGACGTCGCGCAGGCCGAGGCCCGTCTGGCCAGTTCGCGCGCCGACGCGAGCCTCGCGGCGGGCAACCTGAAGAGCAGCCTGGCGCGCTACCGGCAGGTGGTCGGCGCGGACGCCAAGCAGCTGTCGCCGGCGAAGGCCATCGACGCGCTGCTGCCCCGGACGCTCGACGAAGCGGTGGCCGCCTCCCAGGCCGAGCACCCGCAGGTGCTGTCGGCCCTGCACGCCGTCGACGCCGCCCAGCTCACGGTGAAGGTGATCGAGGGCGAGCTCTATCCCACGGTCGGCGTGCGCGGCTCCGTCACGCAGCGCTGGGACTTCCAGTCCTCCAACCGCGACCAGCTCGCGTCGACGCTGGTCGGCACGGTGGCGATCCCGATCTACGAAGGCGGCGAGACCTACGCCCGCGTGCGCCAGGCCAAGGAAACGCTGGGCCAGCGCCGGCTGGATGCGGATACGGCCCGCGAGCTCGTCCGCGCCAACGTCGTGTCCGCCTGGGGTCAGCTTGAGGCCACCAAGGAGCGCATCACCGCCGGCCAGGCGAGCATCGTGGCATCCGAGACCGCGCTGAACGGCGTGCGCGAGGAAGCCAAGGTCGGCCAGCGCACCACGCTCGACGTGTTGAACGCGCAGCAGGAACTGCTGTCCTCGCGCGTGGCGCTGATCCAGGCCCAGCGCGACCGCGTGGTGGCGTCCTACGCGGTGCTTTCGGCGGTCGGTCGGCTGTCGGCGCAGAAGCTGCGGCTCGCGGTCACCGAGTACAGGCCGTCGGTGCACTACGAACAGGTCCGCGACAAGTGGATCGGCTTGCGCACGCCGGACGGCAAGTAAACCC
The DNA here is from genome assembly GCF_024294805.1 of Alsobacter ponti. Taxonomy (GTDB): domain Bacteria; phylum Pseudomonadota; class Alphaproteobacteria; order Rhizobiales; family Beijerinckiaceae; genus Alsobacter; species Alsobacter ponti. Next base: position 209,420 of record NZ_JANCLU010000006.1, read on the forward strand.
GGGGGCGAAGGCCCGCCGGCGACAGTTACGAAAGGCGCGGCATGGCCGCGCCTTTTTTTCGTCGCCAGCGGGTAAGATTTCAGGGCACAGCCAGGCTGCGGCGGCCCGGGCGCGCTTGCTTGGCCCGAATCGCCCCCTTACTCTTCGTTGTGAATCGGGTGTCTTGACGTTTCGCGATCGGGTTCTTGCGCGCCGATCGACGCGGAGATGGGGCGATCGGCCATGAGTGCTGCGAGTAAGGCGAACGAACCTTCGATGGAGGAGATTCTCGCCTCCATCCGCCGCATCATCGCGGACGACGCCGGGCCGAAGGAGCCGCCAAAGCCCGCTCCTGCCGAGCCGACCCGGGACGACAGCGACATCCTCGACCTCGCCACCCTGCAGCCCGCGGCGCCCGAGCCCGAGCCCCCGCCGCCCATGCCGGCGGACGCGGTCGAGGCCCATGACATCGAGTTTCGCGAGATCGCGCAGGATTTCGAGCCGGAGCCGGAGCCCGAGCCGGAACCCGAGCCGGTCTACGCCCCGGAGCCCCCGCGCGCCGCGGCGCCCGAGCCCGTTCCCCCTCCGCAGCCGGCGCCGGCCGCCGTTCCCTCCGCCGGGCTTCTGTCGCCCGAGGCCGACGCCTCCGTCGCGCGCGCCTTCGGCTCGCTCGGCGCGCTGGCCATGCCGCAGGCCGGGCGCACGCTCGAGGATCTGATGGCCGAGCTGCTGCGGCCCATGCTCAAGGGGTGGCTGGACGAGAACCTGCCGCCTCTCGTCGAGCGCCTGGTACGCGCCGAGATCGAGCGCGTTTCGCGCCAGCCGCGCGGCTGAAGCGCGCGTTTACGACTTCGGCGGCATCTCCGAGCCGCCTTTCGCGGCCGGCTGCCGCGCTTTCGTCCGTTGACTAGCAGCGCCCGGTCCGGTTTTAAACGCGGGCCACGCCGTGCCGCGCCGCACGGGGCGCGAGGAAAGCCGCATCATGATGGACAAGACCTTCGATCCCACCTCGGTGGAAGACCGCATCGCCGGGCTCTGGGACCGCGCCCAGGCCTTCAAGGCGGGCCGGCCCGACCGAGCCGGGGCGGAGCCCTATTGCATTGTCATCCCGCCGCCCAATGTCACCGGCTCGTTGCACATGGGCCACGCGCTCAACAACACGTTGCAGGACGTGCTCTGCCGGTTCGAGCGCATGCGCGGACGCGACGTGCTGTGGCAGCCCGGCATGGACCACGCCGGCATCGCCACGCAGATGGTGGTCGAGCGCCAACTCGCCGAACGCCAGCAGCCGGACCGCCGGGCGATGGGCCGCGAGGCGTTCCTGGCGCGGGTGTGGGAATGGAAGGCGGAGTCCGGCGGCGCCATCAAGGGCCAACTTCAGCGCCTCGGCGCGTCGTGCGACTGGTCGCGCGAGCGCTTCACCATGGACGAGGGCCTGTCGCGCGCCGTGCTGGAGGTGTTTGTCCGGCTCTACAAGGACGGTCTGATCTATCGCGACAAGCGCCTGGTGAACTGGGACCCCAAGTTCCAGACCGCCATCTCCGACCTGGAGGTGGAGCAGAAGGAGGTCAAGGGCAACCTGTGGCATTTCCGCTACGCCGTCGAGGGCTCTGACCGGACCATCACCGTGGCGACGACCCGGCCGGAGACGATGCTGGGCGACACGGCGGTCGCCGTCCATCCCGATGACGAGCGCTATCGCGATCTCGTCGGCAAGACGGTGGTGCTGCCGCTGGTCGGCCGCCGCATCCCGATTGTGGCCGACGAGTATTCCGACCCCGAGAAGGGCTCGGGCGCGGTGAAGATCACTCCGGCGCACGACTTCAACGATTTCGAGGTCGGCCGCCGTCACGGCCTGCGTTTGATCAACGTCTTCGACGCCGAGGCGAAGCTGGACATCGCCGGCAACGAAGCTTTCCTGGACGGACTTCCCGCGTCGGGCGACCTCGACGAGGTGCTGACGCTACACGGGCTCGATCGCTTCGCGGCGCGCAAGCGCGTCATCGCGATGATGGAGGCGCGCGGCCTTCTCGACCTGATCGAGCCCAACGTCCACACCGTGCCGCACGGCGACCGCTCGGGCGAGGTCATCGAGCCCTGGCTGACCGACCAGTGGTACGTCGACGCCAAGACGCTGGCGCAGCCTGCGCTCGCGGCGGTGCGCGAGGGCAAGACCCGCTTCGTGCCCCGCAACTGGGAGAAGACCTATTTCGACTGGCTCGAGAACATCGAGCCCTGGTGCGTCTCGCGGCAGCTCTGGTGGGGCCACCAGATCCCCGCCTGGTACGGGCCGGACAACACCGTCTTCGTCGAGAAGTCCGCTGAGGAGGCCGCCGCCGCCGCCCGCGCCCATTACGGCCGCGACGTCGAGCTGCGGCGCGACGAGGACGTTCTGGACACCTGGTTCTCCTCGGCGCTGTGGCCGTTCTCGACGCTCGGCTGGCCGGACCGGACGCCGGAGCTGGCGCGCTACTACCCCACCGACGTGCTCGTGACGGGCTTCGACATCATCTTCTTCTGGGTCGCCCGCATGATGATGATGGGCCTCCACTTCATGGAGGAGATCCCCTTCCACACCGTCTACATCCACGCCCTCGTCCGCGACGAGAAGGGGGCGAAGATGTCGAAGTCGAAGGGCAACGTCATCGATCCGCTGCAGCTCATCGACACCTACGGCGCCGACGCGCTCCGCTTCACGCTGGCGGCGATGGCAGCGCAGGGCCGCGACATCAAGCTTTCCACGCAGCGCGTCGAGGGCTATCGCAACTTCGCGACCAAGCTCTGGAACGCGGCGCGCTTCGCCGAGATGAACGGCTGCGAGCGCTCCGAGGGCTTCGACCCGTCAGCGGTGGGCGAAAAGCTCAACCGTTGGGCGCTCTCCGAATACGCCCGGGCCGTGCGCGAGGTGACGGCGGGCATCGAGGCCTATCGCTTCAACGACGCGGCCAACGCTGCCTACCGCTTCGTCTGGAACGTGTTCTGCGACTGGTACCTCGAACTCGCCAAGCCGATCCTGATGGGCGAGGACGGACCGGCCAAGGCCGAGACGCGCGCCAGCATCGCGCACGTGATCGACGGCGTCTGCAAGATCCTGCACCCGTTCATGCCCTTCCTCACCGAGGAACTGTGGGCCATCAAGGGCGCCGCGGGTCCGCTTCGGCCGGAGGCCGAGCGCGTCCTGGCGCTGTCGGCGTGGCCCGAGGCCGCCGACTTCTCCGCGCCCGAAGCCGAGGAGGAGATCGGCTGGCTGATCGACCTGGTGACCGAAATCCGTTCGGCCCGCTCGGAGACCAACGTTCCGGCCGGGGCGCAAATCCCCCTGGTGCTCGTTTCGGCGAGCGGCCCGACGCGCGAGCGGGCCCTGTCCTGGGGCGACATGCTGAAGCGCCTGGCTCGCCTGTCGGACGTCGCTTTCGCCGACGCCGCGCCGGCCCAGTCCGTGCAGGTGGTGGCGCGCGGCGAGGTCGCCGCCCTGCCGCTCGCCGGCGTCGTCGATCTCGACGCCGAGAAGCAGCGCCTCGCCAAGGAGCTGGACCGCATCGCCGCCGACGTCCGCAAGGTCGAATCGAAGCTGGGCAACGCCGACTTCATGGCCCGCGCGCCGGAAGAGGTTGTCGAGGAGCAGCGCGAGCGCCTGGCCGATTCGCAGGCCCGCGCGGCGAAAATTCGCGATGCGCTGGCGCGCTTGTCGAAGGCGGGTTGACGCAGCTTCGGGAACGCGCCGGCGGGTTCCTCCGCAAGAAACGTGCGCCCGCACGTCGCGCCGGATCATCATCGTTCCGAATGGGTCCGGCGCGGGCGGGGCAGGGCGGCCGTTTGCCCTGTGATCGATTTCAAGAGCCTGTTGCGCGACCGCGCGTTCTGGCGCAACGTTCATGTCAGAACAGAACTACCGAGGAGGGTTCCATGCTTCACACCAGGCTGCGCGCGACCGCGGCCATACTGGCGTTTGGCTTTTCGCTGAGCGCCGCCAGCGCCCAGATGGTCTACAACCGGGGCAACCCGGGCGATCCGGAGACGCTCGACCCCCAGAAGACCTCGACCGTGGTCGAAAGCGACGTGCTTCTCGACCTTTACGAGGGTCTGGTGACTTATGACGCGAAGGCGCAGATCGTGCCCGGCGTCGCCGAGTCCTGGGCGGTGAACGACGACGGCACCGTCTACACGTTCAAGCTGCGGCCCAACGCCAAATGGTCCAACGGCGACCCGGTGAAGGCGCAGGACTTCGTGTTCTCGTTCCGCCGGCTCATGAACCCCGAGACCGGCGCCAAGTACGCCAACATCCTCTACACGCTGAAGAACGGCGAGAAGGTCAACAAGGGCCAGGCGAAGGTCGAGGAGCTCGGCGTCAAGGCCATCGACGACCGGACGCTGGAGATCACGCTGGAGGCCCCCGCGCCGTATTTCGTGGCGCAGCTCGCCCATCAGACCGGCCTGCCGGTGCATCCCGGCTCCGTCGAGAAGTTCGGCAAGGACTTCGTCAAGCCGGAGAACATGGTCTCCAACGGGGCCTTCATGCTCAAGTCGTTCACCCCGAACGACAAGATCGTGATGGTGAAGAACCCCAACTACCGCGACGCCGCGTCGGTGAAGATCGACCAGGTGAACGTCATCTCGGCCGAGGATCGCTCGGCGGCGCTGCGCCGCTTCCAGGCCGGTGAGCTGCACACCTACAACGACGTGCCGACCGACCAGATCAAGTTCATCCGCGAGACGCTGAAGGGCCAGTTCCGCGTCGCGCCCTATCTCGGCACCTACTACTTCGCCGTGAACACGCAGAAGGCGCCGTTCAACGACGCCCGGGTGCGCCAGGCGCTGTCGATGGTCATCGACCGCGACTTCCTCGCCGAGGACATCTGGGGCGGCACCATGATCCCGGCCTACAGCTTCGTGCCGCCGGGCATCGGCAATTACGGCGAGCCGGCCACGGTCGACTGGAAGGACATGTCGCCGATCGAGCGCGAGGACAAGGCCAAGGCGTTGCTCAAGGAGGCCGGCTACGGCCCCGGCGGCAAGAAGCTGACGGTCGAGATCCGCTACAACACCTCCGAGAACCACAAGAACACCTCGGTAGCGCTCGCCAACATGTGGAAGCCGTTCAACATAGAGGTGAAGCTGGTCAACACCGACCTCAAGACCCACTACGCGCTGCTGCGCGACAAGGGCGACTACGACATCGCCCGCGCCGGCTGGATCGCCGACTACTCCGACCCGCAGAACTTCCTGTTCCTGGCGGAGAGCGACAACAAGGGCCTCAACTACGCCAGCTACGCCAATCCCGAGTACGACGCCCTGATGAAGAAGGCGGCCGGCACGAAGGATCTGCAGGCCCGCGCCAAGATCCTGCAGCAGGCGGAGGCGGTGTTCCTGCGCGACCAGCCCTACCTGCCCCTGCTGTTCTACGGGTCGAAGAACCTCGTCTCCGACAAGGTGTCGGGCTGGGAGTCCAACACGCTGGACCGCCACCTGTCGCGCTTCCTCACCATCAAGCAGTAAACCAGACGACTGGCGGCGCGCCTCCCCCGGGCGCGCCGTCTCTCTTCGGAAGGACCCGCCATGGGCCTCTTCATCCTGCGCCGGCTGCTCTCGGCGTTGCCAACCCTGCTCGTCATCGTGACGATCTCGTTCTTCCTGATCCGCCTCGCGCCCGGGGGACCGTTCGACCTCGAACGGCCGCTCGAGGCCAAGGTCATGGAGAACCTGCGCAAGATCTACCAGCTCGACCAGCCGCTCTGGTACCAGTACTGGCTCTATCTCAGCGCCCTGATGAGGGGCGACCTGGGGCCGTCCTTCTATTTCCGCGACTTCAGCATCGCCGAATTGTTCGCGCGCGGCCTGCCCATTTCGATGCGGCTCGGCTTCACGGCGCTGACGCTGGCGCTGATCGTCGGCGGCACGCTGGGCGTCATCGCCGCCTTCCGGCAGAACCAGCCGACCGACTACGCCGTCGTCGGCCTCGCCACCTTCGGCATCACCGTTCCCAGCTTCGTCGTCGCGCCGGTATTGCAGATCGTGTTCGGCCTCACGCTCGCCTGGCTGCCGGTCGGCGGCTGGAACGACGGCGCGATGCGCAACACCATCATGCCGACGCTGACGCTCGCCTTGCCGCAGATCGCCGTCATCGCGCGGCTCACCCGCGCCGCCATGATCGAGGTGCTGCGCTCCAACCACGTGCGCACGCTGCGGGCCAACGGCCTGCCGCTGTCGGTGATCGTGCGCCACACGCTGCGCGGCGCGGCGCTGCCGGTGGTGTCCTATCTCGGCCCGGCGGCGGCGGCGCTGCTCACCGGCTCCATCGTGGTGGAGACGATCTTCGGCATCCCCGGCGTGGGGCGCTATTTCGTCGAGGGCGCGCTCAACCGCGACTACACGCTGGTGATGGGCACGGTGGTGATGATCGCCGTGTTCGTGCTGTTCTTCAATCTCCTCGTCGACATCGTCTACGCGCTGGTCGACCCGCGGGTGCGCTATGAGTGACCTCGTCGCCTCCGGCGCCGCGCCGCCGTCCTCGGCCGTCAAGGGCCGCTCCCTGTGGGCCGACGCGCGCTCGCGGCTCGTCCGCAACCGCGCGGCTCTGGCCAGCATGATCGTGCTCGCCCTGATCGCGCTGGCCTGCCTGTTCGGCCCGGCGATGACGGGCCACGACTACGACCAAGTGTACCAGGACTACACCCGCACCCCGGCCAGCCTGTCCTCGTTCCCCAAGCCCGACCAGGTCGCGCCCGCCGTCGAGCGCATCGCCTCGCGCATGCGGGCCAAGGCGGAGGACATCGTCGTGGGGCCGGATTCGGTGCGGGCCACGCTGGTGACGCCGCGCCCGCTGGACGAGCGCCTGCTGGTCTATTTCGAGCGCTCCGACATGTTCCTGCCCGCCCGGGTGGTGGACAAGGCGGAGGAGGGCAGGCGGGTGACGGTCGAGGCGCCGTTCCAGAAGATGCACTTCTACTTCGGCACCGACTCCAACGGCCGCGACCTGCTCACCCGCACGCTGATCGCCGGGCGCGTGTCGCTGGCCATCGGCGTGCTCGCCACCACGGTGGCGATCCTCATCGGCGTGCTGTGGGGCGCGGCGGCGGGCTATCTCGGCGGGCGGGTGGACGCGGTGATGATGCGCGCGGTGGACGTGCTCTATTCGCTGCCCTTCATCTTCTTCGTCATCCTGCTGGTGGTGTTCTTCGGGCGCAACTTCGTGCTGATGTTCATCGCCGTCGGAGCCGTCGAGTGGCTGGACATGGCGCGCATCGTTCGCGGGCAGACGCTGTCCATCAAGCGGCAGGAATACGTGCAGGCGGCGGAGGCGATGGGCGTCGAGACGTTCGGCATCCTGCGCCGCCACGTCATCCCCAACACGCTGGGGCCGGTGGTCGTCTACATGACGCTGCTGGTGCCCAAGGTGATCCTGCTGGAGAGCTTCCTGTCCTTCCTCGGCCTCGGCGTGCAGGAGCCGATGACGAGCTGGGGCGTGCTGATCTCCGAGGGGGCCAAGAACATCCAGGGCGCGATCTACATGCTCATCTGGCCCTCGGTGTTCCTCACCGCCACCCTGTTCTGCCTCAACTTCATCGGCGACGGCCTGCGCGACGCCCTCGACCCCAAGGATCGCTGAATGACCGCCCCTGTTCACGACGCGGTGCTCAGCGTCCGCAACCTGGAGGTCGGCTTCCGCACCGCCGACGGCGAGCTGAAGGCCGTCAAGGGCGTGTCGCTGGACGTGGCGCGCGGCGAGACGCTGGCCATCGTCGGCGAGAGCGGCTCCGGCAAGAGCCAGACCATGATGGCCGTGATGGGCCTGCTCGCTTCCAACGGCTTCGCGCGCGGCTCGGTGAAGCTGGGCGGCGAGGAGATTCTGGGGCTCTCCCCGCGCGAGTTGAACCGCTTTCGCGGCAGCCGCATGGGCATGATCTTCCAGGAGCCGATGACCTCGCTGGACCCGCTCTACAAGATCGGCCGCCAGCTCGAGGAGCCGCTGCGGGCGCACGCCCGGATGGGCCGGGCCCAGGCCCGCGCCCGAGCGCTGGAGCTGCTGACGCTGGTCGGCATCCCGCGCCCGAAGGAACGGCTCGATTCCTACCCGCACGAGCTGTCGGGTGGGCAGCGCCAGCGCGTCATGATCGCCATGGCGCTCGCCAACCGGCCGGAGGTGCTGATCGCCGACGAGCCGACGACGGCGCTCGACGTCACCATCCAGGCGCAGATCCTCGAGCTGCTGGCCGGCCTCAAGGACAAGTTCGGCATGTCGATCGTGTTCATCACGCACGATCTCGGCATCGTGCGGCGCTTTGCCGATCGCGTCATCGTCATGAAGAGCGGCGAGGCGGTGGAGACGGGGCCGACCGAGGCGGTGTTCGCCGCGCCGAAGCAGGCCTATACGCGCATGCTGCTGGCCGCCGAGCCGACCGGGCGCAAGGTTCCGCCGCCGGCCGACGCGCCGGTGCTGGTGGAGGCGCGCGACGTGCGGGTGACGTTCCGCCTGCGCGGCGGCTTCCTCGGGCGCGGCGCGTCGGATTTGCGCGCCGTCGACGGCGTCGACCTGGCGCTGCGGCGCGGCGGCACCATCGGCATCGTCGGCGAATCGGGCTCCGGCAAGTCGACGCTCGGGCGCGCCATCCTGCGCCTCGTGCCGTCATCGGGCGCCATCCGCTTCGAGGACCGCAACCTGATGCCGCTCGACCGGGCCGCGATGCGGCCCTTGCGCAAGCAGCTGCAGCTCGTCTTTCAGGACCCGTTCGGCTCGCTGTCGCCGCGCATGACCGTGGGCGAGATCGTCACCGAGGGGCTGCTGGTCCATTCGCCGGGCATGAGCCGGGCGGAGCGCGACCAGCGCGCCGCCCTGGCGCTGGAGGAGGTGAGCCTCGACCCGGCGACGCGCAACCGCTTCCCGCACGAGTTCTCCGGCGGCCAGCGCCAGCGCATCGCCATCGCCCGCGCGATGATCCTGCACCCCAGCCTCGTCGTGCTCGACGAGCCGACCTCGGCGCTCGATCGCTCGGTGCAGAAGGAGATCGTCGACCTGCTGCGCGACCTGCAGATCCGCCACGGCCTGTCCTACCTGTTCATCAGCCACGACCTCGCCGTGGTGCGGGCGCTGTCGGACGAGATCATCGTCATGAAGGGCGGCCAGGTGGTCGAGCGCGGCGACGTCGACGCCATCTTCGCCAACCCCCGCGAGCCCTATACCCAGGCCCTCATCAAGGCCGCCTTCCTGACGCAGGAACAGGCCGCCTGAGGGCGGGGAGCCTTTTCATTCGGACGCGCTGCCGCGCGCCATGTTGCGCTGGATCTCGGCTCCGGTTCCGCTGTCGCTGCACCGGTCCAGGAACGGGCGGGCTGCTTCGCATCCCGGATGAAGCCCCGCTCCACGCGCCCAAAGGGGGGATTCGGCCGGCTCGTTCTTGTGGCGAATGGCGGGCCGGAACCCGCACCCCCAAAGGGCGGACCCCGTCCGCCCGTCCCCAAGCCCCATAGGGCGGGCCCCGTCCGCCCGTCCTCAAGTCCCAAAGGGCGGACGCCAGTCCGCCCGTTCCCGGAATGCCGGAGCCTTGGCGGAGGCATGTCCGGGAGCCAGCGCATGGATGCTGCCGCGAAGCG
>NZ_JANCLU010000007.1 GCF_024294805.1 Alsobacter ponti
GGCGGCGGCCGGAGCCGCGGCGACGGGAGCCGGGGTCGGTGCCGGGGCGGCGGCGGGCGCGGGAGCAGGCGCGGCCGGGCGGGCGGCGGGGGCCGCCGCCGGCGCGGGCGCGGGCTTTGGCGCGGCGGCGTGCGCGGCCTCGGACTTGTCGCCCGGGCCGATGACGCGCCGCTTCACCTTCTCGACGACGACCGCCTTGGAGCGCCCGTGCGAGAAGCTCTGGCGAACGACGCCCTGCTCCACGGGACGCTTCAGGCTCAGCGTCTTTCCGCTGACGCTGAGAGTCTTGTCGCCGCTGTTCTTCGTATCACTCATTCCGGTCTTATCCTGCGCCTTCCCGGGTCGTCGTCGTATCGGTCGTCATATCGGTCGTAACAGTGTCGGTCGATGCGGCGCCCGCGCCGGCCGCCTGTCGCGGCCCTTCTTCGCGGAAGCGTTCCAACGCGCGAAAGCGTGCGATGGTCGCACGGCTTGCAGGCCCGTTGAGAAGCGCTGCATGTATCACATGTGGCCGCCCCAATGCCAAACCCAAATCCGAGGAATCGAGAGCGGTCGTGACCGCCACCGATTCCGCCTTGTCGCCAAATCGCCGGCGCAGCGCCTGGGCCAGCTTTCGCACCCCGTCCGCCGCCGCGTCGGAGGCGTGAACCACCCCGGCCACGGGATCGCGCCCGCCGATGGCGGCCTCGACCTTCGAGAAGCCCGAGACCACCTGCCCCGCTTTGTTGGCGAGGCTGAAGGAGTCGCGCGCCCAGCGGCGCAGCAGCTCCTCGATGTCGTCGGCCAGCGTCGGCGACACCTTGACGCCCGCCCGCAGCCCGCGCGCGAACGCCTTGCGGCGCACCGCCTCCCGCACGGCCTCGCGCGTGGCGGTGACCCAGACGCCCCGGCCCGGCAGCTTGCGCCGCAGGTCGGGCACGAGCGTGTCGTCCGGGCCGACGACGAAGCGGATCAGCTCCTCGACGGGCCGCGACTGGCGCGTCGCCAGGCACAGCCGTTCCGGACCCTGTTCGCCATCCTGCTCGCGCTTGCCCACGTCCTCGCCACCCGCTCGCGTCGGACGGGGCTCAGACCCCGGCCTCCTCGCCTTCCGCCTCGGCCGGCTCCGCCGGCGCCTCGATCCAGCCCGCCTTGACGCGGGCGTCCATCACCATCGCCTCGGCCTCCTCGCGCGACAGCTCGATGCCGTCGAGGATGCCGGCGTTGCGGACCGTCTCGCCGCCCTTGCGCTCGCTCCAGCCGACCAGGTCGTCGGTGGCGCAGCCGGCGAGGTCCTCGACCGTCTTCACCTCGTTCTCGCCGAACTTCACCAGCATGGCGGAGGTGACGCCCTCGATCTCCTTGAGCTCGTCCTCGACGCCCAGCTCGCGCCGGCGGGCGTCGTTCTCGGCCTCGATGCGGTCGAGATAGGCGGTGGCGCGGTTCTGGATCTCGGCCGCCGTCTCCTCGTCGAAGCCCTCGATCGAGGTCAGCTCGGAGAGGTCGACATAGGCCAGCTCCTCCACGGTGCGGAAGCCTTCGGAGGCGAGCAGCTGGCCGACCACCTCGTCGACGTCGAGCGCCTCCATGAAGGTGGTGGTGCGGCTCAGGAACTCCTTCTGGCGGCGCTCCGACTCCTCGGCCTCGGTCAGGATGTCGATGTCCCAGCCGGTGAGCTGCGAGGCGAGGCGGACGTTCTGGCCGCGGCGGCCGATGGCCAGCGACAGCTGGTCGTCCGGCACCACGACCTCGATCCGCTCCGCGTCCTCGTCGAGCACGACCTTGGCGACTTCGGCCGGCTGCAGCGCGTTGACGATGAAGGTCGCGACGTCCGGCGACCACGGGATGATGTCGATCTTCTCGCCCTGCAGCTCGCCGACCACGGCCTGCACGCGCGAGCCGCGCATGCCGACGCAGGCGCCGACCGGGTCGATCGAGCTGTCGCGCGAGATCACCGCGATCTTGGCGCGCGAGCCGGGGTCGCGGGCCACCGCCTTCACCTCGATGATGCCGTCGTAGATCTCCGGCACTTCCTGGGCGAACAGCTTGGCCATGAACTGCGGGTGCGTGCGCGACAGGAAGATCTGCGGGCCGCGCTGCTCGCGCCGCACGTCGTAGACATAGGCGCGGATGCGGTCGCCGGGGCGGAACGCCTCGCGCGGGATCAGCTCGTCGCGGCGCACGATGCCCTCGCCGCGGCCGAGGTCGACGATGACGTTGCCGTACTCGGCGCGCTTGACGACGCCGTTGACGATCTCGCCGATGCGGTCCTTGAACTCCTCGTACTGCCGGTCGCGCTCGGCCTCGCGCACCTTCTGCACGATGACCTGCTTGGCCGACTGGGCGGCGATGCGGCCGAAGTCGAAGGGCGGCAGCGTGTCGGCGATGGTGTCGCCGACCTGGGCGGCCGGGTTGAAGCGCTGCGCGTCGACAAGCGCGATCTCGATGGCGGGGTTCTCGACCTGCTCGACCACGTGCAGGTAGCGCGACAGGCGCAGCTCGCCGGTGCGCGGATTGATCTCCGCGTGCACCTCGGTCTCGGTGCCGTAGCGCGAGCGCGCGGCCTTGGCGATGGCGTCCTCCATCGCGGCCAGCACGATCTGGCGATCGATCACCTTCTCCCGCGCGACCGCGTCGGCGATCTGCAAGAGCTCGAGCCTGTTGGCGCTCACGGCCATGGGGGTCACTCCTTCGCTGGCTTGTTCCGCGGCCTGTTCTTCGTCTTCGGCGACGTGAACAGCGAGGATCTGGATCTGGACTTGCGCTCGACCCCGCCGGGCTGGCGGCGCGGCCCCTCGGCCGGACCGGCGTCGGGGGCGTTGTCGTCGGGGTTGATGTCTTCGGCGGCGGAGAGCCCGTCCGCCTCCTCGTCCGCGGCCTCGCCGCGCAGGGCGGCCTTGCCGCGGCGCAGGGACTCGCGGATCAGCTCGTCGGTGAGCACGAGGCGGGCCTCGCCGATGTCGCGCAGCGGCAGCGCCACGACGCGCTCCTCGTCCGGCCGCGCGTCGCCGCGCTCGAGGCGCACCGCTTCGCCCTCGACGCCGAGGATGACGCCGCGGAAGCGCTTGCGGCCATAAGCTGGAACCGCCATCTCGACCTTGGCCTCGTGGCCGGCCCAGCGCGGGAAGTCCGAGGCGCGCACCAGCGGCCGGTCGATGCCCGGCGACGAGATCTCGAGGTGATAGGCGCGGTCGACCGGGTCGTCGACGTCGAGCGCCGGGGAGACGGCGCGGCTCACCGCCTCGCAGTCCTCCACCGTCATCGAGCCGTCCGGACGCTCGGCCATGATCTGCACGGTGCAGCCGTTCTGCGCCGTCACGCGCACGCGCACCAGCCGGTAGCCGAGGTCGCGCAGCACCGGTTCGACGATGGCGCCGACGCGGGCGGCGACGCCGCTGTCCGAGATCATTCTGGGTTCGTCGAGTTCCGACACCGGCTGCGGCCCGAGTTGCGCTCCGGGCGGGCGTATGAAGCAAAAAAGAGCGGGTCCCGGCGGGCCCCACTCTCCCAATGCGATACAGCACCGCTCTGAGATAATTGGAATGGCGGCCTTATACGGCCAGCCGCCCGCCATTGCAAGCGGAGTCGGTGGGCCCGAAACCGCGCGGCGGGGGCGATACGAGCGATTCCACGCAATTCAATGAAAGGTTTGGTGACAAAGTTGATGCAGCCTGCGCGCGTATTACGGAGTTCATTGCATGCAGGCCTTTCAATCCCTTGCGCGGGACGTTGAGACCGCCATCGCCTCGGGGGGCGGCGCGAAGCGGGCGGACACGCTGCGCCAGCTGACCACATTGTTCATCGAGCAGGCCCCGCAGCTCGGCGAGGACCACGTCGCCGTGTTCGACCAGGTGATCGCGCGCCTCGCCAGCGAGATCGAGTTCCGCGCCCGTGTGGAGCTGTCGGCGCGCCTCGCCGAGGTGCCGAACGCGCCCCGCCGCGTCATCGGCGAGCTGGCCCGCGACTCCGCCATCGAGGTCGCCCGGCCGGTGCTGGAGCGCTCGCCCCGGCTTGGCGAGGCCGAGCTGGTCGAGATCGCCGGCGCGGGCGGGCAGCTTCACCTGCTCGCCATCTCCGGGCGCGCCGACCTGACCCCCGCCGTCACCGACGTGCTGGTGACGCGTGGCGACGGCGCGGTGGTGCGCAAGGTGGCGGCCAACGATGCGGCGCGCTTCTCCGACCAGGGCTTCGGCACGCTGGTGCGCAGGGCCATCGAGGATCCCGCGCTGGAGGAGCTGCTCGGCCGTCGCACCGACCTGCCGCAACACTCCATGAAGGCGCTGGTGACGCTGGCCGCCGAGCGCGTCCGCCGCGACATGGGCGGGCGCGGCGTGGCCGAGGCGGACTTGCTGGAGGCCGCCGTCGCGGCGGGGGCCGAGTCCGCCGCGCGCGACAGCATCTGCTTCGTGCTGCCTTCCGACATCGAGGCCGCCCTGCCGGGCGTCTTCGCCGCGGCCTCGCGCTTCGGCGAGCGCGAGGTCGCGCAGATGCTGAAGGAGCGCCGGCTCGCCGAGGCGCTGGCCGGGATCGCCTACCTCGCGAGCCTGCCGGCCGAGACGATCAGCCAGGCATGGGCCGCCCCGCACTACGACCCGCTGCTGTTCCTGGCGCGCGGGCTGCGCTTCGGCTGGCCGACCTTCAAGCTGATGCTGGAGGCGCGCATCGGCACGGCCCCGCCCGGCGCGCTGCTGCGCGAGGCCTTCGCCAATTTCGAGGCGCTGACCGTGCCGACGGCGCAGCGCGCCATGCGCTTCGTGGTGGCGCGCGGGCGCATCGGCCCCACCTGATCCAGGATGCCGGGGGGTGTCGGCGCGGCGCGCGGAATGCTAGGACAGCGGTCGCGCCCACGCCCTCCACCGTGGCGATCCCCGTGGGGTTCGAGGAACCGGCCGGCATGTCGACGGGTCAACACCGCATTCTTCTCATCGTCGGCGGCGGCGTCGCCGCCTACAAGGCGCTGGAGCTGATCCGCGCCCTGCGCAAGCGCGGCCTCGCCGTGCGCTGCGTGCTCACCGCCGCCGCGCAACAGTTCGTGACGCCGCTCGCCGCCGCCAGCCTGTCTGGCGACAAGGTCTATACAGACCTGTTCTCGCTGACCGACGAGGCGGAGATGGGCCATATCGAGCTGTCGCGCGACGCCGACCTGCTCGTCGTCGCCCCCGCCACGGCGGACCTGATGGCCAAGATGGACGGCGGGCTCGCCAACGACCTCGCCTCGACGACGCTGCTCGCCACCGACAAGAGGGTGCTCGTCGCCCCCGCCATGAACGTGCGCATGTGGGACCACCCCGCCACGCGCCGCAACGTGGCGAGGCTCGCCGCCGACGGCGTCGCCTTCGTCGGACCCGACGAGGGCGAGATGGCGTGCGGCGAGTACGGGCCGGGCCGCATGGCCGAGCCCGAGGCCATCGCCGACGCCGTCGAGGCGCTGCTGACCCGGCGCGGCGAGCCGAGGCTGGCGGGACGGCGCGTGGTCGTCACCTCCGGCCCCACGCACGAGCCCATCGACCCGGTGCGCTACATCGCCAACCGCTCATCCGGCAAGCAGGGCCACGCCATCGCCCGTGCGCTGGCGGCGCTCGGGGCGGAGGTGACGCTGGTCTCCGGCCCCGTCGCGCTGCCCGACCCGGCCGGGGTGCGCACGGTCCATGTCGAGACCGCGCGCGAGATGCTGGCCGCCGTCGAGGCCGCCATGCCCAGCGACGCCGCCGTGTTCTGCGCCGCCGTGGCCGACTGGCGCACCGACGGCGCGGGCGCGGAGAAGATGAAGAAGGAGGCAGGCGGCGGCCCGCCGGCGCTGCGGCTCGTCGAGAATCCCGACATCCTCGCCACCGTGGCGCGCCGGGCCGAGGGGCGGCCAGCCCTCGTGGTCGGCTTCGCGGCGGAGACGACGAAGGTGCTGGAGCACGCGCGCGCCAAGCTGGCGCGCAAGGGCTGCGACTGGATCGTCGCCAACGACGTCAGCGCCGCGACCGGCGTGATGGGCGGCGACCGCAACACCGTCCACCTCGTCACCGGCGAGGGCGTCGAGTCCTGGCCGACCATGGACAAGGACGCGGTGGCGCGCGCCTTGGCCGAACGCATCGCCGACGCGCTGAAGGACCGGCAATGGGTGTGACCGTCGGCGTCCTGCGCCTGCCGCACGCGGACGGGCTGGAGCTGCCAAAATACGAGACCGAAGGGGCCGCGGGGCTGGACCTCATCGCGGCCATCGGTAAAAATGACAAAATCACGCTGGAAACCGGTAAATGGAGTTTGGTGCCCACCGGCCTCAAGCTCCAGCTGCCGGAAGGCTACGAGGCGCAGGTGCGCCCACGCTCCGGCCTGGCGCTGAGGCACGGCGTCACCGTGCTCAACGCGCCGGGCACCATCGACGCGGACTATCGCGGCGAGGTGAGCGTGCTGTTGGTGAACTGGGGGCCCGTCCCGTTCGAGATCGTCCGGGGCATGCGCATCGCGCAGATGGTTGTGGCGCCGGTGACGCGGGTGACGTTGGAGGAGCGCGGCGCGCTGGCGGAGTCGCGGCGCGGCGCGGGTGGCTACGGCTCGACCGGAGTGTGAGCCGACGCGGCGGAGGAAGGACGGTCCATGATCCTGTTGTCGAGGCGCAGCCTGCTGGCCATCGCCGCGGTGGTGGACATCGCACTCCACGCGCGTCCCGCGCCGGTGGCGGCGAAGAACCTCGCTTCCCGCCACAACCTGCCGCCCCGGCACCTCGAGACCATGCTTCAGGCGCTGGTTCGCGCCGGAATCCTGAAGGGCGTGCGCGGCCCGCGCGGCGGCTACGAAATCGCCCGCGAGCGCCGGCGCATCACCGCCGGCGATATCGTGCGCGCCGCGATGAGCTCGACCGGCGAGGACTCGATGCCGCCGATCCCGGAATCGGCGCTGGTCGACAGCGTGGTGGGACCGATGGTGGCGCATGCCGGCGCGGCCTTCCTGCGCGAGCTCGACGCCGTGACGGTCGACGATCTGTGCCGGCGCGCCGAGACGCAGTCCGTGTTCACCGTGCCGGCCGTGGCCGATTTCACAATTTAGTTCGTGCAAATAGGCAATTGCTCGACATCGGATGTGAAATGATCTAGCGTCCCCCGCGAAACGACGACGCATCGTCGAGAGATCGGGAGTCCTGCCATGTCTGCTTCGCCCTCGGGCCGCGAGCCCGCCCACAACCCCGGCCGGGGCCGCGTCTACAATTCGATCACCGAGACGATCGGCGACACGCCCCTGGTGCGCATCGACCGCATCGCCAGGGAGCGCGGCGCAAACGCGACGATCCTCGCCAAGCTCGAGTTCTTCAACCCCATCGCCAGCGTCAAGGACCGCATCGGCGTCAACATGGTCGACGCCATGGAGGCGGCCGGGGCGATCGCGCCGGGCGGCACGCTGATCGAGCCGACCTCGGGCAACACCGGCATCGCGCTCGCCTTCGTGGCGGCGGCGCGCGGCTATCGGCTGATCCTGGTTATGCCGGAGTCGATGTCGATCGAGCGCCGCAAGATGCTGGCCCTGCTCGGCGCGCAGCTCGAGCTGACGCCCGCCCCCCTCGGCATGAAGGGCGCCATCGCCCGCGCCGAGGAGCTGAAGGCCTCGATCCCCGGCTCGGTGATCCCGCAGCAGTTCCGCAACCCGGCCAACCCGGACATCCACCGCCGCACGACGGCCGAGGAGATCTGGAACGACACGCACGGCGAGGTCGACTATTTCGTCTCCGGCGTCGGCACCGGCGGCACCATCACGGGCGTCGGCCAGGTGCTGAAGCCGCGCCGGCCGGGGCTCAAGGTCGTCGCCGTGGAGCCGGAGGATTCGCCGGTGCTGTCGGGTGGCGCGCCCGGCCCGCACAAGATCCAGGGCATCGGCGCGGGCTTCGTGCCGGACGTGCTCGACCGCAAGGTGATCGACGAGGTCATCACGGTCGGCAACCAGACCGCCTTCGACACGGCCCGCGCGCTGGCGCGGCTGGAGGGCATCCCGGTCGGCATCTCGTCGGGCGCGGCGGTGGCGGCTGCGCTGGAGATCGGCGCGCGGCCCGAGGCGCGCGGCAAGACCATCGTGGTGATTATCCCGTCCTTCGCCGAGCGCTACCTTTCGACGGCCCTGTTCGAGGGGCTGTGACCGCCGCGCCGGCCGGGCCGAATCGGACCGCTTAAGTCAGCCCGCCCGGTGGCACACCGCCTCGACCCGGTTGCCGGCCGGGTCGAGCAGGAAGGCGGCGTAGTAGTCGGCGTGATAATGCGGCCGCGGGCCGGGCGCGCCGTCGTCGGTTCCGCCGGCCGCCAGCCCGGCCCGCCAGAAGGCGTCGACGGCGGCGCGGTCCGCCGCCTTGAAGGCCCAGTGCCGCGCCGGTTCGGGCGTCGCGCCCGCGGCCGCCAGCCGCACCGACAGATAGGTGAGCGCGGGCCGCCGCGCGTCGCAGCGCTCGCCGTAGCCCAGCCAGTCTTTGCTCTCGCCGACCTTGGCGATGCCGAGCGCCGCCATCGTCGCGTCGTAGAAGCGGCGGGCGGCCGCCATGTCGTCGACGGCGATGGAGACGTGGTCCAGCATCACAGCATGGAGGGCAGCACGCGGTCCGGCGGACGGTGGCCGTCCATGAAGGTCTTGATGTTGACGATGACCTTCTCGCCCATGTCGACGCGGCCCTCGATGGTGGCCGAGCCCATGTGCGGCAGCACGACGACGCGGTGCTGGCGCGCCAGCTTGAGCATGCGCGGCGAGATGGCGGGCTCGTGCTCGAACACGTCGAGGCCCGCGCCGGCGATCTCGCCGGCCTCGAGCATGCGCGTCAGCGCCGTCTCGTCGATGATCTCGCCGCGCGCCGTGTTGACGACGATCGCATCCGGCTTGAGCAGCTTGAGGCGGCGGGCGGAGAGCAGGTGATAGGTCGCCGGCGTGTGCGGGCAGTTGACGGACACGATGTCCATGCGCGCCAGCATCTGGTCGAGCGATTCCCAGTACGTCGCCTCAAGCGCCTCCTCGATGGGCGCGGCGACCCGGCGGCGGTTGTGGTAGTGCACCTGCAGCCCGAACGCCTTGGCGCGGCGCGCCAGCGCCTGGCCGATGCGGCCCATGCCGACGATGCCGAGCCGCTTGCCGGTGATGCGGTGGCCCAGCATCCAGGTCGGCGACCAGCCGTTCCACGTCTCGTCGAGGATGACGCGCGCGCCCTCGGCGATGCGCCGGCCCACGGCGAGGATCAGCGCCATCGTCATGTCGGCCGTGTCCTCGGTGAGGACCCCCGGCGTGTTGGTGACGGTGATGCCGCGCGACAGCGCGGTCTGCACGTCGATATTGTCGACGCCGTTGCCGAAATTCGCGATCAGGCGCAGCCGCTCGCCGGCCTGCGCCAGCACGGACGGATCGATCTTGTCGGTCACGGTGGGCACCAGCACGTCGGCCGTCTTCACGGCCTCGACCAGCTCGGCCTGCGACATCGGGTGGTCGTCGTGGTTGAGGCGGGCGTCGAAGAGCTCGCGCATCCGGGTCTCGACCACCTCGGGGAGGCGTCTCGTGACGACGACGAGCGGTTTCTTGTTCGACATGAAGGCGACGACCTCTCTCCCTGTCCGGCGCGCGGCGGCGGATCGCCGCCCGCCTTCACCGGTCGTTAACCCCAACGACTCCAGAACGGAGGACCGGAGGCCCGCTGCGTTCCGCTGAGATTCTGTAGCGAGGCGGTGCCGGAAACACAACGTCCGCCGACCCTACCTTCGGACGAGCCCTGGAGCCGACGACATGACCTCAGCGCCTGCCCGCTTCCTGGCCGCCCTCGTCGTCGCGGGGTTCGCCGCCGGGGCCGGGCCGTCGCGGGCGGCCGGTGCGGCGGACGCCGTCCAGTCGGGCAGCGCCTCGGGCCTGCCGGTGCCACGCTTCGTCAGCCTGAAATCGGACCGCGTCAATCTTCGCGAGGGGCCCTCGAAGGACCACCGGACGAGCTGGGTGTTTCAGCGGGCCGGCCTGCCGGTCGAGATCACCGCCGAATCGGAGACGTGGCGGCGCATTCGCGATTCGGAAGGGGCGGAAGGCTGGGTGCTGCACAGCCTGCTCTCGGGCCGGCGCACCGCGCTGGTCG
The DNA here is from genome assembly GCF_024294805.1 of Alsobacter ponti. Classification (GTDB taxonomy): domain Bacteria; phylum Pseudomonadota; class Alphaproteobacteria; order Rhizobiales; family Beijerinckiaceae; genus Alsobacter; species Alsobacter ponti. Next base: position 10,049 of record NZ_JANCLU010000007.1, read on the forward strand.
CGCCGTGGTGGAAGCAGGGCCCGCTGCCGCTCTACGCCAAGCCGGACGCCAAGGCCGACGTCGTCGCGCAGCTGCAGCCGGGCGTGCTCGGCAACGTCAAGACGTGCTCGGGCACGTGGTGCCGCCTGTTCGGAGCGGGCTTCGACGGCTGGATGCAGCAGGACAAGCTGTGGGGCGTCTACCCCAACGAGAAGGTCGACTGAGGCCGGCTCGGACGGTCAGCCCGACTTGCGGCGCAGCCGCACGATCACGTCGACGCGGCTGATCTCCATGCCGGGCGGCGGCTCCGGCAGCGAGCTGACCTCGACGTGCTGGCCGTCGATGTCCTGCAGCACGTTCTCCCCCTCCACGAAGAAATGGTGGTGGTTGGACGTGTTGGTGTCGAAATAGGTCTTGGCGCCGTCCACCGCGACCTCGCGCAGCAGGCCCGCCTGGGTGAACTGGTGGAGCGTGTTGTAGATCGTCGCCAGCGACACCGGCACGCGGGCGCGAGACGCCTCCTCGTGCAGCAGCTCCGCCGTGACGTGCCGGTCGCCCTTGGCGAACAGCAGCCAGCCGAGCCCGACGCGCTGGCGGGTCGGCCGCAGGCCGACCTGACGCAGGCGGCGGCGCAGGTCATGGAACGGGCAGCCGCTCTGGTCAGGCCACCCGCCGGAGCGGGACACGCGGCCGGGCATCCCCTGGGCGGGCTTGGCGGGCGGAAGGGACATCGAGCGTTGAACCTGCGGGATCCGACTTTAAAAACGAGCGCCCGTAACATAGTGGGGCCGGCCGGCGCGGGCAACCCGGTGGAAATCCCGACCGGCCCGGCACCGCCCGGGGCCGTCGCGGCTGCCCCCGCTTCCGGTGCGTGGCGCGCTGTGTTAGGAACGCGCCGCGGATCGGGCGGCGGAACCCTTTCGGGGGTCAGGCCGTCCCACTTGGACGAAGCACGAAGGAACGGAGCCCCGCGGGGTCATGCAGCAGCGGTCGAGCTATGATTACGAGGACCTTCTCGCCTGCGGTCGCGGCGAGATGTTCGGCGCTGGCAACCCGCAGCTTCCCCTGCCTCCGATGCTGATGTTCGACCGCATCGTCGAAATCAGCGAGACGGGCGGGGCCAACGGCAAGGGCGTCATCCGCGCCGAGCTCGACGTGCGCCCCGATCTCTGGTTCTTCCCCTGCCACTTCAAGGGCGACCCGGTGATGCCAGGCTGCCTGGGGCTGGACGCGCTGTGGCAGCTCACAGGCTTCTACCTCGGCTGGCTCGGCCTGCAGGGCCGCGGACGGGCGCTCGGCGTCGGCGAGGTCAAGTTCGCCGACCAGGTGCTGCCGAGCGTTTCCAAGGTGGTGTACGGGGTCGACCTCAAGCGCGTCTTCAAGTCCAAGCTGATCCTCGGCATCGCCGACGGCTGGCTGGAGGCCGACGGGCGGCGCATCTACGAGGCGAAGGATCTTCGCGTCGGCCTGTTCAAAGCGGAAGCCGCCTGAGCCCCCGCAGCGCGCGCACACCCAAGAGGCATTCGAGCCGGCGCGCCGCGCCGGTCAGCAGCGGAAGGAGAGCGAAACCATGAGGCGCGTCGTCGTCACCGGCATGGGCATCGTCTCATCGATCGGAAACAACACGCAGGAAGTGCTCGCTTCGCTGCGCGAGGCGCGCTCCGGCATCGTGCGCGCCGACAAATACGCCGAGCTCGGGTTCCGCTGCCAGGTGCACGGCGCGCCGACGCTCGATCCGGCCGAGCTGGTCGACCGCCGCGCCATGCGCTTCCACGCCACCGGCACGGCGTGGAACCACGTCGCCATGGACCAGGCGATCCGCGACGCGGGGCTGGAGGAGCGCGACGTCTCGAACGACCGCACCGGCATCATCATGGGCTCGGGCGGCCCCTCGGCGCGCACCATCGTCGAGTCGGCCGACATCGCCCGCGAGAAGGGCCCGAAGCGCGTCGGCCCGTTCGCCGTGCCGAAGGCGATGTCCTCCACCGCCTCGGCCACGCTGGCCACGTGGTTCAAGATCCGCGGCGTCAACTATTCGATCTCGTCGGCCTGCGCGACGTCCAACCATTGCGTCGGCAACGCCTACGAGATGATCCGCTACGGCAAGCAGGACGTGATGTTCGCCGGCGGCTGCGAGGAACTGGACTGGACGCTGTCCGTGCTGTTCGACGCCATGGGCGCGATGTCGACGCGCTACAACGAGACCCCGGCCACCGCCTCGCGCGCCTATGACAAGAACCGCGACGGCTTCGTCATCGCCGGCGGCGCCGGCGTGCTGGTGCTCGAGGAGCTGGATCGCGCCAAGGCGCGCGGCGCGCGCATCTACGGCGAAATCGTCGGCTACGGCGCGACCTCGGACGGCTACGACATGGTCGCCCCCTCCGGCGAGGGCGCGATCCGCTGCATGCGCCAGGCGCTGGAAGGCGTCAACACGCCGATCGACTACATCAACCCGCACGCCACCTCGACCCCGGTCGGCGACCAGAAGGAGATCGAGGCGATCCGCGAGGTGTTCGGCGCCGGCGACAAGTGCCCGCCGATCTCGGCGACCAAGTCGCTGACCGGCCACTCGCTGGGCGCTACCGGCGTGCAGGAGGCGATCTACTCGCTGCTGATGATGAACAACGGCTTCATCTGCGAGAGCGCCAACATCGAGGAGCTGGACCCGGCCTTCGCCGACATGCCGATCGTGCGCCGGCGCATCGACGACGCCCGCATCGGCGCGGTTCTGTCCAACAGCTTCGGCTTCGGCGGCACCAACGCGACGCTGGTGATGAAGCGGCTGGACGCCTGAGCCGACGCCACCCGGCATCGGCCCGCGGCCGCGCCGTTTTACGACAGATAGAGCCCGCCGACCTGCCCCGAGGCGGGAGCGCGGCATCGAGGAGCACACGGGATGACCTCCCTCATGCAAGGCAAGCGCGGGCTCGTGATGGGCGTCGCCAACGATCATTCGATCGCCTGGGGCATCGCCCAGACGCTGGCCGCGCACGGCGCCGAGCTGGCGTTTACCTACCAGGGCGACTCGCTGCGCAAGCGCGTCGAGCCGCTGGCCGCCAGCGTCGGCTCGTCGTTCCTGCTGCCTTGCGACGTCGAGGACCTCGCCTCGGTCGATGCGGCGTTCGAGGCCATCCGGACGAGCTGGGGCCGGCTGGACTTCCTCGTCCACGCCATCGCCTTCTCCGACAAGAACGAGCTGAAGGGGCGCTACGCGGACACGACCCGGGAGAATTTCTCCCGGACCATGCTGATCTCGTGCTTCTCGTTCACCGAGGTAGCCAAGCGCGCCGCCGCGCTGATGACCGAGGGCGGCTCCATGGTGACGCTGACCTATGGCGGCTCGACCCGCGTGATGCCCAACTACAACGTGATGGGCGTGGCCAAGGCGGCGCTGGAAGCCTCGATGCGCTATCTGGCGGCCGACTACGGCCCCCAGAACATCCGCGTCAACGCCATCTCGGCGGGCCCGGTGCGCACGCTGGCCGGAGCGGGCATCGCCGACGCGCGGCTGATGTTCAACTACCAGAAGCGCCACGCGCCGCTGCGCCGCACGGTGTCGATCGAGGAGATCGGCGGCTCCGGGCTGTACCTGCTGTCGGACCTCTCCAGCGGCGTGACGGGCGAGATCCACTACGTCGATTCCGGCTACAACATCATCTCGATGCCGAGCCCGGACGCGCTGAAGACGGTCGACGCCGCCGAGACCGAGGCGGAGCGCGCCGCGGCGGGCGAGGCGGCCGAGTGAGCCCCGGCCGCCCTGGCCGTCACGCCGGGCGGCGGCGGAACCGGTAGTCGGGCCGCGCCGCGCGCACCATCATCATCTCCATGACGTTGGCGTTCGACAGCATGCCGGCGACGCGTCCGTCGGCGTCGACCACGCCGATCGCCGGCCGGCCGCTGCGCCGCAGCTTTTCGAGCGCGTCGTGGAGATTGTCCCCCAGGCGGGCCGATTCGCCTGGGTCCGCCATGACGTCCGCGACCGGCGTCGCCTCGCCGGTCTGGCCCAGCGCGGCGATGACGAGGCCGCGCGTCAGCAGGCCCACCGGCCGGCCCCAGCCGTCGACGACCGGAAACTCCTCCTGGCTGGTGCTGAGCAGGGCGTCGACCGCGTCGCGCACCGTCGCGCCGACCGGCAGCGAGGCGAAGCTGGTGACCATGGCGTCGGCCGCCGTGGCGTCGCGGGTCGCCTCGCGGAAGGAGACGCTCTCGTCCTCCGAGCCCGCCGCCATGTAGACGAAGATGCCGATGAACACGAGGATCGGGTTTCCGAGAAAGCCCACGAAGGCGAGGAACACGGCGAAGACCTGCCCGATGCGCGCCGCCAGGTGCGTCGCGCGCGCCGGCCCCATGCGCATGGCGAGCACGGCGCGCAGCACGCGCCCGCCGTCCATCGGAAAGGCCGGGATGAGGTTGAAGGCCGCCAGGAACAAATTGGCCCCGGCCAGCCGCGCCAGCAGATTGCCGCCTGGCTCCTCCAGCCGCGCGAGGTCGGCCTGGTCCAGCGTCGCGCCCAGCACGACGATCAGCACCGCCGCGATGACGAGATTCACCGCCGGGCCGGCGAGCGCGACGACGAGCTCCTGCGCCGGCTTCTCGGGCAGGCGCTCGAGGCTCGCCACGCCGCCGATGGGGTAGAGCGTCACCTCGGGCGTGCGGATGCCGTAACGGCGCGCCGCCAGGATATGGCCGAACTCGTGCAGCACGACGCAGAAGAACAGCAGCGAGATGAAGGCGACCGCGCCCCACGCGGCGGCGGGACCACCGGCGATCGCCTGCGCGACGCCGATCCACACCAGGAAGAGCAGGAACGTCATGTGGATCCGCACCGCGGTCCCGGCGATGGTCCCGACTGTGAACGACCACGGCATTCCCGGTTTCTCCCTGCGGGGCCGCGACACGCCGTCGCGGCCGCGCTTACAAAACGTGACTGGACTCGAAAGGCCCGGCAAGTCACACGGAGCGCTCCGTTTTTTCAGCGCGCCGATTGCCGGGTTCCGATGCTTCCGTTCTACGTTCTCACCGTCTCGATCTTCGCCTTCGTCGGCCTCGGGGTCGGCGCGACCCTCGGCGCCGGCGCGTCGCCGCGCGCCCGCGCGGACGGCTCGTCGCCCGCGGCCTGAGCCACCCCGCCGGTCCGGTCAGGTCTTGGGCTTCTGCGGCGGCGCCGCCGGCTTGGCCGGGGCCGGCTTGCCCTTCTTCTCTTCGTCGCCGGTGACGAACAGTCCGCGCACGCGCCCGCCGCGCGGGCTGCTCTCGATCTGCGCCACGCCGGAGTCGGTGTCGTAGACGAGCCGTTCGCCCTTGGTGACGTTCTCGCCCTGGCTCAGCGCCACGTTGCCGGTGAGGATGATCTTGTTGGCGCCGCGGTCGAACACGCCCTCGTCGCCGGTGGCGACCTGGTCCTTGGACAGCACGGTGACGCCGCCCTTGGCCTCGACGCGGCGCAGCGTCGTGCCCTCGGACTTGCCCTCCGGCTTGGCGTCGCCGCCGCCCGCCGGCTGAGCCGCCGTCTCGGAATTGCGGTCGTAGAAGATGGTCATCGTCGCGGCCTTGATCGTCGTTTCGCCCTGCACGGCGACGACGTTGCCCGAATAGACCGCCTTGTTGTCCTTGCTGAACACTTCCAGCTTGTCGGCGTCGATCTGGATCGGGGCCTTCGAGCTGGGGCCGAAGGCCGGCACGCCGGAGCCGCGCTTCTGCTGCGCCGCCACGGGCGACACCGCCAGCAGGGCGACGAGGAGGGGGACGAGGCGCTTCATGGCGAGGGCTCCTTGGGCGACGCCGGCGCGGCGGTCTTCATAGCGGGGTCCGGCTCCAGCACGGTGCGGACCGGGCCCATGAAGATGATATGCTGGCCATTGTCGAACATGTCCACCGCGGACGCGTCGATGGTGCCGCCGTTGAACCGCACCGTCACCGGATCGGCGCTGCCCACCGTGCCCGCCTTGAACTGAATGAGCGCCGAGCGCATCAGCACGTCGTAGCCGTTCTCGGTGTGCAGGCGCACGTCGCGCTCCAGCGTCAGCTTCTCGGCCTGGCTGTCGTACACGCCCCGGGCCGCCTCCACCGTGGCGAAGCCCCGGTCGGCCAGCGCGATGCGCGACTTGAGCTGCGTCAGCTCGATGATGTTGGGCGCCTTGATGTCCTGCGAGGCCGACTGCGCCGTCACCTCGTAGGGCCGGCTGTCGCGCTTGAAACCGGTGAGGCGCGGCAGCTCCATGGTGATGCGCGAGCCGTTGACGCTGATGCCGCCGATCGACACGTCCGGGACGCCGCGGAACGGGTCGAAGATCGCCACGAACAGAATGCCCGCCACGGTGGCGGCCGCGCCGATCGGAATCGCCCGGCGCAGGAAGCGCACGCGCCGCGAGTGGCGGACCGCGTCGCGGTAGCGCCGATCCCTCGCCGCGTCCTGCCGGACGCGCGCCGCCATCGCGCCGAACTCGGTGTCGCCAGCCGTCATGTCGTCCGTCGCTGCCTTCCCTGCTCCCGCGCCTCTTCCCGGCGCCGAGAGGCGTCAACTATGGGCGAAGATATCGGTTTCCGGCCAGCCGAGCAGGTCGAGCCGCGCCCGCGTCGGCAGGAAGTCGAACGCAGCGGCCGCCAGGTCCGCGCGGCCCTCGCGGGCCAGCATCGCGTCGAGCTTGTCCTTCAGCGCGTGCAGATAGAGCACGTCGGAGGCGGCGTAAGCGAGCTGCGCCTCGGTCAGCGTCTCCGCGCCCCAGTCCGAGGACTGCTGCTGCTTGGACAGATCGACGCCGAGGACCTCGCGCGCGAGGTCTTTCAGCCCGTGCCGGTCGGTATAGGTGCGCACCAGCCGCGACGCGATCTTGGTGCAGTAGACCGGAGACGGCATCACGCCGAGGCGGTGATACAGCACGGCGAGGTCGAAGCGGGCGAAATGGAACAGCTTGAGCACGGCGGGGTCGCCGAGCAGCCGCGCGAGGTTCGGCGCCTCCACCGGCCCGGCGGGCAGCTGCACCAGCTCGGCCGAGCCGTCTCCCGAGGAGAGCTGCACGAGGCAGAGCCGGTCGCGATGCGGATTGAGGCCCAGCGTCTCGGTGTCGATGGCCACCACGGAGCCGAAATCGACGTCGGCGGGCAGGTCGCCCTTGTGCAGCCGGATTGTCATGCGGATGTCCGAGGGGCCTTTCGCGCCAGGGCGTCCCGGCGATGCATCGACGTCCGGCGCCCCGGCGTGAGATGCGGGCGCACCTCGGGAGTCGATGGTGCCCAGGAGAGGACTCGAACCTCCACGGTGTTACCCACTGGTACCTGAAACCAGCGCGTCTACCAATTCCGCCACCTGGGCCCGGCGCGGTGTTTACGGGGGCGGCTTGGCCCTGTCAATCGCCGTCCGGGGCGGCATGGAAAGAATTTTGGGAAAGAATTTTGGCGGCCCGGACCCGCCCCGGCGGACGGGCTTCGCGGCGGCCTCGCTCGACGAGCGAACCGCGGGCGTTGAATTAATCCTTGTCATGACGGCCCGCAGGGCCCACTTTTGGGGTGTATTTCCGCAGGAGGACGACTTCATGCGTCCCGGTTCCCTTTCCGCCGCGTGGTCCCGCAATCCGGCGCTGCGCCTCGTCGTGACGCAGGCCGGTCTCGGAGCGGCGCTCGGGTTCGCCTTCGCGCTGTCGATCGTGGCGCTGGACGTGCACGGGGTGGGCCGGCTGATGCTCCGGTCCGACTCGGGGCTCGTCGCCTTCGCGCTGATGGCGGGCGGATTCATGGTCACCTTCGGCAGCCTCGTGGCGGGCGGGGCGATCATGCTGGTCGGCGCACGGGACGACGAGGGACGACCGCGCCGAGGCCGCGTCGTCGGCCTGATCCCGGCCCGCGTCCACGCCCGGGCGCGGCGCGCGCGCCGGCCTTGAACCCCCCGGCCCGGCGCGAGCCCTCCCCCTCCTCGCGCCGCCGTTTGCTTTTCCTCCGCTGATGGGGCCGTCGCTCCTGGCCCGTTCCGCCCTGGTGGTGGGCGCGTGCGCCGCCCTGTCGCGCGTGCTCGGCTTCGCGCGCGACGTGCTGCTCGCCGCCGTCCTCGGGGCCGGCCCGGCGGCCGACGCTTTCGTGGTCGCCTTCCGCCTGCCCGGCCTGTTCCGGCGCGTCCTCGGCGAGGGCGCGCTGAACGGCGGCCTCGTGCCGGTGGAGAACCGGCTGCGCCGGGAGGAGGGCGACGAGCGGGCGCGCCGTTTCGCCGGCGAGGCGCTGGCCGGCGTGGGGCTCGCCATGCTCGGCGTCGTCGCCCTCGCCGAGCTGGCCGCGCCCCTGCTCGTGCTGGCGCTGGCCGCCGGCTACGCGGACGACCCCACCCGGTTCGGGCTGGCCGTCGACTACACCCGCCTGATGCTGCCGCTGGTTGGCGCGTCGATGCTCACCGCAACCGCCGGGGCGCTGCTCAACGCGCGCGGCCGCGTGCTCGCCGCCGCCCTTGCGCCCGTCGCGGTCAATCTCGTGCTGGTCGCCGTGCTGCTGGCGTTGCGCGCCAGCGACGCCGCGCCGGAACGGCTCGGCTTGTGGCTGGCGGCCGCCACGACACTGGCCGGGATTGTCCACCTCGCGGCGCTCGCCGCCGCCATTCGCACCATGCCGGACCGTCCGCTCTGGAGCCGGCCGCGCTGGTCGCCGGAGCTGCGCCGCGCGCTCGCGATCGGCGCGCCGGGCCTGCTGACGATGGCGGCCGGCCAGCTCGCCATCGTGGTGGCGACGCAAATCGCCTCGCGGACGGACGCCGCCGTGGCGCGGCTCTATTACGCCGACCGGCTCTACCAGCTTCCGCTCGGCTTCGTCGCGGCGGGGGCGGGCGTCGTGCTCCTGCCCGAAATGGTGCGGCTGTGGGCGTCGGGCGGCGGCGCGGCGGTGGCGGGCGCGGTCAACCGCTCGCTCGCCTGGACGCTGCTGCTGGTGTTGCCGGCGGCCGTGGCGCTCGCCACGCTGGCGCAGCCGATCGTCTCGGTGCTGTTCGAGCGCGGCGAATTCGGCCGGGAGGACGCCGTGGCGACGGCGCAAGCGCTGGCGGCGCTCGCCCCGGGCCTGCCACTCGCCGCCGTGGTGCGCGTGCTCGCCCAGCCCTTCCTGGCCCGGGAGTCGGTGCGCGCGCCGCTCGCCGCCGCGCTGGCCGGGGTGGCCGCCACCGCCGCCGCCGCGACGGCGCTCGCGCCGGCATGGGACGTCGCCGGCATCGCCGCCGGCGTCACCGTCGGCGCGGCCGTGCATGCCGCCCTGCTGGCGGCGGCGGCATGGTCGGCCGGCTGGCTGCGGCCTGACCGGGCCACCGCCTCGCGCGTGCTGCGCATGGCGGCGTGCAGCGTCCTGATGGGCGCCGCCGTCGCGGCGGCGGCGGCGGGCGCGGCGCCGGCGCTGTCGCCGGACGGCGGCTCGATGGGACGGGTGGCGGCGCTGCTGGCGCTGTGCGCCGGCGGAGCGGCGCTCTACGGCGCGCTGGCGCTCGCCAGCGGGGCGGCTTCGCTGCGCGACCTGCGCGGCGAGTCCTGAGCCGGGCGGGCCTTGCGCGCCGGCCGCGCGCTTGCCATAACGCGCCTCCCTTGAGGAGATCGACTGCGATGACCGCCTTCCACCAGCGTGTCTTTTCCGGCGTGCAGCCCACCGGCAACCTGCACCTCGGCAATTATCTCGGCGCAATCCGGCGCTTCGTGGCGCTGCAGGATCACTACGAGTGCATCTACTGCGTCGTCGATATGCATGCGATCACCATCTGGCAGGACCCGGCCGAGCTTACCCGCAGCATCCGCGAGGTGACCGCCGCCTTCATCGCCAGCGGCATCGACCCGAAGCGGCACATCGTCTTCAACCAGAGCCAGGTCCACGAGCACGCGGAGCTCGCCTGGGTGTTCAACTGCGTCGCGCGTATCGGCTGGATGAACCGGATGACGCAGTTCAAGGAGAAGGCGGGCAAGGACCGCGAGAACGCGTCGCTGGGCCTCTACGCCTATCCCTCGCTGATGGCCGCCGACATCCTCGTCTACCGGGCGACGCACGTGCCGGTGGGCGAGGACCAGAAGCAGCACCTCGAGCTGGCCCGCGACATCGCGCAGAAGTTCAACAACGACTACGGCCCCAGCATCGCGGCGCACGGCCACGGCGAAGGCTTCTTCCCGCTGCCGGAGCCGCTGATCCAGGGGCCGGCGCCGCGCGTCATGAGCCTGCGCGACGGCACCAAGAAGATGTCGAAGTCGGACCCGTCCGACTATTCGCGCCTGACCTTCGCCGACGACGCCGACACCATCGCCCAGAAGATCCGCAAGGCGAAGACCGACCCCGAGCCGCTGCCGACCGAGGTCGAGGGCCTCGCCGGCCGGCCGGAGGCCGAGAACCTCGTGGTGATCTACGCCGCGCTCGCCGACACCACCCGCGAGAAGGTGCTGGCGGAGTTCGGCGGGGCGCAGTTCTCGTCGTTCAAGGGCGCGCTGGCCGACCTCGCGGTCTCCCGGCTCGGCCCGATCGGCGCCGAGATGAAGCGCCTGCAGGGCGACCCGGCCTATATCGACGGCGTGCTGCGCGACGGCGCCGACCGGGCGCGCGCCATCGCCGCCCCGGTGATGACCGCCGTGAAGGACATCGTCGGCTTCGTGCGCTGAGACCACGACGGCCGGGGCGGCGACGCCCCGGCTTGCCCGCGCCCGGCCGCGCTGTCAGCATGGCGGGGCGGGCCGCGCGCGGGGGCGAGGCCGGCCCGCGCTCACGAGGCCGGAGATGCGGCGATGACCGGCAAGCCGAGGCGATCCTACGAAACGGGGCATCGCCCCAAGTTCCTCGTCGTCGTCGACGAGACCCCCGAATGCGACAAGGCGCTGTACTTCGCGGCGCGCCGCGCCGGCCGCGTCGGCGCGGACCTGCTGATGCTGTGGGTGATCAGCCCGCCCGACTACCAGCACTGGCTCGGCGTCGGCGAGCTGATGAAGGCCGAGGCGGAGGCCGAGGCCAACGCGCACCTGGAGAAGGCGGCGCGCCGCGCCCGGGACGTGGCGGCCATCGAGCCGCAGCGCGCCATCCGCACCGGCCCGCGCGCCGAGGAAATCGTCCGGCTGATCGAGGAAGACGAGGACATCTCCCTGCTCGTGCTCGCGGCGGGGTCGGGCAGCGAGGGCCCGGGGCCGCTGGTCTCCTACACGATGAAGGTGGCGGCCTCCTTCCCGGTGCCCATCGCCATCGTCCCCGGCCAGCTCGGCGACCGCGAGATCGACGCGCTGGCGTGAGCTGCGCCTTGCGTGGCGCGGAGACTTGATTCGCGCCGCGCGCGGCCCAATTTCCAGAAGAATGTGCTAGAACGCACGCATTGCATCCAACCGCCGGCCTTGAACCGGACGCGTGAGGAGATCCCGATGTTCATCCAGACCGAAGCCACTCCGAACCCCGCGACGCTGAAGTTCCTGCCCGGACGCGGCGTCATGAGCGACGGCACCCTCGACATCCGCGACTCGCGGGCGGGCGAACGCTCGCCGCTGGCGCGCCGTCTGTTCGCCATCCCGGGCGTGACGGCGGTGTTCTTCGGCTCCGATTTCGTGACCGTGACCAAGGGCGAGGGCGAGTGGCAACACCTCAAGCCCGCCATTCTCGGCGCGATCATGGAGCATTTCCTCTCCGGCGAGCCGCTGCTCGACGGCGAGTCGCACGCCGACGAGGACGAGGCGGACGGCGAGTTCTTCGACGAGAAGGACGCGCCGACGGTGGCCACAATCAAGGAGCTGCTGGAAAGCCGCGTGCGCCCTGCCGTGGCCGGCGACGGCGGCGATATCACCTTCCGCGGCTTCCGCGACGGCGTCGTCTACCTGGCCATGAAGGGCTCGTGCTCAGGCTGCCCGTCCTCCACGGCGACGCTGAAGCACGGGATCCAGAACCTGCTGCGCCATTTCCTCCCCGACGTGCGGGAAGTCCAGGCCATCTGACCCCTTCCGCGCCGTCGGTTTCCGCCGGTTTTCGCCGCGCGCGCCGGACTGGCGCGACCGCGGCCGTGTTCCCATTCGAAAGACTTCGCCATGAACGCCGTCACACCTTCCAACCCGCGCGCGCCCCTGTCGGACGAGGCGCTGCGCCAGCTGTTCCTCGACGCCCGCACGCACAATGCGTGGCTCGACCGCGACGTCCCGGACGAGCTGCTGCATCGCCTCGCCGACCTGATGAAGCTCGGCCCAACGGCCGCCAATTCCTGCCCGGCGCGCATCGTGTTCGTGCGCTCGCCGGAGGCCAAGGCCAAGCTCGGCCCGCTGATGAGCGAGGGCAACCGCGCCAAGACGCTGGCCGCGCCGGTCAACGCCATCGTCGGCTACGATTTGCGCTTCTACGAGAAGATGGGCGAGCTTTTCCCGCACAACCCGGGCGCGCGCGGCTGGTTCGAGGGCAAGCCCGCCGCGATCGAGGAGAACGGCCTGCGCAACTCGTCGCTGCAGGGCGCGTACATGATCCTGGCGGCCCGCGCGCTGGGGCTCGACTGCGGCCCGATGGGCGGCTTCGACCGCGCCGGCATCGACGCGGCCTTCTTCCCGTCGGGAACAATCCGGTCGAATTTCGTGTGCAATCTCGGCTATGGTGACCCGGCCGGCCTGCGTCCCCGCCTGCCGCGCCTCGATTTCGAGGATTTCTGCAGCATCGTGTGAGGCGGGTCCTCCCGCCGGGAGACCCCGAGTGCGCCTGCTCGCCATCGACACCGCGCTGGAAGCGTGCTCCGCCTGCGTCGTCGAGGCGCGGGAGGGCCACGCCGTCGAGGTGCTGGCGCAGGAAAGCCTGCCGATGACGCGCGGCCACGCCGAGGCGCTTGTGCCGCTGCTCGACCGGGTGGTGGGCGCGACGGAGGGCGGGTTCGAGCGGCTTGGCCGCGTCGCCGTCACCGTCGGGCCGGGCAGCTTCACCGGATTGCGGGTCGGCATCGCGTCGGCCCGCGCCGTCTCGCTGGCCCGCGACATCCCGGCGGTGGGCGTCACCACGCTCGCCGCCTTCGCCGCCCCGGCGATCGCCCGGGGAGGAAGCTCCATCGTGGCGGTGGCCATCGACGCGCGCCACGGCTCCATCTACTTCCAGGCGTTCACGGCGGAAGGGCGCACGATCGCCTCGCCGCGCATCGTCGGCCTTCGCGACGCCGCGCGGCAGCTCGGCTCCGGCCCCGTGCGCGTCATCGGCGGCGGCGCGGAGCTGCTGGCCGCCGAGGCGCGCGCCCTCGGCCTCGACGCGCAGGTCGAGGACGCCACGCCCGCGCCCGACATCGTCTGGGTGGCGCGCCTCGGCGTCTCGGCCTCGCCCGAGCAGGCGCTTCCCAAGCCGTTCTACCTGCGGCCGCCCGACGCCAAGCCGCAGGACCACGTCCACATTCCGCGCCGAGCCTCCTGACCACCCTCACCAGCCCCGAGCCCGACCGAGCCCGAAGATGTGGCCCCGCCTGTTTCCCTCCCGGCCCCCTTCGGTGCGCCCGCTGGGCGGCGGCGACGCGTCCCGCGTGGCGGCCATCCACGCCCAAGGGTTCGCGCACGCCTGGAGCGCGGCCGAGCTCGAGGCCATGCTCCTCGACCCCGCCGTGGTGGCGCAGGGCATCGGCGCCGGCCAGGCGCTGGACGGCTTCGTGCTGTCGCGCCGCGCCGCCGACGAAGCGGAGATCCTGACCGTCGCCGTGACAAAGAGCGCACGGGGGCGCGGGCTGGCGGGCGAGCTGCTGCGCCACCATCTCGGCCGGCTCGCCACGCTGGGCGTGCGCGCCCTGTTCCTCGAGGTCGACGAGGGCAACGCCCCGGCGCGCCGCCTCTACGACCGGCTCGGCTTCGCCGAGGTCGGTCGCCGCGCCGCCTATTACCGCAAACCGGACGGCGGCGCGGCGACCGCCCTGGTGCTGCGCCGGGACGTGCCGTGACAATGGGCCGACCGTGATGGCCCGGCTGCGGATCGCCCTGTTCCTGCTGGCGCTGGTTCCCGCCACGCTGGCCCTGCTGCCGCTCCAGGCGCTTGCCGTGCGCTTCGGCTGGCGGATCGGCCAGCGCATCCCGATGCTGTTCCACCGCCTCGTCTGCCGTCTGCTCGGCGTGCGCATCGCGCAACACGGCGAGCCATCGCCGGACCGGCCGCTGCTGATCGTCGCCAACCACCTGAGCTGGCTCGACATTTCCGTCATCAGCACGCTCGCGCCGCTGTCCTTCGTGGCGAAGTCGGAGGTGGCGAGCTGGCCGCTGTTCGGGCTGTTCGCCAGGCTGCAGCGCTCGGTGTTCATCGACCGCACGCGGCGCAAGGGTGCGGCCGAGGCCAATCGCGAGATCGCCGAGCGCCTCGCCGGCGGCGACGCCATCGTGCTGTTCGCCGAGGGCACCACCAGCGACGGCAACCGCGTGCTCGCATTCCGCTCGGCCGTGGTCGGCGCGGCCCGCGACGCCATCTCGGAGGCCGGCCACACCGGTCACGTCATCGTGCAGCCTCTGACGGTCGCGTATCCGAGGCGCGGCGGCCTACCGGTGTCGCGCTGCCAGCGGCCGTCCATCGCCTGGCACGGCGACATGGAGCTGCTGCCGCATCTGGCGGCGATGATCGCCGGGCCGCCGCTCGACGCCGTGGTCGCCTGGGGCCGGCCGATCGCCTTCGACGCCGGCTCCGACCGCAAGAGCGTGACGCGCCGCGTCGAACACGAGGTGCGCGCCACCTATGCGCGCATTGCGACCGGCCGCGAACCGCAGGTCTGAGCCCGGCCCCGCCGTGCTTTCCTGTTCTCTTGCGGCCCGGAAGCGTCTAAACAGCGGGGCGGGAACAGGGCCGGCGCGCGCGGCGCGCGGCGATTCGACAGGGCGCGACGCGCCGAGTGGACCATGAGCGGCGAACGCAAGACGGTATTCGTCAAATCCTACGGCTGCCAGATGAACGCCTATGACGCGCAGCGCATGGCCGACGCGCTGGCGCCCGCAGGCTATGACGAAGCCGCCGCGATGGAAGACGCCGACCTGGTGGTGCTCAACACCTGCCATATCCGCGAGAAGGCCGCCGAGAAGGTCTACTCGGAGCTGGGCCGCGTGCGCGAGCTGCGCAAGGAGCGCGCGCTTCGGGGCCTCGATACCGGCATCGTGGTGGCCGGCTGCGTGGCGCAGGCCGAGGGCGCGGAGATCCTGCGCCGGGCGCGCGGCGTCGATCTCGTGGTCGGCCCGCAGAGCTATCACCGCCTGCCCGAACTGCTCGAGCAGGCGCGAAGCCGGCCGGGCGTGGTCGACACCGACTTCCCAGCCGAGAGCAAGTTCGACGCGCTGCCCGCCGCCAGCCGCGATCGCACCCGGGCCCGTGGCGTCAGCGCCTTCGTGACGGTGCAGGAAGGCTGCGACAAGTTCTGCACCTTCTGCGTTGTGCCCTACACGCGAGGCGCGGAGACCTCGCGGCCGGCTTCCGCCATCCTCGCCGAAGTGCGCCGGCTGGCCGAAGCCGGGGTGCGCGAGGTGACGCTGCTGGGACAGAACGTCAATGCCTACCACGGCGAGGGAACCGACGGCGGCGACTGGTCGCTCGCCCGGCTGATTCGCGCGGTCGCCGCGACGCCCGGCATCGCGCGCGTCCGCTACACGACCAGCCACCCGCTGGACATGGCCGGGCCGAACGGCGACTGGGAGCTCGTGGCCGCCCATCGCGACGTTCCGGAGCTGATGCCGTTCCTGCACCTGCCGGTCCAGTCGGGGTCCGACCGCATCCTGGCCGCCATGAACCGCCGGCACACGCGCGACGATTACCGCCGGATCGTGGAGCGGGTGCGCGAGGCGCGGCCCGACGTCGCGCTCTCGTCGGACTTCATCGTCGGCTTCCCGGGCGAGAGCGACGGCGATTTCGACGACACGATGCGGCTGGTCGAGGAAATCGGCTTCGCCTCCGCCTACTCCTTCAAGTACAGCGAGCGGCCGGGCACCCCGGCGGCGGAGATGGACGCCAAAATCCCGGAAGCGGTGAAGACCGAGCGCCTGGCCGCCTTGCAGGCGCTGATCGAGCGCCAGTTCCAAGACTTCAACGCGGCGACGGTGGGGCGCACGGTGGACGTGCTCGTGGAAAAGCCGGGCCGCCACCCCGGGCAGGTCTCGGGCAAGTCGCCCTGGCTGCAGGCGGTGGCGCTGGAGGCCGGCGACGCGCGCTTCGGCGACATCGTCAGCGTCAGGATCACGGGGACAGGCGGGCACAGCCTGCTCGGCGAGCGCGAAGCGGCCTTGCGCGAACGCCGCGCTCTGACAGGATGAGTTGGCAGGTCGCCCGGCCGGGCGGACCGACGAGGGAGAGGCTCCATTGAGACCAGAAGGGCTGAGCCGTTTCACGAGACAGTCATCCCAGCAGGGAGTGGCGGAGCAGGCTGAAATCAAGCTCACCTTCGAGGACAACCGCCTCGCCAGCCTCGTCTTCGGGCAATACGACCAGAACATCGCGCATCTGGAGCGCCGGCTGAACGTGGTCGCCAACGCCAACGGCAACCACGTGATCCTCAAGGGCGCGCCGGAGCGCACGGACCAGGCCCGCAAGGTGCTGGAAAAGCTTTATCTGCGCGTCCAGGCTAACGAGACGCTGACGCCCGGCGACGTCGACGGGGTGATCCAGGAGACGGCCATGCAGGGAACCCTGTTCCCGGTCGCCGAGGGAGGCGGGGCCTCGTCCTCGTTTCAGGAAATCGGCACGCGCAAGAAGCGCGTGCGCGCCCGCAACGCCGCCCAGCACGCCTATCTCGGCCTGCTCAAGAGCCGGGAGCTGGTGTTCGCCGAGGGACCGGCCGGCACCGGCAAGACCTGGCTGGCGGTCGGCCACGCCGTTCAGCTGCTGGAGCAGGGCGCGGTGGAGCGGCTTGTGCTGTCGCGCCCGGCCGTCGAGGCGGGCGAACGGCTCGGCTTCCTGCCCGGCGACATGAAGGAGAAGGTCGATCCCTATCTGCGGCCGATCTACGACGCGCTGTACGACTTCATGGAGGCGCGGCACGTCGAGCGCGGGCTGCAGACCGGGATGATCGAGATCGCGCCGCTCGCCTTCATGCGCGGGCGCACGCTGACCAACGCCGTCGTGCTGCTCGACGAGGCGCAGAACACCACGACCATGCAGATGAAGATGTTCCTCACCCGTCTCGGCGAGGGCTCGCGCATGATCGTGACGGGCGACCCGACGCAGATCGACCTGCCGCCGGGCCAGAAATCCGGGCTCATCGAGGCGGTGCGCATCCTCGACGGGGTGGAGGGAATCGGCCGCGTCACCTTCGCCGACGCCGACGTGGTGCGCCACGACCTGGTGCGCCGCATCGTCACCGCCTACGAGGACGATTTGCGCGCCAGCCTCGAACCGAGGACGTGAGGGCGACGTGACACGCAGGAGCGCGGCCGCGCCCGCCATTCCGGTCCCCGACGTCGAGGCCGAAAGCCCGCTCTGGGACCGCCTGCCCGACGCCGAATCGCTCGCCGCCCGCGCGCTGGAGGCGGCGACGCGCACCGCGGGCGCGCGGCTGGCGGCGGGGGCCCAGGTCTCCGTGATGCTGACCGATGACGCCCGCATGCGCGAGATCAACCGGCAATGGCGGGGCCAGGACAAGCCGACCAACGTGCTCTCCTTCCCGGCCGTCCAGCCGGGCGCGCTGACATCCGCGCCCTTTCTCGGCGACATCGCCATCGCCTTCGAGACCGTCGCCCGGGAGGCGGAAGAGGAAGGCAAGTCGCTCGCCGACCACTACACCCACCTCGTCGTCCACGGCTTCCTGCACCTGCTCGGCCACGACCACGAGACGGAAGCCGAAGCCGAGGCGATGGAGGAGCTGGAGCGCCGCGCGCTCGCGTCGCTCGGCATCGCCGACCCCTACGCGGAGGAGACCGGCTCCGGACGGCTTGCGTCCTGAACCTCGAATTCCGATGATTGCAACATGAAGCCGGCGCAGGCTCGCCATCGCGCCCGGCAGGATCAACCACCCGCAATGAGTTCCGACGACTCCAGTACGTCCAGGCCCGCCCCGAGACCCGCGCCCGATCCGGATCGATCGCGGGAGGCCGCAGGAGACGGTTTCCTTGAAAGGATCCTCGTCAAGCTCGGCCTGAAATCCCCCGCCTCCATCCGCGACGACCTCGAGGACGCACTCTCCGAGAACGCCACGGCCACGGAGTTCTCGCCCCAGGAGCGGGCGATGCTCCAGAACGTGCTGACGCTGCGCAGCCACCGGGTCGACGACATCATGGTGCCGCGCGCCGACATCGTCGCCGTGCCGATCGAGTCGACGCTGGGCGACCTGCTGCGCGTGTTCCGCACCGCCGGCCATTCGCGCCTGCCGGTGTACGCCGAGACGCTCGACGACCCGCGCGGCATGGTCCACATCCGTGATTTTCTCGATTACCTCGCCAGCCGCGCCGAAACGACCCGCACCGGGCGGCGGCGGCGGCTGCCCCCCGACGCGCCCGACCTCGGCAAGGTCGACCTCTCGATCCCGCTCTCGGCCGCCAAGATCCTGCGGCCCGTGCTGTTCGTGCCGCCGTCCATGCCGGCGCTCGACCTGCTGGTGAAGATGCAGAGCCTGCGCACTCACATGGCGCTGGTGATCGACGAATATGGCGGCACGGACGGCATCGTCTCGATCGAGGACATTGTCGAGATTGTCGTCGGCGACATCGAGGACGAGCACGACCTCGACGAGGCCCCCTCGGTGGCCAAGGCCGCCGACGGCACCTGGCTCGCCGACGCGCGCGCCGGCCTGGAGGAGGCGTCCGAGGCCATCGGCGTCGATTTCGAGCACGGCGAATCCGCCGAGGACGTCGACACGCTGGGCGGGCTGATCGCCACGCTCGCGGGCCGCGTGCCGGTGCGCGGCGAGATCATCGCCCACCAGAGCGGGTGGGAGTTCGAGGTGCTGGACGCCGACCCGCGCAAGATCAAGCGGTTGCGCATCCACCCGCCCGCCGTGCCCGCCCCGCTGCCGGCGGGTCCGCGCGGCAATGGCGGCGAGGCCGGGCGGACCGCCAAGGGCGAGGCGAAGGCCGACGACAAGGGCGCTGCCGCTCCGGCCTCCGCCGACGAGGCGCGGCCCGCCGCAGCTTCGACGTCCTCTTCGGCCGACGGTGACACCGGCCGTGACGGCTGACCCGGCGCGATGACGACCCTGGCGCGGCGCGTGACGCTGGCCTGGGGCTGGCGACGGCTGGCGCTCGCCTTCGCGGCCGGCGCGGCGGGGGCGCTGGCCATGGCCCCGCTGGACCTGCTGCCGGCGCTCGCCGTGTCGCTGACCGTGGCCGTGTGGCTGCTGGACGGCGCGGTGGCGGGGTCGGGCGGGCGCTCCCCGCGCACGCTGGGCGTCGCTGCCTTGATCGGCTGGGCGTTCGGCTTCGGCTATTTCACCGCCGGCCTGTGGTGGCTCGGTTCGGCGTTCCTCGTCGAGCCGGACCAGTTCGCGCTGCTGATGCCGCTGGGCGTGCTGGGCCTGCCCGCCGGTCTCGGCCTGTTCACCGCGCTGGGTTTCGCCCTGGCGCGCCTGATGTGGACGCGCGGCGCGGTCCGCGTGCTGGCTCTCGCCGCCGGGCTCGGCGTCTCGGAATGGCTGCGCGGCAACGTGCTGACCGGCTTCCCGTGGAACGCCTACGGCATGGCGCTCGGCGACCATCTCTGGCTCGCGCAGGCGGCCAGCCTCGTCGGGCTGAACGGATTGACGCTGGCGGCGGTGGCGATCTGCGCCGCGCCGGCCACCATCGCCACCGGTGACACGCGCCGCGCCCGCTGGCAGGCCCCCGCGCTCGCCGCGCTGGCGCTCGCCGCGCTCGCCGCGTTCGGGGCGGCGCGCCTTGCTTCCGGGCCGCCGCCGGACGTGGCGGGGGTGCGGCTGCGCATCATGCAGCCCAACATTCCCCAGGACGACAAGTTCAGGCCGGAGAACGCCGCCGCGATCATGCGCCATTATTTGCGGCTCAGCGGCCAGCCCGGCCTGGAGCGCGCGACGCACCTGATCTGGCCCGAATCCTCGTTCCCGTTCCTGCTGGCCCGCGAACCGGCGGCGCTGGCGCAGATCGCCGCGCTGCTGGACCATCGCGTCGTGCTGGTGACCGGCGCCGTGCGCGCCAGCGATCCGCTGCCCGGCGAGTCGGGCCGCCGTTTCTACAACGCCATCCAGGTGGTCGGACCCGACGGCACGGTGCTCGACAGCGCCGACAAGGTCCACCTCGTGCCGTTCGGCGAGTATCTGCCGTTCTCCGACGCGCTGACCGCGCTCGGTCTGCGTCAGTTCGTCAACGCGCCCGGCGGGTTCGAGGCCGGGACGCACCGGCGGCTGCTGCGCGCGCCGGGCCTCCCGCCGGTAGCTCCGCTGGTCTGCTACGAGGCGATCTTCCCCGGCGAGGTGCGGCCCGACGCCCCCGTCGGCGTGATGCTGAACGTCACCAACGACGCCTGGTTCGGGCTCACTCCCGGGCCTCACCAGCACTTCGCGCAGGCGCGTCTTCGCGCCATCGAGGAAGGCCTGCCGCTGGTGCGCGCCGCCAATTCGGGCATTTCGGCGGTGGTCGATCCGTATGGGCGGGTCGTCGCGTCGCTCGGCCTCGGCGAGGAAGGCGTTCTCGACGCCAATCTGCCGAGCGCCATCGACCCGCCGCCGTTCGCGCGCTGGGGCGGGCGCGCATGGATGGCGCTATTATTTGTTTTCATTACAACGGTGCTCAATCGTTTACGCAGGAATTGACTTTTCTTCATCGCTTTGGGAGAGTGCGACGCAACCGGGGGTCGTCTTCCCGGGTGTCCTCTGGCGCCCATTTCAGCCCGTGGATTCTTTTTCGAGACCGTTTTTTTGCCGCGGTGCGCCGCGGACCATTGATTGGGGGACGTCTATGAAAAAAGCGCCGAATCCTGTCGACAAACATGTTGGCAGCCGCGTGCGCATGCGTCGGGTCCTGGTCGGCATGAGCCAGGAACGCCTCGGTGAGGCGCTTGGCCTGACGTTCCAGCAGGTTCAGAAATACGAGAAAGGTACGAACCGGATCGGCGCGAGCCGCCTCCAGCAGATCTCGCGCATCCTGGGCATGCCCGTGGAGTTCTTCTTCGAGGGCGCGCCGGCGACCGGGCCGGAGACGCAGGCGAACGGCTTCCAGGAAGTGGCGGATACCCCCTACGTCGCCGACTTCCTCGCCTCCAACGAGGGCGTGCAGCTCAACCGCGCCTTCCTGCGCATCCGCGACCCGAAGGTCCGCCGTCGTCTCGTCGACCTCGTCAACGCGGTCGCCGGCGAGGACGGGATCGTCCCGATGACGGAATCGACCGGCGATTCGGCCCTGACGAACTGACCGGCGCGTTCTTCATTCCGAACGATTCCCCCAATTTGGCTTGACCTGACGAACAGAGGCTGTCACCTAGCCAATCGCCCACTGTCCCCCGGTACAACCCGGGGGACTTATTAACCTGGAGCGAATGGTCGTGGCCCGGTCAAACTATCTGTTCACCAGCGAGTCGGTTTCGGAAGGTCATCCCGACAAGGTCTGCGACCGCATCTCGGACGAAGTGGTCGACGCGTTTTTCCGCGCCGCGGAAGCCGAGGGCTGGCAGGCCAAGGACGTCCGCGTCGCCTGCGAAACGCTGGCGACGACCAACCGCGTCGTCATCGCGGGTGAGACCCGCGGCCCCGCCACGCTGACGCGCGATCTCCTTTCCCACGCCGCCCGGCTCGCCATCCGCGACATCGGCTACGAGCAGGAGGGCTTCCACTGGGAGACCGCCCGCATCGAGGTGCTGCTGCACGCCCAGTCCGCCGATATCGCGCAGGGCGTCGACGAGGCGGGCAACAAGGACGAAGGCGCGGGCGATCAGGGCATCATGTTCGGCTATGCCTGCCGCGAGACGCCGGAGCTGATGCCGGCGCCGCTCTACTACGCCCACGGCATCCTGAAGCGCCTCTCCACGGCCCGCCGCACCGGCGAGACGCACGTGCTCGGCCCGGACGCCAAGAGCCAGGTGACGGTGCGCTACGAGAACGGCAAGCCGGTCGGCGTGACGCAGATCGTGCTGTCCACCCAGCACACCGACAACGACCTGACGTCGCATGACGTGCGCGCCATCGTCGAGCCCTATATCCGCCAGTCGCTGCCCGAGGGCTGGATCGACGCCTCCACCGTGTGGCACGTCAACCCGACCGGCAAGTTCGTCATCGGCGGCCCCGACGGCGATTGCGGCCTCACCGGGCGCAAGATCATCGTCGACACCTATGGCGGCGCGGCCCCGCACGGCGGCGGCGCGTTTTCGGGCAAGGACCCGACCAAGGTGGACCGTTCCGCCGCCTACGCCGCCCGCTACCTCGCCAAGAACGTCGTCGCCGCGGGCCTCGCCGAGCGCTGCACGATCCAGCTGTCCTACGCCATCGGCGTCGCGCGCCCGCTGTCGATCTACGCCGACCTGCACGGGACCGGCCAGGTCGACGAGGGCAAGCTCGAGACGGTGCTGATGCAGGCGATGGACCTGACGCCGCGCGGCATCCGGGAGCATCTCGGGCTCAACCGGCCGATCTACGCCCGCACCGCCGCCTACGGCCATTTCGGCCGCGCGCCGGAGGCGGACGGCGGCTTCAGCTGGGAGCGCACCGACCTCGCCGACGCGCTGCGCAAGCAGTTCTGACCCCCGGCGCGCGGCGGCGTCGCGCGGTTCAGCGTCGATGACGAACCGAAATCAGGACGATCCGGCCGGCGACGGCGCGCCCGAGGCGGGCGTCGCCGCGCGCGGCGCGTTCTTCGGCCGGCGCAAGGGCAAGAAGCTGCGGGCCGGGCAGGCGAGCCTGTTCGAGACGCTGCTGCCGCGCTTGCGCGTCGACCCGGCGCGCGACCTCGCGCGACCGGCTGCGTTGTTTCCCCGTGAGGTCTCCGAAATCTGGCTGGAGATCGGCTTCGGCGGCGGCGAGCACCTGCTCGCCCGCGCCCGGGCGAACCCCTCCGTGGGGATCATCGGCTGCGAGCCCTTCGTCAACGGCATGGCGAAGATGCTCGCGGCCATCGACGCCGAGGGGCTGGACAACGTCCGGCTCTACGACGCCGACGCCACGGCGGTGGTGGAGGCGCTGCCCGAGGCCTCCCTCGATCGCATCTACCTGCTCTATCCGGACCCCTGGCCGAAGCGCCGGCACAACAAGCGACGCTTCGTCTCCGACGCCATGCTGGCCCGGTTCGCGCGAATCCTGCGGCCGGGCGGGACGTTCTGCTTCGCCAGCGACATCGACCATTATGTCGGGTGGACCCTGGCGCGCGTGCTGCGCTCGCCGGATTTCAGCTGGACGGCCCGCCGGCCCGACGATTGGCGAAAGCCGTTCCCCGGCTGGCCGGGCACGCGCTACGAGGCGAAGGCCGTTCGCGAGGGCCGCACGCCGAGCTACCTGGAATTCCGCCGCGAAGCGTCGCGCTGAGCCCGACGCCCCGGATCAGTGGAACAGCCGCGCGGCGATGACGACCAGCGCCGCCGCGCCGATCCACAGGGCGACATGTCCCCAGCGCGCCCGCCTCGCCTCGGCCCTGCCGATGCCCGCGAGGCTCTCGGGCGCGAGCGGAAACCCGCGCCGCGTCGCGATTTCGAGGCTTTCGACGAGGCGGTCGGCGCGACCGACCAGGCGCGGAAGGTCGCCGAACAGGCCGGCCAGCGAAGCGGCGCCGCGGCCGACATCCTCCAGTTTTCCAACCGGACCGAGATTGCGCTCGATCCAGGCGCGCACGACGGGCTCGGACGTCGTCCACATGTCGAGCCGGGGGTCGAGATTGCGGGCGACGCCCTCGACCACGACCATGGTCTTCTGCAGCATGACGAGCTCGGTGCGCGTCGCCATGTCGAACAGGCCCGTCACCTCGAAGAGCAGCGTCAGCAGCTTCGCCATCGAGATCTGGTCGGCGGTGCGGTTGTGGATCGGCTCGCCGATGGCGCGGATGGCCTGCGCGAAATCCGCCACCGAATGGTGCGACGGCACGTAGCCCGCCTCGAAATGCACTTCGGCGACGCGGCGATAGTCGCGCGTGATGAAGCCGAGCAGGATTTCGGCCAGGAAGCGCCGCTCCTTGGGGCCGAGCCGGCCCATAATGCCGAAATCTACCGCGCAGATGCGCCCGGACGCGTCCACGAACAGATTGCCGGGGTGCATGTCGGCGTGGAAGAAGCCGTCGCGCAGCGCGTGGCGTAGGAAGGACTGGATGAGCACGCGCCCGAGCGCGACCCTGTCGTGGCCCGCCGCCTCGATCGCCGCGATGTTGTTGAGCGGAATGCCGTCGATCCACTCCAGCGTCAGCACGTCGCGCGCGGTGCGCTCCCAGTCGACCGCGGGCACCCGGAATTCTCCATCGTCGCGGGTGTTCTCGGCCATCTCGGACAGAGCGGCCGCCTCCAGCCGCAGGTCCATCTCCATCGTGACGGAGCGCGCCAGCGTCTCGACCACCCCGACCGGGCGCAAACGTCGCAGGTCGGGCTGCAGCGTCTCCGCCGTCCGGGCGGCGTAGGCCATCGCCGCGAGGTCGCGGCGGAAGCGGGCGCGCACGCCTGGCCGCAGCACCTTCACCGCGACCACGCGGTCACCCTCCGGCGTCGAAACCGTCCCCTTGTGCACCTGCGCGATGGAGGCGGCGGCCAGCGGTTCGGAAAATTCCGCGAACACGGCGCCGATCGGGGCCCCGAACGACGCCTCGACGGCGTTGACCGCCTCGGCGCGCGGGAACGGCGGCATCCGGTCCTGCAACGCCTCGAGGTCGCGCGCCACGCGCACGCCGACGACGTCCGGCCTTGTCGCGAGGAACTGCCCGAACTTGACGTAGGACGGACCCAGGCGCGTCAGCGCGGCGGCGAGGCGCTGCGCCCCGTCGCCCGCGCCGCGCCGCTCGATGCGGCGCGCGAGCCACAGGCCCATGCGCGCGGAGGGCGGAAGCTCGCTCGGATCGACGAGCGCGAACGCGCCCTCGCGCGCGAGCACGAACCCGACATGGCCCAGGCGGGCCCAATGAAATAGGGCGTTCAGCACGAAAATGGGCTCACAGCTTCCAGCCGGAATGCAGGCGGACGATGCCGCCGGTCATGGGCCGGTGCGTCACGCGCCCGAAGCCGGCCGCCCGGATCATTCCGGCGAACGCCTCGGGGCGGGGGAACTTGCGGATCGATTCAACCAGGTAGCGATAGGGCTCGGCGTCGCCCGCCACCAGCTTGCCGAGCGCCGGAACGGCGTTGAACGAATAGGCGTCGTAGATCCTGTCGAACCCCGGCACGTCCACCTGCGAGAACTCCAGGCAGAGGAACCGGCCGCCGCGCTTGAGCACGCGATGGGCCTCGGCCAGCGCCAGCGGAATGCGCGGCACGTTGCGGATGCCGAAAGCGATGGTGTAGGCGTCGAACGTGCGGTCCGGCAGCGGCAGCGTCTCGGCGTTGCCCTGCACGAACTCGACCTGCCCGACAAGCCGCACCGGCGTGCGGTCGCGCCCCACGGCCAGCATGTCGCCGTTGATGTCGAGCACGGTCGCGCTGGCGTCCGGCCCGGCCGCCTCCAGCACGCGGAAGGCGATGTCGCCGGTGCCGCCGGCAACGTCGAGCAGGGCGAAGGGCTTGTCGCGCGGCGGGCGCAGCGCCGAGACGAGCGCGTCCTTCCAGGCGCGGTGCAGGCCGGCCGACATCAAATCGTTCATGATGTCGTAGCGGCGGGCCACCTTGTGGAACACGTCGTCGACGAGGGTCTGCTTCTCCTCGAGCCGCACGGTCGAAAAGCCGAAATGCGTCTCGCCGGAA
Source organism: Alsobacter ponti (assembly GCF_024294805.1). Classification (GTDB taxonomy): domain Bacteria; phylum Pseudomonadota; class Alphaproteobacteria; order Rhizobiales; family Beijerinckiaceae; genus Alsobacter; species Alsobacter ponti. Next base: position 35,702 of record NZ_JANCLU010000007.1, read on the forward strand.
CGCTCCGTCCCGGGTCCGCCGCCTTGTCCACCGTCGCGCATCGAACTGTCCCGCTTTACCTACGGGCGCGGACCATAGCGAATGACGCCGCGCTGCGCTATGTGGCGGATGCACAGCGTTCGGAAGGGCCGCATGCCAGAGCTTCCCGAGGTCGAGACGGTCCGGCGCGGCCTCGAGCCCGCCATGGTGGGCGCGCGGATCGAGCGCCTGGAGCAGCGGCGGGCCGACCTGCGCTTTCCGCTTCCCGAACGCTTCGCCGAGCGCGTCGAAGGCCGCACGGTCGAGGCGCTGGGCCGCCGGGCGAAGTACCTGCTGGCCGACCTCTCGGGCGGCGACGTGCTGATCATGCATCTCGGCATGACGGGACGGTTCACCGTGGAATGGCCGGGCCGAGAGGCCGTCACGCCGGGCGAATTCCGCCACGAGGCCGGCGGCGTGGCGGCGCACGACCACGTGGTGTTCCACCTCTCGAACGGCGCGCGGGTGACCTACAACGACGCGCGCCGGTTCGGCTTCATGGCGCTGACGACGCGAGCCGGGCTCTACGCGCACAAGCTGTTCAAGGATCTCGGGATCGAGCCGCTCGGCAACGAGCTCGACGCCGGGTCGCTGGCCCGGCTGTTCCGGGGCAAGGCCGCGCCGCTGAAGGCCGCCCTGCTCGACCAGTCGCTCGTGGCCGGACTCGGCAATATCTATGTGTGCGAGGCGCTGCACCGGGCCCGCCTGTCGCCGCGCCGGCGGGCCGGCACGCTGGCGCGCGCCGACGGATCGGCCGGCGAGCCGGCGCGACGCCTCGCGCCGGCGATCCGCGACGTGCTGGAGGAGGCCGTCGCGGCCGGCGGATCGACACTGCGCGACTACGCGCACACGGACGGGTCGCTCGGCTATTTCCAGCACCGTTTTCGGGTCTACGGCCGCGAGGGCGAGCCCTGCCCGACGCCGGGCTGCCGGGGCGTCGTGTCGCGCATCGTCCAGTCGGGCCGCTCCACCTTCTTCTGCGGAACTTGCCAGCGATGAGGGTGCGCTGATCCGCGCGGGCGATTGCTCTCGCGCGCGGGAGAGGGTAGCCCTGCACCGGGCGCAACGGGGACACGGACCATGACCGAGGCACAAGGCTACGAGACGATTCTCACCGAGACGCGCGGCAGGGTGGCGCTGATCACGCTCAACCGGCCGCAGGCGCTCAACGCCCTGTGCGCCCAGCTGATGACCGAGCTTAACGACGCGTTGGCCCGCTTCGACGCCGATCCGGCGATCGGTTGCATCGTTCTCACCGGCTCGGAAAAGGCCTTCGCCGCCGGCGCCGACATCAAGGAACTGCAGCCGACGACCTATCCCCAGAGCTACACGGGCGACCTCATCACGCCGTGGGACGGCGTCGCCAACCGCCGCAAGCCGATCATCGCCGCCGTGGCGGGCTTCGCGCTCGGCGGCGGCTGCGAAGTGGCCATGATGTGCGACTTCATCATCGCGGCCGACACCGCCAAATTCGGCCAGCCGGAAATCCGGCTCGGCGTCATGCCTGGCGCGGGCGGCACGCAGCGCCTGACGCGGCTGGTCGGCAAGTCCAAGGCGATGGAGATGTGCCTGACGGGGCGCATGATGGACGCCGCCGAGGCCGAGCGGGCCGGCCTCGTGTCGCGCGTGGTGCCGGCGGCCGAGCTGATCGCCGAGGCGATGAAGGCGGCCGAGACCATCGCCTCGATGTCGCTGCCAATCGTCATGATGACGAAGGAGAGCGTCAACCGCTCCTACGAGACCACGCTGGCCGAAGGCATCCGCTTCGAGCGGCGCGTGTTCCAGGCGATGTTCGCGACCGCCGACCAGAAGGAGGGCATGAGCGCGTTCGTCGACAAGCGCAAGCCCGCCTTCCGGAACGGCTGAGCCCGGTCGCCCAAACGGACGGCCCGGAGCCCCCGCATGGAATTCGGTATCGAGACTGTCGCGGCGCTGGGCCTCGTGGCGCTGGTGGCGGGGTTCTTTGACTCCATCGCCGGCGGCGGCGGGCTGCTCACCGTGCCGGCGCTGCTGCTGGCCGGGTTCGACCCGGTGTCGGCCATCGCCACGAACAAGCTGCAGGGCAGCTTCGGCACCGCTTCGGCGACGTTCTCCTTCGCCCGCGCCGGAAGGATCGCCTGGGCCGAGGCGCTGCCCATGGCAGCCGTCTCCGGAGCCGCCTCCGTGGCGGGCGCGCTGGCGGTGCAGGCGATCCCGGCCGCGGCGCTGGCCGCCATCGTGCCGTTCCTGATGCTCGGCATGGCGCTCTATTTCGGCCTGTCGAAGGGCATGGGCGACGCCGACGCGCGAAGCCGCGTCGGCCCCACGGCCTTCACGCTCACGCTGGCCCCGATTATCGGCTTCTACGACGGCTTCTTCGGCCCCGGCGCCGGCTCATTCTATATGGTGGGGTTCGTGACCCTGCTGGGCTTCGGCCTGCTGCGCGCCACCGCGCACACCAAGGCGCTGAACCTGGCGAGCAATGTCGGCTCGCTGGCGCTCTACGCCGCCTCGGGGCTCATCGTCTGGCCGGTGGGGCTGGTGATGGGCGTCGCGGCGCTGACGGGCGCGCAGATCGGATCGCGCCTGGCGCTGCGCATGGGCGCGCGGCTGATCCGGCCGCTGATCGTGGTGGTGTGCTGCGCCGTGGCGCTCCGCCTCCTGATGGACCCCGCCAACCCGGCGCGCGCCTGGCTCTCAAAAGCGCTGGCCGGGGGCTGACGAGCGTTGACGCTGCATCCCGCCTCCGCTATAAGCCCGCCCCTATGAGCAGCCGGTCGGCTTCGTCCGCACCGGCTCTATCCTTTCAGACGCATGACATGGGCGCGGCTCGTCCGGAGCCGCCTCGCAACGAGGACGACCGATGGCCAATACGACTTCGGCGAAAAAGGCGACCCGCAAGATCGCGCGCCGCACCGCCATCAACCGCAGCCGCCGCTCGGCGATGCGCACCTACGTGAAGAAGGTCGAGGAAGCGATCAAGGCCGGCGACAAGGCCGCCGCCGCCGCCGCGTTCAAGGCGGCCGAGCCCGTCATGATGCGCTCGGCGCAGAAGGGCATCGTCCATCGCAACACGGCGTCGCGCAAGGTTTCGCGGCTGGCCAGCGCCATCAAGGCCCTCCAGGCCTGACGCGCCTCTCACATCTCCGACGGTTACGAAACCCGGCCTCGCGGCCGGGTTTTTTCATTGCGCAAAGCGGTGGCCGGAAGCGCTAAATGCGAGCGTGACGAAGTTGCCGCGCGGCCCGGATTTCCGGCGTGAGCTTCGCCCGGCGAGCAGATTCCCGCTTGACAATCCTTCCCCTCTGGGGCTCGGCCGAGACCCAGCTCGGAGCCTTCCGTCGCGCAGGAAATGACAAGCAAGATCATGAACTTACGGCACAAGACACATTGATGACGTGGATTCCTGAGCCGCCGCCGACGCGCCGTCCGGGGGCTCGAAAATTTTTCTGCCCGGCCCGGCTCGCGCCGCCCGCCGGACGGGGCTTAAGGAATTATGAACTGAGTCAAGGCGTTGGGGTCCGGGTCCGGAAGCAGCTCCGCCGGACCGGCCGGGAATCGGGACCCTCCGCGCCGGCCCGTCTGTTGCGCCGTCCTTGGCCGCTGTGTAAGGTCAAATCACTCCGGGGCGACGCCTTGGGGCTCTCACCAAATGAAACCGGACTACAATAACCCGGCGACAGGGTTCTTTATATTTGCGCTTAAATATAGGGAGGCACTTTCGAACCTGTTTACTTTCAAGCCCGTCACAACGAACGGGCAGCGATCGCCAAAACAAACGCCGCCATTTGCAAAGCGGCACAACGTCACCGGATAAGGTGGCACAGTTCAGCTAAAAAGCTGTCGAGGGGCATATCATGACGAGCATGACACGACACCAGGGCTGCCATCGCGTTTTCCAGCGTCCCGGAGTGGTTGTCGGAATCGTCACGACCGTCCTGACCACGTCCTGACGGGTCAGGCTTCCGGCCCGCGGGGCCGCACTCTTCATCATCATGTTTCATCGATACCCGTCAGCGCCCGCCAGCGGCGATGCGGATCATTTTGCAGGACCGGTCACATGCTTCACGCGGCAGGAAAAGGGGTTTCGGATCATGGCTACGGCGAGCCGATGACGTCCGGGATCGAAGCCGACCGCGACGACGAGGCCTGGGAGCGCGTGCGCCGACGCCTGCGCGCCGAGCTGGGCGAGGACGTGTTTTCGAGCTGGTTCGGCCGGCTGGAGCTGGTCGGCGTCGCTGAAGGCGTGGGCCACCTCTCCGTGCCGACGCGCTTCCTGAAGAGCTGGATCCAGTCGCACTACATGGACCGTGTCCGCGCCCTCGTCGCCGAGGAATGCGCCGGCGTGGGCGACATCAGCCTCAGCGTGCGCAGCGCCGTGCAGCGCGGCCCGGTGCGCATCCCCGGCCCCATCGAGACGGTGTCCCACCAGGGCGCGGCGGCGATCGCCGGCCGGCCGGTCAGCGTCGAGAAGGCGATGACGCCCGCGCCCGAGCAGGACCGGCACGCCCATCACGACGTCGACGGGCTGCAGGGCTCGCCGCTGGACCGCCGTCTGACCTTCGCCAGCTTCCTGCTCGGCCGCTCCAATGCTCTCGCCCATGCGGCGGCCGAGCGCGTGTCGCGCATCGACTCCGGGGCCGCTCCGCTCTACAACCCTCTCTACATCCACGCCGCCGTCGGGCTGGGCAAGACGCACCTGCTCCAGGCCGTGGCGCACGAGGTGCTGGCCGGCGGCAAGCGCGTCATCTACCTCACCGCCGACCGGTTCATGTACGGCTTCGTCGCCGCGCTGAAGGCGCAGACGGCGCTCGCCTTCAAGGAAAGGCTGCGCGGCATCGACCTTCTGGTCATCGACGACGTGCAGTTCCTGCAGGGCAAGTCGATCCAGCAGGAGTTCTGCCACACCATCAACGCGCTGATCGACGCGGGCCGGCAGGTGGTGATCGCCGCCGACAGGCCGCCGGGCGACCTGGAGACGCTGGACGAGCGCGTGCGCTCGCGGCTGGCGGGCGGGCTCGTCGTCGAGATGGGCGCGCTCGACGAGGCGCTGCGCGTCAAAATTTTGGAGGCGCGCGTCGCCGCCGCAAGGCAGCACCAGCCCGGCTTCGAGGTGAGCCCGGCCGTGGTGTCGTTCGTCGCCCGCTCGATCACCACCAACGGGCGCGACCTCGACGGGGCGGTCAACCGCCTGCTGGCCCACAGCACGCTCTCCGGCGCGCCGCTGACGGTCGAAGCCGCCGAGGCGGCCATCCGCGACCTAGTGCGGTCGCGCGAGCCCAAGAAAGTCCGCATCGAGGACATCCAGAAGCTGGTCGCCACCCACTATAATGTCAGCCGCGCCGACATCCTGTCGTCCCGCCGCTCGGCGGGGGTGGTGAAGCCGCGCCAGATCGCCATGTACCTCGCCAAGCAGCTCACCTTGCGCTCGCTGCCGGAGATCGGCCGGCGCTTCGGCGGGCGCGACCACACCACGGTGCTGCACGCCGTGCGCAAGATCGACGGCGTGGTGGCGCAGGATCCCGTGCTGCGCGAGGAGATCGAACTCCTCAAGCGCATGTTGCAGGAATAGCCGCAAGGCCGGCCCCGGCCCGCCGAATCCGCCCTTTTTTGTGATTACCCGCGCCAACCCGTCCCGCGCGCAAGCTCGGCGCTTGCGCTTGGCCGGGGGGCTTGCGAATGTGCTTGCCCCGCCGCTCAGGCGCGGCGGGCGCAGTCCGTGGATAACGAAAAGGTTCGCAGGTCGGCCATGAAGGTCACAGTCGAGCGCTCCGCGCTCCTCAAGTCCCTGGGGCACGTGCACCGCGTCGTGGAGCGCCGCAACACGATCCCGATCCTGTCCAACGTGCTGATCCGCGCCGAGGCCGGCCAGCTCAGCCTCAAGGCGACCGACCTCGACCTCGAGGTCACCGAGAGCTTCGCCGCGGATGTCGGCCAGCCGGGCGCGACCACCGTCCCCGCCCATGTCATCTACGAGATCGTGCGCAAGCTGCCGGACGGCTCGCAGGTATCGCTCGAGACCACCGGCGACGTCGGCCAGGTGCTGATCCGGTCGGGCCGGTCGCGCTTCAACCTCCAGTCGCTGCCCGAGACCGACTTCCCGGACCTCGCCACGGGCGACATGAGCCACCGCTTCAGCCTCTCCTCGGTCGAGCTGAAGCGCCTCATCGAGAAGACGCAGTTCGCCATCTCCACCGAGGAGACGCGCTATTACCTCAACGGCATCTATTTCCACGTAATGGATGTCGGCGGCCGCGCTGTGCTGCGCGCCGTGGCCACGGACGGCCACCGCCTCGCCCGCGTCGAGTCGGAGGCGCCGGCCGCGGCGGTCGGCATGCCGGGCGTCATCATCCCGCGCAAGGCGGTGGCGGAAATCATCAAGCTCGTCGACGACGCCGGCGATGAGGTCGAGATCGAGCTGTCGTCCACCAAGATCCGGCTGACGCTGGGCGCGGTGGTGCTCACCTCCAAGCTGATCGACGGGACCTTCCCCGACTACCAGCGCGTCATCCCGGTCGGCAACGACAAGCAGCTCGTCGTCGACAAGGCCGAGTTCTCGAACGCGGTCGATCGCGTGTCGACGATCTCGTCCGAGCGCGGGCGCGCCGTGAAGCTGTCGCTGGCCGAGCGCCGCCTGACTCTTTCCGTGACCAACCCGGATTCGGGGTCGGCGACGGAGGAGATCGAGGTCGACTACGACGCCGCGGCGCTCGATATCGGCTTCAACGCGCGCTATCTGCTCGACATCGCCGGGCAGCTCGAAGGCGACACGGCCCTGTTCCGGCTCGCCGACCCGGGCTCGCCGACGCTGATCCAGGACCGCGAGGGCGCGCCGGCGCTCTACGTCCTGATGCCGATGCGCGTCTGACGCCCCTGTTTTCACGCAAAGCCTGCGCCGGCCGCCGCCAAACGGCCGGGAATCCCGGCGCATGCTGCGCCGAATTCCCGACCGGAGACCGGCCATGACCGCACCCGACACCCCCGAAAGCAACCCGCTGCTCGCCGCCTGGGACACGCCGTTCGAGACGCCGCCCTTCGCCGCGATCCGCCCCGAGCACTTCCGGCCGGCCTTCGAGGCGGCCTTCGCGGCGCACCGGGCCGAAATCGACGCCATCGCCGCCGATCCGTCGCCCGCCACCTTCGCCAACACAATCGACGCGCTGGAGCTCTCCGGCGAGACGCTGTCGCGGGTCGGGGGCGTGTTCTGGAACCTCGCGGGAGCGCACACGAGCCCGGAGCTCCAGGCCATCGAGAGGGAGATTTCTCCCATCGCCGCCAAGCACTTCAGCGACATCGGCATGAACGCGGGCCTGTTCGCCCGCATCGACGCGCTGTGGAGCCGTGTCGACGAGCTGGGGCTCGACGACGAGCAGAAACGCGTGCTGGAGCTGACCCACAAGCGGTTCGTGCGCTCCGGCGCCAAGCTTGCGCTGCAGGCGAAGCAGCGCCTGTCCCAGATCGTCGAACGACTGGCGACGCTGGGCACGCAGTTCAGCCAGAACGTGCTCGCCGACGAGGCGGACACCCTCGTGGAGCTGGAGGGTGAGGCAGGACTCGCCGGTCTTCCGGACTGGCTGGTCGCCGCCACCGCGCAGGCGGCCGAGGACCACGGCCTGAAGGGCCGACACATCGTCACGCTGTCGCGCTCGCTGATCGAGCCGTTTTTGCAGTTCTCGTCCAACCGGGCGCTTCGCGAGAAGGCCTACGGGCTGTGGATTCGGCGCGGCGAGATGGGCGGCGCGTCCGACAACCGCGCCATCGTCGCGGAAATGGTAGCGCTGCGCGTCGAGCGCGCCCGGCTGCTCGGCTATCGCACCTTCGCCGCCTACAAGCTCGACACCAGCATGGCCAAGACGCCGGAGGCGGTGCGCGGCCTGCTCGACCGCGTCTGGCCGATGGCGCGGGCGCGGGCGCTGGAGGAGCGCGACGCCCTTCAGGCCATGGCGCAACAGGATGATGCGAGCATCGTCATCGCCGCGCATGACTGGCGCTACTACGCCGCCAAGGTGCGCGCGGCGCGCCACAACCTCGACGAAGGCGAAATCAAGCCCTACCTGCAGCTCGACCGCGTGATCCAGGCGGCGTTCGACACGGCCACGCGCCTGTTCGGCGTCCGCTTCTCGGAGCGGCGCGACCTGCCGACCTACCATCCCGACGTGCGGACCTGGGAGGTGACGGACGCGGCCGGCCGTCACCTCGCCCTGTTCTACGGCGACTATTTCGCCCGGTCCTCGAAGCGCAGCGGCGCGTGGATGAGCTCGTTCCGCGGCCAGCGCAAGCTGGGGCGCGACGTGCGCCCGATCGTCGTCAACGTGCTGAACTTCGCGCGCGCGCCGGAAGGCCAGCCCACCCTGCTCAGCTTCGACGACGCGCGCACCGTCTTCCACGAGTTCGGCCATGCCCTGCACGGCATGCTGTCGGACGTGACCTACCCCTCGATCGCCGGCACCGCGGTGCCGCGCGACTTCGTCGAGTTCCCCTCGCAGGTCTACGAGCACTGGCTAATGCGCCCGGAAGTTCTGCGGACCTGCGCGCTGCACGCGCGGACGGGGGAGCCGATGCCGCAGGCGCTGCTCGACCGCATCCAGGCGGCGCGCAACTTCAACCAGGGCTTCGCCACGGTGGAGTACGTCGCCTCCGCCATCGTCGACATGGAGTTCCACGCGCTGGAGAGCGCGACCGACATCGACCCCGTCGCCTTCGAGCGGCGCGTGCTCGACGGGATCGGCATGCCGGCCGAAATCGCCATGCGCCACCGCACGCCGCATTTCACGCACGTGTTCTCGGGCGACGGCTACTCGGCCGGATACTACTCCTATCTGTGGTCGGAAGTGCTGGACGCGGACGGCTTCGCGGCGTTCGAGGAGGCGGGCGACATCTTCGACCCGGAGCTTGCGGGCCGGCTGAAGCGCCACGTCTACGCGGCGGGATCGAGCCGCGATCCGGAGCTCGCCTACCGCGCCTTCCGCGGCCGCGACCCCGATGTCGACGCCTTGCTGCGCAAGCGCGGCTTCCTCGGCGAAGTCGCCGAGGCGGGCGGCGAGGAGCGGTAAGGGTCACACGCCGACGTAGCGGCGGACGAGCTCGGCATCGCGTTCGAGGTCGCCGCTGTCGCCCGACCAGACCGTGCGGCCTTTCTCGATGACGACGTGCCGGTCGGCGAGCCGCTTGAGCACGCTCAGGTTCTTGTCGACGATGAGGATGGCCTGGCCCTCCTGCTTCAGCAGGGCCAGGCAGCGCCAGATCTCGGCGCGGATGACGGGGGCGAGGCCTTCCGTCGCCTCGTCGAGGATCAGCAGGCGGGGGTTGGTCATCAGGGCGCGCCCCACCGCCAGCATTTGCTGCTCGCCGCCCGAGAGCGTGCGCGCGAACTGCGCGTGTCGCTCCTCCAGCCTCGGAAACAGGGCGTAGACGCGCGCGAGCGTCCAGGGATCGCGCCGGTTCAGCCGGTTCGCGGCGGTCGCGACCAGGTTTTCCCGCACGGTGAGCGTCGGAAACACCTGCCGTCCTTCCGGCACGAGGCCGATGCCGCGCCGCGCCATCGCGTCGGGCGACGCGCCGACCACCGCCGCGCCCTCGAAGGCGATGTCGCCGCCGATCGCCGGCGTGAGGCCCATGATGGCGCGGATCGTCGTCGTCTTGCCCATGCCGTTGCGGCCCAGCAGGGTCACCACCTGCCCCGCCTCGACCGCGAGCGACACGTCGAACAGCACCTGGCTGGCGCCGTAGGCCGCTTGAAGCCCCCGCACGGACAGCATCAGACGTCCCCCTCGCCCAGATAGGCCACCCGGACCTCGGGGCTGGCCTGGATGGCGGCGGCGTCGCCGCTGGCGATGACGCGGCCGTGGACGAGCACCGAGATCCGGTCGGCGAGCGCGAACACGGTCTCCATGTCGTGTTCGACGAGAAGCATGCCGATCCGGCCCTTGAGGCCGGCCAGCAGGTCTTGCATCTGGCGGCTTTCGCTCGGCCCCAGGCCGGCCATGGGCTCGTCGAGCAGCAGCAGGCGCGGCTCGCCGGCGAGCGCCACGGCGAGCTCCAGCTGCTTCTGCTCACCGTGAGACAAAGCCGAGACCGGCACGTCCGCCCGGGCGGCGAGGCCGGCCATGGCGAGATAGTCGCGCGCAGGATCGCGCAGGGAGGCGTCGCGGCGCGCGGCGCGCCAGAAGCGGAAGCTGTGTCCGTGGCGGACCTGCACCGCGAGCGCCACGTTGTCGAGCGCGGTTTCGTCGGGCAGCAATTGCACGATCTGGAACGTCCGGCCCAGGCCCATGCGGACGCGGGCGGCCGTCCCGAGACGCCCGATCTCCACTCCGGAGAGGCGGATCGCGCCCTCGCTCGGGCGAAGCTCGCCCATCAGCTGGGCGATGAACGTCGTCTTGCCCGCGCCGTTGGGCCCGATCAGCGCGTGCAGTTCGCCTTCGCGCACGTCGAGCGACAGGTGGTCGGTGGCGACGAGGCCGCCGAACCGCTTGACCAGGCCCTCGACGGCGAGCAGCGGTTCAGCCATGGCGGCCGCCCGCCTTGCGCGAGACGAGGCTTCCGAGCCCGCGCGGGAGGTAGAGCACGATGAGGACGAGGAGCGGTCCCATCACCACTTGCCAGTGCTCGGTCCAGCCCGCCAGCACGGTCTCGAGCCCGATCAGCGCAGCAGCGCCCAGCACCGGGCCCATCAGCGTGCCGACCCCGCCGAGGATGACCATGATCATCAGTTCGCCCGACTGGGTCCAATGCATCATGTCCGGGCTGACGAAGCGGGAGAAATTGCCGAGCAGCGCGCCCGCCAGGCCTGTGCCCATCCCCGAGATGACGAAGGCCGCGAGCTTGTAGCGGTAGATCGGCACGCCCAGCGCCGCCATCCGGCGCTCGCTCTGCCGGATTCCGCCGAGCACCAGCCCGAAGCGCGAGCCCACGATGCGGCTCAACAGGCCAAGCCAGGCGGCCGCGAGGACGAGGCAGACGAAATAGAACGTCGTGTCGTTGCGCGTGTCGAGGAACGGCAGGGCGTTGCGCCGCCGCACGATCATCCCGTCGTCGCCGCCATAGGCCTTCAGCGACACGAACAGGAAGAACAGCATCTGGGCGAAGGCCAGCGTGATCATGATGAACTGCACGCCGCCGGTGCGCAGCGAGAGCGCGCCGATGGCGGCGGCGGCGAGGCCGGAGGCGATCATCGCCGCCGGCAGGGTGAGGAGCATCTGGTCCGTGCCCGGCACGAAGCCCAGGAACGGCGCGCCCGCGACGAAGTGGCTGTAGAGCATCCCGACCGTATAGCCGCCGACGCCCAGGAACGCGGCGTGGCCGAAGCTGACCATGCCGCCATAGCCCAGCGCGAGGTTGAGGCTCGCGGCGGCGATGCACAGGATGACGATGCGCGTCGCCAGCGTGGTGATCGAGGCGTCGCCGAGCGCGTCCGCCACGAAGGGCAGCGCCGCCAGCACGACCGGCGCGACGAGCCAGAGCGCGCGCCCCGGGCGGAGATCGACGCCGAGCGCGCCGCGCTGGAGGGCCGATCTATCCATGGGCGACGAACAGTCCCTTCGGCCGCGCGAGCAGCACCGCGGCCATCAGGAAATAGACGCCCATCGACGACAGGCCCGCGCCGAGCGCGTCCGCCTCCGACCCCGCCATCACGTTCCGCAGCAGCCCCGGCAGGAAGGCGCGCAGCAATGTGTCCACCATCCCCACGATCATCGCCCCGAAGAACGCGCCGCGCACCGAGCCGACGCCGCCGATGACGACCACGACGAAGGCGAGAATGAGGATGCGCTCGCCCATGCCGACCTGCACCGAGGTGAGCGGGCCGGAGAGCAGCCCGGCGAGCCCGGCGAGCAGCGCGCCGAGCCCGAACACGGCGGTGTAGATGAGGCGGATGTCGACGCCCAGCGCGCGCACCATCTCGCGATTAGTCGCGCCGGCGCGCACCAGCATGCCGAGGCGCGTGCGGTTGATGAGCAGGTAGAGCCCGCCGGCCACCGCCAGGCCGAGGCCGATCAGCAGCAGCCGGTACACCGGATAAAGCACGCCGGGCGCGACCGGGACCGAGACGTTCAGGGCCGCCGGCAGCTGCACGAAGAGCGGCTGGCGGCCGAACAGGATCACCGTCATCTCGTTGAAGAACAGAATGAGCCCGAACGTGGCCAGCACCTGGTCGAGATGGTCGCGCGCGTAGAGCCGTCGCATCACGAGGAGCTCGACCGCAACTCCCGCGCAGGCCGCCGCGCCCAGCCCGGCGGGCACGGCCAATGCGAACGAGCCGGTCTTCGAGGCGGTCAGCGCGGCGGCGTAGGCGCCCACCATGAAGAGCGATCCGTGCGCGAGGTTGATGATGCCCATGATCCCGAAGATCAGGGTCAAACCCGCCGCGAGCAGGAAGAGCATCGCGCCGAACTGAACGCCATTCAGCAACTGCTCGACGACGAGGGACATCGGCCGGTGGTTCCACGAACGGGCGCGCGGACGCGGCAAGCCGCGCTGGCGGGACGGACCCCGCCGCGCCGGGCGGCAGGGTCCGCTCGGGTGCTCAGAGCTTGCAGTCCTTGTCGTAGAAATCGCCGTGGTTCGTCATCACCTTGCCCTTGGTGACGATGGCCGGCTTGCCGTCCGCGCCCTTCTCGACGCGCAGCGCGTACCAGTCCTGGATCGGGTGCTGGTTCGGGCCGAACTTGAACGAGCCCCGGATCGACTTGAAGTCCGCCTTCAGCATGGCGGTGCGGAAGGCCTCGGTGTCGTCGACCTTGCCGCCGGTTCCCTTCAGCGCCGCGCCGATGGCGAGCGCCGTGTCGTAGCCCTGCTGGGCGTAGTAGGTCGGCACGCGGTTGAACTTCTGCTGGAAGGCCGCCACGAACGCCTTGCTCTCCGGAATGTCGAGGTCGGTGTTCCACTGCGCCGTCAGGTTGACGCCCAGCGCGGCGTCGCCGACGGCGGCGAGCGTCGTCGAGTCCATCGAGGGCGAGGCGACCACCATCGGCACGGTCAGGCCCGATTGCGCGTACTGGCGCATGAAGGCGATGCCGAGTCCGCCGGGATGGAACTGGAACACCACGTCCGGATTGGCCGCGCGGATCTGCGCCAGCTCGGCCGCGAAGTCGGTCTGGTCCAGCTTGGTGTAGACCTCGCCGGCGATCTGCCCCTTGAAGTAGCGCTTGAAACCGTCCAGGGCGTCCTTGCCGGCCTGGTAGTTGGGCGCGAGGATGAAGGCCTTCTTGTACCCAAGATTGGTCGCGTTCTGGCCGGCGCTCTCGTGGAGGGAGTCGTTCTGCCAGGACACGACGTAGTAGTTGCGGTGGCATTCCTTGCCGGCGAAGTTGGACGGGCCGGCGTTGGGGCTCACATAGATCGCCCCGCCGTCGAGCACGTCCGGCACCACCGCCCCCGCGACGTTGGAGAATACGATCCCGGTGAGGAGCTTGACCTTCTCGCCCTTCATGAACTTGTCGGCGATCTGCTTGCCCTGGCCGGGCTTGAGGGCGTCGTCTTCCACCATGAGCTGGACGGGAACGCCGCCGAGCTTTCCGCCCTGCTGGTCGATGGCGAGCTGGAACGCGTCGCGGATGTCCTGGCCGAGATAGCCGCCGGGGCCCGACAGCGTCGTGATCATGCCGATCTTGACCGGCGACTGCGCCAGGGCCGGCGAGGCGGCGAGCAGGGCGATGCCGGCGGCGGCGAGCGTCGTCTTCAACCTCATTCTGTCCTCCCTTTGGCGGAACGGCCGGCGGCGCCCTTGATCGGGAGTCCTGTCCGGGACGCGTTTCGCGAATTGGTTAACATCTAAAAGACTTCGGCGGCTATTCGTCAATCCCCGCCCCTCGCCGGCGACCATAGCAGGAAAAGCCGCCCCGGCGAGCCTCGGGGGCCGCGGCTCTTTCGGTACGGAACCATGCGCCGCGCTGGCGCGTTGACTGCCGACCACGCGCCCGAAGGCGCGCTTTTTTTGGGCCTGTTCAATGCAAGCGAAGACGGGAACAGCCGGTCTGAAGGACCGGCCTTCCCCCGGTCCGGGCGCGCTCGACTATCGGATCCTGTTCGATGCCGCCCCGAGCCCGTACGTCGTCCTGACTCCGGACTTCACCATTGTCGACGCCAACGCGGCCTATTGCGCGGCGACGCTTCGCGCGCGCGAGGACGTCTTGGGACGCAACCTGTTCACCGCCTTTCCGAGCGGGCCGGACGACCCCAACGGCGAGAGCGTGGCGCAGGTGCGCGGATCGCTGGAAAGGGCGCTGCACGAGAAGCGGGTCGACCACCTGCCTCTGGTCAAGTACGACATCCCCGCCGCCGACGGCTCCGGCTTCGAGCAGCGCTACTGGAGCGCGACGCATACCCCCATCCTCGCCGAGGACGGCTCGGTCGCGTTCCTGCTTCAGCTCACCGTCAACGTCACCGATTTGCACCGGCAGCGCGGCGGCGACGCCAAGGGTGACGATTCCCGCGCGGCGGACCTGATGCGGCGGGCCAACGCCGTGCAGCAGCGCAACACGATGCTGGAGGCCGATCGCGACCGGCTGCGCCGGCTGTTCGAGCAGGCGCCCGGCTTCATGGCGCTGCTGACCGGCCCGGACCACGTGTTCGAGATGGCCAACGCGGCCTACGGCCAGATCATCGGCCACCGCGAGGTGGTTGGGCTGAGCGTGCGCGAGGCGCTGCCGGAGGTGGTCGACCAGGGCCTCGTGGACCTGCTCGATCAGGTGCTCGCGAGCGGCGAGCCGTTCATCGGCAACGCCATGAGGGTGATGCTGCAGCAATCCCCCGACGGGCCGCTGACCGAATCCTTTCTCGATTTCATCTACCAGCCGATCCTCGACGCCGAAGGCCAGCCGGCCGGCATCTTCGTCCAGGGCCAGGACGTTACGCAGCGCAAGCAGGCCGAGGACGCGCTGCTGCGCCTCACCGAGCATCTCGAACAGCGCGTCATGGACCGGACCGGGGAGCTGCAGCAGGCGCGAAACGCCTTGCAGGCGATCAACCGCAACCTCGAAGGCATCGTGAAGGCCCGCATGGCCGACCTGCACGCCGCCAACGAGGAGATCCAGCGATTCGCCTACATCATCAGCCACGATTTGCGCTCGCCCCTCGTCAACATCATGGGCTTTACGGCGGAGCTCGAGGCGGTGCGCGACAGCGTGGCCCGCGTGCTGGAGCTGGCGGCGCGCCATGCCCCCGGCGAGGTGACGGCCGAGCTGCGGCAGGCGGTGGAGGAAGACCTGCCCGAGGCGATCGGCTTCATTCGCAGCTCCAGCGAGCGCATGGACCGGCTGATCAAGGCGATCCTGCGCCTGTCGCGCGAGGGCCGCCGTGTGCTCACGCCGGAACTGATCAATCTGCGGAACCTGCTCAGCTCGTCTATCGACGCCATCGCCCACCAACTCGACGAGAGCGGCGCCACGCTGCTCATCGGCGACATGCCGGAGCTGACCAGCGACCGGCTGGCGCTGGAGCAGGTGTTCGGCAACCTGATCGAGAACGCGCTGAAATATCTCGATCCGTCCCGGCCCGGCGTCATCCGCGTCCATGGCCGTGAGGACGGCCCCAATGTGGTCATCTCGGTCGAGGACAACGGGCGGGGCATCGAGGAGCGGGACTTCGAGCGCATCTTCGACCTGTTCCGGCGGGCCGGCGCGCAGGACCGTCCCGGCGAAGGCATCGGCCTGGCCCATGTCCGCGCCCTCGTGCGCCGCCTCGGCGGCTCCATTTCCGTCACCTCCGCCATCGGCGCGGGGTCCACCTTCGAGGTCACGCTGCCCAAGGTCCTCGCCACGAGTTCGGAGTTCGCGTAATGCCGCGCCAGCAGCCCGTCACCATCGTCATGGTCGAGGACGATATCGGCCACGCCAGGCTGATCGAGAAGAACATCCGCCGCGCGGGGGTTTGCAACGAGATCCGCCACTTCACCGACGGCACGACCGCCCTCGACCACCTGATGGCGACGGGAGACGCCGACAACGGCCCCTTCCTCATCCTGCTGGACCTGAACCTTCCGGACATGAGCGGCACGGACATCCTGGCCCGGCTCAAGGCCGACGAGTCGCGCCGCCGCACGCCCATCGTCGTGCTGACCACCACCGACGACCAGCGCGAGGTGCAGCGCTGCTACGATCTGGGCTGCAACGTCTACATCACCAAGCCGGTGGAATACGAAACCTTCGCCCAGGCCATTCGCCAGCTCGGCCTGTTCTTGTCCGTCATGCAGGTGCCGGAGACGCCGTGATCGCCTCTTCCCTTTCTGCTCCGCCGGCGCAGGCCGAGGCGGTCGGGCCCCCTTCGGGTCCGGTCCGGGTGCTCTACATCGACGACGATATCGCGCTCGGGCGGCTGATGACGCGCGCGCTGGCGCGCCAGGGCTTCGAGGTGGTCCACGCGCCGACCGGCGCCGAGGGACTGGCCCGCCTGAAGGACGGGCGCTTCGACGTCGTGGGCCTCGACCATTTCATGCCCGACCGCGATGGTGTCGACGTGCTGGCGGACATCCGCGCGCTGCCGGACCCTCCGCCGGTCATCTACGTGACCGGAGCCGACGAGGGGCGGATCGCCGTGGCGGCGCTGAAAGCGGGCGCGGCCGACTACGTCATCAAGGACATCGGCAACGTGTTCATCGACCTGTTCCGGACCGCCGTCAGCCAGGCGCTGGAACAGGCGATCCTGCGCCGCGAGAAGGAGCGCGCGGAACGGGAAATGCGGGAGGCGCGCGAACGGGCGGAAATGCTGCTGCAGGAGGTCAATCACCGCGTCGCCAACAGCCTGCAGCTGGTGGCGTCGCTCGTGACCATGCAGCAGAAGGCCCAAGGGCTGGACGACCGCGCGCGCGAGGCGCTCGCCGAGGCCCATAACCGCATTCACGCCATCGCGCAGGTTCACCGGCGCCTCTACACCTCGGCCGACGTGCGCCATGTCGCCATGGACGCCTATCTCGACGGGCTGATGGAAGAGCTGGAGACGGCCATGAAGGCGGCCGGGCGGGAGCACACGATCCGGCTCGCCGCCGAGCCGATCACCATCGACACGGATCGCGCCGTCTCGGTGGGCGTCATCGTCACCGAGCTCGTCACCAACGCCTTCAAATACGCCTATCCGCGCGACGTACTGGGCGACATCCGGGTCATGCTGCAACGGCAGGGCGACGAGGCGCGGCTGGTGGTGGAGGACGACGGCGTCGGCTGGCGCGGCGGCGGCGCGGCGCAGGGCAGCGGGCTGGGCACGCGCATCATCCGCGCCATGACCGTGACGCTGCAATCCGCCGTCACCTACGAGCCGAACGCCGGGGGCACGCGCGCCGTCCTCTCCTTCAAGCTCTGACGCCCGGACTCTCGCGCGACAACGGCTTGACGCCGGTCCGGTGGCCGCGCACATCTGCCGGCTCTTCCCGTGCGAGAGCGTCATGATCCCGGATCCGGCCCAGCTCCTCCGCCAAATGTTCGACGCCGCGGTGGCGGCCGCCTCCCCGATGCTGCGCGTGCCGCCGGCTTTGCCGCCAGTGCCGAAGGGGCGCACGCTGGTGATCGGGGCGGGCAAGGCATCGGCCGAGATGGCGCGGGCCGTCGACGAGCATTGGCCCGCTCCCCTGGAAGGGCTGGTCGTCACCCGCTACGGCCACGCCGCGCCTTGCAGGCGCATCGAGATCGTCGAGGCGGCCCATCCGGTGCCCGACGAGGCCGGCCGCGCGGCGGCCGAGCGCATGCTGAACCTCGTCTCCGGCCTGAGCGAGGACGACCTGGTGATCGCGCTGATCTCGGGCGGAGGCTCGTCGCTGCTCAGCCTGCCGGCCCCGGGCCTGACGCTCGCCGACAAGCAGGCGGTCAACCGCGCTCTGCTGCGCTCCGGCGCGCGCATCGACGAGATGAACTGCGTGCGCAAGCACCTGTCCGCCATCAAGGGCGGGCGTCTCGCCGCAGCGGCCTTTCCGGCCCAGCTCGTGACGCTGCTGATTTCCGACGTCCCCGGCGACGACCCGTCCGCCATCGCCTCGGGGCCGACGGTTCCCGACCCGACGACGTTCGCCGAGGCTCGCGCCATCCTGGCGCGCTACGGCATTTCCGAGCCGGCCGCCGCCATCCGGCATCTCGAGGCGGCGGTGGACGAGACGCCCAAGCCCGGCGACAGGCGGCTCGCCGGGACGCGCACCGTGATGATCGCGTCCCCGCAGATGTCGCTGGAAGCGGCGGCGGAGGTGGCGCGCCGCGCCGGCGTGACGCCGCTCATCCTCGGCGACGCGCTCGAAGGGGAATCCCGCGAGGTCGGCATCGTGCTGGCCGGGATGGCGCGCCAGGCCAGGCTGCGCGGCCAGCCGGCCCCTGCCCCCTGCGTGCTGATCTCGGGCGGCGAGACCACCGTCACCGTGCGCGGCCACGGCCGGGGCGGACGGAATGTCGAGTTCTTGCTGTCGCTCGCGGTGAAGCTCGACGGACTCGCCGGCGTGCACGCGCTGGCCGGGGATACGGACGGCGTCGACGGCGCGGAGGAGGTGGCCGGCGCGGTGATCGGGCCCGACACGCTGGCGCGGGCGCGCACCGCCGGCCTGGACCCGCTGGCCTGCCTCGACGCCAACGACGCCCACCGCTTCTTCGAGACGCTGGGCGACCAGGTGATCACCGGCCCGACGCTGACCAACGTCAACGATTTCCGCGCCATTCTCATCGGCGCGTAGCGCGATTCACGTGAAACGGGCGCTACGGTCGCCACGCCTCAGGCCCACGGGGACACGCCTCTCATGCCACGCCGCGACTTCGACCCCGCCAGCGTCACTCCCGACGGCCGCGCCCCTGCGAAGGCGAGGCTGTTCACCCCGGACGGCGACCAGCCGTGGCGGGGGCACGTCCACGGCGAGGCCATCGGCGGCGAATGCACGGTGCTGACCTACGGCAACGACACTGTCGGGATGGGGCCCAAGCTCCACATGCACCCTTACGACGAGACCTTCGTCGTCGTGGCCGGCCGGGCGCGCTTCTTCGTGGGCGACCAGGTGATCGAGGCGGAGGCCGGCGACGTCGTGTTCGGGCCGAAGGGCCTTCCCCACCGCTTCGAGAATCTCGGCCCGGGACGGTTGCAGACGATCGACATCCACCATTCGCCGCGCTGGCTGCAGGTCGACCTGTAGCCGCCGGCCGTCGCCTTACACGTCGAGATTGGCGACGTTCAGCGCGTTCGACTGGATGAAGTCGCGGCGAGGCTCGACGATGTCGCCCATCAGCTTGGTGAAGATGTCGTCGGCGTCGGCGACCTCCTTCACCTTCACCTGCAGAAGCGAGCGGACGTTGCGGTCGAGCGTCGTCTCCCACAGCTGCTCGGGGTTCATCTCGCCGAGGCCCTTGTAGCGCTGCAGCGTCAGGCCCTTGCGGCCGAAATTCGTCATGGCGTCGAACAGCGCCACCGCGCCGCTCACCACGGATTCCTCGCCCTTGCGCACAAGCGTGGCGGGGGCGGAGAAGGCTTCGCGCAGCGATGCCGTGTGCTCCTCGAGCTTGCGCGCGTCGGCGGAGGCCAGGAGGGCGGGGTCGAGCGTCACCGCCTGACGCACGCCGCGCAGCGTCCGCTCGAGCACCAGCGCGCCGTCCGCGACATGGCCGCTCCAGCCGCGCTCGAGGTCGTCGGCGACGAGGTCGAGCCGGCGCGCGATCGTCTCGGCGACCTCGCGGGCGGCGGCTTCGTCGGCGAAGGGCCGGAACGCGCCCGCCAGGGCCGCCTGCTCCACGACGCGCGTGTCGTAGCGGCTGTGCAGCCCGTTCAGCAGGTTGCGCACGATGCGCGCCTCCTCGACCAGCCCGCGCAGGTCGCGCCCGGCGCGCTCCTCGCCGTTGGCGAGGCGCAGCAGCGCGCCGTCGACGCCCTGCTCGATCAGGTAGTCCTCCAGCGCCCGCTCGTCCTTGAGGTATTGCTGCGACTTGCCGCGCGTCACCTTGTAGAGCGGCGGCTGGGCGATGAAGATATGGCCGCGCTCCAGCAGGTCGGGCATCTGGCGGAAGAAGAAGGTGAGCAGCAGCGTGCGGATATGGCTGCCGTCCACGTCGGCGTCCGTCATGATGATGATCTTGTGGTAGCGCAGCTTGTCGGCGTTGAACTCCTCCTTGCCGATGCCGGCGCCCAGCGCGGTGATCAGCGTGCCGATCTCCTGGCTGGAGAGCATCTTGTCGAAGCGGGCGCGCTCGACGTTGAGGATCTTGCCGCGCAGCGGCAACACGGCCTGGTACTCGCGGTTGCGTCCCTGCTTGGCGGAACCGCCGGCCGAGTCGCCCTCCACGATGAACAGCTCGGCCTTGGCGGGGTCGCGCTCCTGGCAGTCGGCGAGCTTGCCCGGCAGCGAGGCGATGTCGAGCGCGCCCTTGCGGCGGGTGAGGTCGCGCGCCTTGCGCGCCGCCTCGCGGGCGGCGGCGGCCTCGACCACCTTGCCGACCACGTTGCGCGCCTCGGCCGGGTTTTCCTCCAGCCACACGGCCAGCGCCTCGTTGAGGACGTTCTCGACCACCGGGCGAACCTCGGAGGACACCAGCTTGTCCTTGGTCTGCGACGAGAACTTCGGGTCCGGCACCTTCACCGAGAGCACCGCGGTGAGACCCTCGCGGCAGTCGTCGCCGGTGAGCGAGACCTTCTCCTTGCGCATCAGCCCCGAGCTGTCGGCGTAGCCGGTGACCTGCCGCGTCAGGGCGGCTCGGAAGCCGGCCAGATGCGTGCCGCCGTCGCGCTGCGGGATGTTGTTGGTGAAGCACAGCACGTTCTCGTGGTAGCTGTCGTTCCACCACAGGGCCGCCTCGACGGCGATGCCGTCGCGCTCGGCGCGCACCATCAGCGGCGCGGCGATTAGCGGCGACTTGGCGCGGTCGAGATAGCGCACGAAGGCTTCCAGGCCGCCCTCGTACAGCATTTCCTCGCGCTTCACCTCGGCGTGGCGCGAATCCGTGAGGACGATGCGCACGCCGGAATTGAGGAAGGCAAGCTCCCGCAGCCGGTGCTCCAGCGTGTCGTAGTCGAACTCGACCATGGTGAAGGTTGCGGTCGAGGGCAGGAACGTCACCTCGGTTCCGCGCCGGTCGCCGGCGGGCCCGACGATGGCGAGCGGGGCGTCCGCGTCGCCGTCGGTGAAGGTCATGACGTGCTCCTTGCCGTCGCGCCAGATGCGCAGGCGCAGATGGCTGGAGAGCGCGTTGACGACGGAGACGCCGACCCCGTGCAGGCCGCCGGACACCTTGTAGGAGTTCTGGTCGAATTTCCCGCCCGCGTGGAGCTGGGTCATGATGACCTCGGCGGCGGACACGCCCTCCTCGTGCATGTCGGTGGGAATGCCGCGGCCGTTGTCGGTCACGGTCACGGAGCCGTCGGCGTTCAGGGTCACCGTCACGAGGTCGGCGTGGCCGGCCAGCGCCTCGTCGATGGCGTTGTCGACCACCTCGTAGACCATGTGATGCAGGCCCGAGCCGTCGTCGGTGTCGCCGATATACATGCCCGGGCGCTTGCGGACGGCATCGAGACCCTTGAGGACCTTGATCGATTCCGCGCCATAGGCGGTCGGCGCATCTTCCCGGCGTGCTGCTTCTGACATGTCTTGCTTTCGGAACCCTGTCGCGACGTGCGAACGCATTGATTCGTTTGACGTTTATACCCCGAAAACACCGGCTTTTTCACGGCGAAAACGGCCGCGCGGGGAGGCGTCCGGGCCTCTTCCGGCAGGGTGCGGCGGCGTCGCGCCCGCCGCGCTCGGGTCGTCACGCGGCCCGTATAGCCTTTACGCGCCCCGGCGTCACCTCGAACAACGCCGAATCGGCCGGAAGGTCGCCGAAAAGGGCCGAATCAGCCCCGGTCATCCAGACTTGCGACCCGAGACGGGACAGGGTGTCGTACAGCGCCTCGCGGCGGCGCGGGTCGAGGTGGGCGGCCACCTCGTCGAGCAGCACGAGGGGGGCGATGCCGCTCATCGCCGCGACCAGCCGCGCATGCGCCAGCACGAGGCCGATCAGCAGCGCCTTCTGCTCGCCGGTCGAGGCCTGCGCCGCCGGCACGTCCTTGGGACCGTGGCGCACGGCGAGGTCGGCGGCCTGCGGGCCGACCAGCGTGCGGCCCGCCGCCCTGTCGCGGGCGCGGCCCTCGCGCAGCCAGGAGCGGTAGAGATCCTCGACGTCGACGGCCGGCATGCGCCCCAGCTCCGCTTCCAGCGGCCCTTCGAGCGCGAGCGCGGCCCAGGGGAAGGGCGACGCGTCGTCGCGGCCGGCCAGGATCAGGGCGGCGAGGCGCTCCACCGTCTCGCGCCGGGCCGCCGACACCGCGACCGCCGTCTCGGCGACCTCGCGCTCGACGGCGTCGATCCACGCCGGCGCGGCGCGGTCGTCCTCCAGCAGGCGGTTTCGCGAGCGCAGCGCCCGGTCGAGCGCGTTGACCCGCGCGCCGTGCTCGGCGTCGACGGCGAGCACCAGCCTGTCGAGGAAGCGGCGACGGTCGCCGCCCGATCCGGTGAACAGCCCGTCCAGCGCCGGCGTCAGCCAGACCACGCGCACGTGCTCGGCGAAGACTCCCGGGGAGGCGACGGGCGCACCGTCGACGCGGCAGCGGCGGGCCAGCCCGCCCTCGGCCTCGGCGCGCTCCGTCCCGGTGCCGAGGCGCGTCTCGTGCCCGTCCGCCTCCAGCAGCACGGAGGCTGCGAACACGCCCGGCCCGCCCTGCCGGGCCATGGCGGCGAGCTCGGCGCGGCGCAGCCCGCGCCCGGGCGTGAACAGGGACAGCGCTTCGAGAATGTTCGTTTTGCCCGCGCCGTTCTCGCCAGTCAGCGCGACGAGCCGCGCCCCGACCGACAGGTCGAGCCCGGCATAGGACCGGAAATCGGACAGGATCAGCCGCCGCACGATCGGCGCGAGGCCGGCGGGCGAATCCGGGACGGGTGCGCTCATCGTCCTCACATGCGGCGCGGCGGGGCCCGTGGCAAGCGCTGCGTGGCCGCGCCACCGCCGGCCCCGCGTGTTTCACGGAGAGTGTTTCACGCGGCGTGTTTCACCGCGAGTGTTTCACGTGAATCACTCGATCTCCGATCCGGGGACCGGGCGGTCAGACCGGCAGGCCGTTCTCCTCGGCCAGCGCGCGCAGATTGGCGGCCGGCCGGGCCCCGAGGTGCTGGATGATCTCGGCGGCGGCGAGCGCTCCGTGCCTGGCGCAGGTGGCGGCGTCGAAGCCGCGCGCCAGCCCGTAGAGGAAGCCGGCCGCGAAGAGGTCGCCCGCGCCGGTGGTGTCGACCAGTTCCTCGATAGGGGCGGCCGGCACGGCGACGGTCTCGTCGCGCGACACCACGAGGCAGCCCTCCTCAGAGCGGGTGACGACGCCGAGCAGGTTCTCCTCGCGAAGCGCGGCCAGTGCCGTGTCGAAATCGGCCGTCTGATAGAGGCTCTTCAGCTCGGACTCGTTGGCGAACAGGATGTCGAGGGACCCGTGGCGCATCAGGCCGAGGAACTCGTCGCGGAAGCGGTCGACGCAGAACCCGTCCGACAAAGTCAGCGCGACCTTGTTGCCCGCCGCGTGGGCGATGGAGGCCGCCGTGCGGAACGCCTGCTTGGCGTGCTCGCGGTCCCACAGATAGCCTTCGAGGTAGATATAGGCGGAGGCCTCGACGGTGGCGCGGTCGACATCGGCGGGACCGAGGTTCTGGCACGCGCCCAGATAGGTGTTCATGGTGCGCTCGCCGTCCGGCGTCACCAGGATGAAGCTTCGCGCCGTGGCCGGTCCGTCCTGCGCCGGCGGCGTGGCGAAATGCACGCCGGTGGCGCGGATATCGTGGGTGAAGTGCCGCCCCACCTCGTCCGCCTTGACCTTGCCGATATAGGCGGCGCGACCGCCGAGCGAGGCGACGCCGACGATGCTGTTGGCGACCGACCCACCCGAGACGATGGTCGCCGGCCCCATCGCGGCGTAGAGCCTGTCCGCCTCCGCCTCGTCGATCAGGCGCATGGCGCCCTTGTGGAGCTTGTTGGCGATCAGGAAATCGTCCTCGGCGTGAGCGAGGACGTCGACGATGGCGTTGCCGAGGCCGAGCACGTCGAAGCGGGTGGCGGTCATCCGGGGTTCCTGGCTTGAGCGGCTTGTGCCGGGGCGTTTCGCACCCGCCCGCTCCCCGGTCAAGCGCCGCGGCGGCGCGCAGGGGCCCGGTCCAGCCGGTCGAGGAGGTCGGCGAGGTCCGCTTCCTCCAGCGTGGCGATTGCGCGGGCGAGGCGGTTGGCGAGCAGCGTGGCGGCGGGCGACAGGTCGGTGGTGTCGATGACGACGCGCGGATGCGACACGTCGGCGAGGTGCTGCAGCTCCTCGGCCTCGTCCCAGATCACGTTGAAATACTGGATGACGCGCTGCACGAAGCCCCAGCTCGGCCGGCCGCGCCGTCCGCGTTCGAGCGCCGACAGATAGGTCGGCGTCACGCCGATCTCCGCCGCCATGTCCTTCAGCGCCACGCCCCGCTCGGCGCGCAGCTCGCGCAGGCGCTGGCCGAACGGCGTCACCACGCGCCTCCCAGCTTGCCGGCCCGCCGCAGCCGGACATAGAGCGCCCCGCCGCCGCCGTGGTGGCCGGCGGCCTCCTCGAAGCCGACCACGATCGCGCGCAGATCCGCCTGGCGCAGCCAGTGCGGCGTCGTTCGCCGCAGCACGCCCCGTTCCTCGAAGATCGAGCCGCCCTCGACCGCGCCTCCCCCCTTGCCGGTGACGACGAGCACGACGCGGTGGCCGGCCGCCTGCGCGCCGTGCAGGAAGCGGCGAAGCGCCTCGTGCGCCTCGGCCTGCCGCATCCCGTGCAGGTCGATGACGGCGTCGATGGGGTGAGCGCCGCGCGACAGGCGCTGGCGCAGTCGGCGTTCCAGCGGCGCGAGAGAGGGAACCGTCGGCGCGGGCGGAGGCGGCGGCTTCACCTGCGGCGCGGCCTTGGGCTTCTTCGGCATCGGGCCGGGCGGCGGCTTTTTCGGGGGTTCGGGCGCGGCGGGCGTCGGCGGCGCGACGACCGCTTGCGCGGGATTGGCGGCGGCAGCCGGTCGGCCGGAAAAGGGCGCGATGTGGCGCGTCACATGCGCCCACAGCGCCTGCTCGTCGCCGGTGAGGGTACGGCGGCGTCGCGTCATGGCGTCGTCTCGCGCGGCAGCAGGACCGTGAGGTCCATCGCCTGCCGCACCAGCCCCGCGCGCGCGCCGGCCGCCTCCCCGGAGCCGATGAACAGGTCGGCGCGGGCCGGGCCGAGAATGGCCGACCCGGTGTCCTGCGCGATGGCGAGCGCCTGGAACGGCTCGGTGACGCCGAGCGTGACCGGCAAGGCGACGGAGACGAAGAAGGGCAGCCCGTAGGGCCACAGATTGCGGTCGACCGCGATGGAGCGCAGCGGCGACAGCGGCGCGGAAGCAGCCCCGATGGGGCCATGGGCCGGGTCCATGCCCTCCCCGCGCGCGAAGAAAATATAGGACCGGTTGAGCCGCATGATCCGGCGCGCCTCGGCCGGATGGGCGCGCAGCCACGCCTTCAGGCGGTCGAGGGTCATGTCTTCCAGCGCCATGTGTCCTTCGGCGACGATGACCCGGCCGATGGACGTATAGGGATGTCCGTTGCGCCCGGCATAGACCAGCCGCTCCACGCGTCCATCCGCCAGCCGCACGCGGGCCGAGCCCTGCACCTGCGCCAGGAACAGCTCCACCTCGTCACGGACGTAAAAGAGCGCCAGCCCGCGCCCGGCGAGCGCGCCGTCCTGGATCGCGGCGCGGTCGGGGAACGGCTCGAGGCCGGCCTGCGTCCGCCGCGCGGCGGCGAGTGAGGGATCGAGGCCGGGCGGCGTCTCGCCCGGCGGGAACGTCACGAGGTCGTCCGGCCGGCCGAGCACGGGGACGGGAAACTCCGGAGAGGGCCCGGTTCGCGCCTCCATCTCGGGCTCGTAATAGCCGGTGAGGAAGCCTCGCCCCTCGTCCGGCACGATGCGGAAGGCCTGGAACTCGCGCTCGAAGAAGGCGCGGGCGGGCCCCGGGCCGGCGAGCGCCCGGCGGCACACGGCGCGCAGGGCCTCGGGGGTCGGGAGGCCGGGCCGCAGGGCCGGCGCGTCCGCCACCAGCCCCGGACAGGTGCGCAGGAAGGCGGCGAGCGCCGCCTCGTGGTCGTCAAGCGCCCAGCCGCGCAACGCTTCGAACGCCACGGGCTCCAGGCGCGAGCCGCCCGGACCGGGGCGCGGCGGGGCGATCTGGCTGGAAGCGGTCACGGCGGCGGTTCCGAGGAGCAGGGCGGCCAGCGCCGCAACGAGCGGCGCGGCCGGCATCAATGGCCCGATTCGGTGGCGATCAGCTTCCAGTTGGGGTCGCGGGAGCCGGCCTCGCGGGCGAAGGTCCAGACGTCGGTGACGTCGACGATCTTGTCCGGCGCGCCGTCGACGACGGCGTTGGCGCGATCATAGGTGGCGGTGATGAGCTTGGACACGAACCTCACCGTTACCTGGGCCGAGCGTCCCTTGAGCTGGGCGTCGACGATCTCGGCGCGGTCGATGGAGACGAAGGTCGTCTCCACGCGTTCGCCGCGTTTCTCGCGCTCGGAAATGGCGCTGACGAAGCCATCGTTGACGTCCTTGGAGAGCAGATCCCGCAACGCCCGCCGGTCGCCCTGGGCGAAAGCCATGACGATCATTTCGTAAGCCGACTTGGCGCCGTCGCGGAACGCGCGCGCGTCGAAGGTCCGGTCGGCGGCGCTGATGGCGTCAAGGCCCGCGGCGAGCGGCGTTCCGGGCTCGGCGATGCCCTTCCAGCGGTCGGCCTCGGACTCCGGCTCGCGGTCTCCGGCGCGGTCGCCGAGCTGGACGACGTTCGAGTCGTTGGCCGCGGCGGGGGCGACCGGCTCGGCGCGGCGGACCATGTCGACCGGGCGGCGCTCGGCGCCGGTGCGCGTGCCGAGTACGGAGCGCAGGCGCCAGATGACGAAGACGGCGAGGCCGAGAAAGAAGATCGTCGTCAGGTCGAAAGAGTCCTGCATGAGCGCCTGTTCCGGTCGGGCGGCCGGCCCCACGCCAACGCCCTGTGGAGCATATAGGGTTTTCCGGGCGCGACATAAAGCGTCGCGGCGCGGCGGACCGCGCCCCCGCTTCACCTTGTTCGCTCCACGGTTCCGTGTTAGCCCGCTGGCGCTCGTCGCGGACCACGCCCGGCGACCGAAATTCAAACCCGGTCCGAGGGGGCCGGCCAGAGGAGACACACATGGCTGCAAACGGAAACGGCGCGCAGGACGAAGCGACCGCCCCGTCGCTGAACGCGCTGGCGCAGTTCATCAAGGACCTGTCGTTCGAGAACCCGAACGCGCCGCGTTCGCTGGCCCCGCAGGCGAACCCCCCGCAGATCAGCATTTCGGTCAACGTCAACGCCCGCCCGCTGTCGGACACCGACTACGAAGTGGAGCTGACGCTGGAAGGCAAAGCCGGCGAGGCGCCCAACCTGCTGTTCAGCTTCGAGCTGCTCTACGCCGGCATTTTCCGGGTGCAGAACATCCCGCAGGACAACGTTCACCCGGTCGTGATGATCGAGTGCCCCCGCCTGCTCTTCCCCTTCGCCCGCCAGATCGTCGCCGACGCGGTGCGCAATGGCGGCTTCCCGCCGCTGTTCATCGACCCGATTGACTTCGCGGCGCTCTATCGCCAGCGCATCATGGAAGCGCAGAACACCGGCGGCGACCAGCCCGTCGCCTGACAGGCTTCGTCCCCGACGTGAAAAAGCCGGCCTTCGGGCCGGCTTTTTTGTCGGCTCAGGCGGTCGCGCCGACCGCCGCCTCGTCGCGCGCCATGTACTCGCCCCAGACGGGCGTGCCCCCGCCCAAAGTCGCCACGAAGGCGGCGTGCGCGGCGATCTCCGCCTCGGTGAGGCGGGGCGGCAGCGGCTCCGGCCGCGCCCCGACCTGGCGGGGACCGCCGGCGACCCGCTGGACGCCCGCGCCCGGACTGGACGTCGACAGCCCGAGATCGGCCTGCCGGCCGCCGAGCAGTTCGACATAGACGTCCGCCAGGATCTCGGCGTCGAGCAGCGCGCCGTGTTTTACGCGACGCGAATTGTCGATGCCGTAGCGCTGGCACAAGGCGTCCAGGCTGTTGGAGCCGAACGGATTGCGCCGCCGCGCCAGCGCCAGCGTGTCGACCACCCGCCCCTCGTCGATCGGCGGCCGGCCGAGCCGCCCGATCTCGGCGTTGACGAACCCCATGTCGAAGGCGGCGTTGTGCGCCACCAGCCTGGCGTCGCCGACGAAGGCGAGGAAGTCGTCGCAGATCTGCGCGAAGACCGGCTTGTCGGCGAGGAAGGCGCTCGACAGGCCGTGGACGGCGAAGGCCTCCTCCGGCATGTCGCGCTCGGGGTTGATATAGACGTGGAAGGTCGCCCCGGTCGGGATGTGGTTGAGCATCTCGACGCAGCCGATCTCGACGATGCGGTCTCCGCCGTGAGGGCTCAGGCCGGTCGTCTCGGTGTCGAACACGATCTCGCGGACCGCCATGCCTGCCTCGCCTGTTCAGTCCCGCTCCGCCAGAGCCCGCCGGGCGGCCTCGCCGTCCCGCCCCGCGAAAGCGCGGATCGCCGCCCTCACCTGGTCGCGCGCCGCGTCGAAGCCCCGGCTCGTGTCGATGACCAGGTGGGCGCGGCGGCGCTTCTGCGAATCAGCCATCTGGCGGGCGAGAATCGCCTGAAACCGCTCCTCGGTCATCCCGGGCCGCGCCATCACGCGCTGCTTTTGCACAGCGGCCGGCGCGGAGACCACGGCGACGGCGTCGCACCTTCCCTCTCCCCCCGTCTCGAACAGCAGCGGGACGTCGAGCACCACGAGCGGCCGGCCGGCCGCGACGGCCCCGCGCAGGAAATCGCGCTCGGCCTCGCGCACCAGCGGATGCACGATCGCTTCGAGCCGCCGCATCGCCGCGTCGTCGCCGAGCACGCGCCTTGAAAGGGCCGCGCGGTCGATGGCGCCGTTCGCGGTGACCCCCGGAAACGCGGCCGCGACCGGCGCGACGGCCGCGCCGCGATACAGCGCGTGCACGGCCGCGTCGGCGTCGTGGACCGGCGCGCCCTCGGCGCGGAACATCGCGGCGGTGGCCGACTTGCCCATGCCGATGGAGCCGGTCAATCCGAGCACGAAGGTCATGCGGCGAGGCTCCCCGCGCCGCGCAGGAAGGCGAGCAGCTTCAAAAGCGGCAGACCCAGGATCGTGAAGTGATCGCCCTCAATGCGCTCGAAGAGATGCACGCCCAGCCGCTCCAGCTGGTAGGCCCCCACGCTGCCGAGCACGGCATCGCCGGCGGCTTCGAGGTAGAGCGAGATCATGGCCGGCGTGAGCGTGCGCATGGTCATGCGGGCGGTTTCGACCGTCTCGAACAGCACCGTCCCGTCGCGCACCACGGCGGCGGCCGCGTGCAGCGCGTGGGCGCGGCCCGAGAGCGCGGCGAGCTGGCGCGCGGCGTCGGCCCGGCTTTCCGGCTTGTGCAGGACGACGGCGTCCATGGCCAGCGTCTGGTCGGCGCCGAGCACGAGCCGGCCCGGCCGCCGGGCCGCGACGTCGAGCGCCTTGGCCCGCGCCAGAGCGACCGCCACGCCGCTGGCGTCCGCGCCGGCCGCCCTCGCGTCGCGCTCCAGCCCGCGCTCGTCGATGTCGGCCGGGCAGGGCTCCACCGGAAGCCCGGCCGCCTCCAGCATCGCGATGCGCGCCGCGCTGCGAGAGGCGAGGACGAGCGGCGCGGCGTCGCGCCAGAGCGAGGCCGACGCGCTCATTCGGCGATGAACTTCAGCCGATGCGTCTTGTAGAGGTCGAGGATCGCGGCGGCCGTCTCCTCGATCGACCGGCGCGACACGTCGATCAGCGGCCAGCCGTGCCGGGCGCAGAGCTTGCGGGAATAGGCGATCTCCTCGGCGACCGCCGCCTTGTCCACGTAGGAGCTGGTGTCGCCGGCGTTCAGCGCGAGGAGCCGGTTCTGGCGGATCTGCACGATGCGCTCGGGCGAGGCCACCAGCCCCACGACCAGCGGATGCTTGACGCCCTCCAGCTCGCGCGGCGGGGGGATGCCGGGCACGAGCGGGATGTTGGCGGCCTTGATGCCGCGATTGGCGAGATAGATGGAGGTCGGCGTCTTCGACGTGCGGGAGATGCCCACGAGGATGACGTCGGCTGTCTCCAGGTCGGGCGGCAGCTGGCCGTCGTCGTGCATCATCGTGTAGTTCAGCGCGTCGATCCGCTTGAAGTAGTCGGCGTCGAGCACGTGCTGCGCGCCCGGTCGCTGCGTCGACGCCGCGCCCAGATAGGACTGGAACATCGCCAGGACCGGTTCGAGGACCGACAGGCACGGGCAGCCGAACTCGCGGCAGGCGTCCTCGAGCCGTCGCGCCAGGTCCGGCTCCACCAGCGTGTAGAGCACCATGCCGGGGGCCGCCTCCAGCTCGTTCAGTACGCGGTCCAGCTGCGCCTCGCTGCGCACCAGCGGGTACATATGCTCGATCGCCGAAATCCCCTGGTACTGGGCCGCGGCGGCGCGGCTCACCGCGATCAGGGTCTCGCCCGTCGCGTCGGAGACGAGGTGAAGATGAAAATAGCTGCGTCCCACGCCTGTCTCCCGTCGGCCGTCTCCGCCTCGCGCCGCCGCCCCGCCTCCCGGCCGCCCAAGAGCGCCTGTGGAGTTCTGTGAATGACGGGGAGGACCGGCCGACTCCGACCCTCCGGCGGGAACACTCTCACCTTCCCCCCGTTCGCGATCAACAGCGCTGTCGCGCTGGAGCGATTCAGGGCCGCGTTGCCCACATCGTCGGACGGGCGCGGCCGGCCGGACAAGGCCCGCAGCCGTTAACCTTTCGTAAACGATTTGGGCGCCTTCATAATTTCTTAAGGAGTGTGGCGGGATCCGGACGGCCCGGCGGACTCGCGAAGCCGGAACCCGGCGAGGGCAAGCTGTGGGCGGCCTGTGGACGATTTGGAACCCCGGCATTTCCCGGTCTAGAAACAGAAACTGAATCAAGAATCTCTCTCATAGATAGGTTGATTGGCGTGCCTTTGAGCGTGAGCCCCGCCCCGGCGGACGGACCGAAAAAGCCCCTGATGCGCGTGCTGGCCGGAGAGCGGCTGGACAAGCCGCCGATCTGGATCATGCGCCAGGCCGGGCGATACCTCCCCGAATATCGGGAGCTGCGCGCCAGGGCCGCCTCGTTCATGGATTTCTGCTACACGCCGGCGATGGCCGCCGAGGCCACGCTGCAGCCGATCCGCCGCTACGGGCTCGACGCCGCCATTCTGTTCAGCGACATCCTCGTCGTCCCGGACGCGCTCGGCCAGCAAGTGGGCTTTGCGGAAGGAGAAGGGCCGCGCCTGCCGCCCGTGACGTCGATGGCGGAGCTCGCCAGGCTGCGGGACGAGATCGACCTGGAGCGCCTGGGGCCGGTGTTCGAGGCCATCGGCAGGGTCCGCGAGGGCCTGCCGGCCGAGACCACCCTGCTGGGCTTCTGCGGGGCTCCCTGGACCGTCGCGAGCTACATGATCGCCGGCAAGGGCACGCCGGAGCTCGCGCCCTCCCGCCTCGCCTCCTATCGCGACCCGGCCTTCCTGCAGGCGCTGATCGACCGGCTGGTGACGGCCTCGATCGCCTATCTCACGCGGCAGTTCCACGCCGGCGTCGACGCGGTGCAGATCTTCGAGAGCTTCGCCGGCGCGCTGCCGGCCGCGTCGCTGGAGCGGTGGTCGCTGGACCCGATCCGCCGCATCGTTTCGGGCGTGCGCGCCAACGTTCCGGGCGCGCGGATCATCGTCTTCGCGCGCAATGCCGGGCTCGGCCACGCGCTCGTGCCGTCGACCGGGGCCGACGCGGTCGGGCTCGACTGGAGCATCGACGGCGCCTGGGCGGCGCGCGAGGTGCAGAGCCAGCGCCCCGTGCAGGGCAACCTCGACCCGCTGACCGTGGTGGCGGGCGGGCAGGCCATGGAGCGGGGCATCGACGAGGTGCTGGCGCGGTTCTCCGGCGGACCGCACATCTTCAATTTCGGCCACGGGATCGTTCCCGAGACGCCGCCGGAACATGTCGCCGCGCTGGTCAAGCGCATCCGGGGGGCGTGAGCGTGACCTACGAGTGGATCAAGGCGCTGCACGTCGTCGCTATCATCTCGTGGATGGCCGGCCTGCTCTATCTGCCGCGCCTGTTCGTGTACCACGCCGACGCGCCGAAGGGCTCCGACGCCTCGGAAACCTTCAAGGTCATGGAGCGCCGTCTGCTCAAGGCGATCATGACGCCGGCCATGGTCGTGAGCTGGCTGGCCGGGCTGTGGCTGATGATGGAGATGGGCTGGTACAAGGCGGGGTGGTTCCACGCCAAGCTCGCTCTGGTTCTGGCGCTGAGCGGGGTCCACGGCCTGCTGGCCCGCCACGTCCGCCTGTTCGCGCGCGACGCCAACGGGAAAAAGTCGCGCTATTTCAGGATCTTGAACGAAGTTCCGACGCTCATCATGATCGCCGTCGTGGTCCTGGTGATCGTCAAGCCGTTCTGAGCGGCCTCGCGAGGGGCTTGTTTCGTAACGCGAAAACGGCTAGAGAGCGAAGGGTCCTCACCCCACGATCGTCGGGTTTCCTCGCGCTGCGGCTCCCGCCCAGCCTCGGGCCACGAAGCCCGAATGAGGAACTTCCCCGACCGGTCTCACGTTTTCACAATCCCACGCATATGCGCGCCCGCGTCTCCTGACGGGCGTATCTCAGGACCCTCCCATGCGGGAAATCAAGCTGCAGGACCTCAAGGCTAAGTCGCCTACCGAGATGCTGACCTTTGCCGAAGAGCTGCAGGTCGAGAACGCCAGCACGATGCGCAAGCAGGAGCTGATGTTCGCCATCCTCAAGCAACTCGCCTCCAACGAGGTCGAGATCATCGGGGAAGGCGTGGTCGAGGTGCTGCCCGACGGGTTCGGTTTTCTGCGCTCGCCCGATTC
The DNA here is from genome assembly GCF_024294805.1 of Alsobacter ponti. GTDB lineage: Bacteria > Pseudomonadota > Alphaproteobacteria > Rhizobiales > Beijerinckiaceae > Alsobacter > Alsobacter ponti. The sequence goes on from NZ_JANCLU010000007.1 coordinate 68,589, forward strand.
GAACTACCTCGCGGGCCCGGACGACATCTACGTGTCGCCCTCCCAGATCCGCCGTTTCGGCCTGCGCACCGGCGACACGGTGGAAGGCCAGATTCGCAGCCCGAAGGAAGGCGAGCGCTATTTCGCGCTGCTGAAGGTCAACACGATCAACTTCGAGGACCCGGACAAGGCGCGGCACAAGGTCAATTTCGACAACCTGACGCCGCTTTATCCGAACTCCCGCCTGAAGCTCGAGATCGAGGACCCGACGCGCAAGGATTTCTCGGCGCGCGTCATCGACATCGTCTCGCCGATCGGCAAGGGCCAGCGCGCCCTCATCGTCGCGCCGCCCCGCACCGGCAAGACCGTGCTGCTGCAAAACGTCGCGCAGTCGATCACGACCAACCATCCCGAGTGCTACCTGATCGTCCTGCTCATCGACGAGCGGCCCGAGGAAGTGACCGACATGCAGCGCTCCGTGCGGGGCGAGGTCGTGTCCTCCACCTTCGACGAGCCGGCGTCCCGCCACGTCCAGGTCGCCGAAATGGTGATCGAGAAGGCCAAGCGCCTGGTGGAGCACGGCCGCGACGTGGTGATCCTGCTCGATTCGATCACGCGCCTCGGGCGCGCCTACAACACCGTGGTGCCCTCCTCCGGCAAGGTGCTGACGGGCGGCGTCGACGCCAACGCCCTGCAGCGGCCGAAGCGATTCTTCGGCGCCGCGCGCAATATCGAGGAAGGCGGCTCGCTCACCATTATCGCGACCGCGCTGATCGATACCGGCAGCCGCATGGACGAGGTGATCTTCGAAGAGTTCAAGGGCACCGGCAATTCCGAGATCATCCTGGACCGCAAGGTCTCGGACAAGCGGGTGTTCCCGTCGCTGGACATCACGCGCTCGGGCACCCGCAAGGAAGAACTCCTCGTGCCGCCGGACGTGCTCAAGAAGATGTACGTGCTGCGCCGCATCCTCAACCCGATGGGGACGGTGGACGCCATCGAGTTCCTGCTGGACAAGCTGCGCCAGACCAAGACCAACCAGGACTTCTTCGACTCCATGAACACCTGAGCCGGAACGGCCGCGAGGCGGTCGATTCGGACTCGAAACGCCACGCGGGCAACACGCGTCGACGGCGTTCCGGACGCTGGTATGACCGGTCATCCCACCGATACCATCTTCGCCCTCGCCTCGGGCGCGGGGAAAGCCGCGCTCGCGGTGATCCGGATCAGCGGACCCCGGACTCGATTCGTCCTCGAAACAATGGCCGGGACGGTCACCCAACCGCGCCGGATGAGCCGTCGAACGTTGCGGGACGGAACGGGCGCGCCGCTGGACGATGCCCTGGTGGTGTTCTTCCCTGGGCCGGCCAGTTTCACTGGCGAAGACAGCGCGGAGCTGCATCTCCATGGCGGGCGAGCCGTCATCGAGAGGGCGCTGGCTTCGCTCGGCGCTCTCGTGGGATGCCGCCTCGCCGAACCGGGCGAGTTCACCCGCCGCGCCTTCCTCAACGGGAAGCTCGACGGAACCGAGGTCGAGGCGCTCGCGGATCTCATCGACGCCGAGACCACGGGCCAGGCTGCCCAGGCGCTGGCCCAACTCCGCGGCGCGTTGTCGACCGCCATTTCCGACCTTCGTTCCCGCTTGCTGCACGCGATGGCGTTGTTGGAAGCCGGACTCGATTTCGCCGACGAAGGCGATGTCGAGCCCGACACCCTGCCCGTTCGCGAGGCGCTGGGCGATGTCGCGGGCCTCATCGACGCATTGCTGGCCGACGCGGGTCGGGGCGAGAAGGTCCGCGAAGGCGTGAACGTCGTCATCCTGGGCCGCCCAAACGCCGGGAAATCAACTCTCCTGAATGCGCTCGCCCGACGCGACGTGGCGATCGTGACCGACACACCGGGCACAACCCGCGATCTGTTGGAAGTCCGGCTTGAACTCGCCGGCGTTCCGGTGACGCTGGTCGATACGGCCGGACTTCACGAGACGAGCGATCCCGTGGAGCGCGAGGGAATTCGGCGCGCACTGGTCCGAGCGGAGCGGGCTGACCTCGTCATATGGCTGGCGTCAACCGGAGACGAACCCCCGCCCTCAGTGAACGCGCCTCTGCTCAGCGTACAGTCCAAGGTCGATTCGACTCCGGATCGATTTGGGTGCTCCCTCGAAATTTCCGCGCGAACCGGTGAAGGGATGGACGCCCTTCTTGGCGAGCTGGAAAGGTGTGTCCGCGACCGCTTCGGGGGTGAGACTGCTGTGGTGACGCGCGAACGCCATCGTCTCGCGCTCGAAGCCGCCAAGCGGCGGGTCGAGAGCGCCATCGAGGGACTGGACGAAGGCCGACTGCCTGAACTGGTGTCAGAGGACATGCGGCTCGCCACACGTGAGGTGGAGCGGATCCTTGGCCGTGTCGACGTCGAGCAGATGCTGGACACGCTATTCTCGGGCTTCTGCATCGGAAAATAGGTCGTTTCACGTGAAACGCGTTTTGACCCGCACAAGCGCCTTCGCTACAAGCTGAGCGAGGAGATTTCGATGCATTTCGACGTGCTTGTTGTGGGAGGCGGACACGCCGGCACCGAAGCCGCATGCGCGGCCGCGCGCATGGGCGCACGGGTCGCGCTCGTGACGTTCGACCCCGCGAAGATCGGCGAGATGTCATGCAACCCGGCCATTGGGGGCCTCGGCAAGGGCCATCTCGTGCGCGAGATCGACGCTCTCGACGGCGTCATGGCGCTCGCCGCCGACCGCGGCGGCATCCAGTTCCGGGTCTTGAATCGCAGGAAAGGCGCGGCCGTTCGAGGGCCACGCGCTCAGGCCGATCGCCGTCTGTTCAAGGCGGCGGTCCAGCAGATCGTCTCCGAGACCCCGGGCCTCACCGTGATCGCGGGGGAGGTCGCCGACCTTGAGATTCAGGATGGTCGCGTGCACTCGGTGAGCCTGGCCGACGGCCGGCGACTCGCGGCGGGCGCCGTCGTCCTCACGACCGGAACGTTCCTGAACGGCGTCATTCATATCGGCGAGCTGAAGCACAAGGCCGGGCGGGTCGGCGAGGCGCCTTCGGTCCGGCTGGCCGACACGCTGGCGCGGCTTCAATTGCCGCTCGGCCGCTTGAAGACCGGCACGCCTCCCCGCCTCGACGGCCGCACCATCGACTGGGCCGGGGTGGAGATGCAGCAGGGAGACGATCCGCCGGAGCCATTTTCGGCGCTGACCTCCGCCATCACGCGCCCGCAGGTCGAATGCGGGGTCACGCGCACCGTCGAGGCCGGGCACGAGCTGATCCGCGCTAATCTTCACCGGGCTCCGATCTATTCGGGCGACATTTCCGGGCGAGGGCCACGCTACTGCCCCTCCATCGAGGACAAGGTCGTCCGCTTCGCCGACCGCGGCTCGCATCAGATTTTCCTTGAACCCGAGGGGCTGGACGACCCCACGATCTATCCCAACGGCATCTCGACCTCCCTTCCCGCCGAGGTTCAGGCCGCCTTTGTCCGCACCATCCCCGGGCTTGGTCGGGTCGAGATCCTTCGGCCGGGCTATGCGGTCGAGTACGACTTCGTCGATCCCCGCGCGCTGGAGCCGACGCTGGAACTCAAAGCCGTCAGCGGCCTGTTCTTGGCCGGGCAGATCAACGGGACCACGGGGTACGAGGAGGCGGCAGGGCAGGGGCTGTTGGCCGGAATGAACGCGGCGCTGCGCGCCTCCGGCGGGGCGCCGGTCGTGCTCGACCGGAGCCAGGCCTATATCGGCGTCCTTGCCGACGATCTGGTCACACGAGGTGTAACCGAGCCCTACCGCATGTTCACGTCGCGGGCCGAGTACCGCTTGTCGCTGCGCGCCGACAACGCCGACGAGCGGTTGACGGATTGGGGTGCCAGGCTGGGCGTCGTCGGGCGCGAGCGGCGGGACGCGTTCCGGGCGCGGCAGTCACGACTGGGGATCCTCCGCGCCAGGCTCGAGAGCCTCGTCGCCAGTCCGAACGAAGCAGCTCGGCATGGTCTGGTCATCAACCAGGATGGCGTCCGGCGTACCGCTTTCGATCTGCTGTCGCGGCCCAACGTCTCGTTCAATGACCTCGAGCGGATCTGGCCTGAGTTGGTGGACGCCCCGGATTGGGCGCGAGATCGGGTCGAGACGGACGCGAAGTACGCGGTCTATCTCGACCGCCAGCATGCCGACGTCGCGGCCTATCGGCGGGACGAGGCCCTGGTGCTCCCCTCGGACATCGATTTTGGCAGCATCTCCGGCCTTTCGGCGGAGTTGCGGCAGAAGCTCAATGCGGTTCGCCCCCGAACCCTTGGCCAGGCGGGCCGATTGGAGGGAATGACCCCCGCTGCGCTCACTTTGTTGGCGGCGCACGCCCGGCGGACGGGAGTCGCCGCGTGACAATCGATTCGGATCGGAAAAGATCGGAAGTCGACCATCGCGCCGACCGCGCCAGGGCGTTGGCGCTCGTCCCGGTTTCACGTGAAACAGCTGCGCTCTTCGACCGTTACGTCGCGCTCCTGGAGAAATGGCAAAAGATCAAGAACCTGGTCGGCCCCGCCACTCTCGCCGAAGTTTGGACGCGGCACATCGCCGATTCGGCTCAACTCGACGCTTTGGCGCCAAAAGCAGAGACATGGGTCGATCTCGGGTCCGGCGCCGGGTTTCCAGGATTGGTGATCGCCATCATGCGACGCGAAGACCCGGACTTCCATATGGAGCTTGTGGAGAGCAACGGGCGAAAATGCGCATTTCTGCGCGAAGTCTCACGCGAGTTCGGGTTGAACGTGACGGTTCGCGACGGCCGTATCGAGGATGTCCTGGCGGGATGGACCGCGCCCGTGGACGTCGTGAGCGCGCGCGCCCTCGCCCCGCTCTCTGCGCTTCTCGGGCTGAGCAGCGAGCTGTTGAAAACCGGGGCGATCGGACTCTTTCCCAAGGGACAAGATGTAGAGCACGAATTGACCGAAGCCTCTAAATATTGGAGAATCAACGCGTTGACCGTGGCCAGCAAGACCGATCCCAAGGCCAGGATCGTCCGGGTCGAGGCGCTCGCGCCGAACCCGTCTCCGCCACGGTCGTGATCGGGTAACTGAAGGCGGCGACATGGCGATCGACTCGATCCGGCTCAGCAGGGACGGCGGGCTGCCCAGGGTTCTGGCCCTGGCGAACCAGAAGGGCGGGGTCGGCAAGACCACGACCGCGATCAACCTCGGCACTGCCCTCGCCGCCATCGGCGAGCGCGTGCTGATCGTCGACCTCGACCCGCAGGGCAACGCCTCGACCGGGCTCGGCATCGACCGCAAGAGCCGCCGCGTTTCGACTTACGACGTCATGGTCGGCGCGCATACTCTCGCCGAAGCCGTGCTGGAAACGGCGGTGCCGCGCCTCAGCGTCGCCCCTTCGACTCTCGATCTGCTCGGCGTGGAGCTGGAGATCGCGTCGGAGCGCGACCGGGCGTTCCGCCTGCGCAACGCCATCGTGAAGCTGCATGAGGCCGCCCGCCTCAGTGGTGAAGAGGGTTTCAGCTACATCCTCGTCGATTGCCCGCCTTCGCTGAACCTGCTCACCATCAACGCCATGACGGCCGCCGATTCCGTGCTGGTGCCGCTGCAGTGCGAGTTCTTCGCGCTGGAGGGCTTGAGCCAGCTGCTCAAGACGGTAGAGCAGGTGCGCGCGGCGCTGAACCCGCGGCTGGGCATCCACGGCGTGGTTCTGACCATGTTCGACCCGCGCAACAACCTTTCGAACCAGGTCGTCGAGGATGTGCGCCAGTTCATGGGCGACAAGGTCTACGACACCATCATTCCCCGCAACGTCCGCGTGTCCGAAGCGCCCTCGCACGGGAAGCCCGTGCTGCTGTATGACTTGAAATGCACCGGCGCGCAGGCCTATTTGCGGCTCGCATCCGAGGTGATTCAGCGCGAACGCGCGCTCCAGGCCGCCTGAGCGCCGGACCGACATGTATCAGGAGAGTTCCATGGCCGACGAGCCGATCCGTCCACGCCTCGGTCGTGGCCTTGCCGCCCTCATCGGGGATGTCGGCGACGAAATCGGCGCGGTGGAGCGGGCCAGGGGCCAGCGGCGCGTGCCGGTCGAGTTCCTGCGGCCCAACCCGCGCAATCCGCGAAAAGGCTTCGACGAAGCCGAACTCGACGATCTTACCGCCTCGATTCGCGAAAAAGGCATTATTCAGCCCATTCTCGTTCGAACCTTGCCGGGCGTCGCCGACGTCTACGAGATTATCGCCGGCGAGCGCCGCTGGCGTGCCGCCCAGCGCGCCGGCCTCCACGAAGTGCCGGTGATCCTCGTCGAGGCGGGGGACCGGGAGGCGCTCGAGCTCGCCATCATCGAGAACGTCCAGCGCGCCGACCTGAACGCCCTCGAGGAGGCGATGGGCTATGAGAAGCTGATCGCCGAGTTCGAATATGCCCAGGCCGATCTCGGCCGCATCATCGGCAAGAGCCGCAGCCACGTCGCCAACACGCTGCGGCTGCTCAAGCTGCCGGAATCGGTCAAGGAACTGGTGCTCAAGGGAGAGCTCAGCGCCGGCCATGCGCGCGCCCTTCTCGCGGTGTCGGATCCCGAAGGGGCCGCGCGGCGGATCCTGGAAAAGGGCCTGAACGTCCGCGATGTCGAGCGCATGGCGCAGGAGGACGCCCAGGCGGCTCCGGAGACGAAATCGGGCGGAAGCGCGCGGGCTCAGCGCGAGAAGGATCCGGACACGCGGGCGCTCGAAAAGGCGCTGGAAGACGTGCTCGGCATGATCGTGACGATCCAGCACGGCGCCCGGGGCGGCGAATTGCGGATCAAATACAAGACTCTGGACCAGCTGGACTCGCTCTGCCGCCGCTTGCGCGAGTAGCGCCCCCAGGGCGTCGAGCACAAGCCGCGCGATCGCTCCACCGCTCAGCGGTTGCTTTGCATCTGCGGCGGCATGCTCTTGGTGTAGTCGATCGCGAACAGCGAGGGATCGGGCCGGTGCGTCTGGTCGACGTTCCGCAGGTTCACGGTCGTCTGGTAGCCCTGCGGATCGACGATCACCCATTGGCGCAGCACGTAGGTGCGGGCGTCGAAGAACAGCTCGATGCGCGAGGTGCCGCCGAACGTCGACCTGTCTTCCAGCAGCACCGACACGAGGTCGGGCGCGGGGTGGACGTCGATCACCCTGGTGTCGCGCGTGAGGTCCAGCTTCTCCTTGAGCAGAAATTTCAGCGGCGTCTGGGCGATGCCGTAGAGGTCCTGCGTGCCCGCGCGGCCGTCGCGGATCACCACGGAGTTGCCGTCCGCGACGATCTCGAGCGAGGCGGGCGGGTTGTATTCGAACCTCAGCCGGCCCGGTTTCTGCACGTAGAGACGGCCCTCGGCGCGGCGGCCATTGCCGCCCACCTGCACGAAATCGGCTGAAAGCGTCGTCATGGCGTTCAGCGCGACGTTCACGCGCTCAAGGACGGTCTTGGGCGAGAGGTCGACAGCGGCGGGCTGCACGGTCGCAGGCGGCGCGGCCGGCGCGGGAGCGACACGCGCCGGGGCGGCGGCCGGCGACGGCGAAGCAGCGCTGGGGACCGCGACCGGAACGGGCTGGGTCGCCGAGGCGAATTCGGCCGGGCGGGGCAGAGGCAGGGGGATGCGGGCCGGGGCCGCCGGAGTGGCGGCAGGCGCGGGGCGCGGCGCGACGGCGGCGGCCGGCGGGCGCAGCTGCAAGGGCGCGCCCTGCGCCCAGACGGGGCCGACGCCAAGCGAAACACTCGCCACAACCAGAACAGAGAAAGAACGAAGTGACATCATCGGGTGAGAATTACCGATCCCGTGTGGCGCTTTCGCGGCCCGGCGGACTTCGATCCGCGGCTGCATGGACCGGAAACGAGCGGGGGAAGGCTTTCGATCCATGGGCGGCGGAGCGCCCCGGGGCAGTATTCACGGTTCGCGAGCGCGGTCCAGAGAATCCGGGCGCGCGACCTCGCGCCCCGGTCAGTCGTCGTCGTCGAAGGGCGCGTCGTTGCGCGCAGGGGCCTCGACCAGGATCTCGCGCTTGCCCGCGTGGTTCGCGGGCCCGACGATGCCTTCCTTCTCCATCCGCTCCATCAGCGAGGCGGCGCGGTTGTAGCCGATCTGCAGGCGGCGCTGGATGTAGGACGTCGAGGCCTTCTTGTCGCGCAGGACGACGGCGATCGCCTGGTCGTAGAGGTCTCCGCCCGGCGCGCCGAACTCGCCCTTGTCGAACACGGGCGAATCCTCGGCGTCGGCGTGCTCGCCTTCCTCCTCGTCGACGAGGACGGATTCGAGGTACTGCGGCCGGCCCTGCATCTTGAGGTGAGCTACGACCTTCTCGACCTCGTCGTCCGACACGAACGGTCCGTGCACGCGGCTGATGCGGCCGCCGCCGGCCATGTAGAGCATGTCGCCCTGGCCGAGGAGCTGTTCCGCGCCCATCTCGCCGAGAATCGTGCGGCTGTCGATCTTCGAGGTCACCTGGAAGGAGATTCGGGTCGGGAAGTTGGCCTTGATGGTGCCGGTGATGACGTCGACCGAGGGTCGCTGCGTGGCGAGGATGACGTGGATGCCGGCGGCGCGCGCCATCTGCGCCAGGCGCTGGATCGCGCCCTCGATCTCCTTGCCGGCCACCATCATCAGGTCGGCCATCTCGTCGACGATGACGACGATGTAGGGCAACGGGGCGAGATCCATGACCTCGTCCTCGTACACCGCCTCGCCGGTCTCGCGATCGAACCCGGTCTGCACGGTGCGGGTGATGACCTCGCCCTTCGCCTGCGCCTCCGACACGCGGGCATTGAACCCGTCGATGTTGCGCACGCCGAGCTTCGACATCTTCTTGTAGCGCTCTTCCATCTCGCGGACGGCCCATTTGAGCGCCACGACCGCCTTCTTGGGGTCGGTGACGACGGGCGTCAGCAGATGGGGAATGCCGTCATAGACCGACAGCTCGAGCATCTTGGGATCGACCATGATCAGGCGGCACTGCTCCGGCGGCAGGCGGTAGAGCAGCGACAGAATCATGGTGTTGATGGCGACCGACTTGCCCGAACCCGTGGTGCCGGCGACGAGCAAATGCGGCATGCGCGCCAGCTCGGCGATCACGGGTTCGCCGCCGATCGTCTTGCCCAGGCACAGGGCCAGCTTGAGCTTGGTCTTCTCGAAATCCTCGGAGGCCAGCAGTTCGCGCAGGTAGACCGTCTCGCGGCGCTGGTTCGGCAGCTCGATGCCGATGGCGTTGCGGCCGGGCACCACCGCCACGCGGGCGGACACCGCGCTCATGGAGCGGGCGATGTCGTCGGCCAGGCCGATGACCCGCGACGACTTGATGCCGGGCGCCGGCTCCAGCTCGTACAGCGTCACCACAGGGCCGGGATGCACCTTGATGATTTCGCCGCGCACGCCGAAATCCTCGAGCACGCCTTCCAGCAGCCGGGCGTTCTGTTCCAGCGCGTCGCTGGAGACGGCCTGTCCGGCCTGCAGGCGGCGCGGTTCGGCCAGCAGGGCGAGCGGCGGCAGCTTGTAGTCGTCGGCGTCGAGCAGCGAGGGCTGCGCCTCGCGGGCAAGCCGCTTGCCGGGGCGGGGGGCGGGCGCGCGCTGTCCGACGCGCGGCTGCGCCGTGGCGTCGATGACCGGCCCACCCGGCGCGGCCTGGTCTTCGTCCTCGTCTACGTCGTCGATGTCCACCGGATCGGGCCTGCGGCGGGTCTCCTCGCGGGGCGGCGAGGGTTCGCGTGGCGCGAGCGCGCGCTCGGCGGGGATGGCGAAGTCCGGTTCGGCGCGGTCCGGCGACCGACGGGAGAAGCCCGCGAGCGGGTCCGGTTCGGCCGCCGGCGTCAGACTGCGCAGCCGCGCCATCAGGCCCGGCCGCGAGCCCCGGCGGGCGAGGCGGCGTGCGATGGCGGCCTTCAGGCTGAGCAAAGCGTGGATCAGCGCGCCGACCGACACGATTCCAAGGCCCGGCTCGCCGCCGCGGTCCTCCTCCTCGAGATCGTCGATCCGGGCGGGCGGGCGGCTTTCGCGCGATTCCGCCTCGGCCTCCTCGGCCTTCTCGAAGCCCATGCCGGATGCGGCGGAGAGGCTAAGAATGGCGAATCCGGCGATCGCCAGCGCCACGGCGGCGCGAATCGGGCCCGCCCCGAACGTATGGCGGACATAGCCCATGATCATGTCGCCGAGCGCGCCGCCGAGCCCGGTCGGAAGCGGCCAGCGGCCGGTGGTCGGCAGGGCGCTGGCGACGGCCGCGGCGGCGACGGTGCCCGACAGCCAGAGCACGACGCGCAGGCGTGCCCGAACCATGGGCCGGCCGGAGAGCAGGCGCAGTCCGGCGAGAGCGGGCGGGGCGAGCAGCGCGATGGCGGCGATGCCGAGGATCTGCATCAGGATGTCGGCGACGATGGCGCCGGGACGGCCCATCAGGTTCCGCACCGGGCCCTGGATCGCGTAGTTCAGGCTGGGGTCCTGCACCGACCAGGTCACCAGCGCGACGCCGCAGGCGGATGTGAGCGCGAGCAGGGTCAGGCCAGTGATTTCCGCCGCGCGGCGCATCAGGAAATCCCGAAGCGCGTCGGTCAGATGGTCGAATCCAGATCGGCTCGCACGTGTTGTCCGCATCACCCTACCCGACAGGAGGACGGAGGCCGCGACGCCAGGGTCGCTCAAGGTCCGACACTAGGGCGGTGCGGTTAAAGGGGCCTTAACCTTCGTGCTCGGTTAACCCCTGGGAAACCACGTTGACGTCGAAAAAAAGGGCGACCGTCGGTCGGTCGCCCAGTTCTCGGGAGGCCGGAGGGGCGCGGCCCCTCCGGTAAACGCTGTCGACGCCGCTCAGTAGTTGTAGGCGCGCTCGCCGTGCTCTGCGATGTCGAGACCTTCGCGCTCCTGCTCCTGCGTGACGCGCAGGCCGAACACCAGGTCGACGACCTTGTAGAGGATGGCGGAGCCGACGCCGGACCACACGACGGTGAGCGCCACCGCCTTGATCTGCGCCGAAACGGCGGTCCCGAACTCGTAGGCCGCTGACACGGCCGTGCCGGGGCTGGCGACGTAGTCGACGAGGCCGGCGCCGCCCAGCGCCGGGTTGACCAGCACGCCTGTGGCGATGGCCCCCAGGATGCCGCCGACGCAGTGGATGCCGAACACGTCCAGCGAGTCGTCGTAGCCCATGGCGTTCTTCACCGTGGAGCAGAAGAAGAAGCAGACGCCGCCGGCGAGGAGGCCGAGCACGATGGACCCCATCGGCCCGGCGAAGCCGGAAGCGGGCGTGACGGCGACCAGACCCGCCACCGCGCCCGACACCATGCCGAGCAGCGAGGGCTTGCCCTTCACGGCCCATTCCACGAACAGCCAGGACACGGCGGCCGCGGCGGTGGCGACCATGGTGTTGACGAAGGCGAGCGCGGTGGTGCCGTTGGCTTCGAGGTTCGAGCCGGCGTTGAAGCCGAACCAGCCGACCCACAGCAGCGCGGCGCCGATCATTGTCATGGTCAGCGAGTGCGGCGCCATCAGCTCCTTGCCGTAGCCGACGCGCTTGCCGAGCAGGATCGCGCCCACCAGGCCGGCGATGCCGGCGTTGATGTGCACCACCGTGCCGCCCGCGAAGTCCAGCGCGCCCCACTTGTAGATCAGGCCGGCGTCGGCGGTGACCTCGTCCAGCTTGGCGGAAGCGGCGGCCTTGGCCGCGGCGTCGCCCGCGTCGGCGACGGCCTTGGCGGCGGCGGCGATCGCATCAGGCCCGGCCCAGTACCAGACCATATGGGCGATCGGGAAATAGACGAAGGTGACCCACAGCACCACGAAGGCGATCAGCGCCGAGAAGCGGATGCGCTCGGCGATGGCGCCGACGATCAGCGCCGGCGTGATGCAGGCGAAGGTCATCTGGAACACCATGTAGACGTATTCCGGAATGACCACGCCATTGGAGAAGGTGGCGGCGGTCGAGCTGGCGTCGACGCCGCGCAGGAAGGCCTTCGAGAAGCCGCCCACGAAGTCGTTCAGCGAACCGCCATTGGTGAAGGCGAGCGAGTAGCCGTAGATCACCCACAGCAGCGCGACGATGGAGACGATCGCGAAGATCTGCGTCAGCACGGACAGCATGTTCTTGGTGCGGACGAGCCCGCCATAGAACAGGGCCAGGCCCGGGATCGACATCATCAGCACCAGCGCCGAGGCGACCAGCATCCAGGCGGTGTCGCCCTTGTTCGGCACGGGCGCGGCGTCCTGGGCCATGGCGATGGCGGGCAGCGCGCTCAGCGCAAGGCCGGCAGCAATCGCCTTGATCGGAGTAGAGAATTTCATTGGAAAATGACTCCTGTCCAGAACGCCGGCTCAGAGCGCGTCGCCGTCGCGTTCGCCGGTGCGAATGCGGACAGCCTGCTCGATGGGGGAGACGAAGATCTTTCCGTCGCCGATCTGGCCGGTCTTGGCGGCGGTGGTGATCGCGTCGATGACCTGCGGCACGAGGTCGGCGGCCACCGCGACCTCGATCTTCAGCTTCGGCAGAAAGCTCACGGCGTATTCGGCGCCGCGATAGATCTCGGTGTGGCCTTTCTGGCGGCCATAGCCCTTCACTTCGGTCACGGTGAGGCCATGCACGCCGATGGAGGTCAGCGCGTCGCGCACCTCCTCCAGCTTGAACGGCTTGATGATCGCCATCACGATTTTCATGAGTCGGGTCCCCGTTACGCCACCCCCGCGCCGCTGCGCGGTCGTTCCGCAGGTGTGCAATCAAGCACCGTGCCAATTGACGTAAGCGGCGTCGGAACGGGCAGTGGGGACGTGTTCGGGGACGGAAGGGGTCGTTCGGCCGCGCGGAGCGGCCGAGCCTGCACAATCCTTGTGCATCGAGGCTGGATTCGAGGCAGGGCCTCAGCGCTTGACGCGGATGAGGCCTTCCTGCGCGACGGATGCCACCAGTTCGCCGGACTGGGTGAAGATCGAGCCTCGCGCGAAACCCCTCGCGCCGCCGGCGAAGGGGCTATCCTGGGCGTAGAGCAGCCATTCGTCGGCGCGGAACGGCTTGTGGAACCACAGCGCGTGATCGAGGCTCGCCGGCAGGATGTCGCGCTCGAACACGGTGCGGCCATGCGCGACGAGCGTGCTGTCGAGCAGGGTCATGTCGGAGGCGTAGGCCAGAACGCATTGGTGAATGGCGGGATCGTCGGGCAGGCGGCCCGTGGCCCGGATCCACACGTTGAAGGACGGGTCGCGCTTCTCGCGGGAGGCGTAGCGCTCGAACTCGACCGGCCGCAGCTCGATCGGCCGCTCGCGGGAGAAATAGGCGCGCACCGGGTCCGGCATGGTGGGCAGAATGCGCGACCGGATCTCGTTTTCGTCCGGCAGTTCGTCCGGCGACGGAGTTTTGGGCGGCGCGATCTGATGCGAGAAGCCCTCTTCCTCGACATGAAACGAGGCTGACAGCGTGAAAATGGCGTTGCCGTGCTGGATCGCCTTGACCCGGCGGGTTGCGAAGCTGCGCCCGTCCCGGATGCGCTCGACCTCGTAGATGATCGGCACGGCCGGGTCGCCGGGCAGGACGAAATAGGCGTGCAGGGAGTGCGGCTGGCGGCCCTCGACGGTGCGCGTCGCCGCCACCAGCGCCTGGCCGATCACCTGGCCGCCGAACACGCGCTGCCAGCCGACCTGCGGGCTGCGCCCGCGGAACAGGTTCACCTCGAGCTGCTCGAGATCAAGGATCGCGAGAAGATCGCTGACCGCCTTCGTCATGTCATGGCCTGCCCGATTCGCGTCGCCGATGCCCTTTATGGCACCGCACAACGCGGTTGGGCAGGGTTTTGACGACGAATCCGCGCCTCACGAGGCCAGGTTGCGGGCGATATCGTCCACGGTGTGCTTGGTGAGGTCCTTATGCAGCTCGCCGATCACCGCCGACTTCAGATTGTCCGGGAGCGCGGCGCGCAAGTCGCCCAGCACCTTGGGCGGGGCCACGAGCACGACGGCGTTCATCTGGCCGGACGCCGCCAGCGCGGTGAGCCCGCGCACGATCTCGCCGGCGAAGCGATGCTCCTCCATCTCGTGCCAGTCCGTGTCGGCATAGGCGCTGCGCCCCGTGCCCATGCTGGACATGGCGCGGCCTGGCCGGTCGGAGCCCTGCTCGCGGGTCGGCGGGTTTTCGGAGGCGAGAACGCGGTGGACGGTCAGGGCGATGCGGTCGGGCCGGCCCTCGTTGCGCAGGAACAGCGCGCGGCGTCCGTCGCCCACGATCACCCAGGCGTCGTGCGGAACCAGAAACTCTGCCATGTCTTGCCCTCGGTTGGATCGCTCCCCGCAGACTACAAGCACAGCGTGTGTCCGCGTGTGATCTAACGCAAGGTTTTCGCGCGGGAGGGCGTCTTCCGCGAGGCTCAGTTGCCCCCGTCCAGCAGGCGGCGCGCGATGACCTGCGCCTGAATCTCCGCCGCGCCCTCGAAGATGTTGAGGATCCGGGCGTCGCACAGCACGCGGGAAATCTCGTATTCCAGCGCGAAGCCGTTGCCGCCGTGGATCTGGAGCGCGTTGTCCGCCGCCGCCCAGGCGACGCGCGCGCCGAGCAGCTTCGCCATGCCGGCCTCGAGGTCGCAGCGCTTGCCGGCGTCCTTGGCGCGACCGGAAAAATAGGTGAGCTGCCGGGCGATGTGGATTTCCACCGCCATCATGGCCAGCTTGTCGGAAACCCGGGCGAACTCGACCAGCGCCTTTCCGAACTGCACGCGTTCCTGCGCGTAGCGAAGGCCGAGGTCGAGCGCCGACTGCGCCACGCCGAGCGCGCGGGCGGCGGTCTGGATGCGCGCCGACTCGAAGGTCTGCATGAGCTGCTTGAAGCCCTGGCCCTCGACGCCGCCGAGCAGGTCGGCCGCCGGCGTCTCAAAATTGTCGAAGGCCAGTTCGTATTCCTTCATGCCGCGATAGCCGAGAACCTCGATCTCGCCGCCGGTCATGCCCTTGGCGGGAAACGGGTTTTCGTCCGTGCCGCGCGGCTTCTCGGCGAGCAGGATCGACAGCCCCTTGTAGCCGGGCTCGTCGGGATTGGTGCGCACCAGCATGGTCATCAGATCGGCGCGCACCGGGTGGGTGATCCACGTCTTGGCGCCGGTGACGCGGTAGACGTCGCCGTCGCGCACCGCGCGGGTGCGCAGCGAGGCGAGGTCGGAGCCGGTGTTCGGCTCGGTGAACACGGCGGTGGGCAGCACCTCGCCGGAGGCGATGCGCGGCAGCCAACGCGCCTTCTGGGCGTCGGTGCCGCCGCCCAGGATCAGCTCGGCGGCGATCTCCGAGCGCGTGCCGAGGGAGCCGACGCCGATATAGGCGCGCGAAAGCTCCTCGGAGACGACGCACATCGACACCTTGCTCAGGCCGAGGCCGCCGAATTCCTCAGGAACGGTGAGGCCGAACACGCCCAGTTCGGACAGCTTTTCGATGACGTCGAGGGGGATGTATTCGTTCTTCAGGTGCCATTCGTGCGCGTGCGGCAGAACCTCGCTCGCCGCGAACTTGCGCATCTCCTCGCGGATCGCCTCCAGCGTGTCGTCGAGGCCCGGGTCGCCCACCGGGCCGCCGTGGCCCTCCCGCATCAGGGTCACCAGCCGCGCGCGGCGCTCCGGCGTGTTGCCCTCGGCAATCAGCGTCGCCACGGGCTCGGTCATCCGGGCCGCGATCTGCGCCGGCGTCAGTCCGAGCGCCGGCAGGCGGACGATCTCGCCCTGGCTCATCGGAATGCCGCCGAACGCCTGGGCGAGATATTCGCCCGCCCCGATGCCGACCAGCAGCGCTTCCGTTTCGCCGAACCGGCCCTCGGCCGTCATGCGCTCTGCGTAGGCGCCGAGCTCGCGCAGCGCCTCCGCGTAGGTGGCGAGCCAGGCGAGGCCGTGGCAGGCGTGCTGTTCCCGCTCGACCAGGGCGGAGGAGACCCGGCCGTGCTCGAGCACGCGGCCGCGCACCGCCTGTGTGGCGTCGGCCACCAGGGCCTGCATCTCTCCAGCGGCCTGGACGACGAGCGCGACCCAATCGTGGTTCCGGGGCGGGCGGGCGGACGCGACACTCATTGGCGGACTCCGGCGTCAATTCTGCTGCGACCCCGAGGGGCGTTTCGCAGTGCAGCATGGCGGGTTCGCGCCGCACATTCAATCGGCAGATGGAGGAACGTCGCTGCCGTACGAAGCCTCAATGGCGGCGGGTCGCCAGGGCCACGCCGGCGGCGGTCACCGCCATGCCGACCACCTGCACGAGCGACATGGTCTCGCCGAAGAGCAGGAAGGCCTCCACGGCCACCGTGGGCGGCACGAGGTAGATCAGCGTCGCGGCGCGCGACACCGCCCCTTGGCGGATCAGCATCAGCAGCAGCCAGATCGCGCCGATCGACAGGGCGAGCACCGACCATGCCATCGTCGCGATGACGGTGACGTTCCAGTCGATGCGCATGGCCTCGGTCATGAGCGCGACCGGCAGGGTGGCCAGAAACGCGCCGGCGTATTGCAGCACTGTCACCGTGCGCAGGTCCCCGGTCGGGATGAACCGCTTCTGGTGGAACGTGCCAAGCGTCACCGAGATCATGGCGACCACGTTCACCAGCATGGGCCAGAGCGTCGCGCCCATGGCGTCCGCAGGAATGGAGGCGAGCTGCGGCTGCAGAACCAGCGCGATGCCCGCGAAGCCGAGCAGGATGCCCGCCCAGCGCCGCCGCGAAATGCGTTCGCCGATGAGCAGGGGCGCGAGCAGGGCCGTGAGGATGGGCTGAACCGCCGCGATCAGGCCGGAGATGCCGGCGGGCAGGCCGTGGCGGATCGCCCACCAGACCCCGCCCAGATAGATGGCGTGAAGGAGCACGCCCGTCAGCAAGGCGTGGCCCCAGTCGGCGCGCCTCGCCGGCCAAGAGGCTCCCGTCGCGACGGCGACGCCGGTCAACAGCGCGCCGGCCAGCGCGTAGCGCACGGCGAGAAAGGTCAGCGGGTCCGCGAAAGGCGCTGCGAAGCGCGCCGAGATCCAGCCGGTCGACCAGATGAGCACGAAAACGAGCGGCGCGGCGCGCAGCAGCAGGGGCGAGGTCATCTTGAAGGGTCCGCCGGCGGGGGAATGCGACGGAACGCCTGATAAAGCAAGGCGTTGTCGCGGTCGAGCCGAACGGCGTTCGAGGCGGCGTGGTCCGCCCGCCGGTTGTGGCGCGACCCCGCGCCGTTGACGTTCGGGACCGTGGATGTCTAACACAGATCGAGCCGCCTCCCCTTCACCTCCACGGGTCGATTCGATGCCGGGTGCGCTTCGCTCGCTGTTGAAGCTTCCGCGCCTGTTCTGGGACGCCTACTGGCGGCTCGTGGACGACGACGGCTGGGCGATCGCCTCGCACATCGCGCTCTCGGCGCTGATGTCGCTGTTCCCGTTCCTCATCTTCGTTACCGCGCTGGCGGCGACGTTCGGCACGCAGAACCTGGGCGACGCGGCCGCCGACATCATCCTGGAGGCGTGGCCTAAGCAGGTGGCCGAACCCATCACCCGCGAGGTCCGAAGCGTCTTGACCCGCACGCGCAGCGACGTGCTGACGGTCGGCGCGGCGCTGGCGCTGTATTTCTCGTCGAACGGCATCGAGGCGCTGCGCATCGCGCTCAATCGCGCCTACGGGCTGAAGGAGCTGCGCGCCTGGTGGCTGACGCGGCTGGAATCGATCGCCTATGTCGTGGTCGCCGCGATCGCCATCCTGGCGCTCTCGGTGCTGGTGGTGCTCGGCCCGTTCTTCTGGAACGCGCTGACGGACTACCGGCCGGGGTTCCTGCCGTTCTCCAGCACGGTGACGGTGTTGCGGCTGGTCGTGGCGACGTTGGTCATCGTCGTGGCGCTCACCATCGTCCACAAATGGCTGCCGTGCGGCACGCGCAAGCTGGAGGACGTGATGCCCGGCGTGCTCCTGACGGTGGTGCTGTGGCTCGGCTATGCGCTGGCTTTCGCGGCCTATCTGGGCAGGGCCGGGCAGGCCTACGTCACCACCTACGCGGGTCTCGCCTCGGTGATGATCGCGCTCGTCTTCCTGTACGCGATCGCCGCGACCTTCATCTTCGGCGGCGAGTTCAACGCCGTGATGATGCACCGGCGCAAAATGAAACGCGACGCGCAGAAGACGGCGGAGAAGGCCTGAGCCCTCCCGCCGTCCGGCGGGGACGCGTCAGCGCTGGGCCTCGATCACGTCGTCGAAGGAGCGCAGCCCGGTGCGTGGCGCATTGACCAGCACGGCCATGTTGCCCGGCGCGTGCTGGTTCTTCCACATCTTGGTGTGCGCCACCGGGATCTTGTCCCAGGGGAACACCTCGCTCATGCACGGGTCGACGCGGCGATCCAGCACGAACTGGTTGGCGGCCGCCGCCTGCTTCAGATGGGCGAAGTGCGAGCCCTGGATGCGCTTTTGCCGCATCCAGACGAAGCGCGCGTCGAAGGTCAGGTTGAAGCCGGTGGTTCCGGCGCAGAACACGACCATGCCGCCGCGCTTCACCACGAAGGTCGAAACGGGGAAGGTCTGTTCGCCCGGGTGCTCGAAGACGATGTCGACGTCCTTGCGCCCGGTGACGTCCCAGATCGCCTTGCCGAACTTGCGGGCCTCCACCATGAAGGCGTTGAACTCGGGCGAGTTCACCTTCGGCAGCTGGCCCCAGCAGTTGAAGTCCTTGCGGTTGATAACGCCCTTGGCGCCGAGGCCGAGCACGTAGTCGCGCTTGGATTCGTCCGAGATGATGCCGATGGCGTTGGCGCCGGCCGCCGCGCAGAGCTGCACGCCGAACACGCCCAGGCCACCGGAGGCGCCCCAGACGAGCACGTTGTCGCCCGGCCGCACCGTGTGGGGCTGGTGGCCGAACAGCATGCGATACGCAGTGGCGAGCGTCAGCGTGTAGCAGGCGCTCTCCTCCCAGGTCAGGTGCTGCGGTCGCTTCATGAGCTGGCGCGACTGCACGCGGCAGAACTGCCCGAACGAGCCGTCGGGCGTCTCATAGCCCCAGATGCGCTGGCTCGGCGAGAACATCGGGTCGCCGCCGTTGCACTCCTCGTCGTCCCCGTCGTCCTGGTTGCAGTGGACGATGACCTCGTCGCCGACCTTCCAGCGCTTCACCTTCCGGCCGACGGCCCAGACGATGCCGGCCGCGTCGGAACCGGCCACGTGGACGGGCTGCTTGTGGCCGTCGAACGGAGAGACGGGCTGGCCCAGCGCCGCCCAGACGCCGTTGTAGTTGACGCCGGCGGCCATCACGAGCACCAGCACCTCGTCGTCGCCGATGCTCCAGGTGGGGATCGCCTCGAGCTGCATGGCGTCCTCCGGCGGGCCGTGCCGATCCTTGCGGATCGCCCAGGCCCACATTTTTTCCGGCACGTGGCCCATCGGCGGGATCTCGCCGATGTCGTAGAGGTCCTTCAGCGGCTTGGCGGAAGCGGCGGGCGCAGCAGACACGAACAGTCCTCCCTTGGCGACGGCGAGGATTATTACGCGTCATGTTGCAGTGCGCAATTGATCCAAGAGCGATTTGCCGACTGTGCGAAATCGCTCGCATTCGAGCGAATTCCTTAACGCTTCCTTGCGTCGGCCGGGGGCAATCTGCGGCGGGGAGCTACAACCAGGGCTTGCAAAGGGTTGAGGAGCACGGACACATGTCGGTCATCCGCTACCTCGGTCTAGGTCTGTATTCAGCCGAGACGCTCGGCTGGATCCTCTTCGTCATCGCCTGTTCCAGCCTCATCGCCGGCTGGGTTTGCGACGCCGTGCTGGACGAGCTCGGCTTCGGCCTGTTCGGCAACGCCTTCCTCTGCTTCATCGGCATGACGATCGGGCTCATCGCCTGGAATCTCAACGTCTCCCTGATGACGACGAACGCCGTGATGGTCATCGGCATCGCCGCCGCCGCGGCCTTCGGCTGCGTCTTCGCCTGCGCCGGCGTGCGGCGGGCGATGAGCTGACGTCGGCATCGTCCTTAGACGGAGAGACACGACGACCGGCTTGCCGCAGGATGATGCAATGCAGCATCATGCCTGACGCGCCGCCGGAGACCGCTTGATGAGCCTCGACCAGCCTCGTCCCCCATCGGACAAGCCCTGGATTTTCCGCACCTACGCGGGACACTCCACCGCCGAGGAGTCCAATCGGCTCTACCGCAACAATCTCGCCAAGGGGCAGACGGGCCTGTCGGTGGCGTTCGACCTGCCGACGCAGACCGGCTACGACCCCGACCACGCGCTGGCGCGCGGCGAAGTCGGCAAGGTGGGCGTCTCGATCGCCCATGTCGGCGATATGCGGGCCCTGTTCCGGGACATCCCGCTCGCCGAGATGAACACCTCGATGACGATCAACGCCACGGCCGCTTGGCTGCTGGCGCTCTACGCCGCGGTCGCGGACGAGCAGGGCGCGCCGCGCGCGGCGCTGCAGGGCACCACGCAAAACGACATCATCAAGGAATATCTCTCGCGCGGCACCTACGTGTTCCCGCCGGCGCACTCGATGCGCCTGGTCAAGGACGTGATCCTGTTCACGACCGCGCAGATGCCGAAGTGGAACCCCACCAACGTCTGCTCCTACCACCTGCAGGAGGCAGGCGCGACGCCGACGCAGGAGCTCGCCTACGCGCTGGCGACCGCCATCGCGGTGCTCGACACGGTGAAGGCCTCAGGCGTGTTCTCGGACGCGGCGTTCGGCGAGGTGGTCGGCCGTGTCTCGTTCTTCGTCAACGCCGGCATGCGGTTCGTCACCGAGCTGTGCAAGATGCGCGCATTCTGCGAGCTGTGGGACGAGCTGACGCTGGAGCGCTACGGGGTGACGGACGCGCGCCATCGCCGCTTCCGCTACGGCGTGCAGGTCAATTCGCTCGGCCTCACCGAGCAGCAGCCCGAGAACAACGTCTACCGCATCCTCATCGAGATGCTGGCCGTCGTGCTGTCCCGGAACGCCCGCGCCCGCGCCGTGCAGCTGCCGGCCTGGAACGAGGCGCTCGGCCTGCCGAGGCCGTGGGACCAGCAATGGTCGCTGCGCATGCAGCAGGTCATGGCCTACGAGACGGATCTGCTCGAATATGGCGACCTGTTCGACGGATCGCGCGAGGTACAGCGCAAGGTCGACGAGCTGAAGGCGGCCGCGCGGGCCGAGCTGGCCGTCATCGAGGCGATGGGCGGCGCCATCCCGGCTGTCGAAAGCGGCTACATGAAGCGCGCGCTCGTCGAATCCAACGCGCGCCGCATCGCGGGCATCGAGAGCGGCGGGCAGGTGGTGGTGGGCGTCAATCGCTGGCGCGAGACCGAGCCTTCGCCGCTCACCGCCGGCGAGGGCTCCGTGCTCACCGTGCCGGAACAGGTCGAGACCGACGCGATCGCGAAAATCCGCGCCTGGCGCGAAGCGCGCGACGGCCGCGCGGCGGCCGCCGCGCTGGAGGCGCTACGCACCGCGGCGCGCGAGGGCGGCAATGTGATGGAGCCCTCCATCGCCTGCGCCAAGGCCGGGGTGACGACCGGCGAATGGGGCGAGGCGTTGCGCGAGATCTTCGGGCAGTACCGCGCGCCGACCGGCGTGACGCCCGAAACGCGCACCGAGGCGGCCGACCGCGAGGTGAGGCTGATGGTGGCCGAGCTCGCCGCCAGGCTGGGCGAGCAGCCGCGCCTGACCGTCGGGAAGCCCGGGCTCGACGGGCACTCCAACGGCGCCGAGCAGATCTCGCTTCGCGCCCGCGACGTCGGGTTCGACGTCACCTATGACGGCATCCGCCAGACGCCGGCCGAAATCGTCGAGAAGGCGCGGGCGACCGGGGCGCACGTCGTCGGCCTGTCGGTGCTGTCGGGCTCGCACGTGCCGCTGGTGCGCGAGGTGACGGCCCGCATGCGGCTCGAGGGCCTGGGCCACATCCCGGTCGTGGTCGGCGGCATCGTGCCGCCCGACGACGAGCTGGCGCTGCGCAACATGGGCGTGGCGGCGGTCTACACGCCGAAGGACTACGCGCTCGACGCCATCATGGCCGACATCGTGCGCATCGTCGACAAGGCGGCCGGCGCGCCGCCGCCGGAGACGAAGCCGGCGGCCGGGCGGGCCCGGGCGAAGGGCGCCGCCGCGCGGCGCGCCTGAACGGCGCGGCCGCCCGGGGCCGCCTTTCTGGGCCGAGCCCCTTGCCAAGTCGCCGCCTCCGCCCCTACACCTCCCCGGCTCAACACTTCAGTCCGCCCGGGGGGACCTCATGGCGTCGTTCAATGTACTCATGCTTCCGGGCGACGGCATCGGCCCGGAGGTGATGGCGGAAGTCGGCAAGGTCGTCGACTTCCTCGACAAGCAGGGCGTCGCCCGCTTCGAGACCGAGACCGACCTCGTCGGCGGCGCGTGCTACGACGCGCACAAGGTGTCGATCACCGACGCGGCGATGGCGCGCGCCCAGGCCGCCGACGCGGTGCTGTTCGGCGCGGTCGGTGGGCCGAAATGGGACGCCGTGCCCTATGACGCGCGGCCCGAGGCGGGCCTGCTGCGGCTGCGCAAGGATCTCGGCCTGTTCGCCAATCTGCGCCCGGCGATCTGCTACCCGGCGCTCGCCGATGCCTCCTCGCTGAAGCGCGAGGTTGTCGAGGGCCTGGACATCGTCATCGTGCGCGAGCTGACCGGCGGCGTCTATTTCGGCGAGCCGAAGGAGATCGTCACGCTGGAGAACGGCGAGAAGCGCGGCGTCGACACGCAGGTCTACACGACGCACGAGATCGAGCGCATCGGGCGGGTGGCCTTCGAGCTCGCCCGCAAGCGCCGCAACAAGGTGACGTCCTCCGAGAAGCGCAACGTCATGAAGTCCGGCGTGCTGTGGAACCAGGTGACGTCGGCGCTGCACAAGGCCGAGTTCGGCGACGTCGAGCTGGAGCACCAGCTCGCCGACGCGCTCGCCATGCAGCTCGTGCGCTGGCCCAAGCAGTTCGACGTCATCGTCACCGACAACCTGTTCGGCGACATCCTCTCCGACATCGCCGCCATGCTGACCGGCTCGCTCGGCATGCTGCCCTCGGCCTCGCTCGGCGCGGAGGATCCTGCGACCGGCAAGCGCAAGGCGCTCTACGAGCCGGTGCACGGCTCCGCCCCCGACATCGCCGGCAAGGGCCTCGCCAATCCGATCGCCATGATCGGCTCGTTCGCCATGTCGCTGCGCTACTCGTTCGGCCTTCTCGAGGCGGCCGACCTCGTCGAGACGGCCATCGCCAACGTGCTCGCCCAGGGCCTGCGCACCAAGGACATCGCCGCCGCAGGCCAGAACGCCGTCGGCACTGGCGAAATGGGCGCGGCGATTGTCAAGGAAATGCAGGCGCTCGCGCGCTGATCGTCCCCGGCGGCGGGCTCAGCGCCCGCTGCCGTAGCCCCCGAAGGGCGCGACGAAGTCCACCGTGACGCCGCAGCAGTTCGGCAGGTCGAAACGCTGCGGGAGCGTCTCAGCGCCGTAGCGCGTCGCGATGTTGGAGTAGGCCGGCGTCGCAAGCGTCGTGCCGACCGCGACGTAGTTCGTGGCGCCGGTGGAGCCGGGCCGCACCATCGTCCCGGCGTCGAAATAGGATCGGCGGGTCACGGTGATCTCGTTGGCCTTCCGCCCGGACGACTGCGCGTCGGCCGGCGTCAGGGAGACCAGGGTGGCCGTGGCGGCGATCAACGCCGCCGTCATCATTTGACGCGTCATCACACACCTCGCTCGGGTTCACGCCCCTTGAGCTTGATATGGTGATCCTTTCACAACTTTGCAGCGGCAGCTTTGCGTTTTGCGTCAAACGCCGCGGCGCGGGGCGGCCTGAGGCTTGGCCGGGCAGGCGTTCGACTTGCCGGCGAAGGCGGCGCGCATCACGAGGTCGGCGACGCCGGGGGCGAGGTCGAGGCCGTCGATGAGGCAGGCGAGCTGCGTCCGGTCGGTCCGCGCGCCCGCCCCGCAAAGCCAGCCCGAGACGTTCAGCCCGGCCCCGTCCATGTCGAGGCGGAAGCCGAGGCAGGCGCGGGGCTGGCCGTCGACGAGGAATTCCGTCTCGGACGCCTCGGCCGCGCCCAGGCGCGTCATCAGCCCCGCCGGGATTTCCGTGCGCGTGACGGCGTAGCCGGCCTGAGCCGCGAGCCGCGCCATGGCGAGAAAGAAGGAGCCCTCCCGCCGGGGCTCGTCTCCCGGCCGATACACGACGATCCGCGCGAACGCGCCTCCGGCGACCGGCGTAGCGGCCGTGAACACGTCCTCGCGCCCGCCGCCGGGCTGATGCCGGCGGGACTCGACGGAGATGGCCTCGCGTGGGAACAGGGGTGACTCGAGTAGGAAGTTCGGCGGCGTTCCGGCCGGCTGCCAGGCCGGTGCCGGCAGGGCGGGCGCGGCGTCGTCGCCGGCGGACGGCGCGCGTCCGGAGGTGAGCAGCGCGGGCAGCGTCAACCAGGCCAGCAGCAGCAGGCCGGCGAGGCCGGCCGCGTAGCGCAGCGGCGAGGGGGCCGCGGCCTCCTCGGTTTCCTCGCGGTAGGAACGGGGCAGCGAGAGCAGGGCGTCGCGCGCCCGCTTCGGCCTGAACTCTCCCGCGGTGTGATCGACCATGCTCCCTCTCCGCGTCGGGGCGTCGGGCGGAGGTCGGCGACGCCCGGCTGCGCGTCGGCGCAACGGGGGCAATTTGCGCGAAGGGATTAAGTCGATTCTTACCAAGGGCTTGCGATCGGTCGGCAGAGTCAACGAGGGGTTAGGCGACGCGGTTAACGCCCCGTGGCCAAGCGTGGGCGCGGCCGCCCGGCGCTGGCCGAAGGCCCTGATTGACTTTCCGGCCTTTCCCGTGTTTCTCACTGGCCACATCGGCATGTGCCGAGGATTGGGTCTCGCGATGTCTTTCGCTGCGTCGACCAAAACGACGACGACGAAAACGTCCGCCGCCAAAGGCGGCGCGACGCGCTGACGCTTGTCCTCGCTCCGGATCTCCCCCGGCGGGGGATGAAGGGCCCCGCGACGCCGCGGGTCTGGTTCCCGGGGGAGGCACCGCACAGACAGGAATGACAGCCATGGGTTTCAAGGTCGCCGTCGTTGGCGCCACGGGGAATGTGGGGCGCGCCATGCTCGACATCCTCGCCGAGCGCGCTTTCCCCGCCGATGAAGTCGTCGCGCTTGCCTCGACGCGCAGCCAGGGGACCGAGATCTCCTACGGCGACCGCACGCTGAAGTCCAAGGCGCTCGACCACTACGATTTCTCGGGCACGGACATCTGCCTGATGTCCGCCGGGTCGGCGGTGGCCAAGGAGTGGGGCCCGCGCATCGGTGCGCAGGGCTGCATGGTCATCGATAACTCGTCGTGCTTCCGCTACGACTCCGACGTGCCGCTGGTGGTGCCGGAGGTGAACGCCCATGTGCTGGCCGAGTACATGGCGAACCCGAACCGCCGCAACATCATCGCCAACCCGAACTGCTCGACGGCGCAGCTCGTCGTCGCCCTGAAGCCGCTGCACGACCGCGCCACGATCAAGCGCGTCGTGGTGTCGACCTACCAGTCGGTGTCCGGCGCGGGCAAGGACGGCATGGACGAGCTCGACCGCCAGACCAAGGCGCTTTACTCGCTGCGCGACGTCGAGGCGAAGAAGTTTCCCAAGCGCATCGCCTTCAACCTGATCCCCCACATCGACGTGTTCATGGAGGACGGGTACACGAAGGAAGAGTGGAAGATGAACGTCGAGACGAAGAAGATTCTCGACCCGAAGATCAAGCTCACCGCCACCTGCGTTCGCGTGCCGGTCTTCATCTCCCACTCGGAGGCGGTCAACGTCGAGTTCGAACAGCCGCTCAGCGCCGACGAGGCGCGCGACATCCTGCGCTCCGCGCCGGGCTGTCTCGTCGTCGACAAGCGCGAGCCCGGCGGCTACATCACCCCGCACGAGGCGGCGGGCGAGGACGCGACCTACATTTCGCGCATCCGCGAGGACATCACCGTCGAGAACGGCCTCGCCTTCTGGTGCGTGTCCGACAATCTGCGCAAGGGCGCTGCGCTCAACGCCATTCAGATCGCCGAGGCTCTGATCAACCGCAAGCTGCTGCTTCCGAAGCAGCAGGCCGCCTGAGCCGGCAGCCGGAACTCCCCAACAGGGCGGGCCGCGAGGCCCGCCCTTTTCGTGTCAGGGCCCGTCGGCGCGGAACATCGAGACGCGGGCGCGGACCTCGGGCTCGGCCGGCGTGAACAGGCCGGTATGGGGGTCGCGCAGCGACAGCACGCCCGTCGTCACGTCGAAATAGGCGCCATGCAGCTCAAGGCGTCCCTTCTCGACCAGAATCCGGATGCACGGGAAGGTCATCAGGTTCTCCAGGCTCTGCGCCACGGAGATCATCGCGAGCTTCTCCACGAAGTCGCCCAGCGGCTGGCCGTCTCGCGGACCCGCCTTTTCGGCGGCGGGCGCGATCAGCGTCATCCATTTGCCGATGAAGTCGCCCGGCGACAGCGGCTCGCCCTCGGAGGCGAAGGCGCGCACGCCGCCGCAGCGGCCGTGGCCGAGCACGACGATGTGCTTCACCTTGAGCGCCTGGACCGCGAACTCCAGCGCGGCGGAGGTACCGTGGAAGACGCCCTGGGTCTCGAAGGGCGGCACCATGTTGGCGACGTTGCGCACCACGAAGAGCTCGCCGGGCCGCGCATCGAAGATCACCTCGGGCGACACGCGGCTGTCGCAGCAGCCAATGATCATCGTCTCCGGCTGCTGGCCGGCGGCGGCCAATTCCTCGAAACGGAATTGCTCGCGCGGAAAACGATCTCCGAGAAAAGCCTTGTAGCCCTCGCGCAAACGGTCTGGAAACATGGAGGGTCCTCGCTTCAGGCCAGGGTCGCGGGGTCGACATTGCCCCCGCACAGCAACACGCCGACTCGTTCGCCGGCTTGCGGCCGGTAGCGGCCGGAGAGGAGCGCCGCCAGCGCCGCCGCTCCGCCGGGCTCGCTGGCGATGCGGTAGTCGCGCCACAGCAGGAGCTGCGCCGAGCGGATGGCGTCGTCCGCCACCAGCGCGACATGGTCGACGGCGCGCCGCGCCACCTGGAAGGGAATCTGGCCGACCCGGCGTGCCCCAAGCGAATCGGCGGCGATCGACTCGACCGGAACGTCGACCGGCTCGCCGGCCACCAGCGCCGCGTCGAGGCACCGCGAGCCTTCCGGCTCGACGCCGACGACGTTGACGCGCCCGGCCCACCAGGCCGCCACGCCGGCGACCAGCCCGCCGCCGCCCACGGCGATGAGGACCGTGTCCAGCGCGCCGAGGCCGAGCGCCGCCTGGTCCTCCTCCCACTCCTTCGCCACGACGCCCTGCCCGGCGACCGTGGCCGTCGAGTCGAACGGATGGACGATGAGCGCGCCGCTCGACTGCGCATGCAGGTCGCAGGCGGCCTGGGCGTCGGCGTAGCGCGCCCCGCCGATCGCCACCTCCGCCCCCTGGGCGCGGATGGCGGCGATCTTCACCTTGGACGCGATCTCGGGGACGAAGATGCGGGCGCGGTGGCCGAGCCGGCTTGCCGCCAGGGCCGTGGCGACGCCGTGATTGCCGCCCGAGGCGGCCGTGACGCCTGCCGCGGGCACCTCGCGCGACAGCAGGTTGTTGAAGGCTCCCCGCGTCTTGAAGGACCCGGCGTGCTGCATCAGCTCGAGCTTGAAGGTGACGGCGCAGCCGGGCGCGAGGTCGGCGTCGGCCCGCAGCAAGGGCGTGCGGCGGACATGGTCGCGGATGCGAGCGTGCGCGGCCTCGATGTCGGCGCGCGTGACGGGAAGGGCTTCGGCGGGAGAGGCTTGGACGGGCATGGGGCTCCGCGGGGTTCCGGGTGCGGATCGACTTCTAGGCCCGTCGTCGCGGCGTGTCACGCGCGGCGAGGCGCGTTTTCAGGCGTGAATGACCATCGGCAGGCCGTGCGCGTCACGTTCCGGGTTGTCGGGGAAGCGCCTGGCCTCGCCGCGCGCGATGCGTCGCGCGGCGACGGCGCAGGCGAAGGCGTCGAGCAGGTCGTCCGGCCCAGCCCCGCGCGGGGGCGGCGCGGCGAGCAGCCCCGGCGGCAACCCTGCCCGCGCCAGCAGCGCCCGCCGTTCGGCGAGGCCCTCGGCGAAGGGGCGCGACTTCACCTTTTTGGGGTGAGCGAGCGGGCCGCCGTTCAGCATCATGAACACGCCTTCGGGGTGGCTCTCGAACAGCCGGGCAGGGAGGGTGGGGTCGGCGCGCAGCGCCGTGTCGACCTCCCGGATCTTCGGGAACAGGAAGTAGCACTGCTTGGACACCATGCGCGGCGGGTCGGAGGTGGCCAGCGCCGCCGCGCATGCGGCGCGATAGTCGGCCTCGAACACGGCCCGTCGGGACGGCACGGCGAACACCGAGCTCTGGCGCGCGCCGAGCAGCGGCCGCAGGGCGCGTTCCGGCCCCCGGCCTCCCGGCCCGATGCGCTCCGGCAGGCCGATCGGCATGTCGACGGCGATCGCCGCGCACGATGGCGCGGCGGCGAGAACGTCGGCGAAAGTCGGGACCACGGCGATCCGGGGCTCGGCCGCCCCGTCGAGGCGAGCCAGCGCGACGATCCATCCGGCGGGGCATCCGTCCACCCCGGCGACCCAGTCCATCACCCGTGTCCTCCGCCGTTGGTCGATGATGGCGCGGCGGTAAGGTTCGGTCTATGCTGCGCCGCAACAACAACGACAGACAGAATGGCGCAGCCCCAGACCATGTCCAGCACGCTCCGCATGATCCGACCCCGCCGCTCCGCCCTCTACATGCCTGGATCGAACGCCCGCGCGCTGGAAAAGGCGCGCACGCTGGCGGCGGACGTGCTGATCCTCGATCTCGAGGACGCGGTGGCCCCCGAGGCCAAGGCGCTGGCGCGGGAGCAGGTCGCGGCGGCGGTCCACGCCGGCGGCTTCGGTCCGCGCGAAGTCGTGGTGCGGGTCAACGGCCTCGACACGCCGTGGGGGGCGGACGACTTCGCCGCCATCTGTCCCGCCGGCCCGGACGCGATCCTGGTGCCGAAGGTTTCCTCCCCGGCCCACATCTCGCGGGCGGCGTCCTCGATGGCGCTCACCGAGACACCCTCGCGGACGCGGCTGTGGGCGATGATGGAGACGCCGCTCGCCATGCTGAACGCCGCCGCCATCGGCACCGCGGCGGCCGATCCGGCCAATCGGCTCGAATGCTTCGTGATGGGCACCAACGACCTCGCCAAGGAAACCCGCGCCCGCCTGACCCCCGGACGCGCCGCGTTCGTCCCCTGGCTGCAGGCCTGCCTCGCGGCGGCGCGGGCGCATGGGCTCGACATCATCGACGGCGTGTTCAACGCCATCTCCGACGAAGCCGGGTTCCGCGCCGAGTGCGAGCAGGGGCGCGACTTCGGGTTCGACGGCAAGACGCTGATCCATCCAAGCCAGCTCGCCGTCGCCAACGAGGTGTTCGCGCCGTCCGCCGAGGAGGTGGCGCGCGCCCGCGCGGTCATTGACCTGTTCGCGATGCCGGAGAACCGCGACAAGGGCGCTCTCCAGCTCGACGGCCGCATGGTGGAGCGCCTGCACGCCGATATCGGACGCCGCACCGTGGCGATCGCCGACGCCATCTCCCGCCTGGGCTGAGGAGCCTCAGCGGCCGCCGCGCAGGGCCGTGAGCACCGACAGCGACGCCCGTCCGTCCTGCTCGGCCCCGAGCTGGCGCTGCACGTCGGCGATGGCCTGGCGCGTCTTCGTGCCGATGGCGCCGTCCGGCGCGCCGATGTCGTAGCCTTTGCGCAATAACAGGGCCTGCAGCTCGCGCCGCTCCGCGCGGGAGAGGCCGCGGTCGTTGGTCGGCCACGGCGTCACGAAGGGCCCGCCTCCACGCAGCCGATCGGACAGATGGGCGATGGCCAGCGCGTAGCTCTCGGCGGCGTTGTAGGCGTAGATGGCGTCGAAGTTGCGGGTGACGAGGAAGGCGGGGCCGGAGAGGCCCGCCGGGGCGATCAGCCCGGCGGCGCCGCCCTCCGGCATGGCGCGGCCGTCGGCGCGCCGCACGCCGAGCTTGGCCCACTGGTCGAAGCCGCGTTTCTTGCCGCGGCCGACGAGCGAGGCGTTGAACCCCGGCGGCAGCCGCACCTCGAAGCCCCACGTGCCGCCTTTCGTCCAGCCCGAGCGGGCGAGGTAGTTCGCCGTGGAGCCGAGCGCGTCCGGCACCGAATCGACCACGTCGCGCCGTCCGTCTCCGTCATTGTCGACCGCGAGCCGCAGGAAGGTCGACGGCATGAACTGCGTGTGGCCGAACGCGCCCGCCCAGGAGCCGGTGAGGTGCCCGGGATCGACGTCGCCGCGTTCCAGGATCGTCATCGTCGCGGCGAACTCGGTGCGGAAATAGGCCTGCCGCCGCCCGTAGCAGGAGAGCGTCGCCAGCGATTGCACCAGCGGCCGCTTGCCGATGGCCTTGCCGAAGTCGGATTCGACGCCCCACACCGCCACGATCGTGTAGCGGTCGACGCCGAAGCGCTGCTCGGCCGCGGCGAGCGCCGACGACCACTGGCGCAGCATCGCCTTTCCGTCGGCGACGCGCTCCTCGTCGACGAGGGCGGCCAGGTAGTCCCAGATCGGAGTCTTGAACTCGGGCTGGTCGTTGAGGAACTCGACCACCTTCATGTCGGGCTCCAGCCCGCGCGTCGCCGCATCGAAGGTTGCGGTCGAGACGCCCTTGGCGGTCACGCTCCCGCGCAGGCCCGAGAGGCAGGCGCGGAAGTCCGATTGCGCGACGGCGGGGGCGGCGGCCAGCAGCAGCATGGCCGGGAGGACGATTCGCAGCATGGCCCCGATGCTACAGGAGGCCGCGCGTCGCGTGAATCGTGGATGTCGCTCGCGAAACGGGTGCGGCCCGCCCGGGCGGACCGCCCGTCAGGTCACAGCCAGGGGCGGGACGCCGCCGCCTTGCTCTCGTAGGTGTCGATGGCCGGCGCCTTGACCATGGTGAGGCCGATGTCGTCCAGCCCGTTCAGCAGGCAATGCTTGCGGAACGCGTCGATCTCGAACGTCACGACGCCGCCGTCCGGGCCGCGGATTTCCTGGGCCTCGAGATCGACCGTCAGCGTGGCGTTGGCGCCGCGGCGGGCGTCGTCGAACAGCTTGTCGAGGTCTTCCTGCGACACGGTGACCGGCAGGATGCCGTTCTTGAAGCAGTTGTTGTAGAAAATGTCCGCGAACGACGTCGAGATCACGCAGCGAATGCCGAAGTCGAGCAGCGCCCACGGCGCGTGTTCGCGCGACGAGCCGCAGCCGAAATTGTCGCCCGCGACCAGGATCTGCGCCTTGCGGTAGGCCGGCTGGTTCAGCACGAAGTCCGGGTTCTCGGACCCGTCCTCGCGGAAACGCTGCTCGGCGAACAGCCCGGTGGCGAGACCGGTGCGCTTGATCGTCTTGAGGTACTGCTTCGGGATGATCATGTCGGTGTCGACATTCATCAGCTCGAGCGGTGCGGCGACGCCGGTGAGAGTGGTGAAGGGCTGCATGATCGTTTCCGGAGCGTGACAGGCGGGCGCGCGCACCCGCATCCGGGCGGTTCTTAGAGCAAAACGGGCGGCGATGGTAGGTCTTTGACGCTCAGCCCGCGGCCGCTTCGATGGCTTCCATGTCCTCGTCCGAAAAGCCGAAGTGATGGCCGATCTCGTGCACCAGCACGTGCGTCACGAGGTGGCCGAGCGTTTCGTCGTGATCGGCCCAGTAGTCGAGCAGCGGCCGGCGGTAGAGCCAGATCATGTTCGGCAACTGGCCGGTGCGTGGCGTCGAGCCGCCCTGCGCGAGGCCGACGCCGCGAAACAGGCCCAGAAGGTCGAACTCCGTCTCGCAGCCCATCTCGTCCAGGGTCTCGTCGTCGGGGAAGTCGTCGACGCGGATGATCACGTCGGCGCACAGCGCGCGGAACGGCTCCGGCAGCCGCGCGAAGGCGGCCTGCGCCAGGCGCTCGAGGTCGTCGAGCGACGGAGCGGCGGCGGCGGCCCAGTCGACGGGAGGGGTCTGTCGCTTGTCGGTCACTGGCGGCTCACCGGGCGAAGTGCTCGACGAGGGTCGCGACGAGGTAGATCGCGAAGACGAGCCCGAGCGTCCGGCCGATGCGGCGTCCCCACACCTCGATGCGATCCTCCGGCGGGGCGTCGCTTGCGGCGAGGTGGCGGACGGCTCGCGCCAGGGCCGACGCGCCCACCGACTCCGACTCGGCCGCGACACGGTCGAGAATCCGGCGCGATTCGCGCTGGCGCTCGTCGCCGTCCGGCGTCCGCCCCTGCTTGTCCACCGCTCGCCTCCGCCGGCCGCGTCCCGGGAAACAGATTGAACGCCGGGTGAACGGAAGGTTCGGCCGGCATTCACCCGACCACCGGTAGAACGTGCGTCATCGGCCCGCAAGAGCAAGAGAAGGGCCGGCAGAAGGAGCAATCGCCATGACCATGTTCAGGCTGACCCCCGTCCGGACCGCGCTGTTCGCCGCGCTGGCCGGATCCGGCCTGCTGGCCGCCGCGCCCGCCGACGCCGCGCCGGCGGCCCGAGGCCCCTCCATCGAGACCGCGCCGCTGGTCCAGGCGCAATGGGGCGGCCCGCCCTATGGCCGCGCCTACGGCTACCGTCGCCACCATTCCGACTATGGCTATCGCCCGTGGCGGCACGGATGCCGGACGGTCTACCACCGCCGCTGGAGCCCGTGGCGCGGCGGCTGGGTCATGCAACCCGTCCGCCGCTGCTGGTGAGGCCGGCGATCAGGCCAGGGTCTTCTTCCAGTCCTGCATCGCGCGGGTGAGGTCGGCGGAGATATGGGCGAAGCGCCCGTCGTTGAGCTCCCGCCGGGCGGCGACCTTGTCGCCGGCCAGCGCCAGTTTCAGCACGTCGGCCGTGGCGACGTGGAACTCGGCGTGCAGCCGGCGGCACTTCTCGTAGTGCGTGGAGCCACGCGCCGAGGCGGTCGCGGGGCTGTAGAGCCACTTGCCGAACTGGCACAGATTGTCCTTGCAGGCGGTTTCGACCGACTGCGAGGACGTGCCGTCGTCGATGGCGAATTGCAGGCGGCGCTTCCACAGGCCGTGAGCGCCGATCGCGGCGGTGATTTCCTGTTGGCTGACCATGGGCAACGTCTTTCACAAAAAGGGATGCTGAAACGCCCGTAACATGCCTTGATATCCGTTAAAATAGCATCACTGCGGTTCTGCGCGATTGACGCGAAAACGCGAAAGCCCCCGGCGCGAGCCGGGGGCTTTTGTCGTTGGAGGCGAAGATTTCGGAGCGGCGCTCAGCGCCACTCGCGGACGTCGACGAAACGGCCCGCCACCGCGGCGGCGGCGGCCATGATCGGCGACACGAGATGCGTGCGGCCTCGGAAGCCCTGGCGGCCCTCGAAGTTGCGGTTCGAGGTCGAGGCGCAGCGCTCTCCGGGCGCCAGCTTGTCGGCGTTCATGGCCAGGCACATCGAGCAGCCCGGCTCACGCCAGTCGAAGCCGGCCGCCTTGAAGATCTTGTCCAGTCCCTCGGCCTCGGCCTGTTCCTTCACCAGGCCGGAGCCGGGAACGATCATGGCGTTGACGTTGGCGTTGACCGTCTTGCCCGCGACGATGCCGGCGACGGCGCGCAGGTCCTCGATGCGCCCGTTGGTGCACGAGCCGATGAACACGCGGTCGACGGCGATGTCCTGGATGCGCTCGCCGCCCTTCAGGCCCATATAGTCGAGCGCGCGGGCGATGGCGGCCTTCTTCTGCTCGCTTGCCGCGTCCTCGGGGCGCGGCACGAAGCCGGAAACCGAGGCGACGTCCTCGGGGCTCGTGCCCCAGGTGACGATGGGCGGCAGGTTGGCCGCGTCGAGCCGCACCTCGCGGTCGAAGGCCGCGCCTTCGTCGGTCACGAGCGTGTCCCAGTACCGGCGGGCCGCGTCCCAGGCCGCGCCCTTCGGGGTCTTGGGACGATCCTTCAGGTAGGCGTAGGTCTTCTCGTCGGGGGCCACCAGGCCGGCGCGCGCTCCGCCCTCGATGGACATGTTGCAGACCGTCATGCGGCCTTCCATGGAGAGAGCGCGGATCGCCTCGCCCGCGTACTCCATGACGTGGCCGGTGCCGCCGGCCGTACCGATCTCGCCGATGATGGCGAGGATGATGTCCTTGGCGGTCACGCCGGCCGGCAGCTGGCCGTCGACAGTGACGCGCATGTTCCTGGCCTTTTTCTGGATCAGCGTCTGCGTGGCGAGCACGTGCTCGACCTCGCTGGTGCCGATGCCGTGCGCCAGGGCGCCGAACGCGCCGTGCGTGGAGGTGTGGCTGTCGCCGCACACGATCGTGGTGCCGGGCAGGGTGAAGCCCTGCTCGGGGCCGATGATGTGGACGATGCCCTGGCGACGGTCGAGCTCGTTATAGTACTCGATGCCGAACTCGCGGGCGTTCTCGGCCAGCGCCGCCACCTGCGTCGCGGCCTCCGGGTCGGCGATACCGTGCGAGCGGTCGGTGGTGGGCACGTTGTGGTCGACCACGGCGAGCGTCTTGCCCGGCGCGCGCACCTTGCGGCCGGACATGCGCAGCCCCTCGAAGGCCTGCGGGCTCGTTACCTCATGGACGAGATGGCGGTCGATGTAGAGCAGGCAGGTGCCGTCCGGCTGCGTGTCGACGACATGGTCGTCCCAGATCTTGTCGTAGAGGGTGCGTGGCGCCATCGGGATGCTCGCTGTGACGGAACGTGTGCCTGGATGATTTAACCGCCCGGCCCGCGGCGCGGAAGGGGCTCGCGGGGGCGGAAACGAAAACGCGGCCCAATGGGCCGCGCTCGACGTGACGCCGGCGATGCCGGCGCGAAGCCTCGCGGCGCGCTTACTTGCCGGCCTTGTCGCCCTTCGGCGCGTCCTTGCGCTCGGCGATGCGGGCCGACTTGCCGCGACGGTCGCGCAGGTAATACAGCTTGGCGCGCCGCACCTTGCCCGTGCGCACGACCTTGATCGAGTCGATCATCGGCGAGTAGATCGGGAACACGCGCTCCACGCCCTCGCCGTAGCTGATCTTGCGGACGGTGAAGCTCTCCTGGATGCCGCCGCCGTTGCGGGCGATGCAGACGCCCTCGTAGGCCTGCACGCGGCTGCGGTCGCCTTCGACCACCTTCACGTTGACCTGGACGGTGTCGCCGGGACGGAAGTCCGGGATGGCGCGGCGCGCGATAAGCTTCTCGGCCTGCTCTTTCTCGAGCTGCTGAATGATATCCATGACAATCTCCTGCCGGTTGCGCCCCCGCCTTGCGGCCCGGGCGAGCGGTACGGCCCCGCTGTTTTCAGTTGGACGCGGGTCCTTACACCAGAGCGGCGGGGTTGTCGAGACGCGGCGTCGCCGGTGCTTCGACGGCCGAGGCTCAGTCGAGCAGGTCCGGCCGCCGCTCGCGCGTGAGGCGCTCCGCCTGCTCGCGCCGCCAGCGGGCGATGCGGCCGTGGTCGCCCGAGAGCAGCACGTCGGGGATGGCGCGCCCCTCCCATTCGCGCGGGCGGGTGTAGTGGGGATATTCGAGCAGGTTGTTCTCGAAGCTTTCCTCCGCGCCGGAGGCGTCCTTGCCCATCACGCCCGGGATCAGGCGGACGCAGGCGTCCATCAGCACCAGCGCCGCCGGCTCGCCGCCTGACAGCACGTAGTCGCCGATTGAGACTTCCTCCAGCCCCCGCCCCTCGATGACGCGTTCGTCGACGCCTTCGAAACGCCCGCAGACCAGCACCGCGCCGGGGCCGGCGGCGAGCTGGCGCACGCGGGCCTGCGTCAGCGGGCGTCCGCGCGGGCTCATTAGCAGGCGCGGGCGCGGGTCGCCCTGGGGCGAGACCTCGTCCACGGCGGCGGCGAGAACGTCGGCGCGGATCACCATTCCCGCGCCGCCGCCTGCCGGCGTGTCGTCCACCGCGCGGTGGCGGCCGAGGCCGTGGGCGCGAATGTCGCGCACGTCGAGAGACCACAGGCCGCGCGCCAGCGCGTCACCGGCCAGGGACAGGCCGAGCGGGCCCGGAAACATTTCGGGGAAGAGGGTGAGGACGCTCGCCGACCAGCTCATGCGGCCGGACCGGCCTCGTCGTCGCCGGCCTCCTCCTCCTGCACCAGCACGGGCGGGCGGGCGACGATGCGGCCGCCCCGCACGTCGAC
This sequence comes from Alsobacter ponti, assembly GCF_024294805.1. GTDB lineage: Bacteria > Pseudomonadota > Alphaproteobacteria > Rhizobiales > Beijerinckiaceae > Alsobacter > Alsobacter ponti. Next base: position 104,592 of record NZ_JANCLU010000007.1, read on the forward strand.
GACCGGCACGACGGACTTGCTGAAGGGCAGCATGACGGGACGCCCGCCGTCGACGGGCAGCATTTCGAGGATGTCGCCGGCGCCGAAGTCGAGCACGGCGCCGATTGTGCCGAGCAGCGCCCCGTCCTCGTCCTCGACGCGCAGGCCGATGAGGTCGGCGCGGTAGAATTCCTCCTCGTCCTCCGGCTCCGGCAGGCGGGCGCGCGGGACGTGGAGCTTGACGTTGGTGAGCGCGGCGGCGGCTTCGCGGTCATTCACCCCCTCGACCCGGACGACCAGCATGTCGTCCTTCACAAGGCGGGCGGAGGCGAGGACGAACTGGCGCTTGCCGGCGGAATCGGCCAGCCGGCCGTAGCCGGCGATGGCCAGCGGGTCGTCGGTGTAGGATTTCAGCCGCAGCTCGCCGCGCACGCCATGCGGCGCGCCGAACACGCCGACGAGGATGAGGTCGCTGGGCATGGTGCGTCCGGGCGAAGAAGGCGGACGCGGCCGGTGGGCCGCGCCCGCGTGTCGATGGGCTTACTCGGCCGCGGCGGCGGCGGCGCGCTCCTGCGCCTTCTTCTTCGGCTTGGCCTTCTCCGGGTTGCTGCGGGCCTCGCGCTTGGCGACGCCGGCGGCGTCGAGGAAGCGGGCGACGCGGTCGGTCGGCTGGGCGCCCTTGGCAATCCAGGCCTTGGCCTTCTCCATGTCCATCTTCACGCGCTCGGCGGAGTCCTTCGGCAGCATCGGGTCGAACGTGCCGAGCTTCTCGATGAAGCGGCCGTCGCGCGGATAGCGGCTGTCGGCGACGACGATCGAGTAGTGCGGACGCTTCTTCGCGCCACCGCGGGCGAGGCGAATCTTCAAAGCCATTGTCGAGTTTCCTTCAGTTTCATTCCCGTCATTCGATCACGCGCGCGGCCGAGCCCCGACGGGGAAGGGGCTCGAGGCCGCGCGAAGCTCATTTCTTCCTGCCGAACGGATTGAAGCCGCCGCCGCCGAGGCCGGGCAGCTTGCCGCCGAGCCCGGGCAGGCCGGGCGGCTTCGGCGCCGCGCCGAGGCCGGCCGGCGGCGCGGCCGGGATTCCGCCGCCCGGCATGGGCGGCATGTCCGGCAGCGAGCCGGGGGGCAGCTTGTCCTTGAGCTGGGCCAGCATCTCGGGCGTCACCTGCGGTCCGCCGCCGCCCATGCCGAACATGTTGGCGAGGCCGGCGAGCGGGCCGCGCTTTCCGCCCTGCCCCATCATCTTCATCATGTCGGCCATCTGGCGATGCGTCTTGAGCAGGCGGTTGACCTCCTCCACCTTCGCGCCCGAGCCGGCGGCGATGCGCTTCTTGCGCGAGGCCTTGAGCAGGTCGGGGTTGCGGCGCTCCTTCGGCGTCATCGAGTTGATGATGGCGATCTGCCGGGAGATCGTCTTGCCGCTGAGGTTGGCGGCGGACACCTGGTCCTTCAGCTTGGCCATGCCGGGCATCATGCCCATCAGCCCGCCGATGCCGCCGATCTTCTCGACCTGGCCGAGCTGGTCGCGCATGTCCTCCAGGTCGAACTTGCCCTTGCGCATCTTCTCGGCGATGCGGGCGGCCTTCTCCTGGTCGATGGTCTGCGCCGCCTTCTCGACGAGCGAGACGATGTCGCCCATGCCGAGAATGCGGTTGGCGATGCGGGCCGGATGGAACTCGTCCAGCGCGTCCATCTTCTCGCCGGTGCCGACGAGCTTGATGGGCTTGCCGGTGACGGCGCGCATGGAGAGCGCCGCGCCGCCGCGGCCGTCGCCGTCGACGCGGGTCAGAACGATGCCGGTGACGCCGACCCGCCCGTCGAAGGCTCGGGCGGTGTTGACGGCGTCCTGGCCGGTGAGGGCGTCGGCCACCAGCAGCACCTCGTGCGGCTGGGTCTGCGCCTTCACCTCGGCGACCTCGGTCATCAGGGCCTCGTCGACCGTGGTGCGGCCGGCGGTGTCGAGCATCACCACGTCGAAGCCGCCGAGGCGCGCCGCCTCGAGCGCGCGGCGGGCGATCTGCACGGCGTTCTGGCCGGCGACGATGGGCAGGGTGGCCACGCCCACCTGCTGGCCGAGCACGGACAGCTGCTCCATCGCGGCGGGGCGGCGCGTGTCGAGCGAGGCCATCAGCACCTTGCGGCCCTGGCGGTCCTGCAGGCGGCGGGCGATCTTGGCCGTCGAGGTGGTCTTGCCCGAGCCCTGCAGGCCGACCATCAGGATCGGCACGGGGGGCACCGCGTCGAGGTTGATCGGATCGGCGTCCGACCCCAGCGTCTCGACCAGCGTGTCGTGGACGATCTTGACGACCATCTGGCCCGGGGTGACGGACTTCACCACCTCCGCGCCGACCGCCCGGCTGCGCACCTTGTCGGTGAACGAGCGCACGACCTCGAGCGCCACGTCGGCCTCGATCAGCGCCCGGCGCACCTCGCGCAGCGCGGCGTTGACGTCCTCCTCGGTCAGCGCGCCGCGGCGCGTGAGCTTGTCGAGGATGCCGGAAAGTTTCTCGGAAAGGCCGTCGAACATGAATCACCCTGCCTGCGCGGTGGAGCCGAGCCCGGCGTCGTCCGGCTCGTCGTCGTCCGGCAGGTAGCCGGCCAGTGCGGCGTCGAAATGGCGGGTCGCGGCTTCGAACTTGTCGCGGCAGCCCGGATTGCAGAAGCCGACCACGAATCCGCGATACAGCGTCAGCGAGTCCGCCGAGATCGGCTTGCCCGACCACGGGCAGGTCTCGTTGACAGCGTCGCCGATGTCCAGCGCCGTCCGCTCGTCCGCCATCCGAAGCTCCCAGCCAGGCGTCGCCCCAAAGCCGAATGCGCCCGAGGGCGCGACGCGCTGTCGGGCGTGGACCTCCGGGCTCCGGGCCCGGGCGGTGGCTCAAGGACGAGAATTCGCCAATGAAGTCCGCAGCCGATAGGGGAAAGCGCCGCCGGAGTCAAGAAAACCCCGGCAGGAACGCCTCACGCGGCCGGGTTGCGCGCCAGCGGCGTGATCCTGAGCGCGGTGATGCGGTTGCGCGACTTGCGCAGCACCTGGAAGCGGTAGCCGTGGAAGGTGAACACCTGGCCGGTGTCCGGGATGGTCTGCGCCTCGTGGATGACGAGGCCGGCGATGGTGGTCGCCTCCTCGTCGGGCAGCCGCCAGTCCATGGCGCGGTTGAGGTCGCGCACCGGCACCGAGCCGTCGACGTTCACGGAGCCGTCCGGCAGCGGCCGCACGCCCTGCACGGCGACGTCGTGCTCGTCGCGGATATCCCCGACGATCTCCTCCAGAATGTCTTCCAGCGTCACGAGCCCCATCACCTCGCCGTATTCGTCGACGACCAGGGCGAAGTGCGTCTTGCGCGCCAGGAACGCCTTGAGCTGGTCGACCAGCGAGGTGGTGTCGGGCACGAACCAGGGGTCGAGCGCGATGGCCTTGACGTCGAGCTGGGCGGCGTCGCCCTTCACGGCGTCGAGCGCCCGCAGCAGGTCCTTGGCGTGCAGCACGCCGATGATGTTCTCCGCCGTGCCGGACCACAAAGGCAGCCGCGTGTAGGGGGAGGACAGCACCTCGCGCACGATCTCCTCGGAGGAGAGGTCGGCGGAGATCGTGCGCATCTTGGTGCGGTGGATCATCACGTCCGAGACCTCGAGCTCCTCGAGGTCGAGCAGGCCGCCGAACATCTTGCGGGCCTCGGGCTCGACGCCGCCCTCGCGGTGCAGCAGCTCCACCGTGCCGCGGATCTCCTCGGAGGGAGACAGCACCGACTGGTTGGCGCGGATGTCGATGCCGACGAGGCGCAGGATGGCCCGGACGAAGGCCTCGATGGCCATGGTGAGCGGGCCGAACAAGGCGACGACCCACGACACCGGCCGCGCCAGCAGCAGCGCCGCCTGGTCCGGCTTGTTGATCGCCACGGTCTTGGGCATCACCTCGGCGAACACGACCACCAGCACCGACATGGCGACGGTGGCGTAGATCACGCCGCCCGAGCCGAACAGCTCCACCAGGACGCTCGTGGTGAAGGCGGACGCGCCGATATTGACGACGTTGTTGCCGATCAGCATGGCCCCGATCAGCCGCTCGCGCGCCAGCAGCAGGCGGTTTACGATGCCGGCGCGGCGGTCGCCCGCCGCCTGCAGTGCGTGCATGCGGGCGCGAGAGGCGGCCGTCAGCGCCGTCTCGGCGCCGGAGAAGAAGGCCGACAGCGCCAGGCAGAAGACGACGATGAGCAGCGCCAGCCAGGGGTTTGCTTCGACGTGAACGTTTTCCATCGCCCGAGCCTCACCCTTCCCGCAGCGCGTCGTCGAGGAACGCGCGCACCGCCGCCGCGTCGACGTCGCGCGCCACGAAGCTGCGGCCGATGCCGTTGGCCAGGATGAAGGTCAGCGCGCCCCGGCGCACCTTCTTGTCCTGCGCCATGGCGTCGAGAATGGCGGCCGCCCCGGCGTCCCAGCCCGGAATGTCGCGGATGGCGGTGGGCAGGCCGACCGTGCGCAGATGGCCCGCGACGCGCGAGGCGTCCTGCCCGGAGGCCAGCCCGAGCCGGGCCGAGAAGGCGAAGGCGCAGACGAGGCCGATCGCCACCGCCTCGCCATGCACCAGCCGCGCGCCGTCGTAGCGCGTGATGCGCTCGAAGGCGTGCGCGAAGGTGTGGCCGAGGTTGAGCAAGGCGCGGTCGCCGTCCTCGCGCTCGTCGCGCACGACGACGGCCGCCTTGGCGGCGCAACTGGCGCGAATGGCGGCGACGCGCGCCGCCCCGCCCGCGAACACGGCGCGGTGGTTCTCCTCCAGCCAGGCGAAGAAGGCGGGGTCGTCGATCAGCCCGTATTTCGCCACCTCGGCGTAGCCGGCGCGGAACTCGCGCGGCGGCAGCGTGTCGAGCGCCGCCGTGTCCGCCAGAACGAGTCTCGGCTGGTGGAACGCGCCGACGAGGTTCTTGCCGTGGGGGGAGTTGATGCCGGTCTTGCCGCCCACCGACGAGTCGACCTGCGCGAGCAGGGAGGTCGGGATCTGGACGAAGCGCATGCCGCGCCGCACCGAGGCCGCCGCGAAGCCGGCGAGGTCGCCGACCACGCCGCCGCCGAGCGCGACGACGAGGTCGCCGCGCTCCATGCGCGCCGCGATGATGGCGTCGCAGACGGTCTCGAACATCGCGTAGGACTTCGAGGCCTCGCCCGGGGGCACGACCACGGGGGTGGCGCGAACGCCCGCCGCGGCCAGGCTCGCCGACAACGCCGGCAGGTGAACGCGCGCCACGTTCTCGTCGGTGACGATCGCGCAGGCGGCGCCGGGTGCGACGGCGGCGATGCGCCGGCCCGCGTCGTGCAGCACGCCGGGACCGATGACGATGTCGTAGGCGCGGTCGCCAAGCGGAACGTGGACGGTCTCGGCGGGCGCGCCGGCCGCTTGTGTGTCGGGCATGGTCAGGCGGTTCTCGTCGGCAGGGGTTCGCGCAGATGGCCGCGCAGGGCGGAGACGATCTCGGCCACCACGGTCTCGTGCGGCACGTCGCGGCTCTCGACGGTGATGTCGGCGAGCGCGTAGGTCGGGTTGCGGTCGGCTATCAGCTTCCTCAGCGTGCCTTCCGGGTCCGGGGTTTGCAGCAGCGGCCGGTTGGAGCGCTTGCGGACGCGGCGCATGAGCACGTCGAACTCCGCCCGGAGCCAGACCGAAATCCCGTTCTCGGCGATGCGCTGGCGCGTCTCGGCGTTCATGAACGCGCCGCCGCCGGTGGCGAGCACCAACGGTCCCTCGGCCAGCAGGCGGGCGATCACGCGCCGCTCGCCGTCGCGGAAATCCGCCTCGCCGCGCGCGGCGAAGATCTCCGGGATGCTCATGCCGGCGGCGCGCTCGATCTCGGTGTCGGCGTCGGCGAAGGGCAGCCCCAGCCGTCCGGCGAGCCGGCGGCCCACCGAGCTCTTGCCGGCCCCCATCATGCCGACCAGCACGATCGACCGCGCGCCCAGCGCAGCCTTGATCGCGGCGTTGTCCGCCTCGACGGGCGGGTCCTCGGTCGCGGTCTCCACGTGATCCTCTTGTCGCGCCGCAAGGGCGCATCCCGGCTCTTCCCTAGCAGAGCGCGCACGTCATTTCATCTGTCTTGCCTCGCGCCGGCAGTCGTGATCGAACAGTCGCGAAACTGGATTGTCCCGCCGTGCCCGTGATTCTGCGCTTCCTGCTGGTGGTCGCCGTGCTGGTGGGCGGCGTGTACGCCGCCATGCTGGCGCTCGCGACGCTGTACGAGCCCGAGCCGCGCGAGATCACCGTCACCATCCCGGCCTCGAGACTGCCACGGTGAGCGCCCGTGCCCGCCGAGGCGCCGGGCCGGTGGACGCCTTCCTCGACATGCTGGAGGCTGAGCGCGGCGCGGCGCGCAACACCGTCGAGGCCTACCGGCGCGACCTGGCCGACTACGCGGAGAACGTCGACGGCGGCGTCCTGGGCGCGGACGCCGACGCCATCAGGGCCTGGATCGCGGGGCTGGCGTCGCGCGAGCTCAAGGCGTCCTCGGCCGCGCGGCGGCTTTCGGCCGTGCGCCAGCTCCACAAGTTCCTCTATGGCGAGGGATTGCGCGCCGACGACCCCACCGTGGCCCTCGCGGGCCCGAAACGGAGCCGGCCGCTGCCCAAGACGCTCGGCATCGACGATGTCGACCGGCTGCTGGCGGTCGCCGCCGAGGGCATCGACGACGCGGCGCGCCCTGCCGGCGAGAGGCTGCGCGCCGCCCGCATGACGGCGCTGCTCGAGACGCTCTACGCGACGGGGCTGCGCGTCTCGGAGCTGGTGGCGCTGCCCGCCTCGACGGCGCGCCTGCGCGAGCGGCTGATCGTGGTGCGCGGCAAGGGCGGCAAGGAGCGGCTCGTTCCCCTCAACGACCGCGCCCGCGCCGCCATCGCCCGCTACGGGGAATTGCGCGACGCGCAGCGACAAAGCCGCTCGCCGTTCCTGTTTCCGGCCGACAGCGAAAGCGGGCACCTGACACGCCAGGCCTTCGCTCGCGACCTCAAGGCCTGCGCGGCGGCGGCGGGCCTGCGCGGCGACGTCAGTCCGCACGTGCTGCGGCACGCCTTCGCCAGCCATCTCCTGCACAACGGGGCGGACCTGCGCGTCGTCCAGCAGCTGCTCGGCCACGCCGACATCTCGACGACGCAGATCTACACGCACGTGCTCGACGAGCGGCTGAAGAGCCTGGTGCGCGACCTGCACCCGCTGGCCGACGGGGGCTGACGGCGGTCGCTTAGGGCTTCCGAGTCAGCACGAACACCGCCTGCTCGCCGAACAGGTTCCACACCCACCACGGCATCGCGAAGCGCATCTGCTTGCCGCCGGCGTCGAGCGCGACGACACGCTCGATGCGCGCGCCGATGGCGTTCACGAGGTCGATGAAGTCGCTGATCGTGCAGAAGTGGATGTTCGGCGTCTCGTACCAGGAGACGGGCAGGTTTTCGGTGACGGGCATGCGGCCGCCGAAGGCGAGCCGCGCCCGCACCTTCCAGTGGCCGAAATTCGGAAACGACACGATGGCGTGGCGGCCGATGCGCAGCATGTGCTCCAGCACCACGCGCGGCCGGCGCGTCGCCTGCAGGGTCTGCGACAGGATGACGTAGTCGAAGGCGTCGTCCGGATAGTCGGCGAGGTCCGTGTCGGCGTCGCCCTGGATGACGGAGAGGCCGCGCGCCACGCATTCGTTGACGCCGGACTGGGATATCTCGATGCCGCGCGCGTCGACGTTGCGGCCCTCGCGCAGTAGCCGCAGCAGCGCGCCGTCGCCGCAGCCGACGTCGAGCACGCGCGACCCCGGCTCCACCATGCCGGCGACGAGCACGAGGTCGATGCGGGTGGCTGAGGCCCCGGTGGGCAGCATGGCGGCAAGGTCGGCCATTCACGCCTCCCGCGCGGGAGGCAGCCCGCGTGCGTGGGCGGCCGAGTCGATGAAGCCCCGGCTGGTCGCGAACAGCTCCGGCACGTCGAGCAGAAAGGCGTCGTGCCCTTTGTCGGTCTCGATTTCGACGAAGGAGACCGACGCCCCAGAAGCGTTGAGGGCGTGGACGATGGCGCGCGTGTCGGCGGTGGGGAACAGCCAGTCCGACGTGAACGACACCATGCAGAAGCGCGTGCGAGTCTTGCCGAAGGCGCGCGCCAGCACGCCGTCATAGTCGGCGGCGAGGTCGAAATAATCCATGGCGCGGGTGAGGTAGAGATAGGAGTTCGCGTCGAAGCGCTCGACGAAGCTGCGGCCCTGGTAGCGCAGGTAGGATTCGATCTCGAAATCCGCGTCGAACGAGAAGGTCGGGGCGTCGCGCTCCTGCAGCTTGCGCCCGAACTTGCGGTGCAGCGCGGGCTCCGAGAGATAGGTGATGTGCGCCGCCATGCGGGCGACGGCGAGCCCCTTTTCGGGCCGCGCGCCCTCCAGCAGATAGTGCCCGCCCTTCCAGTCCGGGTCCGCCATGATGGCCTGCCGGCCCACCTCGTGGAAGGCGATGTTCTGGGCGCTGTGCCGCGCGGCGGTGGCGATCGGCATGGCCGAGAACACACGCTCGGGATAGCTCGCCGCCCATTGCAGCACCTGCATGCCGCCCATCGATCCGCCGGCGACGCAGAACAGCGTGTCGATGCCGAGGTGGTCGATCAGCATGGCCTGGGCGCGCACCATGTCGCGGATGGTGACCACCGGGAAGTCCAGAGCCCAGGGCTTGACCTGGTCGGGGCCGCGCGAGGCCGGTCCGGTCGTGCCCATGCAGCCGCCCACGACGTTGGCGCAGATGACGAAGAAGCGGTCGGTGTCGATCGGCTTGCCGGGGCCGATCATCGTCTCCCACCAGCCCGGCTTGCCAGTCACGGGGTGGACGTTGGCGACGTGCTGGTCTCCCGTCAGCGCATGGCAGATCAGCACGGCGTTGCTGCGCTGGGCGTCGAGCTCGCCATAGGTCTGGTAGGCGATGGTGAAGGGCGAGAGCGAGGCGCCGCAGTCGAGGGCCAGCGGCCGGTCCGGCCCGAACTCGACCACGAGGCTCGACGGATGCTCGACCTCCTGCGCCGCCGCCGGCGCGATCGCCTGCCAGTGTGCCATCGGGTTCCGCTTTCAGCCCGGTTCGTTCGGTTTAGAGAACGATGTCGGTAGCGCTCATCGCGGCCGCCCGCAAGTCAAATCGTGGGCCCGTCGCGCGCCGTCTCTCCGGCTTTGCCTTTGGAGTGTCGGCGCTTTATGACTCGCCGCGCCGACCGCTCGCCGCCAACCCGGAAGCGTTCTCCGTCGCCTCGAACCCCGGTTGCGATCATGGCCAACCTGCCCGCCCAGCCGACCCTCGCCGACCTTCGGCGCGAGATCGATCGCATCGACGCGGCCATGCACGACCTGCTGATGGAGCGCGGCGAAATCATCGACACGCTCATCCGCATCAAGAACACGCAGGATTCCGGCTCCGCCTTCCGCCCGGGCCGCGAGGCCTCGATGATGCGCAACTTCGCCGAGCGCCACCGTGGCAACCTGCCGTTCGACACGGTGGAGAGCATCTGGCGGGTCATCATCTCCACCTTCACCTACGTCCAGGCGCCCTACACGGTGCATGCGGACGTGTCCGGCGGCGACGCGCCGATGCGCGACACGGCGCGCTTCCACTTCGGCTTCACGGTCCCCTACATGCCGCACGACAGCGCGGCCTCGGTGATCGACGCCGTGGCGCGGTCGGCCGGCGATCTCGGCGTGTTCCGCGCCGAGCCGGGCCGCAGCGCCGGCGCGTGGTGGACGGCGCTGACCGGGGCGGGCCGGCCGAAGATCATCGCCCGCCTGCCTTTCGTCGAGCGCCCCGGCCATCCGGCCGGCACGCCCGTCTACGTCATTTCGAAGCCGATCGCCGACGCGGCCGTGCGCGACAACGTGCTCTACGCGCTCGGCGTCGAGCGCTGGCGCGACGGGCTTCAGGCGGCCCTGGCCAAGGTCGGCGCCACGGTGGAGCACTCCGCCGGCGAGGAAACCGGGCTGAACCTGCTCGTCGCCGCCCCGGGCGCGGTGTCGCTCGACGACCTCTACGGCGTCATGGCCGGGCTCGGGGTGGGCGTGTTCGACATTGAGGAAATCGGCTCGCACGCCGCCCGCTTCCGCCTCGACTCCGCCAAGCCGCGCAATCCCTGATCGTCATCCGGACAGACCCATGACCGCCTCCGCAACCCCGACCCGCCCCGTCCCGCGCCCCGGCGTGATGGCCATCGAACCCTACGTGCCGGGCAAGAGCACCGCCGCCGGCGTGGCCAAGGTGTACAAGCTGTCCTCGAACGAGACGCCCCTGGGCCCCTCCCCGAAGGCCGTCGCCGCCTACGAGGCCATGGCCGGCAAGCTCGAACTGTATCCCGACGGCGCGTCGACGGCGCTGCGCGACGCGATCGGCGCCCGCTACGGGCTCGACCCGTCCCGCATCGTCTGCGGCGCGGGTTCGGACGAAATCCTGTCCCTGCTCACCCACGCCTATATCGGCCCGGGCGACGAGGGCGTGTTCAGCGAGCACGGGTTCCTCGTCTACAAGCTGGCGATCCTGGGGGCCGGCGGCGTGCCGGTGGTCGCGCCCGAAACCAACCTCACCGCCGACGTCGACGCCATCCTCGCCCGCGTCACCCCGCGGACCAAGGTCGTGTTCCTGGCCAATCCCAACAACCCGACCGGCACCTATCTGCCGTTCGAGGAGGTGAAGCGCCTGCACGCCGGGCTGCCCCCGCACGTGCTGCTCGTGCTCGACGCCGCCTACGCCGAATATGTCCGCCGCAACGACTACGCCGCCGGCATCGAGCTGGTCTCGACCAGCGAGAACGTCGTGATGACGCGGACCTTCTCGAAAATCTACGGGCTCGCGCTGCTGCGGCTGGGCTGGTGCTACGCCCCGGCCCACGTGGCCGACGCGGTGAACCGCATTCGCGGGCCGTTCAACGTCAGCGGGCCGGCCATGGAGGCGGGCGTCGCCGCGCTGGCCGACGAGGCGCACGTCGCCGGCGCGGTGGAGCACAACGAGCGCTGGCTGCCGTGGCTGACCAAGGAGATCGAGGCGCTGGGCCTGCGGGTGACGCCCAGCGTCGGCAATTTCCTGCTGATCCACTTCCCGGGGACCGAGGGCCTGACGGCGAAGGACGCCGACGCCTTCCTCACGGCGCGGGGGCTCGTGCTGCGCGGCGTCGCGGCCTACGGGCTGCCGCAGGCTTTGCGCCTGACCATCGGCACGGAAGAGGCCAACCGGCTCGTCGTCGACGCGCTGCAGGCTTTCATGCGGGAGCGCCAAGGTGCCTGACGGACTCGGACGCGGCCTCGACGCTCCGCTCTTCGAGCGGGTCGTCATCATCGGCGTGGGACTGATCGGCTCTTCGCTGGCGCGCGTGGCGCGGCGCAAGAACCTGGCGCGCACCATCGTCGCGTGCGACCGCTCCGCCGCCGTGCGCGAGCGCGTCGTCGCGCTGGGCCTGGCCGACGAGACCTATGAAGCGCCGGCCGAGGCCGTGCGCGGCGCGGATTTCGTCATCCTCTGCGTGCCGGTCGGCGCGTGCGGCGGCGTCGCGGAGCAGATGAAGGAGGGGCTCGCGCCGGGGGTGATCGTCTCGGACGTCGGCTCGGTGAAGCAGTCGGTCGTCAACCAGGTCGCGCCGCACCTTCCCGAAAATGCCCTGTTCGTGCCGGCGCATCCGGTGGCGGGCACCGAGAACTCGGGCCCGGATGCCGGCTTCGCGACCCTGTTCAAGGGGCGCTGGTGCATCCTGACGCCGCCCGGCGGCTCGGACGCGGCCACCGACAGGGTCCGCGCGTTCTGGGAAGGCGCGGGCTCCAACGTCGAGGTGATGACGCCCGCGCATCACGACCTCGTCCTCGCCATCACCAGCCACGTGCCGCACCTCATCGCCTACAACATCGTGGGCACGGCGGCCGACCTGGAGGAGGTCACGCAGTCGGAGGTCATCAAGTTCTCGGCCGGCGGCTTCCGCGACTTCACCCGCATCGCGGCGTCAGATCCGACGATGTGGCGCGACGTGTTCCTCAACAACAAGGACGCCGTGCTGGAAATGCTCGGGCGTTTCAGCGAGGACCTGACCGCCCTCCAGCGGGCGATCCGCTGGGGCGACGGCGACGCGCTGTTCAACCTGTTCACGCGCACGCGCGCCATCAGGCGCAGCATCATCGACGTGGGGCAGGAGACGGCGGAGCCCGATTTCGGACGCCGCAAGGTCGACGAGGCCTGAGCGCTCAGTACTTTGGTGGCTCAGTACACGGGCGCGAGCGCCGCGACGGCGACCGGGCCCAGGAAGGCGCGGCCGTTCTCGAACCGCAGCGGCAGGGTGAGCCCCGCCGTCTTTCCGGGCGCGGGCTGCGCCTCGGCCTTGCCGCCCAGCACGCCGGCGATGAGGCCGCTCAGCACGGCGGTGCGGGGCCCGACGCCGTAAGCCTTCAGCAGGTCGTCCATGCCCGACAGGGTCAGCTCCAGCCGGCCCTGGACGCGGCGGCCCTCGTCGAGGCCCAGATTGCCGGTCGCGGCGGCCTGCTTCACGCCCTTGCGCAGCGTCAGCGTCGACACCTGCACGCGCCCGCCGGCCTGCCGCCAGCGCTCCAGCGCCGTCGCCAGGCCCACGCCGACCAGCGGGTCGGCCTGCGTCAGCGTCGCCACCACGTCGGCGTCGAGGGGAGCCGCATCACCCGAGAGTCGGTCGAGCGGCGGCACGACGCCGCTCTCGATCCGGGAGGCGACGTCGTAGGCCCGGTCCTCGGGTGGCCGTCCTGGGGTGCGGCGCAGGTGGAAATCCGCCAGCGCGGCGCTCGCCTCCACATCGCCCCGGGGCGCGCCGGACAGATTGAGCTTCGGCTGGGTCAGCTCGACGGCGACGCGCTCCACGGCTCCCGGGCGTCCAATGACGCTGGCGCGCCCCAGCGACCAGTCCAGCCGCGCCTCGACGCCGCCCTTTTCGGTGACGAGTAGCGGGCCGTCGGCCTCCACGATCACGTGGCCGGGATTGTAGACCTGCGCCACCGCGAGCACGCGGCCGAGGCTGCCGGAGACCTCCCGTCCGTCCATCGCGCCCGCGAAGGTCGGGGCGTCGCAGGAGAACTCGATGCGGAACGGATAGCCGGCGATCGAGCGGTCCGCGCACGACCAGTTGCGCCCGAGCGAGGCCTCGCGGTTTATCCACGCGTCGATCTGACGCCCCGTCCACCACGATGCCGCGAACCAGAACGCGGACAGGCCGAGAAACAGCACGCCGACGGCGATCGCCGGCAGGCTCATCCGCCAGCGCGAGGTCCGCGCGGGCCGGGGCCGGGGGGCGGAACGGGGAGGTCGATTCATCTTGTGTCCATCTCGTGGGACGTCTGTGGTAATCCATCCGGCGTCGAAACCGAACAGGCCCAAGCGTGGGCAAGGCGATCTCCGAGACGGAACCGATGCAGGCGGATCAGGGCGATTTGTGGGTGTTCGGCTACGGCTCGCTGATGTGGCGGCCGGGCTTCGACTACGTGGAACGGGTGCTGGCCACCCTGCACGGCTTTCACCGGGCGCTTTGCGTGCTGTCGCACGTGCATCGCGGCACGCCCGAGCGGCCGGGGCTGGTGCTCGGCCTCGACAAGGGCGGCTCGTGCCGGGGCGTGGCCTTCCGCGTGGAAGCGGCGGGACGCGACGCGACGATCGAGTACCTGCGGGCCCGCGAGCAGGTGACCATGGTGTATCGCGAAACGTGGCACGACTTGCGGCTGGCCGACGGACGGCGCGTGCGCGGCGTCGCCTACACGGTGGACCGCGCCCATCGCCAGTATCGCCGCCGCCTGCCCCAGCCGGACCTGCTGGAGCACGTCCGCGACAGCGTCGGCGTCTCGGGGCCGAATCCCGACTACGTGCGCAACACCCACGCCCACCTGCTCGAGCTCGGCATCCGCGACGCGACGCTGGAATGGCTGTCCGAGAACGTCTGAGTTCCGTCGTTCAGCGCCGCTCCTCGGTGGCTCGCGCCGGGAGAACCGGCGCTCGGTCGCCCAGCGAAGCCAGCCCCTCGGCGAGCAGGCGGTCCGACGCGGTCTCGATGCCGTCCTGCATCCGGCGGTGGAACTCGTCCCGCGGCAGGCCCGGCGGCAGCGGGTCCAGGATCTCGACCAGGATCGTGCCTGGCCGGATCGCCATGCTGCGGCGCGGCCAGAACAGCCCGGCGTTGAGCGCCACCGGCAGGCAGGGCACGCCCAGCTTGGCGTAGAGGTGCGAAATTCCCTGCTTGTACTGCGGTGGCGCGCCCGGCGGCCGCCGCGTCCCCTCCGGGAAGAAGATGATCTGCCGGCCGTTGCCGCGCCGGATCTCGGCGCGGGCGCGTTCGTTGAGCTGGCTCAGCACTCGCGCTCCGCCGCGCCGGTCCACCGACACCATGCGCGCCTTGACGGCGAGCCAGCCGAACAGCGGTATCCAGGTGAGCTCCCGCTTCAGGATGAAGCAGGAATCGTCGAACAGGGCCAGGAACGCGAAGGTTTCCCAGATCGACTGGTGCTTGGAGGCGACGAGCAGGGGCCCGGCCGGGATCTTCTCGCGTCCGCGCACCTCGACGTCCAGGCCGCCGACCACTCGGCACAGCAGCAGGAAATAACGGCCCCACAGTCGCACGATGCCGCGCAGCACGGCGCGCGGCAACAGCAGCGACGGCAGGGCCAGCACCATGACGACGATCATGCTCAGGTACAGGGTCGCGTTCAGCAACAGGGCGCGCAGGGACGGCATCGCGGCTCCAGGACCGGGCCTCGGCATCGTCGTCCGCCGGGCGGCGCGGCCGGGCGATGCGCGGGCAGGGTTCTCGCGCGGCCGGAAACGACCGCCCCGCGTGCTTGGCCTATCGTCACGACTTCCGCAAGAGCGCGCCGCCGGGAAGCGACGAGCCGCGCGCCATGCTGCCGGCGGTCGGCTGCGCGCCGAGGTGGATGCGCGCCACCGCGACCACGTATTTGGCGTACTCCATGGCCAGAAGACGGGCCAGCGCCGGATCGCGCCACCAGCCGTCGATGTCCAGACGCTCGGGCACGACAGGATGCGGGACCAGCCTGACGCCGGGAAGCGAGGCCTGCAACTCGGCCAGCGTGCGCGGCATGTGGTAGGTCGAGGTCACCACCAGCAGCGAGCCGAAGCCGTGTTGCTGGACCCAGTTGCGCGTCTGCCGGGCGTTGCCGATCGTGTTCAGCGCCTCGTAGTCGAGATCGACGCAGCAGGCGAAATAGGAGCGGAACTCGGGTTTCTGGCGGGCGAGTTCCTCGCGCGTCGTCTTCTCGTTGACGCCGGTGATCAGCAGCCGCTGGCCGCGGCCGCGCGCCAGCAGGTCGATGGCGTCGGAAATGCGTTCCGATCCGCCGGTCAGGGCGACGATGCCGTCGACCGGCGCGAAATCCCGGCCCTCGGCGCGCTCGAGGCTTCCGAGGAAGACGAAAAAGCCGATCCCCAGGAGGATGGCGAGAAGCAGGGCTCCCGAAATCCCCAATCCGAAGACCAGCCGCAGAACCCTCACCATTCCCCCGTTCCAACATCCTTCCACGATGATCCTGCCGCCCCAATGAGGCGCGGCAAGGGCGGTCACGCAAGTTCAGCCAAGCTCGCGCAGCGTGTTGCGGACGGTGACGCGCGACACCACGGCGGTCACGCACGCCACCAGCACCGCGATGAACACGATCGCGACGAAGCCGCCGGGGCCCAGCGTGAAAGTCCCGAACAGCGCCTCGATCTGCGTTCCTCCCGGCGTCGCCACCATGGACGAGGTCAGCACCCCGGCGATCAGGAAGAACACCACCGCCGCCGCGCCGCCGATGCCGCCGCCGCGCAGCCCCAGCCGCAGGAAGTGCCGCTGGAACTCGCGCGCGATGTAGGAATCGGTGGCGCCGACGAAATGCAGCACCTCGACGATTTCCCGGTTGCCGGCCATCGCGCCGCGCGTCGCGAAGGCGACGGCCAGCGCGGTGGCGACGATGACCAGCCCGACGACGCCGATGCCAATGGCGACGAAGGTGTTGGCCATGGCGGCCAGGCGCTCCACCCACAGCCGATGGTCGTCGAGCGTGGCCCCGCGCAACTGTTCCGACAATTGCCGGCGGAGATCGCTGAAGTCCGGCCGCTGGCCCGGATCGAGCTTGACCACGATCATACGGGGCACCGGCAGCTCGCTGAAATTGAGTCCCGCCCCGAGCCACGGCTCCAGCAGGCGTTCCGATTCGGCCCTTGTGTAGATGCGGGTGTCGACGACGCCGGGCACGGCGCGGGCCAACGCCGCCGCCTTGGCGACGTCGGCCTCGATGTCGCGCGTCGGCGCAGGGCGCACCTGGATCGTCACCTCGCGCGACACCGACGAGCGCCAGCCCAGCGACGCGTCGCCGATCAACTGCGCGCCGCCCGCCGTCAGTGCGGCCAGGAACGTCATGATGGCGATCACCGTGACCAGCGCCCGGCCGGCGATGGAGGCGGCGGGCACGAGCGGCTGGTTGCGCCCGAGCGGCGTCGTCGCCTCGGCGTCCTCGGCGGCCAGTTCGGGACCCGCGGTGCGCAGCATCGGATCAATCATAGATGTGCAGGCGTCCATCGCCCAGCACGAGGCGGCGGGCGGAGTCGAACTGGTCCATCAGCGCGAGATCGTGCGTCGCGATGACGATGGCGGTGCCCGAGCGGTTCAGCTCGACGAACAGGCGCAGCAGGCGGCGGGCCAGAGACGGGTCGACATTGCCGGTCGGCTCGTCCGCGAGCAGCAGGTCCGGCTGCATGATCAGCGCCCGCGCGATGGCGGCGCGCTGTTTCTCGCCGCCGGAGAGCACCGGCGGCAGCACGTGCATGCGCTCGCCCAGCCCCACCCAGCGCAGCAACTCGACCACCTCCGCCCGGTAGCTCGCCTCATCGCGGCCCTGCACGCGCAGCGGGAGAGCGACGTTCTCGTACGTCGTGAGATGTTCGAGCAGGCGAAAGTCCTGGAACACCACGCCCATGCGCCGGCGCAGCGCCGTCAGCGTGTCCTTCTGGATCGTGTTGACGTCGTGGCCGAACAGGTCGATCAGGCCGCGCGTCGGCTTGAGGGCCAGCAGGATCAGCCGCAGCAGTGTCGTCTTGCCCGCGCCGGAGGGGCCGGTCAGAAACTGGAAGGACTGCGGCTCGATGCTGAAGCTGATGTCGCGCAGGACTTCGGGCCCCATGCCGTACCGCAAGCCGACGTTCTCGAAACGGACCACGGTCCCAGTCTCCGATTGCTGATTCCGGCGGTGTGAATCCCGCGCGGTGTCTTCACGCTTCGTTAACGTCGTGAAGGTTCCATGATTCCTGGGCGGGTCCGCCCGGAACGGCCACGACCTTGTCTGATTCGCCATGCTGATCGTCTGCCCATCCTGCGCAAGCTCTTATTCGCTGTCGCCCGAACAACTGGGCGACGGCCGCACCCTGCGTTGCGCGTCTTGCCGGCGCACCTGGTTCGCCGCGCCGGCCGATTCGGACGCGGCGGGAACGCCGGAAGCCGGGCCGGACAGCCGCGCCGTTGTCCTCAGGGTCGAGGACACGGCGCCGGTCGCGCAGCCGGGGAAGTCCCGCTGGAGACGGAAGGCGGCGCGGTCGAAGACGGCCTGGATGGAGACGTTGCGGCGCATGTCGGCCGCTCTTCGCCGGCTAATGAGGCCGAATTTCGCCATGCTCGCGGGCCTCGCTTGCGCCGTCCTCGTCGCCGCGGCCGTGGCTCAGCGCGGCGCCGTGGTGTCGGCCCTTCCGCGCAGCGCAGGGCTCTACGCCGCGATCGGCCTTCCGGTGAACGCGCGCGGGATCGAGTTTGCAAATGTCCGGGCCGAGATCGTCACCGACAAGGACCAGCCGGTTCTCGTCGTCGAGGGCGAGGTGCGCGGCGTGGCGCGCGGGCGCGCGACCGTGGCGCCGATCGAGGTCAGCCTGCGCGATGCCGATGGACGGCGCATCTTCGAGTGGGTGAGCGAGGCTCCCGTCGCAGCGCTCGAACCGGGCGAAGCGGCGCCGTTCCGCACGCGGATCGTCGCCCCGCCCGCGGAAGGGGCATCCGTGCTCGTTCGGTTCGCGGAGCGTGATTTCCGCGTCGCGCGCCAGTAAAACGTCCGAAGGCCGGGATTCGGCCGCAACGCAGGATGCACCCGATGGACGACAACTGGCACGTGCGCGTGCTCTTCGACGCAGACGCGATCGCCCGGCGCAACGACGAGATCGCCGCCGAGATCGCCGCCCGCAAGCCCAAGGACCTGCTCGTCGTCGCCATCCTCAAGGGAAGCTTCATGTTCGCGGCGGACCTGATCCGGGCCATGCACCGGGCCGGCATGGAGCCGCAGGTCGAGTTCATGCACCTGTCGAGCTATCTCGACGGAACGGTGTCGTCCGGAAACGTGGCCATTCTGCGCGACGTCGACAGCAACGTGAACGGCCGCGAGGTGCTGCTGGTCGACGACATCCTCGAATCCGGCCGCACCATCGCCTTCGCCAAGGATCTGCTCGCCGCGCGCGGCGCCAACGTCCAGAGCTGCGTGCTGCTGGAGAAGCCGGGCAAGCGCGCGGTCTCCATCTCTCCCGATTATGTGGGTTTCACCTGCCCCGACCTGTTCGTGGTGGGTTACGGCATGGACGTCGCTCATCGGTTCCGCCAGCTGCCCTTCATCGGTGTGATGGAGAAGGACGGCGGCGAAGCCGGGGCCTGACCGGAGCACGACGATGGCATCCATCCTGATCGCCGAGGACGAGGAGGTATTGCGGGGCTTCGTGTCGCGCGGGTTGCAGCTCGACGGCCATCGGGTCGACGCTGCGCGCGACGGAGCGGAGGCGCTCGACATGCTGACCGAGCCCGGCGCGAGCTACGACCTGCTGCTGACCGACATTCGCATGCCGATGATGGACGGCATCGAATTGGCGCTGGCCGCGTCGCGCGAGCGCCCGGACATGCCAATTCTGCTGATGACCGGCTACGCCGACCAGCGCGAGCGCGCCCGCAACCTCGAGGCCCTGATTCGCGACGTGCTGGCCAAGCCGTTCACGCTGTCCGAGCTGCGCGACGCGGTGCGCGCCACGCTCGCGCCCGCAGTCATGGGTTGAGCCAGACGATCGCCGCGTTGAGAGCGGTCGCGTAGGCGACCCACAGCGGATAGGGGGCGAGCAGCCAGCCGGCGACGCGGTCGAGCTTGGCGAAGGCGTAGAGCGTCGCCAGAATCGCCGCCTCCAGCGCCAGGATGACCGCCAGCGCCAGCGGCGGGTTGCGGAGTCCGAAGAAAACGACCGACCACAGGGCGTTCAGGACGATCTGCGTGGCGAACGTCATGATGGCCTGCCGTCGCCTCGTGCGGTCCGGCGGCAGCCGCAGGATGCGCCAGAACGCCAGCGCCATCATGGCGTAGAGAAGCGTCCAGACAGGGCCGAACACCCAGTTCGGCGGCGTGAAGGCGGGCTTGGCGAGGCGCTCGTACCACAGGGGAATGCTGGGCAGGGTCGCCGCGCTGCCGATGGCGCCGGCGGCGAACACCACGCCGACGGCGATCACCGCGTGCAGCCAGGGGCTCGTCGCGTTGCGGTCGCTCGCCTGGGCACTCATCGAAGGTCCTGTCTCCGGCCGTCCTCGCCTCGATATGGCGCGGCGGCGGGCCGCGGCAAGGGCGGGCTTCCTTTCGCGGGCGCGGTCTGGTTAAGTCGCGCGCCCCGACAGCCGGACAACCAACATGACCGCTTCCGATCGCCGCTCCAATGCCCCCTGGTCCAAGCGCACGCTGAGTGCCCAGGCGCTCGGGCGCATCGATCCCATCACCAAGGGCGTCGTGCCGCCGATCCACGTGGCGACGACCTATATCCGCGACCCCGACAACCAGTACAGCTCGGGCTTCGTCTATGGCCGCCCGGACAACGAGACGGTGCGCGAGGCCGAGGCGGTGATCGCCATGTGGGAGGACGCCGAGGCGGCGATGGTGTTCTCCTCGGGAATGGCGGCGGCGACCTCGGTGGTGATGGCGCTGTCGCCGGGGGACCACATCGTGGCGCCGACGGTGATGTACTGGGCGCTGCGCAACTGGCTGCTGACCGAGGCGACGCGGTGGGGGATCGCGGTCGATCTCGTCGACACCGCCGATCTGGCCGCCGTGAAGGCGGCGCTGCGGCCGGGCCGGACCAAGCTGGTGTGGCTGGAAACTCCGTCCAACCCCTTGTGGTCGCTCGCGGATATCGCAGCCATCGCCGAGCTGGCGCATGGCGTCGGCGCGCGGCTGGCGGTGGACTCCACGGTGGCGACGCCGGTGTTCACCCGGCCGCTGGAGCTGGGGGCCGACATCGTCATGCACGCCGCCACCAAGGCGCTCAACGGGCATTCAGACGTCGTTGCGGGCGTCCTGGCATGCAAACTTCAGGACGATTTCTGGTCGAAGATCGCGGCAGTTCGCAAGAATTTGGGCGCAGTTCTGGGACCCTTCGAAGCCTTCCTGCTGATTCGGGGACTTCGCACCCTGGATCTTCGGGTCCGCACGGCGTCAGCCACCGCGGCGACGCTGGCGGAGCGGTTCTCAACCCACGCGGGCGTGGCGCAGGTGCTCTACCCCGGGCTGAAGAGCCATCCCGGCCACGACATCGCCGCGAAGCAGATGCAGGGCGGGTTCGGGCACATGCTGTCGATCCGCGTCAAGGGCGGCGAGGCGGCTTCCATCGCGACGGCGGCGGCGGTGACGCTGTGGAAGCGCGCCACCTCGCTCGGCGGGGTCGAGAGCCTCATCGAGCACCGCGCGTCCATTGAGGGGCCGGGCACGCCCTGCCCACCGGACCTGCTGCGCCTCTCCGCCGGCATCGAGGACCCCGACGACCTGTTCGCCGACCTCGACCAGGCCCTGCGCGCGGCGCACTCCTAGGCGCGCCGGCCCTTGCCGTCGCGGGCGCGGGGCGTTAACCCCTCGTCAACCCTGAACCGAACCCCCGGAGCCGAGGCGTGCGCCTGAGAGTCGCCACCTGGAACATCAATTCCGTGCGCCTGCGCTCGGGCCTCGTGTCGCAGTTCCTGGCCGACCACGGGCCGGACGTGCTGTGCCTGCAGGAGACCAAGTGCCAGGACGAGCAGTTCCCGTCCTCGGTGTTCCGCAAGGCCGGCTACGAGCACATCGCCGTCCACGGGCAGAAGGGCTATCACGGCGTCGCGGTGGTCTCCCGCCTGCCGTTCGAGGGCCGCGAGGCGCGCGCTTTCTGCGGCAAGTCGGACGCCCGGCACATCTCGATCACGCTGACGCGCGAGGCCGGCGACGCCGCCGGGGTGTCGATCCACAACTTCTACGTGCCGGCGGGCGGCGACGTGCCGGACCCCGCCCTCAACGACAAGTTCGCCCACAAGCTCGCCTTTCTCGACGAGATGCGCGACTGGTGCGGCCTCGACAAGCCGGGCGCCGGGCGCGCCATCCTGGTGGGCGACCTCAACATCGCCCCGCTCGAATCCGACGTGTGGAGCCACAAGCAGCTGCTCGACGTCGTCTCCCACACGCCCGTGGAGTGCGAGAAGCTCGGCCTCGTGCAGGGCGAGGGCCGCTGGGTCGACGCGGTGCGGGCGTTGCGCCCGGAGCCGGAGAAAGTGTTCACCTGGTGGAGCTACCGCAACCAGGACTGGCAGAAGTCCGACCGCGGCCGGCGGCTCGACCATGTCTGGCTGTCGGAGCCCCTGGCCGGCCATCTCGCCGGGGCCGAGATCGTGCGTCACGCCCGCGACTGGGAGCGCCCGTCCGACCACGTGCCGGTCATCGTCAACCTGGACGTGTAAGCCGGACGGCGGGTCGCGCCACAACACTCGACCATTGTAGATCTTGCAAACGGCAAGACGACTCAACTATTGCGGCCATCGACATGTGCAATCACAAGTTGTGCGTTTCGAGGAAATCCACCCAATTCATGGTTTATTCATTCCCGCTTGCAACAACCTCATGACAAAGCAAGACCAGTGATCGCAGCGCGACGCCGGTCGGCCCTCAGGGAGGTTTTCATGAGCAAATGGCTGTCGTCGTCGCTCGGGAGCCGGGCGGTTCTGCTTGTCGTGCTGGCGGGGCTCGTCGCCGTCGGGGTGGCGCTCGCCGGAGGGGCCGCGCTCGACGTGCAGGCGCGCTACGCCCGCGAGGTCCGCGACGCGCAGGAGCGAGCCCAGTTGGCGGAGCGTCTGAACGGTCTGATCTACCAGGCGGTGATGGAGAGCCGCGGCATCTACGGCGCGCCCACGCTGGATGCGGCGCGGCCGTTCGCCAAGAACCTGCTCGCCGTCCTCGACGAGGCCAACGCGGTGGCGATCGGCATCGACGCCATGGTCGACAGCTCCACGACCCATGCTCTGCGCGAGCGCGTGGCGGAGTTCGGCCGGTTCCGCACGGAACTGGCGCGGCTCGGCACGGAGGTGTCGCCGATGGCCGCCGACGCGGCCGGGAACAACGCGGCCAACCGCGCCAACCGCAGCGCGCTCAACAAGGAAGTCCTGGCCTTCCTCGACACGGCGCGCGCCGAGGCCGCCACCCTGTCGGCGGAGGGCGAGCGCAGCGCCGCCGTGCTGCGGCGGCTGTTCCTGGCGGGCTCGGTCGCCGGCGCGCTTGCAATGGCGCTGATCGGCGCGTTCGTCGTCCATCGCACGATCCGCCGCCCGCTGGCGGAGCTGACCGACGCGCTGAAGCGCATGCTGGCGCGCGAGGAGGTGGCGATCCCCGGCCTCGACCGCGCGGACGAGCTGGGCGTCATCGCCAGGATCATGGAGTCCGCGCAGGTCACCGAGCGGCAGCTGCGCGAGTTGGAGGCGGCGCGCCAGGCTCAGGCCGGCGAGACGCTGGCCCGAGCCGAGCGCATGACCCGCCTGCAGGAGCGCTTCGCGCGCGTGGTCGAGGGCGCCTTGCAAGGCGACCTGTCGCAGCGCGTCAACCTCGCCCTGCCGGACCGCGATCTTCAGGCCGTCGCCGACGGCATCGACGAGCTGCTGGCCGGCTTCGACCGCGGCATCGGAGAGGTCCAGACCGTGCTGCGCGATCTGGCGCGCGGCAGGCTCTCGGCACGCGTGGTGGGCGAGTACGCCGGCGCGTTCGACCGGCTGAAGACGGACGTCAACGATCTCGCCGGCGAGTTCGAGGACATGCTGGCACGGATCGCCGAGGCGACCACGGCGGTGCGCACCGCCACCGGCGAAATCCTCGCCGGCGTCACCGACCTCGCCGACCGCACGGCCGATCAGGCGGCGGTCGTCACCGAGACGACGTCGCGGCTCGGCCGCTTCTCCAGCGCCTTCCGCGACGGCGCCCGCAACGCCATCGACGCGGCGACCCGCGCTCGCGCCGCCGAGACGGACGCCCGCGAAGGCGCGGAGGTGGTCCGCTCGGCCTCCGGCGCGATGGAGCGCATCGCCAGCTCGTCGCGCCGCATCTCCGACATCATCGACCTCATCGACGAGATCGCGTTCCAGACCAACCTGCTCGCGCTCAACGCCGCGGTCGAGGCGGCCCGGGCGGGCGAGAGCGGGCGTGGCTTCGCCGTCGTCGCCGCCGAGGTGCGCGGCCTCGCCCAGCGCGCCGCAGCGGCCTCGAACGACGTCAAGCAGCTCGTCGTCACCGCCCAGCGCGACGTCGCGTCCGGCGTGCAGCTGGTCGACCAGACCTCGGAGATGTTCGAGCGCATCACCGGGTCGGTGAACGAGGTGACGCGCCTGATGGACGTGCTCTCGGCCGCCTCCGACGGCCAGGCCCGCGACATTGGCGGGCTCGGCGGCGAGGTGGAGCGCATCGACGAGATGACGCAGCAGAACGCCGCCCTCGTCGAGGAGACCAACGCGGCGCTGGCCGTCACCGACCGGCAAACGGCGGGGCTGGATTCGCTGGTGCGGCGCTTCGAGTTCCGCTCGGGGGCCGGAGCGTCGGAGCCGGCGCGCGGCTCGGCCCGGGCGGCCTGAGCGTCAGCCGCCGATCGCGTCGAGGCTGTCGCCGATTTGCCCGAGGCGGGCGACCGTCTCGTCCATGCGCCGCGCGATCATCTCGCGCAGCGCCTCCGCCGCGGCGGGATATTCCTCCAGCACGCGGCGGAACACGGGCCGGGTGATCTTGAGCACGTGGCCGGGGGCGCTGGCCACGGCGGTGAGGGGGCGCTCCGTATCGGTGAGCAGGGCCAGCTCGCCGAGCAGGGTGGCGCGCCCGGCCTCGACGGGTCCGGCGGGATCGCCCTCCAGCGTCACGCCGCCGCTCATCACCACATAGGCCCCGTCGGAGGGCTCGCCGCGCCGGAACAGCACGTCGCCGGGCTGGACCCGCCGCGACTCGGCGGCGAAGGCGATCAGCCGCAGAGCCTCATGGTCGAGCCGCCGGAAGAACGGCACCGACTCGAGCGTGGCGATATCCTGGGCGAGGGTCACGGCGTCAGGGCAGGAGCTTGTAGCCGCCGGCCTCGGTCACGAGGATCTGGGCGTTGGAGGGGTCTTTCTCGATCTTCTGCCGCAAGCGGTAGATGTGCGTCTCCAGCGTGTGGGTCGTCACGTTGGCGTTGTAGCCCCACACCTCGGTCAGCAGCACGTCGCGCGTCACCACCTTGCGGTCCGCCCTGTAGAGGAAACGCAGGATGGCCGTCTCCTTCTCCGTCAGCTTGAGCTTGGAGCCGTTCGGCGCGACCAGCAGCTTGGCGCTCGGGCGGAACGTGTAGGGGCCGATGGAGAAGACGGCGTCCTCGCTGGCGTCGTGCTGGCGCAGATGCGCGCGGATGCGGGCCAGCAGCACGGAGAAGCGGAACGGCTTGGCGACGTAGTCGTTGGCGCCCGATTCCAGACCCAGCACGGTGTCGGAATCGGTGTCGTGGCCCGTCAGCATGATGATCGGCGAGCGGAACCCGCCCTTGCGCATCAGCTTCACGGCCTCGCGGCCGTCCATGTCGG
Source organism: Alsobacter ponti (assembly GCF_024294805.1). GTDB lineage: Bacteria > Pseudomonadota > Alphaproteobacteria > Rhizobiales > Beijerinckiaceae > Alsobacter > Alsobacter ponti. The sequence goes on from NZ_JANCLU010000007.1 coordinate 129,412, forward strand.
GCAGGCCGACATCCATCAGCGCCAGGTCGACGCGGCGGTCGCGCACCGCGGCCAGCGCCTTGGCGGCGGTGTCGACGGTCCGCGCCTCGAATTCCTCGTGGAGCGCGAGCTGCTCGGCGAGCGCCCCCGCCAGATCGGGATCGTCCTCGACCACCAGAATGGAACGCACGTTCGCCATCAAGCCTGCCCCGTCGTCGCCCGGAACGATGTTCCGCACTGGAATATACGCCGGATTTGGTCCAAGTAGACCACCCCCGCGTGGCCATGCAAGCCAGGCGTCCCCTTCCACCGCGCCGGATCGCCCCTCCCGTGACCCACCGCACCCTCGATCGCGTGCTCGTCCGCAGCCGGGTCGGCGACCCGAGCAAGGGTCTGCTCGTGGCCGGCGGGCTCGCCATTCCGTGCGCGCTGGGACGCGGCGGCGTCGCGCGGCGCAAGCGCGAGGGCGACGGCGCAACGCCGGCCGCCACGCTGCGCCCGGTGGCGCTGATGGCGCGCCGCGACAGGCTGCATCCGCCCGCGACGGGCCTGCCCGCCTCCGCCATCCTGCCGACGCAGGGCTGGTGCGACGATCCGCGCCACCCGCTGTACAACCGCAAGGTCCGGCTGCCCTTCCGCGCCTCGCACGAGACGATGTGGCGCGAGGACGGGCTCTACGATCTCGTGGTCGAGCTCGACTGGAACCGCGGCCCCGCGGTCAAGGGCCGGGGCAGCGCCATCTTCATGCACGTGGCGCGGCCGGGCTTCGCGCCGACGGAGGGCTGCATCGCGCTGGCCCCGGCGGCGCTGCGCCGCCTCTTGCCCATGCTGACGCCGCGCACGCGCTTCGTCGTGCGCTGAGACCTTCCCGAGGACCAGAGATGACCGCCGCCTCCGCCCCCGGCCTGCTGTTCGACCTCGACGGCACGCTCGTCGAGACCGACCCGACCCATCTCGGCGCCTTCAAGGACATCCTGGCGCCCTACGGGGTGGAGGTGGACGAGCACGTCTACAACACGCACATCATCGGCAATCCCAACGCCGACATCTTCATGACCCTGCTGCCGCGCCTGACGCCGGCCGACCATCGCCGCCTCGCCGACGAGAAGGAGGCGCTGTTCCGCTCGCGCGCCGGCGGGCTGAAGCCGGCCGAGGGCCTCATCGACCTGCTCGACCGCGCCGACGCGAGCGGCGTGGGGACGGTGGTGGTGACCAACGCGCCGCGCGCCAACGCGGTGATGATGCTCGACGTGCTCGGCATCGCGGACCGCTTCCGCGCGCTGGTGATCGGCGACGAGATGGAGCGGCCGAAGCCCCATCCCGACCCCTATCTGCGTGGCTTGTCGCTGCTCGGCGCGGCGGCGGGCCGGTCGCTCGCCTTCGAGGATTCGCGCTCCGGCGTGCGCGCCGCCGCCGCCGCGGAGCTGCCGGTGGTCGGCATCACCTCGTCGCTGGCGGGCTCCGCCCTGCGCGAGGCCGGCGCGACGATGGTGGCGCGCGACTTCACCGACCCGGCGTTGCTGGCGATGGCGCGCGAGCTGACGGGGCTGCGCTAGGGTTCGAACCGAGATCCCGGGCCCACGCGAGGAAGCCGCGTCAGCCCCGATGGCCGAAGATGGCGCTGCCGACCCTCACATGGGTCGCGCCGAGCTGGATGGCGGCGTCGTAGTCCGCGCTCATGCCCATCGACAGCGTCGTCAGTCCGTTGCGCGCGGCGATGGCGCGCAGCAGGGCGAAATGGGGCGAGGGCGGCTCGTCCGCCGGCGGGATGCACATCAGGCCCTCGACCCGCAGCTCCCAGCGCTCGCGGCAGGCGGCGAGGAACGCGTCGGCCTCGGCCGGCGCGACGCCGGCCTTCTGCGGCTCCTCGCCGGTGTTGACCTGCACCAGCAGGCGCGGCAGCCGGCCGCGCTTGGCGCGCTCGGTGGCGAGGGCCACGGCGAGGCTTTCGCGGTCGAGCGTCTCGATGACGTCGAACAGGGCGGCGGCCTCGCGCACCTTGTTGGACTGCAGCGGGCCGATGAGGTGCAGCTCGACGCCGGGGAACCGCGCCTTCAGGCCCGGCCACTTGCCGGCGGCTTCCTGCACGCGGTTCTCGCCGAACACGAGCTGGCCGGCCTCCAGCACGGGCGCGATCTCCTCCGCGCCGAAGGTCTTCGACACCGCGACCAGCGTGACGGAGCCCGCCGGGCGGCCATACTCCGCCTCGGCGCGGGCGATGGCGTCGCGCACCTGGCGCAGGCGCGCGACCGCGCCGCCGGGCTCCGTGTCCGTCTCGTGCTCGTTCCCGCGCTCGCTCATGCGTCCGCTCCCGAAAGCCGGGCCCGCCGGAGATTGACCCCGGCGCGGCTTTCGTGTCCTAGTCCGAACGAACCGCGCCGCGCAAGCGGGCGCGCGCATGGCCTGTTGGACCTTTTTCCGAGCGTGAAATTCCCGTCATGATGTCCGAGCGTTACAACGCCCGCGAGGCCGAACCCAAGTGGCAGCGCGTCTGGGAGGAGCGGGAGCTCTTCCACACCCGCAACGACGATCCGCGTCCCAAGTATTACGTGCTGGAGATGTTCCCCTATCCGTCGGGGCGCATCCATATGGGCCACGTGCGCAACTACGCCATGGGCGACGTCGTGGCCCGCTACAAGCGGGCGCGGGGCTTCAACGTGCTGCACCCGATGGGCTGGGACGCGTTCGGCATGCCTGCCGAGAACGCCGCCATGGCCAACAAGGTGCATCCGGCGGCGTGGACCTACGCCAACATCGCCACCATGAAGGCGCAGCTCAAGTCGATGGGCCTGTCGCTCGACTGGAGCCGCGAGATTGCGACCTGCGATCCGAGCTATTACCGCCACCAGCAGCGCATGTTCCTCGACTTCCTCGAGGCGGGGCTGGTCGACCGCAAGACCGCCAAGGTCAACTGGGACCCGGTCGACCAGACCGTGCTGGCCAACGAGCAGGTGATCGACGGACGCGGCTGGCGCTCGGGCGCGCTGGTGGAGCAGCGCGAGCTGACCCAGTGGTTCTTCAAGATCACCGACTACGCGCAGGAGCTGAACGACGCGCTCGAAACGCTCGACCGCTGGCCCGAGAAGGTGCGCGTGATGCAGCGCAACTGGATCGGCCGGTCCGAGGGCCTGCTGGTGCGCTTCGCCATCGACCCCGCGACCGCGCCCTCCGGCGAGACCGAGCTGAAGATCTACACGACGCGCCCGGACACGCTGTTCGGGGCCAAGTTCATGGCCGTCGCCGCCGACCATCCGCTGGCCCGCGCCGCCGCCGCCAAAGACCCGGCGCTCGCCGCCTTCGCCGCCGAGTGCCGGCGCACCGGCACGGCGCAGGAGCTGATCGAGACGGCCGAGAAGAAGGGCTACGACACCGGCGTCCGCGTCTCCCACCCGTTCGACCCGGACTGGAAGCTGCCCGTCTACGTCGCCAACTTCGTGCTGATGGAGTACGGAACCGGCGCGATCTTCGGCTGCCCGGCGCACGACCAGCGCGACCTCGACTTCGTCAACGCCTACGGCCTTGGCAACCAGGTGGTGGTCTGCCCGCCGGACGTCGACCCGGCGAGCTTCGTGGTGACCGACGTCGCCTATGACGGCGACGGCACGCTGGTGAACTCCCGCTTCCTCGACGGCATGACCATCGCGCAGGCCAAGGAGGAGGTCGCGCGGCGGCTGGAGGCGGCGCGGCTCGACGGCGAGCCGGTGGGCGAGCGCAAGGTCAATTTCCGCCTGCGCGACTGGGGCATCTCGCGCCAGCGTTACTGGGGCTGCCCGATCCCGATCATCCACTGCGAGGAGTGCGGCGTCGTGCCGGTGCCGAAGGCGGACCTGCCGGTGCGCCTGCCCGACGACGTGTCGTTCGACACGCCCGGCAACCCGCTCGACCGCCATCCGACGTGGAAGCACGTGCCCTGCCCGCGCTGCGCCCGCCCGGCGCGGCGCGAGACGGACACGATGGACACCTTCGTCGATTCCTCGTGGTACTTCGCGCGCTTCACCGACCCGTGGCTCGCCGAGGAGCCGACCGACCGCGCTGCCGTCGACGGCTGGCTGCCGGTCGACCAGTATATCGGCGGCATCGAGCACGCGATCCTGCACCTGCTCTACTCGCGCTTCTTCACCCGCGCGATGAAGAGGACCGGCCACGCCGGCGTCGACGAGCCGTTCGCCGGCCTGTTCACGCAGGGCATGGTGGTGCACGAGACCTATCGCGCCGCCGACGGCGCGTGGGTGTCGCCGGCCGAGATCCGCATCGAGGCCGACGGCGCGGGCGGCCGCAAGGCCAGCCTCCTCGCCACCGGCGCGCCGGTGGAGATCGGCGCCATCGAGAAGATGTCGAAGTCCAAGCGCAACACGGTCGACCCGGACGACATCATCGGTACGTTCGGGGCCGACACGGCGCGCTGGTTCATGCTGTCCGACTCGCCGCCCGAGCGCGACGTCATCTGGACCGAGGAGGGCGTGCAGGGCGCGTCGCGCTTCGTGCAGCGCGTGTGGCGGCTCACCGGCGAGATCGCCGGCCTCGCCGCGCCGGTCGGCACGCCGATGCCCAACGCCTTCGGCGACGCCGCGCTGGCGGTCCGCAAGGCGGCGCACCGCACGCTGATCCGCTTCGAGGAGGACGTCGAGCGCCTGCGCTTCAACCGCTGCGTCGCGGCGATCTACGAGCTGGCCAACGCGCTCAGCGCCGCCATCGGCGCCATCGACACGCCGGAGCGCCCGGCCGACCTCGCCTGGGCCTTCCGCGAGGCCGGCGACGTGCTCGTCCAGGCGCTGTCGCCGATGATGCCGCATCTGGCGGAGGAGTGCTGGGCCGCGCTCGGCCACGACGACCTCGTCGGCCTCGCGCCCTGGCCGCTGGCAGACCGCAAGCTCGTGGTCGAGGACACGATCACTCTGCCGGTGCAGATCAACGGCAAGAAGCGCGCCGACGTCACCGTGCCGCGCGAGGCGAAGCCGGCCGAGGTGGAGGCCGCCGCGCTGGCGCTCGACGTGGTGCAGCGGGCGCTGGAAGGCCGGCCGGTGCGCAAGGTGGTGGTCGTGCCGCAGAGGATCGTCAATGTGGTCGCCTGAACTCTTCCGCGCCGCGCGCGGCGTCGCCCTCGCGCTCGTGCTGCCGCTGGCGCTGTCGGGCTGCCTGCGCCCGCTCTACGCGGAAGCGCCCTCGGGCGGGACGGTGCAGGAGAAGCTCTCCGGCATCATCGTCGACGAGGTGAAGGACCGCATCGGCCACTACCTCGTCGAGGAGCTGCGCTTCAACCTGGACGGCTCGGGCGCGCCGGCGAAGCCGCGTTACCGGCTCGCTATGGAGGTCAAGGAGACCGTCAGCACGGCGATCATCTCCAGCCAGACCGGCCGCGCCGAGAGCGCCACCGTGACGGCCAACGTCGCCTTCACGCTCAAGGCCATCGGCACGGACGAGACCGTGCTGACCGGCCGCGCCTACGCCTCGGCCAGCTACGACCGCAGCTCCCAGCGCTTCGCCGACGTGCGCGCCGCGCGCGACGCGGAGATCCGCATCGCCCAGCAGGCGGCCGACCAGATCCGGACGCGCATCGCCGCGCACTTCGCCACCAAGGGCTGAGCCCGATGGCCTCGCGGAAGGCCCACGAAGTCGACGCCTGGCTGAGGCGGCCGGACCCCGCGAGCGTCGTCGTGCTCGTCTACGGCCCCAATACGGGGCTGGTGAACGAGCGGGCGCGGGCGCTGGCGCGCGGCGCGGTCGACGACCCGGAGGACGCGTTCCAGCTCGTGCGCATGGACGGCGACGCCGTGGCGTCCGATCCGCTGCGCCTCGCCGACGAGGCCAACACGGTGGGCCTTTTCGGCGGCAGGCGCGCGCTGTGGGTGCGCGCCGGCGGCCGCAACCTCCTGCCGGCGGTGCAGCCGCTCCTCGCCGAGCCGCCGCGCGATACGCTGGTGGTGATCGAGGCCGGCGACCTCGCCAACAAGAACCCCCTGCGCGCCGCCGTCGAGGCGTCGCGCGCCGGCATGGCGCTGCCCTGCTATGCCGACGAGGCGCGCGACCTGCCGGCGCTGATCGACGGCGCGTTCCGGGAGTTCGGGCTGACGGCGACCCGCGAGGCGCGCGACGAGCTGGTCGGCCTGCTGGGGGCCGACAGGCTGCTGTCGCGGCGCGAGCTGGAAAAGCTCGCCACCTACGCCCACGGCCAGGACAAGGTGACGCCGGCCGACATCGAGGCCGTGATGGCGGACGCCTCGGCGTTGGCGCTCGACACCGTGGTCGACGCCGTCTTCCTCGGCGACCTCGAGACGATGGACCGCGGACTGGCGCGGCTTTTCCGCGAGGGCGAGGACGCCTCCATGACGCTGCTGGCGGCGCTGCGGCACGCGATCTCCCTCCACAAAGCCCGCGTCGCCGTCGAGGGCGGGGCGTCGATGGAGTCCGTGCTGGGGGCGGCGCGGCTGTTCTTCAAGCGCAAGGCGGCGTTCCAGCGGCAGGTGACGCGCTGGCCCTCCGGCGCCCTGGAGAGCGCCATCGCCAGCCTCCGCGAGGGCATGGCGGCGGCGCGCCGCAACGGCGGCCTTGGCGAAGCCATCGCCTCGCGCGTCTTCCTCACCATCGCGATGCGGGTGGCGCGCGGTTGACGCCCCTTTCGGCGCATTGCGGGCCGCGCGCGGCGGGACTACGGATGGGCGGGATTTCGGGAGTTTCGTCATGACTGATCGGGCCGACCGCGCCGACGTTCTGATCGCGGGGGGCGGCGTCGCCGGCCTCGCCCTCGCCGTCGCGCTCAAGACCGCCTTGTCGGGCCGGCTGCGCGTCGTGCTGTGCGACCCCGCCCTCGCCCGGCCCGCGCGGCGCGACGACCGCGCCTTCGCCATCGCCGCCGGCCCGCGCCGCATGATGCAGACGCTCGGCGTGTGGGACGCCATCGAACCCGGCGCGCAGCCCATCGTCGAGATGGCGATCAGCGACAGCCGGGTGAACGACCCGGTCCGCCCGGTCTTCCTCACCTTCGGCGGCGAGGTCGAGCCCGGCGAGCCCTTCGCGCACATGATCGAGCACGCGACGCTGCTGGAGGCGCTGACGGCTGCGGCGCGCAAGGCCGGCGTCGACCTGCGGGCGGAGGGCGTGACGGGGACGGAGATGGAAGACTTCGCGCGCGTCGCGCGGCTCGGCTCGGGCGCGCGGGTCGCGGCGACGCTGGTCGTCGCCTGCGACGGGGCGCGCTCGCCGCTGCGCGAGGAGGCCGGCATCGGGCTGGTGCGCTGGGCCTACAAGCAGTCCGGCATCGTGGCCACCATCGGCCACGAGCGCGACCATGGCGGACGGGCGGACGAACAGTTCCTGCCCTCCGGCCCCTTCGCCATCCTGCCGCTCAAGGGACGCCGCTCCTCCATCGTCTGGACCGAGCGCACGGACAACGTCCCGGCGCTGCTGGCGCTGGACGACGACGACCTTCTGGCGGAGATCGAGCGCCGCTTCGGGCTGCGGCTCGGCAAGCTGACGCTGGAGACGCGCCCCGTGGCCTATCCGCTCTCCTTCGCCATCGCGCGGGCCTTCGTCGGTCCCCGGCTGGCGCTGGTGGGGGACGCCGCCCACATCGTGCATCCCATCGCCGGGCAGGGGCTCAATCTCGGCTTCCGCGACGTCGCGGCTTTGGCGGAGGAGATCGTCGAGGCGGCGAGCCTCGGCCTCGACGTGGGCGCGGCCGACGTGCTGGAAGCCTACCAGCGCGCGCGCCGCTTCGACACGGTGCTGAACGGCGCGCTGATGGACGGGCTCAACCGGCTGTTTTCGAACGACGCGACGCCGCTGCGCATGCTGCGCGACCTCGGCCTCGGCGTCGTCGACCGCCTGCCGGGGCTCAAGCGCTTCTTCATCCGCGAGGCGGCGGGCCTGGCCGGGGCCGCTCCGCGCCTGCTGCGCGGCGAATCGCTGTAGCGCGGCGGCTCAGTCGTCGAGCCGCCGGGCTTCCTCCGGCAGCATGATCGGGATGCCGTCGCGGATCGGGTAAGCGAGCTTCGCCTTGCGGCTGATCAGCTCCTGGCGCGCCGCATCGTATTCCAGCGTGGCGCGGGTCAGCGGGCAGACCAGGATTTCGAGCAGCTTGGGGTCGATCCGCGTGCCGCCCGAAGCGGGGGCGGAATCGGGCCGGTCGGTGGGGTCGGACATGGCGTCGCCTTATTGCAGCGGGGAGTCGGAGCCGCCGCGGGCGAGCTCCATTTCGGTGATCGCGATCAGGATCTCGGCGCGCGTCTTGAGGTCGGGCGCCTCCAGCAGCGCCTGCTTCTCGCGCGGCTCGAACGGACTCATCATCGCCAGCGCGTTGACCAGCGCCTCGTTCGAGGCGTCGCGGATGCCCTTCCAGTCGACCTTCAGCTCGTTGGCCTCGACGAACAGCTTGAGCGTGCGGATGACGCCGTCGCGGTCGACCTCCTGCTCGCCGGCGCGCGGCTCGAAATCGCGCGCGTAGGGGGAGAAATCGACCCTGGCCTGGCGGAACGGCGTCGCCGTTTCGAGTTCGTGGACCACCCGGAAGCGCGCGATGCCGGTCAGCGTCACGAGGTAGCGGCCGTCGCCGGTCTCGGCGAACTGGGTGATGCGGCCGGCGCAGCCGATGGCCTGCAAAGGCGGCGCGACGACCAGCCCCTCCTGCGGGTCGTGGCCGAGTTCCGGCTGGATCATGCCGAAGACGCGCGCGCCACGCAGCGCCTCGTCGATCATCGCCACGTAGCGCGGTTCGAAGATGTTGAGGGGCATTTCGCCGCGCGGCAGCAGCAGCGCGCCCGGCAGCGGAAACAGCGGCAGCACGGCCGGGCAGTCGGAGGGTCCCCGGTAGGGCGTGTTCATGCTCATGACGGCCCTCCCCGACCGATGCGCGCCGACGGACTCAGCGGAACAGCACGGCGGAGAGCTTGCGCCGCCCCGCCACCGTCATCTCGTCCATCGGCCCCCAGGCCTCGAAGAACTGCAGCAGCTGCCGGCGCGCGCCGTCGTCGTTCCAGGCGCGGTCGCGCTTGATGATCTCGACCAGATGGTCGGTCGCGGCCTCCCGGTCGCCGCCGGCGGCGAGCGCCAAAGCGAGGTCGAAGCGCGCCTGATGGTCGGCCGGGTTGGCCGCGAGCTTCGCCTCCAGCTCGGCGTGGTCGCCGAGCGCGGCGGCCTGTTCGGCGAGATCGATGGCGGCGCGCACGGCTGCGATGGCGGGGTCGCCGGCCTTGTCGGCCGGGGCCATGGCCAGGAACCGCTTGGCGGCCTCCAGGTCGCCGAGGTCGAGGTGCAGCTTGGCCAGCGCGGCGATGGCGCGCAGATTGCCGGGCTCGTGCTCCAGCGCCTCGGCGTAGAGCGCCGCCGCGCCGGTGACGTCGCCCGTCGCGGCGATCGCCTCGGCCTCCTCGAGGATCTCCTCGACGGGGCCGGGGCCGGCCGGGCCCGCCACCTTGTCGATGAAGGCCTTGACCTGCGCCTCCGGGAGCGCCCCCATGAAACCGTCGACCGGCTGGCCGCCCTTGAAGGCGATGACCGCCGGGATCGACTGGATGCCGAGCTGGCCCGCGATCTGCGGGTGCTCGTCGATGTTCATCTTCACCAGCTTCACCGCGCCGCGCGCGGCGGTGACGACCTTTTCCAGCACGGGCGTGAGCTGCTTGCACGGGCCGCACCAGGGGGCCCAGAAGTCCACCAGCACCGGCCGGCGCATCGACTCGGCCATCACGTCCTGGCGGAAGCCCTGCGTCGTCGTCTCGGAAATCAGGCTGTCTCCGGCGCCGCCCGCCGCGAAGGAATCAAGGGACATTCTCGTGTTCTCCCAGGCCTGGCCGGCTGGTTGGTCAAAATCGTGAGGTCGCCGGCGTCGCCGGCCCGTTCGCCCGCAAAGATGGGGCGGGCGGGCTCATTCTGCAATCGCGCTCTCGGCCTCGGCCGCCGGCGCGGGGAACGCGACCACGACGGGCTCGTGGCCGGTCGAGCGCAGGAAGGCGAGCAGGCCCTCGCGGCTGACGCCCGTGGTCATCGTGTTGACGAGCGGGTGGACGTTGATGCGATCGTGATCCATCAGCCGCGCGTCGAGGACCACCGTGACCCGGCCCGCCGTGTCGTTGATGGCGGCGAACGGCGTCACCGATCCCGGCTCGACGCCCAGCGCCTCGCGCAGCAGCTCGGCCGAGCCGAACGAGACGCGGCCGGAGCCGCCGATCAGCTCGTGCACCCGTTTCAGGTCGATGCGCGTGTCCTCGACGGCGGAGATGAGGAACAGCCGGCTCTTCTTGTCCTTGACGAACAGGTTCTTGACGTGCGCGCCCGGGAGCACGCCGCGCAGGCGCTTGGATTCCTCGACCGTGAAGACGGCGGGGTGATGCTGCGTCTCGTGCGCGAGGCCGAGGCTGTCGAGGCGCGCGAACAGGTCGTCCGGGGTCGCGGGGGCCGTGGGCTGGGGTGTGGCGTGCATGGCGGGTCCAGGGGCGTGGCCGCGAAGGCGGCCCGGACCTTCTACGCCACGGGCCTGCCGGCGGGCAATCGCGGCGCGCCTGGGCCCGCCGAAAGCGCGGAAAAAAGCGCCGGGGCCTGTTGCGTCCCGCGCCGAGATGGGGCATATACCGCCCCGCCGGACGCGACAGCGTCCTGCCCCACGGATGCGGGTGTAGCTCAGGGGTAGAGCACAACCTTGCCAAGGTTGGGGTCGAGGGTTCGAATCCCTTCGCCCGCTCCAATTTCCTCCTCGCGGGGGATGGTGAAAAAGGCCGGGCCTCTCGCCCGGCCTTTTCGCGTTTCAGGAGCTGGCGATAGGGCCCGCGCGCGCCGCGCCCGCATTGACCGGCCCGATGGCGGGCGGCACATTGCGCGCGCTCTCAACCGGATCGGGACGTCGCGTCGCATGGGAATCGAATCGGTCCGCGCCTTCCTCGCCGAAAAGGCGCCCGACATCAGTATCGTCGAGCTGGAGCGCAGCACCGCCACGGTGGACGAGGCGGCGCGGGGGCACGGTGTCGCGCCGGGCCGCATCGCCAAGACGCTGTCGCTGCGGGTCGGCTCGCGCGTCGTGCTGCTGGTGACGCGCGGCGACACGCGGCTCGACAACCGCAAGATCAAGGCGGCGTTCGGCGGCAAGGCCAGCATGCTGGGGGCGGAGGAGGTGGCCGCCGTCACAGGCCATCCGCCGGGCGGCGTCTGCCCGTTCGGCCTGGCGAGCGCGCTCGACATCTATTGCGACGTGTCGCTCAAGGCGTTCGACGAGGTGCTGCCGGCGGCGGGCTCGGTCAACTCGGCGCTGCGCATCGCGCCCGAGCGGATGGCGGCGCTGGTCGGCGCGCAGTGGGTCGACGTCTGCCAGGCGCCGGAAGCCTAGGCCGGCGGCGCGAACTCGCCGGTCTCGAAAAAGCGCTCCATGGCATCCTCGTGCGCGGTCAGGTCGAGCCCCTGCCGGCGCAGCCAAGCCTCGTCGAGGTGCGTGCTGCGGTAGCGCTCGCCCGAATCGCAAAGCAGGGTGACGACGGAGCCGGTCTCGCCGCGCGCCGCCATGCCGGCCACGATGCGGGCTACCGCCCACATGTTGGTGCCGGTCGAGCCGCCGCAGGAGCGGCCGGTGCGCCGCGACAGGACCCGCGCCGCCGCCAGGCTCGCGGCGTCCGGCACGGCGAAGGCGCGGTCGATCAGCTCGGGCACGAAGGAGGGCTCGCAGCGCGGCCGGCCGATGCCCTCGATGAGCGACGACGGCGCGTCGCTGGCGCGCACGCTTCGGTCGGCGAGGTGGCGGTGGAACACCGAGGCCTCGGGGTCGGCGAGCGCCAGGCGCGTCGGCAGGCGGCGATAGCGCAGGAAGCGGCCGATGGTCGCCGAGGTGCCGCCGGTTCCCGCCCCCACCACGATCCAGGCTGGGATGGGGTGCGGCTCGGCCGCCATCTGCCCGAAGATCGATTCGGCGATGTTGTTGTTGCCGCGCCAGTCCGTGGCGCGCTCGGCGTAGGTGAACTGGTCCATGTAGTGGCCGCCCAGCTCCGCCGCGAGGCGGGCGCTGGCCTCGTACATCTCGGTCGCGCTGTCGACGAAGTGGCATTCGCCGCCCTGGAAGGCGATGGCGGCGACCTTCTCGGCCGAGGTCGAGCGCGGCATCACGGCGATGAAGCGCAGCCCGAGCATCCGCGCGAAATAGGCCTCGGACACGGCGGTCGAGCCGCTCGACGCCTCGATAATGGGCGTGTCAGGCCCGATCCAGCCATTGCACAGCCCGTAGAGGAAGAGCGAGCGCGCCAGCCGGTGCTTCAGGCTGCCGGTCGGGTGGGTCGACTCGTCCTTGAGGTAGAGCGACACGCCGGGCGCGCCCGGCAGGACCACCTTCAGGAGGTGGGTGTCGGAGGAGCGGGTGAAGTCCGCCTCGATGGCGCGGATCGCGCCGTCCACCCAGTGTCGCGCCACCTCGTCCATCGCCATGCGTCCCTCCTCCGGCCCCGGTCTCCGGGTCCTTATAGACAGGGGCGGCGCGAAGCGCGACCTCAGGCGTCGTCCGACAGGCGGCGCAGGCCCAGCAGGCAGACGACGAGCGGGGCGATGAGGAAGGCGAGGCGGGCGAGCACCCATCCGCGCTCGGTGCTCCAGCCGGGGACGTCCTCGATGCCGACGGCGACGTTGCGCGTCCAGCCCGTGACGGCGGAGCGATGCGCCGCCACCACCACTTCGCGCCCGTCGAGCGTGGAGGCGCGGAACACGCCGGCGGAGCGGTCGCCGAGCCGGTCGAGATAGCTGCTGGTGGGGCGGCGGCCGATCCAGCGCAGCGGGTCGGGGATGCGGGCCAGCACCACGCCGGAGTCGCTCACCACGGATTCGATGGCGTCGGTGACGGGCGTGCCCTGGCTCGCGAGCTGCTCCTGCACGCGGGTGAACGGCACCACGGCGGACACGAGCGTCGGCGCGGCGGCGTCGGCCGCGACCGCCACGGTGAGCACGATGGCGACGTCCCACGGCGCGGCTTCCGAGCCGGGCGGGGTGCAGACCACGACGTCGCCGCGCAGCGCGCGCGCCAGCTCGTCCGGGCAGGGGGAGCGGCGTGGGCCGGCGGTCGGCACCGGCGCGGCCTCGGCGAGGATGCGGCCGTTCGCGTCGAGGATGGACACGCTGTCCCAGGCCCGCGTCGCGCCGAGCGCCGCCGCGGCGGCGCGGCGCAGCGCCACGGGGTTGTCGGCCTGTCCCAGCGTCGCCGTTCCCAGCACCTGCAGGAGCTGCAACTGCGCGCGGACCCAGTCGTCGAAATTGCGCGAGGCGTAGGCGGCGCGGTCGGCGATGAGCCGCTCCATCTCGGCGCGGCGGTGCGCGGCGCGGACAAAGGCGGTGGCCACCACGGTAACGATGGCGAGCACCAGCAGCACCGCGATCGTCTTCAGGACCGTTCGGACGGGCGTCGCGCGCGCGGCCCGGGCGGTCGGGGGAGAAAAGGCGATCGCGCTCACGTCCGGCCTCGGGGGAATGGGCGTTGCGAATCGCCCTGGCTCAGGTTCGTCGCGAACGCTTCTAGCACCCGCGACGCCCAAGGTATCGCTCGTTCGAATACGAATGCAGCGGCGGCGCGGGTCAGTTGGCGGCCGGAGAGACCTTGCGGACGTCGATGTCGCCGGGGTGCGGCCCGGTCCGGCGCACCTCGATGCGGTCGCCCTCGCGGATCTCGCCCAGCCTGATCTCGCGGTCCGGCAGGATCACCGTCGCCGACTTGTTCAGGAACACGATCACGTGGCGCTGCTCGTTGAGCGCGGCGATGGCCCAGCGCCGGATCTGCGCGAGATAAGGCTGCGCCTTCCAGGCGGCCGGGTGGCCGGGGTCGAGCTGGATCAGCAGGTTGCGGCTCGCGGGGTCGACGCTCATCACGAACTTGCAGCGCTCGGGCTTCCACTCGGGGCCGAGGAAGCTCTCCGTCATCCACAGGCAGTGGAAGGAGCGGCAGTGCTGCGGACGCGTGGCGTGGATGCCGCAGCCCCGGCCGGGCTGGCAATGGCCGCACCACACGCCCGCCGGCTTCTCCAGCGAGGGCACGTCGTAGACCTTGCAGCACAGCGTGCAGGTTCCGCAGTCGCGCCCGGGCGCGGGCTGCGAGACGAACTGGGCGGGGTCGAGCATGGCGGCACTCGCTGGAGTTGAAGGCGGCGCACAGAATACCAGCTTGGCCGCAGCGTCAAATGGGCGGCCCGAAAACGCGAACAGGGAAGCGCCTGGCGCTTCCCTGCCGCGGGTCCTCATTCCGCCGCGCCGGCCCGGCGGGCGGGCGCGGGCTCAGGCGCGCTTGTTCTGGCGGTGGTCGATCAGGTCGTTGACGACGCCCGGATCGGCGAGGGTCGACGTGTCGCCGAGATTGCCGAACTCGTCCTCGGCGATCTTGCGCAGGATGCGGCGCATGATCTTGCCGGAGCGCGTCTTCGGCAGGCCGGGCGCGAACTGGATGAGGTCGGGCGAGGCGATCGGGCCGATCTCCTTGCGCACCCACGTCACCAGCTCCTTGCGCAGCTCCTCGCTGGGCTCGATGCCGGTCATCAGCGTCACGTAGGCGTAGATGCCCTGGCCCTTGATGTCGTGCGGGTAGCCGACCACCGCCGCCTCGGACACCTTGGGGTGGGCCACCAGCGCGCTCTCGACCTCGGCCGTGCCCATGCGGTGGCCGGACACGTTGATGACGTCGTCGACGCGCCCGGTGATCCAGTAGAACCCGTCCGCGTCGCGGCGGCAGCCGTCGCCGGTGAAGTACTTGTTCGGGTAGGTGGAGAAATAGGTCTCCATGAAGCGCTGGTGGTCGCCGTACACGGTGCGCATCTGGCCGGGCCACGAATCGGCGATGACGAGATTGCCCTCGCAGGCGCCTTCCAGGACCTTGCCGTCGGCGTCGACCACCTCGGGGCGGATGCCGAAGAAGGGCCGCGTCGCCGAGCCGGGCTTCAGCGCCGTCGCGCCGGGAAGCGGCGTGATCAGGATGCCGCCGGTCTCGGTCTGCCACCACGTGTCGACGATGGGGCAGCGATTGTCGCCGACGACGCGGTAGTACCACTCCCACGCCTCGGGGTTGATCGGCTCGCCGACCGAGCCCAGCAGGCGCAGGGAGGCGCGCGAGGTCTTCTTCACCGGGTCCTCGCCGGCGCCCATCAGCGAGCGGATCGCCGTCGGGGCGGTGTAGAAGATGTTGACCTTGTGCTTGTCCACGACGTCCCAGAAGCGGGAGATCGACGGATAGGTCGGGATGCCCTCGAACATCAGCGTGGTCGCGCCGTTGGCGAGCGGGCCGTAGACGATGTAGCTGTGGCCCGTCACCCAGCCCACGTCGGCGGTGCACCAGTAGATGTCACCGTCGTGGTAGTCGAAGACGTACTGATGGGTCATCGCGGCGTAGACGAGATAGCCGCCGGTGGTGTGGACCACGCCCTTCGGCTTGCCGGTGGAGCCGGAGGTGTAGAGCAGGAACAGCGGGTCTTCCGCGTTCATCGGCTCAACCGGGCAGTCCGCGGGCACGGACTTCACCGCCTCGTCGTAGTAGACGTCGCGGCCGGCCTGCATGGTCACGGCGCCGCCGGTGCGGCGGACCACGATGACGGTCTTGAGGCAATCCACCTTGTCGGCGGCGGCGTCGACATTCGCCTTGAGCGGAACCTTGCGGCCGCCGCGCAGGCCCTCATCGGCGGTGATCACCACGGCCGAGGACGCGTCCTCGATGCGGCTCGCCAGCGAGTCGGGCGAGAAGCCGCCGAACACGATGGAGTGGATGGCGCCGATGCGGGCGCAGGCCAGCATGGCGTAGGCCGCCTCCAGGATCATCGGCAGGTAGATGGTGACGCGGTCGCCCTTCTTGACGCCGTGCGCCTTGAGGACGTTGGCGAAGCGGCAGACCTCGGCGTGCAACTCACGGTAGGTGACGCTCTTGGATTCGTTCGGGTCGTCGCCTTCCCAGATGATCGCCACCTGGTCGGCGCGGCGGGCGAGATGGCGGTCGACGCAGTTCAGCGCCACGTTGGTGACGCCGTCCTCGAACCACTTGATCGACACCGCGCCGGGCGCGTAGCTGACGTCCTTGACCTTGGTGAAGGGCTTGATCCAGTCGATCCGCTTGCCGTGTTCGGCCCAGAAGCCAGCCGGATCCGCCACCGAGGCCGCGTACATGGACTTGTACTTGGCGTCGTCCACCCAGGCGCGCTTCGCCCACTCGGCGGGGACAGGATAGATCTTTTCGGACATGGCGTTTTCTCCCCTGGGCGAAGCCGCCCTTGCCGGGCCTCCGCGGACAACACCGGGTCGGCCCGCGCACGCATGACGCGTGGCGACGGTCCGACCCTTCGGGGCGCATTATGCGAACCGGCCCCCTCCGCTTCAAGCGCGGGCCGCTCGTGCTTTCGTCGCTAACCTTTCGGCGAAGCGCGTTTCGAGGGTTTCGCGGAGGCGGCCTGGCCTTCGCCGGCGAGCTCCATGACGACGCTCCACTCCTCATCCGTGACCGGCTGGACCGACAGCCGCATGCAGGTGACGAGCGACATCTTGGCGAGCCGCGGCTCGGCCTTCACCTGCGCCAGCGTCACCGGCCGCTCGAGCTTTTTCACGGCCTTCAGGTCCACCGCCACCCAGGGCGCGCCGGGATCGGCCGTCGGGTCCGGATAGGCTTCGCGGATCACCTCGACGATGCCGACGATCTCCTTGCCCTCGTTGGAATGGTAGAACAGGCCGCGGTCGCCCTTTTTCATGGCGATCATGTTGAGCTTGGCGAGATGGTTGCGCACGCCGTTCCAGAACGTGCCCTTGGCGCCCTCGGCAACCTGCTGGTCCCACGACCAGACGGACGGTTCGGACTTGTAGAGCCAGTGCGCCATGTGTCGATGTCCCCCGCGAATCCCGCCGCAGCTTAGTCGAGGCCGGCCGAAAAGGGAGCGTCCCCGTGCTCGGCGCGCAGCGGCCGCGTCATCAGCGCGTCCATCGCGGCGCGAATGGAGAGCCGCCCCTCCAGCACCGCGTCGACGGCCTGGGCGATCGGCATGTCGACGCTCCGCTCCGCCGCCATGCCGGCGAGCACGCGGGCGGTGAACGCGCCCTCGGCCAGCTTGCCGCCGCCGGCCGCCGCGACCGGCGCGCCGCGCCCGAGGTCGTGCCCGAAGGCGAAGTTCCGCGATTGCAGCGAGCCGCAGGTGAGGATGAGGTCGCCCAGCCCGGACAGGCCCATCAGCGTCTCCGGCCTTGCACCGTGGACGCGGGCGAAGCGCGACAATTCCGCGAAGCCGCGCGTCGTCAGCGCCGCCTTGGCGCTCTCGCCCAGCCCCATGCCGGCGGCGATGCCCGCGGCGATGGCGAGCACGTTCTTGGCCGCGCCGCCGATCTCGACGCCGCGCACGTCGTCGCCATGGTAGACGCGGAAGCTCGGCGAGCTGAGCGCGGCGGCGAGGCCCTGCGCGAGCGCGGCGTCGGCGCAGGCGAGGACGACGGCGGTGGGCAGGCCGCGCGCCACGTCGGCCGCGAAGCTCGGCCCCGACAGCACCGCAGGCACGGCGTGGGGCAGCGTCTCGGCCACGATCTCGCTCATGAAGCGGCCGGTGTCGCGCTCGATTCCCTTGGCGCAGATCACGGCCGCCGCGCCCTGGCGCATGTGTGCAGCGGCGAGCGAGGCGACCGCCCGCAGCGACTGCGCGGGCACGGCCAGCAACACGGCGCGGGCCTCGGCGATGGCGGCGATGTCGGCGGTCGGCGCGACCGAATCGGCGAGACGCACGCCCGGCAGGCGGGTGGCGTTCTCGCGCGTCGCCGCCATCTCCTGCGCCTGGCCGGCGTCGCGCGCCCACAGGGTCACGCGCCGTCCGCCGCGCGCCGCCGCGTTGGCGAGCGCGGTGCCCCACGCGCCGCCGCCCAGCACGGCGATGGACCCGAAGCGCTCGCGGGGCATGGCGCGGTCCTCCCCGGTCAGGCCCGCGCGGGGGCTGGCGCGAGCGGCCAGCGCGCCCGGGGCGCGACGGAGAGGTCGTCGACGAGGCCGCGCCGCAGCCGCTCGATACCGGCCCAGGCGATCATCGCGCCGTTATCGGTGCACAGGGCGGGCGGAGGCACGGCCAGCCGCAGCCCCGTCTCGCCGGCGAGGCGCTGCAGGGCGCGCCGCACCGTGGCGTTGGCGGCGACGCCGCCGGCCACCACCAGCGCGCTCGGATGTCCCGCCGTCTCGCGGAACAGCTTCAGCGCCACGCGGGTGCGGTCCACCACGACATCGACGACGGCAGCCTGGAACGACGCGCAGAGATCGGCGACGTCCTTGCCCGTCAGCGGCGCGATGCGCTCGGCCTCCACCCGCACGGCGGTCTTCAGCCCCGACAGGGAGAAATCGGGCGCGGCGCGGCCGAGCATCGGGCGCGGCAGGGCGAAGCGCTCCGGGTCGCCGCGCTCGGCCTCGCGCTCCACCTGCGGCCCGCCCGGATAGGGCAGGCCGAGCATCTTGGCGGTCTTGTCGAACGCCTCGCCGATGGCGTCGTCCACCGTGCCGCCGAGGCGCACATAGTCGCCGACGCCCTTCACCGCGACGAGCTGGGTGTGCCCGCCCGACACGAGCAGCAGCAGATAGGGGAAGGCGACGCCGTCCGTGAGGCGCGGCGACAAGGCGTGCCCTTCGAGATGGTTCACCGCAACGAGCGGCTTGTTGGCCACCAGCGCCAGCGTCTTGGCGGTGGTGAGGCCGACGATGACGCCGCCGATGAGGCCCGGCCCCGCTGCCGCCGCCACGCCGTCGAGGTCGCTCAGCCGCACTCCGGCCTTGGCCAACGCGCGCTCCACCAGATGGTCGACCACCTCGACATGGGCGCGCGCCGCGATCTCGGGGACCACGCCGCCATAGGCCGCGTGGTCGGCGATCTGGCTGAGGATCTCGTTGGAGAGGATTTCGCCGTGCCCGTCGCGCTCGGACGACACCACCGAAGCCGCGGTCTCGTCGCAGGTCGTCTCGATGCCAAGCACCAGCATTCGCGTAGTCGCCTCCGGTCGGTGGGGCCTGCGAAGGGCGCGGTCGACGCGCCTTTCGCCGGCGGGATCGACACCCTATAGTCCGCGCCGCGAGCGAAGGAAACGGTCGCGCGGGCGCAGGGCCCGCACGGGCTTGGACGGACTGGGGACGAGGGTGATGGCGGGCGACGGGGTTTTCAGGATCGGCACGCGCGGCAGCCCGCTGGCGCTCTGGCAGGCGCGCACCGTGCGCGCCGCGCTGATCGCGGCGCACGGCCTGCCCGAGGAGGCGGTCGAGATCGTCGTCATCAAGACCTCGGGCGACATGATCCAGGACCGCGCGCTGTCGCAGGCCGGCGGCAAGGGGCTGTTCACGAAGGAGATCGACGCGGCGCTGCTGGACGGCGGCGTCGACCTCGCCGTCCACTCGGCCAAGGACATGCCGACGCTGTTTCCCGACGGCATCGTCATCGCCGGCTACCTGCCGCGCGAGGACGTGCGCGACGCCTTCATCTCGACGCGCGCGCGCACGCTGATGGAGCTGCCGCAAGGCGCCGTGGTCGGCAGCGCCAGCCTGCGGCGGCAGGCGCTGATTCGCCGCCTGCGGCCGGACATCCGCACGACGCTGCTGCGCGGCAATGTCGAAACGCGGCTGCGCAAGATCGCCGAGGGCGAGTTCGACGCGACGCTGCTGGCGCTCGCAGGCCTCAAGCGGCTCGGCATGGCGGACCGGGTCGCCTCCGTGCTCGACCTCGACGCGTTCCCGCCCGCCGTCGGGCAGGGCGCCATCGCCGTCACGGCGCGCGACGGGGACGCGCGCACGCGCGCGGCGCTCCAGGCCATCGCCCACGCGGAGACCGGAATCGCCTTGGCCGCCGAGCGCGCCTTCCTCACCGTGCTCGACGGCTCGTGCCGCACGCCGATCGCCGGCCACGCGGTCGTCGAGGGCGGCGTGGTGCGGTTTCGCGGCCTCGTGCTGCGCGCCGACGGCAGCGAGAGCTTCGAGGCCGCGCGCGAAGGCGCGCCGGAGGACGCCGCGCGCCTCGGCGGGGAGGCCGGCCGCGACATCCTGGCCCGCGCGCCGTCCGACATCCTCGCCCACTGACATCGATGCGGGTCGTCGTCACCCGGCCCGAGCCCGACGCCGCCCGCACGGCGCGCCGGCTCGCGGCGCTCGGCTACACCCCCGTCGTCGCGCCGCTGTTCGAGGCCGTCGCGACGTCCTCCGCTCCCGCGGGGGACGGCTGGGCGGCCGTGGTGGCGACGAGCGCGCGGGCGTTCCTGGCCGGCGCGGCGGACCCGGCGGCGCTCTCCTCGCCGCTGTTCGCGGTGGGCGAGCGCACCGCGTCCGCCGCCCGCGCGGCGGGCTTCCGCGACGTGCGCGCGGCGGGGGGAACGGCGCTGGCGCTCTCGCAACTTCTGGCGCGCGAGCTGCCGGCGGGCGCGCGCGTGCTGTATCTCGCCGGGACGGTGCGCAAGCCGGAGCTCGAGGCGCGGCTGGCAGCGGCCGGGCTGCGGGTGACGGTGCGCGAGACCTACGCCATGCGCCGGGTCTCGGCGCTGCCGGCGGCCTTCGCCGAACTGCTGCGTTCCGGCGCGCCGGCCCTCGTGCTTCACTACTCGCGCCGGGGGGCTGAGACGGCGCTCGACCTGGCGGCGCGGGCGGGGCTTCAGGACGCGCTGGCGGCGCTCGCTCACCGCGCGCTGTCGGCCGATGTGGCTGAGCCGCTGCAACGCGCCGGCGCGTCGGATGTTGTCGTTGCGGTCGCGCCGGACGAGGACTCGCTATTCGCCACGCTTCCGCCTTGCGGATGAGGCCGAATGCGGGTTCGCCCCGTCGCGGGGCGGTGCTAAGGACGAAACGCGCCCCTCTCCGGGGCCATCGGGCGGGATACATGGCGGGCGACGACGACACCATCGACACGAAGCGCACGGACGGCGACGCCGGACGGCCGAACCGGCCCGGCCGCAAGCCCCCGCGCGAGCCCGCCACGCTGGACCTCACCGCGCGCCATGTCGCGGACGCGGAGCCCACGCCCGAATCGGACCCCGCCGCCGCCGACCCCGCGCCCGATCCGCTCATGCCATCCGCGCCGGAGCGCGACGCAACCGTAGCGCCCGGCGAACCCGCGACTGCGGACGCCGCGCCGCCTCCCGTCGATTCCGAGCTCCCTTCCGCCCCGCCGGACGTGGAGCCCGAGCCCGCCCCCTTCGGCCGGAGCGAACCGCCGCCCGCCGTCGCGACGCAGCCGCCGCCGCGCCTCGGCCGGGCCGCCCTCGCGGGGTTCGGCGGGGGCGTGCTCGCCGTGCTGCTGACCGGCGTCGCGCTGTTCACGGCGGGGCCGCTGGCCGACCTGTCCGACCGGCTCGCCTCGCTGGAGACGGCCGTGGGCGAGCGCGCGCCTCGGCGCGGGCTCGAGGCGGTCGAGAAACGCGCTGCCGCCATCGAGGCCGCGCAACAGCAGGCTCGCGCCGACATCGACAAGCTCGACGCGCGCCAGCCGCCGCCGCCGGTCGACCTCGCTCCGCTGACGCAGCGCCTCGCGGCCGTCGAGCGCGGGCTGCGGGAGGCGTCGCCCGGGCCCGCTCCCGCCCAGCCCGCCGCGCCCGTGGCCCCGCCGCCGCCCACGGCCTCGCCGGAGACGGCGCGGCTGGCCGTCGCCATGCTGGCGCGGGACGAGCTGGCGCAGGGCCGGCCCTACGCCCGGGAGCTGGCGGCGCTTGAGGGCGCGGGCGCCGACGCGCAGCTCGTCGCCGCCCTCAAGCCCTTCGCCGCCTCCGGCGCGCCGACCCCGGCGCGGCTGGCGGCCGACTTCGCGCCGGTGCGCGACGCGCTGACCCGTCCGCCCGAGGCGGCGGCCGGAAGTGTCCTTGACCGCGCGACCGCGGCGGTGCTGCGCGTCGTCAAGGTGCGCCCGGTCGGGCAGGCGCCGGGCGACGAGCCGCCGGCCATCGCCGCGCGCACCGAGGACGCTCTGCGGAAGGGCGACCTGCCGGCCGCGGCCGAGGCGCTGCAGCGCCTGCCCGAGCGCGACCGCGCGGCGGCCCAGCCCTTCCTCGACCGGCTGCGGGCCCGCATCGCCGCGGGCCAGGCCGCCGACGCCATTCTCACCAAGGCCGTGGACGACGTCCTCGCCGTCATGAAAGCCAGTGGAGGCCCCGCGCGATGATCCGCGTCCTGCTCTTCATCGCCCTTCTCGCCGCGCTCGCCTTCGGCGGCGTCTGGCTCCTCGACATGCCCGGGGGCGTGGTGATGACGGTCCAGGGCTACCGCATCGAGACGTCGCTGATCGCGGCGGCGGGCGTCGTGCTGGCGCTCACCGTGGCGCTGCTCTTCGTCTGGTCGGTGCTGCGCTACGTGCTGCGCCTGCCGGCGACGATCGGGCTCGCCACGCGGGCACGCCGCCGCGCCAAGGGCTTCGCGGCGGTGTCGCGCGGCATGGTCGCCGTGGGCGCGGGCGATCCGCGCGCCGCGCGCCGCTACGCCGCCGACGCGGGCAAGCTTCTCGGCGACGAGCCGCTGGCCCTCCTGCTGCGCGCCCAGGCGGCGCAGATGGCGGGCGACCGGGGCTCGGCCGAAGGCGCGTTCCGCCGCATGCTCGACGAGCCGGAGACGCGCGTGCTCGGCCTGCGCGGACTGTTCGTCGAGGCGCGCCGCAAGGGCGACGGGGCCGCCGCCCGCGCCTACGCCGCCGAGGCCGCGCGCATCGCCCCCACGGTGTCGTGGGCCGGCGAGGCGCTGCTCGAATACCAGTGCGCCGACCATGACTGGACCGGCGCGCTCGGCACGCTGGAGCGCGGGGCGAAGGGCCTCGACAAGGCGACGGTGCGCCGCCACCGCGCCGTGCTGCTCACCGCCGACGCGATGGCGCGCGCCGATCGCGAGCCCGAGGCCGCGCTGTCGCGCGCCCAGGAGGCGCTGAAGCTCGCGCCGACCCTCGTGCCGGCGGCCACGCTGGCGGCCCGGCTGCTGGCCCGGCGCGGCGATCTGCGCAAGGCGTCGCGCACCGTCGAGACGATCTGGAGCCACGAGCCGCATCCCGACCTCGCCGCCGCCTATGTCAACGTGCGCGCCGGCGATTCCGCCAAGGACCGCCTCAAGCGCGCGGAACGCCTGCTCTCCCTGCGCCCGCGCGACGCGGAGAGCCGCATCGCGGTGGCGACCGAGGCCGTCGCGGCGCGCGAGCCGGCGAGGGCGCGCGAGGTGCTGCGTCCGCTGGTCGAGGCCGAGGAGCGGCCGAGCGTCCGCGTCTGCCTGCTGATGGCCGACGTCGAGGACATGGAGCACGGCGCGGACGGCGCGGTGCGCGAGTGGTTCGCGCGCGCCTCGCGCGCGCCGCGCGACCCGGCCTGGATCGCCGACGGGGTCATCGCCTCCACCTGGGCGCCGGTCTCGCCGGTCACCGGCCGGCTCGACGCCTTCGTGTGGGGAACGCCCGTCGAGCAACTGGCCGACTACGACCCCGAGCGCCCCGCGCCCGGCGACCGCGCCCGGTTCCATCTCGCCGCGCCCGACGCGGTGATGGCGGATGTCGACGAGCCGGTCGCGCTGTCGCCCTCCCGCGTCCACGAGGCCGCGCCCGCGGAACCGCCCGCCGTCCAGCCGGCCCCGGTCCCCGAGCCCCCGCCGGTCGTCGAACCCGTCGCGCCTCCGGCCCGCGAGCCGGCAACCGCCGCCGCCGAGACCCCGCCCGCCCCGGCGCAGGAGCCCGTGCCTTTGCCCGTTTCCGAGCCCGTTCCCGAGCCCGCGCGCCTCGCATCGCCCGCGCCGGAACCCGAGCCCACCGCGCCGCCCGCGCCCCCGAAGGCGGAGCGCGAGCCGGCGGCCGAGACGCGGCCCGCCCCGCCTCATGGGGAGCGCGACCTCGCGGCCGAGGCGCGGCCCGTGGCGACGGACACGCCGCGCCGCCCGGCGGATCGCGGCGCCGGCCGCCGCTCGCCCGGCCCGCTGCCCGTGGTCTTCCCCGTGCCGACGCCGCCCGACGACCCCGGTCCCGAGCGCGGCGACTCCGGCGAACGCGCCCGCATCGGCTTCCTGCAATAAGCGGTCCGGCGGGCGGCCTGGAGGCGTTCTGGCGGGCGGATTTGTCGCCCGCCCGCCTTGCCAATCCGGGCCGATGACGCTATGACCTCCGCGCGTCGCCGCAATAGCTCAGCTGGTAGAGCACCTCATTCGTAATGAGGGGGTCGGGGGTTCGAATCCCTCTTGCGGCACCATCTTCCTTCGGCACCATTTTCCATCAGCACGAGATGTGAAGCACCGGGACCTTTTCGGGATCGCGGAAAGCCGGAATCCACACCCGGCGCCTCACGGGTCCTCGCGGCGACGGTTTACGGCTGGACGACGAAGGAGCCCTGCGCACGTCAATGCGTCGGCCAGGACCAGAACCCCGCGCCTTCCTTGTCGAGGAAGCCGTTGAGCACCATGCGATGCACCTCGTCCGCCCCGTCCACGAGACGGGCCTGCCGGGCGTAGCGGTAGATCCACTCCAGCACCGTGTCGGTGGAATAGCCGCGCGCGCCGTTGATCTGGATCGCCACGTCGGCGGCCCGGTGAAGCAGGTTGGCGACGTGCACCTTGGCCATGGAGACCTCCTTGCGCGCGAAGCCGCCGCGGTCGAGCTCCCATGCGGCCTTCATCACGAGCAGGCGGCCGATCTCGATGTCCATGGCGAGTTGGCCCAGCATCAGCTGAATGCTCTCCCGGTCCGCGAGGCGCACGCCGAAGCCGGTCCGCACCGCGGCGTAGTCGCGCGCGACCTCCACGCAGCGCTTCGACAGGCCGATCCAGCGCATGCAGTGCGTGAGGCGCGCGGGGCCGAGGCGGATCTGGGTGAACTTCATCCCCTGCCCCTCCTCCAGCAGCCGGTTCCCGACCGGGATCTCCAGCCCGTCGAACTCCAGCTCGCAATGGCCGCCATGCTCCTCGGGGCCCATGATGCCGATGCGCCGCGCGATCCGCCATCCGGGCTGGTCGCGGTGGAACAGGAAGGCCGTGAGGCCGTGACGCGGATCGTCGGAGGTGCGGGCGATCAGGATGAAATGGGCCGCGTCGTCCGCGCCGGTGATGAACCATTTGCGCCCCTTCACGACGTAGACGTCGCCGCGCCGCTCGGCGCGCGTGGCGATCATCTGCGGGTCGGAGCCGCCGCCGGGATGCGGCTCCGTCATGGCGAAGGCGGAGCGCACCTCGCCGCGCACGATGGGCTGAAGCCAGCGTTCCTGCTGCGCGGGGGTGGCCGTCTTCTCCAGCACCATCATGTTGCCGTCGTCGGGCGCGGCGGAATTGAAGCAGACGGGCCCGAAGATGGAGCGGTTCATGGCCTCGTAGCAGGCCGCCATCCCGATCTTGCCGATGCCGAGGCCGCCCGTCTCGGGCCTGAGCTGCAGGCACCAGAGCCCTTCCCCCTTGGCCTTCGCGCGCAGGGCCGCGAGCGGGGCCGCGGCGATGTTTCCGTGCGCGTCCCAGTTGGCCCGGTCGGCCTCGACAGGCAGGATCTCGCGCTCGACGAAGGCGGCGACGCGCCCCCGCACATCCTCGATCGCGGCAGGGAGGGTGAAATCCATGGTGCTCGTTCCTTCGTTCGCTGCCTGCCGTCCGCTCACATCTCCGAGACGAGATGCCCGCCATCCACCGTCAGCACGCTGCCGGTCATCATGCCCGAGGCGCTCGACGCCAGCAGCAGAAACGGACCGTCAAGGTCGCCGGGGTCGCAGAGCCGGCGCATCGGGATGCGCTCGATCATCTTCTGCCCGGCTGGCGACTCAAAGAATTCGCGATTGAGGTCGGTGAGCACGTAGCCGGGGCACAGCGCGTTGACGCGGATGCCGTGGCGGGCCCATTCGAGCGCCAGCGCCTTCGTCATCTGCACGACGCCCGCCTTGGAGATGGCGTAGGGCGCCACGCCCCTGCCGACGCGCAGGCCGAGGATGGAGGCGACGTTGAGGATGACGCCCGGCCGCCCCGCGTTCCGCCATAGGCGCGCCGCTTCCACGGACAGGAGCCACGGGCCGCGCAGATTCGTGCCGATGATCCGGTCGAAGAGGTCGGCTTTCACAGCCATGGCCGGCTCGCCCGCGGCGATCCCGGCATTGTTGACCAGCACGTCGAGCGCCGGCGCGCTGTCTCCCGTGGCGGCCGCCAGCGCGGCGCGGATCGATCCTTCGTCCGTGACGTCGAGCGCCACGGCCCGCGCATGCGGCGCGCCCGCGACGGACAGGTCTTCCACGAGCGCCTGCAGCCGGTCGACACGACGGGCAGCCACCGTCACGGCCGCCCCGCATCCCGCGAGCAGGCGCGCGAAATGCTCGCCGAGCCCGCTTGAGGCGCCCGTCACGAGCACGTGCCTGCCCCGCATCAACGCGCCGAGATCCATCCCCGCCCTCCTTCAGGACGCCATCGCGAGGGCATGCGCCCGCCGCGCGAAGTTCACCGCCAGCCGACCGGTTTGCGCGGCGTTGGCGTCAGCCGCCGTGCCAGCCCGCGCCCGATCGGCGATCCCGACGAAGATGACCGCGAAGCGGAAGAGCGCGAAGACGATGTGGACCGGTTGCAGCCGCCCCGAGGGGGCCGGCAGGCCCTCGTAGCGCGCGACGAATTCGTCCTGGGTCGGAATGCCGAGCGCCGCGATGTCGAGCCCGAGAACGCCGGAATATTCCTCTGGTGACGTGTGCCACGTCATGCAGCAGAAGCCGACATCGGCCAGGGGATGGCCGAGCGTCGCGAGCTCCCAGTCGAGCACGCCGATGACGCGCGGCTCGGTCGGATGGAACATCAGGTTGCCGAGCCGGAAATCGCCGTGTGCGATGGCGGGCGGCGCATCGTCCCGGGGCAGCTTGCCCGCGAGCCAGTCCACCACCGCGTCAAGCTCCGGGATGTCGTCCGTGGGCGATTCCGCCCATTGCCGGGACCAGCGCGCGAGCTGGCGGGCGAAGTAGTCGCCCGGCCTGCCAAAATCGTCGAGCCCGATGGCCGCCGGATCCACCGCGTGCAGCGCGGCCAACGTCTCGGCCATCGAAAAGTACATGGCCCGCCGCTCCCGCGGCGCGAGTCCCGGCAAGGCGCAGTCGTGGAAGACGCGGCCTTCAAGGTGCTCCATGACGTAGAACGGCGTCCCGATCACGCCGGCGTCGGGCTCGAACAGCAGCGGTCGCGGCACGGGGACCGCCGTGTCCTTCAGCGCGTCGAGGACGCGAAACTCGCGGTCGACCGCGTGCGCCATGGGCAGGATCGGGCCGGAGGGCTTCTTGCGCAGGATCGCCCTGCCGGCGGGGAAGGTGAGCGCGTAGGTGGGATTGGACTGCCCGCCACCGATGCGGCGCACCGCCATGGTCCCCGTCGCAAATGGCAGGCGCGGGCCGAGATGGGCGGCAAGCCTCTCCGGATCGAAGTCCAGGACATCCGAAGCCGACCCCACGCCCGTCACTTGCGAACATCCTGACCAACGGCGTGCGCGGGCCGCGCTGCCGGCCGGCAGCGGGCCTCACCGGCAAGCGTGCCTTTCCGGGATGTCCGAGGTTCCGAGCCCGCCACAATCCGCTCCAGCGACAATCCGACCATGGAGGCGTCCCCGTCATTGAAGCGCATCGCTGGGCCCCGATCGAGACGGGCCATCTCACCGATGCACGCCTCACAGGCGCCGGCATGCCGGCGCTTACTGTCCTCGAACTCCGAAACAGTGTCGAGTGTCGCCTGGCGCGAGAGTCCCTTGGCGCGAGTGTCCCCTGGTGGATGTGGTTGGCCGTGCGCGCAGGTCACGACAGGGCCGGGGCCGTGGTCTCGGATGCTTGAATCGCCTGCACCCCGAACGCATGATGGCGAGCGTCCTTCGACGATCCGCGATTCAATCGGCCGAGACGCCGCTGTCGATCGCAGGTCTTCGGAACGTTTCCACTGCAAGACTGATGGGACGACCCTGTCTTCCGCGCCGGGCGTCGCCACCGCGCAGGAGCGCCTCGAATGCGTCCCGATCCGCCGACCCGCCGCGCGAACCACGTCCCGCTGTCCCCGCTGGACTTCCTGGCGCGTGCGGCTGACGTGACTCCGGGCCGGATCGCCGTCGTGGATGGCGAGCGGCTGTTCACCTACGCGGAGTTTCGCGACCGGGCCGCGCGTCTGGGCGGGGCGCTCGTCGGACTCGGCGTCAAACCCGGCGATGTGGTCTCGGTGCTCTGTCCGAATGCCGCGGAGATGCTGGAAGCCCATTTCGGCGTACCCTTGGCCGGCGGCGTGCTGAACGCCATCAACACGCGGCTCGACCCGCCCGCCATCGCGCGGATCCTTCTCCATGCGGAGTCGAAGGCGCTGATCGTTCACGCGGCTCTGGCCAGGCCCGCGCGGGCGGCGCTCGCGGAGCTGGAGACGCCGATCCCGGTCATCGCCTTCGGCATGACGGCCGCCGAGCGAACGTCCATGGGCGCCATGGACTACGAGGAGACCCTGGCGAAGGCGACGCGACAAAGCTGGTCGGGTCCGGCAGACGAATGGGAGTCGATCGCACTCAACTACACGTCCGGCACGACGGGCCAGCCCAAGGGCGCGCTGTACAGCCATCGTGGCGCCTATCTCAATGCGCTTGGAAACGTCATCACGTTCGGATTGCGCCCGGACTCCGTCTATCTCTGGACCTTGCCGATGTTTCACTGCAACGGGTGGACCTATCCGTGGGCGGTGACGGCGGTCGGCGCGCGGCACGTTTGCCTCCCCGCGATCGACCCTGCCGAAATCTTCCGGCTGATCCGCGAGCACGGCGTCACGCACCTGTGCGCCGCGCCCGTCGTTCTGACGATGCTGATCCATGCGCCGGGCGCGGACGCCATTCGTCTTCAGCACCCCGTCGAGGTCGCTACGGGTGGAGCCGCACCTCCGAGCGCCGTGATCGAGGCCATGGAGCGGATGGGCTTTCGCCTGACGCACCTGTACGGGATGACGGAATGCTACGGCCCCTCCACGTCCTGCTTCCCGCAGGACGAATGGCGCGAGCTTCCACTCGCCGAGCGCGCGGTTCTGATGGCGCGACAGGGCGTGCGGAACCTCACGATGCAGGCCCAGGACGTCATCGACAGCCAGACCGGCGCGCCGGTCCCGCGGGACGGCGCGACGCTGGGCGAGTTGGTGCTGCGTGGAAACACGGTGATGAAGGGCTATCTCAAATCGCCGGACGAAACGGAACGGACACTCGCCGGAGGCTGGTTGCACACGGGCGACCTGGCGGTCGTCCATCCCGACGGATACGTCGAGATCAAGGACCGATCGAAGGACATCATCATATCGGGCGGTGAAAACGTCTCGTCGCTCGAAGTCGAAGAGGTCCTTTACAAGCATCCCGCGGTGATGGAGGCGGCGGTTGTGGCGAGGCCGGACGCGAAATGGGGTGAGACGCCTTGCGCCTTCGTCACGCTCAAGCCCGGAACGGCCGCCGTGACGGAGGGCGACATCGTCGCGTTCTGTCGGGACAGGCTCGCGCATTTCAAATGCCCCCGAACGGTGGTGTTCACAGCCCTGCCGAAAACGTCGACCGGCAAGATCCAAAAGTTCGAGCTGCGCGCGCGCGCCAGATCGCTATGAGGCTTCGGCGTTCGAACGACGGCTCTCAGGTGAGGCCGGGCCCGCTCCCAGCGGGGCGGATACGTCCTCGGAACGACGTTCCAGAAAAATCGCAAGCTTGACGGCCGCCTCGATTCGGGACCGCAGGCCGAGGCGCTTGAGCGCGGACGCCACGTGCGACTTCACCGTCGCCTCGGCGATCCCGCACTGATAGGCGATCTGCTTGTTCAGCTTGCCGCGGCAGATCAGGAGCAGGATCAGGAACTGCATCGCCGACAGGCTTCTCAGGCGCGCCTCGAACTCGTCGTCATCAGCCAGCATGGGCGCTGAGACGCTGAACATGGCGGGATGCGACGTGATCCTGAGGAGGATATTTCTCTCGTTCGTCGACCAGCGAAGAAATGGCGCCATTCTCCGCAGGCCGGACGGATCGCCGGGATCGTCGTTGCCGCAGGCTTGCCGGCAATCGCTCATTGCCGCTCGCCGTCAAGAGCCTGGGGTGTTGCCTGGCCTGTCCGGGGCCGGAGGGCCAGGGCGAGTCCGGCCAGCATATCGCTCATGTCCTGCAGCCCGTTCATGCGCGAGCCGCCGGCGAGGTGCGGCGTGAGAATGACACTCGGGAGCGCCAGGAACTCGTCGTCCGGCGGGACAGGTTCAACGTAGTGCACGTCGAGACCCGCCCCTGCGATGCGACCCGACCGCAGGCCGTCCAGAAGCGCCGTTCGATCGACGGCGCCGGCACGCGCGACGTTGATCAGGAAAGCGCCAGGCTTCATGCGCGCAATGGCTGCCGAATCCAGGAGATTTTGAACGGTCTTGGGCACATGCACGCTCAGGACGTCGCTGGTCGACAGGATCTCGTCCCAGGGCCGGAACTGCACGCCCAGGGCTGCCTCCTCCTCCGCGGACAGGCGCGTGCGCTGGAAATAGCCGACGTCCATGCCAGCGCCGACGGCCAGCCGCGCCATCTCGCGGCCGATCTCACCGAATCCGATCAGGCCGAGCCGGCTGCCGTGCAGGGTCCGCAGACCGGCGACCCGCCCCCAGTTGGCGCTGGCCGTATGACGCGTATCGAAGGGACCCGGCGCGAACCCGGCCGCTCGAAGCCGCTCGTCCGTCACGAGGTTCGAGATCTGGTGCAGGCGCTTGCACAAGGCCATCAGCATGGCGAACGCGTGCTCCGCCACCGCGATATTCGTCCGCCGCCGAAGGCTCAGGACGGTCACCCCGCGCTGTCGGCAGGCGTCCAGGTCGATGCCGCGCAGGACCGTGCCGAAACGCTGCACGACCTTCAGGCTCGTCGCCGAAGCGAGTTCGTCCGGACCGAAGGGCAGATCTTCCAGGATGACGGCTTCCGCTCCCGGAAGCGCGGCCAACAGCTCGGCGCCGTCGCGCACGAACACCACGTCGGCGCCCGCGATCCCGGCGAAGCGCTGGCGGGCCTGGGCCGACCAGGCATCGAAGTCCGGACAGTCGTGCCGGACATACGCCGCGAACGCCGCCCGACGCTCGGGATCCGTCGCGGGGTCCAGCAGGACGCCGGCCAGACGGAGAACGGCGTCGTCCTCGATGACGATCCTCGTCATCGTGCCGCCCCGCCGAGCTCCAGCAGGTCGAGCAGGCCCGAAACGCCGGCCTCCCTCCGGCCCAGATAGGCCGCCAGCCGCTCGGCCGAATCGGGGGGAAGGCGCCCCCGCGTGCAGTCGGCGAACTTCTCGAGCAGATCGTCCTCGCGAGCCGGATTGGCCGGCGTTCCCTTGTGGTGGAGAACGGTATGCGAGACCTCCTGCCCCCCCTTCAACCGGAGAGTCACGGTCACAGGCTGGTCGAACGGCAGGGCGCGAACGGCGGGGTTGCTCTCATCGAGTTCGGGGGGAACGCGGACCTGGATGCGGTCCATCACGGCCCGGATCTCGGGCCGGGAAACCGCGGCGTCCGTATAGCTGTCGAGCGTGGGGCGTCCTTCGACGAGCGCCGCGGCGACGCAGTACTGCAGCGATGTCTTCCCCTGGAGCCCCGTCACAGGCTTCGAGTGGATCAGCGTCCGTGGATACATGAAGCTCACATCGCAAATGACCGCCTCGATCTCATCGAGGCGGTCTCCCGCCTTCGAGCGAACCTCGAGCGCCGCCTCTATGGGCGCGATGGTGGGCCTTCCCGTCGGCAGCAGCTTGAACACGGGGCCGGACCTGACGATGTTGAATGGGTCGCCCCATTTTGTGAGCGAGCTCCTCAGCTTCTCCGGATCCCACTCGCGGCAAAGCAGGTGCCCGATGCTCATCGCGCCGTCGAAGACGCGGGGGTCGGCCGTGAACCCCTGGGCCGCCAGCTGCGCGCTGCGCACGCCCGAGGAGGCGGCGAGACCGCTGTGGTAGGACATCGTCATCGTCCCGAAGTTCCGTCGGACGCCGCCCAGCATGGAAGCGGCGATGCCCAGGGCCCGCGCCGTGGCCTCCGCGTCGAGCCCGAGCAGAACGGACGCGGCCGCGGTCGCGCCGAACGTGCCCTGGGTGGCCGTGGCGTGCCAGCCGACCTCGTATTGCGAGGGGTTGAGCAGCGGTCCGAGCTGGCACTCGAACTCGTAGCCCACGATGAAGGCGCGTAGCGCCTGGTCGATCGTCGCGCCGCAGAGTTCGCCGAGCGCGAGGACAGCCGGGAGGACCGGGCCCGTCGGATGTCCGCGCATCTCGGAATGGTTGTCGTCGAACAGCAGAAGACTCACCATCATGCCGTTGACGAGGGCAGCCGTCTCGGCCCGGCACCGGCCTCTTCCGCCGATGACGCGAGCCTCGGCGGGCGCATCGCCATGACCCGTGACCTGCCACAGCATGTCGATGGGCGCCATGTCGGCCGCGGCCAGGGCGACCGCCAGACCGTCAATGAAGCAAAGTCGCGCATTGGCGAGTTCCGCCTCGCCTGCCCGCGACGGCAATTGTTCCACACACAGCCGTGCGATGGTCTCTGTCATGCTCATGACTGACGTCCCCCGTTGGTCGAACTCGGCAAGCGGCTTCAAGCAGGGCCACGGAGCAGCGCAGCCAGGCTCCCCACGTCGGATTCGCCTTCGATGCCGGCGAGGCGGTCGAGAAGGGCGTTGATGGCCGCCTCGTCGAGAAGAAGGCTGGCCTGTCCACGAAACTTCACCTCGAGCTCCTCGTCGGTCATGGGCCTCCCGATGCTTCCACGGCAGGACCGCACAAATTCGACCAGCGGAGGTCCGTCGCGCCTGACGATGGTCACCTCCGCCGCTTCCCGGCCGAAATCCTCGCGGGGGATCAAGCGCACGCGGTTTCGAAGCGCGACCACGGCCGGATGATGGACCGCGGCATCCTCCCCTTCCTGAAGCCCAGCCTTGCCGAACACGAGCGCGGCCGCGGCCCAATGCTGCGAACTGACCATGGCCTGCCGGCGCCCGTCGGGCGCTGGCCGATTTGTCAGCTGGATGGCGAGCGGGTTCACCTGGATTTCGATGCGCTCGACATCCTCCGCTCTGAAGTCGGGCCGGCGCGCCATCTCCAGACACGCGTCGATGACCGGATGAATCACGAATCCGCAGGGAAAGGGCTTGTAGGCGGTCGCCAGAATCTCGAACGTCGCGCCGAGCCCTTCGACGGCCGCCGCCGGGACGGCGTTCGTCGCGTAGGAAGCCGCAAAGCCCTTCGGTCCGTCCAGCATCGTTTCCGAGCAGCCGTAGCCGGATTCGGCCAGAAACGCCGCGGTCAGCCCGGCGCGTGCGGCGTTGGCGGGGGTGAAGTGGCTGCTCATCGTGGCGTGGGCTTCTCGCAGCCCCGCGGACTGGTTCGCGGCGATGCCGATCGCCCGTGTCAGCGCTTCAGCATCCAGGCCGAGCGCCTTCCCGACCGCGACCGCCGCCCCGATGCAGCCGACCAGGCCCTGCATGGACAGGCCCACGCCGCAGGTCGCCGGCGGCGTGACCAGCATGTTGCCGATCCGGCACTGGATCTCGTTGCCGAGAATCAGCGCGCCGAGGAATTCCGGGCCGGATATGGTCCGCTCCTGCGACAGGGCGAAGAGAGCGGCGGCCACGGGGCTCGTGGGATGAGCGACGGTCGCAAAATGCGTGTCGTTGAATGAATGAACGCTCGAGCTGAGGCTGTTGAGGAACGCGCCCAGGAAAATGTCGACGTCCTTGTCGTGACCGATCACGAGCGACTGGCGCGGCCCGGAGAAGCGGTCAAACGCGGCGAGGGCGCAAGCCACCGCACCTTCATGCGCGCCGCCGAGAGCGCACCCGACCCAGTTCAACATCGCGCGCCGGCCCTCCTCGCGAACGGCTCGCGGAAAGTCCTCGTAACGGCCCTGCGCGGCGTAGACGCCGAGAGTTCTTGCCACCGCTGTCATCGGCGCGCCTCCATTCTGGAATCGGGGTTGGTCGGAGATCGCTCAGCGACGGAGCAGCACGAGCGCGGCCGGATCGACCCGCGCGAAAATCTCGCGACCGCTCTCCCACAGCTGGGGAGGGCTCAGCTGGCCCCGGAGCTCTATGCCATGCGTTTCAAGAGTCAGATCGGCGACGTTCCCGAGGAAAAACGACGACTTCACCCTTGCGGGAAACCCATTCGGCCCCGCGAGCGGGTTCAGGCTTGTCTGGATGTCTTCCGGACGGAAAATGACGTCCACGGCGTCCCCCGGCCGGAATTCTCCGGCCTCCGCCTCCAGCGCCCAACCCGGCGCAATCTCGACCGTGGTGCGCCCGCCGCTGGCGAGCACACGGCCGCCGAGGATGTTGGTGAGACCGACGAACTCGGCGCTGAAGCGCGAACGAGGCTTCTTGTAGAGCTCGACGGGCGGTCCGATCTGCTCGACCTCGCCCTTGTTCATCAGCACGATCCGGTCGGCGACGACCATGGCTTCCTGCTGGTCATGCGTCACGTAGATCGAGGTGATCCCCAGTCGCTGCTGCAGTTGGCGCAGCTCGAAGCGCATTCGCTCGCGCAGCTTCGCATCGAGGTTGCTGAGCGGTTCATCGAAGAGCAGGACCTTCGGCTCCAGCGCCACGGCGCGCGCGAGCGCGACACGCTGCTGCTGTCCACCCGAAAGCTGACTGACATGGCGCTCCGCGTAGTCCTCCAGGCCGACGAGTTCGAGCGCTGACCTGAGCCGCCTGGAGACGACCTCGGCAGGGAGCTTCTGGAGCTTGAGGCCGAACGTGACGTTCTGGGCCACGGTCATGTGCGGCCAGATGGCATAGGACTGGAACACCATCCCGATCTGCCGCCGTTCAGGCGGAACGGATCGGTCCGGCTCCGACACGACGTGCCCGCCCACCTCGATCGAACCGCCGCTGACGTCCTCGAGGCCCGCGATGCACCGCAGCGTCGTGGTCTTCCCGCATCCGCTCGGCCCGAGAAGCACCACGAATTCACCTTCGGCGACATCGAGATCGATGCCGGCCACGGCTGTCACCGCCCCATACTTCTTCACGAGCTTCTTGATCTGTACGCGAGACATCGGACGCCTTTGTTGCGGGCTTCGTACCCTTGCAGCACCTCACCCCTTGGCCAGGGCTTTCTCGAGATTGACCCGGAACGCCAGCCGCGTGATGACGACGAGCGCCACCATGATCATGGACTGCACCACCCCAACGGCGGCGGCGAACTGGAAATTGCCGGATTCCATGTAGCTCCAGGTCAGGACCGACAGCACGGGGCCACGCTGGGAAGCGAGAAGCACCGAAGCGGAGAGCTCCTTGATGCTCATCAGCATGACGAAGAAGAAGATGGCCGCGAGCGTCGGCTTCAGGATGGGCATCGTGATGCGCCGCAAGGCGGTGAGCGAGGATGCCCCCGACATCCGCGCGCTCTCCTCCAGCTCGCGGTTGATCTGCAGGATCCCCGAGCGGCTCACCACGATGGCGTAGGGGATGAACTTGGCGATGTAGGCGAGGAGGAGGATCCAGACCGTTCCGTAGATCGGCGTCCTCAGGTAGGTCCAGAGCAGGCCGATTCCATAGACCAGGCCGGGCACGGCGACCGGAAGCACGCCGATGAAGGCGACGATGGAGGCGAGCACCGTCTTGCGGCGCATCTCCATGTAGCTGATCAGCGTTCCGGCGACCATGCACACCGCGCCGCTCAGCAGTCCCAGCATCAGTGTGTTCTGCAGCGCGAGCCGCGTGTTTCCGATCGAGAAGAGATCCACGTAGTGCTTCGTCGTGAAGAGGTCGGCCGAGAACGAGACGGACGAGTACTTCATCAGCGAGAAAACGAGCAGGGCGACGAGCGGCAACAACACGGCGCAAAAGCCGTAGGCCAGAACGAAGGCGAGCGCCGGCGCCCGCCAGCGGCCGAGCGCGATCGGCTTGGCCCGCTGTCCCTTTCCGCCCACCGTGACGAACCGCTCGGCGACCCGCGTGATGCGGCGCTGGATGATGACGCCTCCCACCGTGATCCATAACATGACCGTGCCGGCCGCCGCGGCGTGGGCGCGGTGCAGCGGAGCAACCGTCGAATCGATGTAGATCTGCCAAGGCAACGTCGTGAAGCCGGTTGTCGAGCCGATGATTCCCGGAATCGTGTAGACCTCCGCCGACAGAACGAAGATGAGGAGTCCGGCCGCAAAGAAGGCGGGAGTCATGATCGGCACGGTCACCTTCATGATCGCCTGGAGCGGGGTTGCGCCGTTCATGCGGGCCGCCTCCTCGAGGGAGGAATCCATGGCCCGCAGGTTGTTGACCGTGAACAGATAGGCGAAGGGCGTGAAGAACAGCGACATCACCCAGACGATGCCCGCGTAGCTCCAGATGTTGATCACGGGTCCCAGGTCAAAGCCAAGACGAGCCGCGCCGGCCCCCAGCAAAGCGTTGACGAATCCCGTGTTCTCGGAGCCGAGCACGATCCAGGCGATGAGACCGGTGAAGGGCGACAGGAACAGCGGCATGATGATGACGATGTCGAGCGCCCGCCCGCCTCGAATGTCGGTGCGGGCCACGAGAAACGCCATGAGAATCCCCATGGCGAGGGCGATCGTGGTGACGATGCCCGCGAGCAGGAGAGCGGCGCCCAGATACGAGAGATATCGCGCGCTCGTATAGACGTTGACGATGGCGGTCAGGCTGCGGCGAGGGGAAAGGCCGAACGGCGTTTCCTGGTAGAAAGCCGAGTCGATCGTGTAGAGGAGGGGCACGATCGTCACGACGGTGATGAACACCGCGAGAACGAGCCACAGCACGGTTTCGCCCGTGATTCTCGGCGCCGTCATGCCGGTGGCGGGGCGGCGTTCGACGGCGACTTGTGTCATCATTCCTGCCTGCGCTCAGAAAATTGCCCGGATTAGCTTCGCACCGTCCCCGTCACCGCCGGGCCGCCAGCGGCGGTCCCGGCCCCTTTCCGATCGGGAGTGCAGGCTAGCGTGAGGTGTCCTGGATCTTCTGCCAGAGCGTCATGTCAGACTCGTAGTTTTTCTCCCACCGATCCCAGTCCATGTCATAGCGTTGGGCGATCGGCTTGTGCCACGGCTCCTTGGTGACCGGGCGGCTATCCTGGACCCCCGTCAGCACCGTCGAACTGCCGTAGGCGGCCTGAAGAGCGATTGCGCCCTCCTCGCTCATGAGCCAGTTCTGCATCAGGCGCGCCGCGTTCGGATGGGGTGCGTGCGCGGAAACCGCCTGCCAGCTATTGCCCCACTCCGGGGTGGGTGTCGGCCGAACCCAGCGAATGGGCGCGCCCTGCTGCCACTTCGTGACGGCGATCGCCTCCCACAGCCAGAACACGAAGTCCCGTTCGCCCGCCACGATGCGGTCCAGAGCAATCGGATTGTCGCTGTAGATCAAGGGTTTCTGCGCTGCTACGGCGCGCAGGAAAGGCTCTCCGTATTCGGCCTTGAACTTCTCGTCCAGGAACATGTGGATCGGTGCGTAGCAGCTTCCGCACTTGCGCTTCACGATGGCGAAGCGCCCCTTGAAGCGCGGATCGAGCACGCCCTTCCAGCTGCTTGCGAGGATCTTCGCCTCTTCTTCCGAAACCTTGTTTGTGTTGTAGACGATCGCGATATCCGTCGTGTACGGGGCGTATGCGAACTCCCCTATCCGGAACGGCTCCGGAACGCGGTCATGGGTCGGCACGCGCCATTTGGCCAGATGGCCGCGCTCGGCCAGATCGCGAGTGAGCGGCTGGTCGCTGAGCAGGAGCAGGTCGGCGATGTGCTGGCCCGCCTCCGTTTCCTGCATGAAACGCTGGTACTGTTGCGGCCCCGTGATCCGAAGCAGCTGCACCTCGATGCCGGGGTATTTCTTGGAAAAGCGATTGACGAGCTCCTGCATGGGCTCGATCGGCGCGGCCTCGTACCAGACGATCTGCCCCTCTTTTCGCGCCGCTTCGTACAGCTTGGCTTCGTCCGCCTGAGACAGGGTTTGCCCTGTCGCCTGTCCGGCCGCGAATGCGGACGCGACCGCTCCGAGACAAGCCATGAGAGCCTTGAAACGCATTCCGACCTCCTGAAACCGTCGTACGGCGCCGCAGCGCCGGATCTCCGCGAAAGCCCCGGTCAGGGCGCAGCGGACATGGCGGTGAGAGTTTCCCCGTGCCCCAGCTGAAGAGGCATCGTTTTTTCATTGGTCAAAAGTCTATGAGAAACCGACCCATGCTGCAAAGACTGACGAGGCATGTGGCTGATGCCCACGCGGCATCGTTCCAGGTGGATAACCCCGCGCCCTCACGAGGCGCGCGGCCGGCCTGCCGTCCGGACGAAGCGAATGGTCTCGTCGTGGCCATCGTGAAGCGTGGCGACCTCGCCGAGACGCGCCAACCGGTGCAGGTGCGCAAGGCTTTCCGCGAGCGCGAGGCGGCCTTGCCCTTCGGACACGGCGCGGGCGAAGACGCTCGCCGCGACCGTCCAGCAGGTCGCTGGCTCCGCAACGAGTTCAAGAATTCGCGCCAGTCGCTCCTCGTGGTGCTCGCGAAGGGCGGCAATGCGCGTCCGGAGCCCGAAAAAGGGCTCCCCATGGGACGGAAGAACCAGGCAGTCCGGCGGCAGGTCCTCGAAACGCGTCAGCGATGCGAGGTAGTCGCTGAGCGGATCGGCAAGGGGCTGCGATGGGAAGACCCCGATCACCGGAGTGATGCGCGGCAGCACCTGGTCTCCCGCGATCAGGATGCGATCCGCCTCGCAGTAGAATGAGGCATGCTCGTCCGCGTGGCCGCCGGCTACGATCACCCGCCAGACGCGCCCGCCGATCCTGACCTCGTCGCCCTCCCGAATGCGGACCAGCTCCGGCGGCTGCTCGCCCAGGAGCTTCATCGTCGTCGCGCGATGCGACGCGAAACCTTGCAGCGACTGGGGGTCGCAGCCATGCCGGATGAGGAACCGGTCCATCTGACCGGCCGCGTCATCCTCGCCCAGACGGCGCAGACGAGCGCCCTGCCATTCGGTCAAGGTCGCAGTGAAACACGCGTCCTGACGCTGCACGAACCACCCCGCCAGGCCGACATGGTCGAGGTGCCCGTGCGTCGCGATGAGCCTTGTGATCGGCTTTCCGCGGAGCGGACCCGCGAACAGCGTCTCCCAGATCTCGCGCGCGGCCATCGTGTCGGGGCCGGCGTCGATCACCGTCCAGCCGGCCTCGTCCTCGAGCGCCCACACGTTGACGTGGTTGAGGCGTAACGGGAGGGGAATCCGACTCCACAGCACGCCGGGCGCCACGGCCCGCGCCTCGCCTGCGCCTGGTGTTTCAAACGAGGCGTATCGCAGCGCCACGCGGAGCGTGTCAGTTGGCGAGGACGAAGCGGGGCAGCACGAAGCCGTCCGGCATCGTCGCGTAGACGAGTTCCACCCTACGACCGATCCAGTCTCCCTCCGGCGCCACGCCTTCCAGGTTGCTCATGAAGAGCGGACCCTCATCGAGGCGCACCGCGATCACGTTGTATGGCGGCTTGTAGGCCGGCAGGTAATGGCGGTGAAAAACGACCCAGCTCAGGATTTCTCCCTTGCCGGAGACGGGCTGCCAGTCCGAGTCCTCCGACAGGCATTCAGGACAGATCGGGCCCGGTGGATAGCGGAACGCGCCACAGCCCCGGCAGCATTGAAGGCTGAGGCGGCGTTCCGAGACGCTTCGCCAGAACGGTCCGTCGTAAAGCCCCATGACGGGCGGCGGGGTCGCCGGTTGCGCCGGCGTCGCTTCTGTTGATCCGGACAAGGTCGCCTCACCGGCCGTAGATGATCGACATGGCCTTGCCGGCCACGTCGGAGGAGTAGTGAACGAAGCGGCAATCCGGAACCTGGCGAGGACCGCACTCGCCGCGCAGCTGGCGGACGGCCTCGATCTGGTGGCTCCACCCCTGCATATAGCTTTCCGAAAGATGACCGCCCGCGGTATTGGTCGGCAGCTGGCCGCCGGGTCCGATCCCCTTCTCCCGCAGCAGCCGGCCCGCCTCGCCCAAGGCGCAGTAGCCGTATCCCTCCAGCGCGAGAGGCACGTGCACGGAGAAGCTGTCGTAGATCTGCACGACATCAATGTCCTGCGGGCCGATCCCGGCTCCCTCGAAGCTCGCGGAGGCGGCCTCCTGCTGCGCGGGAAGGTAGAGATCGAGAAGGCGGGGCGCGAGGCTCGTCGCGTTGCGATTCAGGTCGGAGCGGCCGATCGCCTCGATGAAAACCGGGCGCTGGCTGAGCGTCCGGGCGCGACCGGCCTCCGCGATCACGAGAGCGACCCCGCCATCGTTGATGAGGCAATAATCCAGCATCCGCAGCGGTTCGCAGACATAGGGGGAGGCGACGTAGTCCTCGATCGTGATCGGCTTGCGCATGATCGCGTCCGGGTTCAGCGACGCCCAGCCGCGCTGCGCAACGGCGACCTCGCCGAGGTCACGCTCCGCGAAGCCCCGTTCGGATTGATAGCGCCGCATCATCAGCGCGTAGAGTCCGCCCTGAGACGTGAGACCCCAGGGAGCGTGGTAGACGTATGACAGGTAGGCTCCCCCTCCCATCGCGTTCGGGCCGCCATACTGGGTTCCACCCGAGCGCTGGTTATTGCCATAGACCAGCACGATGACCTCGGCGAAGCCGGCCTCGATCGCCATGCACGCCTGCGTAACGCTCTGGACGGCATCGGCCTGCCCGCCCCAGCGGACGTTCAAGCCCAGCAACTCGCCCATTCGTTCATAGGGCGTCGTTGGGCCCACGATGAGCCCGTCGATCTGGTCCCTGGCGATCCCGGCGTCGTGGAGAGCGTTGCGGAACGCGCGGGCCGCGTAGCCGACCGAGTCGGCCGGCTTCTCTCCCGCTCGCGTGCGGACCCAGTCGCCCACCCAATCCGTATGGCCGACCCCGATGATCGCCGCGGTTCGTCTGTGACGTGGCTTGACCATTCCGCCGCTCCTCAACGCATGGCATTGGGCAGGAAAAGGGCCATGCCCGGGAACAGGCAGAGCAGGAGCAGCATCACGTAGCTCGCGAACACATAGGGAGTAATGCCGCGAAAGACGTCCTCCAGCCGGAGAAGGCTTCCCGCGGCGCCCTTCACAACGAAGCAGTTCAATCCCACCGGGGGCGTGATCAGCCCGAGTTCCGCGAGCACCACGACGTAGACGCCGAACCAGATCGTGTCGAAGCCGAGCTTTCGCATGACGGGCTCGATCACCGGCAGGGTCACGGCCAGCATCGCGGGCGCGTCCATGATCATGCCCAGCACGGTGAAGATGACGGTGACGATGAGGACGACGACCCACCGGTTCACGTCCAGTCCCGTCAGCGTCGAGCCGATGAGATCGGAGAGGCCGCTGAACGCGAGAAAGCGCGAGAAGATCAATGCCGATATGATGATCGCGAAGATCATGCAGGTCGTCTGCACGGTCTCCCGCAGGATGTGCCCGAGGTCGAGGCCCTTGAGGC
Source organism: Alsobacter ponti (assembly GCF_024294805.1). Classification (GTDB taxonomy): domain Bacteria; phylum Pseudomonadota; class Alphaproteobacteria; order Rhizobiales; family Beijerinckiaceae; genus Alsobacter; species Alsobacter ponti. The sequence continues at coordinate 170,675 of NZ_JANCLU010000007.1, forward strand.
CGCGCTGACGGTAGACCGCCATCACGAAGGTGACCACCGCGCCGATGGCTCCGCCTTCCGTGGGAGTGAACACCCCGAAGAAGAGGCCTCCCACGATGGTCCCGATGACGACGACGAGAGGACCGATCAGGCGGATCGACCAGAACCGCTCCGTCCAGGTGAAACGCTCCGGCGCGCGGGGCGCCTTTTCCGGATTCCTGAGGGCGTAGACCAGCGTTACCACCATGATGATGAGCGTGAACACCAGTCCCGGAATGATCCCGGCGAGCAGCAGACGGCCGATGCTGGCATCGGTCAGAATGCAATAGACCACCATCAACGTGCTCGGCGGGATGAGGACCGACAGGGTGCCGGAGATCGCGATGGAGGCGGACGCGAGGGATTTGTCGTAGCCCCGCTTGAGCATCGAGGGCAGCGCAAGCTTCGTGAAAAGAACGGCGGTCCCGACGCTCGAGCCGGCCGCCGCGCCGAAGGCGGCCGACGCGCCGGTCGTCGCGATGGCGAGTCCACCGGGAAGCCGGCCGAACCATTTCACCGCCGCCTCGAACAGGTCCTCGCCAAGCCCTGCCTTCATGGCGAAGTATCCCATCAGCAGGAACATGGGAATGACGCTGAAGTGAAAGCTCGCCGTCGTCGCGAAAAACACGGTGCTCAGCGTCGACGACGCGCCCATGAACCCCGCGAGCGCCCCCAGCCCCAGGATCCCGACGAGGCCCAGCGCCACCGCGACGTTCACGCCGGCCAGGATCGCCACGAAAAGGGACGCGATGCCGACGACGCCGACCGTGATCTCATCCATGGAAGGCGACCTCTTCTTCCGGCGTCACGTGGACGTCCTCGTCGTCGTGCGCGCCAAACAGGCACACCCTGACGAAGTCGAGCAGGAACTGGACGCAGAGAAGACCCGCTCCCAAGGACACGGCGAACTTGGAAGGCCAGATCGGGAAGCGCACGACGCCCCAGGCGCTCTCTCCCATCCTGTAGGCGCGGGCGGCGTATCCGAAGGTCGCCCACGCGACCCACGCCATGAAAAGGCATCCCAACGCCAGCGTGACCAGGAGAAGTCCGGTGCGCAGGGCCTTCGGCAGGTTGTCCGTCAGCATCGTGACCCGGATGTGCCCCTTCCTGAGCTGCGTATAGGCCATCGGCAGAAGGATGATGATGGGCATGGCCGCTTCGGTGATCTCCAGCGTCCCGGTGATAGGGAGGTTGAAGAGCTTCCGGCTCAGCGCGTTGGTGTTGACGAGCCACATCAGCAGAAACAGGGCGACGCCGGCGGCTGCGGCGACGGCCGTCATCAGACGTCCATACCAGGTGTAGAGCGCGACGAAGCCAGTGCGCATGAGGACCCCGCGGAGCCTGAAGGAGACGGAACGGCCCGGATGGGCCGTTCCTCGAAACCGCGGTGGATCAGAAGTTGAGCGCCTTCACGATCTCGTCGGTGCTCAGCCCCGTCGCCTTGGCCCGCTTGATCCATTCGTCCTGGACGGCCTTGATCCCGGGGTCGTTGGACACGACCTTCGCGAAATCACCGGCTGGGAACGGCAGGACCTCGACTTTGCCCGTGTCCTTCCAACGCTTCCGCACGACGTTTTCGGCCTTCATCATCTCGGTCGTATATTGAACGAGATACTCACGGCCGATGCTTTCGAGGTCGGCCTGGAGGTCCTTGGGCAGCTTGTTGAACTTGTCGATGTTGATCGCGATCAGATGTCCCCAGGAGGCGCCGAGAGGAAGCTCGACGTAGTACTTGGCGACCTCGTCGTACTTCCAGCCCGCGGCGAGCGTGGGCCCGACCGGGCTGCAGTCGAGGATCTTGCGTTCCAGGCCCTCATATGTCTCCGGCGTGCCCATCGAAACCGGCACGCCGCCCAGCGCCTTGATCAGCGCGGGAAGCGCGAATCCGTAGGAGCGGACGCGCAAGCCCTTGAAATCCTCGACGCTCCGCACCGGCTTGTTGCAGATCATGCCGTAGGCCTCGAGCGGCCGGAGCCCGATCAGCTTGAGTTTGTACTTCGCCAGTTCTTCCGGGAACTGAGGATAGGTCTGGTGCCAGACATTCATCAGAAGGCCGAGTTCGATGGACGAATTCGGCTGCGGCCAGAAATAGCTGATCGCGTTGTTGATGAGCAGCTGGTCCGGGAAATAGGGCGTCACGACGTCACCGAGATCGCCGACTCCGTTCTCGATGGCGGTCGGGATCTCGTTGATGCCGGCGACGCTTCCGCCCCAGTGGATCCGGATCTTGTGCTTGCCGCCGCTCCGGCGCTCGACTTCATTGGCGAACCACTGCGTGGTCACGGCCTGAGGGTCGCCGGCTCCCTGCGGCTTGTACGTGACCCAGTTCAAAGTCTCGGCTTCGGCCGCGCCCAGCCCTGCAAGTCCAAGCATTCCGGCGACAATGCCGGAGATAGCGAGCCTCATTGGTCGTCCTCCTCTTGATCCGAGGCTCTCTACGGAGCCTTTGCATTGCCTGAAGCCTAACCCGGTCAGCGCCAAAACAAAAAAATATAAGGGGCATATCATCTATCGAAAAACGGCATGACCGGCTGTCAGCCCTTGAACAGAGGCTCGGGCAGTCCGGCGGCGCCGGGCTGCACGACGAACGTTCCCCCCGCGAGCGCTTGACCTGCCTTCTCCTCGTCCGAAAGCCCGAGCCGCATGGTGGTGATCAACAGCGTGCCGAGATCCTGTCCGATGAAGGCGACGCTGGTCGGCCGGCTGACGGGGAGGGGAATCGTCCTCTCCAGGCGGGCTTCCGGGTCGTAACGGGCGACGCGCCCCGCCCCGACCTCCGCCACCCAGAGATATCCCTCGGCGTCGACCGTGCAGCCGTCCGGACGACCCGGGCGGTCCCTGTAGTCGAGAAAGACCTGCCGGGGCCCGATCTCGCCGGTCTCCGGCGAGAACGCATAACGGTAGATCTGGCCGGGCCGGGAATCCGCGAAGTAGAGCGTGCGATCGTCCGGGCTCCAGGAAATCCCGTTCGACATCGTGACGCCGTCGTCCATCTTCCTGACGGAGAGGTCCGGATCCAGGCGATAGAGCCCCCCGGCGCCCTCGGTCACCCGGGGCGAGAACGTGCCGAACCAGAAGCGGCCCCGACGGTCCGTCGAGCCGTCGTTGATCCGTTCGACCGAGAAGTCGAGGGGGCCGGGGTCGATGTCACGAAACGGCCCCTCCGGGCTGTCGCTGAGCGCGATCCCGTTTCGCGATGCGAGCAGCAGCCCTCCGCCTTCCCGCAGCGCGAGGCAGCCGGGCATCCGCGCAAGCGCCGTGTCCGAGCCGTTGCGTCCGGCCGCATCGCGCCGGTGCAGGATCCTGTTGACTACGTCGAACCACGTCACCTGGCCGGTCCGGTGATCCCACACCGGCCCCTCGCCCAGTTCGTCGATTGTGTCGCAGAAACGGGCGACCGTAGATGGCATCGATACGTCCTCTCGAATGGAGCCCGGCGGAAAGGCTTGCGGTCCCGACCGAACCGCGTCGGTCAAAGGCCCGGCTTCAGGAGAATGCGGCCGGTGGTCCGCCCTGCCTCCATGAGTTCGTGCGCCCGGCAGGCGGCCTCGAGCGGCAGCCGGTCGAGCACGACGGGCCTGACGAGCCCCTGGGCCACAAGGTCCAGCGCGTCGCGCAGCTGCTCGCGCGAGGTGCTCTTGGCGCTCATGATCGTGATGTCCCGCATGAATATCTGCGCGGGGTTGAGCTGCACGAAGTCGCCTGTGAGCTGGCCGATGAAGACCCACCGCGCCCCCATCGCGAGGCTCCGGCGGGTCGGCTGGAACAGCACGCTGCCGACATTGTCGATCACGACGTCGACGCCGTTCCCATCCGTGACGTCCATGACCTCGCGGGAGAAGTCGCCGCCTCTTGCGGCGAGGACGACATGGTGAGCGCCAGCGTCCCTGATGGCCTGCGCCTTGTCCGGGGAGGTGGTGACTCCGATGACGATGCCGCCTGCGAGGCGCGCCAGCTGGATGCCGTGAATGCCCAGCCCGCCGCCGGCGCCCGACACGAGCACCCGCTCGCCCGGCCTGACCTTCGCCACGTCCCGGATGGCGTTGAGTTCGGTTCCGATCGCGCAGGCCACGATGGAGGCCTCGTCCAGCGCCACGCCTGGGGGGACGAGCGCGACGTTGTCCTCCTCGACGCAGACGAACTCCGCGTACCCGCCGTTCAGACCCGCATCGCCGAGAAACTCCCGCTCCTCGCACGAGGTCTCGCGCCCCGTTCGGCAGTGCCGGCAATGACCGCAAATGTGCCGCCGCTGCGCGGTGGCGACCCGATCGCCGACCTTGAACTGCGTGACGCCGGGACCGACGTCGACGATTTCGCCGGAGACTTCGTGCCCGGGGATGAACGGCAGTTCGACTCCGCGCTTCATCGTGCCGTTCCGCGTCACGACATCGTGGAAGCAAACGCCGCACGCTTCCACCTTGATCAGGACGTCGTGCCGGCGGCGTTCCGGCACGGGAACGTTCTCGATGGCCATCGCTTCGGCCGGCCCCGTCGATCGCACAACGGCCGCTCGCATGAGCTGTCCTCTCCTCAATCCACCAGCCTGAACTTCAGCAACGTGACCTCCGGGGTCACGTCGTCGAAGCACGCCTCCACCCGGCGCCCGATGCGGATCTCGGCGTTGTCGGCTCCGACGATGTTCGAGTAGAGCTTCACGCCTTCGTCCAGCTGGACGAGCACCACGTTGTAGGGCGCCTCATCGCGGAAGCCCTCGAAATAGACCTGATGGAAGATGGCCCTCGACCAGATCGTGCCTCGCCCGGAAAGCTGCGGCCATTCGGTGTCCTCGCTCCCGCATGCCGGGCAATGCCGAAATGGGGCGAACCGCAGGGTCCCGCAGGCGGCACACCGGGGCAGTCGCAGCTCGTGCCGCCTGAGCGCCTCCCAGTAGGGTCGGTTGCGGGAGTCGACGACCGGGAGCGGCTTTCGATACGCGACGCTCATCGCGGATCCTTCCCGTAGATGATGGAGGACACGATCGGAGAGCCGAGCATGAACTGGACGTGGCTGGCGTCCTTGACTTGCCGGTCCCCGCATTCTCCCCTGAGCTGGCGCACCGCTTCCACGTTGAGCGCCCAGCCCTGCATGTAGCTGTCGGAGAGATGCCCGCCCGACGTATTGGTCGGGAAGCGCCCACCGAGCCGCAGTTGTCCTTCGGCCACGAAGGGTCCGCTCTCGCCAGGCTTGCAGAACCCGAAGCCTTCCAGGGAGAACAGCACGGTCGGCGTGAAGTTGTCGTAGATCATGAGCGCCGACATGTCGTCGCGCGTGACGCCCGCCATGGCGTAGACCTCCTCGGCCACGCGTCGCATCGGATCACGCCAGAAATCTTCGGGCGGGACGTAGACGTCCGCCAGGGCCGACGCCTGCGCGAAGCCGCGGATGTAGACGGGTGGCTTCGCCATGTCGCGCGCCCGCTCCGCGGATGTGAGGATCAGTGCGACGCCGCCATCGTTGATGAGGCAGTAGTCGAACAGGTGAAGCGGCTCCGCGATGAAGCGCGAGTTCTGGTGATCCTCGACCGTGATCGGCTGCCGCATGACCGCATCGGGGTTCAGGACGGCGTGGTTGCGGAAAGCGACCGCGATCTCGGCAAGATGCAGGCTGGTTGTCCCGTAGAGATGGGCGTGACGCTCGAACTGCATGGCGTGCGCCGCCCCGGGCGATGTCATGCCGTAGGGAAACCATACCGAACCGCCCGCTCCGCCGTAGCGGTCCGCCTCGCCGCCGTATTTCGAGCCGGCGCTCCGGCCGTTGTTGCCGTAGACCAGCGCGCAGACGTCACACTGGCCGGCCGCGATGGCGAGCGCCGCCATCTGGATGCTGGAGCCGGACATGCGCCCCTGGCCGGGTGTGATCTGGACGTAGCGTGGGTCCAGCCCGGTCATTTCGCAGAATTGCTGATAATCCGGGATCCGGCTGACGATCAGGCCGTCCACGTCGCCCCGCCCGAGCCCGGCATCGGCGAGGGCGAGGTCCATGGCCTCGATGCCGAGGTCCTCGGCGCTGTAGCCGGGCAGGCGCCCGAATTTCGTCGTTCCGACGCCCGCGACCGCGACGACCCCGGAGAGCTCGCGCCGGGTCATGACCGTTCCTCGCGGCCGAGTGCCGGCGCTCCCCGCGCCTCGCGATCGAAGGCCGTCTGCCCCAGGCCCCAACCGGTGATCTTGTACTTCTCAACCTTGCTCGTCGGCGAGCGCGGAAGCGCGGAGACAAATTCGATATAGCGCGGCAGCATGAAGCGCGGCATGCGGGTCTCCAGCCAGGCGATCAACTCAGGCGCCGTCAGCGTCTCGCCGGGCTTGAGCACAACGACGACGCGGACGTCGTCCTCGCCTTCGGGCGCGGGATGCCCGACAGCGGCGCATTCGGAGATTGCGGGGTGGGCGCCGACATAGTGCTCCACGTCCCAGGAGGAGATGTTCTCCCCGCGACGGCGGATCCGCTCCTTCACGCGATCGATGAAGTAGAAGTAACCGTCCTCATCCTGGCGTGCGATGTCGCCGGTGTGAAACCACAGATTCCGCCAGGCCTTGATGGTATCGGCCGGCCTGTCGAGATAGCCCTGCATCATGATGAAGGGAAGTTTCGGCCTCAGCACGATTTCCCCAGGCTGGCCAACGGGAACCGGCATGTCGTTGTCGTCGACGAGCTGAACCTCGAAGTCCTCGTGAATCGTCCCTGTCGAGCCGAGCCGGCGGTGGGGATAGTCCGTGAACATGACGAGGCCCGTCTCGGTCATGCCGTAGGCCTCGACGAGCTTCACGCCAAAGCGCTCCTCGAATTCGGGATCGTAGTGGGCGTTGTACATGCAGCGCAGGCGATGGCCTCGATCGAACGGCCCGGGCGGCTGGGCCTTGAGGATCGGCGGGATCGTGAAGATCGTATGGCCGACAGTGGCCCCGCACTGGGTCGCCTGCTCGAAGAAACGCGATCCGCTGAAGCGCTCGGCCACGACCACATGCGCGCCGACCATCATCGCGGGGAGCACGCCGAGGCGGCTGGCGAGTCCGTGGAACAGCGGCAGCGGTGTGAACAGGACGTCGTCGCGCGTGAGGCCCACAGCCCTCAGGAATACGCAGGCCGATGAGAAGAACTGCGCGTTGGAGATCAGCACGCCTTTGGAGGGGCCGGTCGTGCCCGACGTGTACATCACCGAGTGGAAATCGCGATAGGTGCTGGCGATTTCCGGCTCGTCGCCCTCGGGCACGACGAGGTCGTTGAAGTCCATGACCTGAACGCCGTCCGGCAGGCCGGCCACGCCCTCATGGCCGCCCACGACGGCGATCCATTCCAGCGACGCGCGATCGGCGTCGTCCAGCGTGGCCAGCGCACCGACGAGGTCGCGGTGGATAACGATGCCCCGGCTCTTCGTTTCCCGGAGCGGGGATCCCAGCAGGAAGCCGGTGTATTGCGGATTGATGGGAACCATGGCCGCGCCCCGCAGGCAGGCCGCGTACCAGGTAAACACGAACTCCGCGCAGTTGGGCAGCATCATCGCCAGGAACTGATCCTTGCCCAGCCCGTGCATGGCCAGGCCACGGGCGACGCTGCGGACAATTCGATCCGTCTCCTCGAAGGTGTAGGTTCGCCCGGCGCAGGTGAGATACGGCCTGTCAGCGTCGACGGTGGCCCGGTGGCGGAGGATGGGTCCCAGCGACCGATGCTCGAGTGGCAGCCGGTAAAAGTCGATTCCGTTCATGGTGTCAGGCACACAAGCCTCGTCTGTGACTCGGTCGTCAGGTGATGGCGATGGGGTTGAGGGGGCTTCCCACACCGCCCACGATGCGCAAGGGAGCCGCGACGAAAAGGAACTCGCCGACGCCCGCCTCCCGCAATTCTTCAAGGTTGAACAACTCCATCAGGTAGATCCCGCAGCCGCGAATGAGAGCGCGGTGAACGGGGGCGGCCTTTCCGCTTTCAGTTGGGATGACCTCGACCGCGAAGTTGTCGGCGCCGACAGCCGCGACGTCGCGCTCAGCCAGCCACTGCGCGGCGGCCATACCGATCCCGGCCTCGGACTTGAAGGCGCTGACGCCCTCGGACGCGAAGCGGGAGAGCCAGCCCGTCCGGAACAGGACGATCGAGCCGGGTCGAACACGGACGCCCTGTCGCTGCTCGCACGCCTCGATGTCGGCCGGCGTGATCACGTCGCCGGGCCCGAGGCTTTCAACGCCCCTGAGCGCGCACACGTCCAGCATCACGCCGGGCCCGACCAGCGGCGGCGTCTTGTCGATGCCGAGACGCGCCGCGCCGTTCGACCGGACGCCGGAAAGCGGAAAGCCGTTGAACAGCCGATGCTCGTCCGCGATATGGGCGAGCGCGTCCATATGGGTCGTCCCGTGGGTCGGCAGCATGACGACATCGTCGACCGACTGGAAACCCGTCCGGCGCGATAGACCGGCGGCGTAGTCGCCGCCATCGATGCGCATGTAATGCTGGCAGGCGGGGCGGCCGGGCAGCACGGGGGCGTCGGCCTCTCCGATCGGGAGGGCGAGGCTGAAGACCCGCCCGTCGCGAACCAGGCCCACGGCCTCCTTGACCACCTCGGGCGTCAGGAGGTTGGCGGCGCCGCGCTCGTCGCCTTCACCCCAGCGGCCCCAATTCAATTCGGAGAGCGGGCGCTCTCCGTCGGTCGCACGGTCGTTCATTGGCCGGCCCCGACCGGCCGAACGCCGCCCCAGCCATTGGCCCGAATGTCGCGGCTATGCTCCCCCGGAAGCGGGGCGCGGCGCACCTCACCCGGATTGCGCGCGAACTTCCACGGCGTACCGGACAGCGTCATCTGTCCCCGCGTGGGCGCGGCGACATCGACGAGCATTCCGTTCTCGCGATAGTGGGAATGGTGCCGGAAATCGTCGAAGGAGGATGGCTTGGCCACGGGCACGGCGTTTCGTTCCATCGTGCGGACCCAGTGTCCGATGGAGCGTGACGCGAAGACGGGGTCCAGCAAGGCATCCAGTGCATCCCGGTTGGCGACGCGCTCGGCGTTCGTGGAGAAACGCGGGTCCTCGGCCAGTTCCGGCCTTTCGATCGCCGCGCAGAACCCCTGCCACTGATGCTGCGACGTGACGGACACCGCGACGAAGCCGTCAAGCGCGCGGAACAGCCGATCCGGCGCGAGATAAGTGGTCGCGCTGCCCATTGGGCGGGGATGGCCGCCCGCCAGGTGCTCGGCGACCCGCACGCGCTGCAACGCCATCGCAGCCTCGACCATGGTGATGCGCACCAGCCGCCCTTTGCCCGTGCGTTCCCTCTCGATCAGTGCGGTGAGAACTCCCTGCACGATGCACATGGACGTGTTGACGTCGAAATGTCCGTACCAGCGCACGCGCTGGCGTGGCGCTCCGGGAGCGCCGTTGACGGACGTCGAGCCCGTGAATGCCTGGATATGCGGGTCGGTGGCGCCGACCGTGACCAACGGGCCGGACCATCCGAAGCCCGACGCCGACGCGTAGATCAGCCGCGGATTCGATGACGAGAGCTCCTCCCATCCGAGGCCGATGCGGTCCGCGACCCCAGGTCGGAAATTCTCGAGGAACACGTCCGCGCCGGCGATCAGCGCCTGCGCTTCCTTGCGCTCGTCGGGCTTCTTCAGGTCGAGGACAAGGCCGCGCTTGGACACGTTCATCGAGATGTAGGTGCTCGACAGCCCGCCCTGCGTGGGCATGACGTTGCGGATGAAGTCCCCCTGGGGAGATTCCAGCTTGATGACGTCGGCGCCGAGCTGGCCGAGCAACGCGCCGGCCCATGGACCGACGGCCCCCATGCTGGCGTCCACGACCCTCACTCCGTCAAGCGGGCCCTTCATGGCGAATTCCTCCCCTTTGGAGGTCCGGGCGGCCACGAGGCTCCGGCGATGTCGCCGGGGCAAGGCGCGGCGCGCGGGCGTGGATCGGCGACGGTTGCACCGTCGAAGGCGAAGGGGGTCGCGACCTGGCGGGTGGCGCCCTCCGGCGCGCCCTCCACGCTGACCAGTGGATTGAGGTGGCGCATTTGCGGGTGGGCCAGGATCTCCGCGTAATCGTGGAACTTGACCGAAATGCCTCCGAAGCCATTGATGAGATCGGACGCCTCCTGCGAGGTCATCGCGCGGAATGCGGCGTGATAGACAGGGCCGTGGCTGGCCTTGCGATCCCCGATGTAGATCGTCGATCGCCAGTCCGCGTATTCGGGATCGTCGGGAAGGTGGCCGAGCCCCACGGCCTCGCAGAATTTCACCCAGCCGTCCCGCTCGCCATGGCGGAAGTCGAACGTCACCTGGCCGTCGCTGGTCTCCCACCCGATATCCGCGGGCCAGTGCGGACCGTTGAGGTGGAAGCCTTCCCACTTGTCGGGATCGCTCTGCGCGGCCAGCAAAATCTGCTTTTGCGAGAGGAGCTGTCCCAGCAGGGAGATTTCGCAATAGTCTCCCCGCCCATCGCGTTCCCGGCGATACAGCATCGCGAGCACCGCCTCCACGGCGGCCATGCCGCCGCCGACCGAGGCAATCTCGTATCCCACGCGGCAGGGAGCCTCGGGGCGGCCCGCATAGCGGTGGAAGCCCGCCAGCACCTGGATGACGAGTTCCGATCCCGCACGGCCCGCGAGCGGCCCTTGCAGGCCGATGTCGCTGATCTCGCAGACGCAGAGGCGAGGATTGGCGTCGCAAAGCTCGCGCCACGCCATTCCGGCGAGCGCCCGCGTTTCGGGGTCCTGATGCACGACCACCACGTCGGCGTCACGGAGCAGGCCGGCCAGCACGTCCCGGTCTTCGGCGGACCGCCAGTCGACGATGATGCTGGACTTGCCGCGGTTGAGGTGTTCGAAGATCGCGGATCGCCCGTCGGCGCAGGCCGGCCCCCACTGGCGCGCGCGATCGCCGCCCGGCGGCTCGACCTTCACCACGCAGGCCCCCAGGTCCGCGAGCTGCATTCCGCAAACGGGGCCCGCTATCCCCTCGGCGATTTCGAGGATCCTGACGCCCCCCAATATCCGGAGGAACTCGCTCATCACTTTCCTCCCGGCCCTGTGAAGGGGAGCCGTCGCTCGCGAAGGACGGAATGCACCCCCCGTTCTTCTCCGCGGCGAACCGATCAAGTTCTGTTTGCAAAAGACTAGCGGCCACGACACCATGGGTCCAAGACATAGTGCGTATGGCCAAAATGCCGCGGCGGCATAGGAGATGCGACCTTGGACCTGCGGGAGCTGCGGTATTTCGTCTACGTGGCGGAGCTCAAAAGTTTCTCCAAGGCCTCCGTGCATCTCCGCATCGCTCAGCCGGCCCTGAGCCGGCAGGTTCGAAAGCTCGAAGAAGAGCTGGGCGTTCAGTTGCTCGTTCGGGCCGGCCGGGGCCTGCAGCTCACAGAAGCGGGCGCTCTCCTTCACAGCCGCGCACAGTCTCTGATGCGCCAGACAGTCCAGATCGCCGACGACGTTCGCGCGCATGCCAGCGCGGTGAGCGGAACGATCACCGTGGGGGTTCCGCCGGCGGCCGGTGAGGTTCTGGTTCCACTGGTGGTGCGCAGATGCGAGGAGCTTTACCCTGGCATTCGTCTGAACGTTCTCGAGGGATTCAGCGGCTATCTCTACGAGAAGCTTCTGAACCAGGAACTCAATCTCTGCCTGCTCCACAACCCCGTGGCCCACAGGAACCTGGACATCCACCGCCTCCTCGTGGACCACATGCATCTGGTCGGGCCGGGCCCGAACGTTCAGGGCGTGCCGCCCGCAACGCCCGCGCTTGCCGCGGACTTTGACCGCCTGCCCCTGATCCTGCCGTCACGGCCGCACAGCCTCCGACTCCTGCTTGAGAACAATATCGCGGAGCGGGGCTCGCGCCTGAACATCAAGCAGCAGGTCGACGGGCTTCTGATCATCAAGGCGCTTGTTCGCGAGGGGCTCGGGTACACGATCCTGACGTATGGGTCCGTGTACCGGGAGGTCGAGGCAGGCACCATGACGGCCGCCCCGCTGACTCCCGAGATCACCTGGACGCTCTGCATGGCGCATCACCATGAGCAGAGGCTCTCACGGCCGGTGCAAGTGGTCATGGAGATCATTCGAAACGAGGTTCATACCCTCGTTTCCCAGAACAAGTGGCGAGGCGCGTCCCCGTATTTGCCCAAGCGCCAGACGGCCTGAACCCGAAGACGGCACGCCTATGCCGCGCTGGCAATCGCCGTTTCACCAATCGGCATTGGAGCGGCGCTCCCCCGGCCGATAGCATCCTGCGCGACCGACAGCAGGCGCTCCGCGCTGGGAGGTATCGCGCATGCGCACCGGGCTTACCGAACGGCTTGGCATCGACGTTCCGATCATTCAGGCGCCCATGAACTGGGCGACCGACGCCCGGCTTGTCGCCGCGGTGTCGGCGGCGGGCGGCCTCGGCACGCTGGGGCCGAACGCGGGCGCACGGGAACCGAGCACCGATCCGGCGGTGACGGGCGAGAGGCTGCGGGCGCAGATCCGCGCGGTGCGGGCGCTGACGCCACGACCCTTCGCCGTCAATGTTCCCATCGGGCGGGGCGGGGCCCGCGTCTTCAGCGACCGAGCCGTGGAGATCGTGCTGGAGGAAGCCGTGCCGGTCGTCATCGTGGCGACAGGCAGTCCGGACGTCTACACGGAGCGCCTCAAGGCGGGTGGCGCGTTCGTCATTCATGCCACCGCTTCCGTCAAACACGCCGTCAAGGCGGAGAAGGCGGGTGTGGACGCCGTGGTGGCCGAGGGCTTCGACGGAGGCGGGCACAGCGGCTTCGCCGAAATCCCGATGGCCGTCCTCGTCCCGCAGGTGGTCGACAATGTTGGGATCCCGGTGATCGCGGCGGGGGGCATCAGCGACGGGCGCGGCCTTGTCGGCGCGCTCGCGGCCGGCGCCCAGGCCGTCTACATGGGCACGCGCTTCATGGCCTGCGAGGAAGCGCCGATTCACCCGAGGGTGAAGCAGGCGCTCGTCGATGCGGATGACACGGCGACGATGTCCTGGGGCCGCTCGACCGAGGTCGCCCGCACCCTCGCCAACGGCTTTGCGAGACGCTTTCGTGAAATGGAGCTCGCGGGAGTCAGCGCGGCCGAACTGCACCAGTTCATCGCGCACTACCCGCCTGGTCCCAACCGGCGTGTTGGCGGACTTGTCGCCGGCGACATGGAAGACGGCGAGATCTACGCCGGCGCGGGAGCGGGCCTGATCCGAAGCGTGCTTCCGGCGGCCGAGATCGTCGCCCGGACGGTTCGCGAAGCGCACGCCGTCATCGGCCGGCTGGCGGCAACGGGAAGCAATTGAATCGCCGCCTGGGCGCGAGACCTGCTCTGCGCTCCGCCGAACTGGCGCCCCGTCTCGGCCGGCGGCATTGGAGGCATTTGCGCGCACGGTTGGAGCCGTCGTCGGGCAAGGACCTCTCGACCTCGCGAGGTTGAACACCCTCCACGTCCGGACGCCCGCGTTCGGGGCCGGCTCCATCGCCTGTGAGGATTTGCCTATTTAACGACGAAATACGGAATTTCCAAAAAACCACAGATATCCATGTTGATATTCGGCCTGGGCTGGAGCACAGTCGGTGTTGTCAGGTGACGGGTCGATCCGCGTGGCGAACGCGCCCTGTCGCTCGTGGATTCACAAAAATTGGAGACGCCGCCGTGATCATCGACCGCCGGACTTTGATGATGTCGACCGCGGGCCTGGTTCTCGCCGCGGGGGCGAGGCCCGCTTCGGCGCAGGGGGCGGTGGCGGTACGCGTGGGGTTCGTGCCCGTGATCGGGGCGAGCGCTCTCTACGTGATGCAGGCGAGCGGCATGGCCGAGAAGGACGGACTGAAGCTCGCGCTGACCAAGTTCGACTCCGGTCCGAACGCCATCCAGGCGCTCGCGTCCGGCACGCTCGACATCATGGTCATCGGCGTCTCGCCCATCGCGGTAGCGAAGTCCAAGGGCATCGATGTCTCGGTGGCCGCTTCGGGCGCGTATGGCGGGTCGGCGTTCGCGGCGGGGCCGGCGCTCGACAAGGCGTTCAAGGAGGCCGGGGGCGATCCGGCCAAGGCCTTCGCCGCCTTCCGCGCCGCGAACGGCCGGCCGGCGAAGCTCGGCACGCTGCCGCCCGGCGGCGTGCCCACGGTGGCGCTGCATCACTGGCTCTGGAAGGTGGGCAAGGTCGACAAGGCGGACGTGCAGATCGTCGCCATGGGCATCGAGGCCGTGCAGCAAGCCATGCTCACCGGCGCGGTGGACGGGGGCACGCTGCTCGAACCCTCGGTGACTATCGTCACGGACCGCGACCCCCGCATCAAGCGCATCGCCGTCGCCACGGAGATGTTCCCGCAGATCCCGGGCGTCGTCATCGCCGTGAGCGGCGCCTTCCTGAAGGCGCAGCCCGACGCGGCCGAGCGCTTCGTGGCGCAGGCGATCCGCGCCACCGAGCTGATCAAGTCGGCCCCGGACAAGGCCGCGCCTTACGTCAACGCGGTGCTGGGCGGCGGGCTGGTGAGCGAGAGCCTGATGGCGGCGGCGCTCAAGTCGCCGGCGGTGAAGTTCGAGACCGACCCCCGCGTCACGGCGGCGGCGACGGCCGAGCTGCTGGCCTACCAGGTCGAGCTGGGCGATTTCCCCGCCGCGCCGAAGACCGAGGGCCTGTTCGACATGGCGCTCTACGAGCGCGCCGCGAAGCGCGCGGCCGCCAACTGAGGCTCGCGGCCCCCGCGGGTCGCCCTAGATCTCCTCTGGCGCCATGGCGATGGCGCCGCAGGGGCATTCGGCGGCGCACATGCCGCAGCCCTTGCAGAAATCGTAGTTGAACGCGAAGCCCTTGCCGGGGCCGAGCTTGACGACGGCGTTGTCCGGGCAGACGCCGTAGCAATTGTCGCACTCGAAGCAATTGCCGCAGGAGAGGCAGCGCCGAGCCTCGTAGAGCGCGTTGGTGGCGTCGAGCCCCTTCACCACCTCCTCGAAGGTGGAGGTCCGCGCCGCCATGGCCAGCACGGGCCGCAGCGTCTTCGGCGCCTCGCCGTAATACCAGGTGTTGAGCGTGTCGGCGGTGGCGATGTCGTGACGGCGCGCCGGCGGCGCGCTCTCGCCGCGCAGCCAGGCGTCGATGCGCCTCGCGGCCTTCTTGCCGTGGCCGACGGCGACCGTGACGGTGCGCTCGGAGGGCACCATGTCGCCCCCGGCGAACACGCCGGGCGCGCCGGTCATCATGTCCGGGCCGACCTGCACCACACCGTCGCGGACCTCGAGGCCCGGCACGCCGTCGAGCAGCGACAGGTCGACGTCCTGGCCGAGCGCGAGCACGACGGTGTCGGCCTCCAGCGTCTCCACCTCGCCCGTCGGCTGCGGGAAGCCGGTCTCGTCGAGGCGCATCTTCTCGACCGTGACGGCGCCGGGCTCGACGGAGCGGATCGTCGACAGCCATTTCATCATCACGCCTTCCTCGATGGCCTCCTCCACCTCGAAGTCGTGCGCGGGCATGCGCTCGCGGGTGCGGCGATAGACGATCACCGCGTCCTCGGCTCCCAGGCGGCGCGCCGTGCGCGCGACGTCCAGCGCGGTGTTGCCGCCGCCATAGACGATCACGCGCCGGCCGAGCAGCGGCTTCTCCTCGCCTTCCATGGAGCGAAGCACCTGCACGGCGTCGAGCACGCGCGCTGCCTCGCCGGCGGGGATGTAGGCGCGCCGCGCCAGATGGGCCCCGACGGCGAGGAAGGCGGCGTCGAAGCCGCCCTCCGCCATTGCGTCCGCCAGGCGCTCCACCTTGGCGTTCAGCACGATCTCGACGCCCAGGTCGCGGATGCGCTGGATCTCGGCGTCGAGCGCCTCGCGCGGCAGGCGATATTTGGGGATGCCGAAGCGCATCATGCCGCCCGCCATCGGCCCCGCCTCGCGGATGGTGACGCGATGGCCGAGCCGCGCCAGGTGGTAGGCGGCCGAGAGGCCCGACGGCCCCGCGCCGACGACCAGCACGCGCTTGCCGGAGGCGGCGGCCGGCGGGTCGAACCGCCAGCCCTTCTCGATCGCCAGGTCGCCCAGGAAACGTTCGACCGAGTTGATGCCGACGGCCGTGTCGAGCGCCTTGCGGTTGCAGGCGTTCTCGCACGGGTGGTAGCAGACGCGCCCCATCACCGCCGGAAGCGGGTTGTTCTCGACGAGCTTGCGCCAGGCCGCCTCGTAGTCGCCCGCCTCGGCGAAGGCGAGCCAACCCTGGATGTCCTCGCCGGCCGGGCAGGCGTCATTACACGGCGGCAGGCGCGTCACATACTCCGGGCGCAGCGTGCGCCACGAGCCGGTGTGGTTGACCAGCGAGGTGCCGAGGTCGAGCGTGATCGCGAAGGGATGGTCCATGGCCTCGCCTCACTCGTCTTCGCCGGCCGGTCCGACGAGTCCGTATTCGCGGATATTGGCGTCGCACTGCGCCTGCAGCCGGGCCAAGCGGGGGTCGTCCCGCCCGTCGCGGAACAGATGCGCGAAGCGGCGCTGGCGCTTGAGGTACTCGCGCACCGGCGTGACCCGCCGAATCTTGCGGACGTGCGTGACCACGCCGTGCTCGGCCTCGAAGATCGGATAGAGGCCGCATTCGACCGCGAGGCGGGCGAGCAGGATCGTGTCCTGCGACGGCGCGCCCCAGCCCAACGGGCACGGCACGTCGATCTGGATGTAGCGCGCGCCGCGGATCGACATCGCCTTGGTCACCTTGCGCTCGAGGTCGTGCAGGTCGGCGACGGTGGCGGTGGCGACATAGGGAATGCCGTGCGCGACGGCGATCTTCGGCACCGACTTGCCGGTGCCGAACACGTTGCCGGGCTCCGGGCCGAGCGCCGGCGTCGTCGCGGTGCGCGCCGCCGGCGGCGTGGCCGATGAGCGCTGCACGCCGGTGTTCATGTAGCCCTCGTTGTCGTAGCAGACGTAGAGCACGTCGTCGTTCCGCTCGAACATCCCCGAGAGGCACTGGAAGCCGATGTCGGTGGTGCCGCCGTCGCCGCCCTGGGCGAGCACGCGCACATGGGGCTTGCCCTTGACGCGCATCGCCGCCGCGACGCCAGTGGCCACCGCCGCCGCGTTGCCGAACAGCGAGTGCAGCCAGGGCAGCTGCCACGAGGTCTCCGGGTAGGGAGTCGTGAACACCTCCAGGCATCCCGTGGCGTTGACGGCGATGAGGTTGTTGCCGGTGGCGCGCATCGCCGCGTCGACGGCGTAGCGCGCGCCTAGCGCCTCGCCGCAGCCCTGGCAGGCGCGGTGGCCGCAGGTGAGCGCGTTGGAGCGGTGGGTCGAGGCCTGGACGGTGCGCTCCTCCTCGGCCACCAGCCGGTTGCCGACCGTGAACGTTCCCTTCTGGTAGTAGCGCAGCTTCTGCACGGCCTCGGCGGGCGCGGTGGCGACGTGTTGCTCGTCCATGGCGTCCCTCATTTCGCCTCGCGCGCCGGCTCGGCCAGCACGCGCAGGAGGTTCTCTGCCGTCGGCCCGGAGCGGCGGGTCTTGCGCGTGCGATGGATCTCGCGGCCGACGACTTGCTCGTTGAGGTCGAGGAAATGGGTGCCCTCCCACGGCGCGTCGGTCGCCTGCCTGAACAGGCGGTGCAGCGAGCGGCGGGTGATCGGCCGTCCGCCGAGCCCGGCCACGGCCGAGTGCAGGCGGGGCGGCTCGGGGAGGTTGCGCAGCGCGGCGTCGACGTCGGTGGCGAGCTGGCCGCCCATGCCGACCGCGATGCTCTTCTCCACCACTACCACGTCGCGCGCGCCGGCCAGCGCGTCGCGCAGCGCTTCGACGGGGAAGGGCCGGAAGGCGACGAGCGTGACGAGGCCGATGGCGACTCCGTCCGCGCGCATTTCGTCGATCGTGTCCTTGATGGTGCCGCACACCGAGCCCATGGCGACGACGACGAGCGCCGCGTCCTCGGTCCGATAGCGGCGCAGCAGCCCGCCCGACTCCCTGCCGAAGGCGGCGCGGAACTCCTCGGCGTAGGCGGGCAGCAGGCGCAGCGCCTGGGTCTGCTTGTAGTGGGCGAGGAAGCGCACCTCGGTGAACGCCTCCGGGCCGACCATCGCGCCGATCGAGGCGGGCTCGGCCGGGTCGAGCACCTGCACCGGGTCGTAGGGCGGCAGGTAGGCGTCGACTTGAGCCTGGTCCGGGATGTCGACGCGCTCCACGGCGTGGGTGAGGATGAAGCCGTCGACGCACACCATCGCCGGCATCGACAGCTCCTCGGCCAGGCGGAAGGCCTGGATGTGGAGGTCGAGCGCTTCCTGGTTGGTTTCCGCGAAGAGCTGGAGCCAGCCGGCGTCGCGCATCGACATGGCGTCGGAGTGGTCGTTCCAGATGTTGATGGGCGCGCCGATGGCCCGGTTGCCCAGCGTCATGACGATGGGCAGGCCGAGCCCCGAGGCGTTGTAGACGGCCTCGGCCATGAACAGCAGGCCCTGCGAGGCGGTGGCGGTGTAGGCGCGCGCGCCGGCGGCGGACGCGCCGATGGCCACCGACAGGGCGGCGAACTCGCTCTCGACGTTGATGAACTCGCAGTTGGCGAGGTCGCCCTCCTTCACCAGCTCGCCCAGCCGCTCGACGATGTGCGTCTGCGGGGTGATGGGATAGGCGCAGATGACCTCCGGTCGGCACAGCGCGATGCCCTCGGCCATGGCGCGCGAACCCTCGATCTGCTTGAGCATGGGCGGCTCCTCAGGCGGCGGCGTCGGCGGCGGCCCCGCGACGGGCCGTCTCGTCATGGGCGGCGAGCGCGGCCGCGACGTTGGCGTCGCCCACCGCGCCGCGGAACGTCTCGCGGATGGCGCGCTGGACGCTGTCGAGGTGGACGAGGCCGGTCAGGGCGGCGAAGGCGCCGAGCATGGCGGCGTTCGGCAGCGGCCGGCCGACATGCTTCTGGGCGATCTCGCTTGCCGGCACGGCGACGGCATGCCCGCGCGGCAGCCCGGCCACGATCCCCTCGATGTGCAGGTCGGCGAAGCCGCGATTGGTGTTGACGATCAGGTAGCCGCCCGGCTTCAGCCCGGCGAAGACGTCGACGACCTTCAGCAGCGTCGGGTCCTGCACGATGACGCAGTCGGGCTCCATGATCGGTTCGCGCAGGCGGATCTCGATGTCCGCGATGCGGCAGAAGGAGACGACGGGCGCACCCATGCGCTCCGACCCGAAGCTCGGGAAGGCCTGGGCGTGCCGGCCCTCCAGGAAGGCCGCGACCGACAGCATCTCCGCGGCCGTGACGACTCCCTGGCTTCCGCGCCCGTGAATGCGAATCTGGAACATGAGCCGCGCCGTCCTCCCGCGCCCGTCCGGGACGCCGGGTCTCGCGAGCCCGGTCGCCTGTCCGACGCCGGCATCGGAGCCCAGCCGGGCAAGCGCCGCCATGACATGCCTCAAGTTTTGAGCGGCCTTCGTCTCGCGCCGGCGGTACGGAATGGAGCCGACGGCGCGCGCGCGGCCTCCTGGCCGGGCCCGTGCGGAACCGTCCGGAGATCGCCGTCGTTGGCCGGGCATCGGAGTGGGGGAGCGGCTGTGCCGAATCGAGCGCGCTTGCACGCTGCACGTTATCTGGAGCTCGCCCTGCGGACTCCGGACAAGGCCAAGCGCGCGGCCCTGCTCAAGCTCGCCAGCGACTGGAAGGAACGCGCCGAGGCCTACGACCGGGCGAAGGGCCCGGCCAGGCAGCAGGCGGCGTCCACCGATCCCGACACCGATCCCGACAAGACGCCGAGCTGACGTCCCGTCTCCGCGAGCACTTGACGGGGCGCGCGTAGGGCTTCATGCGCAGGGCGGGTCCGTCCCGCGACCGCAGGAGCCGCCGCAATGTCCGTTTCCCAGACCGGGCCGCGCCCGAAGCGCGCCTTCGTCATCGGCCATCCCATCGCGCATTCGCGGTCGCCCATGCTGCACGGCCATTGGCTGGAGACGCTGGGCCTGGCGGGCGTCTACGAGGCGCGCGACGTGGCGCCGGAGGCGCTGCCGGCCTTCTTCGAGAACCTGCGGGCCGAGGGCTATGTGGGCGGCAACGTCACCGTCCCCCACAAGCTGGCGGTGATCCCGTTCCTCGCGGAGATCGACGAGGCCGCCCGCGCCATCGGGGCGGTCAACACGATCTGGCTGGAGGGCGGAAGGCTGGTCGGCGGCAACACCGACGCCTACGGCTTTCTCGGCAATCTCGACCAGCTCGCGCCGGGGTGGGACGCGGCGGGCGGCGTGGCGGTGGTGCTCGGCGCGGGCGGCGCGGCTCGCGCGGCGGTCTACGCCCTGCTGTCGCGCGGCTTCGCGGTGCGGCTCGTCAACCGCACGCCGGCGACGGCGCGCGATCTCGCCGCCCATTTCGGCGAAGGCGTCACGGCCCATGACTGGACCGCCCTCCCAGCCCTGCTCCCGGAGGCGAACCTCCTCGTCAACACCACGTCGCTCGGCATGCTCGGCAAGCCGCCGCTCGACATCGACCTGACGCAGCTGAAGGCGGGAGCCGTCGTCAACGACATCGTCTACGTGCCGCTCGACACGCCTTTGCTGCGGCAGGCGCGGGCGCGCGGACTGCGCACGGTGGATGGGCTGGGCATGCTGCTGCACCAGGCGGTCGCCGGGTTCGCGCACTGGTTCGGCGTGACGCCGAGCGTGACGCCGGCGCTGCGGGCGCTGCTGGAGGCCGACATCCGCGCCAAGACGCCAGGGGCCTGAAAGACGCCCGGGGCATAAAAAACTCCCGGCGGAGATCCGCCGGGAGGGAAGTCGCCTGGGAGGAACCAGGGTCAGTTGCAGACGCGGACCTTGCGCCACGCGACCACGTCGCCATAGGCGTCGTAGACCGGCTGACGCTCGCGCCAGCACTGGCGCATATAGGTCTCCTGGTTGTAGTAGGCGCCGTTATAGTAGCTCCGCGCCGGGGAGTAGCTGCGATAGGTCGGCGCGTAGTAGCCGTCGTTGTAGTAGCTGCCGGTGTAGCCGTAGCCATAGGCCGGGCGCGCCGCGCTGGCGATGGCGCCGCCGACGACGGCGCCGGCCGCGAGGCCGCCGAAGAGCGCCGCGTTGCGGCCGTCCTTCGCCTCGGCGGCGGGAGCGCCCGACATCAGTCCGGCGGCCAGCGTCACGGCGGCGAGGCCGGCGGCGAGCGTCTTGCGAGCGTTGGCGGTAAAGACGGGGGACATGACGATCTCCTTCGATCTGGTGTCCTGAACCTAGCGGGACGGGGCTGAACGGCCCCTGAACCCGCCGTTGTCCGCCGTTCATGTTCGTCGACGGCGGCATTCGGGGAGTTCAACAGCCTCAACGCGGCCGCGTTGCCGCCCTGCGTCGGAATGCCGCATGGACAGGGACGCGGGTTCATGTTCGCCGAACACGCGCCGGGATTCGCCAGGGATCGGGACGAAGGAGAGGAGCCGGACGCCCCGCGCGGAGGCGTCCGGCGGGCTCAGTGAGCCATGAACACGGGCAGCCTGGCCGCCGAGAGGATGTGGCTGGTCGCGCCGCCGAAGATCATCTGGCGCAGCCGGCTTTGCGTGTACGCGCCCTTGACGAGCAAATCGGCGTTGAGGTTCTCGGCGAAATCGAGGATCGCCTCGCCCGCCGTCTTGCTCTTGGCGGAGATGGTCACCGGCTCCGCGTCGATCCCGTTGATGCGCAGCGTGCGCGCCATTTCCGCGCCGGTCGGCCCCGGCACGGTGCCCTCCTCGACGGTGAGCACGGTGACGCGCTTGGCCTGGTGCAGCACGGGCATGGCCAGCGCGGTGGTGCGCGCCGTCTCGGTGCTGCAGTTCCACGCGATGACGACGTTGTCGCCCAGCGTGGTCGGCGGGTCGGGCGGCGTGATGACGATCGGCCGTCCGCTTTCGAACACGACGGTTTCCAGCAGCGACAGGCGGGGGCCGCCGGCCCCGTTCATCGGGCGGCCGAGCACGGTGACGTCGAAGACGCGGGCGTGGCTGGCCACGGCGCCGTCGCCGAGCAGCGGCGGCTCGTGCCAGCCCTGGCACAGGCCTTCGCCACCGACGCGCTCGCGGGCGGGGACCTCGGCCCGGGTCATCACCGAGCTGAACATCTCGAACGCCTCGCGGGCGATGTCGCCCATGCTGCGCTGCTGTGGCGGCCAGAGAGGCACCATCTCTCCGACGATGTAGTTGTCGAGCACCGGCAGCGTCGCCGCGCCCTCGACATAGCTGCCGAAGCGCCGCGCGAAGAGCAGCCCCGTCTCGATGATGGGGCGTGAGACTTCGGGGTCGTCCAGAGGAACGAAGACGGTTTTCATGGGCGTCTCGACCGGGTTCGGGGCCACGTCCAAGCCGGATGCACGCGGGCGGGAGAACCCGCTCCCGCCACGGCGTCACGCGCCAGCCTGGGAATCATATCACCCTGTCGAGTCAACGCCAGACCATGCCGGCGCGATCCATGCGGCTTCAACTTACCTTTTCGCAGCGGGTCCAGATCACCGAGCCCGGCTGCTGTCCGGTCGTCGCGCGCATGGTGTTTTCGTTGATCAGGAGCATCGAGACGGGGCTCCCCTCGTCGGGCTCCGCGTTGGGCACGACGTAGGAGAAGCGATGCCGCGAGTAGTCGCCCTGGGTCTTGTGTCCGCCCGGCGTCAGGATGGTGTAGCCCTCGATGGAGAGGGTTCGGCCCTTCTCGTCGCACCAGTTGCCGTCGACGGAGTCGGCCCAGGCGGGGGCCGAAGACACCGCCAGGGCGGCCAGCGCGGCGGCGCCGGCGAGGGCGCGGAACACGGCGATCCGTTTTATCGTCGTCATGGCGTTCTCTCCATTGCACGCGGGAGGCGGCGCGAAGTCTAGCCCAGCGCCGGGCCTTGCCAAGCGAAGTCGCCGGAGCGGGAGCGGCGCTCGCGAAATCGTCAGGCGCTGGCCATGGCGTCCGGCGCGCCCGCCGGAGCATCGTCGCGGCACTCGCAGGGCGCCAGATCCGTTTCAGGCACCGCAACGGGGTGCTTGTGGTCGGCCAGCGAGAGCCAGTGGTCGAGGAAGGCGTCGAGCCAGCTTCGCACGTGCGGGTCGTGCTGGAACCACCCTTCCAGGTGCTCGTGGCGCTGCCGCGCGCCCGGCATGGCCATGCGTTCGTGCGCCCGGGTCGTCCAGCGGCACATCATGGCGTAGGTCACTTCCGGGTGGAACTGCAAGCCGTAGGCGCTCTCCCCGAACCGGATCGCCTGGTTGGGAAACAGGTCGCCGGTGGCCAGCGACACGACGCCGGAGGGCAGGTCGAAGCCCTCCCGATGCCACTGGTAGACCCAGGCCGGCCAGGGCGCGCCGATCTCCTTGGCTGCCTCCACCCCCGCCGCGGTTGGCGACAGCGGGTAATAGCCGATCTCGGCGTGGCCGTGCGGATGGGGCTCCACGCGTCCGCCGAGCTGGCGCACCATCATCTGCGCGCCGAGGCAGAGGCCGAGATAGGGCGTGCCGGACTTGAGCACGTCGCCGATCCAGTCGGTCTGCCGGCGCAGCCATTCGTGCTCGTCATTAGCGCTCATCGGGCCGCCGAACACGACCACGCCGGCATAGTCCTCGAGCGACTCCGGCAGCACGCAGCCGAGCGGCGGGCGCTTCACCTCGAGCGCGTAGCCGCGCTCGGCCAGAAGGCGGCCGACCCGGCCGGGCGTCGAATGCTCCTGATGCAGGACGATGAGGATTCGCGAGGGATGTGGGGGCATGGTTCCGTCCGACCGTCACCACCGGTCAGGCACGAAGCGTGCCACAGGCGCGACGCGTCGTCGAGGCGGTCGCGGTCGGCGCAGCCATGCAGGCCCGTCTCAACTCACGGTCGCAGGCCCTGGCTGGCGCAGACGCGCCGCCCCGCCTCGAAGCAGGCCTGGACCTTGGCGGCGCGGTCCAGCCCTTCCACCAGGAACAGGCCGGCGCCGATCAGCAGCAGGCACACGATCACGGCGAGGAGGTTGGCCGTCATGCGGTCGGCATGCTCGGCCTCCACATCCTCGATCTCGCTGCGCAACGGGCGACGCGCCTCGGGCCGCAAGCCTGCCTCCTCCCGTCCTCGCCGAAGTTGGGAGTCTATCGCGTTTCTCTCGGCCTGCACAGGCGCGCCGGGCAACCGTGGGGCGTCGGCGCACGTTCATCCCATGGGCGCGAGGACGGCCCGGGCGGCCGGCTTCCTCGGGCCAGGAGTGGGCTTCCCGGCGACAGTCGCGGAAGGTTTCGCGGACGTCGCCACGACAGGACAAGGCCATGCCCGGCTTGCTGCGGATGGCCGCCGTCGCGACACTCGTCGCCGCGATGCCGGCCCAGGGACACGATTTCTGGATCAACAACGGCGGCTACACGGACCGCACGACGGGGGTTCACTGCTGCGGGCCGAACGATTGCCTGGCGGTCGCTCCCGCGCGGATCGTCGTGGTGAAAGACGGTTACCTGCTGGACGGAAACGAATTCGTGCCGTTTTCGGACGCTTATGTCTCGGAAGACCACGACTATTGGCGCTGCCGCAAGGCCGACGGCTCCCGGCGCTGCTTCTTCGCGCCGGTGATGACGTTCTGAGCGAGGGCGTTCAGCCCTCCGCCTCCGGGGGGTAGACGTGGACCTGTCCGCGGTAGTCGGTCACGGCGTCGAGCCCGGCCGCCATCGCATCTGGCGCGATCGGCGCCTTGCCATGCCCGCCCGGGATGTCGAGCACGTAATGAGGCTGGCACAGGCCGGAGACGCGCCCGCGCAGGGCGGCGACGAGGGCGCGGCCTTCCTCGATCGTGGTGCGCAAGTGCGAGGTGCCGGGCGCGAGGTCGCCCTGGTGCAGGTAGTAGGGCTTCACCCGCGCCTCGACGAAGCCGCGCATCAGCGCGGCCAGCGTCTCGACGTCGTCGTTGACGCCCTTCAGCAGCACGCTCTGGCTCACCATGGCGATGCCCGCGTCCGCCATCCTGGCGCAGGCCGCGCGGACGGAAGGCGTCAGCTCGCGCGGATGATTGGCGTGCAGCGCGACGTAGACGGTCTTGTCCGAGCAGGTCAGCGCCTCGACCATGGCCTGGGTGACGCGCTCCGGGGCCACCGCCGGCACGCGGGTGTGCCAGCGCAGCACCTTGACGTGGGGGATCGCCCCGAGCGCCTGCGTCACCTCGCGGACGCGGCGCGGCGACAGCACCAGCGGGTCGCCGCCGGTGACGATCACCTCCCAGATCTCCGGATGCGCCCGGAAATAGGCGTAGGCCCCCTCCAGCGCCTCGGGCGACAGCATGCCCGTGCCGCCCGGGCCGACCATCTCGCGGCGGAAGCAGAAGCGGCAATAGACGGCGCAGACATCGGCCAGCTTCAGCAAGGCGCGGTCCGGATAGCGGTGCACCACGCCCTCGACGGGGCTGTGGGCTTCGTCGCCGATCGGGTCGGCCCGTTCCTCGTGCGTCGCGGCCAGCTCGCGGACGTCCGGCACGAACTGCCGGGCGATGGGGTCGCCGGGGTCGGCCCGGTCGACGAGGCCCGCCACGGCGGGCGTCACCGAAATCGCGTAGCGCGCCGACACCTCGTCGAGCGCGGCGATCGCGTCCTCGGGCACGAGGCCGGCCCACGCCAGTTCGGTCGCGGTGCGCAGCGTGCGGGGCGCGACCGGGACGGCAGAGGCGGAGGCCGCCCCGGAGGCCGAGGCTTCCTGGGGCGCGATCTTGAAGGCGGGGGATGTCATCGCGGCTTTCCCTCTCACATTTCGGCCACCGGCGTCCACACCACCTGCTCGATTCGCGTCGCGCCTGTCGCCAGCATGGCGAGCCTGTCGAAGCCCAGCGCGATGCCGCTGGCGGGCGGCATGGCGGCGAGCGCCGCCAGGAAATCCTCGTCCACGGGGTAGCGCTCGCCGTAGACGCGCTCCTTCTCGTCCATCTCGGCGGCGAAACGGCGGCGCTGCTCGGCCGGGTCCGTCAGTTCCGCGAAGGCGTTGGCGAGCTCGATGCCGCAGGCATAGAGCTCGAACCGTTCCGCGACGCGCGGGTCGGAGGGCTTGGGCCTCGCCAGCGCCGCCTCGCTCACCGGGTATTCGCACAAGATGGTGGGCCGGCCGACGCCGAGCCGCGGCTCGATCTTCTCGACCAGCACCCGGCTGAACACGTCGGCCCAGACATCGTCCTCGGCCACCCGGACACCCGCCGCGCGCGCCGCCGCCGCCAGCGCCTCGAGGTCGGTTCCTTCGGCAGAGACGGTGGCCAGGAGGTCGATGCCTGCGTAGCGGTCGAACGCCTCCGCCAGCGTCAGGCGCTCGGGCGGCGCCGTCGGGTCGCAGTCGCGGCCCCGCCAGGAGAAGACCGGCCGGCCGGCTGTGTCGGCCGCCAGCGCCAGCAGCGCGGCGGCGTCGTCCATCAGCGTCTCGTAGGGCTCTCGCGCCCGGTACCATTCCAGCATGGTGAACTCGGGATGGTGAAGCGGGCCGCGCTCGCGGTTGCGGAACACCCGGGCGACGTCGAAGATCCGCTCCTCGCCGGCGGCCAGCAGTTTCTTGCAGGCGAATTCGGGCGAGGTGTGAAGGAAGAGCGGGCGATGTTCGCCTGAGATCGACACGATTTCTGTGCGGAATCCGTGCAGATGAGCCTCGTTTCCGGGCGAAATCTGCAGAATGGCGCCTTCCACTTCCGTGAATCCCCGCGCCTCGAACCAGGACCGGATGCGGGCGAGGATGCGGTTGCGGGCGATCAGGAAGGGCCGCCGGTCGGCATGCGCGTGCGGACTCCACCAGGTGGAAGGCGGTGGGGGGCTGGTCATTTCATCGATTCCGTGCTGAAAGGCTCAACCTCAGTCGCAGGGTCCTGCCGGTTCCGCCGCCGCTCCGTTCCGGGGAGGCGCGGCGAGCATGCCCGATCCCCGCGCCGCCGAATTTCCGCATTCCGACCAGAGAGACACCCCGTGAAGGTTATCGCCAGCTCGCTCCGCAAGGGCAACATCGTCGAGAAGGAAGGCAAGCTCTACGTCGTCCTGAGCGCCGAGAACATCCATCCCGGCAAGGGCACGCCCGTCACCCAGCTCGACATGCGCCGCATCTCGGACGGCGTGAAGGTATCGGAGCGCTACCGCACGACCGAGCAGGTCGAGCGCGCCTTCGTGGAGGACCGTGACTACTCGTTCCTCTACCAGGACGGCGAGGGCTACCACTTCATGAACCAGGAGACCTACGACCAGATCACCGTCGACGCCGACGTGATCGGCGACATGGCGATCTGGCTGCAGGAAGGCATGCCCTGCAAGCTCTCCATGTTCGAGGGCGTCGCGGTCGCCATCGAGCTGCCGGCCCGCGTCACGCTGGAGATCACCGACACCGAGCCGACGGTGAAGGGGCAGACGGCCTCCTCCTCCTACAAGCCGGCCATGCTCACCAACGGCGCGCGCGTCATGGTGCCGCCGCACGTCGCCTCGGGCACGCGCATCGTCGTGCTCACCGAGGACGGAACCTACGTCGAACGCGCCAAGGACTGATCCGTCCTTCCGCCCGGCGTCTTGACGCCGGGCCGGACGCGGCGCCTCCTTCGGCCGGGCCCTCGCGCGGGCCGCCGGAGGTTCGCCATGCCGCAAGTCCGCATATGCCTGTTCGACGCCTACGGCACGCTGTTCGACGTGCATTCGGCGGTGGCGCGTCATGCCGGGGAGCTCGGCGACGCGCATGAGGGAGTGGCGCGGCTGTGGCGGCAGCGCCAGCTCGAATACACCTGGGTCCGTTCGCTGATGGGCCGCCACGCCGATTTCTGGACGGTGACCGGCGAGGCGCTCGACTTCGCCCTCGCCAGCCACGGGCTGGCCGACCCCGCCCTTCGCGACCGGCTGATGAAGTCCTACTCGACGCTGACGCCCTACCCCGAGGTCCGGGCCGTCCTTGCGGACCTGCGCGAGCGCGGGCTGCGCAACGCCATCCTCACCAACGGATCGCCGGCGATGATCGAGGCGGCGCTCGCCTCGGCCGGGCTGACCGCCCTCGTCGACGACGTGATCACGGTGGAGGAGGTGGGGGTCTACAAGACGGATCCGCGCGTCTATCGCCATGCCATCGAGGCGCTGGGGGTCGAACCGGACGCGATCTCGTTCCAGTCGTCGAACGCCTGGGACGCGGCGGCGGCGTCCGACCACCGCTTCCGGGTGGTCTGGGTCAACCGCTCCGGGCAGCCGCCCGAGTATCGCTGGGTGACCACGGGCGTCGAGCTGCCGGACCTCTCCGGCCTTCCCGACCACGTCGCGCCGAGGGGTTGAGGGCGGCGCGGCTCAGCGCCGCGTCGCCGTCGTCGTCACGCCGGACAGGCGGTTCAGGCTGACCCAGGCCACATTGTCCTGGCTCTCGCGCTTCACATAGACGTAGGGCGTGCGGTCCCAGGAGAGAACTTCGTCGCGCTTGTTGTCGAGCACGAGGTCGCCGCGGTCGGTGCGCACCATCAGCACGGCGTGGCCCTCGTCGTTCTCGTCGAGCACGACGGTCATCAGCATGGCGCGGCGCGGCAGGCCGAGCGAGGCCAGCTTGCGGCGCTTCAGGAGCTGGAAGTCCTCGCAGTCGCCGAGCCCGTCCTCGGCCAGCGTCCAGCGGTCGACGACGCCCCAGTGCTGCATGTCGGTGACGGGGGTGACGGTGCGGTTCACCCGCGCGTTGACGTCATTGAGGGCGCGCCAGATGTCCGGCGTCAGGCGGATCGTCTCCGGCTCGCTCGCGTCAACGCGGCACTCGTCGGCGTAGGTCGCGCAGAACTCCACCCAGGCGGAGAGCGGACGCGCCGTCTCGCCGCCCAGCACGGCGGAGGCGGTCTGCGGCATCGGGTTACGCTCGACCGCCCCCAGCTCGGAGGCGGAGGTCAGCGTGGCGAAGGCAATCAACGAAGAAAGAAGCAGTCGAAACATGGCGGCCCCTTGATGTTGGAGCCGATCCTGTCCCGCCGCTTGCGTCGATCAGGTTTTGAAATTCCTTCGGATTTTACGTGTCGGGGTGTGCCCGGCCCCAAGCGCAATCGTTGGTATGCGAGTGGTTACCCGCACCGAACTCACGATCCCCAGGGAACGCCGTAATAGTCGTGCAGGCCGCGGCCGTAGCCGGGCTCGGACCACGGCGTCTCGGCCGCCTTGTAGCTGGGGGCGCGCTCCAGCTTCTCGCGGCTCATGGAGACGACGTAGCCGCCGAGCCTGGTGTCGTAGGTGAGCGTGCGCCAGGGCAGGGCGTGGTAGCGGTCGCCGATGCCGAGCAGGCCGCCGAAGGACATCACGGCGTAGGCGACCTTGCCGGTCACCTTGTCGACCATGAAGTTGCGGATGGCGCCGAGCTGCTCGCCCTCGGGCGAGTAGACCTCGGTGCCCTCCACCTTGTCGGAGGCGATGAGGCGCTGGGTCTCGTCGATCGGCAGCTCGTCCCTGGGGTTCCTGCCGCGGTCCTCGGGGGCCTTCATGGCGGGCACTCCGTCAGCGGGGCTGGACGTCCTTGGCGCCGCCGGGCGAGCCGGGCGGGGGGATCACCGGCATGCGGCCGACCTCGGGGGCGGGGACGTGGATCTCGGGGTCGACGCCGGGCGGCGGCTTGATGACGCCCTTGCTGTCCTTGAGCTGCTCGGAGAGGGTGCTGCCCGTGGTCTCTCCCTTGGGGACCGCCTTGGGGTCGACCTTTTCCGGGATGGTGGTCTGCGGGTTGCCGGGCTGCACCGGCAGGGTCGGGGGCTGGGTGGCGTCCTGCGCCAGAGCCGGCCCGCCGGCCAGCGCCAGGCTGAGCCACGCGGCGGCCAGCCACGCGCTTCGGACCATCGCTGGAACCGCATGCGAAACCGCGCTCTTCAGCGCCGAATTCGACGCCGAAATCCGCCTCGATGCGAAGCTCCGAACATTGGTTGCGAGTTCGGGTGCGAATTCCGTCGGAACACTGGAAAGCGGTCCCGCGGACCGCGTCGTGTCGGGCTTCCGGATCATCGCCGCCGCCTCCTGCCTGGTTTGGACCGCGCCGTCGGCGCTTGGACTCAACCGCCGCGCGAGCCGCCGGTTCCCGCCGGCGCGGGGGTCGGCCCCGCGCGCGCGGCGCTTGCGCGCGTGACGGGGGACGGCCAGAGTGTCGCCCGAGTCAGGGCCGGCCCGCCTCCGGGGCCGGACGCTTCTGGAAGGGACGAGACGATGGCAGGGGTTGGGGCTGGCGCTGGGGCGGACAAGGTTGCGATCATCACGGGCGCGGGCACCGGCGTCGGGCGCGCGACGGCGCAGGCGCTCGCCCGCGACGGTTTCACCCTGGTGCTGGCCGGCCGCCGGCGCGAGCCGCTGGAGGAGACCGCCCGCCTCGTCGCGCCCGCCCGCGCCGTCGCCGTGCCGACCGACGTGTCGGACCCCGCCTCGGTGCGCGCGCTGTTCGACAAGGCGGTCGAGAGCTTCGGCCGGGTCGACGTGGTGTTCAACAACGCCGGCACCGGCGCGCCGGCGGTGCCGCTGGAGGACCTCACCTACGAGCAGTGGAAGACGGTGGTCGACGCCAACCTCACCGGCCCGTTCCTGTGCACCCAGCAGGCCTTCCGCGTGATGAAGGACCAGACCCCGCGCGGCGGGCGCATCATCAACAACGGCTCGATCTCCGCCTACGCGCCGCGCCCCAACTCGGCGCCCTACACGGCGACGAAGCACGCCATCAGCGGGCTCACCCGCTCCAGCTCGCTGGACGGCCGCAAGTACGACATCGCGGTGGGGCAGATCGACATCGGCAACGCCGCCACCGACATGACGGAGCGCATGACGGCGGGCGTCATCCAGGCCAACGGCCAGATGGCGGTCGAGCCGCGCATCGACCCCGCCCACGTGGCGCGCGCCGTGGCCTACATGGCCAGCCTGCCGCTCGACGCCAACGTGCTGTTCATGAACGTCATGGCGACGAAGATGCCGTTCGTGGGACGCGGCTGAAGGCGGGGCCGGCGAAGTCCCGGCCTTGGCCGCTCAGGCCTTGCTGCGCGCGCTTTCGCGGCCGCGGCGGGGCGAGGCCGCGCCGCCGCGCTTGGCCCGGCGCTCGCCCGCCGCCACGGCCAGCGCCATGGCCAGGCAGAACGTGGCGGAGATGGAGCGGAAGGCGGCGAAGTCCGTCTCGACGATCTCGAACCAGATGTCGGCCTGCTCGCGCAGCGGGCTGAACACGCTGTCGGTGATGGCGATCACCGGCACACCGCGCTCGGCCGCCTCGCGCGACAGGTCGACGGTGAACGGCGTGTAGGGCGTGAAGCTCACCGCCAGCACCACGTCGTTGGGGCCGGCATTGGCGAGCTGCTCCGGCCCGAGCTGGGCGACGTTGTCGACCAGCACGGCGCGCAGGCGCAGCTTGGGCAAGGCGTAGGCGAGATAGGCCGCGACGCCGTAGGCGCGCCGCTGCCCCAGCAGGTAGATGGTGTCGGCCTCCGCCAGCGCCGCGACGGCGCGCTCGAGGTCCTGAGCCGAGATGGTCTGGCGCATCCGCTCCAGCGACGACATCGCCGATTCCGAGAAGCCGAACAGCAGGCGCATCGGGTCGCGCTGCTCGTCGCCGGTGTCGTTGAGCGTCTTCAGCCGCTCCTCGTAGTCGGGCCAGCGGTCGCGCAGGCGGTTGCGGAACACGCCCTGCAGGTCGGAGAAGCCGGAATAGCCGATCGCCTTGGCGAAGCGCACCAGCGTCGAGGGCTGCACGCCGGCGAGGCGCGCGATGCTGGCGGCGGTGCCGAACGCCACCTCGTCGGGATGGTCGACGGCGAAGGCGGCGACCTGCTGCAGGCGGCGCGGCAGCTCGTCGCGCCGTTCCGCCAGCAGGCCGCGGAAACTGTTGAAGTCCCGTGGGATGTCGTCGGTCGACATGGCTGCGCGATCGCCTCGTTCCACCGCCCGGGCGGGCGGTCGCGGTCCATCAAACCACTTTCGGAACAGGCTTTCCACCTAAAGGCGCAAAACGCCGATCCGTTCTGGAATCGGCGCGTCCTTGTGGAGGCGGCGGGGCCGGCGCGCGACGCACCGGGCTGGCGACGCCGGCCGGGCGGCCGGCGGGTCGGGGTCAGCGGCGGCGGATCGGCGGGCGGGAGCCGGCGCCGGGGGGCGGGCCGGCGCGCTCGTCCTTGTGGCGGAACACGAGGCGCGCCTTGTCGAGGTCGTAGGGCGACATCTCGACCGTCACGCGGTCGCCGGTCAGCGTCTTGATCCGGTTCTTCTTCATCTTGCCCGACGTGTAGGCGATCACGGAGTGTCCGTTGTCGAGCTGCACGCGGTATCGCGCATCCGGCAAGATCTCGGTGACGAGTCCGTCGAAGGCGATCACTTCCTCTTTGGCCATCCAGCATCCTCCCGCGTCGGGGTCGGGCCAATGCCGCGCGGGGGCGCGGCGTTCCATCGAAATGCCCCGCCGTTGGCCGGCGCCGGGGCGTCCTCGTTCCGGTGCGCGCCGGTCATCGATCCGAAGGGAGAAGGCGGCGGCGCGCGCGACCCGACCCCGTACCCTGTCGAGCGGCGCGGGGCAAGCCCCAAGCGGAGCCGCGCGCGGCTGCGTCGTGCCGCGCCCCACCCGACGCAGGAGGCGTGAATGTCAGTCGAACGTGACGAGACCGCCGTCTTCCATCTTCGTGCAGATCGCCCTGCCCATCTCCAGGGCGAGGCCGCGCCGGGCGGCGTGCTCGTCCAGCACTTGCACGACCACGGCGAAGCCGTCCGGAATGCCGGCTTGGCTCAGCACCACGCAGATCGTCTCGACGTAGCCGTCGCGCCTGCCGCCGTCATCCACCATGAGG
This sequence comes from Alsobacter ponti, assembly GCF_024294805.1. Taxonomy (GTDB): domain Bacteria; phylum Pseudomonadota; class Alphaproteobacteria; order Rhizobiales; family Beijerinckiaceae; genus Alsobacter; species Alsobacter ponti. The sequence goes on from NZ_JANCLU010000007.1 coordinate 203,295, forward strand.
AGAACCAGCTTGTCGCGACGCTCGAAGCGGGCCGCGCGGACGGCCTTTGCCTCCCTGCGGATCGCGGCGAGCGTCTTCTTCTGCCAAGGCTCTCGGGGCGCGTAGCCGGCCTGCGCGGTCGCGGGCAGGAGCGCGGCCAGCGCGCCCAGCAGCAATCGTCTCATCGGGCAATTCCTCAAACTGGAACGACGGCATTCGCGCACGCCCCTCAGCCGCGTTCAAGCCCGGCACACGGTGGCCTCGGATGACGCGCGCGGTGCGCGGCAGCGCACACGCCCGCGCCTTGCGCGCGCGGCGGCGGCGGATAGGCTCGCCCGCGTCGATCACACCACCGAGACAGGATGGTCCATGAAGTCCCCCGAGAAGTTTGTCGAGAGTTTCGCTGCCCTGGCCGCCGCCGGCATCGCCGCCGTCGCCGCGCTCGCGGTCGCCGTCCCCGCCGCCGCGCAGACGGCGCCGCAGACCGCGAAGGCGTCGATGGTCAACGCCAAGGGCGAGCCGGTCGGCGAGGCGACGCTGACCCAGACGCCGCGCGGCGTGCTGATCCGCCTCTCGATGTCCGGCCTCGCGGCCGAGCGCGCCTTCCACATCCACCAGACCGGCAAGTGCGAGCCGCCCTTCACCTCGGCCGGCGGGCATTTCAATCCCGAGAACCGCAAGCATGGGCTGATGCAGGCCGAGGGCCAGCACGCCGGCGACATGCCCAACCTGCATGTCGGGGCCGACGGCAAGATCACCGTCGAGGCGCTGAACACCGGGGTGACGCTGGAGAAGGGCAAGCCGAACTCGCTGCTGCGCGAAGGCGGCACGGCTCTGATCGTCCACGAAGGCAAGGACGACTACCGCACCGACCCCACCGGCGACGCCGGCGGCCGCGCCGCCTGCGGAGTGATCACGGAATAGCACGCAGAGGGGAGGGGTGGGGGGGGGTCAACCCCCCCCGTTTAAACGCCCCGAAGAAAAAACCAAAGGGCGGCCCCCCCAACCCCCAACAAGTAAAAAGGCGGGCCACGGACGCCCCAGACCCCAAACCCCCAGCG
>NZ_JANCLU010000008.1 GCF_024294805.1 Alsobacter ponti
CTCATCACCCTCAACGCCATGCTCCGAGACCAGAAGGACTACCGATCCGCTTGACCGAAAAATACAGTTGCCGGATCCGGTTCCGCTTTCGCTGCACCGGTCCGGGGACGGGCGGGCCTGCGGCCCGCAGGCGGGAAACAGCGGGCTTTTCGCCCGTGAACTCCTTTGGCTGTCCACCACCTGGCCAGCCCCAACGGGAGCCCAGCCCCCCGCCCGCTCAGATCACGTTGCGCTCCAGCAGCGGGCGGTTCTCGACGATGCGCTCGTGGCCCAGCGCGGAGAGGTCGAGCGTGCGGTACGCGCCGTGGGCGACCAGCTCGGCGAGGCCGCGGCCGACGGCGGGGGCCTGCTGCAGGCCGTGGCCGGAGAAGCCCGTGGCGAGGTAAAAATTCGCCGCGCCGACGGCGCGCCCGACGATGGCGTTGTGGTCCAGCGTGCACATGTCGTAGTGGCCGGCCCAGGCGCGGCCGGGACGGATCGCCTCAAAGGCCGGCACGCGCGTCGCCAGCGCCGGCCAGTAGACCTCCTCGAACAGGCTCCACTCGACCTCGAAGTCCCGCCCGGCGTCCGGCTCGTCGTCGGCCTCGGGCGTCGAGGGCGGGCCGCCGCAGATGAACATCTGCCCCTCCGCGCCGCGCCGTCCCTCCGGCCGGAACCACACGCCGCTGGTGTCGATGACCAGCGGCGAGCCGTCGACCTCGCCCCGGCAGGTGAACGCGAACACGCAGCGCTTGCGCGCCACGACCGGGATGTCGACCCCGGCCATCGCCGCCACCTGGCGTCCGCCCGACGCCCCGGCCGCGTCGACCAGCGCGCCGCAGGCGATGCGCCCGCCACCGGCGAGCCGCACCGCGACGACCCGGCCGCCCTCGCGCTCCACCGCCGTCACCTCGTCGTCGACATAGACGACGCCCAGGCTGCGCGCCTTGCGGCGGAAGGCCTGCATCATCCCCCAGCCGTCGAACCACCCCTCGCCGCTGCGGCCCCACGAGGCGGCGGCGACGCCCTCCGTATCGAGCCACGGGAAGCGCGCCTGCAGCCCCGGCGGATCGAAGAGCTGGATGTCGGCCCCCATGCCGGTCTGCAGGGCGTTGACCTCGCGCAGCACCGGGGCCCCCGCCTCGCCGGCGAGGTAGAGATAGCCGCCCTCGTGCAGGCCGATGTCCGGCCGGTCGCCGTCGACCGACAGGCGCTCGCCGATCTCGCGCAGGAAGCCGATGCCGTAGAGCGAGATCGCCACGTTCACCGGGCTCGAGTACTGCTGGCGGATCGAAGCCGCCGACAGCGCCGAGGCGGAGAACTGGTAGGTGGGGTCCTTCTCCACCACCACCACGGAGCCGGCGAAGCCGGGATCGGCGGCGAGGTGCATCGCGACGGAGGAGCCGATGGCGGCGCCGCCGACGATGACCACGTCGGCGCTGGCGGGAACGGACTGGGCGGACAAGGCGAAACCCCGGACTGCGGAATCGGGCGGGTGAAGCGGGCGACATCATGAGCCGCGTTCATGATCCGCTCAACCCCGAATTTGTCGAACTGCGTTCTTCCGGCGCGGGACTTCCGGACCGGGATCGCGGCTTCGGAATTTCCGGCCGACGACGCGTTGTTCCGCATTCGTTGTGGAACAAGGCGGCCGAACTCCCGGTGTTCCGACGGGCTCGGCGTCGAACTCGGCGGCGAAGATCGCTATCGAGGTTCGGCGTTGGAATGTTCGCACGCCGCGAGCAGCCAGTCCCGGAAGGCGGCCACCGGCGGCCTGTCGCGGCGCTCGCGCGGGTAGACGAGGTAGTAGGCCTGGGCGCTCTCGACCGGCCGGTCGAAGGGGATGACCAGCGTGCCGGCCTTGAGCTCCTCCTCCACCAGGAAGCGCGGCACGATCGCCGCGCCGAGCCCCGCCTGCGCCGCCTGGGCCACCATGGCGAACTGCTCGAACACCGGGCCGGGGATCGTCTTCTCCGAGCCAAGCCCTTGAGATGTCAGCCATTCCGCCCAGCCGCGCGGGCGCGTCACCTGCTGCAAAAGCGGCAAGGCGAGCAGGTCGCGCGGCTCCCTGACCCCGGCCTGCGCCACCAGCGCGGGGCTGGCGACGGGGACGATGGTCTCGCCCATCAGCCGGTGCGCCACCGCCCCGGGCCAGTTCGCCTCGCCGAAGTGGATGGCGGCGTCCAGGTCCTCGGAGGCGAAGTCGAACGGCCGGATGCGCGTGGCGAAATTGATCGTGATCTCAGGATGTTGGCGGAAGAACTCGGGCAGGCGCGGGATCAGCCAGCGTGTGCCGAAAGTGGGCAGGATGGCGAGCGACAGCACGCCCCCCGCGCCCCGGTGCGTCATGATGCTCAGCGTCGCCGCCGAGAGCCGCACCAGCGCCTCCCGAACCTGCCCGGCATAGGCCTCCCCCGCCGGCGTCAGCGCCACCCGCTGCCGCACCCGCTCGAACAGCCTCACCCCCAGCTCGGACTCCAGCAGCGCGATCTGCCGGCTCACCGCCCCCTGGGTCAGGTTCAGCTCCTCCGCCGCCCGCGTGAAGCTGCCGTGCCGCGAGGCGGCCTCCAAAGCCTGCAGCGCGCCCAGCGAGGGGACCGGAATTCGTGTCGAATTCATGATGGAACCTGATGAGTTCGTGAGAACATATCGGTTGCGCCGCGACCCGGAAAGGGTCACTTTTCGGCTCGAAACGCGCCCCGGCCGCCGCCGGGAGCGCCCTTACGCGCACGCGGAGTGCTCAAAATGTCCGTTTCCGTCCGCGCCGATGTCCTGGCCGTGCTGTCGCGCCTCGGCGTCGACGAATCCGCCTTTTCCGCTTCCGGCCTGCCGGCCCGCTCGCCGGTCACCGGCGAGGTCGTCGCGACCCTGCGGGAGGACGGCCCGGCCGAGGTCGAGGCCGCCATCGCCCGCTCCGTCGAGGCCTTCGCCGCCTGGCGGAAGATCCCCGCCCCCCGGCGCGGCGAGTTCGTCCGCCTGATCGGCGAGGAACTGCGCGCCCACAAGGCCGATCTCGGCCTGCTGGTGACGCTGGAGGCCGGCAAGATCGTCTCCGAGGGCCTCGGCGAAGTGCAGGAGATGATCGACATCTGCGACTACGCGGTCGGTCTCTCCCGCCAGCTCTTCGGCCTGACCATCGCCACCGAGCGGCCGGACCACCGCATGATGGAGACCTGGCATCCGCTCGGGCCCTGCGGCGTCATCACCGCCTTCAACTTCCCCGTCGCGGTGTGGTCGTGGAATGCGGCGCTGGCCTTCGTCTGCGGCGATCCGGTGATCTGGAAGCCGTCCGAAAAGACGCCGCTCACCGCCCTGGCGGTGCAGGCGGTCGTGGCCCGCGCCGCCGCGAAGTTCGGCGGCGTGCCGGCCGGCCTGTCCCAGGTGCTGATCGGCGGACGCGGCGTCGGCGAGGCGCTGGTCGACGACCACCGCGTGCCGCTGATCTCCGCCACCGGCTCCACCGCGATGGGCCGCCAGGTGGGCCCGCGCGTGGCGGCGCGCTTCGGCCGCTCGATCCTCGAGCTCGGCGGCAACAACGCCGCCATCGTCGCCCCCTCCGCCGACCTCGACATTGCGCTGCGCGGCATCGCCTTCGCCGCGATGGGCACGGCGGGCCAGCGCTGCACGACGCTGCGCCGCCTCATCGTCCACGAGAGCGTCTACGACACCCTCGTGCCGCGCCTGAAGAGGGTCTACGAGAGCGTGCGCGTCGGCGATCCGCGCGAGGCGGGGGTGCTGGTCGGCCCGCTGATCGACGAGGGCGCGCTGGAGGGCATGGAGCGGGCGCTCGCCGAGGCGCGCGCCATGGGCGGCTCGGTCACCGGCGGCGGACGCCGGGACGTCGGCGGACCCGACGCGTGCTACGTCGCGCCGGCGCTGGTGGAAATGCCCTCGCACGCCGGGCCGGTGCTGCGCGAGACCTTCGCCCCGATCCTCTATGTGGTTCGCTACCGGACGATCGAGGAGGCCATCGCGCTCAACAACGCGGTGGGGGCGGGCCTGTCGTCGTCGCTGTTCACGCTCGACATGCGCGAGGCGGAACGCTTCGTCTCGGACGAAGGCTCGGATTGCGGCATCGCCAACGTCAATATCGGGCCCTCTGGGGCGGAAATCGGCGGCGCGTTCGGCGGCGAGAAGGAAACGGGCGGCGGCCGCGAGGCCGGCTCCGACGCCTGGAAGGCCTATATGCGCCGCGCCACCAACACGATCAATTTCGGCACCACCCTGCCGCTGGCGCAGGGCGTCAGCTTCGACATCGGGGCCTGAGAGCCCCGCCACCCAACTCGACCGAGGAGAGCCCGATGACCGCCGTCGCCAAGCCGCGCAGCCAGGCCAAGCCGGCCGCCTTCCAGTGGGACGATCCGTTCCTGCTGGAGGACCAGCTCACCGAGGACGAGCGCCTGATCCGCGACACCGCCCGCGGCTACGCGCAGGAGAAGCTGCTGCCGCGCGTGATCGAGGCCTACGCCCACGAGAAGACCGACCGCGCCATATTCAACGAGATGGGCGAGCTCGGCCTCCTGGGCGTGACGCTGCCGGAGGATTATGGCTGCGCCGCCGCGGGCTATGTCTCCTACGGCCTCGTGGCGCGCGAGGTCGAGCGCGTCGACTCGGGCTTCCGCTCGATGATGAGCGTGCAGTCCTCGCTCGTCATGTACCCGATCTACGCGTATGGCGACGAGAACCAGCGCCGGAAGTACCTGCCCAAGCTCGCCTCGGGCGAGTTCGTGGGCTGCTTCGGCCTGACCGAGCCGGACGCCGGCTCGGATCCCGCCGGCATGAAGACGCGCGCCGAGAAGGTCGCCGACGGCTACCGCCTGATCGGCTCGAAGATGTGGATTTCCAATTCGCCCATCGCGGACGTGTTCGTGGTGTGGGCGAAGTCCGCCGCGCACGACGACCAGATCCGCGGCTTCATCCTCGAGAAGGGCATGAAGGGCCTGTCGGCCCCGAAGATCGGCGGCAAGCTGTCGCTGCGCGCCTCCATCACGGGCGAGATCGTCATGGACGGCGTCGTCGTGCCCGAGGAGAACCTGCTGCCCAACGTCGCCGGGCTGAAGGGCCCGTTCGGCTGCCTCAATCGGGCCCGCTACGGCATCTCGTGGGGCGTGCTCGGCGCGGCGGAGGATTGCTGGCACCGCGCCCGGCAATACACGCTGGACCGCAAGCAGTTCGGCCGCCCCCTCGCCGCCACCCAGCTGGTGCAGAAGAAGCTTGCCGACATGCAGACCGAGATCACGCTGGGCCTTCAGGCTTCGCTGCGGGTCGGCAGGCTGTTCGACGAGGGCAAGGTCGCGCCGGAGATGATCTCGCTGGTCAAGCGCAACAATTGCGGCAAGGCGCTCGACATCGCCCGCGTCGCCCGCGACATGCACGGCGGCAATGGCATCCAGGAGGAGTACATGGTGATGCGCCATGCCCAGAACCTGGAGACGGTGAACACGTACGAGGGCACGCACGACGTGCATGCCCTGATCCTCGGTCGCGCCCAGACCGGGCTCCAGGCATTCTTCTGAGCGGCGCGACCATGACCGCCTCGGCTTCCCCCGCTCGGCGTCCGCTCGACGGCGTGCGGGTGCTCGAACTGGCGCGCATCCTGGCCGGCCCGTGGGTCGGCCAGACGCTGGCCGATCTCGGGGCGGACGTGGTGAAGGTCGAGCGGCCGGGCAGCGGCGACGACACGCGCGCCTGGGGACCGCCCTTCGTCCCCGCCGCGGACGGCGGAGACCTCTCGGCCGGCTACTTCCACGCCTGCAATCGCGGCAAACGCTCGATCGCGGTGGATTTCGAGACCGAGGAGGGCCAGGCGCTGGTGCGCCGGCTCGCCGCGAACGCGGACATCGTCATCGAGAACTTCAAGGTCGGCGGGCTGAAGAAATACGGCCTCGACCACGAGAGCCTGCGCGCCGTCAATCCGCGCCTGATCACGTGCTCGATCACCGGGTTCGGGCAAACGGGCCCCTACCGCGAGCGCGCCGGCTACGACTTCATGATCCAGGCCATGGGCGGGATCATGGACCTCACCGGCGACGCCGATGGCGAGCCGCAGAAGCCCGGCGTCGCCTACGCCGACATCTTCACCGGGGTCTACGGCGTCATCGGCGTGCTGGCCGCCCTGCGCCAGCGCGACGCCACCGGCGTCGGCTGCCACATCGACATGGCGCTGCTCGACACCCAGGTTTCCGTGCTCGCCAACCAGGCGCTCAACTACCTGGTGTCCGGCCGCACGCCCCGGCGCATGGGCAACGCTCACCCCAACCTCGTGCCCTACCAGGTGTTTCCGGTCGCCGACGGGCACATCGTCATCGCATCGGGCAATGACGGGCAGTATCGCCGGCTGTGCGGCGTGCTCGGCGTGCCGGAGCTCGCCGAGCATCCGGACTACCTCACCAACGCGCTGCGCATCGCCCATCGCGAGGCGCTGATCGCCCGGCTGACCGAGCGGACGCGTCTGTTCGCGCGCAACGACCTGCTCGCCGCGCTGGAAAAGGTCGGCGTGCCGGCGGGACCGATCAACACGGTCGCTGACGTGTTCGACGACCCGCAGGTGCGCGCCCGCGGCATGCGCGTCGACCTCGAGGCCCCGCAGGCCGCCGCCGGCTCCGTGCCCAGCATCCGCTCGCCCCTGACGCTCGACGGCGCGCCCATGGTGGCGACGCGTCCCTCGCCGCAGCTGGGGGAGCACACCGACGAAGTTCTGGCGGATCCGGCCTGGACCCGGCACAAGGCGTAAGCGTTCGCCCTCATCAGACGTCCCGGAGCCTGCCTGTCATGACCGACCCTCGTCCCGCATCCCGCACCGGCGGCGAACTGATCGTCGATTGCCTCGCCGCGCAGGGCATCGAGCACGTGTTCTGCATCCCCGGCGAGAGCTACCTCGCCGTCCTCGACGGACTCTACGAGCACAAGATCGAGGTGACGGTGTGCCGCCAGGAGGCCGGCGCGGTGATGATGGCCGACGCGGTCGGCCGGCTGACCGGCCGGCCCGGCGTCGCCATGGTGACGCGCGGCCCCGGCGCGACCAACGCGGCGCACGGAATCCATATCGCCGAGCACGACAGCGTGCCGCTGATCCTGTTCGTCGGGCATGTCGAGCGCGGCGTGCGCGGGCGCGGCGCGTGGCAGGAGATCGACTACAAGGCCGTGTTCGGCACCATGGCCAAGTGGGTCGTGGAAGTGGACGACGCCGCCCGCATCCCGGAGATCGTCTCGCGCGCCTTCCATGTCGCCATGCAGGGCCGGCCGGGTCCGGTCGTCATCGCCCTGCCGGAGGACATGCTGCTGGACCGCGTCACCGCCGCCCCGGGGCCGCGCGTTGAGCCGGTCGAGATCTGGCCCGGCCAGACGCAGATGGCCGAGTTGCAGAAGCGGCTGTGGGCGGCGCGCCGGCCGGTGCTGGTGCTGGGCGGCGGCGGCTGGTCGGAGACCGCCTGCGCCCGCGTCCGCCGCTTCGCCGAGCGTTTCGACCTGCCGGTCGCCACCTCGTTCCGGCGCGCCATGCTGTTTCCGGGAGATCACCCCAACTACGCGGGCGAGATCGGCCTGGGGCCGAACCCGAAGCTCGCCAGGCGCATCGCCGAGGCCGACCTGGTGATCCTGGCCGGGGGCCGCATGTCGGAGGTGCCCTCGCAGGCCTATACGCTGTTCGACGTGCCCGCGCCGCGCCAGACGCTGGTGCATGTCCACGCCGACGCCGCCGAGCTCGGCAAGGTCTATCACCCGGCGCTGGGCATCAACGCCTCGCCCAACGCCTTCGCGGCGGCGCTGGAGACGCTGCAGCCGCCCACCGCGATCGCCTGGGCCGACGATACGAAGCAGGCCCGCGAGGATTATCTGGGCTGGACGGAGCAGCCGACGCGCCTGCCGGGCGCGTTCCAGTACGGCGAGGCGATGGCCTGGCTTCGCAACCGGCTGCCCGAGGACGCGGTGGTGACCAACGGGGCCGGCAACTACGCCATCTGGGTCGGCCGCTACCTGCGCTACCGGCGCTTCGGGACCCAGCTCGCGCCGGTGTCGGGCTCGATGGGCTACGGCCTGCCGGCGGCCGTGGGCGCGAAGCGCCAGTTCCCGCAGCGCATGGTGGTGTGCTTCGCGGGCGACGGCTGCTTCCTGATGAACGGGCAGGAATTCGCCACCGCCGTGCAGTACGAGCTGCCGATCATCGTCGTCGTCGTCGACAACGGCATGTACGGCACGATCCGCATGCACCAGGAGCGCGAATATCCGGGCCGCGTCTCCGCCACGCGGCTGAACAACCCGGACTTCGCCGCCTATGCCGTCGCCTTTGGCGGGCACGGCGAGCGGGTGGAGACGACCGAGCAGTTCGCCCCCGCCTTCGAGCGCGCGGCGGCGTCCGGCAAGCCTTCCATCCTGCACGTGCTGATGGACCCGGAGGCGATCACGCCGGCGACGACGCTGACGGCCCTGCGCGAGAAGTCGCTCGCCGGCAAATAGGCGCGGCGGCTCCCGTTCAGCCCACCCGCTCGCGCGCCTCGGCGAAGCTGCGGCCGAGATCGAAGCCGAGACCCAGCCGGTCCGCCGGCTCGACCACGAACACGCCGCGCCCGGCGTGGAAGGAGCGGCCGCCGACCTCGACGCGCACCGCGCCCTCCGGCCCGTCCTCGGCCCGGCGGGTGACGCGGCCGGTGAAGGGCTCGCCGGAAATGCCTCGGAAGACGCGCTTCCGCCCCGTCTCGACGCGCCCGCTTGCGTGGTCGAGCGCCATGCGCGCCGTGACGCCCGAGCCGGTGGGGCTGCGATCGATCTGCCGCTCGGCGAAGACGCACAAATTCCAGCTCTCGGCCTCGGGCGGCGCGTCGTCCGTCAGGATCGTGCCGTAGAGGAAGCCCAGGTCCGGCTCGGTCGGGTGGTCGATGCGCATCCCGGCGCGGATCGCATCGGTCAGCGCGCCGGCCGCCGCCACGAGGTCGTCGACCGGCGTGGCGAAGAAATCGAGGCCGAAGCGGGAGGCCGGCAGGATGGCGTAGAACGCGCCGCCATAGGCGATGTCGGAAACGATCCGGCCATGGCCCGGAAGCTCGACCGCGACGTCGCGCGCGTGGACGAAGGCCGGAACGCTCTCGAACCTCACCTCGCCCACGACGCCGTCCTTCACCTCGCAGGACACGGCGAGCGGCCCGCAGGGCGCCTCGATGACGAAGCGCGTGACCGGCTCGACCGGCGCGACCAGGCCCTGCTCCACCACCCACCGGCCGAGCGCCACGGTCGCGTGGCCGCACATGGTCGAGTAGCCCTCGTTGTGGGTGAAAAGCACGCCCAGCGCCGCGCCGGGATAAGACGGGCGCACGGGGATGACGCCGTACATGCCGGCATGTCCGCGCGGCTCCAGCATCATGGCGCGGCGCAGATGGTCGTGGTTGTCGCGCGCGTCGCGGCGCTGGGCGAGGATCGTGTCGCCCTTCAGCGCCGGATAGCCGCCGGTGACGATGCGCACCGGCTCCCCGGCCGTGTGCATGTCGGTGAAGGACAGTTCGATGCGGCCTGGCATGGCGGAGCTTTCGCGACGAAGGGGACGGAGCGGATGGACGACGCTTAGCGCGGAGCTCGGCCGCTTTCCAGTTCAGGGAGCGGCCGGCGCGGGCTCGCGCGCTTCGCCCATCAGCAGGCCCCGCGCCTGGCGAACCTCGCGCAGCACGAAGTCGGCGACGGCGCGCACGCGGGCCACGTCGCGCAGCTCGGCGTGGACGATCAGCCAGAAGGTCCGCGTCAGGCTGACCTCGCGCGGCAGCACGGGGGCGAGCCCCGGCCGTCCCGCCGCCATGAAATGCGGCAGCACGCAGACCCCCGCGCCGGCCAGGGTCGCCTCCATCTGCGCGACGAGGCTGGAGGATTGCAGGCGCGGCCGCAGGCCCTTGGCGACCTCGTCGAGGTAATCGAGCTCGGGCATGTAGATGAGGTCGTCGATATAACCCACCAGCGGATGGGCGAAGAGGTCGTCCGGCGTGCGGATCGGCGGCGACGCCGCGAGGTAGTCGCGCGAGGCGAACAGGCCCAGCCGGTAGTCCGTCAGGCGGCGGGCGACGACGCGCCCCTCCTTGGGCGGAGCCAGCGCGACGGCGATGTCCGCCTCGCGCTTCGACAGCGACAGCAGGCGCGGCATGGCGACCAGCTGCAGCTCCAGGCCCGGGTAGCGCGCCACCAGCCGCGCCGTGCGCGGGGCGAGGAACAGGCTGCCGAACCCGTCGGGCGCGCCAATGCGCACCGAGCCCGACAACGCCAGGTCGGCCCCGCCGATGTCGCTGGAGGCCGCGAGCGCGGCGCTCTCGATCGCCTCGGCCGTCGCCACCAGCCGCTCGCCGTGCGGGGTGAGCGCGTAGCCCTGCGGGCGGCGCTCGAACAGCGTCGCCTTGAGCGCGGCTTCCAGCGACGCGATGCGGCGGCTGACCGTGGCGTGGTCAGCCCCGAGCCGGCGGGCGGCGACGGTGAGCCGGCCGGCCCTCGCCACCGCGAGAAAGAAGCGCAGATCGTCCCAGTTGAACTGGCTCATGGAAGGGGCGGACCTGTGGGTATTTTCGCACGGAACAGGACGAAAAACTCCCATGGTCGTGCGCGGATCGCAATGATACTCATGGCCTCAATATCTTGGCCCCAAGCCGGGCGCGAGGCGCGCCCTACGACCCGATCCGGGAGGACAGCATGGTTGCGGAACTCACCCATTTCATCGGCGGCAAGCACGTCAAGGGCACGTCGGGCCGCTTCACGGACGCGTTCTGGCCGATGACGGGGGAAGTCGCCTCGAAGGTGCCGCTCGCCAGCGCCGCAGAGGTCGACGCCGCCGTCCAAAACGCCAAGGCGGCGCAGCCGGCCTGGGCCGCCACCAATCCGCAGCGCCGCGCGCGCGTGATGATGCGCTTCCTCGAGCTCGCCGCGCGCGACAACGAGGCGATGGCCGAGCTGCTGGCCCGCGAGCACGGCAAGACCATCGCCGACGCCAAGGGCGATATCCAGCGCGGCCTCGAGGTGATCGAGTTCTGCATCGGCGCGCCGCATTTGCTGAAGGGCGAGTACACCGAGGGCGCGGGCCCGGGCATCGACATCTACTCGATGCGCCAGCCGCTGGGCGTCGTCGCCGGCATCACGCCGTTCAACTTCCCGGCGATGATCCCGCTGTGGAAGTGCGGGCCGGCCCTGGCCGCCGGCAACGCCTTCATCCTCAAGCCCTCCGAGCGCGACGCCGGCGTGCCGCTGCGCATCGCCGAGCTGTTCCTGGAGGCCGGCCTGCCGCCGGGCGTGATGAACGTGGTGCAGGGCGACAAGGAGGCGGTCGACGCCATCCTCGACCACCCCGACATCAAGGCTGTCGGCTTCGTCGGCTCGACCCCGATCGCCGAGTACGTCTATTCGCGCGGCTGCGCGGCGGGCAAGCGCGTGCAGTGCTTCGGCGGCGCGAAGAACCACATGATCATCATGCCCGACGCCGACATGGATCAGGCCGTCGACGCGCTGATCGGCGCGGGCTACGGCTCGGCCGGCGAACGCTGCATGGCGATTTCGGTCGCGGTGCCCGTCGGCAAGGCCACCGCCGACCGGCTCGTGGACAAGCTCATCCCGCGCATCGAGGCGCTGAAGGTGGGTCCCTCGACCGATCCGAGCGCCGATTTCGGCCCGCTGGTGACCAAGGCGCACCTCGACAAGGTGAAGGCCTATGTCGACCTCGGCGTGAAAGAGGGCGCGACGCTCAAGGTCGACGGCCGCGACTTCAAGCTCCAGGGCTACGAGAACGGCTTCTACATGGGCGGCTGCCTGTTCGATAACGTCACCGAGGACATGCGCATCTACAAGGAGGAGATCTTCGGCCCGGTCCTCTCCGTGGTGCGCGCGCCGACCTACGAGAAGGCGCTGAGCCTTGCCAACGAGCACGAATACGGCAACGGCGTCGCGATCTTCACCCGCGACGGCGACGCCGCCCGCGACTTCGCGGCGAAGGTCAATGTCGGCATGGTCGGCGTCAATGTGCCGATCCCGGTGCCGATCGCCTACTATACGTTCGGCGGCTGGAAGCGCTCGGGCTTCGGCGACCTCAACCAGCACGGCCCCGACGCCTTCCGCTTCTACACGAAGACGAAGACCGTCACCTCGCGCTGGCCGACCGGCATCAAGGAAGGCGCGGAGTTCGTCATCCCGACGATGAGCTGAGGCGGACCCGCGGGGGCGAGGGCAGGGCCATGAGCGCGTTCGCGTTGACCGAGGACCAGGTCGCGATCCGCGACATGGCGCGCGCCTTCGCCGCCGAGACGCTGGCGCCCCACGCGGTGGCCTGGGACGAGGCCAAGCACTTCCCGGTCGACGAGATGCGGCAGGCCGCCGCCCTCGGCATGGGCGGCATCTACGTGCGCGACGACGTCGGCGGCTCGGCCCTGGGCCGCCTCGACGCCGCGCTCATTTTCGAGGCTTTAGCCACCGGCTGCCCGACGGTGGCGGCCTTCGTCTCCATCCACAACATGGCCGCGTGGATGATCGACGCGTTCGGCTCCGACGAGCAGCGCCGGCGCTTCCTGCCGGCACTCACCACCATGGAGCACATCGCCAGCTACGCGCTGACCGAACCCGGCGCGGGCTCGGACGCCGCCGCGCTCAAGACGCGGGCGCGGCGCGACGGCGACGTCTACGTGCTCGACGGGGCCAAGCAGTTCATCTCGGGCGCGGGCGTCTCGGACGTCTACGTGACCATGGTGCGGACCGGCGAGGACGGCCCCGCCGGAGTCTCGACGCTGGTCGTCGAGAAGGGGACGCCCGGCCTCTCCTTCGGCGTCAACGAGCGCAAGATGGGCTGGAACGCCCAGCCGACCCGGCAGGTGATCTTCGACAATTGCCGCGTGCCCGTGGCGAACCGGCTCGGGGCCGAGGGCATCGGCTTCAAGATCGCCATGGCGGGGCTCGACGGCGGCCGGCTGAACATCGCGGCCTGCTCGCTCGGGGGCGCACAGGCGGCGCTCGACAAGAGCGTCGCCTACATGGGCGAGCGCAAGGCGTTCGGGAAGCGGCTGCGGGACTTCCAGGCCCTGCAGTTCCGGCTCGCGGACATGGCCACGGAGCTGGAAGCGGCGCGCAGCTTCCTGTGGCGGGCCGCGGCGGCGCTCGACGCCAAGGACCCGCAGGCGACGCAGCTCTGCGCCATGGCCAAAAGGTTCGTCACCGACGCGGGATTCGCAGCCGCCAACGAGGCCCTGCAGTTGCACGGCGGCTACGGCTATCTCGCCGATTACGGCATCGAGAAGATCGTGCGCGACCTGCGCGTCCACCAGATCCTCGAGGGCACCAACGAAATCATGCGGCTGATCGTGGCGCGCGGCCTGCTGGGGCGCGGGCGGAACGACGCCTGAAGGAGGACACCATGGCGACCATCGCCTTCATCGGTCTCGGCAACATGGGCGGCCCGATGGCCGCCAACCTGGTCAAGGGCGGACACAATGTCGTCGGCTTCGACCTCGAGCCGGCCCACCTCGCGGCGGCGCGCTCCGCCGGCGTCACGGCGGCGGCGAGCGCGGTCGAGGCGGTGCGCGAGGCGGACGTCATCGTCACCATGTTGCCGGCCGGCAAGCACGTGCTGTCGGTGTGGTCCGAGGTGCTGCCGGCGGCGCGCCGGGACGCGCTGGCCATCGATTCCTCCACCATCGACGTCGCCAGCGCCAAGCAGGCCCACGAACTCGCGGCCCGCCACGGGCTCGCCTCGCTCGACGCGCCGGTGTCGGGAGGCGTCGGCGGCGCGAAGGGGGCGACGCTGACCTTCATGTGCGGCGGCGCGGAGCGCGCCTTCGAGCGCGCCGAGCCGCTGCTGAGCCTGATGGGCCGCAAGGTCGTGCATTGCGGGGCGGCCGGCGCGGGTCAGGCCGCCAAGATCTGCAACAACATGATCCTCGGCATCTCGATGATCGCGGTGAGCGAGGCCTTCGTGCTCGGCGAGAAGCTCGGGCTGTCGCACCAGGCGCTGTTCGACGTCGCCTCCACCTCGTCAGGCCAGTGCTGGTCGTTGACGACCTATTGCCCCGTGCCGGGGCCGGTGCCCACCAGCCCCGCCAACAACGGCTACGCGCCCGGCTTCGCCGCCGCGCTGATGCTGAAGGACTTGAAGCTCTCGCAGGAGGCCGCCGCCGCCACCGGCGCGACGACGCCGCTCGGGGCGCAGGCCGCCGCGCTCTACGAGAGCTTCGCCGCCGCCGGCTTCGAGGGAAAGGACTTCTCCGGCATCGTCGAGTTCCTGCGTGGGCGCTGACTACACGGCAAGCCGCACGACGCCGGCCACCGCGAGATAGCGGGCCAGCTTGGCGAAGGCCACGATGGGCGTGAACAGCCACAGCGGCGTCCGGAACACGCCGGCGATCACCGTCAGCGGGTCGCCGATGACCGGCGTCCACGACAACAGCAGCGACCACAGGCCGTAGCGCCTGTACCAGTCGCAATAGCGGTCGAACCGGTCCGGCTTCACGGGGAATCGCGGATGGTCGCGCCACGCGGCGAGGAAGCGCCCCACCGCCCAGTTGGCGCAAGAGCCGAGCGTGTTGCCGACGGTCGCGACGGCCAGCGCGGTGGCGAGATCGACACGCCCCGTCGCCAGCAGGCCCACGAAGGCGAGCTCGGAGGAGCCGGGCAGCAGCGTCGCGGAGAGGAAGGCGGCCGTGAACAGGCCGGCGAGTTCGAGCATGGGGGTTCCGCCGCGCTCCGACGGGCTGGGGCCTTGCCGGACGCCCGTCCCCATAGCTTAATCGCGGTGCGGATGCCAATTTGCGCCGCGCCGAGGGAGGCACCATGACGTTCGTTCTCGCCATCGACCAGGGCACGACCTCGTCGCGCGCCATCCTGTTCCGGCCGGACACGTCGATCGCGGCGCTCGCCCAGCAAGAGTTCCCGCAGCATTTCCCCGCCTCGGGCTGGGTGGAGCACGAACCGGAGGACCTGTGGAGCTCGACGCTCCAGGTGTGCCGGGAGGCCATGTCCGCGGCTGGCGCGGCGGCTTCCGACATCGCCGCCATCGGCATCACCAACCAGCGCGAGACGACAGTCGTCTGGGATCGGCGGACCGGGCAGGCGATCGACCGCGCCATCGTCTGGCAGGACCGGCGCACCGCCGATTTCTGCGCGCGGCTGGTCCGGGAAGGCGCGGAGGACATCGTGACCGCGCGCACCGGGCTGCGCCTCGACCCGTATTTCTCCGCCACCAAGATCGCCTGGCTGCTCGACAACGTGCCGGGCGCGCGCGCCCGGGCGGAACGGGGCGAACTCGCCTTCGGCACCGTCGACACCTTCCTGCTCTGGCGGCTCACCGGCGGCGCGGTGCACGCGACCGACGCCACCAACGCCTCGCGAACCCTGCTCTTCAATATCCACGACGGGAACTGGGACCCCGCCCTGCTGGAGCTGTTCGGCGTTCCCGCCTCGATGCTGCCGCGCGTCCTGGACTGCTCGGCGCATTACGGCGATACGGTTCCGGACCTCTTCGGCGGCTCCATCGCGGTCCGCGGCATCGCCGGCGACCAGCAGGCGGCGACCGTGGGCCAGGCCTGCTTCCAGCCCGGCATGATGAAATCCACCTACGGCACCGGCTGTTTCGCGCTGCTCAACACCGGCGGCGCGCCGGTCGCCTCGCGCAACCGGCTGCTCACGACGATCGCCTACCAGCTGGCCGGCCAGCGCACCTACGCGCTGGAGGGGTCCATCTTTGTCGCGGGGGCCGCCGTGCAGTGGCTGCGCGACGGGCTGGCCATCATCGAGCGGGCCGCCGAGGCCGGGCCGCTGGCCGAGCAGGCCGACCCCGCCCAGGCGGTCTATCTGGTGCCAGCCTTCGTCGGCCTCGGCGCGCCCTACTGGGACGCCGAGAGCCGGGGCGCGCTGTTCGGCCTGACGCGCGCCACCGGGCGGCGCGAGATCGCCCAGGCCGCGCTGGAAAGCGTCTGCTACCAGAGCCTCGACCTTCTCGAGGCCATGCGCGCCGACTGGCCGGACGCGCAGTCCGCGGAGACCGTGCTGCGCGTCGACGGCGGCATGGTCGCCTCCGACTGGACGATGCAGCGCCTCGCCGACATTCTCGGCGCGCCCGTGGACAGGCCGCAGGTGCGCGAGACGACGGCGCTCGGCGCCGCCTACCTCGCCGGCTATTCGGCCGGCGTCTACCCGGAGCCGGAACGCTTCGCGGACCGCTGGCGGCTCGACACGCGGTTCACGCCCCGGCTCGACGACGCGACGCGGCGGACCAAGGTCGCGGGATGGCGGGACGCGGTGTCGCGCACCCTGACCAGAAGGTGAACACCGCGGCGTGGACAAGCGCCGCGCGATGCCTCACCCTCCCCTCATGATTCTCGGTTTGCGCCTCGGCCTCCGGCGGCATGCCGCGCCGGCGAAGGATCCGACCCATATCGACGTGACGCATGGCGACGACGTGTTCCGGGTCGCGGTGAAGCGGGCGACCGGGGCGCGGCGCTTCACGCTGCGCGTCAGCGCCGCCACGGGCGATGTCGTGCTGACGTTGCCGACGCGTGGCGACCTCGCCCGGGCCCAGGATTTCGCCCTGCGCCACGGCGGCTGGATCGCCTCGCGGATGGCCAAGCTGCCGGCGGGAGTCGAGATCGGCCCTGGCGCGATCATTCCCTTTCGCGGCGAGGACCACCTCGTCGAGCACCGAGCACAGGCGCGCGGCACCGTGTGGACCGAGCGGATGCAGGGGCGCGGGCCGGCGCGCCTCGTGGTGGCGGGCTCGGCGGAACACGCTCCACGCCGCGTCGCCGACTTTCTCAAGCGGGAAGCCAAGAAGGACCTCGACGCGGCGGTGCTGAAATACACCACGGCGCTGGGCGTGCGGGCGGTCAAGATCACGCTGCGCGACACGCGCAGCCGCTGGGGATCCTGCTCGGCCGCCGGGCGGCTGAACTTCTCCTGGCGGCTGATCCTCGCGCCGCCCTTCGTGCTCGACTACCTCGCGGCGCACGAAGTCGCGCATCTCAAGGAGATGAACCACTCGCCGCGCTTCTGGCGGATCGTCCACAAGCTGTGCGACCGCACCGACGAGGCCGAAGCCTGGCTCAAGCGGCACGGCTCCTCGCTGCACCGCTATCGCTAGGGGCTCATCCGCCGAACAGCCGGTCCAGGAAGCCGCCCGAGCGCGGCGGCGGCGGCGCGCGGCCGGGCGCGGAGCCGTTCGGGACCATGCCGGGCGGACGCGGCGGGCCGTCGAACCCGGCAGGCGGCCTCTGCGCGGGCATGGGCTGCGGGGCGGGAGGATAGGCGGCGCTCGCCTGCTGCGAGATCGGCGCGGGCGGCAGGATCAGCGGCCCGCCGCCGCTGGCGCGCGCCGGGGGCGTCGCCGCGGCCACGGGCGCGCCCGCCGACGGGTCGGGGATCAGGCCCGGCGGGGCCGGCACGAAGCTGGGGTCGCCGGCCGGAGCGGGCGAAAGCTGCTTCCACTGGCCTCCCGGCAGCGGCGACGGCGGCTGGCCCGCCAGCGCCACCTTCATGAAGCGGCTCCAGACCTCGACCGGCAGCGTGCTGCCGGACGCCTTGCGTGTCGGCGAGCCGTCGTCGTTGCCGAGCCAGACCCCGGTGAGCAATGTGCTCGTGTAGCCGACGAACCAGGCGTCGCGCCAATCCTGGCTCGTTCCGGTCTTGCCGGCTGCTTCCCAGCCCGGAAGCTCCGCCTTTCGCGCCGTGCCGGTGAGCAGCGTCTCGCGCATCATGGCGTTCATCATGCCGACCATCTGCGGATCGACGACGCGGCCGAGCCCCGTGCCTGTGCGCGAGTAGATCAGTTCGCCGGAGCTCGTCTTCACCTGCCGGATGACGTAGGGCATCACGCCGATGCCGCCATTGGCGAAGGGAGCGTAGCCGGTGACGAGCTCCACCGGCGTCACCTCGGACGTGCCCAGCGCGATCGACGCGTTGGGCTCGAGCTTCGACGTGATGCCGAGGCGCTGCGCCGTCTGCACCACGGTCTTCGGCCCGACTTCGACCGCGAGCCGCACCGCCACCGTATTGAGCGACAGCGCCAGCGCCGTGCGCAGGCTCACCGGCCCGCGATAGTCGCGCGAGTAGTTCTCCGGCTGCCAGCCCTTGACGTTGATCGGCGCGTCGTCGCGGATCGTGTCCGGCGTCAGCCCGCGCTCCAGCGCGGCGAGATAGACGAAGGGCTTGAAGGCGGACCCGGGCTGGCGCTTGGCGGCGGCGGCGCGGTTGAACTGGCTGTCGCCGTAGTTCCGGCCGCCGACCATGGCGCGAATCGCCCCGTCGGGCTGCATCGACACCAGCGCCCCCTGGCTGACGCCGAACTTGTCGCCCTTTGCGGCCAGTTCGTCGACAAGCGCCTTTTCGCCGGCCGCCTGCAGATTGGCGTCGATCGTCGTGGACACGACGATGTCGCGGTCGATGGAGCCGATGAAGTCGTCGAGCACGTCCATCACGTAGTCGGCCGCGTAGTTGACCGACCCGGCCCCGCCGGACTTCGCCGCGCTAGGCGGGTTGGCGAGCGCGATCTTGGCCATCTGGTCCGAGATCAGGCCCTCGCGCGCCATGGCGGCGATGACCAGCGCGCCGCGCGCCTGGGCGGCCTGCGGGTTGCGGTTGGGCGCGAGACGCGAAGGCGCCTGCACCAGCCCCGCCAGGATCGCGGCCTCGCCCAGCGTGACCGCGCGGGCGCTCTTGCCGAAATATTTCTGGGCCGCCGCCTCCACCCCGTAGGCGCCCGAGCCGAAATAGACGCGGTTGAGATAGAGCTCGAGAACCTGATCCTTCGTGTAGTTGCGCTCGAGCCAGAGCGCCAGGATGGCCTCCTGGATCTTGCGCGAGGCGGTGCGTTCCTGGGTCAGGAACAGGTTCTTGGCGAGCTGCTGGGTCAGCGTCGAGCCGCCCTGCACACTCCCGCCGCTGCGCATGACGTTGCGCACGAGGGCGCGGCCGATGCCGAGCGGATCAATGCCGAAATGCTGGTAAAAGCGATGGTCCTCGATGGCGACGAAGGCGGCGGGAAGGTATTTGGGAAGTTCCTTCAGCGTCACCGTGCGGCCGCCCGTCTCGCCCCGGTTCGCCAGCAGGGAGCCGTCGGAGGCGAGGATCGCGATGTTGGGCGGGCGCTTGGGCACCGCGAGCTGGTCGATGGGCGGCAGCTTCGAGGCGTGGAACGCGACCAGCGCGCCGACGCCGATGACGCACCACAGCGACAGGACGACGCCCCAGTAGACCAGCCGCCCGGCCCACGATCCGCCGCCGCGCCGGCCGCGACGGCCGCCCTTGCCACCCTTGCCACCCTTGCCGCCGTTTCCGCCGCGCGCGTCGCCGCGCCCGGCGCGGTCGGCGGAAGCGTCCTTGCGAGCGGTCCTTGCCATCGAAGCCTCGGGCGCGTCGGAGTCGTCGTCGGGGGGCGCGGCCGCGCGGGGCCTGGCCGGAGCTTCCGCCGCCTCGGCCGCGAGGCGCTGGCGACGGGTTTCGGACAGCGGGTCGTCTCCCGGCCGGATCACCGGGTCGAAGGTCGGTTCGCGGCGCTGGGTCGTTGCGTGGGCGTTCGCGCGCTTGGCGCGGACGGGCTGGGCTCCCGGCCGGTCCTCGGCGGTCAGGCGAAGATCGAAACCGGTCCGGTCGGCCGGTCCGCTTCCCAGAGCCGGTTCGCGCCGCTCGCGCGCATCGCCGCGCCGTCCCTCCGCCATCGACAATTCCAAGCACCCGCTCGCCGCCAAGCGGGCCACGACCCGCGAGGCAGCAAACTCACCCTAAATGCGGCGAATTAACGAAGGGCTAAGGATCAGGCGGCCGCGGCGGTCGCCGGCCGGGCCTTGGTCAGCAGGCGGCACAGCCGCGCGACGGTGGCGCGGATCTCGTGGCGGTGAACCACCATGTCGACCATGCCGTGGTCGCGCAGATATTCCGAGCGCTGGAAGCCCTCCGGCAGCTTCTCGCGAATCGTCTGCTCGATCACGCGCGGGCCGGCGAAGCCGATCAGCGCGCCGGGCTCGGCGATGTGGATATCCCCCAGCATCGCGTAGGAGGCGGTGACGCCGCCCGTCGTGGGGTTGGTGTGGACCACGATGTAGGGCTTGCGGGCGGCGCGCAGGCGCTGCACCGCGACCGTGGTGCGCGGCATCTGCATCAGCGAGAACATGCCTTCCTGCATGCGCGCTCCGCCGGACGCCGCAAACATCACGAAGGCGGTGTCGCGCTCGACGGCCGTCTCAAGCCCCTTGATGACCGCCTCGCCGGCTGCCATGCCGAGCGAGCCGCCCATGAAGTCGAAATCCTGCACGCCGACGGTGAGCTTCAGCCCCTCGACCTCGCCGAAGCCGACCTTCACGGCGTCCTGCGCGCCGGTCTTGGCGCGGGCGTCCTTGAGGCGGTCGACATAGCGCTTCTCGTCGCGGAACTTCAGCGGATCGACGGGGACTTCCGGCAGCGGAATGTCCTCGAACACGCCGTCGTCGAACATGGATTTCAGCCGCGCGCCGGCGGCCATGCGCATGTGGTAGTTCGAGCCGGGGATGACGAAGAGGTTGGCCTCGACGTCCTTGTGGAAGACGAGCTGACCCGAGTCGGGACACTTGATCCACAGGTTCTCGGGCGTGTCGCGCCGCAGGAACGAACGGATCTTCGGCCGCACGACATTGGAAATCCAGTTCATCGGGTCGATCTCCGGGCGCGCCATGGTCAAGCCGCCTTCTTCGAGACGCGCCGCACGCCGGCGGCGATGTCGCGCACCACGGCGCTCACGGCCTCGACCGTCGCCGGAGTCGCACGCCCCTCGCTGAGCGACAGGCGAACCGCTTCGACCAGCGCCGTGCCGACGACCACGCCGTCCGCGCCGCGCGCGATGGCCTCGGCCGTCTCGGCGTTCTTGACGCCGAAGCCGACCGCGACCGGCAGGTCGGTGTGGCGCTTGATGCGCGCCACCGCGCCCGTCACCTTGCCGTAATCGGGGATGGCCGCGCCGGTGATGCCGGTGACGGACACGTAGTAGACGAAGCCGGAGGTGTTCGCGAGCACGGCCGGCAGGCGCTTGTCGTCCGTCGTCGGCGTGGCGAGGCGGATGAAGTTGAGCCCGGCGGCCAGCGCCGGCTTGCACAATTCGTGATCCTCTTCCGGCGGAAGGTCGACCACGATCAGGCCGTCGACGCCGGCGGTGCGGGCGTCCGCGAGGAAGCTGTCGACGCCGTAGACGTAGATCGGGTTGAAATAGCCCATCAGGATGATCGGCGTGGCGTCGTCCTCGGCGCGGAAGGCGCGCACCAGAGCGAGCGTCTTGCGCAGGCTCATGCCCGCCGCCAGGGCGCGCACGCCGGCGGCCTGGATGGCCGGCCCATCCGCCATCGGATCGGTGAACGGCATGCCGAGCTCGATCAGGTCCGCGCCGGCCTTCGGCAACGCCCGGACGATGTCGAGCGAGGTCTCGGGATCGGGATCCCCGGCCATCACGAAGGTCACGAGGGCGGCGCGGCCTTCGGCGCGCACCGCTTCGAAGCGGCGGTCGATGCGTGTGGTCATGCGGCGTGCCTTAGCATGGGCGCGCGCGCCCTGCCAATCGGACGTGGCGCGCGGCCTTGGAACGGGAACTCCGCCATGCAGGCGGGGTCAGCTCATGCCGCCGAGATGATCGGCCACCGTGAAGATGTCCTTGTCGCCCCGGCCGCAGAGATTGACGATCATCAGGTGGTCCTTCGGCTTGGCCGCCGCGATCTCCACCGCCTTGGCGACGGCGTGCGAGGGCTCCAGCGCGGGAATGATGCCTTCGAGCTTCGACAGCAGCTGGAACGCCGCGAGCGCCTCCTTGTCGGTGGCGGAGATGTAGGTGACGCGCCCGATGTCGTGCAGCCAGGAATGCTCCGGCCCGATGCCCGGGTAATCCAGCCCGGCGGAGATCGAATGGCCCTCGGTGATCTGGCCGTCCTCGTTCATCAGCAGGTAGGTGCGGTTGCCGTGCAGCACGCCGGGCCGCCCGCCCGTGAGCGAGGCGGCGTGCTCGCCGGTCGGGATGCCGTGCCCGGCGGCCTCGACGCCGAAGATCTCGACGGACTTGTCGTCGAGGAAGGGATGGAACAGGCCAATGGCGTTGGACCCGCCGCCGATGCAGGCGATCAGCGAGTCCGGCAGCCGGCCCTCGCGCTCGAGCATCTGCTCGCGGGCCTCCCGGCCGATCACGCACTGGAAGTCGCGCACCATCGCCGGGTAGGGGTGCGGGCCGGCGGCCGTGCCGATGCAATAGAACGTGTCGGCGACGTTCGTCACCCAGTCGCGCAGCGCCTCGTTCATGGCGTCCTTCAGCGTGCGCGAGCCCGACTGCACGGGCACGACCTTCGCGCCGAGCATGTGCATGCGGAAGACGTTGGGCTTCTGCCGCTCGACGTCGACCGCGCCCATGTAGACGATGCATTCGAGCCCGAAGCGCGCGCACAGCGTGGCGGTGGCGACGCCGTGCTGGCCGGCCCCCGTCTCGGCGATGATGCGCTTCTTGCCCATGCGGCGAGCGAGCAGGATCTGCCCGAGCACGTTGTTCACCTTGTGCGCGCCGGTGTGGTTCAGCTCGTCGCGCTTCAGGTAGATCTTCGCACCGCCGCAATGCTCTGTGAGCCGCTCGGCGAAATAAAGCGGGCTCGGCCGGCCGACATAGTGCGTGAGGTACTCGCCCATCTCCTTGTGGAAGGCCGGGTCGGCCTTGGCCGCCTCGTAGGCCTGCTCCAGCTTCAGGATCAGGGGCATCAGCGTCTCGGCGACGAAACGGCCCCCGAACATGCCGAAATGACCCGTTTCGTCGGGGCCGGTGCGAAAGGAATTGGGGTTCTGGATCGTCACGGTCGAGGTCCTCGCGCGCCGAGCGGCGCTGGTGGGATGGGCGGCGGCGTCAGCCGCGGCCGCGAAGGGCGCCCGCGCCGGGCGGCGCGGGCCTGGGACGGGCCGCGCCAGCGCGCGCGGCGAGCACGAAGGAGGCGATGCGCGCCGGATCCTTGACGCCCGGGGCGCTTTCGACGCCCGACGAGACGTCGACGCCGGGAGCCCCGGTGACGGCGAGCGCCGCGGCGACGTTGTCCGCGTCGAGGCCGCCGGACACCATGAAGGGCTTGCCGAGGTCGAGGCCCGACAGCACCTCCCAGTCGAACGGCACGCCGTTGCCCCCCGGCAGCAGGGCGTCCTTCGGCGGCTTGGCGTCGAACAGCAGCCGGTCCGCTACGTCGGCGTAGCCGGCGGCGCGGGCGAGGTCGGCGCGTCCGGACACGCCGAGCGCCTTGATGATCGGCAGGCCATAGCGGCTCCGCACGGCGGCGACGCGCCCGGGCGACTCCTGTCCGTGCAGTTGCAGCCATTCCGGCCGAAGCGCCTCGACGATGGAGTCGAGCAGCGCGTCGTCGGCGTCGACCGTCAGCGCCACGCGCTCGGCCCGGCCGGCGACCAGCGCGCCCAGCGTGCGGGCTTCCGACAGCTGCAGGTGACGCGGCGAGCGCGGGAAGAACACGAAGCCGACCATGTCCGCGCCCGCGTCGAGCGCCGCTTCCAGCGTCTCGGGCGTACGAAGTCCGCAAATCTTGACGGTCAATGTCATGCGGGCATGTCCGGGCGGGGAAATCCGCGTCTCCATCGCATGCGCGGGCGTGCGAGTCCACCCGCCCACGCGAGCGGGAGACTCACCCCACGGACGCGTTCAACCTGTCCCACACCAGCATCGCGCCGGCGAGGTCCTCAATGGCCGTGCCGACAGACTTGAACAGCGTGATCTCGTCTGCCGCGCGCCGGCCCCGGTGCACGCCCCGGCACAGGTCGAACAGGTCCGCCCTGACGTCGCCCGGGCCGATCAGCCCGGAGGCCAGCGGAATCGCGAGGTCGCCGCCTTCCTTGGTCGCGCCCGCGCGGGTGTCGCAGAACAGCGCGGCGCGGCGCACGCACGCATCATCCGTCTCGCGCATGGTGGGCTTGAACGCCCCCACGCAATCGAGGTGGACGCCGGGCTTGAGCCATTCGCCGCGCACCAGCGGGTCGACGGACAACGTCGCGCACGAGACGATATCGGCCTCTCGCACGGCGGCCTCGAGGTCGTCGACCGCGCGCACCGGCAGGCCCTCGGCCTTCAGCGCGTCGGCGAGCTCGCGGGCGCGTTCGAACCGGTGGTTCCAGACGGCGATGTCGGTCAGAGGCCGCTGCGCGGCGTGGGCCCGGATCAAAAAGGGCGACAGCGCGCCCGCGCCGACCATCACCATCCGGCTGGCGTCGGGGCGTGACAGATACCGGCCGGCCACGGCGGAGGCGGCTGCCGTCCGCCAGACCGTGAGGCGCGTACCGTCGATGGCGGCGAGCGGTGCGCCGGTCGCGCCGTCCTGGAGGATGTACGAGCCGAGCACGCTCGGCAGGCCCCGCGCGGCGTTGCCGCGAAAAATCGTCACCAGCTTGGTGCCGAGATAGGCGGGACTGACCGACGCACCGGTCCAGGCCGGCATCAGCAGCAGCGTCGCCTCGTCGCCCTGCCGTTCGATGTCGTGGTGATGGCGGGGCGGCACCACGATGTCGGAGCGAAACGCCGCGTCGATGGCGTCGGCGAGCGAGGCGGGATCGAGCAGGCGGTCGACATCGGCCGCGGAAACGACGCGCATGGAAGGCTCAGCGTATGCTGGAGGGGACGAGATCGGCGGAGGTCGAGGTCGCGGCGGAGGCGCGCAGCCGCTCCGCCTCGTCGCGCAGCCGCGCGGCCTCGCGGGCGTGCAGTCGCGCCGCCTTGCGGTGGCGGCCCTGCGATAGCCATACGGCCGAGCCGCCGAGCACCACGCCCACCGCGAGGGCGAGGAAGACGATCGCGAACAGCGGCAGGCTGATCGCCGGCCCGATGCCGAACCACTCGTAGGGGTCGACCTGGACGGCGACCGGCTCGCGGTTGGCCACCGCGAACAAAGTGACGAGCGCGACCACGGGCAGCAGGATCAGCGCCTTGAGAAAACTCTTCATCGTGAACTCCTGCCTGGGCCCGCGGGGGAGCGGCGGGCGGGCGACGCTTCAGGACGCGACGACGCGCGTCCCGCGCCGTGCCGGCTCAGCGCGCCTCGTCCCGGTTCAGGCGCAGGCGCATTTCCTTGCCGGCCTTGAACACCGGAACGACCTTCTCGCCGACGGGCACATGCTCGCCGGTGCGCGGATTGCGGCCGATGCGCGCGTCGCGCTTCTTCACCGAGAACGCCCCGAACCCCCGGATCTCGACCCGGTCCCCGCGCGCCAGCGCCTGGGTGATCTCGTCGAGAATGGCGTTGACGACATTCTCCGCGTCCCGCTGATACAATTCGGGGTAGTGCTCCGCGATTTTCTGCACCAGCTCGGACTTGATCATGACGGTCTGGCCCCCCGCGGCCGCTAACACACTGCAAAGTCTAATTTATTGCCCGATGTCAAGGCTGCCAGAGCGCCAGCATCCCGTCAAGGACGGGCCGCGCGGCGGCCGTGTCGAGCGCCTTGAGCCCGCCCGCGAGGTCGCGCAGGCCAACGGCGCCGGCCACCGAGGAGGCGATGCCGAAGAGGCCCAACGCGCGGTCCTCGGTCCGTTTCCATTCCTTCACCGGCAGGTCCTTGGCGATGCCCTTTTCCTTCTCCAGCCAGGCCACAGCCTGCTTCTGCGCGCCGAGTTCGTCGACGAGCCTGAGCCCGAGCGCCTGGGAGCCGGTGAACACGCGGCCGTCACTGACCGTCGCCAGCTCCTGGCCGGTGATGCCGCGCCGCGACGAGACGAGCCCCTTGAACCAGTCGAAGCTCGAGACGACGAGCGAACGCAGCGCCTCCTGCGCCTCAGGCGTGCTGCGCTCGAACGGGCTCGGCGCGGCCTTGAGCGGGGCCGACTTCACGGTTTCGACGGTGACGCCGATCTTGTCGAGCAGGCCCACCACGTTCGGCATCTGGAACAGCACGCCGATCGAGCCGACGAGCGAGGTCTGCTGCGCGACGATGCGGTCCGTGCCCATCGCCGCGATGTAGCCGCCGGACGCCGCCATGCCGGAGACGACGGCCACCGTCGGCTTCTTGGCGGACAGTTCGC
The DNA here is from genome assembly GCF_024294805.1 of Alsobacter ponti. Taxonomy (GTDB): domain Bacteria; phylum Pseudomonadota; class Alphaproteobacteria; order Rhizobiales; family Beijerinckiaceae; genus Alsobacter; species Alsobacter ponti. The sequence continues at coordinate 25,964 of NZ_JANCLU010000008.1, forward strand.
GCAGCGCGTCGAACAGCAGCTCGGAGCCGGTCACGGTGCCGCCGGGGCTGTTGATCTCGACCAGCACGGCGCGCGGGGCCGCGCTCTCGCCGACACGCTTGATCAGGTCCAGCGTCTTGTCGTCGCCGGTGATCACGCCGGAAATCTCGATCTTGGCGACATGGGCCTGCGCCCGCGCCCCGAATTCGCGGTCGCCAAAGGCGAGCGCGAGGCCGACGATGGCCGCGCAAGCGACGGCGAAGGCCGCCACGCGCCAGAAGGTCACCTTGCGCGCCATGCGCCGGCGGTCCACGAGATAGTCGCTGTCCGACATCGCTGCTGCTCCAGGCCCCCGCCTTTCCCTAGCCTCGATGTCGGACGAGAGCAACCGGACGCCGGACGGGCGGTGTTGCGCCGCGCGGCGGCAGCGGATAGTCGTCCGGCTCGTCGCCGCGATGGATGGCCCATGCTCCCCTCAGACGCCCTGCTGGCGCGTTTCCTCGCGCTCCACCCCAAGCTGATCGACCTGTCGCTCGGCCGGCTGGAGCGGCTGCTGAAGGCGCTCGGCGAGCCGCACCGCCGCCTGCCGCCGGTGATTCACGTCGCCGGCACCAACGGCAAGGGTTCGACGGTCGCCTTCATGCGCGCCGTGCTCGAGGCGGCGGGGCTCAGCGTCCACGTCTACACCTCGCCCCATCTGGTGCGCTTCCACGAGCGCATCCGGCTCGGCCGCCCCGGCGGCGGCGAACTCGTGACGGAACCGGCCCTGGTCGACGCCTTCCGCCGCTGCGAGGAGGCCAATGGCGGCCAGCCGATCACCGTATTCGAGATGACCACCGCGGCCGCCTTCCTGCTGTTCGCCGAGAACCCGGCCCACGTGCTGCTGCTCGAAGTGGGCCTGGGCGGGCGCTTCGACGCCACCAATGTCGTCGAGAAGCCGCTCGTCAGCGTCGTGACGCCGGTGTCGATGGACCATTCGGAATATCTCGGCGACAGCATCGCGAAGATCGCCGGCGAGAAGGCGGGCATCTTCAAGCGCGGCGCGCCCTGCGTGATCGCCTTGCAGGAGCACGCCGACGCTCTCGCCGTGCTCGAGAGGGCCGCCGCGCGCACCGGCGCCAAGGTGACGGTCGGCGGGCAGGATTTCCACGTCCACGAGGAGCAGGGACGGCTGGTCTACCAGGACGACGACGGCCTGCTCGACCTGCCGCTGCCGCGCCTGCCCGGCCGGCATCAATACGTCAACGCCGGCGCGGCGATCGCGGCGCTGCGCGCGGCCGGTTTCGGCCGCCTGCCGGCCAAGGCCTACGAAACCGGCATCGCGGGGGCGGACTGGCCGGCCCGCCTGCAACGCCTGTCGCGCGGCCGGCTCGCCGGCCTGCTGCCGGACGGGGCCGAGCTGTGGCTCGACGGGGGCCACAACCCCGATGGCGGAAAGGTGCTGGCGGCGGCGATGGGCGATTTCGAGGAGCGCCGCGCCCGACCGCTGGTGATGATTGTCGGCATGTTGGGCACCAAGGATTCGGCCGGCTTCCTCGACCCCTTCCGGGGCCTGGCGCAGGAGGTGCTGGCGGTGCCGATGACCACCCAGACCGCCGCGCGGCCCGCCTCCGAGGTCGCCGAGTTCGCCCGCGAGGCGGGCATTCCCGCCCGCGCCTTCGCCAGCTTGGAGGCGGCGCTGGCCGATATCGGGGAGCGGGACTGGGACCAGGCGCCGCGCGTGCTGATCTGCGGCTCGCTCTATCTCGCGGGCGAGGTCCTCGCCGCCAACGGAACGCCTCCGTCCTGAAACCGGGGCGCGACCGCGGCTGGCACGCTTTCTGCAACTCCACGATGTGGGGGAGAGCCAGGAGGCGACGATGCGCCGCTGCATGCTGACGACGATCGGGGCGGGTAAGACCGGCCAGACCTATCTCGTCGTGATGTTCGTGAACGAGGTGGAGCAGTACACCCTGGCGGGGCTGAGCCTTTCGAGCGCGCTCGGGGCCATCGAGCGCTTCATGGACGCCGGCCGGCCCGGCGTCTGACGCAGCAACGAAAAAGGCGCCGGCGAGGGCGCCTCTTCGGGGTCGATCCCGCGCGGCTCAGATGCCGGACGAGATCCACTTCTGCAACTCGCCCTTCGGCGCGGCGCCGACCTTCTGCGAGGCGATCTTGCCGCCCTTGAACATCAGCAGAGTCGGGATGGAGCGGATGCCGAACTGCGCCGAGACGTTGGGGTTCTCGTCGACGTTCAGCTTGACGATTTTCACCTTGCCGGCCAGCTCCTTCGAGATTTCCTCGAGCGCGGGAGCGATCATGCGGCAGGGGCCGCACCACTCCGCCCAGAAATCCACCACCACCGGCTCGGCGGAATCGAGCACGTCGGACTTGAAGGTGGCGTCGGTGACCTTGGCAGTCATGTCATCCTCGCGAACTGGAAGCCGCAACAAGGGAATCCCGGCGGCAGGGGTCGGATCGGAAGCTATGGACGGCCCCGGGAAGCGTCAAGTCAGCCTCACGCAGGGGTGATGCTCCCGGCGGGCGCGGCGGCGATGGCGGCGAGCGCGGCGTCGAGCCGCTCCGGCGCGATCTCGGCCGCGACCGGCGCGCTCGTCCACACCAGCAGGCAGCGCACGGGCCGCCCCGGGTACAGCTTCTGAACGAGCGCGCGGTAGACGGCGAGCTGGCCGACATAGGCCGGCGACACGTCGGCGGGGTCGGCGGGCGGAACCGCGGCGGTCTTGTAGTCGGCGATCCAGACCGCCTCCTCGGTCACCGCGAGCCTGTCGATCTGGCCGGAGACGGGCGTCATCGCACCCCCCGGCCCCAGCGGCAAACGACCCGCGACCGGCGCCTCGGCGCGGCTTTGCGGACCGAACAACACGCCCAGATCGGCGTCCTCGAGCAAGGCCAGCACCTGGGCGGCGATCGCCTCGCGGCGCGCCTCGGGCAGGCTCGCGCCGCGTCGGGCGAGCAGGCGCAGCGCCGCTTCACGGCGCGCCGGACCCGGCAGGGCCGGCAACGATTCGAGCAGGCCGTGGACGAGCACGCCGACGAGCCGCGCCTCGCGGACGAAGGGCCGGTCTCCGGCGCGGCCGCCGGCCTCCGCCGCCTCTACGGCGCTCGACGGGCGCACCGGCGGCCGAGCCGCCGGCTCCGCGGGCGCGGGCGTTTCGAGCCAGGCGGGAGGCTGGAACGGCGTCTCCGTCCGCGTCGCCTGTCGGGCTGGCGCGGCGGGGTGCGGCGCGGAGCGCCAGCGCAGCACGGGGTGGCCATCCGCCAGCGTGGCGGCGGCGCAGCCGGGCTCGAGCGAACGGCGGATCATGTCGTACCAGCAGTCCGCGCCGCGCCCCTTGCGGTTCTCGAAGCCGGCGACGACCAGCAGGTCCCTTGCGCGGGTCATGCCGACATAGAGCAGGCGGTGATATTCCTCGCGCGCCGCGTCGGCGAGGCGCTGCCGCGCCGCCGTCACGGCGGGCGGGTCGCTGTCCTTCGACGGCGACCAGACCGGCGCGCTCAGCCCGTTCGGCAGCGGAAGCTGGAGAATGCTGGCGCGCGAGGCCGGGACAGTGCAGGTGTCGGCGAGGAACACCACCGGGGCCTCGAGGCCTTTCGCGCCATGCACGGTCATCACGCGCACCTCGTCGCGCCCGGCCTCCATGTCGCGGCGGATCATGATGTCCGCGCCCTCGATGGCGGCGAGGAAGCGCGGCAGCGAGGGAGTCTCGCGGTGCTGGTAATCGAGCGCCAGCCGCAGGAACTCGTCGACGGCGTCGCCCGCTTCCGCGCCGAGCCGCGCCAGGACGCGGCGGCGGCCGCCTCCCGGCCCGAGCACGGCGGCGTAGAAATCGAACGGCCCGGCGCGCCGGGCCAGCGCACGCCATTCCGTCACCAGCGTTTGCGCCGAGGCGAGGCGCGTGTCCGTCGCGGCGGCGCGGGCGAGCGCGTCGGACAGGCTGCCCGCCCGGCCTGGCGCGAAGCGCAGCAGATCGTCGTCGTCGAGCCCGACGAGCGGCGACTTCAGCAGCGACGCCAGAGTCAGGTCGTCGTCCGGCAGAAGGGCGGAGCGCCCGAGCGCCACGAGGTCGAGCACCGCGATGTGCTGGGTCAGCGCAAGCCGGTCGGCGCCGGCAACGGGCACGCCCCTGTCCTTCAGGGCGCGGATCATCGCCTCGAAGAACGGTCCCCGGCTGCGCACCAGCACCAGCACGTCGCCGGGCCGCACGGTCCGGCCCTCCTCGTCGCCTCGCCCGCGCCAGGCGTCGATGCGCGCGGCGATGCGCTCGGCCAGCCGCACGAACGGCGCGCCCTCCTCCGGCTCGTCGACGGGCTTCGACCAGGCTTCGGGATCGCGCGGCGGCGCCGGAACCTCGGGCTCCCAGATCTCCACCATGCCAGGCGCGCCCCGGCGGGCGCTCTCGTGGACCGTGCCGATCGCGACAGGGTTGGGGCCGTCTTCCTCGAAGGACAGCCCGCGAAAATGCGCGGCGACCTTGAACACCTCGTCGACCGCGCCGAGGACGTCCGGGGCGGAGCGGAAGGACAGGGTGAGCTTCTCGTCGTAAAACGCCCAGCGCGAGGCGTCGGCCCGCCGCAGGGCGTCGAAGCCGCGCCTGAAGTGTGTGCGCGCGCGCTCGAACGCACGCGGCTCCGCGCCCTGGAACGAGAAAATCGACTGCTTGGGATCTCCCACCGCGAACACGGTGCGCACGCGCCCGGCGCGGCTCTCGCCGGAAATGAAGTCCTCCGCCAGCCCGCGCAGGATGTCCCACTGCACCTCGCTCGTGTCCTGCGCCTCGTCCACGAGAATGTGGTCGATGCCCTGGTCGAGCTTGTAGAGCACCCAGGCCGCGTCGGCGCGCGACAGCAGCCTCGCCGTACGGGCGATCAGGTCGTCGAAATCGAGCGCGCCCCGCGCGCTCTTGCGCGCCTCGTTATCCTGGATCACCGCCTCGGCGAGGGTCAGCAGCGCGTGGGTGCGCTCCACCGCCAGCGCCGCCTTGCGCAGCTCCGCCAGCGCATGGACCCGCTCCCGCTCCGCGCTCATTCGATCGGCCAGCGCCGGATGGGCGGCGCGCACTTTTTTCGTGACGAAGCTGCTGTCGGCGCGCGGTCCGCCCGCCTTGGTCAGGAAGGCGCAGACATAGGCGTCGTGGCGCGCCTGATCGTCGGCGGCCGCGTGGGCGGCTTCGAGGAAGCCCGCCAGCTTCGCTTCCGTCGCGCCGCCCGACGCGCGCAGCGTGGCGGCGACAGAGAGCCATTCGGAAGGCGGCAGGCCGCCGCTCACGACCTCCCCGACGATGTCGGCGGCGGTCTGGCCGGGCGCGAGGCCCAGCTCCGCCGCCAGCGCGTCCATGGCCGCCCGAATCCCGGCGGCGTCGCGCGCCTGCTCGCGCATCCAGCCCTTCAGCCTCAGCGCGTCCCGCAACAGGGCGGCGAGCGTCGATTCGGCGGCGACTTCGCCGGCGATCGCGAGCGCGTCCGCGATGGGGCCGGTGGGATGCAGCGCGGCCTGCGTCAGCACGTGCTTCTGCGCCGCGGCGAGCATCTCGGCGGCCGTGCCGTCGTCGAGCACCTGGAAGCGCGCCGAGACGTTGGCCTCGAAAGGGAAGAGATGCAGGAGACGTTCGCAGAAGGCGTGGATGGTCTGGATCTTCAGCCCGCCGGGCGTCTCGATGGCGCGGGCGAACAGACGCCGGGCCATCGCCAGGCGCGCCGGCGCGGGGCGCTCGCCCTCGATGGCGGCGATGGCGTCCGAGAGACGGGCGTCGTCCATCGACACCCACGAGCCGAGAATGTCGAAGACGCGGTTGGCCATGTTGGCCGCCGCCGCCTTGGTGAAGGTGAGCGAAAGGATGCGGCCGGGCTGCACGCCATCGAGCAGCAGGCGGACGACCCTGTTCGCCAGCACCGTCGTCTTGCCGGAGCCGGCGTTGGCCGACACCCAGGCGGAGGCGCGCGGGTCCGAGGCCCGGCCCTGGGCCTGGCGCGTCGCCACCGGGATGGTGAACCCGCCGCTCAAGCGCCGCCCTCCTCATCGCCGCCGCCGACCAGCGACCACTCCCGCACGCGGGCGAGATGGTCGTAGGGCGCGTAGCGCTTGGCGTACTGCACATAGGGGCGCGACACGAAGGGGCGCTCGCCGGCGGCGTATTCGTCCATCATCGCCGCGAGCCGCTCGATATGCTCGCGCACGAGGTCTTCCAGCTCGAACGGGTTCTTCTCGTCCCGCACCGGCTGTTCCTTGCCGGCCACGGAGCCGCCGGAGAGCTTCACATAGAGCAGCTCCTCGACCGGCCCGGCGCGTCCGATGGGCTCGAACGCCCCGGCCTCGACCATCGCGGCCTCGAGCGTGAGCTGCGGGCTGAAGCCGGCGCGCACCACCTTGGGGGTCGGCGCGGCGCCGGTCTTGAAGTCCACGACGCGGAAGCCGCCGGACGGCGTCACCTCGATGCGGTCGGCCACGGCGCGAAGCTCGAAGGTCGCGCCGCGTTTCAGCGGCAAAGCGAGCCGGCCATACACTTCCGGATAGAGGGCCACCCCCACGGCGCGGCGCGTCGGCTCCCATTGCGCGATCCACGCCGCCATCCGCTCGAAGCGCGGCCACCAGGCCGCCGCGACGTCCTTGTGGTCGCGCAACTGCGGCGTCTGGGCGAACAGCTCCGTCCCGATCGCCCGCAGTTCGGCGAGCGGGTCGGCCGGCAGCGCGTCCGGGAAGCGCTGCGTGAAGCGCTTCATCGCCTCGTGGACCAAGGTGCCCCGCAGCGCCGCGTCCGGTTCGGTGGCGACGGGATCGAGCGGGTCGAGCTCCAGCACGTGCCTGGCGAAGATCGCGTAGGGATCGCGCACCAGCGTTTCGATCTCGGTGACGCTGAGGCTCAGCGGCACGCGGCCTTCCGGCGCGAGCGGCGCGGGCCGGCGCGCCGGACGCGCGGGTCCGACCGCGTCGAGATGGCGCGCCAGCGCCAGCAGCGCGTCGCCGCGCTCCCGCACGGCCGCCCAGGCCGGATCGCCGGCCACGGCGCGCAGGCGCTGCACGAGGCGCGAGGGCACCGTGGGATCGCCGCCGCGCTTCAGCGCGCGGGTGATGACGACGCGCGGCGCGCCGAGCGCCTGCGCGAAATCGTGCGCCATCTGCCCGATCCGCCGCTCCGGGGCCGGCAGGCCCAGGTCCCGCCGCATGGGGCGGTTCAGGAAGGCGTCGCCGCGCGTCTCGCCCGGCCACGTCTTCTCGTCGAGCCCTCCGAGGACCCTCAGGTCGCAATCGAGCAGCCGCGCCTCCAGCAGGCCCCAGATGTGGATGCGCCGGTGGGTCTCCCCGGCGCGGCGCACGACGCGGCCGGCCATCAGCGCCTCCAGGAAGGCGGGGTAATCGCCGAGCCGGCCGGGGACGCTCTCGCCGCTCGCTTCACGCAATTCGTCGAACAGCGCGGCCAGGCCCTCGCCGTCGGGGCCCGAGAATGCGTCGCCCTCGTCGTCAGGACCCGGTTCGCCGAGCGCCGCGAGCACGGATTCATGCGCGGCCGGCAGGGTGACCAGGTCGCCGCAGCCGGCGAGAGCCGCCGGCGTGAAGCCCGAAAACGCCGCCTCGAGCCGTCCGAGCCAGGCGTCGAGCGCGTTCCAATCGGCGTCGCCGAGGCGGCGGCGCGGGCGCGGGGCATGCCGGCCGCCGCTCTCCTCGCGGGCGACCGGCAGGGCGGCGCGTAAGGCGGCGAGCCCGGGCTCCAGCGCGGGGCCCCGCAGCACGCCTATCTCCAGCGCCGCGCGGGCGCGCTCCCGCGTGCGGCGAGGCAGGCCCAGCCGGCACAGAGGATGCGCGGCGAGCGCCAGCAGCGCGTCGGCCTCGAAATCCGCCGCCGCGGCCTCGGCCACTAGCTGCGCGAGCAGGCCCGCCGAGGACTGGGCGAGCGGTTGCCCGGCCGAATCGTCGACGCGGATGTCCCAGCGGCGCAACTCGGCGGACACGCGCGCCGCCAGCGTGCGGTCCGGCGTCACCAGCGCGGCCACGCGGGACGGGTCCTCGACCGCTTCGCGCAGCGCCACCGCGATCGCCACCGCCTCTTCGCGATCGTCCGCCGCCTCGACGAAGGACAGGCCGGCAAGCGCCGCCGGGATCGAGTCCGGGTCGAGGCGTTCGTTTCGGGTGCTCCAGCGATGCGTCGTCTCGGCCGGGCGCAGCGCCTCCGACACGAAACGTTCCCGCAGAGCCAGCTCGGGGGTGGGCTCGCCAAGCACAGGGATGTCCTCCCGCGCCAGGCCGAAGCCGGGCAGCAGGCTCGCCAGCACGGCCTGCGGGTGGCTCGGATGGGCGTTGTCTCCCGGCGCGGCGATGGCGTCCCAGGCCTCGCTGTCGAGGCCAAGGTCCAGCCCGGGCAGCACGACCGCGCCGCGCGGCAGGCGCGCGATGGCGTGCAACAGCGCCGCCGTCGCCGGCATCGAGCCGGTCGACCCGGCGGCGATCATTGGGCCCGCGGGCGGCTGGCGGCGAAGGCGCTCCGCCTCGGCCAGCAGGATCCGGTGCCGCCGCAGCGCCGCGTCGAGCACGCCCCGCTCGGCGCACCAGGCCGGCCACGCCGCCGCGGCGATGCCGAGAAAAGCGCGGGAAATGTCCCAATACCGGCTGTACTCGTCCGGCACCAAGGCGTTGACGTCGTCCACGGTGCGGCCGTGGATCGACAGCGAGTCGATCAGCATGCCGAGGTCGCCGGCCATCGCCAGGGCGTCGGCGGGCGAGGACGGCACCAGCAACGGCTCAGAGGGGCCGAGGTCCATGATCTCGCGCCCCACCGCCTTCGCCCAGGCGAGCACGAGCCGGGCCAGCACGAGGCGGCGGGTCGTCTCGCCGACGGCGGGCGGCAGGCCCTCGGCCTCTCCGAAGCCTCCCGCCAGGGCCTCGACGAGCTGCGCCTCCTCGGCGTCGTCGACGTCGCCCAGCGGCACGATGCGCGGCAGCAGCGCCGCGCCCGGATCGGCGGCCTCCGCCAGCAGGGCGGCCAGGCCGCGCGCGGCGCGCCGCGTCGGCACGAAAACCGTCGCTTCGGAGAGAGAGAGGGGGTTGCCCCGGTCGGGCCAGCCGGGGATCAGCGCGCCGGAGAGCATCGCCGAGGCGAGGGTCGGCAGGAACGCCGCCCCCGGCGGAATGCTGAAGACCCTGGCGCGTTCAGCGGACACTCTCGTCGATCTTCCGTTCGGCCTCGGCGATGGATGCGGGCGTGCCCACATGCAGCCAGAAGCCGTCGAGTCGCAAGCCGTGCAGGCGGCCGGACGCGGCGGCGCGGTCGAACAGAAGATTGAGCGAGAACGGCCCCTCGGGCGTGTCGGCGAAGAACTCGGGGCGAACGATGATGACCCCGGCATACACAAAGGGAGCGACGTCCCGGCCCGTCCGGCGCTGCAGGCGGCCGAGCGCGTCCATGTGGAAATCGCCGCGCCCCTCGTAGCCGGTCGACGTCCAGGTGGGGGCGACCAGCATCAGCATGTCCATCGCGGCGGGATCGTAGGCTTCCGCCATCCGCACCAGATTTGAGCGCGGCCCGTCGATCCAGAAGCTGTCGGCGTTGACGATGTAGAAAGGGTCCGGGCCCAGCAGATTCAGGGCCTTCTTCACGCCGCCGCCCGAGTCGAGGAGGAGGTCGCGCTCGTCCGAAATGACCAGCTCGGGTCGGTCGCGCCGAGCCAGATGGGCTTCCATCTGCTCGGCCCGGTAATGCACGTTGACCACGGCCTTGCGGACGCCCGCCTCGACCAGCGGATCGAGGTTGCGGTCGATCAGCGTGCGCCCGCCCACCTCGACCAGCGGCTTGGGGAGTGTGTCGGTGATCGGGCGCATGCGCAGGCCGAGGCCCGCGGCGAGCACCATGGCTGTGGTCGGGACGCGCATTCAGGCGGTGGGGAACAGCGACGGCAGGTTGGCCTCGTACCACGCCTTGAGGTCGGCCAGCGCCGGATGCGACAGGTCGCGCCGGAGATAGGCCTCGATGCGCGGCAGGTGCTTCAGATATTGCGGCTTGCCGTCGCGCCGGTCGAGCCGGGCGAAGATGCCGAGGATCTTGGTGTTGCGCTGCGCGCCGAGCGCCGCGTAGGCGTGCGCGAAGGCGCTCATGTCGAAGGCGGGGTCGGCGAGGCGGCGCTGGCGGGCGTAATGCCCCAGCAGCTTCAGCTCGAGCTCCTGCGGCACCGTGACGCGCGCGTCCTGCATCAGCGACACGACGTCATAGGCGGGGTGGCCGATCACCGCGTCCTGGAAATCGATCAGCCCGACGCGCGCGAGGCCCTCGCGCTCGGGCAGCCATATCAGGTTGGGCGAGTGATAGTCGCGCAGCACCCACGTCTTCGGCCCGTCGACGATGGGCTCCAGCGCGGCGCGCCACAGGTTCACGAAGGCGCTTCGGACCGAGCCGGAGGCGTTGGCGCCGACCACGTGCGGCAGGTACCAGTCGAGCAGCAGCTCGACCTCGATCAGCATGGCGTCGAGGTCGTAGGGCGGCAGGGCGTAGTCGCGGCCGGGCTCGACCGGAAGCGTCGTCGGCAGGTCGCGCCGGTGCAGATTGGCGAGCAGCGCGGCGGACTCGGCGTAGCGCTCCTCGTCCGGCGCGCCGGCGGAGAGGACGCCGCCGTCGCCGAGATCCTCGATCAACAGCAGCCCCGTCTCGAGGTCCTGCGCGATGATGGCGGGCGCGCTGAAGCCCTGCTGGCGCAGGCCGTTCGCCATCGCCACAAACGGGTGGACGCTCTCGGCGAGGCGGGCCAGCGAGCTGTAGGCGCGGCCCATGCGCACCGGCGGGCCGTCCGGCCGGCGGGGCGAGATCATCAGAATGGCGGTCTCGCCGTGCAGCGTCAGCCGCTCATAGGCGCGGGTGGAGGCGTCGCCGAGCAGGTATTCGCGCCTGGCGTCGCCCCAGCCGGCTGCGGCGAGCAGGCGGTGGATCGCGCCGGCGCGCGCCACGCGCGCCGCCCACGCGCCGTGCCCGGTGAGCACGGCCACGCGCGCCCCCGGGCCCGCCGCCGGGTCGAGCCGCAGCGCCACGTCGAGCCGCTCCGCCGTCACCAGGAAGCCGGCGCGCTCGGGCCATTCGACCAGCACGAGCGAGTTGTCCGCCGCTTCCTCCCAGCCCAGCTCCTCCAGGTCGTCGGCGCCGCCGATGCGGTAGAGGTCGGCGTGGACGATGGGGTAGCGCTCGCCCTCGTAGGCCTGCATCAGCGTGAAGGTCGGGCTCGGCACCTCCAGCCCCGGCTCGCCCGTCAGGGCGCGGATGAGATGCCGGGCGAAGGTGGTCTTGCCGGCCCCGAGATCGCCCGTCAGCGTCACGAGGTCGCCGGCCGCCAGCAACGGCGCGAGATCGAGCGCGAGCCGCTCGGTCGCGGCCTCGTCGGCCAGCCGCACCGTCCAGCTCGCTTCCGGCAGGCCGTTGCGGGGGGCGGGGGCCGGTTCGGTCATCGCCAACTGGTTCCTCATTCGGCCGCCACCATGTCCTGGGCGTCGTCGGCCGGGAAGGTGCAGGTGACCGTGGTTCCCTGGCCGGCTACGGATGCGATGTCAACGGTTCCGCCGTGCAGTTCGACGAACGAGCGGACGATGGAGAGGCCGAGCCCCACGCCCCGGTGGGCCGAGCCCTTGGTGTCGCTCGTAAAGCGCTCGAACACCCGGTCGAGCAATTCGGCGGGGATGCCGCGCCCCTCGTCGCGCACGCCGAGAACGACAGCGCCGTGGCGGCGCTCGGCGAACACGGTGACGGTCTGGCCCGGCCGCGAGAAGCCGATGGCGTTGGACAGCAGGTTGAACAGCACCTGCCGCACGCGCTTGCCGTCGGCCGTCATCGCCCCGATCCCGGCGGGCACGTCGACGACGAGGCGGATGCGCGACTCGGCGATGCGGTCCTGCACGCCCTCGACGGCGGCGCGGATGGTCTCGCGGATGTCCACGGGGCCGAGCGACAGCTCGATTTCGCCGGTATCGATGGTCGCCAGGTCGAGAATGTCGTCGATGATCGCCATCAGCGCCGCCGACGAGCGCAAAATGTGGTTGGCGTAGTCCTTCTGGCGCTCGTTGAGCGGGCCGACCGTGCCGTCCGCCAGCATCTGCGTGAAGCCGATGACGTTGGTCAGCGGCGAGCGCAACTCGTAGCTGACGTGGTGGACGAAGCTCTCGCGCAACTGCCCGGCGCGCTCCAGCGCCTCGTTGCGCTCGGTGAGGGCGCGCTCGACATTGGTGTTGGCGGTCACGTCGACGAAGGTCAGCAGCGTGCCCCCGTCAGGCAGCGGGGCGGCGGCGCAGTCCAGCACGATGCCGTCGCGACGCTGCATGCGCACGGCGACGCCCTGCCGCGTCTCGGTCAGGCCGGCGACCGCGCCGCGGATCTCCTGCCAGCCGGCGTCGTCGAGGCACAGCTCGCGCCCGCGCGCCACGATCGCTTCGATATGAGCGCGCTCCGCCGTCGTCTCCGGCGCGAGGCCCCACATCGCCGAAAAGGCGGGGTTGAGCAGCTTGAGCCGGCCGTCCGCGCCGAACACGGCGACGCCCTCCTTGAGCGCGGCCAGCGTCTCGGACTGCACGCGCAGCACCGAGTTGAACTGCGTCTCGAGGTGGAAGCGCTCGGTGACGTCCTCGAAGAGATAGGTCACCCCGCCGCCGGGGTTGGGGTTGGTGACGACGCGCAGCGTGCGCCCGTCGGGCAGGTACCAGGGCGTCTCGCGCGGCTCGAGCGCGTGATAGGCCTCCAGCATCTGGATCTTCCACGAGCGGTAATCGGCCTGCTCGGGCAGGCGGCGCATGTGGCGCAGGCGGTCGAGGATTTCGCCGTCGGTCGGCGAGGCGTCGAGGAAGCTCTCCTCGATCTCCCACAGCCGGCGATAGGCGACGTTGCAGAAGCGCAGCCGTCGGCGTCCGTCGAAGATCGCCACGGCCGTCGGCAGTTGGTCCAGCGTGTCGGCGTGGCTCTTGCTCAGGGCGTTGAGTTCCGCGCGGAGGCTTTCGATCTCCGACACGTCGGTGGCGATGCCGATCGAGCCCTTGGCCGTCGTCAGGTCGAGCACGTCGAACATGCGCCGTTCGCCGGCCACCACCACCGGCACGCGGCCCTGGTAGCGGCCGTCCCGCAGGCGCGCGCGAGCGGCCTCGTCGCGCACCGCGCGGTCGAGCAGTTCGACGCCCTGGCTCACCGCCTCGGCGCCGGTGGGCGCCTCGACGGCGCGCGCATAGGCGAGATTCGCCCAGGACAGCCGCCCCTCCGCGTCGCGCAGCCACAAGGGCTGGGGCAGCGCGTCGAGCATGGCGCGCATGGCGTCCGCTTCGTCCGCCAGACGGCTGTGCTGATCCTGCAGGTGAATCACCTCCAGCCGGTCGCCCGAAACGTCGCGCACGCGCAGCACGGCGCGGCCCATCACCGGCCGCCCCTCGGCCTCCATGATGCGCCCGCCCGGCGTGCGCAGCACCATCCGGAACCCTTCGCCGTGGGTCTTCAGGCGCTCGACCGCGGTCTCGACGGCCTGCGCCTGGGCGGCCGGCAGCCATGTGCCGAAGGCCAGGACGCGCCGGTGGGCCTGGCCTTCCGACACGAGGGCGAGGTCGCCCTCCATGTCCGGCTCGCCGCCCGGCCCGCCCCAGGCGACGACGATCTGCGGCTCGGAGCCGAGCAGCACGTCGGCGCGGTCGCACCGGGCACGCAATTCGCCGATCTCGCCGAGCAGGGCGGCTTCCCGCTCGCTCCAGCGCCGGCGCTGGCCGATATGGATGATGGCCGTGGCGGTGGCGAAGAAGACGAGCCCCATGAAGACGGCGAGGCCGACCGCCCCGTGCGGGTCGACGCGCGCCGGGATCTGGGACATGACGCCGGTCCATGGCGCGGCGGCGGCCTCGGCCGAGGCGAACGCCGCCGGGCCCGAGAGGGCGGTCGCGGCGAGCAGGCGCAAACGTCCGGCCACGGCGGCGGGAGAGCGGCCGGCCCGCAGGTCTCCTCGATCGCCCGGCCCGCGCTCGGCCATCTCCGCTCTGTCTCCCGCGCTGGCGCCCCGAGGGCGCAATGGACCGCAGGGGCCGCGCCCCGGCCCCGAATCAGCACACAATAGCCGCCTCACGAGTCCGCCCGAAAGTGGTTAACCGCCCGTGAAAACACCAACGCGCGCAGGCAGTCGACGGCCGTTGCCGAAATGCAAGAAGCCCGGCCTCGCGGCCGGGCTTCCAGGGGTGACTTCGATCGCGGGCGGCGAGCGTCAGTAGCGATAGTGATCCGGCTTGAACGGGCCGGACTGCGCCACGCCGAGATAGGCCGACTGCTTGTCCGTGAGCTGCGTGAGCTTGACGCCGATCTTGGCGAGATGCAGCGCCGCGACCTTCTCGTCCAGGTGCTTGGGCAGGGTGTAGACCTTGCGCTCGTACTGGCCCTGCTTGGTCCAAAGCTCGATCTGCGCCAAAGTCTGGTTGGTGAAGGACGCCGACATGACGAAGGAGGGATGCCCCGTCGCGTTGCCGAGGTTCACCAGCCGGCCTTCGGAGAGCACGAGGATGCGCTTGCCGTCGGGGAACTCCACCTCGTCCACCTGCGGCTTGACGTTGTGCCACTGGAAATTGCGCAGCGCGCCGATCTGGATCTCGCTGTCGAAGTGGCCGATGTTGCAGACGATGGCGCGGTCCTTCATGGCCCGCATGTGGTCGACGGTGATGACGTCGACATTGCCGGTGGCGGTGACGAAGATGTCGGCGCGCGGAGCGGCGTCGTCCATCGTCACCACCTCGTAGCCCTCCATCGCCGCCTGGAGCGCGCAGATCGGGTCGACTTCCGACACCATGACGCGGCAGCCGGCATTGCGCAGCGAGGCGGCCGAACCCTTGCCCACATCGCCGAAGCCGGCGACCATGGCCACCTTGCCGGCCATCATCACGTCGGTTCCGCGACGGATGCCGTCGACGAGCGACTCGCGGCAGCCGTACAGGTTGTCGAACTTGGACTTGGTGACGCTGTCGTTGACGTTGATGGCGGGGAAGAGGAGCTTGCCCTCCTTCTCCATCTGATAGAGGCGGTGAACGCCCGTGGTGGTCTCTTCGGTGACGCCGCGGATCGCCGCGCCGTTGCGGCCGTACCAGCCGGGATTGCTCTTCAGCCGCTTCTTGATCGCCGCGAAGAGGACTTCCTCCTCCTCGTTGGACGGCGTGTCGAGGAAGGCGGTGTCGCCGCCCTCGGCGCGGATGCCGAGGTGAATCAGCAGCGTCGCGTCGCCGCCATCGTCGAGGATCATGTTCGGCGTGCCGCCGTCGGCCCACTCGAAGATGCGGTGGGTGTACTCCCAGTAGTCCTCGAGGCTCTCGCCCTTGATGGCGAAGACGGGCGTGCCGGCCGCCGCGATGGCGGCGGCGGCATGGTCCTGCGTCGAGTAGATGTTGCACGAGGCCCAGCGCACGTCCGCGCCGAGCGCCTGCAGGGTCTCGATCAGCACCGCCGTCTGGATCGTCATGTGCAGGGAGCCCGCCACGCGCGCGCCCTTGAGCGGCTGCGACGGGCCGTATTCGGCGCGCGTCGCCATCAGGCCCGGCATCTCCGTCTCGGCGATGCGGATTTCCTTGCGGCCCCAGTCGGCGAGACCGATGTCGGCGATGCGGTAGTCGTTGAAATTGTGGGTCATGGCAGGTCGCCCCGTCGCTGGTTGGGGAAATTCGAAGGCCGCTCTATAGCACCGGCGCGCGATGGGAGCAATAAAGACATAAAGAAATCTTTATATCCCGTTTTGACGGATGCCTCCAGGCCGGGGAACGCCCACGCGCGGGCCGGGTTAAGGCCCTCTCACCCATAGGGCCCGGATCATGGCCAGGCACGGCAAGACTGAGCGCAAGACCGCGCGGCGCGAGCGCCGCCCCACGGAGCAAGGCGGGCCACCGCCCGCCGGCCCGCACGCCAAGCCCGAGTTGACCGACCCGGACAAGACGCCCGGCGCGGGAACCCTGCCGGAGCCCCGCCGCGACGACGTGTCGTCCGGCACCGGCTAACGGCGTCGGCTGCACCGGGATTCCTTGCGGTGGCCGCAAAGCTCCGCTAGACGAGGCGAAACGGCTTCTCCGGACAGTTTCGTGCGATTCTTCTTTCGCCAGCGCGCCAGCGATCGCCAGATGACGCTCGCCTTGCCCGAGGGCGCGGACGAGCACGGCCGCGCCGTGCTTCCCGACGGCCTCGCGCCGCGCCACGACGGCTCGGACGGCGACTGGGGCAGCGCCGGCGTGCTGGCGGTCGAGGGGCTCGCCAAGTCCTATCGCGGGCGGGCCGTGGTTCAGGACGCCGGGCTGTTCGTGCGCAACGGCGAGGCGGTCGGACTCCTCGGCCCGAACGGCGCGGGCAAGACGACCATCTTCTACATGATCACCGGGCTGGTGAGGCCCGACCGGGGCCGCATCTCGCTGGACGGCCACGACGTCACGGCGCTGCCGATGTATCGCCGCGCCCGGCTGGGCATCGGCTACCTGCCGCAGGAGGCCTCGATCTTCCGCGGCCTCAATGTCGAGGACAATATCCGCGCGGTGCTCGAGGTCGTGGAGCCGGACCGCGCGCGGCGCGAGCAGGAGCTCGAGTCCCTGCTCGACGAGTTCGACATCAAGCGGCTGCGCAAGGCGCCGTCCATCGCGCTGTCGGGCGGCGAGCGGCGACGCTGCGAGATCGCCCGCGCGCTGGCCGGGCGGCCGTCCTTCATGCTGCTCGACGAGCCCTTCGCGGGCATCGACCCGATCGCGGTCGGCGACATCCAGGCCCTGGTCCGCCACCTCACCGCACGCGGCATCGGCGTGCTGATCACCGACCATAACGTGCGCGAGACGCTGGGCCTGATCGACCGCGCCTACATCATCCACTCCGGCCGCGTGCTGATGGAAGGCACGCCGCAAGAGATCATCGCCAGCGAGGATGTTCGCCGGCTCTATCTCGGCGAAGACTTCCGGCTCTGAAGCTTCCGCTTTGACCGCGACGGCGGCGCGAAGTAAGACATGATCCAAAGGCAATTTCCGTGCCGCGACGCCGGCCGGCGCGCGGAAGCGTTTTGGATGCGGTTGGAATGAGATTTTCGCAGCGGCTCGAGATCCGTCAGGGCCAGTCCCTGGTGATGACGCCGCAGCTGCTGCAGGCGATCAAGCTGCTGCAGTTCTCCAGCCTCGAACTGTCCAACTACGTGGAAGCCGAACTCGAGCGCAATCCGCTGCTGGAGCGCGACGACGCGGAGCGCCCCGAGGGAGAGACCGACGCCGTCCCCGAGGCCGCCGAGGCGGGCGACCCCGGCGAGATCGCGCCGGAGCGCGGCGAGATCGACCGGGGCGCCGACGTCGACCTCGGTAACGAATTTCCCGACGAGACGCCGGTGTCGCGCGCCGAGAGCGCGCCCGAGCCGGACGGCCTCGGCCTCTCGGCGGGTGCCTGGTCGGGCGTCGGCCCGGGCGGCGGCGGCGACGAGCCGTCGAGCCTGGAGGCCTATGTCGCCGCGCAGCCCTCGATGCAGGACATGCTGGGCGACCAGCTCGCTCTGGCGACGCGCGACCCCGTCGACCTGCTGATCGGCCGGACGCTGATCGACCTCATCGACGAGGCCGGCTACATCACCGAGCCGCTGGCCGAAGTCGCCGAACGGCTCGGCGTGCCGCTTGAGCGCGTCGAGCGGACGCTCGCCATCATCCACGGTTTCGAGCCGGCCGGCATCGGGGCGCGCAACCTCGCCGAATGCCTGCGCATCCAGCTCGTCGAGGCCGATCGCCACGACCCGGCGATGGCGGCGCTGCTCGGCCGCCTGGACCTGCTGGCGAAGCGCGACTTCGCCGCCCTGAAGAAGATCTGCGGGGTCGACGACGAAGACCTCAAGGACATGGTGTCGGAGCTGCGCCGGCTCGATCCCAAGCCCGGCCTGCGCTTCGGCGGCGGGCCGATCCAGCCCGTGGTGCCGGACGTCTATGTGCGGCGCGGCGCGGACGGCGGCTGGGCGGTCGAGCTCAACAGCGACGTGCTTCCGCGCGTGCTCGTCAACCAGAGCTACCTCGCGACCGTGTCGAAGGCGGTGCGCGGCGAACCCGAGAAGGCCTACCTCACCGATTGCCTGCAGACGGCCAACTGGCTGACACGCAGCCTGGAGCAGCGCGCCCGCACCATCCTCAAGGTGGCGACCGAGATCGTGCGCCAGCAGGACGCCTTCCTGGCGCACGGCGTCGAGCACCTGCGCCCGTTGAACCTGCGCACCGTCGCCGACGGGATCGCGATGCATGAATCCACGGTGTCGCGGGTGACCTCCAACAAGTACATCGCCACGCCGCGCGGCGTGTTCGAGATGAAGTACTTCTTCACCGCCGCGATCGCCGGCACGAAGGGCGGCGACACGCATTCGGCGGAAGCCGTCCGCCACCGGATCAGGCAGATGATCGACGCGGAGAACCCGGCGGACGTGCTGTCCGACGACGCCATCGTCCAGAAGCTGCGCGACTCGGGCATCGACATCGCCCGGCGCACCGTCGCCAAGTACCGGGAAGGCCTGCGGATTCCCTCGTCGGTGGAGCGCCGCCGCGAGAAGATGGCGATGCGGGAGACCGCCGAGCAGGGCGTCTGAAATCACCCCAAGTTGACTTCGGATCGGGCCGTCCTTACCTCTTGGACGAGGCCTGCCGGGCGTCGGCGCCCGGGCGATCGCGCCCGACGAAAGAGCAGGTCGTCAGAGCCGGAGCTGATCATGGCACTGCGTGTCTCGGGCAAGAATCTCGACATCGGCGAAGCCTTGCGCCAGCAGATCGTGGATCGGGTGTCCGGGGCCGTCCGAAAGTTCTTCGACGGGGGCTTCCAGGGTCACGTGACCGTGGAGCGCGACGGGACGGCCTTCCGCACCGATTGCGCCCTGCACCTCGCCTCGGGCGTCACCCTGCAGGTCGATTCGACCGCGCACGACCCCTATCTCAGTGCGGACCGCGCGTCCGAACGCCTGGAAAGCCGCCTGCGCCGCTACAAGCAGCGGTTGAAGGGGCGCTCGCCGGTCAACGGCGTGCAGCGCACCGTCGAGGTTCCGGCCTATGTGATCCAGGCGCCCGACGAGGCCGACGAGGAGATCGACGGCGAGTTCCACCCCCTCGTCATCGCAGAAACCAAGAAGAGCATGCGGACGTTGTCGGTCAGCGAGGCCGTGATGGATCTCGACTTGACGGGAGCGCCGGTTGTCGTATTTCGTCACGCCGGTTCGGAGCGGGTGAACATGGTGTATCGCCGCAGCGACGGAAATATCGGCTGGATCGATCCCCCGGCGCTCGCGCCCGGTGACGGCCAGTAAAGCATTCCAGTGACATCGGCTCGCAGGTGACCTGGCCCGCTTCGTGCAGGGCCAGGCGTGGCGCGCAGCGGGCGAAGGCGAAGACGACATATGCCTCTCACGGACTTCCTCACCCCCGAAGCGGTGGTGCCTTCGCTCAGGGCCAGCAGCAAGAAGCAGGCCCTCCAGGAAATGGCCGCCAAGGCGGCCGAGCTTTCCGGGCTGCCGGAGCGTGAAATCTTCGAGACGCTGTTGCAGCGCGAGCGCCTCGGCTCGACCGGCATCGGCCAGGGCATCGCGATCCCGCACGGCAAGCTCGCCAGGGTCGAGAAGCTGTTCGGCGTCTTCGGGCGGCTCGACCGGCCAATCGACTTCGAGGCGCTGGACGGCGAGCCGGTGGATCTCGTCTTCGTGCTGATCGCGCCGGAATCGGCCGGAGCCGACCATCTCAAGGCGCTGGCGCGGGTCGCCCGCGCTCTGCGCGACCAGACCGTCACCCAAAAATTGCGCGCCGCCCGCGACGCCGCCGCCCTCTACTCCGTGCTGACCCAGGCTCCCGGGTCGCAGGCCGCCTGAATTTCCGCTAGGCCGACCAGAGCCGCTCGCCGTACTCCAGCACGTAGCGTCCCGGCGTCGCGCCGATCGCCGCCAGCCCCTCGAGAACCGCCTCCGGCTCCACCACGAGCCGCGTGCCGATGCGCCGCGCGAGCCCGTCGACCGGGGCCTTATCCTCGAAGACGCGGCGGAACTCGACCGGGTCGATCAGCTCGCGCATGCGCGGCAGGATGCCGCCGGCCAGCGTGACCCCGCCGGTGGCGACGAAGGTGATGCCGATGTCGCCGGCGAAACGCGCCACGAGCCGCAGGAAGGCCCGGCAGGTGCGCGCCTCCTCGCCGCCGCGATCGGCGAGCGCGCGCGCGACGATGCCCGGCCCGTCGAGCGCGGGCGTGGGCCGGCCGTCCGCCGCCGCCCGCGCCTTGTGGACACGCACGAGCCCGGGACCCGACATCACCGCCTCGGTGGTGATGCGCCCCCGGGCGCGCTCCAGGTGCGGCCACCAGCGTTCCTCGTCCGCCCCGTCCGGACCGAAGCCGATATGGCAGGCCTCGCTCGGCACCGGCACGAAGCGGTCGTCGACATGGAGCAGCGCGCCGATGCCGAGGCCCGTCCCCGGGCCGAGCACGACGAGCGGGCCGTGCGAAGGCAGGTCCGGCCCGATGCGCTGGAGATAGGCGTCGGGAATGGCCGGCAGCGCCAGGGCCTGCGCCTCGAAATCGTTCAGCAGCAGACCCTCCGCCACCACGCCCGCGGCGACGAGGGCGGGTCCATCGATCGTCCAGGGCGCGTTGGTGAGCGTCAGCGTGCGGCCGTCGACAGGCCCGGCCCCGCACAGGATGGCGGAGCGGGGACGGACCGACTCATGCGCCGTGGCCGCCAGCATCGCCTCGGCCACGCCGGCATAGTCGGCCGTGTGCGCGCGCGTCAGCACGCGCAGCCGCACGCCGGGCGCGTCCACCATGGCGAAGCGCGCATTGGTGCCGCCGATATCGCCGACGAGAAGCGGGAATGGAAAGGTCGGGGCGTGGGGCATGGCGGTCCGCTAACGTGGGCTGCCGCCATCTCACGGACGCCGAGGCCCGGTGTCAACGCGCGCCGGCGCGCCTCAGCACTTCGACGACTTGGAAAGCGCGCCCGATCGGCCTAGAAGCGCGGTCGGATTTCCGGCACAAGCGAGACGCAGAATGGCCAGCGCGCACAACACGCTCTTCCCCCTTGCCGAGGACACGACTCCGTACCGCAAGCTCGACCTGCCCGGCGTCGGGGTGGAGAGCGTCGCCGGGCGCGAGCTGGTGACCGTGGCCCCCGAGGCGCTGCGCGGCCTCGCCAAGCAGGCCTTCATCGACATCAACCACCTGTTGCGGCCAGGGCACCTGGCCCAGCTCGCCAGCATCCTCGACGACCCGGAGGCCACCTCGAACGACAAGTTCGTCGCCTACGACCTGCTGAAGAACGCCAACATCGCCGCGGGCGGCGTCCTGCCCATGTGCCAGGACACCGGCACCGCCATCGTGATGGGCAAGAAGGGCCGCCTCGTCTGGACCGACGGGACGGACGAGGACGCGATTTCGGACGGAATCCGCGACGCCTATTTCGAGAAGAACCTGCGCTATTCGCAGCTCGCTCCGCTGTCGATGTTCGAGGAGCGGAACACGAAGAACAACCTTCCGGCCGAGATCAACCTCTACGCGGAGGGCGACGACGCCTACAAGTTCCTGTTCGTCGCCAAGGGCGGCGGCTCCGCCAACAAGACCTTCCTGTTCCAGGCGACGCCCTCCCTGCTGACCCGGGACCGCATGATGGCGTTCCTGAAGGAGAAGATCCTCACGCTCGGTACCGCGGCGTGCCCGCCCTACCATCTCGCCATCGTCATCGGCGGCACCTCGGCCGAGCTGGTGATGAAGACGGTCAAGCTCGCCTCGACCCGCTACCTGGACGGACTGCCGACGCAAGGCTCGGAGGCCGGCCACGCGTTCCGCGACCTGGAGATGGAGGCCGAGGTTCACAAGCTGACCCAGAGCCTCGGCGTCGGCGCGCAGTTCGGCGGCAAGTATTTCTGCCATGACGTGCGCGTCATCCGCCTGCCGCGCCACGGCGCGTCGCTGCCGATCGGCCTCGGCGTGTCTTGCTCGGCCGACCGCCAGACGCTGGCCAAGATCACTCGCGACGGCGTCTTCCTCGAGCAGCTGGAGCACAACCCCGCCAAGTACCTGCCCGAGGTCGAGGACACGCATCTCGGCGGCGACGTCGTGCAGATCGACCTCACCCGGCCGATGAAGGACATCCTCGCCGAGCTCACGCGCCATCCGATCCGCACGCGCCTGTCGCTGACCGGCCCGATGATCGTCGCCCGCGACCTCGCGCACGCCAAGATTCGCGAACGGCTGGAGCGCGGCGAGCCCATGCCGGAGTATTTCCGCAACCACCCGGTCTACTACGCCGGGCCGGCCAAGACGCCGGCCGGCTACGCCTCCGGCTCGTTCGGGCCGACCACGGCGGGCCGCATGGACTCCTTCGTCGATCAGTTCCAGGCGGCCGGCGGCTCGATGGTGATGCTGGCCAAGGGCAACCGCTCGAAGGAGGTGCGCGAGGCGTGCGCCCGGCACGGCGGCTTCTACCTGGGTTCGATCGGCGGCCCCGCCGCGCGGCTGGCGCAGGATTGCATCCGCAAGGTCGAGGTGCTGGAATACCCGGAACTCGGCATGGAGGCGATCTGGCGCATCGAGGTCGAGAACTTTCCGGCCTTCATCGTCGTCGACGACAAGGGCAACGACTTCTTCAAGGAACTCAATCTCGGCTGAGGCCGGAGGACGGGGGCGGCATGACGAGGGGCGCGGTTCCGCCTGTTCTGGCGGTGGTCGCGGCGCTGCTGGGCGGTGTCGCCGCCGCTTCGGCCGGCACCGTGCAGACGCCGGAGTGCAAGCGCGACCTGCTGGTGCTCGACAGCGAGGCCAAGCTCGGCCAGGACCGGCTGGCCCGCGCCCAGGAGGCGCCGCGGCGCGAGCTTTGCGAGATCTGGCGGCGGCACGTCGAGTTCGCCAAGCGCGCCGGCGCGACCTACCGGCGCTGCAAGACCGACACCGAGCGCCGCGTGCTCTCCGGCGACATGGACACCCAGGTGCAGGACTTCCAGGCCGCTATCGCCAGCCAGTGCAAGGGCCTGTAGCGCCGGCGGCGCGGCGGCCCGAGCGAACGGGACCGCGCCGGTGGCGCGGTCCCCGCGGCGATTATTTCCCGGTCTTCACGCGCGTCCACAGGCGGGTGTTCTGCTTCTGCAGCTTGTCGTCCCAGGACGAGTTCGTGAACAGCCGCTTGAGGACCTCGGCGTTCGGGTAGATGCCGGGATTGTTGAGGATTTCCGGCTTCACGCCGCCCTTCGCGGCGAGGTTTCCGCTGGCGTAGTTGACGAAGTTGACGTTGCGGGCGGCGATGTCGGGCCGCAGCATGAAGTCGATGAAGGCGTAGGCGTTGGCCGCGTTCGGGGCGTCGACCGGAATCGTCATCGAATCGAACCACATCAGCGCGCCCTCGCGCGGGATGGCGTATTGGATCTCGACGCCGTTCTTGGCTTCGTCGGCGCGCTTGCCGGCCTGCAGCACGTCGCCGGAATAGCCGACCGCCAGGCAGATGTCGCCGTTGGCGAGCGCGTTGATGTACTCCGAGGAGTGGAACTTGCGCACGTTGCCGCGGATCTTCATCAGCACGTCCGCCGCCTTCTGGTAGTCGGCCGGGTTCTTCGAATCCGGGTTGAGGCCGAGCCAGCGCAGCACGCCGCCGAACGTGTCCTCCGGCGCGTCCAGCACCATGACGCCGCAGTCCTTGAGCTTGGAGATGTTCTCCGGCTTCAGGACGATGTCCCAGCTGTCGATCGGCTTGTCGCCCAGGCGCTCCTTCACCTTCTTGACGTTGTAGCCGATGCCGGTGGTGCCCCACATGTAGTTGACGGCGTAGGCGTTGCCGGGATCGTAGGCCTTCAGCCGGTCGGTGATCTCCGGCCACATGTTCTTCAGGTTGGGCAGCTTGGCCTTGTCGAGTTTGGTCAGCACGCCGGCCGCGATCAGGCGCTGCAGCGGCGCGCCCGACGGGACGACGACGTCGTAGCCCGACTTGCCGGCCATCAGCTTGGTCTCGACGATCTCGTTGTTGTCGTAGGTGTCGTAGACGACCTTGATGCCCGTCTCCTTGGTGAAGTCCTCGAGCACCGTGGGGTCGATATAGTCGGACCAGTTGTAGACGTTCACGACCTTGTCCTGCGCGCGCGCCACGGTCGCCACGGGCAGGGCGAGGGCGAGCGATGCGTACAACAGGCCGCGGCCGAGGGCTCGAATCATGTCGGACTCCGGGTCTTTCAGGCGGCGCCCGAGGGCGCGATTGGCGAACACCGGCACGCTAGTGCATCGGGCGCGAAAAGGTGAGCCCGTTTTTCGGCCGAAACCCCGGTGTTGACAACGGCTTGGCGCGCCGGGCAGGGACGCCGCCCGACCCCCGCCGTTCAGGCGGCGCGCCGCGCCGCCGTTTCGAGCCGGGCCAGCGCGCCGTCGAGCACGGCGTCGGTCTTGGCGAAGCAGAACCGGACGACGCTGCGGATGGCGTCTCGCGCGTAGAACGCCGAGACCGGGATCGCCGCCACGCCGAACTCGCGCACCAGCCGCTCGCAGAACGCCACGTCGTCGCGCTCCCCGAGCGGGGCGAGGTCGACGTTGAGGAAATAGGTGCCGTAGGAGGGCAGGACGGAGAAGCCGCGCGCCGCCAGCCCGGAGGCGAACCGGTCGCGGCTGCGCTGCAGCCCGTCGCGCATGTCCCGGAAATACGCGTCGTCCTTGCCGAGGCCGTAGGCGACCGCGACCTGGAGATTGGGCGGCGTCGTGAAGGTCAGGAACTGATGCGCCTTGGCCAGCACGCGCAGGATCTCCGGGGCGGCGCAGACGAAGCCCACCTTCCAGCCGGTGAGCGAGAAGATCTTGCCCGCCGACCCGATCTTCACCGTGCGCTCCCGCATGCCGGGCATGGCGATGAGCGGCAGGTGGGACAGGCCGTCGAACACGACGTGCTCCCACACCTCGTCGCACACCGCGACCGCGTCGTGCGCCACGCAGAACCGCGCCAGCAGCTCGAGATCCGCGCGGCCGTAAACCGTCCCCGCCGGGTTCAGCGGGTTGTTGAACAGCACCACCTTCGTGTTCGGCGAGAACGCCTTCGCCAGCATGTCCTCGTCGAAGCGCCAGTGCGGCGGCTCCAGCCGCACGAAGCGGGGCACGCCGCCGGCGCGCAGGACGAGCGGCAGATAGGCGTCGTAGAGCGGCTGGAACAGCACGACCTCGTCGCCCGGCTCGATCAGCGCCATCAGCGCGCCGGCCAGCGCTTCCGTGGCGCCGGAGGTGATCATCACCTCCCGCTCCCAGTCCAGCCCGACGCCCTGGTGGTGGCGGTAATGGGCCGCCACCGCCTGGCGCAGTTCCGGCACGCCCATCATCGGCGGATACTGGTTCCAGCCCGAAACCACCGCCTCGGCCGCCTTGCGGCGCACGTCCTCGGGGCCGGGATCGTCCGGGAAGCCCTGGCCGAGATTGATGGCGCCCGTCTCCCGGGCCAGCCGGGACATGACCTCGAACACGGTCGTGGGCAGCTCGGAAAAGATCGGGTTCATGGCTCGCCTCCGGATGCGCCTGTCTAGCATGGCGGCGCGGCCGGACCCAAGGCGCGGCGGCCCTCAGCGGGGCGCGCGCTTGGCGAGGATTCGCTGCAGCGTGCGGCGGTGCATGGCGAGCCGGCGCGCCGTCTCGGACACGTTGCGGCCACACAGCTCGAAGACGCGCTGGATGTGCTCCCAGCGGACGCGATCCGCCGACATCGGGTTCTCCGGCGGAGCGGCCCTGGTCTCGGTGGCGCAGTTGAGCGCCGCGTCGATCTCGTCGGCGTCGACAGGCTTGGCCAGGTAGTCGAACGCGCCGAGCTTCACCGCCGTCACCGCCGTGGCGATGTTGCCGTAGCCCGTGAGGATGACGCCGCGCGCATCGGCCCTGACGCGACGGAGATTGGAGAGCACGTCGAGCCCGTTGCCGCCGGCGAGCCGCAGGTCGATCACGGCGAAACGCGGAGGGTCGCGCTGGATGGCGGCGTGGCCCTCCTCGACGGTTTCCGCCGTGGTCACCTGATAGCCCCGCGCCTCCATGGCGCGCGCGAGGCGGGTGAGGAAGGGCCGATCGTCGTCGACGATGAGCAAGGATTTGTCGGCGTCGGCCTGATCGGCCGGGGCCGGGTCCGTGGCGACGCTGTCGAGCATGTCAACCTCCCCGGCCCTTACGCGCAAGGGGGCGGTCGGGTTCACGAGTTCCGTCGATTTTGGTGCCGTTCCGTACTTTCAAAGCCGAAAAGCGCTCTCCGACGCGGGTCCGTGGTCTTGCGGAGTGCGCTCGAACGCCTCCCGCGGCCACGTCACGCGCACGGTGGCGCCGCCCGCCGGGCCGTTGCGCATGTCGAGCGTGGCGCCCGTGCGCTCCAGCAGCGTCTTGGCGATGAACAGACCTAGACCGAGGCCGCCGCGCGCGTCGCCCGCGCGGGCGTCCCGGCGGGTCGTGACATAGGGCTCTCCCAGCCGCGACAGCACGTCGCCCGAGAAGCCCGGCCCGTCATCGGCGATCGCCACCGTGACGGAGCCGGCGTCCCACCGCGCCTCGATCCGCACGGTCTCCCGCGCGAAATCCACCGCGTTTTCGACGAGATTGCCGAGGCCGTACAGCATCCCCGGATTGCGCCGGCACACCGGCTCCGGGCCCTCGCCGGCCAGCCGGGACTCCACCGCGCGGAACGCCCGGCGCGGCCCCGCCACCTCCTCGATCAGCACGCCGAGGGGCAACCGGTCGAGCGGGCCCTGCTCCTCGTCGTCCATCGAGGTCAGCTTGAGCAGGATGTCGCGGCAGCGCTCCGCCTGCTGGCCGAGCAGCGCGACGTCCTCGGCCAGCGGGCCGTCTTCGGGAACCGCCTTGCGCAGTTCGCGCGCCACCAGCGCGATGGTGGCGAGCGGCGTGCCGAGTTCGTGGGCGGCCGCCGCCGCCAGACCGTCCAGCTGCGAGAGATGCTGCTCGCGGGCCAGGACCAACTCCGTCGCGGCGAGGCCCTGGACCAGCTGCCGCGCCTCCTCGGCGACCCGGCGCGCGTACAGGCCCAGGAACGCGAGCGCCAGCAGGAGCGCGGTCCAAACCCCCGCCTGGTAGAGAGGCGGGAGCGTCATCGTGTCCCGTTCCGCCCAGGGAAGTGGGAGGTGAAACACGACGAGCACCGTCGCCGCCGCCATGACGAGTCCGCCCAGAGCGAAGGTGCGCGCCGGCGGCAGCGACGCGGCCGCGACCATCACGGGCGCCAGGAACAGGATGGCGAAAGGGTTCTCGAGCCCGCCGGTGAGGTAGAGCAGCCCCGCCAGCTCGACGATGTCGAACGCCAGCAGCGCCGTCGCCGCGTTCTCGTCGAGCCTCCGCGCGGCCGGGAAACGAAGAGTGAGCCAGAGGTTCACCCCCGCTGAGACCGCCACCACAGCCAGGCACGGGGCGAGCGGCACGTCGAAGCCGAGCCCGAATTTGACGGCGACCAGTGCGATGGTCTGGCCCGCGATGGCGAGCCAACGCAGCCGCACAAGCGTCCGCAGCCGCAGCCGCGACGCGCTTCGCCTGAAATCCATGGAGCCCGTGTCCGGCATTCACCGGGAACTAGCGCGCCGCCACTCGCCGGCCAGCGGGAGCCGGAAATGCAGGGAAGAGCGGATTCGGGAACAAACGGCGCGTCGCGCCCGTTGTGCACTGCAACCGAAGTTCCTATATGTTACTGAAATGCAACATACGTCGAAAGTCTGGGATTTGTTGGGCTTTCAGCTGATTGTTTAGAAAGAGTGACCGGCTAAGGTCAGGGTCCTGCATTGCAGCGCGATAGGCTCTCTGCGGCGCAGCATCGGCATCGGCACTGGAGACCGCGTATATGCAGCTCCCCTATTACATGTGGTACGAGGCCGTTCACACCCTTCTGGGGCCGGCGCGCGCGCTGGCCGGCTCGACCCGCGGTTTTTACGACAACCCGCTGAACCCTCTGTCGAATTCGTCGCTCGCCCGGTCCGTGACCGCGGCTTGCGAGCTGTTCGAACGCACGACCCGGCGTTACGGCAAGCCGGACTTCGGCCTGCCTACGACCCTCGTCGACGGGGAGCGCGTCGACGTGATCGAGCGCATCGTCTGGCGCAAGCCGTTCTGCAATCTGATTCATTTCGACCGGTCCCTGGGCGAGCTGCGGCCCCGCCAGCCCAAGCTGCTGATCGTCGCGCCGATGTCCGGCCACTACGCCACGCTGCTGCGCGGCACGGTCGAGGCGTTCCTGCCCTCGCACGAGGTGTTCATCACCGACTGGGTGGACGCGCGAATCGTTCCGACCTCCGAGGGCACGTTCGATCTCGACGACTACATCGACTACGTCATCGAGATGCTGCACCTGCTGGGGCCGGACGTGCACGTCATGGCGGTCTGCCAGCCCTCCGTGCCGGTGATCGCCGCCATCGCGCGGATGGAGGCGGAGGACGACGCGCACGCGCCGCGCTCCATGACGCTGATGGGCGGCCCGATCGACACCCGCGTCAGCCCCACCCAGGTGAACCAGCTGGCGCAGAAGCGCGGCATCGACTGGTTCAAGCGGCACTGCATCGTCAAGGTGCCGTTCCCGAACCCCGGCTTCATGCGGTCGGTCTATCCGGGCTTCCTTCAGCTCGCCGGCTTCATGGCGATGAACATCGACCGCCATCTCGAGGCCCATGGCGAGATGTTCAAGCATCTCATCGAGGGCGACGGCGATTCGGCCGAGAAGCACCGCGACTTCTACGACGAATATCTCGCCGTGATGGACCTCACGGCCGAGTTCTACCTGCAGACCGTCGACACCGTGTTCGTGAAGCACAGCCTGCCCAAGGGCGAGATGATGCATCGCGACCTCCCCGTCGACCTCGCCGCCATCCGGCGCGTGGCGCTGATGACGGTCGAGGGCGAGAAGGACGACATCTCCGGCGTCGGCCAGACCGAGGCCGCCCACCGCCTGTGCCCCAACATCCCCGAGGCCATGCGCGTGCACTGGTGCCAGCCCAAGGTGGGACACTACGGCGTCTTCAACGGCTCGCGCTTCCGCAAGGAGATCGCGCCGCGCATCGCGCAGTTCATCGCCGCCAATGACGGCCGCAAGCCGGCCGCCAACTCGAACCGCTCCGCCACCGTGGCGCGGCTCGGCGAGCGGCAGCTGGTGAGCCGGCCCGCCGCCGAGTAAGGGCGACCGGAGAATTTCGTGTCATCGACCCCCGGCCGGCGGCCGGGGGTTTTTTCTTGGGCCAGCCCCCGCCGCTCAGGCGGCCGGCATCGACGCCTCCACGAGGCGCGCCCAATAGCTGACCCCGTGCGGAATGGCCCTGTCCTCGAAGTCGTAGGCGGGGTGGTGGACGCTCGCGGTGTCGCCGTTGCCGATGAAGATGAACGCGCCCGGGCGCGCCAGCAGCATGTAGGAGAAATCCTCCGCCCCCATCACCGGCGCGTAGTCGGTGTCGACCTTGTCCTCGCCAGCGACCTCCTTCGCCACCGAGGCGGCGAACTCGGTCTGGCGGAGGTGGTTGCTGGTGCACGGATAGCCGCGATTGTACTCGACGGTCGCCGTCGCGCCGTGCATCGCCGCGACCGCCGTCGCCACGTCCTTGAGGCGCTGTTCCACCAGGTCCTGCACCGCCGGCTTGAAGGTGCGCACCGTGCCTTTCAGCGTCGCCGACTGCGGCAGGACGTTGAAGGCGTCGCCGGCGTGGAACCAGGTGATCGACAGCACCGCCGATTCGAGCGGGTCGACGTTGCGGGCGACCACCGACTGCAGCGCTGTCACCATCTGGCTGCCGATGACCACCGCGTCGATGGCCTGGTGCGGATAGGCCGCATGTCCGCCCTTGGCCTCGATCTGGATGGTGAAGCGGTCGGCGGCGGCCAGCATCGGGCCGGGCCGCAGCGCGAACTCGCCGACCGGCAGGCCGGGCGCGTTGTGCATGCCGTAGACTTCCTGCACGCCGAAGCGGTCCATCAATCCGTCATCGACCATCGCCTTGCCCCCGCCGCCGCCTTCTTCGGCGGGCTGGAAGATCACCACCGCCGTCCCGGCGAAATTGCGCGTCTCGGCGAGGTAGCGCGCGGCGCCGAGCAGCATCGCCGTATGGCCGTCATGGCCGCAGGCGTGCATCCGGCCGGCGTTGCGCGAGGCGTAGGGCTTGCCGGTGATCTCCTGAATCGGCAGGGCGTCCATGTCGGCCCGCAGCCCGATCACCCGGTCGCCGGGCAGGGATCCCTTGATGACGCCGACCACGCCGGTTCGCCCGATGCCCGTGACCACCTCGTCGCAGCCGAACGCCTTCAGCTTTTCGGCCACCACGCCCGCCGTGCGGTGCACGTCGTAGTCGAGCTCGGGGTGCGCGTGCAGATCGCGTCGCCAGTCGGCGATCTCGTCGGCGAACGCGGCGATGCGGTTGATGACGGCCATGTTGCAACCTCGGCGGCAGATAGAACCTGTTTTCCGGCAGACTAGATCAAGCCGCGCCTCCTTGGGAGGACAGCATGGCCCGATCTCGCGTTTTGTCGCGCGATCTCGCGCGAAAATCGCGCAAGGCGCGTTCGCCGCGTGTTCTAGGCCACACCGAACTGGCGCGACAGGGCCTCGACGTCGTCGAGCGCGATGTTGGAGCCGCACAGGACGAGGCCGATCCGCGCGTCCGCCGGCAGGTCCGGCAGCAGCCGGGCGGCGGCGGCGACGGTGGAGGCCGCCGCCGGTTCGCACAGCACCTTCTCCTCCTGCAGCAGATAGCGCATCTCCCGCACCGCCTCGGCGTCGGGCACGAGATGAACGCCGGCGAACAGGGCGCGCGCCGCCGCCAGCGTGCGTTCGGTGACGAAGGGCGCGCCGAGCGTGCGGGCGATCGACGTCGGCTTGATGGTGACCGGCCGGCCGGCGGCGAGGGCGGCCGTCATCGTCTCCGCCCCCTCGGTTTCGACGCCGTGGATCTGCACGGCCGGATTGCGGCCCTTGATCGCGGCCGCCACGCCAGCTGCGAAGCCGCCGCCGCCGATGGCGACGAACACATGGGAGAGGTCCGGCGCGTCCTCGGCGAACTCGAGGCCCGTCGTGCCGTTGCCCGCGATGATCACCGGATCGTCGTAGGCGTGCAGGCTGATGCGGCCCGCGGCGGCGTAGGTCTCGGCCTTCGCGAAGGCCTCGGCCGCCGTCTCGCAGAACTCGACGCGCGCGCCGTAGCCGCGCGTCAGCTCGACGTTGAAGCGCGCCGTGGCGGTCGGCATCAGCACCAGGGCGTCGACGCCGAACTCGGCCGCGCCGCGCGCCACCGCGATGGCGTGATTGCCGCCGGAGACCGCGACGACGCCGCGCGCCCGCTCCTCGGGCGTCAGCCCCAGCAGCTTGTTGGCGACGCCGCGCACCTTGAACGAGCCGGCGAGCTGGAGGCATTCCAGCTTGATCGTCACGTCGCGCCCGAATCGGGCCGAGAGGGCGGGGCTGCGCCAGGCGGGAGTGCGGCGCACCCGGCCGGCGATGCGGGCGCGGGCGGCCTCCACGTCGGACAGGCTGACATCGAACGATACGGACATGAGGGGCCTCGCGGAGCGGCGGAAACGGACGCGAACTGTCCGGACCGCGGGCCGCCAAGTCAATCCGCCCGCCGCGCTTGACCTCTCCTGCCCGGCCGGCCGACAGTCGCGCGTCGGAGTGTGCTCATGAAATTGTCTTCCAGGGAGATGCTTGCGCGTCTCATTGCGTTTCCCACCGTCTCAAGCGCGTCCAATCTCGATTGCATCGAGTTCATCCGGGCTTACCTGGCCAGCCACGGCGTCGAGAGCCGGCTTGTGCCCAGCCCCGACGGTCAGAAGGCGAATCTCTTCGCCACCGTCGGTCCCACCGTGGAGGGAGGCGTCGTGCTGTCCGGCCATACCGACGTGGTGCCGGTGGACGGGCAGGCCTGGACGACCGATCCCTGGGTCCTCACCGAGCGCGACGGCCGGCTCTACGGACGCGGCGCGTGCGACATGAAGGGCTTCGACGCGCTGGCGCTGGCGGCCGTGCCGGACATGCTGCGCGCCGGCCTGAAGCGGCCCTTCCACCTCGCGCTGTCCTACGACGAGGAGGTCGGCTGCACCGGCGCGCCGCCGATGGTGGAGGAGATGGCGCGCGTGCTGCCGACGCCGTCCGCCGTCATCGTCGGCGAACCCTCGCTGATGCGCGTCGTCACCGGCCACAAGGGCTCGGTATCGTGGTTCACGACCGTGCGCGGCCATACCGTGCATTCCAGCCGCATCGACATCGGCGTCAGCGCGACGATGACCGCAGCGCGCCTCGTCACCTGGCTCGACGACACGATGGAGGAGAACAAGCGGCGCGCCGATCCCGACAACCCGTTCCTGCCGCCCTGGACGACTCTGCATTGCGGCACGCTGAACGGCGGCATCGCCACCAATGTCGTCGCCGCCGAGTGCCGCTTCGTCACCGAGGTCCGGGCCATCCCTACCGAGGATCCGTGGAGTTACAAGGATCGATTCGAGGCCTATGTCCGCGAGGTGATCGAACCGCGCATGCGCGCCGTCGCCCCGGACACCGGCGTCGACATCGAGTTCCGCGCCGCCGTGGCGGGGCTCGCGCCGGAGGTCGACGGAGAGGCCGAACGACTGGTCCGCCGCCTGACGGGCGACAACGGCCTGCACGTCGTCTCCTACGGCACGGAGGCCGGCATCTTCCAGAAAGCCGGCTGGTCGACCGTGGTGTGCGGCCCCGGCGACATCGACCAGGCCCATCAGGCGGACGAGTTCATCGCGGTGTCGGAATTCGAGGCGGGAGAAGCCTTCATCCGGCGCCTGACGTCGGAACTTGCGGCCTGACGGGCGCCCCGCGCGCTTAAACGCTGGACCCCGGCGCGCGAGCGCGTCTAGTCTCGCGGTCATCGGCGGCGCGAGACCGCCTGGAATTCGGATGAAAACAGGCCGAGAGGCGCGTTGCGCGCCGAACCGGCCGACGCTGGAGGGATGAGATGTTCCGGAAAACCGTGATCCTGGCCGCGACTGCCCTGGCGCTGACCATGGCGCCGGCCTTCGCCAAGACGCTGCGATACGCCAACCAGGGCGACCTGAAATCGCTCGATCCCTACACGCTGAACGAGACGACCACGAACGCCCATCTCGGCAACGTCTACGAAGGCCTGACCAAGCGCGGCAAGGACCTCGCCATCCAGCCCGGCCTCGCGGAGCGGTGGGAGACGCCGGAGCCCACACGATGGCGCTTCTACCTGCGCAAGGGCGTGAAGTTCCAGAACGGCGAGGACTTCACCGCCGACGACGTGCTGTTCTCCGCCGATCGCGTTCGAGCGCAGGGCTCGAATTTCCAGACGCGCGTGCCCAAGGACGCCAAGTTCGTGAAAGTCGACGACTACACGGTCGACGTCGTCCTGTCCTCGCCCAATCCCATCCTGAACTCTCAGTGGGACACCTGGTACATCATGTCGAAGAAGTGGGCGGAGGCGAACAACGCCGTCGCGCCCACGCCGGCCGCCGCGACCACGCCGAGCTACGCGGCGCTGAACGCCAACGGAACCGGGCCGTTCAAGATCGAGAGCCATCAGGCCGGCGTGAAGACCGTCTTCAAGCCCAACCCCGGCTGGTGGGGCAAGCCCGAGCACAATCTGACGGAGGTGATCTTCACGCCGATCAACTCCGACGCGACACGCGTCGCCGCGCTGCTGTCCGGGGAGGTGGACATCATCGAGCCGGTGCCGCTCCAGGACATCCAGCGCGTCAACGCCTCGGCCAACGCCCAGGTGCTCACCGGGCCGGAGCTGCGCACCATCTTCCTCGGCTTCGACCAGACGCGCGACGAGCTGCTGGAGTCCAACGTCAAGGGCAAGAACCCCTTCAAGGACCCGCGGGTGCGCGAAGCCTTCTACAAGGCGATCGACATCGAGGCGATCAAGACGCGCGTCATGCGCGGCCTCTCGACTCCCTCGGCGCTGATGATCGCGCCCGAGCTGTTCGTCTACTCCAAGGACTTCGTCCGCCCGAAGCTCGACGTCGACGGCGCCAAGAAGCTGCTGGCCGACGCCGGCTATCCCAACGGCTTCGAGGTCGGCATGGACTGCCCCAACGACCGTTACGTCAATGACGGCGCGATCTGCCAGGCGGCCGTCGGCATGCTGGCGCGCATCGGCGTGAAGGTGAACCTCAATGCCCAGCCCAAGGCGCAGTTCTTCGCCAAGGTGCTGAAGTCCGGCGACTACAAGACGTCGTTCTACCTGCTCGGCTGGACGCCCGGCACGTTCGACAGCCATAACGTGCTGTTCGACATCATGGGCTGCCGCGACAACCCGAACTCCAACCGGGGCGAGTCGAACCTCGGCAACTACTGCAACAAGAAGCTCGACGCGCTCACCGACCAGATCCTGGTCGAGACGGACGTCGAGAAGCGCAACCAGATGATCAAGGAAGCCTTCAAGATCGGCTTCGACGACTACGGCTACATCCCGCTGCACCAGCAGTCGCTGGCCTGGGGCGTGGCGAAGAACGTCAAGGTCGCCCAGCGCGCGGACAATTCCGTCCTGCTCTACTGGATCACCAAGGACTGACCGACGCGGCGCCCCGGCCCGCGCCGGGGCGCCGTCCGGCCGCATTTTCGCATCGCGGCCGTC
Source organism: Alsobacter ponti (assembly GCF_024294805.1). Lineage (GTDB taxonomy): Bacteria > Pseudomonadota > Alphaproteobacteria > Rhizobiales > Beijerinckiaceae > Alsobacter > Alsobacter ponti. Next base: position 60,456 of record NZ_JANCLU010000008.1, read on the forward strand.
CGAAGGGTTTTCATGCTCGCTTTCATTCTCAGACGCATCGCCCAATCCGTCGTCGTGCTCCTGACGGTGGGGCTGATCGCGTTCGCGCTGTTCCGCCTGGTGGGCGACCCGATCAACCAGATCGTCTCGCTCGACACGCCGCAGGAGCAGCGGCTCAAGATTAGGGCCGAACTCGGCCTCGACGACCCCGTCATCGTGCAGTTCGGGCGCTATCTCGCCCGCGCCGCGCATTTCGACTTCGGCATCTCCTACCAGTTCCGCCAGCCGGTCTCGACGCTGATCGGCGAGCGTATGCCGGCGACCCTGGAGCTGTCGCTTGTCGCCGCGCTGTTCTCGCTGGTGGTGGGCATCCCGATGGGCGTCTACACGGCGCTGCGGCGCGGCTCGGCGCTGTCCTCCGCCTTCATGGCGCTGTCGCTGGCGGGCGTGTCGCTGCCGACGTTTCTCATCGCCATCCTGCTGCGCTACGTGTTCTCGGTGCAACTGGGCTGGCTGCCGTCGTTCGGACGCGGCGCGGTGGTGCAGCTCGGCTTTTGGTCGACCGGGCTGCTGACGCCGAGCGGCCTCAAGGCGATCATCCTGCCGTCGATCACGCTCGGCCTGTTCCAGATGACGCTGATCATGCGGCTCGTGCGCGCCGAGATGCTCGAGGTGCTGCGCACCGACTACATCAAGTTCGCGCGGGCGCGCGGCCTGTCCGACCGGGCGATCCATTTCGGCCACGCGCTGAAGAACACGCTGGTTCCGGTGATCACCATCGCCGGCCTGCAGCTCGGCTCGCTGATCGCCTTCGCGCTGATCACCGAGTACGTGTTCCAGTGGCCGGGCATGGGCGCGCTGTTCCTCGGCGCGGTGCAGAACGTCGATATCCCGATCATGGCGGCGTATCTGATGCTGATCGCCTTCATCTTCGTGATGGTGAACCTGGTCGTCGACATCCTCTACGCCGTCGTCGATCCCCGCCTGCGCGCGCATTTCCAGACGGCGTGAGGATGCGATGACGCCGGAACCCGCGACCACGCCGACCGCCGCCGCCCGCGCCTCGGCGTGGGCAAGGCTGCGCGACTCCGACATCCTGGCGAGCTTCCTCGCCTCCAAGGTGACGATGGTGTCGGCCTTCGTCACGGTCGTCATGCTGGCCGGGGCGGCGTTCGCCCCGTGGATCGCGCCGACCAACCCGTTCGATCCGGCGAGCGTCGATCTGCTGAACTCGCTGCTGCCGCCGCGCTGGGTCGAGGGCGGCGACCCGCAATTCCTGCTCGGCACCGACAATCAGGGCCGCGACCTGTGGTCGGCCATCCTCTACGGCATGCGCGTGTCGCTGATCGTCGGCGTCTGCGGCGTCGCCATCGCGGCGACGCTGGGCATCTCGCTGGGCCTGCTCGCCGGCTATCTCGGCGGCCGGCTGGATGCGTTCATCATGCGCGTGGCGGACATCCAGCTCACCTTCCCCGCCATCCTCATCGCCCTGGTGATCGACGGCGTGGTGCGGGCCCTGTTCAAGGGCGTGGCGCGCGAGCACACCGCCTTCGGCGTGCTGGTGGTCTCCATCGGCCTGTCCTTCTGGGTGCAGTACGCGCGCACTATCCGCGGCTCGACGCTGGTGGAAAAGAACAAGGACTACGTGCAGGCGGCGCGGCTGATCGGCATCCCGGCGCCGCTGATCATGCTGCGCCACGTGCTGCCCAACGTGATCGGCCCGGTGCTGGTGATCCTCACCATCAACCTGGCGCTCGCCATCATCACCGAGGCCACGCTGTCCTTCCTGGGCGTGGGGCTGCCGCCGACGCAGCCCTCGCTGGGCACGCTGATCCGCATCGGCAACGATTTCCTGTTTTCCGGCGAGTGGTGGATCGTCGCCTTCCCCGGCATCACCCTCGCCGCCTTCGTGCTCGCCGTGAACATGGTCGGCGACTGGCTGCGCGACGCGCTCAATCCGAAATTGCGATGACCCAACCGGTTCTCTCCGTCCGCGACCTGAAGGTCGACTTCGTTACCCGCCGCGGCACGCTGAAAGCGCTGGACGGCGTGTCCTTCGACATCGCGCGCGGCGAGGTGCTGGGCGTGGTGGGCGAATCGGGGGCCGGCAAGTCCGTCACGGGCGCGGCGGTGATCGGCCTGATCGAGCCGCCCGGCCGGATCTCCGGCGGCGAAATCCTGCTGGGGGGCCAGCGCATCGACGACCTGCCCCCGGCGGCGATGCGCCGCATTCGGGGGCGGCGCATCGGCATGGTGTTCCAGGATCCGCTGACCAGCCTGAACCCGCTCTATCGCGTCGGCGACCAGATCGTCGAGACCATCCTCACCCACCTCCCGGTCGGCCGCGCCGAGGCGCGCCGGCGCGCCATCGATTTGCTCAAGGAGGTCGGCATTCCGGCTGCCGAACGGCGCATCGACGGCTACCCGCACGAGTTCTCCGGCGGCATGCGCCAGCGCGTCGTGCTGGCGCTGGCCCTGTGCGCGGAGCCGGAACTGGTGATCGCCGACGAGCCGACCACGGCGCTCGACGTGTCCGTGCAGGCGCAGATCATCGGGCTCATCAAGCGGCTCTGCGCCGAGCGCGGCACGGCCGTCATGCTCATCACCCATGACATGGGCGTCATCGCCGAAACCGCAGACCGCGTGGCGGTGATGTATGCGGGCCGCGTCGCCGAGATCGGGCCGGTGCGCGACGTGGTGAAGCGGCCGTTCCACCCCTATTCGCGCGGGCTGATGGGCTCCATCCCCACGCTCGAGGGGACGGCCGACCGCCTGGTGCAGATCCCCGGCTCGATGCCCAGGCTCGCCGCCATCCCGAGCGGCTGCGCGTTCCACACGCGCTGCCCGCACGCCTTCGCGCAGTGCTGGCTGGAGCGGCCCGAACCGATGGAGCACGAGGGCCACAGGGTCGCGTGCTTCCTCTACGAACCCGGCATGGAGTCGGCCCGCGCCCGGGCGGACCGCATCCCGGCCGATTCCCCGCCCGTTCCGACCGAGGAGGCGAAGCCATGACCGACGCCCCTCTCGTCCAGGTCACCGGGCTGCGGCGCGTCTTCGACGTGTCCAAGCCGTGGCTCGACCGCGTGGTGGCGCGCGAGCCGCGCCAGACGCTGAAGGCCGTCGACGGCGTCAGCTTCGAGATTCGACGCGGCGAGACCTTCGCGCTGGTCGGCGAATCGGGTTCCGGCAAGTCGACGGTGGCGCGCATGGTGGTCGGCCTGCTGCCTCCGAGCGCGGGCGAGGTCGTCATCGACGGCGTCTCAATGACCGACCGCAAGGACGCCGCGCGCCGGGCGCGGCTGCGTCGCCGCATCCAGATGATCTTCCAGGACCCCTATGCCAGCCTCGACCCGCGCTGGCGCGTGGGAGACATCGTGGCCGAGCCGATCCGAGCCTTCAATCTGGCGCGGGACCGCCGCGAGGTGGAGCACCGCGTCGGGGAAGGGCTGAAGCTGGTCGGCCTCGACCCCGCGGACGCGCGCAAGTTCCCGCACGAGTTCTCCGGCGGGCAGCGCCAGCGCATCGCCATCGCCCGCGCCCTGGCGGCCGAGTCGGACTTCATCGTCTGCGACGAGCCCACCTCGGCGCTGGACGTGTCGGTGCAGGCGCAGATCCTCAACCTGATGCGCGACCTCCAGGACCGGCTGGGCCTCACCTACCTGCTGATCAGCCACAACCTCGCCGTGGTGCGCCACATGGCGACGACCATCGGCGTGATGTATCTCGGCCGTCTCGTCGAGGTCTCTCCGGCCCGCGACGTGTTCGCCGCGCCGCGCCATCCCTATACGCGGATGCTGCTCGACGCCGTGCCGGACCTGGCGATGTCCGGCCGCCCGCGCACGCCGGTGCAGGGGGAGATCCCCAACCCGATCGCGCCGCCTTCCGGCTGCACGTTCCACCCGCGCTGCGGATTGGCCGACGAACGCTGCCGGCGCGAGGCCCCCGCGACGATCGAGGGAGTGGCCTGCCACGCCGTCGCCGAAGGACGCGCCGGCGCGGCGCGGCCGGCCCGCGCCGCCGGGGGCTAGCGCCTCACGGGGCCGGGATGCGCCGCCGGCGCGGCGCGACGATGCGCGAGGGCGGCCGCCGCGTGCGGTACTGGCCGTGGTCGACCGCGAAGACCATCACGCACGCCACCGACAGGCCGATCAGCCACCAGGCCTGGATCGAGCCCTGCCCCGCGACGGCCAGCGTGAAGGCCACCATCAACGTCATCAGCGCGCCGGGCGCGGCGCCCGCGTGCAGGCGGCTCGCGCCGAGAATGGCGCGCGAGAGCAGCAGCGCCAGCGCGCCGGCCCCGAGGAAGCCGAGGTCGTACCAGACCTCGAACAGGATGCCGCTCGGTGTCTGCGCCGGCACGAGGCCGGCCGCCTTGGCCCTCATCGCCGTGTCGAGGCCGTGCCCGGTGATCAGGCGCAGCGGATCGTCGGTGACGATGCGCGCCCACGTCCGCACGCTGTTGACGCGCGCATGGTCGGAGCCCAGCACCAGCTTGGCCCCGGGCCGCAGCAGGAAGGGAATCAGCGGCGCGGCGATGACGAGGCCGGGCATGGCCGCGAGCGACAACATCCGCCCCAGCGGCGGGTTGACGGTGGCGACCGCGAACACCAGCGCGCCGAGGATCATCGCAGCCAGGGCCGCCTGAGCGTTGCCGAGCACCAGCGAGGCCGTGACCACCGCCACGAGCAGGAAGGCGGAGACGAAACGGTCGCGCGACACGAGCCAGGTCACGGCCATCGGCGCCATCAGCACCAGCAGGAGCAGCCCGCGGTCGAGCAGCGAACGGTCGAACTCCGCGACCGAGGGGCTCATCATCGGCCAGATCGTCAGCGCCAGCGCGCCGATCCCCGCCAGGCCCACGCCGACGGGCAGCAGGTAGAGATCGGAGGAGCGCATCCGCTCCGGCAGCGCCGCCGCGGTGAGGAGCCCGAACAGGCCGAAACCGAGCGCATTGACGAGGCGCTCCGCCGCCTCGGCCGGAAAAGGCGTCCACAGCAGCGACAGCGCGGCCCAGAAGAAGATGAAGCCGGCGAGGAGCCCGGCCGGCCCGCGCAGCCCCTCCCAGGTGCGGGAGAACGGGGCGCGCCCCTCGGTTTCCAGCAGGCTGGCGAGCAGCAGCAGCGCCATGCCGATCGGCACCACGATGACGAGCCCGCGCCGCGTGCCGATGGCGAGAGCCGGCGCGGCCATGGCGAGCACGGCGAAGCCGAGCCGGCGCAGCAGGCGCGCCGCGTCCACCGCCGCATCGTCGTGATCCCGCCCCAACCGCGCCATCCAGTCTCGAGCCTCCCGAGCCCCCGGACATGCCGGACCCGGAACAGTCTAACGGGGCGGGGAGAACGAGGCTGTGGGGTTCACGCAACAGTGACAGGCGTTAAGCGAAGACCTGGTCGTTGAAGACCTGGCCGTTCCGGGGCGGTGATTCCGCGATCACTTCGGATTCGCGAGTCGCGGGAATCGCTTGTCGTGGTCGGGCGATCACCGCGCGACGCGGGCAGGCGGACGCCCCCCTCTCCTCTCCGCGCCGCTCCTCAGGGCGCGCGCGGCAGCGGACGGGTCGGGTCGGTGAGCTGGACGGTCCAGTTCTTTTGCTCGCCGGTGTCGATCTCGAAGAAGCCGACCCGATCGAACCCCCGCGCCAGACAGTCCTCGACGCCGCGAATCGTGAACTCCTTGTCGCGCACGCACATGAAGGTCTTGCCGCCCCATTCGCCGCCGCGGTCGTAGTCCTGCGCGAAGACGTAGTAGTAGCGCGCAGCCAGCGCGCCCTTCAGCATGGTCTCGCAATCGTTCGGCTTGAGATTCCACCAGCCCTCTGACAGCCAGCCCTGCGCGTCGCGATAGCCCATCGCCACGCCGACGCGGCTCTGCGTCATGTTGCACAGGCGCAGATCGGCGCGGGCGGGCGGCGAAAAGCCGAGGCCGAGGGCCAGAAGGGCGAGGACGAGGAAAGGGCGGCGCATGAGCGGCTGGGATGCCTCGGGTGCGGTGAACGGGCGGCGGCGCCGGTCGATTTGCCCGGAGCCGCCGCGCGCTGTCAACCGCGCTCCCCGCGCGGATCTCGGGCGCCCGGCGCGCGGAGGCTGGACTGGCCAGGCCTCTCCGGTTATCCCGCCGCCATGCTGACTCCCGCCAACGCGCCGGCCGCGCCGGTCGAGACCGTGCCCGGCGATCCCGCCCGGGGCGTGCTCGTGATCTGCGACCACGCATCCAACGCCATGCCGCCGGAGTACGGCGCGCTGGGGCTGCCGGCGAGCGAGCTGGCCCGCCACATCGCCTACGATATCGGGGCCGCGGCGGCGGCCCGCGCGCTCGCCCGCCGGCTCGGCGCGCCAGCCGTGCTCAGCACGTTCTCGCGCCTGCTGATCGATCCGAATCGCGGCGAGGACGACCCGACGCTGGTGATGAAGCTGTCGGACGGCGCGGTCGTGCCAGGCAATGCGCGGGTGGACGCGGCCGAGGTGGAGCGGCGGCTCGCGCGCTTCTACCGGCCCTACGACCGGGCCGTCGGCGAAGCGGTGGAGCGCGCGCTGGCGGCGGGCGCGCCGCCCGCCATCGTCTCGGTCCACTCCTTCACGCCGGTCTGGAAGGGGACGGCGCGGCCCTGGCACGTCACCGTGCTGTGGGACAGCGACCCGCGCCTGCCGCTTCCCCTGATCGCCGCGCTTTCCGCCGATCCGGCGCTGACGGTCGGCGACAATGAGCCCTATGACGGGGCTCTGGCGGGCGACACGCTGAACCGCCACGCCACCCGGCGAGGCCTGTCCAACGCGCTGATCGAGATCCGGCAGGACCTCGTTTCGACGTCGGAGGACGCGGCGGCGTGGGGAGAGCGCCTGGCCGACGCGCTCGCGCCGCTCGTCGAAGACCCGGCGCTCCGGCGGGTCGAACCGCACCCGACACGCACCGCCACGCGCCACCGGGCCGCCTGGAGTCCGAAGTCGTCCTGACCCGCCATGCCCGGAATTCACAGGCGGGAGACCAAATCCGTGGCGAGCCTTGACCCTGCCCCGGCTTTGGCCGAAACCCTCGGACGACTTTCCACACGATTCCCGGGGGCTCAGGCCATGGACAACACCAGCTCGATCGCCGCCGATCAGCTCAAGACCATCATCGAGCGCATCGAGCGCCTCGAGGAAGAGAAGAAGGCGATCGCCGACGACATCAAGGACGTCTACGGCGAGGCGAAGGCCAACGGCTTCGACACCAAGATCCTGCGCAAGATCGTCGCGATCCGGAAGAAGGACCACGCCGAGCGCAAGGAGGAAGAGGCTATCATGGAGCTCTACCTCGAGGCCCTCGGGATGGCGTGATCGGCTCGGCGTGATCGGCCTGGCGTGAGCCGCGACGCGGCCGACCCGGCCCAAACGCAAAAGGCGCCCGCGAGGGCGCCTTTTTTCATGGTCTTCCGGCTTAGGGGGTGAAGCGGGCCACCGGCAGCGCCTTCACCGCCGGGCCGGCGAAGCGGTCCGTGGCCAGATCGGCGGCGGGCCGCGCCTCGAAGCGCATGGCCACCGCCTGATGGGGCTTCGCGGTCATCGGGGAGAGGTCGCGGGCCGGAGCCGCCGGCCTGGCCTTGGCCATAGCGACATGGGCGTCGGCGGCCGGCGTCGTCTCGGTCCTGGCGCGCGCGAACAGCCAGGCGAGGCCGTTGCGGTCCAGCGCCTCCTGGCGCGGCAGCGCCGTCGGCGGCGGCGCGGCGGCGATCTTCACCCCGGCGAGCGAGCCGGGGCGCGCCGGCGGCAGCGGCACGGCAGCGTAGGCCAGCGCCGGCCCGATGCTGGACGTCGTCTCGGGCGACGCGGGGAGCAGGCCCGGCGTCAGCGGGCCGGCCGAGGCCAGCAGCACCGGCCGGGCCGGCGGCAGCGGCACGTCGACGGCCGCCAGCGCGACCGGCGGCAGCAGGCCGGAGGGACGCGCCGTCGGCAGCGGCACGTCGGCGAATTGCGGCTGGGCGGCGGCCGTGCGCTGCTGGCCGGCGGCGCCCTGGCTCCACACGAACTGGGGCGTCGGCTCGGCGCGGGCGACCACCACGGGCTGCGGCTCGGGCGGCGTCGGCGCGGCGGCCCTGACGGGCGCGGGAGCGGGACGCTCGGCCGGGCGGCTCGGCGCGATGGTCGTGTTGGGGAAGTACGGCGCGGGCCTGTCGCTCTCGCCATTGAATGCGGTCGGCGCGTAGGCGAGCTGCGCGGGCGCGACCGAGGCCACCTGCGTCCGGCCGCCGGGCCGCGCGCGGCCGCGCGGCGCGACGTCCTCGACCTCGTCCTCGTCGCCGCCGCCGCGTCCGAACAGGGCGGCGAAGAAGCTTTTGCCGCGCCGGTTCGAGAAGAAGCCGCCGCTGTCGCCGGCGTCGGCGTACGCGACGCCGCCATTGGCCTGGATCTCGGCCAGCGCCTCCTCGTAGCGCGGCATCGGCTTGCCGTCGGTCGGGATGTGGACCGTCTTGCCGTCGGGGAAGACGCGGGCGAGCTGGTCGCGGGTCATGCGCGGCCAGTGGCGCACGCTGCCGGCGTCGAGATGCACGAACGGGTTGTAGGAGGTCGGATAGTAGCCGACGCCGCCGCGCTGCAGGCGCAGCGCGATCTCGCGCACCTTGGCCATCGACACGTCGGGCAGGAAGAAGTCCATGGCCTTGCCGGCCATGTGCTGAGAGTGCTCGGCCACGGCGCGCGAGCGGCGGCGCAGCATGGCGTTGGTCTCGGGCGCGCGATAGGCGGAGACGACGTGGAGCGGCTCCTCGCTGCCGACCTCGCGGCGCACCTCCCACACGATGTCGAACAGGCGCGGGTCCATGCGGATGGGCTCGTCGCGCCGCCAGTCGCGCAGAATCCAGTTGAGCTTTTCCAGCGCCGCGGCGTCGAACTGGCCGTCGCGCTTGTAGGTGATGGTCGCCGATTCCCGCGTGTGGGTGTGGTAGATCTCGATGGTGCGGGTCTCGCCGTTGGCGACGGCGTTTCCGACGTGGCCCGTGCCGCCGATCAGCACCGCGGAGGCGGCGAACCCGGACGCGACCCAGCGAAGCAGGCGGAAGGCGGCGGCCGGAGCGCGCCGCGAAACTGATGACGCCAAGGGACTCAACTCTTCCTGGGCGGGAGCGCGCGAGGCGCGCTGTGTCCCGCAGGTTTCGTTGGTCCAACTTTGCCCAACTGGGTTAATGGCACGTTAGCCCCCCGCCGAAAATGAACCCTGTTAACCAGGTTTCCCGGCAAGGTTGCATGATCGGGAGGATGTGGCCACCCTCCCGCGACCATTCAGCGCAGGTGCGCGTAGCGCCGTCCGTCGGCGGAGATCCCGAGCGCCGTCTGGATCTTCTCGTCGTAGCCATAGATGTCCTGGCGGCGCTGCAGCCGGCCGGACTCGTCCACGAACAGCGTGAAATAGGCGATGTGCACCGGCACGGGCTGCTTGAGCGTGATCGTGCGCTCGCCCTTTCCGATCAGCCCGCGCATGCGCGCCTCGTCGTAGCCCTGCGCCCCGAGCAGGAACTCGGCGAGCCGGAACGGCTGGTCGACGCGCACGCAGCCGTGGCTGTAGGCGCGCCGGTCCGTGGCGAACAGCCGCCGCGACGGGGTGTCGTGCAGGTACACCGAGTGCTGGTTGGGGAACAGGAACTTGATGAATCCCAGCGCGTTGCGCTCGCCCGGCGGCTGCCGCACCGACAGCGAGCCGTTGCGGCGCACCACCTCGTAGCCGTGCTTGGCCGCGTAGTCCGGATCCTGCGCCATCTTGGGCAGGATCTCGTTGCGCATGATCGAGGGCGGAATGTTCCAGTAGGGGTTCACCACCACGTATCGCATCGGCTCGGAGAACACCGGCGTCGGCGTGTCGGGCTTGCCGACGATGACGCGGGCCTCGTGGACGACGCGGCCGTCCTCGACGAGGGACAGCGAATAGTCCGGCACGTTCACCAGGATATGGCGCTCGCCGAGGTCGCGCGGCAGCCAGCGCCACCTCTCCATGTTGGCGATGATCTCGGCGGCGGTGACGCCGGTGGCGCGGCGCGTTCCGTTCAACGCGTTGGCCGTGGCCGCGTCGAAGCGACCCGTGGCCTTGAGCCCGTGGGCGCGCTGGACCTCGGCGACGAGATCGGCCAGCTCGGAATCGTAGAGCGTGTCCGTCGCGTCGGGAGCTCCGAGGCGGGCGCGCAGCGCCGGCACGCGGGCGTCTCTCGCGCCGGTCCGCAGCACCGGGCCGGGCGGGATCGCACCATGCGCCGGCATCGCCGCGGTCGCCTCCTTCACCATCGCGAGCTGCTGGCGCAGTGCACGATAGCCGGGATGGGCGGGCTGGTAGTCGGCCAGCGTCGCGCCCGGGTTGGATGCCGCCGCCAGGCGCGCCAGCACCTCGGCCGGCGCGGGCAGCGCGATCGGCGGGGTCAGCAGCTTGGACAGGCGGGTGGGCTCGACGCGGCCGCCGCGCGCGTCGCGGGCATAGGCGTAGGCCGCCGAGGAGAGCGCCAGCTCGGCGCGCGCCACCGCCAGCGGCGTCGCGTTCGCGGGGCCGGCAGCGGCGTAGGCGGCGGCGTCCATGCCGTCTTCGTCGGCCCGGGAGAGCTGGTCGGTGACGGACCGCACGGCCGGCAGGGCCTTTCCGTCTTTGTACCAGAGCGGGGCGTCGGCCCGCGTGGCGTAGAACGCCGCGATGGCCTCGCGGTCGCGTCGCGCGAGCTGCGCGAATGCCGCGACGGACGGGTGCTCGGCGTCGAGCTCGGCGCGCAGCGCGGCGGCGGCCATGTCGGCGCGCGGCACGTCGATGACGACCGTCACCGGCGGCAGGTCGGGCGGCGGAATGTCGACCGCCGCTTCCCGCGCGGCCCGCGCGGCGGCATCCTCGACGAGCAGCGGGCCCTCGGGAGCCTCGGGCAGCGGAATCGACTGGGCGACGTCGGTCGCGGACTGCAATTCCTCGGGCAGCGCCGGCAGGTTCTGCTCCGCGAGAGGGAGCACGAGGTTCGGCCCGTCCTCGCCGGCCGCCTCGGGACCGGCGGCCTGCGCCACGGCGGGCGGCGCGTCGACAGCGCCGCCCTCGGCGCGCGCGGAGGGCGCGCCCGCCAGTACGAGAGCGGCGAGGCAGACGCCGGCCGACAGCACCCCGAAAGCCCGGATGCGCATGAAAGTCTCCGTCGGGACCGGGGGATGGCGCCTCAGTGTCGTCACGTTCGCTGGTCCGTTCGTTTCTGTATACGCAGCAAAGGCCGCTTGTATTCTCATGTTCAGACGCGCCAGCGAAAAGTTCTTCGCGTGTGTCCGAAAGGACGCGCTCAGGCAGCGTTCTCCGCCTCCGCGAGCCCCAAATCCTTCATCTTGCGGTAGAGGGTCGAGCGGCCGATGCCGAGCCGGCGCGCCATCTCCGTCATGTGCGAGCGGTAGTGCTGCAGGGCGAAGCGGATGGCCTCCTCCTCCAGCGCGGCGAGCGAGCGAACGTGGCCGTCCTCGCCGAGAAGCCGCAGGCTGGAAGGGTCGCGCAGCTCCATCTCGCGCGGCGCAGCCATGTAGCGCGGCGGCTCCGGCGCGCGGGCGGCCGGCAGCGCCGGCACGCGCACCTCGAAGCCCTCGACGCGGGAGGCGATCTGCGGGAACTCCGCCACGGTCAGCTCGTCGCCGTCGCACATCACGACAGCGCGGAACACGGCGTTCTCGAGCTGGCGGATATTGCCCGGCCAATCATAGGCGGTGAGCAGGGCGCTGAGCTCGGCGCTGACGCCGCGCACGCGCTTGCCCTCTTCGGCCGCGAAGCGGGCGGTGAACCGCCGCGCCAGCTCGGGAATGTCCTCGCGCCGCGCGCGCAGCGGCGGCAGTGTGATCGGGAACACGTTGAGCCGGTAGAACAGGTCCTCGCGGAAGCGGCCCTGCTTCACCAGTTCGATCAGGTTCTGGTTGGTCGCGGAGATGAGCCTGATGTCGACCCGCACCGGCCGGCGGCCGCCGACGGGATCGACCTCGCCCTCCTGGATGGCGCGCAGCAGCTTGGCCTGCGCTTCGGGCGGAAGCTCGCCGATCTCGTCCAGGAACAGCGTGCCGCCGTGCGCCTCGACGAACTTGCCGACGTGCCGTTCGGTGGCCCCGGTGAAGGCCCCCTTCTCGTGGCCGAACAGCACGGATTCGACGAGGTTCTCCGGGATGGCGGCGCAGTTCACCGTGACGAACGCCTTGCCGCGACGATCGGACGAGCCCTGGATGGCGCGCGCCAGCAACTCCTTGCCGACGCCCGATTCGCCCTCGATCAGCACCGGGATGTGCGACTTGCAGGCGCGCTCGGCGAGCCTGATGGCGCGAGTCATCTCGGGACTGCGGCTGGCGAGGTCGGCGAAGCCGAGCGTGCCCGTCGCGTGCCGCTTGAACAGGCGGATCTCCTCCTCAAGCGCGCCGGCCTTGAGCGCGTTCTTGATGGAGATGGCGAGGCGCTCGACGCCGACCGGCTTCACCACGAAGTCCGACGCGCCGGCGCGCATGGCCGAGATCACGGTTTCGATGGAGCCGTGCGCGGTCTGCACCACGACGGGCGGCATGCGGCCGAGGGCACGAAGGCGGCCGAGCACGCCCATGCCGTCGAGGTCCGGCATCACGAGGTCGAGGATCACGAGGTCGATCCGGCCGCCGGTAGGGCCGGTGAGCGCCTGCATCGCCGCCTCGCCGCCTTCGGCGAGAACCGCCTGATAGCCCAGCCGCTGGACGGTGTTCTCCAGCAGTCGGCGCTGAATCGGGTCGTCGTCGACGATCAGGATGGTGCTGCTCATGTCTCCCCGCGCGAAAGCCCGCCACGACAGCCCGCCCGACGGCGCTGTCCCGTTTCGGGGCGATCCTGACCGATCAGGGTAAACGCGGCTTTAACGGCTGGAGCGAAACGGGACGCCCCCCGACGGGACGCCGGTGTGGCCGCGCGGCCATTGATCCGGGGGGCCGTCTCGCCGATATGAAGGGGTGCCGTCCCTGCCGCGCAGCCCCCGGAGACCCGATGCAGCGAATCAGCCCCGCCCACAGCGCCCCGGCTTCCCAGGCCGGAAAGCCCGCCGAAGCGCTCGGCTCGCTGCCGGAATGGAACCTCGACGACCTCTACCCGGGCATGGACTCGCCGGAGTTCGCGGCGGACCTCGCCGCCGGCGAGGCCGAGTGCAAGGCCTTCGCCGAAGCCTATCGCGGCAAGCTCGAAGGGCTGCTGAAAGGGCCCAGGCCCGAGGAAACGCTGCACGAGGCGGTGCGCCGCTACGAGGCCATCGAGGACAGGCTCGGCCGCATCATCTCCTATGCGGGACTCGTCTACGCCGGCGACACCACGGACCCCAAGCGCGCCAAGTTCTACGGCGACGCCCAGGAGAGGCTGACGGCCGCGTCCTCTGACCTCCTGTTCTTCCAGCTCGAACTGAACCGGATCGACGACGCCGCCCTCGACGCGGCGGCTTCGCGCCCGCCGCTGGCCCATTTCCGACCTTGGCTGGAGGACATCCGCAAGGAGAAGCCCTACCAGCTCGACGACAAGATCGAGCAGCTGTTCCACGAGAAGTCGGTGACCGGACGGGCGGCGTGGAACCGGCTGTTCGACGAGACGATCTCGGCGCTCAAGTTCAACGTGAATGGCGAGGAGCTGACGCTCGAACCCACGCTCAACAAGCTCCAGGACGCCGACGGCGAGGTGCGCCGCACGGCGGCGGAGGCGCTGGCCGCCACGCTGGGCGCGAACCTTCGCATCTTTACGCTGATCACCAACACGCTGGCCAAGGACAAGGACATCGCCGACCGCTGGCGCGGCTTCCAGGACGTCGCCGACAGCCGGCATTTGTCCAACCGCGTCGAGCGCGAAGTGGTGGACGCGCTCGTCGGCGCGGTGCGCGAGGCCTATCCCCGCCTGTCGCACCGCTACTACAGGCTGAAGGCCCGGTGGTTCGGGGTCGACGCCCTCAACCACTGGGACCGCAACGCGCCGCTGCCCAAGGTCGAGCAGCCGATCATCGGCTGGGACGAGGCGCGCGGCACGGTGCTCGACGCCTATCGCGGCTTCTCTCCGGCCATGGCGGAGATCGCCGGCCGCTTCTTCGACGGACGCTGGATCGACGCGCCGGTCCGTCCCGGCAAGGCGCCGGGCGCGTTCGCCCACCCGACGGTGCCCTCCGCGCACCCCTACGTGCTGCTCAACTACCAGGGCCGCCCACGCGACGTGATGACGCTGGCGCACGAGCTGGGCCACGGCGTCCACCAGGTGCTGGCCGCGCCGAACGGCGCGCTGATGGCCCCGACGCCGCTGACCATGGCCGAGACCGCCTCGGTGTTCGGCGAAATGCTGACCTTCCGCGCCCTGCTCGACAAGGCGCGCGACCCGACCCAGCGCCGCGCCATGCTGGCCGCCAAGGTCGAGGACATGATCAACACCGTGGTCCGGCAGATCGCCTTCTACAGCTTCGAGCGCGAGGTCCACACCACGCGCGCCTCCGGCGAGCTGACGGCCGAGCAGCTGGGCGCGCTCTGGCTGAAGGTGCAGGAGGAGAGCCTGGGACCGGCGATCCGGCTGGGGCCGGGTTACGAGACCTTCTGGGCCTACATCCCGCATTTCGTCCACTCGCCGTTCTACGTCTACGCCTACGCCTTCGGCGACTGCCTCGTGAACTCGCTCTACGGCGTCTACGAGAAGGCGTCGGACGGGTTCGCCGAGCGCTACCTCGCCATGCTGGCGGCGGGCGGCACCCGTCACCACACCGAGCTGCTGGCGCCGTTCGGGCTCGACGCGCGCGATCCGGCCTTCTGGCAGATCGGCCTGTCGCTCATCGAGCGGATGATCGGCGAGCTGGAGGCGATGGACTGAGCCTATCGACGCCGCGCCCCGCGCGCCCCATATCCCGGCCATGGCCGAGAACGACGACGAACGAAACCGCCTCGCCGCCCGCATGTCGCGCTATGCGAAGGTGGGCGCCAACATGGGTGGCGTGGCAGCCCGCATTGCGGGAGCGAGGCTGCTGGGCCGGGAAGGCGCGGACCGCTCCAACGCCGCCGCGCTGACGCAGGCGCTGGGCGGGCTCAAGGGCCCCATCATGAAGGTCGCCCAGCTGATGGCGACCATCCCCGACGTGCTGCCGCCGGAATACGCGGAGGAGCTGTCGCGCCTGCAGAGCGAGGCCCCGCCGATGGGGCCGGCCTTCGTGAAGCGGCGCATGATCGCCGAGCTCGGCCCCGACTGGCAGGACCGCTTCGGCAGCTTCGAGCTGCGTTCCTGCGCCGCCGCCTCGCTCGGCCAGGTCCACCGCGCCACCGCCAAGGACGGCAGCCTGCTTGCCTGCAAGCTGCAATATCCGGACATGCAGTCGGCCGTCGAGGCGGACCTCAAGCAACTCGACCTGCTGTTCGCCCTGCACCGGCGCATGGACCCGGCCATCGACACGCGCGAGATCGCCAAGGAAATCGGCGAGCGCGTGCGCGAAGAGCTCGACTATCGCCGCGAGGCGGCCCACGCCGCGCTCTACGGCGACATGCTCGTCAAGGAGCCGATGGTGCGGGTTCCGGGCGTGTGGAAGGAGCTGTCGACCGCCCGCCTGCTGACCATGGACTGGCTGCAAGGCGAGAAGCTGCTGGACTTCCGCTCGCATTCGCTGGAAGAGCGCAACCGCATCGCGCAGGCGATGTTCACGGCGTGGTGGCTGCCCTTCAGCCATTACGGCGTGATCCACGGCGACCCGCATCTCGGCAACTACACCGTGTTCTCGGACGGCGGCGAGCCGCGAGGCATCAACCTCCTCGACTATGGCTGCATCCGGATATTCCCGCCGAGCTTCGTCGGCGGCGTCGTCGACCTCTATCGCGGGCTGATGGAAGGCGACGAGGCGCGCATCGTCCACGCCTACGAGACCTGGGGCTTCCGCGGCCTGAAGAAAGACGTCATCGAGGTCCTGAACATCTGGGCCCGCTTCATCTACGGGCCGCTGCTCGACGACCGCGTGCGCACCATCGCCGACGGGGTCCGCCCCGGCCAGTACGGACGGCGCGAGGCCTACACGGTTCACCAGGCGCTCAAGCAGAAGGGCCCGGTGAGGGTGCCGCGCGAGTTCGTGTTCATGGACCGCGCCGCCATCGGGCTCGGCGGCGTGTTCCTGCACCTGCGCGCCGAGATGAACTTCCACCGCCTGTTCGCCGCCGCGATCGAGGACTTCTCGCTGGCCAAGGTCGAGGCGCGCCAGCGCAAGGCGCTCGCCAGGGCGGGACTGGCGTCCGCCTGACGCCGGCGGGTGGTGATTCCGCGACCACTTCGAAAACCCGAATCCTCGCAGAAGCTTGCAGTGATTCCCGGATCACGGGCCGGATGGGTCGGGATCGCCCGCGCCGGGGTGGGGACCCCATGGTCCTGCCGCCGGCGGCGGCTCGGGCAGGCTCGCCGGCGCGGGAGGCGGCGGGCGGCCGCCGGCGTACTTTACGAGCGCGGCGACGCGATCCTCGATCGAGGGGTGGGTCGCGAACAGGTCGGCGAAGCCCGAGCGGGGGTTGTCGAGGCACATCTCCATGACGCCCGACGGCACGCCCGGCAGCTCGCCCTTGCCCGAGATCTTCATGAGCGCGGAAATCATCGCGTCGGGATTCTTGGTCAGCTCGACGGAGCCGGCGTCGGCGAGAAATTCGCGCGAGCGCGACAGCGCGAAGCGGATGAGCTGCGACAGCGCCCAGGCGAGCGCGATCAGCGCGGCGGCGATCAGGACGCCGGCGGCCGCGCCGCCCTTGCCGCGCCGCCGGTCTCCCGACTCGCCGTCCCCGCTCCGGATGGGTCCCTCGAAGCGCATGCGCATGATGACGCGGAAGAACAGCTCGCCGGCGAAGGACAGGATGCCGGCGATGACGACGGCGATCACCATCGTGGCGACGTCGCCGTTGCGGATATGGGTCAGCTCGTGGCCCAGCACCGCCTCGATCTCGGCGTCGTCCAGCGCCTCGATGAGCCCGCGCGTCAGGGTGATGGCGTATTGCCGCTCGTTCAATCCGGTGGCGAAGGCGTTGAGCACCGGCGTCTCGGCGATCTCCAGGCGCGGCATCGGGAGCCCGCGCGAGATGCACAGATTCTCCAGGAGGTTGTAGAGGCGCGGCTCCTGCGCGCGCGTCACCGCCGCCGCGCCGGTGACGGCGTCGATCATCTTCTGGTGAAAGGCGTAGGCGATGGCGATCCAGACCCCGACGCCGATGGTCGCCAGCGGCGCGGCGGCGAGGAAGTCGCCGAAGGCGCGCCAGAGCAGCACGTCCAGCGGCGCCGGGCTGCCGAGCGACTCGGCGAACAGCGCGCCCGCGTAGGTCATCACGTAGACCAGCAGGACGAGGCCGACGAACAGCGCGACGGAGCGGATCCTGTTGGCGCGGATATGCGTGTAGAGGCCGAAGGCGGGGAACATGGCCCGCCCTCCCCGGGGCTAGAACTTGACGCTCGGCGCCTGGTCGAGGGCCTTGCGGTCGGCCTCGCCGACGTCGAAGAACTCGCGCGGCGTGAAGCCGATCGACCGCGCGAAGAACACCGCCGGAAACGACTCCAGCGCCGCGTTGTACTCGCTCACCGAATTGTTGAAGAAGCGCCGCGCCGCCGCCAGCTTGTTCTCGATGTCCGACAGGTCGGTCTGGAGCTGCTGGAAATTGGTGTTGGCCTTGAGGTCGGGATAGGCCTCGGCCAGCGCGAGCAGCCGGCCGAGCGCGCCGCTCAGCGCGCCCTCGGCCGCCGCCTGCTGCGCCGGTCCGCTGGCCCCGAGCGCCGCGTTGCGCGCCTGGATGACGGCCTCGAGCGTGCCGCGCTCGTGGGCGGCGTAGCCCTTCACCGTCTCGACGAGGTTGGGAATGAGGTCGTGCCGCTGCTTGAGCTGGACGTCGATGTCCGCGAAGGCCTGCCCGACGCGCTGCCGCAGGCCGACCAGGCCGTTGTAGACCATGACCAGCCACAGGCCGATCAGAGCCAGGACGCCGAGAAGAATCCAGAAGCCCATGCGCCACCCCCGCTCGCTCGCGAGCGCCTTATATCACGCCGTCAGTCGCGGATGCGAATGATGGCCTCGACCTCGACCGTGATGTTGCGCGGCAGCGAGCCCATGCCCACCGCCGACCGGGCGTGGCGGCCGGCGTCGCCGAGCACCTCGACCAGCAGGTCGGAACAGCCGTTGATCACCTCAGGGTGGCGGTCGAACTCCGGCGTGGCGTTGACCATGCCGAGCAGTTTCAGCACCTCGACTTTGGAGAGATCGCCGCCGGCGGCCTCCTTCATCAGCGCCAGCAATTGCAGCCCGACCAGCCGGGCGTCGTCGTAGGCGCGGCGCACGTCGACGTCCGCGCCGACCTTGCCGGTGCGCATCGAGCCGTCCGGCAGGCGCGGCCCTTGCCCGGCGAGGTAGACCGTCGCGCCATCGCGGCGGATCGGCACGTAGTTCGCCATCGGCGAGGGCGGCGGCGGCAGGGTCAGCCCGAGCTGGGCCAGCTTCTCTTCGGGTGTCATGAACGTCTCCGCGTCGGTCGGCGGGCAGTGTGGTGGCGTGGGCGCGGGCGCGCAAGAGGCCGCCGCGCCGGAGCCTGGCCGCGTTGCCTCCGCGACTTGGATTAGCTAACCAAGACGGAAGCTCGGGAGGGGACATGACGATGGCGAGGCGCGCCGCGGCGCGGGTTGCGACGACCTTGGCGGCGCTGGCGGCCGGCGGGCCGGCCTTCGCGGCGACCGGCGTGGACGGGGCGAGCCTCGGCTTCGCCTGGGCGCTGCCGTTCATCGGCATCCTCCTGTGCATCGCGCTGGGTCCGCTGGCCTTCCCGCACGCCTGGGAGCACCACCAGGGCAAGATCGCCGCATTCTGGGGCGTGGCCATCGTCGCGCCGCTGGCGCTCGTCGCCGGGCCGGAGGCGACAGTGGAGGCGGTGGCGCACACCGCGCTCACCGAGTACATGCCATTCATCCTGCTGCTGCTGGCGCTGTTCACCACGGCCGGCGGCATCCTCATCGCCGGTAACATTCACGGATCGCCGGCGATGAACACGGCGCTGCTCGCCATCGGCGCGCTGTTCGCCAGCCTGATCGGCACCACCGGCGCGTCGATGGTGATGATCCGCCCGATGCTGCGCGCCAACGACGACCGGCGGCACAACACGCATGTCTTCGTGTTCTTCATCTTCCTGGTGTCGAACCTCGGCGGCGCGCTGACGCCGTTGGGCGATCCGCCTCTGTTCCTCGGCTTCCTCAAGGGCGTCGACTTCTTCTGGACGACGCGCCACCTGGCGGCCGAGACCCTGTTCGCCTGCGCCGTCGTGCTGGCGACCTTCTTCGTCATCGACAGCTGGGTCTACCGCCACGAGAAGGCGCTGCCGGACCCCACGCCGGACAAGCGCGTGCGCGTGCGCGGCCTCGGTAACCTCGCCCTGATCGGCGTCATCATCGCCGCCATCCTGCTCAGCGCCGCGTGGAAGCCGGGCGTGCGCTTCACCGTGCTGGGCGCGGAGCTGGAACTGCAGGATCTCGTGCGCGACGCCATCTTCGTCGTCGTCACGCTCGTCTCGCTGCGCATCACCAAGCCCGAATACCGGGCGGCCAACGGCTTCTCCTGGGGGCCGATCCAGGAAGTGGCGCGGCTGTTCGCCGCGATCTTCACGGTGATGATCCCGGTGCTGGCCATGCTGCGCGCCGGCCGCGACGGAGCGTTCGCGCCGCTGGTGGCGCTGGTGTCGAACCCGGACGGCTCGGCCAACAACGCCGCCTATTTCTGGCTGACGGGCGGCCTGTCCTCCGTGCTCGACAACGCGCCGACCTATCTCGTCTTCTTCCAGCTGGCCGGCGGAGACGCGCAGGTCCTGATGCGCGAGGGCGCGTTGACGCTCGCGGCGATCTCCTGCGGCGCGGTGTTCATGGGCGCCAATACCTATATCGGCAACGCGCCGAACTTCATGGTCTACGCCATCGCGCGCGACGGCGGGGTGAAGATGCCGAGTTTCATCGGCTACATGGCGTGGTCGGGCGCGGTGCTGATCCCGACCTTCATCCTCACCACGCTGCTGTTCTTCCGCTGAGCGCCGGGAACCGCGACGGCGGAACGCCGTTGGGGCCGGGCGTGCGGGGCGGCTCCGTTTTTGCTGTTTCCGGAACCTCGCCGCGGGCCGAAGCAGAACAGCGTCAGGCCCGCGGACCCGCCCGCGACCTCACCCCTTCAGGATCGGCTCGCCGAAGCGCGCCACCGGCGCGCCGGGCACGTCGACCGGGAACGAGATCAGGGTGCCCTCCTGCCTGTGGCCGAGCCGGTCGGTGGTGAGCGAGGTGACGTAAAGCGTCTTCAGATCCGGCCCGCCGAAGCAGGGCATGGTGGGGGAAGCGACCGGCAGCATCACCTTGCGAACCAGCGTCCCGTCGGGCGCGATGCGGTTGAGGCAGCCCGCCGACACTCCGGCCGACCAGTAATAGCCCTCCGCGTCGCACGCCGCCCCGTCCGGGCGTCCCTCGTCCTCCTCCATCGTGCGCACATGACGGCGGTTGGAGATCGCGCCCGTCGCGAGGTCGTAGTCGTAGGCGCGGATGAAGCGCTGGCGGCTGTCGGAGTGGAACAGGGTGCGGCCGTCCGGGGAGAAGGCGAGGCCGTTGGAGACGATCAGCCCGTCCTCCATGCGCCGGCACGTCCCGTCAGGGTCGACGCAATGGAGCGCCGCCACGGTCTCCTTCTCCGGCCGGTCGTCCATGCTGCCGACCCAGAAGCGGCCGTCCGGCGCGACCTTGCCGTCGTTCAGCCGGTTGCCGGGCCGATCCGGCTCGGGCCGCGCCAGCAGGGTCAGGGCCCCCGTGGCGAAGTCGTACATGTAGACGCCGTCCCGCAGCGCCACCACCGCGCGGCCGCCGGGCGCGAGGCCGAAGCTGCCGATGGCGCTGGGCATGGGAAACCGGCGCAAATCGCCGGTGGCGGGGTCGAGCCGGAACAGCGTCGCCGCCGGGATGTCGACGAAATACAACGCCTTCTCGTCCGCCGCCCAGCACGGCCCCTCGCCCGTTCCGAGCGGGACGTCGATGAGACGCGTGACTTCGGGCGTGACGATCTCCATGGGCGGTTCTCCGTTGCCCGGCGCGCCGGGTTTGACTCTGCTGAAATTTGATATATCAAGCTCGCGACCGCGGGGGCAACCCCGCAATCGAGCGCCCAATCGCCGAGGCCCCGATGTCCACCGCAGCGCGCGCCCGCCTCGACCCCGTCGACCCCTCCCTGCTGAGAGGACTGCGCGACCACGTCCACGAGGCGCTGCGCCGGGCCATCGTCAGCGGCGAGATTCCCTCCGGCGCGGCGCTGAACGAGCGTCAGCTCGCCGAGGAGCTGGGCGTCAGCACCACGCCGATCAAGGAAGCCCTGCGGCGGCTGGAGAACGAAGGGCTGGCGGTCACCGAGCCGCGCCGCGGCACCCGCGTCACCTTCGACGCGCGTCAGGCGGAGGAGATGGCGCTGGCCCGCGCGGCGCTGGAGGGCATGATCGCCCGCCTCGCCGCCCAGCGCGTCGACGACGCCGCGCTGGCGGCGATCCAGGCGACCGTGGAGCAGATGCGCGCCGCCACCGCCGAGGGCGACGTGCCGCGCCTCATCGCGCTCAACGAGCAGTTCCACGACGCCATCCACGACGCCTCCGGCTGCCGGTATCTGCACCGGTTGATCGAGGGCCAGCGCGTCTACGACCACACGGCGCGCAGCATCATCCTGGGCGACGCCGAGGAGCGCGGCCGCGCCTTCGCCGAGCACGCCGCGATTTTCGAGGCCCTCGCGCGTCGCGATCCGGACGCCGCCGAGACGGCCATGCGGGACCACGTCGTCCGATCCGGGCGGCACCACGTCAAGGCGGCCTTCGACCGCCGGAAGGAGCAGGCATCATGAGCATCCAGAAGGTCAGGGCCGCGCTGGGCGGCATCTCCGGCGTGCACATCACTCCCTACGCCGCCGACGGCTCGCCGGAGCCCCGCCAGCTGGCGCGCGTGATCGACCGTATCGCCGTCGCCGGCATCCACAACATCGTCTCGGCCGGCAATACCGGCGAGTTCTACGCGCTGACGCCGGACGAGGTGCGCCTGGTCCACGACACCGCCGTCGAGGCCAATGCCGGGCGGTCGCTGTTCACGGCCGGCGTCGGCCGCTCGCTCAAGGAGGCCATCGAGCTCGGCCGCCGCGCCAAGGCGAACGGCGCCGACGCGCTGATGGCGCACCAGCCGCTCGACCCCTTCGCCGCGCCGCAGGCGCAGGCGGCCTATTTCAAGGCCATCGCAGACGGCGTCGACCTGCCGCTCGTGGCCTATGTGCGCTCCGACGCGATGAGCCTCGCCGACATCCTCGGCGTCGCCAACCATCCCAACGTCGCGGGCGTGAAGTTCGCCACCACCAACCTGATGCTGCTCTCCGAGTGCATCCGCGCCAGCGGCCCCGGCACGGCGCTGTGGGTGTGCGGCCTCGCCGAGGGCTGGGCGGCGCCGTTCTACGCGGTGGGCGCGCGCGGCTTCACCTCCGGTCTCGTCAACGTGGACCCGGCCCGCTCGCTGGCCATTCACGCGGCGCTCGAGTCCGGCTATTTCGACCGGGTGCGCGACCTCGTCGCCACCATCGCGAAGTTCGAGACGATGCGGACGCGCTTCGGCAACGGCGCCAACGTCACGGTCGTCAAGGAGGCCATGGAGATGATCGACTTCCCGTGCGGCCCGGTGCGCCTGCCCGGCCTGCCGCGGCTCGACGAGGCCGACCGCGCGACGCTCGCCGGCGTGCTGCGCTCGTGGGGCCTGCTCGCCCGCAGCGAAGCCGCTGAATAAGGGGTCATGACCAGGCTGCCCGCCAAGCGCGCAGGCTGAACCGGCCCAGCGGTCAACGGCTGAAGCGACGCGGCCGGCCCTCGCGGGCCGGCCGTTCGCGTTTTCCGGTTGGAGCGGCGTCCGAATGGAGCACGAGCGCACCGTTTGCGCCACGCCGAAGAATCTGATTTTCTTGCCGTTATTACTGTCTTTTTTTACTTGGGATTGCAGATGGCTACTACCATTAATTTAAAGCATCAAGCTTCCGGCGTGATCAAGAAAGGCTATTACGGTTTTTCCTGGACGACGCTGTTCTTCGGCTTCTTCCCGGCCCTGTTTCGTGCCGATTTCCTTACCTTCCTCGGTGGCTTCGCGATCAGCGTGATCCTGGGCTCCTTCACCTTCGGCCTCGGCGCGCTTTGCGTGCAGGTGATCTGGGCGTTCCTGTACAACGGCTACTTCACCCGCAAGCTTCTCACCCAGGGCTACCAGATTCTCGATCAGGAGCCCGCGCTGACCCTGGCGCGCCAAAAGCTCGGCGTCGCGGCCTGAACCCAGGGGCGGGCCGCGCGCGGCCCGCCCTACAGCTTGCGCAGCGCCACCTTCTCGATGCGGTGGCTCGCGCCCTTGGTCAGCACCAGGCTGGCGCGGGGGCGGGTGGGCAGCACGTTCTCACGCAGATTGACGAGGTTGATGCGCCGCCAGATGCCGCGCGCCGTTTCCTTGGCCTCCTCGTCGGTCAGGTCGGCGTATTTGCGGAAGAAGGAGCGCGGGTCGCGGAACGCCGTCTCGCGCAGGCGCATAAAACGCTCGACGTACCACTTCTCCAACTGATCCTCGTCGGCGTCGAGATAGACGGAGAAGTCGAAGAAGTCGGAGACGAACGGCACCGCCTTGCCGTCGCGCGGCTGGCGGCTCGGCAGCAGCACGTTGAGCCCCTCGACGATCAGGATGTCGGGCCGGTCGACGACCACCGTCTCGCCGGGCACGACGTCGTAGACGAGATGCGAATAGACCGGCGCGGCGACCCGGCTCTCGCCGGCCTTGATCGCCGACAGGAAGCGGATCAGAGCCGATCCGTCATAGCTCTCGGGAAAGCCCTTGCGCTCCATCAGGCCCTCGGCCTGCAGAACGGCGTTGGGGTGCAGAAAACCGTCCGTCGTGACCAGCTGCACCTTCGGCGTGTTGGGCCAGCGCGACAGCAGCGCCGTGAGCACGCGGGCGGTGGTCGACTTGCCGGCCGACACCGAGCCGGCGATGCCGATGACGTAGGGCACCTTGCCGTCCTCGGCCATGAGGAAGCGCTGCGTCGCCTTGAACAGGCCCTGCGTCGCGGCGACGTAGAGCGACAGGAGCCGCGACAACGGAAGGTAAATCGCCACGACCTCCTCGAGCGAGATGGGGTCGTTGAGCGACTGGATGCGCTGCAGATCGCCGGCGTTGAGAGTCAACGGCGTGTCGGCGCGCAGGGCGGCCCATTCGTCGCGCGTGAACTCGCGAAAGGGGGAGAGGCCGTCCGGCGTCTTGTCGATCACGCGCGTGTCCTCATCGGGGTCGCTCCGTTCTCACCCCTTCGGGCGCGAGGCCTTTTCCTGCAAACCGGACTGACCGGTCCGACGCTCCAGCTCGTCGAGCACATCCTGCAACGGGACGCCGCGCGCGCGAAGCACGACCAAAAGGTGATAGAGCACGTCGGCGCTTTCCATCTTCAGCCCCTTCGCGTCGCCCTGCACGGCGGCGATGACGGCCTCGACCGCCTCCTCGCCGAGCTTCTTGGCGCTGTAGGCCGGGCCCTTCGACAGCAGCCGCGCGGTGTAGCTCTCGTCCGGCGACGCGCCGGCGCGGGAGGCGAGAAACGCGTCGAGGTCGCTCAGCGTGAAGCCCATCAGTCCATCCTCACCGCAAGCCCGGCGTCCGCCAAGCGCTGCTTGGCCTGCCGGATGCTGTACTCGCCGAAATGGAAGATCGACGCCGCCAGCACGGCGCTGGCGTGGCCGTCGCGGACGCCCTCGACCAGGTGGTCCAGCGTGCCGACGCCGCCCGAGGCGATGACCGGCACCGACACTGCGTCCGAGATGGCGCGCGTCAGGGCGACGTCGTAGCCGATCTTGGTGCCGTCGCGATCCATCGAGGTCAGCAGCAGCTCCCCGGCCCCCAGCTCGCACACCTCCTCGGCGTAGGCGACGGCGTCGATGCCTGTCGGCTTGCGGCCGCCATGGGTGAAGATCTCCCAGCGGTCCGGCTCGTCGGGGCCGGAAACGCGCTTGGCGTCGATGGCGACGACGATGCACTGCACGCCGAACTTCTCGGCGGCGCGGCGCACGAACTGGCGATCGTGGACCGCCGCCGTCATGATCGACACCTTGTCGGCGCCCGCCAGCAGCAGGGCGCGGATGTCCTCCACCGTGCGCACGCCGCCGCCCACCGTGAGCGGCATGAAGCAGGCTTCCGCCGTGCGCGTGACGACGTCGAGCAGCGTGCCGCGCCGCTCGTGGCTGGCGGTGATGTCGAGGAAGCACAGCTCGTCCGCCCCGGCGGCGTCGTAGGCGACGGCGCTCTCCACCGGATCGCCGGCGTCGCGCAGGTCGACGAAGTTGACGCCCTTGACGACGCGGCCGTCCTTGACGTCGAGGCAGGGGATGACGCGGACCTTAAGCACGGGCGTCCTCCACGGCGCGGATCAGCGCCAGCGCCTCGCGCGGGTCGAGCCGCCCGTCATACAGCGCGCGGCCGGTGATCGCGCCTTCCAGCACGGCGCAGTCGGGCTCCAGCAGCCGGCGCACGTCGTCGATGCTGGCGAGCCCGCCCGAGGCGATAACCGGGATGCCGACGGCGCGGGCGAGGCCCAGCGTCGCCTCGATGTTGAGGCCCTTGAGCACGCCGTCGCGGGCGATGTCGGTGTAGACGATGGCCGCCACGCCGGCGTCCTCGAAGCGGCGGCCGAGGTCCTCGGCCGACATCTCGGACAGGCGCGCCCAGCCCTCCACCGCCACGCGGCCGTCGCGGGCGTCGATGCCGACGGCGATGCGGCCGGGGAAGCGGCGCGCCGCCTCGCGCACGAAATCGGGGTCGCGCACCGCCGCCGTGCCGATGATGACGCGGCGCACGCCGAGGCCCAGCCAGCCCTCCACCGTGCGCATGTCGCGGATGCCGCCGCCGAGCTGCACCGGCAGCGACACGCGCGACAGGATGGCGCGCACGGCGTCGCCGTTGACCGGACGCCCGGCGAAGGCCCCGTCGAGGTCGACCAGATGCAGCCAGGCGAAGCCCTGCGCCTCGAACTCCGCCGCCTGGGCGGCGGGGTCGTCGTTGAACACGGTAGCCTGCGCCATGTCGCCCTGGACGAGGCGGACGCAGCGGCCTTCCTTCAGGTCGATCGCGGGGAACAGGATCACGGGCGCCACCTCAGGAAATTGGTGATCAGGGCCAGGCCCAGCTTCTGGCTCTTCTCGGGATGGAACTGCGTGCCCACGATGTTGTCGCGGCCGACGATGGCGGTGATCGGCCCGCCATAGTCGGTGCGCGCCACGAGGTCCGCGGGATCGGACACCTGGAAGTGGTAGGAGTGCACGAAATAGGCGTGCAGCCCGTCGGGACCGGTGGGGACGCCCTCGAGCAGAGCGTGCGGGCGCAGCTGCTCCAGCGTGTTCCAGCCCATGTGCGGGATTTTCAGCGTCGGGTCGGAGGGCTCGATCAGCGTCACGTTGCCGGCGATCCAGCCGAGGCCCCGGCTCGTCACGTATTCCAGGCCGCGCTCGGCGAGGAGCTGCATGCCCACGCAGATGCCGAGGAAGGGCCGACCGCGCCGGCGCACCGCCTCCTCCAGCGCCGCCGCGAGGCCGGGGACGGCGTCGAGGCCGGCGCGGCAGTCCGCGAAGGCGCCGACGCCCGGCAGCACGATGCGCTCGGCGGCGAGGATCGCCTGCGGGTCGCTGGTGACGACGACCGGCGTCGCCAGCCCGGCCTCGCGGGCGGCGCGCTCGAACGCCTTGTGGGCCGAGTGCAGGTTTCCGGAGCCGTAGTCGACGATGGCGACGGTCATGAACGCACCCGTCCGGGTTCGGGGAACAGGCCGGTGACGCCTCCGGGCGGCGGCGCGGCGGGGTAGGAGGCGGGCGGCCTGGGCGCGGGCGGGCGCGAGGCGCCGGCCAGCCAGCGCGTGAAGAAGCGGCGTTCGGCCTCCTCCCGGTCGCGTCCGCCGACCACGTCCACGGCCGAGAAGCCGCGGCGCGACAGCGTCCAGCCGCGAAGATCGGCGGCGAAGACGCCCATCAGAACCGCCATCAGCAGTTCCAGCAGCCCGACGGCCCAGCCCGGCGCGTCGAGCGCGCGCCCGCCGACGCCGAGCGCCAGCACCGTCGCGAGGACGGCGAGGAACACCCACCACATGCGGTGGAGCAGCGGCCACAGCATCGGGAACAGGAAGGCGAGCCAGTGGAAGCCGTCCTTCACCAGCACGGTCTTCTCCAGCCCTTCGGCCGATCCGCGCGCCGCCTGGCGCGGCGCATGCACGACATAGACGGTCATGGCCTGTCTTTCCCGCCGCGACAGGCGCGGCTCAGAGCGCGCCCTTGGTCGAGGGCACCCGTCCGGCCTCGCGCGGGTCGAGCGCGCAGGCGGCGCGCAAAGCCCGGGCCAGGCCCTTGAAGCAGCTCTCGGCGATGTGATGGCTGTTTTCGCCGTACAGCGTCTCGACGTGCAGCGTCAGGCCGGCGTTCATGGCGAAGGCCTGAAACCACTCGCGCACCAGCTCGGTGTCGAACTCGCCGATCTTCTCGCTTGTGAACTGCGCGCGGAACACCAGGAAGGGCCGGCCGGAGATGTCGACGGCGACGCGGCTCAGCGTCTCGTCCATGGGCAGGTGGACGCAGGCGTAGCGGGCGATGCCCTTCTTGTCGCCGAGCGCCTTGCGCAGCGCTTCGCCCAGCGCGATGCCGATATCCTCGACGGAATGGTGCTGGTCGACGTGCAGGTCGCCCTCGCAACGGACCACGATATCGAACAGCGCATGGCGGGCCAGCAGCACGAGCATGTGGTCCAGGAACCCGACGCCCGTGCGGACGTCGGCCTCGCCGGACCCGTCGATGCCGATGCTGACCGAGACGTCCGTCTCGGCGGTCTTGCGCGAAACGCTCGCGGCGCGCATGGGGTGTCTCCGTCGACGGCCCGCAACGGCCGCCGGGGGCCTTCTAGCAACTCCCGTGCCCGCGCGCCACCGCTTCGCCCGCCGGACGGCCGGAATGCGCGCCCGCCGGGCCCCGGGTTTGGCGTTGCGGCGGATGTCACCTACATGAAGGACACCCTGGCAGCGGATACGGACCATGACAGCAGACGACGACAGGCGCTGGCGCGCCACCACCATCCTGATGGTGCGCAAGGGCGGCAAGGTGGTGATCGGCGGCGACGGACAGGTCAGCCTCGGGCAGACGGTGATGAAGTCCAACGCCCGCAAGGTGCGCCGGCTCGGCAAGGGCGAGGTCATCATCGGCTTCGCCGGGGCCACCGCCGACGCCTTCACCCTGTTCGAACGGCTGGAAGCCAAGCTCGAGCAATATCCCGGCCAGCTGATGCGGGCCTGCGTCGAACTGGCCAAGGACTGGCGCACCGACCGCTATTTGCGCCGGCTGGAGGCGATGATGCTGGTCGCCGACCGCAGCGTGGGCCTGGTGCTCTCCGGCAACGGCGACGTGCTGGAGCCGCAGGACGGCGTGATGGCCATCGGCTCCGGCGGCAACTACGCGCTGGCCGCCGCCCGCGCGCTGCTCGACACCGACATCGACGCCGAGACCATCGTGCGCCGCAGCCTCGGCATCGCCGCCGACATCTGCGTCTACACCAACGGCAACCTCACCATCGAATCGCTCGACGCCGCCTGAGCGCGCCGTCCCAGCCCGGTACCGCCATGATCACATTCTCCCCGCGCGAGATCGTTTCCGAACTCGACCGCTTCATCGTCGGCCAGCGGGACGCCAAGCGCGCCGTCGCCATCGCCCTGCGCAACCGCTGGCGCCGCCAGCAGCTCACCGGGCCGATGCGCGAGGAGGTGCTGCCGAAGAACATCCTGATGATCGGCCCCACCGGCTGCGGCAAGACGGAGATTTCCCGCCGGCTCGCCAGGCTGGCCGGCGCGCCCTTCCTGAAGATCGAGGCGACCAAGTTCACCGAGGTCGGCTATGTCGGCCGCGACGTCGAGCAGATCGTCCGCGACCTCGTCGAGATCGGCATCGGCATGGTGCGCGAGGCCCGCCGCAAGGACGTCGAGGCGCGCGCCCAGAAGGCGGCCGAGGAGCGCGTGCTCGACGCGCTGGTGGGCCCCGGCTCCAGCGCCGCGACGCGCGACGCCTTCCGCCGGAAGCTGCGCGCCAACGAGCTGGACGACAAGGAGATCGAGATCGAGCTGCAGCAGGGCGGCGGCGGCCTGCCGCTGTTCGAGCTGCCCAACATGCCCGGCGCGTCGGTGGGGGCGATCTCGATCGGCGATTTGTTCGGAAAGGGGCTCGGCGGCCGCACCAAGGCGCGCCGCACCACCGTGCGCGACGCCTACAAGCCGCTGGTCGCCGAGGAAAGCGACAAGCTGCTCGACCAGGAACAGATCGTCGACGAGGCGATCCGCCAGGTGGAGGAGAACGGCATCGTGTTCCTCGACGAGATCGACAAGATCTGCGCCCGCGAGGGCCGCGGCGGGGCCGACGTGTCGCGCGAGGGCGTGCAGCGCGACCTGCTGCCGCTGATCGAGGGCACCACGGTCAACACCAAGCACGGCGCGGTGAAGACCGACCACATCCTGTTCATCGCCTCCGGCGCGTTCCACGTCGCCAAGCCGTCCGACCTGCTGCCCGAGCTGCAGGGCCGCCTGCCGATCCGCGTCGAGCTGGCCTCGCTGAACGAGGCCGATTTCCGCCGCATCCTGACCGACACCGAGGCGAGCCTGGTGAAGCAGTACGTGGCGCTGATGCGCACGGAGGACGTGACGCTGGTGTTCACCGACGACGCCATCGACGCCGTCGCCCGCATCGCCGTGCAGGTCAACGCCTCCGTCGAGAACATCGGCGCGCGGCGGCTCCAGACGGTGATGGAGCGCATCCTGGACGAGATCTCGTTCACCGCGCCCGACCGAGGCGGCGAGACGGTGACGGTCGACGCCGCCTACGTGCAGCAGGCGGTGGGCGACCTCGCCGCCAACGCCGACCTCAGCCGCTTCGTGCTCTGAACGGCGCCGTTCGGCCGGGCGCAAAGCGTGGGCTTATCCGTAGGTCTAAGCGGCGCGGGGGGTGGGAAGCGCATTTCCTCACGCCGGAAAATGCTCTAAGAGCCTCGTCGAATGGCTTCAGGAGTCTGCGGAATGGACGTCGCATCCAACCAGCTCGTCACGGTGTTCGGCGGGTCCGGCTTCATCGGCCGGCATCTGGTGCGCGCGCTCGCCAACAAGGGCTACCGCATCCGCGTCGCGGTGCGCCGTCCCGATCTCGCGCTGTTCCTGCAGCCCATCGGCAATGTCGGCCAGATCCACCCTGTGCAGGCCAATCTGCGCTACCCCGACAGCGTCGCCCGCGCCATCGAGGGCGCCGACGCCGTGGTCAACCTGACCGGCATCCTCGTCGAGTCGGGCAAGCAGAGCTTCGAGGCGGTGCAGGAGAAGGGCGCGCTCGCCGTCGCCCAGGCCGTCGCCCGGGCCGGCATCACCCGCTTCGTCCAGATGTCGGCGATCGGCGCGGACGCGGACTCGCCGTCGGCCTACGCGCGCAGCAAGGCGGCCGGCGAGGCCGCCGCGCTGTCGGAAGTCCCGACGGCGGTGGTGGCGCGGCCCTCCGTGGTGTTCGGCCCCGAGGACGCCTTCTTCAACCGCTTCGCCACGCTGGCCCGCTTCTCCCCGGTGCTGCCGATGGTGGGCGACGGCTCGACGCGCTTCCAGCCGGTATTCGTCGGCGACGTGGCCCAGGCCATCACGCGCGCGGTGCAGGGCCGCGCCACGCCGGGCGCGACATACGAGCTGGGCGGGCCGGAGGTGAAGACCTTCCGCGAGGTGCTGGAGTTCGTGCTCGCCGTTACCGAGCGCCGCCGGCTGATCGTGCCGCTGCCGCTGGGCGTGGCGCGCGTGCAGGCCGCCGTCCTCGAGACGCTGAACGCCATCAGCTTCGGCGTGATGCCGCAGGCGCTGCTGCTGACGCGCGACCAGGTGACGCTGCTCCAGCGCGACAACGTCGTCTCGGACGAGGCCGTCGCGCAGGGCCGCACGCTGGCCGGGCTCGGCATCCAGGCGGAGACGATCGAGGCGGTCGTGCCGTCCTACCTCGAGCACTACCGCCGCATGGGCCAGTACGACACCGGCAAGTACGCCTGAACCGGCAAGGACGCCTGAGCCGCGCCGGCGCTCAGATATCCGGCGCCGCCTGCAGCGCGGGCGCGCCGGCCGCGAGGCGCTTGTGGACGTGGACCATGAGGATGGCGCCGAACAGCGGCGTCAGCAGGTTGAGAAACGGCACCACCACGACGCAGGCGATCAACGCGCCGGCCAGCGTCACCGTGCCGGGATGGCGGGCGCGCAGCGCCCTCACCTCCGCCAGCGGCCGGTAGCGCCCGGCGGCGAGCTCGAAATACTCCCGGCCGAGCAGGATCGCGTTGGCGGCGAAGAAGGCGAGCAGGCCGACGCCGGGCACGAACCAGATCAGCAGCGCCAGCAGGTTGACGCCGAGCGAGACCAGCGCGAAGCGCAGCCCCTCCCACGCGGCGGTCATCGGCGGCAGCGGCCGGCCGATCGGCTCGCCGGGGTAGTCCTGCCGTTCCACCGTCTCGGCCACCTCGTCGAGGAAGAAGCTGGCGACCAGCATCGACACGGGCGGAATGAGATAGATGAGCGCCACCACCAGCCCCAGGCCGGCGAAGAGGCCGGCATAGGTGGTCACCAACGGATGGTCCTGCGCCGTCGCGACGCCCGACAGCCACCACGCGAACAGGCGCGTCAGCGCCAGCCAGACCAGCGCCAGCAGCGCGACGGTGAGCCCGAGTGACTTCCACAGGACGCGCCGGAAGGCGGGCGACAGCGCCTCGGCGAAAGCCCGCAACCCCAGCGCGACGATCATACAGTCTCCTTTGACGTCTTGGGCCCGACTCAGAAACCGCCGGCGACCGCTTCCGGATCCGCGAGCGCGTGCAGGCGCTGGGCGCAGGCGTGGGCGAAGCGCAGCAGCAGCGCCTTGCGCGTCGCCGCCGGAAGGCGGTGCTCTCCGGGATGGCGGAGGATCTCCGCCCCATAGGCGTCGGCGAGGATCAGGCCCGCCTCGTCCGGCATGATGTCCGCCGGCACGTGCTGCGGGATGGCGAAGAACAGCCGGTCGCAATGGAGGCGGTAGTCCGGCCACTTGGCGTCGGCGCGGAAGTCCTCGACGCTCGACTTGACCTCGACGATCCACACCGCGCCGTCCGGCGCCAGGGCGACGATGTCGGCGCGCCGGCCCGAGGCGAGCGGCAGTTCCGTGACGGTGGCGAAGCCCAGCCCGCCGAGCAGGCGGCGCGTGCCGCGCGCCACGGCGAGCGCCGTCGGGGACTGCCGCCCGTCCGGCGGCAAGACGAGGGAAGCGTCGAGGGCTGCGGACACGGAAGCCTCCTGCTGCTGCGGCGACGCGGGGTCAGGCCGCGCTCGACACCGCGACGGGCCGTCCCGCCGGGGCGGCCCTGGCGTCCTCCAGGATCATCGCCGCGCCCTTCTCGGCGATCATCATGGTCGGGGAATTGGTATTACCGGAGGTGATTCGCGGCATCACCGAGGCGTCGGCGACGCGCAGGCCCTCGACGCCGCGCACGCGCAGCCTTGCGTCGACCACCGCCGCCGGATCGTCGTCGCGTCCCATCCGCGCCGTGCCGACCGGATGGAAGATCGTGGAGGCGACCTCGCCCGCCGCCCGCGCGAGATCCTCGTCGGACGTCAGGTGCGCGCCGGGCCGGAACTCCTGCGGGTGAAAGCGCGCCAGCGCCGGCGCGGCCACGATGCGGCGCACCAGCTTGAGGGCGTCGGAGGCGACGCGCCGGTCCTCCGGCTCCGCCAGGTAGTTCGGCGCGATGGAGGGCGCGTCCCCGGCGCGCGGGCTCGACGCGTGGACGGCGCCGCGGCTCGCCGGCCGCAGGTTGCAGACGCTGGCGGTAATGGCGGGGAAGTCGTGCAGCGGGTCGCCGAACTTGTCCAGCGACAGCGGCTGGATGTGGAATTGCAGGTTTGGCGTCGCGTAGTCGGGCGAGGAGCGCGTGAACAGCCCGAGCTGCGAGGGCGCCATGGTGAGCGGGCCGGTGCGGAACAGGGCGTATTCCAGCCCCATGCCGGCGCGCTTGAGATAGCTGCGGTAGTCGACGTTGAGCGTGCGCACGCCGTCGACCTTGAAGATCGGCCGGATCTGCAGGTGATCCTGCAGGTTCTCGCCGACGCCCGGCAGGTGCGCCGCCGTCTCGACGCCGAGGCTCTGGAGCCGCGCGCCGTCGCCGATGCCGGAGAGTTCCATGAGGTGCGGCGAGCCGATCGCGCCGGCCGCCAGCACGACCTCGCGCCGCGCCCGCGCGATGCGCTCAGCTCCGCCCTGCCGGTAGGCGACGCCGACGGCGCGGCAGCCCTCGATCAGCACGCGCTCGGCGAGCACGCCGGTCTCCAGCCGCAGGTTCGGCCGGCCGAGCGCCGGCTTCAGGAAGCCGCGCGCCGCGCTCCAGCGCCGGCCGCGCTTCTGGTTGACCTGGAAATAGGACGAGCCCTCGTTGTCGCCGGTGTTGAAGTCGTCGACCTTGGGGATGCCGACCTGCTCGGCGGCGTCGCGGAAGGCGTCGAGCACGTCCCAGCGCACGCGCGGATACTCGACCCGCCATTCCCCGCCGGAACGGTGGAAAGCGTTGGGCGGCAACACGTGGTCCTCGTGGCGCAGGAAGAACGGCAGCACGTCCTCCCAGCCCCAGCCCTCCAGCCCCATCTGCCGCCAGCCGTCGTAGTCGGCGGCCTGGCCGCGCATGTAGATCATGGCGTTGATGGCGGAGCTGCCGCCGATCACCTTGCCGCGCGGATAGGCGATGGCGCGCCCGCCCAGCCCGGGCTCGGGCTGGGTCTTGAACATCCAGTCGGCGCGCGGATTGCCGATGGCGAACAGGTAGCCGACCGGGATGTGGAACCAGATCCAGCCGTCGCGCCCGCCGGCCTCGAGCAGCAGCACCCGGTTGGCCGGGTCCGCCGAGAGCCGGTTGGCCAGCACGCAGCCGGCCGAGCCCGCCCCCACGACGATGTAGTCGTACTCGTCCGCCGCGCTCGACACACTGGCCGCCATGGTCCACGTCCCTCGATTCGCACTCTACCGCACCGCCGCCGTCCCGGGGATACGGCGGCGTCCCCGCCCTCAGCGCGCGGCGATCATCACGATCTCGACCGTGTAGTCGGGCGCGGCGAGCTTCGCCTCGACGGTGGCGCGGGCCGGCGTGTTGCCCTTCGACACCCACTGGTCCCACACGGCGTTCATTTCCGCGAAGGTCTTGATGTCGGCGAGATAGATGGTGGCCGAGAGGATCTTCGTCTTGTCCGTGCCGGCCTGCGCGAGCGTCTCGTCGATCTGCGCCAGGATGTCGCGCGTCTGCTCGGTGACGCTCTTGCCCTTCGCCGCGTCGGCGACGTGGCCAGCCAGGTACACCGTGTCGCCGTGAATCACGGCGTCGCTCATGCGCGGGCCGCAGCCGATACGTTCAATGGTCATTCGCCTGTCTCCTTGAAAGCCGATGCCGGGGCTTACCAGCGCGAATGCGGCGTGTCACGGCGGGACGGATAGGTTTGCGAATTGATCCGGCGCCTTCGGCGTTCGCGAGAGTCTCCCTCTCACAACGCGCTTGCAAAAACGCCGATTTTCACATAACCTTTCTTTCATTAGCCCCCCGTCGGACTTGGCCGCTTGCGGTCCCCGGCGGGGTTTTTTGTTTTTCGATGTTGATTGCGATGCAAGGTCCATTGAACGCCATGGCGTTCTTCGACGTGCAGAATCTGTTCAGGCATGCGAAGGACGCTTTCGGTCACCACCATCCGAATTTCGACCCTCTGAAACTGCATGCGCGAGTGTGCGAGTTGAAAGGGTGGCGGCCGACATTGGTTCGGTATTACACGGGCATTCCGTCCGCCGTGGAAGATCCGAAGTGGCACGGATACTGGAGCAATCGCATTCTTGCGCTCAAGCGCGCCGGCGTTCACGTCACGACGCGGCCGCTCCGCTACAGACATCTGCCGCCGTCGAAAGCCGGCGATACTCCTCAAAATATTAAAATCGCTCAGGAAAAAGGGATCGATCTGCGGCTTGCGCTCGATCTCGTAGCCCTCGCGCGGAAGCGAAATTTCGACGTGGCAGTGATCTATAGCCAAGATCAGGACCTTGCCGAGGTCGTCGAGGAGATTCTCGAGATCGGGAAGGAACAGGAACGGCGGATCGTCCTCGCCTCCGCCTTTCCCGCCGGGCCTCGAGCAACCTCGGGGCGCGGGATTGATCGGACCGAGTGGATCAAGATCACCCAGAACGAATACGACGCCTGCCTCGATCCGCGCGATTTTCGACCGAGGGGAGCGTAGCTCGGCCGACCGCTTTCCAAACGGTTCTACCCCTCCACCGCCCAGCACGCGACCAGGCGGCCGTGCTTCGTCTCGAGCGGCGGGTTCTGCACGCAGCGGGCGTGAGCGAGCGGGCAGCGCGGGTTGAACGGGCAGCCCTTGGGCGGATCGAACGGCGAGGGCAGCTCGCCCTGCAGCACGATGCGCTCCTTCTTGGCCAGCGGGTCGGCCACCGGCGTCGCCGACAGCAGGGCCCGCGTGTAGGGGTGCTGCGGCGCGGAGAAGATCGCGTCGCGCGAGCCCACCTCCACGGCGTGGCCGAGATAGATGACCATCACCGTGTCGGCGATGTGCCGCACCACCGACAGATCGTGCGAGATGAACAAATAGGCGAGGCCGAATTCCTGCTGCAGCTCGGCGAGCAGGTTCAGCACCTGGGCGCGGATCGACACGTCGAGCGCCGACACCGGCTCGTCGAGGACGAGGATCTTGGGCCGCAGCATCAGCGCGCGGGCGATGGCGATGCGCTGGCGCTGGCCGCCCGAGAACATATGCGGGTAGCGGTCGACATATTCGGGCCGCAGGCCGACGCGGGCCATCATGTCGCGCGCCGCCCTGGCGCGCTCGGCCGCCGGCATGTCCGTGTTGACCAGCAGCGGCTCCTCGAGCGCCGCGCCGATGGTCTGGCGCGGATTGAGCGAGCCGTAGGGGTTCTGGAACACGATCTGCACG
Source organism: Alsobacter ponti (assembly GCF_024294805.1). Taxonomy (GTDB): domain Bacteria; phylum Pseudomonadota; class Alphaproteobacteria; order Rhizobiales; family Beijerinckiaceae; genus Alsobacter; species Alsobacter ponti. Next base: position 96,436 of record NZ_JANCLU010000008.1, read on the forward strand.
TGGCGGCGCAGGTCGCGGCGGTCCTTCGCCGTCGCGGTGGCGAGGTCGACGCCGTTGATGCGCAGCGTGCCGCGCGACGGCTCCTCGATCATGGTGACGAGACGCGCCAGCGTCGACTTGCCGGAGCCGGATTCGCCGACCACGGCGAGCGTCTTGCCGGTCTCGAGGTCGAACGAGACGCCGGCGAGCGCCTTGACGGTGGCGGGCGGTGAGAACATGCCGCGCTTCGCCGAGTACTCCCGCGCGAGGTCGCGGCCTTCGAGGACGACGCTCATGCCGCGCGCTCCCGGTTGGTGGGCTGGCCCTGGACCAGCGCGTAGTGGCAGAGCGCCCGCCCGAGCTGGGGCGAGGCGTGGGGCGGGCGGGTGGTCCGGCACAATTCGGTGGCGAAGGCGCAGCGCGGCGAGAACAGGCAGCCCGCCGGCCGGTCGAACTGGCCGGGCACGACGCCCGGAATCGAGGGCAGCACGCGGCCGGTGGCGCGCTCGGGCAGCGCCGCCAGCAGAGCGTGCGTGTAGGGATGGTGCGGATCGGCGAACAGCGGCAGCGTGGCGTTCGTCTCCACCTGCTGGCCGGCGTATTGCACGATGACGCGGTGGGCCGTCTCGGCCACAACGCCCATGTCGTGGGTGATCAGCACCAGGCCCATGCCGGTCTCCTGCCGCAGCCGCAGCAGCAGGTCGAGGATCTGCGCCTGGATGGTGACGTCGAGCGCGGTGGTCGGCTCGTCGGCGATCAGCAGCTTGGGCCGGCAGGCGATCGCCATGGCGATCATCACGCGCTGGCTCATGCCGCCGGAGAGCTGGTGCGGGAACGCCGACAGGCGGCGCTGCGGATCGGTGATGCCGACCTCCTCCAGCAGCTCCACGGCGCGCCGGCGTCGCGCGGCGCGGTCGAGCTGCAGATGCGCCTTCAGCGTCTCGCCGATCTGGTAGCCGACCGTGAAGCACGGGTTCAGCGACGTCATCGGCTCCTGGAAGATCATGGAGATGTCGCGGCCGATGATCGAGCGCCGCTCGCGCGACGACAGGGTCAGCATGTCGCGCCCGTCGAAGCGCATCACGTCGGCGGTGACGGTCGCCGTCCACGGCAGCAGGCCCATCAGCGCCAGCATGGCCACCGACTTGCCGGAGCCGGACTCGCCGACGATGGCGACGACCTCGTTCTGGTCCACCGTCAGGTCGACGCCGTCGACCGCCTTGAACGCCCCGTTGCGGGTGGCGAAGGAGACGGAGAGGTTGCGGATTTCGAGGAGGCTCACGCTCTCAGCTCCTCTTCAGCTTGGGATCGAGCGCGTCGCGCAGCCCGTCGCCCATCAGGTTGATCGAGATGACGGTGACGAGGATGGCGAGGCCCGGCAGGGTGACGATCCACGGGTTGGAGCGGATGAACTCGCGGCTGTCGGCGAGCATCGAGCCCCATTCGGGCGTCGGCGGCTGCGCGCCGAGGCCGAGGAACCCCAGCGCCGCCGCCTCCAGGATCGCCTCCGACACGCCCAGCGCCGCCTGCACGATGAGCGGGGCGAGGCAGTTGGGCAGCACGGTTGAGGCCATCAGGCGCAGGCGGCCGACGCCGGCGACGCGCGCCGCCGTGACGTAGTCCTTGCCGATCTCGCCCATCGCCGAGGCGCGCACCAGCCGCACGTAGCGCGGCAGGAACACGATGGTGACCGCGACGATGGTGTTGGCGAGGCTGGGCCCCAGCACCGACACGATCAGGATGGCGAGCACCAGGCCCGGCACCGAGATGATGAGGTCCATCACGCGCATGATGGCGACATCGGTGATGCCGCCGGCGAAGGCGGCCACGAGGCCGAGCGCGACGCCCACCGCCACCGACACCACCATCACGGCGAGGCCGATGAACAGCGACACGCGCGCCCCGTAGACGAGGCGGGAGAGCATGTCGCGGCCGAGGGCGTCGGTGCCGAGCACGTAGCGCCAGTCGCCGCCCTCCGACCATGCCGGCGGAAGCTTGCTGAACTCGCGGAACTGCTCGGTCGGCGAATAGGGCGCGACGAGCGGCGCGAACACCGCCAGCAGCACGATGAGCAGCAGCACCAGCATGCCGATCACCGCGCCGCGGTTCTCGGAGAAGGACGCCCAGAAGGCGCGCAGCGGACCCGCCGGGGCGGGGATGGCCGGCGCGGTGTCCACGACGGAAATGTCAGCGGCCATGGCGAATCCGCGGGTTGATGGTGCCGTAGAGGATGTCGACGGTGAGGTTCACGATGATGACCACCGAGGAGATCAGCAGGATGCCGCCCTGCAGGGCGGGATAGTCGCGCCGGCCGATCGACTCGATCAGCCACTTGCCCACCCCGGGCCAGGAGAAGATCGTCTCCGTCAGGACCGCGCCCGCCATCAGCGAGCCCACTTGCAGGCCTATGATCGTCACTACCGGGATCAGCGCGTTGCGCAGCGCGTGGACGCCGATGACGCGGAACGTGCTCAGCCCCTTGGCGCGCGCCGTGCGGACATAGTCCTCGCTCAGCACCTCCAGCATGGACGAGCGCGTCATGCGCGCCAGCGTCGCCAGCGGCACGGTGCCGAGCACGATGGCGGGCAGCACCAGATGGTGCAGCGCCGACCAGAACGCGCCGGGCTGGTCGGAGAGCAGCGAGTCGATCAGCATGAAGCCGGTGACAGGCTCGAAATAGAAGCGGATGAGGTCGATGCGGCCCGACACCGGTGTCAGGCCCCAGCGCTCGGCCACGAGCATGATGAGCAGCAGGCCCCACCAGAAGATCGGCATGGAGAAGCCGGTCAGCGAAATGCCCATGAGGGTCTGGTCGAATATGCTGCCCCGCTTCAGCGCCGCAATCACGCCGGCGGGAATGCCGATGCCGATGGCGAACAGCATGGCGAAGAACGACAGTTCCAGCGTCGCCGGGAAGAGCTGGAAGAATTCGGTCAGCACGCGCTCGTTGGTGACGATCGAGGTGCCGAAATCGCCGTGCAGGAGCTGCCAGACATAGTCCAGGAATTGCTTCCAGACCGGCTGGTCGAGCCCCAGCTCGTGGCGGAACTGCGCCAGCCGCTCGGGCGAGATGCCGCGCTCGCCGGTGCGGACCTCGACGGGGTCGCCCGGCACGAGCCGGATCGCCACGAAGGTCACGAACATCAGCGCGAAGAAGGTGGGAATGGTGAGCGCGGCGCGCTTCAGCAGGAACTTGAACATGTTTGGGAGGCACCGTCATGAAGGCGGCACGGACCCGCGGCGCGGGCCCTTGAAACAAGGGAGGGGCGGCGTTGCGCCGCCCCTCCCGAAAGGTCAGGCCGAGACGCCCGTCACTGGACGTCGACGCCGTTGAACTTGTGGCCGCCGAGCGGGCTCTGCTTGTAGCCCGTCACGCCCTTGCGCATCACCTCGTAGACGATGGAGTGCGCGATCTTCATGTCGGGCGCTTCGTCGTGCTCGATAACCTGCATTTCCTCGTAGAGCTTGGCGCGCGCCGCCGGGTCGGCCAGGGTCTTGGCCTTGTTGAGGCGGTCGTCATACTCCTTGTTGCACCACTTGGACAGGTTCTGGCCGCCCGGACGGGCCGCCGCGCAGCCGCGCAGGAAGAAGAAGTTGTCCGGGTCGCCGTTGTCGCCGGTCCAGCCGAGTTGCACGGTCATCGCCTCGCCCTGCTGGGCGCGCTTGCGGTACTCGCCCCACTCGTAGGTCACCAGCTTGGCGTTGATGCCGAGCTTGGCGAGGTCCGCCTGCATCATCTCGGCGATGCGCTTGGCGTTGGGGTTGTAGGGCCGCTGCACGGGCATGTACCAGAGGTCGATGTCGAGCGGCGTGGTGACGCCCGCTTCCTTCAGCATCGCCTTGGCCTTCTCCGGGTCGTAGGGATAGTCCTGGACCTTGTCGTTGTAGCCCCACAGCGTCGGCGGGATGAGGTTCTTGGCCGCCTGGCCGGCGCCCAGGTACACGTCCTTGACGATGGCGGCCTTGTCGATGCCCATGTTCAGGGCCTGGCGGACGCGCTTGTCGTCGAAGGGCTTCTTCTGCGTGTTGAACGCCCAGTAGGCGATGTTGAGGCCCGGCTGGTTGATGACCTGGAGCTGCGGGTCCTTCTGCATCTCGGCGAGGTCAGCCGGACGCGGATAGGGCACGAAGTGGCACTCGCCGCTCTTCAGCTTGGAGTAGCGTGCCGTCGGGTCGGGCGTGATGGCGTAGACGAGGTCGTCGATCTTCGGCTTCTCGCCCCAGAACTCCTTGTTCGCCTTGTAGCGGATCACCGCGTCCTTCTGGTAGGCGACGAAGGAGAACGGCCCGGTGCCGACCGGGATCTGGTCGAACTGCTCGGGCTTGCCGGCCTTGAGGAGCTGCTCGGCGAACTCGGCCGACTGGATGGTCGCGAAGTCCATGGCCAGGTTGGCGAGCATCGGCGCGTTCGGCTCCGCCAGCGTCATCACGACGGTGTAGTCGTCCTTCTTCTCGATGCTCTTGAGGAGCTTCGGCATGTCCATGTCGTTGAAGTAGTCATACTTCCCGCCGGACACCTTGTAGTAGGGGTGGTCGGTCTTCCACTGCCGGTTGAACGAGAACAGCACGTCGTCGGCGTTGAAGTCGCGCGTCGGCTTGAAGCCGGTGACGGTGTGCCACTTCACGCCCTTGCGCAGCTTGAACGTGATGGTCAGGCCGTCGGGGCTCACCGTCCAGCTTTCCGCCAGGCCCGGGATGACCTTGGTCGTGCCGCGCTCGAACTCGACGAGCTGGTTGTAGACCGGGCGCGCGGCGTCGAAGCTGGTGCCGGTGGTGTTCAGGGCGGGGGTGAAGTTCTCGGGGCTCCCCTCGGAGCAGTAGACCAGCGTCTTGGCGGACAGGCCTGTGGAGGCCATCAGCACGGCGGACAGGGCGAGTGCCGCCAGGCCGCTACGTTGCGCCGTTTTCATTGCGTATTCCCCTCGATGTTTCTTGACGGTTTTCCGCCGCCGGAGGGCGGCTTGCGGCCAAACTAAGCGGTTTTGCCGGCAATAGGCAATCCACCCGCGCGTCTGTGGAATTCGCCGCTCAGTGCCATTGCGCACGGCGCATCTGGCCGAGCTCGGCCACCGCCTCCGCCAGCCCCTCCAGATGAGGGTTGATGGCCAGCGCCACCTGGAACGCGGCGCGCGCCTCCGTGAGCCGGCCGTGGCGCAGGCAGATCTGGCCGAAGCTGGAGACGGCGCCGAAATGGCGCGGCTCCAGCAGCAGCGTGCGCTCGATGTCGCCGAGCGCGTCGGCGTCGCGCTTCTGGATGAAGGCGAGGATGCCGCGCTTGTGCCAGGCCTCGGCCCAGTCCGGCCGGCGGCGCACCAACGCGTCGAGCAACGGGCGCGCGAGGTCGAACGCGCCCGCCCCCATCGCCTCGAGGGCGACGGCCATGTCGGTGCAGGCGCGCCGGTCGCGATGCGAGATCCAGTGCGCCCACACCATGTCCTCGATCTCGTCGGGGTCCTTGCGGGGGCGGCGCTCGGCCAGCTCGCGCAGCAGCGCCTCCAGCCGGCCCGGGCGGGGCGCGGCGGGGGCGCGCCCGTCCAGCTCCAGCACCAGCGCGAGCACGGCGTCGACCTTGGCCTCGTCCAGGGGCTTGCGGCGGGTCCGCCGCGCCGGGCGGGGTGTGGTGGTCATGCCCATCCAGATAGGGCGGAACGCGCGGGCGGCGAGGCGGCGCGAGGCCGCCGCCGCCCCGTCGCGCGGCTCAGGCCACGGCCTCGCGAGCGCGCTCGGCGCGCTTGCGGTCGTTGGGGTCGAGCAGCGTCTTGCGCAGGCGGATCGCCTTGGGCGTCACCTCGACCAGCTCGTCGTCCTGGATGTAGGCCAGCGCCTTCTCCAGCGTCATGCGGATCGGCGGGGTGAGGCGCACGGCCTCGTCCTTGCCGGCGGCGCGCACGTTGGTGAGCTTCTTGCCCTTGAGGACGTTGACCTCGAGGTCGTTGTCGCGGGTGTGCTCACCGACGATCATGCCCTGGTACACCTTCCAGCCGGGCTCGATCATCATCGGGCCGCGGTCCTCGAGGTTCCACAGCGCGTAGGCAACCGCCTCGCCCGCCTCGTTGGCGATCAGCACGCCGTTGCGGCGGCCGGCGACGTCGCCCTTCCACGGCGCGTATTCATAAAACAGGCGGTTCATGATCGCGGTGCCGCGCGTATCGGTGAGCAGCTCGCCGAGATAGCCGATGAGGCCGCGCGTGGGGGCGTGGAACACCAGGCGCTGGCGATTGCCGCCGGAGGGGCGCATCTCGATCATGTCGGCGCGCCGCTCGGACATCTTCTGCACGACGACGCCGGAATGCTCCTCGTCGACGTCGATGACGACCTCCTCGATCGGCTCCAGCATCTCGCCGGTGGCCTCGTCGCGCGAGAACACCACCTTGGGCCGCGACACGGCGAGCTCGAAGCCCTCGCGGCGCATCGTCTCGATGAGGATGGCGAGCTGCAGTTCGCCGCGCCCGGCGACCTCGAACGAGTCCTTCTCGGAGGATTCGGTGATGCGCAGCGCGATATTGCCTTCGGCCTCCTTGAACAGGCGGTCGCGGATGACGCGGCTCGTCACCTTGTCGCCCTCCGTGCCGGCAAGCGGCGAGTCGTTGACGCGGAAGGTCATGGTGACGGTCGGCGGGTCGATCGGGTGGGCCGGCAGCGGCGCCTCGACCAGCGGGTCGCAGAACGTGTCGGCCACGGTGCCCTTGACCATGCCGGCGATGGCGATGATGTCGCCGGCCTCCGCCTCGTCCACCGGCACGCGCTCGAGGCCGCGGAAGCCGAGCACCTTGGAGATGCGGCCCTGCTCGATCAGGTTGCCCTTGGCGTCGAGCACCTTGAAGGCCTGGTTGGGCTTCACCGTGCCCGACGTGATGCGGCCGGTGACGATGCGGCCGAGATAGGGGTTGGCCTCCAGGATGGTGCCGAGCAGGCGGAACGGCCCCTCCTCGATCTTGGGGGCCGGCACGTGCCGCAGCACGAGGTCGAACATCGGGCCGAGGCTGTCCTGCGGGCCGTCCGGGCTTTCGGCCATCCAGCCCTGCTTGGCGGACCCGTAGAGGATCGGGAAGTCGAGCTGGTCGTCGGTGGCGTCGAGGGCGGCGAAAAGGTCGAACACCTCGTTGACGACCTCGTTGGCGCGCTGCTCGGGCTTGTCGATCTTGTTGATCGCCACGATCGGGCGCAGGCCGAGCTTGAGCGCCTTGCCGACCACGAACTTGGTCTGCGGCATCGGACCCTCGGCGGCGTCGACGAGCACGATGACGCCGTCGACCATGTTGAGGATGCGCTCCACCTCGCCGCCGAAATCGGCGTGGCCGGGGGTGTCGACGATGTTGATGCGGGTGTCCTTCCACTGCACCGAGGTGCACTTGGCGAGGATGGTGATGCCGCGCTCGCGCTCCAGGTCGTTGGAGTCCATGGCGCGCTCGGCCACCTTCTGGTTCTCGCGGAAGGTGCCCGACTGCATCAGCAGCTTGTCGACCAGCGTGGTCTTGCCATGGTCGACGTGGGCGATGATCGCGATATTGCGCAGCTTCATGGGGATCTCTCAAACGGCAAAGCCCGGCTCCGTCGGGGGAGTCGGGCTGGCGCGGCTTCTCGTTGGTTGCGCCGCAATATCACAGGGGAGGGCCGGGGACAACGAGGGATTGGGCGGAGGGGGGTGGGGGCGGATGCGCGCGATCAGCCGAGCGCCGCTGCGCGCAAACGGGAAACCGCCATCAACTCACGTTCTTCCTGCTCGCTGAGGCGGGGGCTCGCCCGGTCGGCTTACACCCCCAGCTTGCGCTTGCGGGCGCCCAGGGTGCGCAGGCGCAGGGCGTTGAGGCGGATGAAGCCGGCGGCGTCGCGGTGGTCGTAGGCGACCGCGCCTTCCTCGAACGTCACCAGCTCCTGGTCGTACAGCGAATAGGGGCTCTCGCGGCCGATCACCCAGGCCGAGCCCTTGTAGAGCTTCAGCCGCACGCGGCCGGTCACCGCCTCCTGACTCTTGTCGATCATCGCCTGCAGCATCTCGCGCTCCGGCGAGAACCAGAAGCCGTTGTAGACGAGCTCGGCGTATTTCGGCATCAGCTCGTCCTTGAGGTGCGCCGCGCCGCGGTCGAGCGTGATCGACTCGATGCCGCGATGCGCGAAGTACAGGATCGTGCCGCCGGGCGTCTCGTACATGCCGCGGCTCTTCATGCCGACGAAGCGGTTCTCGACGAGGTCCAGCCGGCCGATGCCGTTGGCGCGGCCCAGCTCGTTGAGGCGGGCCAGCAGCGTCGCCGGCGACATCCGGACGCCGTCGATGGCGACCGGGTCGCCCTTCTCGAAGTCGATCGCGATGACGGTCGGCGTGTCGGGGGCCTTCTCCGGGTCGAGCGTGCGCGAGTAGACGTAGTCCGGCACCTCGACGGCCGGGTCCTCCAGCACCTTGCCCTCGGAGGAGGCGTGCAGCAGGTTGGCGTCGACCGAGAACGGCGCCTCGCCGCGCTTGTCCTTGGCGATCGGGATCTGGTGCTGCTCGGCGAACTCGATGAGCCGCGTGCGCGAGGTCAGGTCCCACTCGCGCCACGGCGCGATGATGGTGATGTCGGGCTTCAGCGCGTAGTAGCCCAGCTCGAAGCGCACCTGGTCGTTGCCCTTGCCGGTGGCCCCGTGCGAGACGGCGTCGGCGCCGACCTGCTCGGCGATCTCGATCTGGCGCTTGGCGATCAGCGGCCGGGCGATGGAGGTGCCCAGCAGGTACAGCCCCTCGTACTGCGCGTTGGCGCGGAACATCGGGAACACGTAGTCCCGCACGAACTCCTCGCGCAGGTCGTCCATGAAGATGTTCTCGGGCTTGATGCCGAGCAGCAGCGCCTTGTCGCGCGCCGGCCCCAGCTCCTCGCCCTGGCCGAGATCGGCCGTGAAGGTCACGACCTCGCAACCGTAGGTGGTCTGCAGCCACTTGAGGATGATCGACGTGTCGAGCCCGCCGGAATAGGCGAGGACGACCTTCTTGACGCGCTTGTCGGACATAGGGGCTCACTCTCTCCGGGCCGCGAGGCCCCGCGAATTCGCGCGGGACTATAGGCATGGCGGGCGCGCGCGCAAGGCCCGCCTTGGGAGGGGGCGGCGGGCGCGGCGCGCTTGCGGCGGGCGGCCGGGGTGCTAGGCTCGGCGGCATGACCGAACAGCCCGTCGTCGACTTCTGGTACGAGTTCTCCTCGCCCTATTCCTTCCTCGCCGCCGAACGCATCGGGCCGCTGGCCGAGGCGCGCGGCGTGCGCCTGGTGTGGCGGCCCTTCCTGCTCGGGGCGGTGTTCAAGCACAACGGGCTGGAGCGCTCCCCCAACCTCGCGGTCCCCGCCAAGACGCGCTACATGTGGCGCGACGTCGAGCGGCGCTGCGAGCGCATGGGCCTGCCGTTCCGCGTGCCCGACGCCTTCCCCCTCAACGGCCTCTCCGCCTCGCGCGTCGCCGTCGCCCTGCCGGACGAGGCGCGCCCCGCCTTCACACGCGCCGTGTACCGCGCCGCCTTCTGCGAGGGCCGCGACATCGCCGAGCCGGCGGTGGTGGAGGAGGCGCTGCGCGAGGCGGGTGTCGACTTCGAGCCGGCGCTGGCCGCCGCCCATACCGAGCTGGTGAAGCACGCCCTGCGCCGGCAGACCGACGCCGCCGTCGCGAAGGGCGTCTTCGGCGCGCCGACGCTGGTGACGCCGGACGGCGAGCTGTTCTGGGGCAACGACCGGCTGGAAGAGGCGCTCGACTGGGCGCTCGGGACGCGATGAGCCTCAGCCCCGAGGAGCTGGAGCGCTACGCGCGCCATATCGTGCTGCGCCATGTCGGCGGGCCGGGCCAGCAGAAGCTGAAGCGGGCGCGGGTCCTCGTGGTCGGCGCGGGCGGGCTCGGCGCGCCGCTCATCCAGTACCTTGCCGCCGCCGGCGTCGGCACGATCGGCGTGGTCGACGACGACGACGTGTCGCTCTCCAATTTGCAGCGGCAGGTGATCCACGGCACCGACGATGTCGGCCGCCCCAAGGTGGCGAGCGCGGCGAGCGCGGTGGCCCGCCTCAACCCGCACGTGACGGTCGAGCCGCATCGCCTTCGCCTGACGGCGGACAACGCCGAGGCGCTGGCGGCGCGCTACGACGTGGCGGCCGACGGCTCCGACAATTTCGAGACGCGCTACACCGTCTCCGACGCGTGCTTCCGCGCCCGGCGGCCGCTGGTGACGGCGGCGCTCGGCGTGTTCGACGGCACGCTGACCACGATCCGGGCGCACGAGACGGGGCCGGACGGCGCGCCGAATCCCACCTATCGCTGCCTGTTCCCCGCGCCGCCCCCACCCGGCGCGACGCCGACCTGCGCCGAGGCCGGCGTGCTCGGCGCGCTGGCCGGCGTCATGGGCGCGCTGATGGCCCTAGAGACGATCCGCGAAATCGTCGGCTTCGGCGAAGGCCTCGTCGGCCGCCTGCTGATGCTCGACGCCCTGTCGATGCGCTTCGAGACGGTCGACTACGCCTGGGACCCCGACAACCCCCTCAACGGCCGCGGGGCGCGGTAGCGGGCGCGGGCCTACCCGCAATCCCGCTTGACATTCTCAGGAATTTATGCCTATATGGCTCTCGTCCTCACCCGAGGAAGGGGCGTCTGCAGCGTGGCCGATGCGGGTGGGGGGCGGTGGCCGGTTCGAGGGAGCGTCACGCACTCCCGAGCGCCGGCGGCCCAAGCCGCTCAGGTTCGTCGCCGCCAACAGCGGGACAGTAACCCGGGCTGGATGGTTTCTCAGCTTCCAGGACGGACTTCGTCACGCGATATGCGGGCGGGGGTCGATCGGGAGGCAAGGGCCAGCCGGCTTGCGGGACCAAACAGGGTGAGTGTCATGCCCCCTGGGACCAAGCGGAGCAAGCCTCAAACACCGCGCGCGGAACGGCGGGGGTCAACTCTCGTCGGTATTACACCCTCACCTCCGGCATCCGCCGGCGGGACGAGGCCCCCGCCGTTCCGCGCCGCCCTTCCGGGCTCCGCAGAACAAGCCAAGCCCCGCATCCGGCAGGATGGCGGGATACTGGTGCTTGGGCAAGGACGGGCCGAACCCCCCCTTTGGGTGCCTGGCAACCGCCTTTAATAACAAAGCCTTTAACGCGGCGCGCCGCCGCGCGGGAGATCGGGTTAAGGCCGAAGCCTTGGGTGCACACGGGATCGTTGGTGCCCCTAGCCGGAATCGAACCAGCACTCCTTGCGGAAACCGATTTTGAGTCGGTCGCGTCTACCAGTTCCGCCATAGGGGCGCGCGCCTGAGGCGAGCGGCGCGGATCATAGCGGGGGAATGCGACAGGTCAATCCGCGCCGCGCGTCAGCACGCGGGGCGTGGCGGCGAGCGCCGGGGACATGCGGGCCGAGACGCGGCGCGTCTGGCGCACCACCACCGGACGGTACAGGGTCTTGGTCGCCTCGATGACGTGGACGCCGGCGAAGGGCAGGGACAGGGTAACGCCCAGCCGCTCCCACGCCGTCGCCGAGCGCAGGAAGGTCCGGCTCGGGAAGGGCGGCACGTAGAGCGCCTCCGACCAATGCACCGGCGAGAACAGCGCCTCGCGCAGGACCTGCGTCAGCTGCCCGCGCGAGAAGGGCTGCCCCTGGCCGAACGGCGTCGTGTCCATGCGCGCCCACATGCCGCGCCGGTTCGGCGCGACGGCGATCAGCCGCCCGCCCGGGGTGAGGATCCGCCAGATCTCCGACAGCAGTTCGCCGGGGCTCTCGCCCGTCTCCAGCGCGTGGACGACGAGCACGCGGTCGACCGACGAATCGCGGAGCGGCAGCATGGAGAGCTCCGCCAGCGCGCTCGCCGACAGCCCGTCCGTGGGCCAGTTCACCACGCCCTGCGCCGCCGGCATGAAGGCCAGAATCCGCTCCGCCTCGCCGGTGAAGACGTCGAGATAGGGCGTGGCGTAGCCGACCCCGAGCACGATCTGCCCGGCCACGTTGCCCCACCGCGCCCTGATGCTGCGGCCCAGCAGGCGGCGCGCCACGACCCCCAGCGGCCCGGCGTAGAAGCTGCGCAGGTCGACCACGTCAGGATGCATGGCTGCTCCCCGCACCGCGCCGGGGGCGCGCGAAATTCGCGTTCATCGTGATCCCATGAAGCAGAACCGAGTTGCAGGACGCAAGCGCCCACAAGACAATGGACCGGCGCGACCCCGCCCGGCGGCGGCCGCGCCGGGCCTCGACCGAACGGCCCCCGAGTGCAGGAAGTGTCCGCCATGCCCGCAGAGATCCGCCAGTTCCTCATCGGCTCCGACAATTTCGGCGTGCTGCTGCACGATTCGGCGACCGGGGCGACCGCCTCCATCGACGCCGGCGAGGAGGCCCCCATCCTCGAAGCCCTCGACAAGGCGGGATGGCGGCTGACGGACATCCTCGTCACCCATCACCACGGCGACCACGTCGCCGCCCTGCCGGCGCTGAAGGCGCGGTTCGGCGCGCGCGTCGTCGGCCCGGCGGCCGACGCCCACCGCGTTCCCGAGATCGACGAGGGCGTGCGGGAGGGCGACGTCGTGCGCGTCGGCCATCTCGAGGCCGAGGTGATCGAAACGCCCGGGCACACCTCCGGCCACATCGCCTACCATTTTCGCGGCGAGAAGCTGCTGTTCGCCGGCGACACGCTGTTCTCGCTGGGCTGCGGTCGTCTGCTGGAGGGCACGGCGGCGCAAATGTTGAGCTCGCTCAACAAGCTCGCGGCGCTGCCCGACGACACGCGCGTCTATTGCGGCCACGAGTACACGCTCTCCAACGCCCGCTTCGCGCTGAGCGTCGACCCCGGCAACCCGGCGCTGAAGGCGAGGGCCCAGGAGGTCGAGCAGCTGCGCGCCGCCGACGCCTTCACCCTGCCGACCATGATCGGCATCGAGAAGGCGACCAATCCCTTCCTGCGCGCCGCCGACCCCGCCATCGCGCGCCAGATCGGCCTTTCCGGCCGCTCGCCGCTGGAGGTGTTCGCCGAGCTGCGCGAGCGGAAGAACCGCGCGTGAGCGAGACGCTTTCGAGCGCGAGGGCCGCTGAGGCGGCGGCCGATCTGCGCCTGGTCGAGGAGCTGGAGCGGCACAGCGCGGCCTCCTGGCCCGCCCCGGAGGTGACCGCGATCGGCGGCTGGGAGCTGCGCCACACGCCAGGCTCGCGGTCGCGCCGCGTCAACTGCCTGACGCCGGTGACCTTCGCGCCGGACGGTTTCGACGCCGCGCTGGAGGCGGCGCGACGCATCTGCGCCGAGCGTGGCGCGCCCTGCACCGTGCGGTTGCAGCCCCTGGCCGGCGAGAAGAGCCGCGAGCGCGTCGCGAGGCTCGGCCTGGCGCCGGGCGACGCCACGTCGGTGCAGCTCGCCCCGCTCGCGGCCGGCGGGGCGGTTCCGGACGGCGTCTCGCTCGTCGACGGCTTCGACGCCGCCTGGGTGGAGGCGATGGGCCTCGCCCACGAGGACGACGCGACCGAGCTCGCCGTCGTGGCGCTTCTGCTCGAACGCGCCGCCGCCGGGCAGGTGCTGGCCACGGCGTTCGACGGCGGGCGGCCCGCGGCGTTCGGACGCGCCGTGGTGCGCGGCGACCTCGCCGGCATCTTCCATGTCGTCACCGACGCGGCGCACCGCCGGCGCGGGCTCGGCCGGCGCACCGTGGCGGCGCTGATGGCGGCCGCCGCCGCGCGTGGGGCCCGCCGCGCCTATCTGCAGGTCACGGTCGCCAACGCGGAGGCCCGTCCGCTCTACGCCTGGCTCGGCTTCCGGGAAGTCTATGTCTACGACTACTGGGCCGCCTGAGCGGCGCGCCGTCCCTGGAAGCCGCGGCTGACCAGCGCGCCGCCGACGACGAGCACCGCCGCCAGCAGCAGCCAGACGCTGGGATCGGCGAAGCCGGTGGCGATCAGGATCAGCGTGGAGAGCAGCGGCGCGGCGTTGGAGCCGATGCCGAGCAGCGTGATGTCGCCCTTCTTGACGCCGACATCCCACAGATAGAAGGCGGCCCCGACCGGCCCGAGGCCCAGCGCCAGCACGGCCAGCCACTGGCCCGCCCCCCGCGGCCAAACCGTGGTCTCGAACGCCAGGTGCGCCGCCGCAGACAGGAGCGCGGTGGCGAGGCAGAAGCCGACCACGGCGTCGGTCGGCACGTGCCCGAATCTTCGCGACAGCACGGAATAGCCCGCCCAGGTGAAGGCGCAGGCGAGCGCCAGCGCATAGCCGGGCGCGTCGGCGGAGTCGAGGCTGAGCTGGCCGCCGCGCGCCGCCATCAGCACCGCGACCCCGGCGAACCCCATGACCGCGCCCGCCAGGTGGCGGGCGTGCAGGCGCCCTCCCGGCAGAAAGGCCGCGAACAGCACGATGAGCAGTGGCCAGAGATAGGCGATCAGGCTCGCCTCGGCCGGCGGGGCGAGGCGCAGCGAGGCGAAATAGAGCGCGTGGTAGCCGAACAGGCCGCCGACGCCGAGCAGCCAGACCGGCCACGGCTGGCGCAAGGCGCGGACGGCGTCTGGGCGACGCAGCCACGACGCTGCGCCCAATCCGCCGCCCAAGGCGAAGGTCATCGCCGCGAGCTGGAAGGGCGGCGTGTCCCCGGCGGCGGCCGTGAGCGCGGCGAGCGCCGACCACAGAAGGATCGCGCCGAAGCCGAGCAGGGTTGCTCGAACAAATGATGCAACTTCAAGTTGTTTCATCATTTCAACCGCTCGACACTCAATTTTAACCCGTCATGTTGTTGCATGGCCTTGCATGACATGTTAGACAATTTCCGATGTTTCGCGTCGAAAGTTCGTTTTGAACCCCCGCATTGTGCGCCAAGTCGCTGGTTGTTAGCGGCATTTTCGCGAATACGTTATTTGAGCAAGGGTTTCCGAGAATGGACACACTCAACGAGACGACAAAGGGCGCATTGATGCGGATCCGGGAGGATCTCTCGGCCCGCCTCTTCCGAGAGAACGAGGATTACCGCGTCCTGCTCGCCCTTCAACACGCCATTGGCTGGCTCGAAGCGCCGCCGGCGGGCGCCGAGCCGCCCGCCGCATCGCTGAGCGCGGCTGGCCCGGTCGCCTCCGCCTTCGAGATGCTGGCGCAGCTCGCGCAGGCGCCGCGTACGGCGCGCCGCCGCAACCCGCCGCCCTTCGTCGACCCCGCCCAGGGTGGCGCGTTCAGCCAGCGCGACCTGGTGGCCGCCATCCTGCGCGAACGCGGCGAACCGACCCGAATCACCGAGCTGCTCGATCTCATGGAAATGCGCGGCAGCCCGGTCGGCGGCGCGCGTCCGAAGGGCAATTTGTCGTCCAACCTGTCGCAGGACCGGCGGTTCTACCCGGTGCGCTACCGCGACCATTCCTGCTGGTGGCTGGTCGGCGAGCCGATCGTCCCGCGCAATCCCTGAGCGACGCCGTCCCGACGATAAAACGGCCGGGTCCAGCCCGGCCGTCTCGTGAGTCGCGTCGGGAATCGCGGCGGGCGAACCCGCCGCGATCCGGCCTCAGACCATGTACTGGCCGCCATTGGCCGACAGCGTCGAGCCGGTGATGAAGCCGGCGTCGTCGGACGCCAGGAACACCACGGCGCGCGCGATCTCTTCCGGCTCGCCGAGGCGGCCGACGGGGATCTGGGGCAGGATGGCCTTGGCGAGCACGTCGGGGCTGATCGCCTTCACCATGTCGGTGGCGATGTAGCCGGGGCAGATCGCGTTGACGGTGATGCCCGCCCGCGCGCCTTCCTGAGCCAGGGCCTTGACGAAGCCGATGTCGCCCGCCTTGGCGGCGGAGTAGTTCACCTGGCCCATCTGGCCCTTCTGGCCGTTCACGGATGAGATGCAGATCACGCGACCGAACTTGCGCTCGCGCATGCCTTCCCACACCGGCCGCGTCATGTTGAACAGCGAGTTAAGGTTGGTATTGATGACGCCGTACCACTGCTCGGGCGTCATCTTGTGGAACATGCCGTCCTTCGTGATGCCGGCGTTGTTGACGAGCACGTCCACCGGGCCGAGATCGGCCTCGACCTGCTTGAGCCCCGCGACGCACGCGTCGTAGCTGGACACGTCCCACTTGTAGACGCCGATGCCGGTCTCGGCCTTGAATTTGGCGGCCGCCTCGTCATTGCCGGCGTAGCTGGCCGCGACCTTGTAGCCGCCGGCCGCCAGCGCCTTGGAAATGGCCGCGCCAATGCCGCGCGTGCCGCCTGTCACCACCGCAACTCGTGCCATGCGTCTCCCCCCTGAATTCGGCTGGTTGAGGAGCGTCGGACCGACGCTCCGAAATGAGCCGGACGCCCGTCGGGCGTCCGGCCGGCGCCCTGTCGGCCTGGCGCGCTCAGCGCTCCAGGCACATGGCGATGCCCATGCCGCCGCCAATGCACAGCGTGGCGAGGCCCTTCTTGGCGTCGCGGCGCTTCATCTCGTGCAGCAGCGTCACCAGCACGCGCGCGCCGGAGGCCCCGATCGGGTGGCCGATGGCGATGGCGCCGCCGTTAACGTTCACCTTGGACGTGTCCCAGCCCATGTCCTTGTTGACCGCGATGGCCTGGGCGGCGAAGGCCTCGTTCGCCTCGATGAGGTCGAGGTCGCCGACCTTCCAGCCCGCTTTCTCCAGCGCCTTGCGCGAGGCCGGGATGGGACCCGTGCCCATGATCGCCGGGTCGACGCCGGCCGTCGCCCAGGCGGCGACGCGCGCCAGGGGCTTGAGGCCGCGCTTTGCCGCTTCCTCGGCGGTCATCAGCACCACGGCGGCGGCGCCGTCATTGATGCCGGAGGCGTTGCCGGCCGTCACCGTGCCGTCCTTGGAGAAGGCCGGGCGCAGCTTGGCGACCGCGTCGAGCGTCGTGCCGGGGCGAATATATTCGTCCTGATCGACGACCACGTCGCCCTTGCGGCTCGGCACCGTCACCGGGACGATCTCTTCCTTGAACTTGCCGGCCTTCTGCGCCGCCTCGGCCTTGTTCTGCGAGGCCACGGCGAACTGGTCCTGTTCGTCGCGGGTGAGCTGCCACTTGGCGGCGACGTTCTCCGCCGTGTTGCCCATGTGGTAGCCCTGGAAGGCGTCGAGCAGGCCGTCGCGCAGCATGGTGTCGACGAACTTCAGGTCGCCCATCTTGGTGCCGTTGCGCAGATGCGCGGTGTGCTGCGCCTGCGACATCGACTCCTGGCCGCCGGCCACGATGATCTTGGCGTCGCCGTTGGCGATCTGCTGCAGGCCGAGCGCCACCGCGCGAAGGCCCGAGCCGCAGAGCTGGTTGAGGCCGAACGCCGTCTTCTCCTGCGGAACGCCGGCCTTCATGGCCGCCTGCCGGGCCGGGTTCTGGCCCTGGCCGGCCGCGAGGATCTGGCCGAGGATGACCTCGTCCACCTCGTCGCCCGAGACGCCGGCCCGCTCCATCGCGGCCTTGACGGCGACCGCGCCGAGGTCGTGGGCGGGAACGTTGGCGAACGCGCCGTTGAACGAGCCAACCGCCGTCCGAGCGGCGCTGACAATGACGATATCCGAAGCAGCCATGGGGCAGATCCTCCTGTCGGGAACACTTTCCGCTGCGTCGCAAAGGTCTATTCGCGCCGCTGTCGTCGAGCATTGTTTCGGCCGGCCAAAGGCCAGCGTCAAGGGCCGCGAGGGCCCTAGGATGTCGTCCTTTGGTGGCGGAAAGCGGCCAAAACACCCGTAATGTTTGACGAAAGTCGAAGAAATCTGGTTTTCGCAGCGCCACAAAAAGGCTAGCGTCGCAGTTGGCGCGCTGCCACGGCGGCGCGCCGGGAGGCCCCTCGCAGGCGCAGCGGATGGACATGACCACCGAGAAGAAGCCCACCGTCATCAAGAAATACGCGAACCGCCGCCTCTACCATACGGGCACCAGCACCTATGTGACGCTGGACGACCTGGCCGGCATGGTGAAGGGGGGCGAGGACTTCGTCGTGTTCGACGCCAAGACGGGCGAGGAGATCACGCGGTCCGTTCTGGCGCAGATCATCTTCGAGCAGGAGGGCAAGAGCGGGCAGAACCTGCTGCCGATCACCTTCCTGCGCCAGCTCATCCGTTTCTACGGCGACAGCATGCAGGCTCTGGTTCCGAGTTACCTGGAACTGTCGCTACGCACCCTGACCCAGAACCAGCAGAAGTTCCGGGATCAGCTCTCCACGACCTTCGGGCAGAACCCGTTCGGAAACGCCGCCTTCACGGCGATGGACGAGCAGGCGCAGAAGAACATGGCCATGTTCCGTGACGCGCTGCGGATGTTCACGCCCTTCCCGCTGGCAGGCGGCGACACCGGTGAGGCGTCCGACAAGGCCGAGGGGCCCGCCGGCGGCGAGATCGACGACCTGAAGAAGCAGCTCATCGAGATGCAGCGCCGGCTCGACAAGCTGTCCAGCAAGTAAACCGGCTCACCGCCGCGCCGTCCCGAAACGGGACGGTTGCGCCGCCCGGCGTGCCGGAACGGAGCGATCCGGGCGGTTCGGGGCTGGATCGATCCTTGCACGGAGGAAGCGGGGCGAACCGGCATTGCGCCGGATCGGGACGGAGGCGAGGCCATGGGCGAGCCCGGCGAGGCGACCTGGCGGGACGAGGACGACGCGCAGGCGCCACGCGCCATCGTGGAGATCACGCCGCCCCGGCGCGCCCACCGCGCCGGAGGACGGCCGCCGCGCCCGGCCGACGCCGGCTTCCTGTCGCAGCTTCTCGCCGTGCGCGCCGGCATGCCCTCGCAACGCACCCGCCGCCGCGCCGAGCCTGAGGACGGCGCGATCGCCTACCGCTCGTCGGACCAGCTGGACCGCGATCCCGCCGCGCCCGGTCGCTTCTCGCGCAAGGCCTGACTCGCCGACGCCGCACAGCAAAACGGCGCCCCAAGGGAGCGCCGTCGCGTCGTTTTCGTGCGGTCGTCCGTCAACCGCCGGCCCGCGCGGGCCGGCCAGTTCGGCTCACGCCTCGGTCTTGGCCTTCAGAACCTGACGGCCGCGATACATGCCCGTCTTCAGGTCGACGTGGTGCGGACGGCGCAGCTCGCCCGAGTCCTTGTCCTCGACATAGGTCGGGTTCTTGAGGGCGTCGGCGGAACGGCGCATGCCGCGCCGGGACGGCGAGGTCTTTTTCTTCGGAACGGCCATGGAACTCTCCGGTGGTCAGGGCGCGCAGCCGGGCGCGAGCGCCCTTACGGCCTGCCGCCGCGAATTGGAAGCCGGGCTTATACAGTCATCCCGGCCAAGTTTCCAGTCGCCCGGGACTCTTTTTTCGGACCGAAGTCCCGCCGCGCCTACCGCACGCACTCGGTGTAGGGCTCGGACGCCGCCGCGCGCCCGGCGACGATCGCCGCGAGGCGCTGGTGGCCGCGCGAGGGCCGCCTGGAGTCGCGCCTGATCGGGTTCGGCAGCGCGGTGGCGAGCAGGGCCGCCTCGCGCGCCGAAAGCGCGGCCGCGGGCTTGTTGAAGGCGGCGCGGGCGGCCGCCTCGGCGCCGAAGACGCCAGGGCCCCACTCGGCGATGTTGAGATAGACCTCCATGATGCGCTTCTTCGGCCAGACGAGGTCGAGCCACAGCGCCAGCGGGATCTCCAGCCCCTTGCGGACATAGGAGCGCGACGGCCAGAGGAACAGGTTCTTGGCGGTCTGCATGGTCAGCGTGGAGGCGCCGCGCGACGGCGCGCCGTCCTCGGCGTCGGCGATGACCTCGCGCAGCGCGTCCCAGTCGACGCCGCCGTGTTCGCAGAAGCGGGCGTCCTCCGACATCATCACCGCCGCCACGAGGCGCGGACTGATGCGGCCGAGCGGCGTCCAGCTCCGGTCGACGGACTGGAAGGTCAGCCAGCGCCCCAGCATGAGCGTCGAGACGGGAGGAACGAAGCGCCACGCCACGCTGAGCGCCAGCACGAGCGCGACGATGGCGAGCACGGCGTAAAACGCCCAGCGCAGCACGCGCCGCAGCCGCCAGCCCACTCCGCCCGTCCCGCGCGCGCCCATGCCGCAGCCTTGACCGATCCCGCCGGATAGGGCAAGCCGACCACAGCGCGGCGAGTTCCGAGAGCCCGAGTCCGCAGAACCATGGTCCAGCCACCCTCAGCCTTCGAAGTTCGCCTCGGCGCCGACGCCGAGGCGATCGAGCGCATGCTGGAGACGCTGCTCGACCCCGCGCCCCGCCCCGGCGAGATCGCCCGGCCGCGCCGCCTGATGGAGGCGATGCGCTACGCGACGCTGGGCGGCGGCAAGCGCCTGCGGCCCTTCCTGCTGGTGGAAAGCGCCCGCCTGTTCGGCGCGGCCGGCGAGGGCGTGCTGCGCGCCGCCTGCGCACTGGAGATGGTGCACTGCTACTCGCTCGCCCATGACGACCTGCCAGCGATGGACGACGACGCCATGCGCCGGGGCAGGCCCGCGCTGCACCGCGCCTTTGACGAGGCGGCGGCCATCCTGGCCGGCGACGCGCTGCTCACCTACGCCTTCGACGTGCTGGCCGACGACGCCACTCACCCCGACCCCGGGGCGCGCGCCGCGCTCCTGCTCGGCCTCGCCCGCGCCGCCGGGTTGGGCGGCATGGCCGGCGGCCAGATGCTCGATCTGGAGGCGGAAGGCCGCTACGAAGCGGCCGGGCCGCTGGCGCTCGACGAGCCGGCGGTGCGCCGGCTGCAGGCGATGAAGACCGGAGCGCTGCTGTCCTTCGCGCCCGAGGCGGGAGCCATCCTCGGCGGCGCGTCGGCCGAGGACCGGGCCACGCTGCTCTCCTACGGCAAGGCGCTGGGCGCCGCCTTCCAGGTGGCCGACGACATCCTCGACGTCGAGGCGAGCGCCGACGCGCTGGGCAAGGCGACCGGCAAGGACGCGGCGCGCGGCAAGGCGACGCTGGTCGGCGTACTCGGCCTCGACGAGGCCAAGGCGGAACGCGACCGCCTCGCCCACGCGGCGGTGATGGCGCTGGCCGGCTTCGGTCCGGAGGCCGACACGCTGCGGGAAGCAGCCCGCTTCACCGCCGAGCGACGCTCATGACGCTGGGGGAACGCTTCGTCCGCATGGCGCGCGCGAGGCGTATCCTGCTGGCCAGCATCGCCGTCGGCCTCGTCGTGTACTCCCTGCTGCCGTCGTACCACCGCCTGCCGTCGCGCTGGCTGATGTCGTGGGACGTCGGAGTGCTCGTCTACCTAGTGGCCGCCCTGTGGACGCTGTACCGCTCCACCGTCACCGACATCAGGGAGCATGCGCCCCTGTATGACGAGGGCCGGCTCGTCATCCTCGCGCTGGTGATCACGGCGGTCACGGCGAGTTTCGCGGCCATCGTGCTGGAACTGGCCATCTCGCGCGAGGGCGGCGGCAGGATCGACGCGCTCGCCCTCACGCTGGCCGGCGCGACCGTGCTGCTGTCGTGGACGTTCACGCACCTGATCTTCGCCGTCCATTACGCGCACGAGTATTACGGCGTGCACGAGGACGGAGACCGCGGCGGGCTGCAGTTTCCCGGCGTCGGCGAGCCCAACTACCTGGATTTCCTGTATTTCGCCTTCGTCATCGGCTGCGCCACGGCGACTGCCGACGTGGATATCGTGAGCCGCCGCATCCGCAGGATCGCGCTGACGCACGGCGTGCTGTCGTTCCTGTTCAACACGGCCATCCTGGCCCTGACCATCAACATCGCCGCGGGACTCATCCCCGGCTGACCGCCGCGCCCCGTCGCGTGACGCGGCGGCCGCAAAATGGTACGACAACCGCAGCAGAGCCACCAAGGAATCCCTCGGCACGATGGCCCGAACACCCCGGTCCGCCTTCGCGCTCGCCGCGCTGACCGTTTTCGCGGCGGCGGCGCTGGGCGTCTCCGCCTTCGCGGTCTACGCGGCGCGCGGCGCCGCGCCGGCCTCGCGCTGGGCGACGGCGAGCGTGGACCGCGGCCCCGTGGTCGTCACCATCGCGGGCATCGGCACGGTGGAGGGCGGCGACTCGGCGGGCCGCGCGCTGGTGACGCTGATCCCGGACGCCGACCTCGAGCGCGTCAAGCCCGGCCAGCCGGTTCGCGTCGCGGTGGACGCCTATCCCAACCGGGACCTGCACGCCTCGGTAACGAGCGTCCGCCCCGGCCCAGCCGGCACGGCGCGCGCGCTGGTGACGCTCGACGCGACGGAGCCGGCGCTGGCCGGCGGCGACTCGGCCTGGGTGCGGATCGAGGTGGAGCGGCGCGACAACGCGCTGCGTGTGCCCTACGCCGCGCTGCTGTTCCAGCCGGGCGGGCCGGAGCCCGCGCCGACGGTCTCCGCCGCCGACCGCAAGGCCTTCGCCGGCCAGGCGCTGGCCCAGTTCATCGAACACGTGAAGCGTGATGTGGGGTTCGACCCCGCCCAGTGCGCGGAGGCGGACCGCATCGCCCGCGAACTCGGCGACGCGGTGGCGCTGGGCCTGGGCCCCGAGGCCGACCCGGCGACGCGGCGCGAGCGCGTCCACGCCATGCGGCGCACCTTCATCAAGCGGCTCGCCGGCGTGGTCCGGCCGGAGCAGCAGGCCCGCTTCGACGCGGTCGTGGCGGCGCGGGCGAAGCGCGCCGGCCGCGACACCGGGCAGGCCGGGCGCATTCACATCTTGACGGATCGGGGCGACATCGAACCCGTCGCGGTCCGCATCGGGGCGATGGACGGGCTTCACACCGAAGTGCTCGGCGCGCCCATCGAGGCCGGCGCGCGCGTCGTCATCGGCGAAGCCAGGCGCGACGGGAGCAGGCTGGCCTTCGCCGAAACGCTGCGCGCCTGGCTGCCGCGCGCACGCCCCTAATTCGCGGCGTTACTCGGCGGCGCTTTGCCGCGCGCCGAAGCGCTTCTCGATATAGGCGTTCACCATGGCCTTGAAGTCGGCCGCGACGGTCGGCCCGCGCAAGGTCGCCGCCTTGCGTCCGTCGATGAACACCGGCGCGGAGGGCGTCTCGCCGGTGCCGGGCAGCGAGATGCCGATGTCGGCGTGCTTGGACTCGCCGGGGCCGTTCACGATGCAGCCCATCACCGCCACGTTAAGCGTCTCGACGCCCGGATAGGTGCGCTTCCACTCGGGCATCGAGTCGGAAATCCAGGCCTGGATGTCGCGCGCCAGCTCCTGGAACACGGTCGAGGTCGTGCGGCCGCAGCCGGGGCAGGCGGCCACCAGAGGCACGAAGGTGCGGAAGCCCATCGTCTGCAGCAGTTCCTGCGCCACCTTCACCTCGAGCGTGCGGTCGCCGCCCGGCTCCGGGGTCAGCGACACGCGGATCGTGTCGCCGATGCCCTCCTGCAGCAGGATGCCCATCGCGGCCGACGAGGCGACGATGCCCTTGGAGCCCATGCCGGCCTCGGTCAGGCCGAGATGCAGCGCGTAGTCGGAACGCTCCGCCAGCATGCGGTACACGGCGATGAGGTCCTGCACCGCCGAAACCTTGGCCGAGAGGATGATCCGCTCGCGTGGTAGGCCGATCTCCTCGGCGCGCTCCGCCGAGAGCAGCGCCGACTGGACCATCGCCTCGCGGGTGACGGCCCGCGCGTCCAGCGGCGCGTCGGCGCGCGCGTTGACGTCCATCAGGTAGGTCAGCAGTTCCTGGTCCAGCGAGCCCCAGTTGGCGCCGATGCGCACGCTCTTGCCGTGGCGGATCGCCGTTTCGACGATGGCCCCGAACTGGCGGTCGCGCTTCTCGCGGAACCCGACATTGCCGGGATTGATGCGGTACTTGTCCAGCGCCTCGGCGCAGGCGGGGTGATCGGCCAGCAGCTTGTGGCCGATATAGTGGAAGTCGCCGACGAGCGGCACGGCGACGCCCCGCCGCAGCAGGCGGTCGCGGATATGCGGCACGGCGGCGGCCGCCTCGTCGCGGTCCACGGTGATGCGGACGATCTCGGACCCGGCGCGGGCCAGCGCCGCGACCTGCGCGACCGTCGCCTCGATGTCCGCCGTGTCGGTATTGGTCATCGATTGCACGACGACAGGCGCTCCGCCGCCCACCTTCACCGTTCCCACCATCACCGGAACCGTGACGCGGCGCGGGCGGGGCCCGGATTCGGCGGGCGGCGGCAGGCAGGACAGGGCGGCGAGATCGGTGGTCATGGAAGCGTCCGGACAATTCTGTTGGGGGTGGACCCGGGCGGCGGCGTCGGGCCTCAGCCCCGGCAATGCGCGCAGGACCCGGCCAGTTCGATGACACGGGCGTGCGGGGTGAAGCCCTGTCTGCGCGCAAGCTGGGCGAGGTCGCGGCGCAGCTCGTCCGAGACGGCCTCGTCGACCCCGCCGCAGCGGTCGCAGATCATGAACACGACGAGGTCGCCCGGGGCGTGGCGGAAGGGGCAGGCGATGAAGGCGTTGCGGCTCTCCAGCCGGTGCGCGAAGGCCTGCTCAAGAAGGAAATCAAGGGCGCGATAGATGGTGACGGGCGCGTGGCGCTTGCCGCCGCCCGCCTCCAGCGCGTCGATCAGGTCGTAGGCGCTCATGGGGCGGTGGGTGGCGTAGAGCGCTTCCAGCACCTGCCGGCGGATCGGGGTGAGGCGCAGGCCGCGTTCGGCGCACAACGCCTCGGCGTCGGCAATGGCGGCGGGCGCACGCGCCGCGTGGTCGGCCGCGTGGGCGCAGCCGCCGTGCTCGTGCGCGTGCCCGCCCGTCGCGTCGGCCGGACACTGGGGCGTCGGTCGGGAGTGTGAATGCGTCATCATTCGTCCTTCGCCGCCCTCTGTAGCACGGACGGCGCGCGCGTGCAGGCCCGGCCATCGCCGAAGGCAGCACTTGCCCGTGCGGGGGGCTGGAGTAGATTGCCGCGGCGCAACACAGGAGCTTCCATGTCCACGATCTCGCCGTCGCTCGCGGGCCGCAACGCGGTCGTCACCGGCTCCACCTCCGGCATCGGCCTCGCCATCGCGCGGGCCCTGGCCGAGGCGGGCGCCAACGTCGTCGTCAACGGGCTCGGAGACGCCGCCGCGATCGAGGCCGCCCGGGCCGGCATCGAAAAGGACTTCAAGGTCCGCGCCCTGTACAACGCCGCCAACATGCTCAAGCCGGCCGAGATCGCCGGCATGATCGCCGAGGCCGAAGCGCAGCTCGGCAGCGTCGACATCCTCGTCAACAACGCCGGCATCCAGCACGTCTCGCCGGTCGAGGATTTCCCGATCGAGAAGTGGGACGCGATTATCGGCATCAATCTCTCCTCGGCCTTCCACGCCATCCGCGCCGCCGTCCCGGGCATGAAGAAGCGCGGCTGGGGGCGCATCATTTCCACGGCCTCGGCGCACTCGCTGGTGGCCTCGCCGTTCAAGTCGGCCTATGTCGCCGCCAAGCACGGCATCGCCGGCCTCACCAAGACGGTGGCGCTCGAGCTCGCCACCAGCGGCGTCACGGTGAACTGCATCTCGCCGGGCTATGTGTGGACGCCGCTCGTCGAGAACCAGATCCCCGACACCATGGCCGCCCGCAACCTCACCCGCGAGCAGGTGATCCGCGACGTCATGCTGAACGGCCAGCCGACCAAGCAGTTCGTCACCGTCGAGCAGGTCGCCGGCGTGGCGCTGTTCCTGTGCTCCGACGCGGCGGCCCAGATCACCGGCTCCAACCTCTCCGTGGACGGCGGCTGGACGGCGCAGTGAGCCAGGGCGGCGCGCCGCTCACGCGGCCGCGAACCGCCACACCGTGGTGCGCTTGACCTCGCTGTCCTCCAGCTCACGCGTCGTCGCGACCTGGTAGACGGCGAGGGGCTCCAGCCTTTCGCGCGGCAGGTAGGACCGGCCGGGATCGCCGACCAGCACCGTCGCGCCCCGGCGGGCCAGCGCTTCCAGCCAGTCCGTCACGTTTCGCGCCATGTCGCGCTCGTAGCAGACGTCGCCGGCGAGCACGGCGTCCCAGCCCTCGTCGCGGCCGACCACGTCGGCGCATCGCCCGGCAAGCGCAACGGCGTTGGCGGCGGCGTTGACGCGGATCGCCGCCAGCGCGAACGGGTCGATGTCGGTGGCCTCGACCGAACCCGCCCCGGCCAGCGCGGCGGCGATGCCGGCGAGCCCCGAGCCGGAGGCGAAGTCCAGCACACGCCGCCCGGCGACCAGTTCGGGTTGGTCGAGCACGTGGCGCGCCAGGGCCTGCCCGCCCGCCCAGGCGAACGCCCAGAACGGTGGAGGCAAGCCGATCTCGCCGAGCTCCTCCTCCGTCTTGCGCCACAGCTCGGTCGCCTCGGTCGCCAGGTGCAGCCGGATTTCAGGGGCGTGCGGCACCGGGACGAGCCGCGTGTGCTGGCGGATGAAGCCATCCGGGTCGGCGGCGGGATTGCTCGGGGAGCGGGGGCCGGTCATGGCCCGGCATAGCGCGTTTCGGAGGGGAAGGACACCGCCTGGCGGGAGGAGCCCTGCGCCGGGTCAGATGAAGGTCGGCGCGCCGGCCAGCCAGAGCGCGGCGGCGCAGAGGGTCGCCAGCAGGCCGATCCCCAGGGGAAGGCCGATTTCAAGGCCGAAATGGGCGCCGACGCGACGTGCCATGCCGCCGTCCTCGGAGAGGCGGGCGCGAACCTCGGCCCGCAGCGCGCGGCACCGTGGGTCGCTGTCGAGCACGGCCGCGAGCCGGGCCATGCCGGCGGCGTCGTCAACCAGTGCGTCCGCCCTCAGATGCGGCATGATGGTCTCCCTGATCGTCCATCGTCGCCAGCTTCGATCCCCAATCGGACCGGGACTTGACCGCCACGGGGCCTTTTTGCGGCAGAGGTCCGGTGCAACGGGAAGTCTGGCAATCGTGCACGCGCTACTTGCATTGAAGCTGTGCATGCCCGCACAGGCCGCACGTTGATCTAACGCAGAGCGAAACGAAAAAGCCTCCTCCCGCGTGGGGAGGAGGCTCATATATTACAGCGCTGGTTAAGGCCGCCGGCGCGGGCCTGCGCCCGGCCCCGGACTCAGGCCTTGGCGGCCTGCTTCACGGCGACGCCCTTGTCGGTCAGGTGCGTCTGCAGCTCGCCCGACTGGAACATCTCGCGGACGATGTCGCACCCGCCGACGAACTCGCCCTTCACGTAGAGCTGCGGGATCGTCGGCCAGTTGGAGAAGTCCTTGATGCCCTGGCGGATGTCGTCGTTCTCGAGCACGTTCACGCCCTTGTAGGGCACGCCGAGGTAGTCGAGGATCTGCACAACCTGCCCGGAGAACCCGCACATCGGGAACTGGGGCGTGCCCTTCATGAACAGCACGACATCGTTGGCCTCGATGTCGCTCTTGATCACGTCATGGATGCTCATTGGGTCTTCCTTTCCTCATGCGCGGTCAAGGCGCGCCGGATGGGTCAATTCTCGGGTGTCGAGGTCGTCAGCGCAAGGGCGTGGAGCACGCCGCCCATGTTTCCCTTCAGCGCCGAATAGACGAGCTGGTGCTGCTGCACGCGCGTCTTTCCTTTGAAGGCGGCCGAGACCACCGTGGCGGCATAGTGGTCGCCGTCGCCGGCGAGGTCGCGAATCTCGACCCTGGCGTCCGGCAGGGCTTCCTTGATCAGCCGTTCGATCTCGTGGGCGTCCATGGCCATGGGAAGGCTCCTCTCAAGCGGCCTTGCCGGCCATGTAATCGGGCAGCCACGCTTCGTGGGCGGAGCGCAGCGCCGTCACCGATATGGGCCGCTCGCCCGGCAGCGTCAACGCGTCGCCGCCGCTGCGGCCGATGCGAAGGGCCGGCACGCCGGCCGCGCGCGCTTCGGCCAGGATGGCGTCCGCCCGCGCCGGCGTCACGGCCAGCACGTAGCGGGCCTGATCTTCGCCGAACAGGGCGGCGTGGAGGGGCAGGCCGGGCGGAGGCGTCTCCAGCGTCGCGCCGATCCCGGACGCCATCGCCATTTCGGCGAGCGCCACGGCCAGACCGCCGTCCGAGCAGTCATGCGCGGTGCGCACGCGGCCGGAGCGGATGAGGCCGCGCACGAAATCGCCGTTGCGGCGCTCGACGGCCAGGTCGACGGGCGGCGGCGCGCCCTCCTCGCGGCCGCAGATGTCGCGCAGATAGACGGACTGCCCCAGCCAGCCGGCGGTGTCGCCGATCAGCAGCAGCGCCTCGCCTTCCGCCCCGAAGCCAACGCCGGCGCATTCCGCCACGTCGTCGACAAGGCCGACGCCGCCGATGGTGGGCGTGGGCAGGATTCCGCGGCCGTTCGTCTCGTTGTAGAGCGATACGTTGCCGGACACGACCGGGAAGTCGAGCGCGGTGCAGGCCGCGCCGATGCCGCGGATGCAGCCGACGAACTGGCCCATCGCGTCCGGGCGCTCGGGATTGCCGAAATTGAGGTTGTCGGTGATGGCGAGCGGCTGTCCGCCGACGGCGGTGATGTTGCGCCACGCTTCGGCGACGGCCTGCTTGCCGCCTTCCACCGGATCGGCCTCGCAGTAGCGCGGCGTCACGTCGGAGGTCAGGGCCAGGCCCTTGGGTCCGTCGAGCACGCGCACCACGGCGGCGTCGCCGCCTGGCGCCTGCACCGTGTTGCCCAGGATCAGGTGGTCGTACTGCTCCCAGACCCAGCGCTTCGAGCACAGCTCGGGCGCGCCGATCAGCTTGAGCAAGGCCTTCTCGTTCGACAGCGGCGCGGCGACGCTCTCCGGCGCGATGGTCGGCTGCGGGGCGCTTGCGACATGCGGCCGGTCGTAGAGGGGCGCCTCGTCGCCGAGTTCCTTGATCGGCAGGTCGGCCATCACCTCGCCGTGGTGCTTCACCACGAAGCGCAGCGTGTCGGTCGTCTTGCCAATCACCGCGAAGTCGAGGCCCCACTTCACGAAGATGGCCTCGGCCTGCTTCTCCTTGGCGGGGTCGAGCACCATGAGCATGCGCTCCTGGCTCTCGGAAAGCATCATCTCGTAGGCGGACATGCCCGCCTCCCGGCAGGGCACCTTGTCGAGATCGAGCTCGATGCCGAGGTCGCCCTTGGCGCCCATCTCCACGGCCGAGCACGTCAGGCCCGCCGCGCCCATGTCCTGGATGGCGATGACCGAGCCGGTCTGCATCAGCTCGAGGCACGCCTCGAGCAGCAGCTTCTCGGCGAACGGGTCGCCGACCTGCACGGTCGGGCGCTTCTCCTCGGACTTGTCGTCGAACTCGGCCGAAGCCATGGTCGCGCCGTGGATGCCGTCGCGGCCGGTCTTGGAGCCGAGATAGACGATCGGGTTCCCGACGCCGGTCGCCTTGGCGTAGAAGATCTCGTCCGCCTTGGCGATGCCGACTGCCATGGCGTTGACGAGGATGTTGCCGTCGTAGCGGGTGTGGAACCCCATCTGTCCGCCGACGGTGGGAACGCCGAACGAGTTGCCGTAGCCGCCGATGCCCGCGACGACGCCCGACACGAGATGGCGCGTGCGCGGGTGCGACGGGTCGCCGAAGCGAAGCGCGTTGAGGCAGGCGACCGGGCGCGCGCCCATGGTGAACACGTCGCGCAGGATGCCGCCCACGCCGGTCGTCGCGCCCTGGTAGGGCTCGATGTAGCTCGGGTGGTTGTGGCTCTCCATCTTGAACACGCAGGCGAGGCCCTCGCCGATGTCGATGACGCCGGCGTTCTCGCCGGGGCCCTGGATCACCCACGGGGCCTTGGTCGGCAACGTCTTCAGGTGCAGGCGGGAGGACTTGTACGAGCAGTGCTCGTTCCACATCGCCGAGAAGATGCCGAGCTCGGTGAAGGTCGGCTCGCGGCCGATGAGCTCCAGAATGCGCTTGTATTCGTCCGGCTTCAGGCCGTGTTCGGCGACGAGCTGGGGAGTTATCGCAATCGTGTTCGGGATCACGCCGGGTCTCCGTCAATGTTGGCCCGGGGGGCGCTCACGCGGCGGTCGCCGCGAAATGGTCGACGAGGGAGGCGAACAGCCCGCGCCCGTCCGTGCCGCCGACCAGCGGGTCGATCAGGTTTTCCGGATGGGGCATCATGCCGAGCACGTTGAATCCGGCCGAGTAGATGCCGGCAATGTCGTGCAGCGAGCCGTTAGGGTTCGCCGAGCCGCCGACATGGCCGTCCGCGTCGCAATAGCGGAAGGCCACCCGTCCCTCGTGCTCGAGCCTATCGATGGTGTCCTCGTCGGCGACGTAGTTGCCCTCGCCGTGGGCGATGGCGACTTTGATCACCTGCCCGACATGGTAGGCGCTGGCGAAGGGCGTATCGGCGCGGTCCACCTTCAGATGCTGCATCTTGCAGACGAAGCGCAACTGCGCGTTGCGCATCAGCACGCCGGGGAGCAGGCCGGATTCGACGAGGATCTGGAAGCCGTTGCACACGCCGAGCACCAGCCCGCCGCGCGCCGCGTGGGCGCGCACGGCGTCCATGATGTTGGCGCGTCCGGCAATCGCGCCGCAGCGCAGATAGTCGCCGTAGCTGAAGCCGCCCGGCAGCACGACGAGATCGGTGCCGCGTGGCAGCTCGTGGTCGGCATGCCAGACATAGTGAGGCTCGTGGCCCGAGGCGTCGCGCAGCGCGCGCCCGGCGTCCCGCTCGCGGTTCGAGCCCGGGAAGATGACGACGGCGGCCTTCATCGGCTCAGCCTCCGATCTCGACGCGGAAGTTCTCGATGACGGTGTTGGCGAGCAGCTTCTCGCAGGCGGCCTTCAGCGCGTCCTCGGCGCGGGCGCGGTCCGCGCCGGCGAGCTCGATGTCGAACACCTTGCCCTGGCGGACACTTTCCACGCCCTCGATCCCGAGGGACTTCAGGGCGCCTTCGATGGCCTTGCCCTGCGGGTCGAGAACGCCGGTCTTCAGGGTGACGGTCACGCGCGCTTTCATCGGGATCTCGCTCGACGGTTCGTGAGAGCGCCCGGCCGGACGGGCCCGGGTCCAGGCTGGTATCGCGATAAGGGGTCCGCCGCGGCAACGCAACCCCATGCGCGTCCCGCCGAGCCCGCGTTGGCGGGGGCGCCGCGCGCCGGAACGGAAACGGGGGCCGCGAGGCCCCCGTCGAACCATCCCGCGCCTGTCGGCCGGATTTACTGCACGAGCTTGGGGCCGGTCGCGCCGACCCGCTCGTTCTCGCTGATGATGCCGAGACGCCTTGCCACCTCGGTATAGGCCTCGACGAGGCCGCCGAGATCGCGGCGGAAGCGGTCCTTGTCCAGCTTGTCGTTGGACTTGATGTCCCACAGCCGGCAGGAGTCGGGGGAGATCTCGTCCGCCACGACGATCCGCATCATGTCGCCTTCCCACAGGCGGCCGCACTCCATCTTGAAGTCGACGAGGCGGATGCCGACGCCGAGGAAGAGGCCGGACAGGAAGTCGTTGACCCGGATGGCCAGGGCCATGATGTCGTCGATCTCCTGCGGCGTGGCCCAGCCGAAGGCGGTGATGTGCTCTTCCGACACCATCGGGTCGTTGAGGGCGTCGTTCTTATAGTAGAACTCGATGATCGAGCGGGGAAGCTGCGTGCCTTCCTCGATGCCCAGCCGGGTCGCCAGCGAGCCGGCCGCGACGTTGCGCACCACCACTTCGAGCGGAATGATCTCGACCTCGCGGATAAGCTGCTCGCGCATGTTGAGCCGGCGGATGAAGTGCGTCGGCACGCCGATGTCGTTGAGGTGCTGGAAGACGTATTCCGAAATCCGGTTGTTCAGCACGCCCTTGCCGTCGATGACCTCGTGCTTCTTGGCGTTGAACGCGGTCGCGTCGTCCTTGAAGTGCTGGATCAGCGTTCCCGGCTCCGGGCCTTCATAGAGGACCTTGGCCTTGCCTTCGTAAATGCGACGGCGGCGGTTCATCGGCGTGTACCGTGTTTTGAGGAAGTCCATCGGACGGCCATACCTCGCGTG
Source organism: Alsobacter ponti (assembly GCF_024294805.1). Lineage (GTDB taxonomy): Bacteria > Pseudomonadota > Alphaproteobacteria > Rhizobiales > Beijerinckiaceae > Alsobacter > Alsobacter ponti. The sequence goes on from NZ_JANCLU010000008.1 coordinate 128,056, forward strand.
AGAGATCGTCCGCAACGGCGCGAACGGGATGGGATCGATTCGGCTCGCGTCCAGCCCGTCTGCGCGGGCAACCTACCCGATCGAACCTGCGAGCACAACGACAGCGCCCCGGCGGGCCTGTGGATCGGCGTCGATCCGCCTCCGCGGCTTATATGGTGCAATGCAGCACAAAGTGCAAACGCCCCGGCTCTGGCGTTACAACCTAAAGTGGCTATATCAGGAGCGCATGACAGGGGGACGCCGGGACTCCGGCCGATCGTAGGAGAGGGACGAGATGACGACATTCGACAAGCGCGAGGAAGCCTTCGAGCGGATGTTCGCCAGGGACGAGGAACTGAAATTCAAGGCCATGGCCCGCCGCAACCGGCTGCTCGGCCTGTGGGCGGCCCAGCAGCTCGGCAAGAGCGGCGCGGAGGCCGACGACTACGCCAGGGCCGTGGTGGCCGCCGACTTTGAGGAGGCCGGCGACGACGACGTGTTCCGCAAGGTGAAGGCCGATTTCTCGACCGCCGGGGTGGCGTTTTCCGAGGCGCAGATCCGCTCCACCATGGACGAGCTGCTCGCCCGCGCCGTCACGGAAGTTCGTGAAGGCCGCTGAGCGCTTCTGTTTCCGGCCGGGCGGCGGCTTGCCCCCGCGCCGCGCGCTGGCCTAGCATCTTCGGCCCCGGGCGACGTCGCCCGGGGTTTTTGATTCCCGGAGGAACCGAGATGCCGAGCGCCGACGCGTTTGCCGCCCTGTCGCACCGCTGGGGCCGCCCGCCCGGCCTGCTGACCGCCTGGCTCGGCATTCCATCGCCCATCCTGGCCGGCGTGGTGGCGCGCGAGGGCGTCGACTGCGTCACGCTGGACATGCAGCACGGCGGCTTCGATCTGGCGGCGGCCGTGCTCGGCATCGGGCAGGTGATGCTCGCCGGCAAGCCGGCGCTGGTGCGCGTGCCGGTCGGCGACTACGCCACCGCCTCGCGATTGCTGGATTCCGGGGCCGCCGGGATCATCGCGCCGATGGTGAATTCCGTGGCCGACGCCCGCGCGCTCGTCGAGTTCACAAAGTTCCCGCCAGTGGGCGCGCGCAGCTGGGGGCCGGTGCTGGCGATGGACGCCTCCGGGCTGGGTCCGGCGGACTATCTGCGCCGAGCCAACGGGCTCACCAAGGCCATCGCGATGGTGGAGACGCGCGAGTCGCTGGCCGCGCTCGACGACATTCTCGCCGTAGAGGGCGTCGACGGCGTCTTCGTGGGGCCGTCGGACCTGTCGATCACGCTGTCGGGCGGCGCCCATGTCGACGCCGAGCACAAGGATGTCGACGCCGCGCTGGACCACGTGCTGGCCCGCTGCAGGGCGGCCGGCAAGGCGGCCTGCGTGTTCGCGCCGTCCGGACCGCGGGCCGGCGAGATGCGCCGGCGCGGCTTCGACCTCGTGGCGCTGGCCAACGATGTCGGCCAGGTGCGGCTCGGGGTGAAGACGATGCTGGAGCAGGCGGGAGCCGCGAAGGGGCCGGCGACCCAGGGCTACTGACCGGGGCTACTGACCCGGGCCGGGCTTCTCGCCCGCCGGCCGCTCCGGCACGCCGAGTGCGTCGGCGAGGCGGGCCTTGGCCGAGCCCGGCCGCAGCGGCTTCTGCTGGCTCTCGTGCGGAGCCCAGCCGGAGACCCACAGCAGCTCGAAGGTGGCGCGCACCCGCCCGTCCGGGTCCGAGAACCGCTCGGCGTAGATCTGCATCATGCGCAGCAGCGTGTCGCGGCGCAGCGGCGTGCGCCGCCGCTCGACGAGCACGTTCGTCGCGCCCATGGCGCGCAGGTCGCGCAACAAAGCGAGCGGGTCCGCATAGCGGACGGTGAAGGCGTCGACGTCGGTCACCGGCAGGGCGAAGCCGGCCCGCTGCAGCAGCGCGCCCATGTCGCGGACGTCGGCGAACGGCGCGACGCGCGGGCTGACGCCGCCCTCGACCTCGCTCTCGGCCTGCGCGAAGGCCTGCCGCAGCTCGGTCAGCGTCGCCCCGCCCGCGAGGCAGGCGAGAAACAGCCCGTCCGGCTTCAGCGAACGCCGGATCTGCGCAAACGCGCCGGGCAGGTCGTTCACGGTCTGCAAGGCCAGCACCGACACCACGAGGTCGAGGCTTTCGGGCGCGAAGGCGGGCGTCTCGTCGTCGAGCACGACGCCGCTCCACGGTCCCGCGCCGACCGCTTCGGCCGTGGGGACGGCCCGGACCAGCGCGCCCGACACTCCGGCGGCGCGCAGGGCTGCCGCGGCGTGCGGCGTCGGCGTGCCGAGGTCGACGGCGACGCTGAATCGCCGCAGGACGGCGCCGAGCCGGTCGCCCAGCTCGTCGGCGGCGCGCTCCACGAGGAAGCCGGCGCCCGGTTCGGCGGCGCGCAGCGCGCGGCGCAGCCGGTCGCGGCGCAGGGCAGGGTCGAAGATCAGGGGAGCGCCGCTCATGCGGTCCGGCCTCGCGCGGGACGGTGTGGGTTCGGGCGGGTTATGGAGCGCGGGGCCCCGCGCGTCAAAGACTCGCGCCAAAGTCGTGGTGCGGCGGGGCCCGGGCGCGCCTAGCATCGGCGCATGTCGGACGCGACCGAGACGATTGCAAGGACAAGGCGCGGCTGGGTCGCAGGCGCGCTGCGGGCCGCGCTCGACCTGGTCTATCCACCCTCGTGCATCGGTTGCGGAGCGGCGGTGGCGGAGCCGCACGGGCTTTGCGCCGCCTGCTGGCGCGGCCTTCCCCTGATCTCGCGGCCGTACTGCGAGCGGCTGGGCACGCCGTTCTCGGTGGACCATGGCGGCGCGCTGCTCTCGCCCCAGGCTCTGGCCGACCCCCCGGTGTTCGAGCGGGCGCGCGCCGTGGCGCGCTACGAGGGCCTGGCGCGCGACCTCGTGCATCGGCTGAAATACGGCGACCGCCACGATCTCGCCCGGCCCATGGGTCGCTGGATGGCGCGGGCCGGGGCCGAGCTGCTGGCGGACGCCGACGTGCTGGTGCCCGTGCCGCTGCACGCCTGGCGAATCTGGACGCGGCGCGCCAACCAGGCCGGGCTGCTGGCAGCCACCATCGCCGCCGTCTCCGGGGTGCCGGCTGCCCCCGGGGGGCTGGCGCGCGTGCGCCGCACGCGACCGCAGGTCGGCCTCACGCGGGCCGAGCGCGGCCGCAACCTGCAGGGCGCCTTCCGCGTGCCGGAGGAGGGCGTGGCTTCCGTCGCCGGCCGCCGCGTCGTGCTGGTCGACGACGTGCTGACCACGGGCGCGACCGCCAACGCGGCGTCCCGGGTGCTGCTGCGGGCGGGGGCGTCGAAAGTCGACGTGCTGGTCTTCGCGCGCGTGGCTCACCCGCTCTGAGCGCCTGTGGAAAAGCCGTTTCGCCCCGCCTATATAAGCGCCGACCTGAATGATTTCTGGACAGGACGATGACCAGGCCAGTGACCATCTACACCAAGTCGTGGTGTCCCTATTGCCACGCCGCCAAGGCGCTGTTGCAGCGCAAGGGCGTGGCGTTCGACGAGATCGACGTCGCCGACCCCGCCAAGCAGGAGGCGATGAGCCGCAAAGCGGGCCGCCGCACCGTGCCGCAGATCTTCATCGGCGACACGCATGTCGGCGGCAGCGACGATCTTCACGCGCTCGAAGCGGCTGGTAAGCTGGACGCCCTGCTGGCCGCCTGAGAGGACGAGCTGATGTCGTCGCATTCCGTGTTCCGTGCCGCCTGCGTCCAGATGCGTTCCGGCATGACGCCGGCCGCGAACATCGACCAGGCGGCGGCTCTCGTCCGCGAGGCCGCTGGCCTGGGCGCGTCCTACGTGCAGACGCCCGAGATGTCGAACGCGGTGTGCCGCGACCGCGACACGCTGTTCGCCAGCCTGGCGCTGGAGGAGGCGGACCCCATGCTCGCCGCCTTCCGCGAGCTGGCGCGGGAGCTGCGCATCCACCTGCACGCCGGCTCGCTCGCCATCCTGCGGCCGGACGGCAAGGTCGCCAACCGCGCCTTCCTCATCGACCCGCGCGGCGACGTCACCGCCCGCTACGACAAGATCCACCTCTACGACGTCGACCTGCCGAACGGCGAGAGCTGGCGGGAGTCGCGCACCTACACAGGCGGCGACCGCGCCGTGGTGGCCGATTTGCCGCAGATGAAGCTCGGCATGACGATCTGCTACGACATCCGCTTCCCGCACCTCTACCGCGCCCTCGCCGAGGCGGGCGCGCAGATGCTCTCCGCCCCGGCCTGCTTCACCAAGCAGACCGGCGAAGCCCACTGGGTGGTGCTGCACCGCGCCCGCGCCATCGAGACGGGCTCGTTCATGGTGTCGGCCGCCCAGGCCGGGCATCACGAGGACGGGCGCGACACGTTCGGCCATTCGATCATCGTCGACCCGTGGGGCCGCGTGCTGGCCGAGGCCGGCGCGGAGCCCGGCGTGATCGCCGCCGACATCGATCCCGCTCTGGTGGCCGACGCGCGCGCCCGCATTCCGACCCTGGCCCATGCCCGCGCATTCACGCTGGAACCAGCCGGCGAGCTGGCGGAGCCGCCGCGCGGCTCGCCCGCCTGGACCGCCTGACAGACACGCGCCATGATCCGCTACGCGCTGCGCTGCGACAACGGACACGAATTCGAGAGCTGGTTCCGCGACAGCGCCTCCTTCGACGCGCAGGCCGCGCGCGGGCTCGTGACCTGCCCCGTGTGCGACACCGCCAAGGTCGAGAAGCAGATCATGGCCCCCACCGTGGCGCGCACCGACGTGCCGCGCGCGGCGGCGGACGCGTCGGAAGCGCCCGCCGCGGTTCCCACCGCCCCTGCGGCGCTGCCGGTGGCGTTGATGTCGGAGCGGGAGAGGGCCTTCCGCGAGGTGCTTCGGGCGGTGCGCGAGCACGTCATCGCCAATTCCGAGCATGTCGGCCCGCGCTTCGCGGAGGAAGCGCGGCGGATGCACGATGGCTTGAGCGAATTCCGTTCGATCTGGGGCGAGGCGACGCCCGACGAAGCGCGGGCGCTGGCGGAGGAAGGTATCGACGCGCTGCCGCTGCCGGTGCTCCCCGACGAGCGGAACTAACCCGCGCGGTCCCGCGTCCCCTTACAGGCGTGTAATCATATCAAGGGCTTGCGGCCCCGCCCTGGGCGCGGGAACAACAGCCGCGACCCCCGAGTTGATCGGTCGACCCCTTTCCAGAAGGAGGAAAACCGATGAAGCGATCTGATTTTATGACAGGCGCGGCCGTTGCCGCCCTTCTGCTCGCGACGCCCCTGGCGCTCGCGACTTCCGCCGATGCGCAGTCCGCGCGCCGCCACATGCAGCCGATGCATTCCGATTCTCGCGGCATGCCGTCCGACGCGCGCATGCACTCCGACTCGTCGTCCATGCGGTCCAGCACGACGACCACCACGCGCGAGACCGTCTCGGTCGAGCAGCTGCGCACCAAGCTTGAGCCCGAGGGCGAATTCGTCCGCGTCTCGAAGCTCGGAGAGGCGTGGCGTCCGCGCGACGTCGAACGCGACTGGCAGCCCTATACGAACGGCCGCTGGATCTTCAACCAGCAGGTCGGCTGGTACTTCGAATCCGACGAGCCGTGGGCCGAGATCACCTATCACTACGGCCGCTGGTACGATGATCCCGAGCAGGGCTGGGTGTGGATCGCCGGCACCGAGTGGGCTCCGGCCTGGGTGGAATGGCGCCGCAACAAGGACTATGTCGGCTGGCGTCCGCTGCCCCCGTCCAACGCTCCGCGTCGTGTCGCCACCCGGCGCGGCGACCGCGGCTATGACGTGACCGAGATCCAGGAAGAGTGGGTCTTCGTCCCGACCCGCGAGATCACGACCGAGCGGATCACCACGGTTCGCATCGAGCCGAGCCGCGTGGTCGAGGTCTATCGTGACGCGCGGCCGATCGGCAGCGTCGAGCGGCGCGGCTCCTACGCCGTGAACTTCGCCCTGCAGCCGCAGGTGCTGGAGCGCGAAGCGAACATCCGCATCGAATCGCGCAACATCCCGCGCGCCGAGGCGGCCCCCGTGCCTCAGCCGGTCCGCGCCATCGCGACCGAGGAGCGCACGACCACCTCGACCACGAGCACGCGCCGCGACGGCCAGGACAACCGTCCGGCGGCCTCCGACACGGAGCAGCGTCCCGGCCAGCCGCCGCGTCCCGGTCAGGCTCGCGGCACGGAGCCGAACGATCGTCCGGCGGCGGCCGACGCCCAGAAGAAGGGCGAGGACGCCAGCAAGCGCATGGGCCAGGACACCTCGCCCGGCGCCAAGCGGCCTGACGCGACCGGCGCGGTGAAGCGGCCGGGCGAGCAGGACAACCAGGCCGCCAAGCCCGACGATCAGTCGAAGGGCAAGACCGCGACCGACTCGACCAAGCCGGACGACCAGTCGAAGGGCAAGGCCGCGATGGACTCGGCCAAGCCCGACGACAAGTCGAAAGGCAAGGCCGCGACCGACTCGACCAAGCGCCTGCCGGCGAACGCCAACGCCGGCGGCGAGGATCGCGGCCAGAACCGCGCCGAGCAGCGTCGTCCCGCTAACGCGGCGGCCGGCGAGGACAACGCCAAGTCGAACCGCAGCACGGCCGAGCAGCAGCAGCGCCGCCTGCCGGCGAACGCCAACGCCGGCGGGCAGGATCGCGGCCAGAACCGCGCCGAGGAGCGTCGCTCCCCGGCCGGCGCGGCCAACGCCAACGCCGGCGGCGAGGATCGCGGTCAAAACCGCGCCGAGCAGCGGCGTCCCGAGCAGGCCGGCCAGGCTCGCCGTCCGATGCCGGACACCACGGGCTCGACGCGCCCGGCCGGCCGTTCCGGCGAGTCGCCCGCGATGCAGCGCGGCGGCGAGCAGGGTGGTCCGGCCGCGGCCGGCGGCGCGCAGCGTCCGCGTCCCGACGCCGGTCCGGCGCAGAAGCGCAAGCTGCCCGACCAGGGCGGCGCGGAATAACGGCCCACAAGACGGACGGCCCGCCGCCGTGGCGGGCCTCTCCGGCCCTCGCCCCTCGGGGCGGGGGCTTTTCTTGTCAGATGGCGCCGAGGCCCGGGGCTTCGTCCGGCGCGAACACGCGCAGCGCGCCGGGCCGCACGACGAAGCGGGCCGGCGTCATCGCGCGCAGCTCGCCGTCGACATTGATGCGCTTGGGATGAGCGGTGTGGATCTCGAACCACGCGCCATGAAGGGCGCGCACGTCCGGCGCATGCCGGTGCTCGCCGGAGCGCAAGGCGGGGGCGATCACCGCCAGCCGCCACAGGCGTCGCGTTTCGAGGCTGTACAGGTCGAGCCGGCCGTCGTCGATGCGCGCGTCCGGCGCGATGGTGAGGCCGCCGCCGTAGTGCCGCCCATTGCCGATGGCGATCTGCAGCGTCTCGACCTCGGCCGCGCCGCTCGCGCCTGTAATGGTGGCGCGGAACGGCCGCGCCTTGAACAGCACGCGCAGGCTGCCGAGCACGTAGCCGAAGGGGCCGAAGCGCCGTTTCGTCTCGGCCGCGATGTCGGAGGCCAGCGCGGCGCTGATCCCGACGCTCGCGACATTGAGGAACACGACGCCGTTGACGTCCCCGACGTCGACCGAGCGCACATTGCCGGAGGCGATGATCTCGGCCGCGGCCGGCAGATCCGTGGGAATGCCCAGCGTGCGGGCGAAGTCGTTGCCGGTTCCGAGCGGAAGGACGCCCAGCGTGAGCCCGGTTCCGACCATCGCGCCGGCCACGGCGCTCACCGTGCCGTCCCCGCCCCCGGCGATCACCGCGTCCACGGCGTGGCGGTGCTCCTCGACATAGGCGGGGATGCCGCCGGGCGAGCCGTTCCAGTGCCGCACGATCTCCACACCGGCCGCTTCCAGCCGCGCCGTCGCGGCATCGAGCGGGGCCGAGCCCGACCGGCTGTCCTGGTTGACGATCAGCATGGCCCGCATGGCTGCGCTCAGTCCACGCCGCGGTCGGCGGACGCGGTCTCGACCGTCCCGCGTCGCTGAAGCGCCAGCGCGACGCGCCAGCACAACAGCGCCCAGGCGGCCCCCACGCACCAGCCGGCGAGCACGTCGGTGGGCCAATGCACGCCGAGATAGACGCGGCTGGCGCCCACCAGCAGCGTCAGAAAGATGACGACGCCGAGGATGTAGGACTTCAGCCGCTTTCGCTCGGCGGTGCGAGCGAGCAGCGCGCCGATGGTGAGGTAGGTGACGGCGGACAGCATGGCGTGGCCGCTCGGAAAGCTCAGCGTGTGCACCTCCGCCAGCCGCGCCACCAGGTCCGGCCTGGGCCGCTGGTAGCCCAGCTTGAGCAGCGAGCTCAACAGCGTGCCGCCGCCGACCGACACGGCAAGCAGGATGGCGGCGTGCCACTTGCGGTCGATGGCGAGATAGAGGACGGCGATCACCGTCACCAGCGTCAGGACCGCCGTGCCGCCGAGGCTGGTGATGTCGCGCATCATCGCCTCCAGCCACCACGGGCCGATCGGGTCCGCGTGGTCGCCCGGGGTGCGCAGCGCGAGCAGGATGGCGCTGTCGAAGCGATGGGTTTCGCCTTCGCCCACCTCGTCGGCGATCTGGAAGAAGCCGAACAGCAGCGCCGCCATCACCATCAGGCTCACGAGGGAGCCGAGTTCGAGTCGAAAGAGGCGGCGGATCATGAGGGCCCCGTGCGGATGCGGTATGGCGTCGCCGCCATGGTGGCGCGTTCCGCCCCGCACGGGAACCCGTCTCCGCGCCGGTGGTTGCATCCGCACGGCGCGTGGCGCGCGCCATGACGGGTGCGGGATGGACAGCACGATCGATCTGGACGCGGGCGAACGCCTCGTCGAGCAGCGCGAGGCGGCGGAGAGCGCCGGCCTCGTCTATGTATCCGACGATGTGCCCGGCATCGGGCGGCGGCGCGCGGGCTCCGGCTTCGCTTATGTCGACGCGAAGGGCGCGACGGTGCGCGACCCGGCGACGCTGGCGCGCATCCGCTCGCTCGCGGTGCCGCCGGCCTGGCGCGACGTATGGATCTGCCCCGTCCCGGAGGGCCACATCCAGGCGACCGGGCGCGACGACAAGGGGCGCAAGCAGTACCGGTACCACCCCAAATGGCGGGAGGTGCGCGACGGCTCCAAGTTCGAGCACATGCTGGACTTCGCGCGCGCCCTGCCGGCCCTTCGCCGGCGCGTCGCCGACGACATGGCCGGCGGCCGGCTGACGCGCGAGAAGGTGCTGGCGACGGTGGTCCACCTGCTCGAGAGCACGCTGATCCGTGTCGGCAATCCGGACTACGCGCGGCAGAACGGCAGCTACGGCCTGACGACGCTGCGCGACCGGCATGTCAGCATCGACGGCAAGGAGCTTCGCTTCGCGTTCACCGGCAAGTCGGGCAAGACGTGGCGGCTGCGGGTGGCAGACCGGCGCATCGCCCGCATCGTCAAGGCCTGCCAGGACATTCCCGGCCAGCACCTGTTCCAGTATTTCGACGAGGACGGCGAGCGGCGGCCGGTTACCTCGTCCGACGTCAACGCCTATCTGCGCGAGGCGACGGGGCAGGACATCACGGCCAAGGACTTCCGCACCTGGGCGGGTACCGTGCTGGCCGCCATGGCGCTGAAGGAGTTCGAGGCGCTCGACGGCGCGGCGCGAACCAAGAAGAACGTCAAGGTGGCGATCGAGCGCGTCGCGGCGCGGCTCGGCAACACGCCGACGATCTGCCGCAAGTGCTACGTCCATCCCGAGGTGGTGAACGCCTATCTCGAAGGCTCGCTGCTGGAGGAAGTGGAGCAGGAGGTCGAGCAGGAGCTCCGCGACGAGCTCGACACGCTGAAGCCGGAGGAGGCGGCCCTGCTGGTGCTGCTCAGGAACCGGCTCAACCGCGACATCGCGGCGCGGGAGGCGGCGGAGCGGAGCCGCGACGCGGGGAGCGGCCAGAAGCGCCGACGCGCGGCCCGCTCGCGCGGGGTCAGCGCGGACGCGCCCAGTGGAACACGCGCCCGTCCCACAGCGAAAACGGCCGGACGCAAGCGCCGCGCGTGAACCCCGCCGCGGCCGCCGCGGCTTCGGCTTCCTGCAAGTCGAGGTCCGGATCGCCGCGATACGACCAGTTCATGACGACGAGCGCGCCCCCCGGCCGCAGCGCGCGGAAAGCGTCCGCGACATGGGCGGCGGCGAGCCCCGCCGAGACCAAATAGGGCATCACGTCCACCGCCAGCACGAGGTCGGCCGCGCCGTCGCGGACACAGGCGAGGTCCCGTCCGGCATGCAAGGCGAAGAGCAGGTTCGGCGCGTCCTGGGCGACCGCGCGGGCATGGCGCAGCAGACGGCGCGACACGTCGAGCCCCAGCACGGCATCCACGCGCGGCGCGAGCAGGCGGGCCACCCGGCCCATGCCGCAGCCGAGGTCGATGACTGTGGTGGCGGGGTCCAGCAGGCCGCGCGAGTCGAGCCAGCCGACGATCTCCCCGCCGGCCGCCTCCAGCAGCGCGGCGTCGCCCAGGCTGTAGAGGGCTACGGCCGCTTCGGGCGACACGCTGGCGACGCGGTCGAACGTCTCCGCCCAGCGCCGGACCGGGTCGCCGGCTTCCGCAGTCGCGGCGTGGTCGGCATGGTCCAGCACGCCGCGAACGACGTCCCACGCCCCCGGGCGCTCCCGCCACAAGCGCAGCGGCGCGCCGGCGCGCGGATCCGCCGTCAGCGCCGCCTCGACGTCGGTCTCGTGCTCGGCCGCGATGATCAGCCGCATCAGCAGCAAGGGGGGCGACAGGCCCTCGTCGAGCCCCGTGGCGACGATGTGCCGAAGCCGCGCCTCGGCGCTCACGGCGCGTCGCGTCCGGCCGTCACGACCAGCGTGTGACCATGCCGGTCCGCCGCACCCCAGCGGAACTTGTAGTCCTCGGCCCCGCGCAGCAGGCTGAAGCGCGCGCAGCCGGCGGCGGCCGCGCGCTCGATGGCGTCGCCGAGGAGCAGGGTGCCGGGGCTCTCGCGCTCGAACTCCGGATCGAAGCCGCTGAGATACGCGTAGGCGGTCGCGCCATGGCGCAGGCCATAGTAGACGCCGGCCAGCCGCCCACCGATCGTGAGCGCCGTGGCGTCCAGCAGTCCGGTCTCGCTCAACGCGGGCGCGGCCTGACGGTGGAACGCGCGCACGGCGTCGTCGGCGAGCACGCCGGCCCCGCCCTTGCTGCGCCAGCGCGCCCCATGCAGCCGGAAAAGCGCCTCCAGCCACGCGTCGAGGCCGAGCCGCGTCGCCTCGACCACGGCGGCCCCGCCGCGCCGTTCGGCGCGATGCCGGGCCATCCGCAGCTTGCGGCGCTGCGCCGCCGGCACGCTCTCCAGCCCCGCCGCGCAGGCGAGCTCGGGCGCGGTCTCCCCGACGTGCCACTCGGCTTCCCCTCCGCGCCAGAAGAGGTGCTGCAGCGCCGCCCCGGGCGGAACGTCAGGCCAGACGATCCGGCCATCGGGGCCGGCCGCCGACAGCATGGCGACCGCGAGGGCCGGGCCTGCCGCCGGCTCGTCAGGGTCGATCAGCACGTCGTGGAAGTCGGACACCGAGACGCCCAGGGGCAGCAGGCTCCCCGCCGTCGGGTCGCGGTAGAGCGGAGCGAGCGCCACGAGCCGGCGTCCACGCCTCACCGCGACCGTGGCGAGCTCGCCCGGCGCGAAACTCCGCCACCACGGCAGCAGCCATGAGGGCGACTGGAACGGCGTCGCGTCGGGGCAGCGCCGCCACAGGGCGTCCCATTCCGCCGCGAGGCCCTGGAGGGCGCTCGCGTCTTCGATCGCGCATTTCGCCAGCGCCACCGTCATGGCGTCGCCCGCAGCGCTGGCCGCACGGCGAGCCGGGCGTAAAGATCGAGCACGGCGTCGGTCATGCGGCGCGCGTCGAAGCGTTCGCGCGCCACCGCGCGGCACGCCGCCGGGTCGATCCGGTCGGCGCGGCCGATGGCGGAGGCCATCTGCTCCTCGTCGTCGACGAGAAAGCCGGTGACGCCGTCGACCACCGCGTCGCGCAGCGCGCCGTTCGGAAAGGCGATCACGGGGGTTCCGCACGCCGCCGCCTCGCGCGCCACGAGCGAGCTCGTCTCGGCGACCCGCGAGGGGATCAGCACACATCGCGCCGCCGACAGCAGGCGGCGCTTGCGGGCGAAGCCGACCGGTCCGATGAAGCGCCGCGCCTCGTCGAGCAGCGGCCGGACCTCGCCTTCGAAATAGGCGCGGTGCGCGGGGTAGGGATAAAGTTCGCCGGCCGCCAGCAGCGGCACGCCGGCGCGCCGGGCGGCCCGGATCGCCGCGTCGACCCCCTTCTCCGGGCAGATCCGCCCGAGGAACAGGGCGAAGCTCCGGCGCGCGTGCCGCGCCCGGGCGAGATCGTCCACTGGAACGCCGTTCTCGATGGGTTCGAGCAGCGCGGCCCCGCGCGGGCACGCGGCGGCCTGCGACGCGGAGACCGGCAGCAGGAACGTGTCCGGCCGGCTCGGCCGGAACAAAGCCTCCGGGTACCACGAGGGCGGGAGATGCAGGGTCACGACGGCGGGCGGGCCGGACGGCGGCAGGGTCTCGTAGGCGTCGACGCCGTGCAGGTGGACGACGTCGACCGCCTCGCGGCGCAGGGTTTCGGCGATGGCGGCGCGGCAGCGCGCCCGCCCGGCGGCGAGGACCGCATTGGTCAGCGGGCCTTCGCAGGCGGGCGTCGCCACGAGTTCGCCGGCGACGCGCGAGCCCTCGCTGGCCACGACGAGGGAGCGATGGCCCGCCTCGACCAGCGCCCTGTCGATCCAGCCCAGCACCTGCTCCGCGCCGCCGACGGTGTCTGGTGACACCGGCGCGAAGGGGTAGGCGACGGAGAGCACGGTCAGGCTCACTTGAGCGCCTCCGGCAGGCCCGCCAGCGCGCGGGCGGCGCGGGCGTGGAGCAGGAAACGGCGTCCGTCCATGCCCCAGTCGTGCCGTTCGTAGAGCAGCGGACCGGGCGGCAGGCCGGCCCCGTCGCGGGCGGGCGCGAGGCGGAACAGCTCCGGCCCGAGCGGGAAGCCGGCGAGCGTCCCCGACTGGGTCACGAAACAGGCCAGCAACGCCGCCTTGGCGCTTTCCTGGGCGGGCGTGAGCGCCAGCCGCCACACCGGACCCGCCCGGTCGTCCGCGGCGAAGTCGCGCCGCAGCCAGCCGCCGTCGCCGCCGTCGCTGCCATCGCGGTAGAGAGGGGCCTCAACGATGGCGGGCGGCTCGCCGCCGCGCGCCGCGATCAGCTCCGCCGCCAGATGGACGGCCAGCGCGACGGCGTCGTGGTCCGGGTGGCCGCCCTCGTAGGCATGCGTGAAGACAATCCGCGCGCCTTCCAGCTTGTCGCGCAGGTGCAGGGCGATCCAGCCCATGGCCTCCGCCGCGCCCTGGTCGGGCACCAGCAGGGCCGAGAGGGCGGACAGCGGCACGCCGGCCTGCGTCATCGCCCGCTCCAGCTCGCGCCGCCGCGCGGCGGCGTAGTCGGCCGGGCAGGCGAAGCCGCAGCGTCCCGCGTCGGCCCCGTCGCGCGGCGCGCCGTCGGTGACGTGCAGGATGCGCGCGCCGGCGAGGCGCGGCAGTTGCCCGCCCAGCATCAGCGTCTCGTCGTCCGGATGCGCGACGACGACCACGACGTGATCGGCGTCGACCGGCCCCGTTCCCCCAGCGGCGAGCGCGTCGAGCATCGCCGTGGCGAGGGCGTCGTGGGGCCCGGTCATCGCCGCGCCGCCGTCAGGCTTCCGCCCGCGCCAGGACGGGCCGTTGCTCGCCGCTCCCGGGCGCGTAGCGCCGGATCATGGCGGCGCAGAACTCGGCGAATTCCTCGGGCGCGATCGGCGGGCTGGTGTGGTGGGGCTCGATGCCGCGATGCTCGGGCGTGAAGCAGAAGGTGACGGTGACGTCGAAATCCCGCAGCGCCTCCATCTGGCGGTCGAACCAGGCGAGCGCGTCCGGCCGGAAGCTGTCGGCCCAGGAGAGCCCGGTGCGCAGATGCCGCACGCCGAGCCGCTTCAGCCACGCCACCGCCGGATCAAGACGGTGGTCCTCGAAGTGGAACCACTGGCAGACGCCCATGTCGGGGGCGAAGTCGCCGAAGATGTCGGCGGCGGGCTTGGGCGAGCCGTCCTCGCGCAGGAGGCCCATGTGGAAGTGCCGGTAGTAGGACGAGCCCTCCGCCTCCTTGTGGCGGGTGGTGGCGGGCCAGGCGCGCGGCAGGTCGTAGAGGCTGTACCAGTGGATGCGGGGCGTCTTGCCGATCAGCAGTTCGGCGGTGCGGCGCAGGCCCCAGGCCTGGACCTCCTCCGCGCCGAAGCTGGAGACGCCGACCTCCGACACCCAGACCGGCTTGTCGGTGACGGCGCGGATTTCCTCGAGCTTGGCGGGCCATTCGTGGATCTGCCAGAGGTTCCAGTCGAGCGGGAAGCCGTGGACGGCGACGACGTCGACGTGGTCCATGACGCCCTTGTCGGCGAGGTTGCGCACGAAGCCCGGGTCGATCGGCGACATGCCGCCCAACACCCTGGGAAGACTGCCGTTTTCGGCCCGGATCGCCTGCCCGGCGAGGCTCGCCATCTCGGCGAAGCGGCTCCAGTCGGGGTCGATCGCCGGGTCCCAGTGCGACTTGTTGTTGGGCTCGTTCCAGATCATCGCGGCTTCGATCATGACCGGTCACTCCCCTCCCCGGGGGCAAATTTGCGTGCGGGATAAACGGGTTGGGCGTCGGGGCTCCGCTCGGCGGGGCGGCACAGATAGACCTCCGCCTCGGGGTGGGCGACGATGGCGAAGCCGGCGGAGCGCAGCATCGCCTCGGCGCAGGCCCGGTTGGGCACCCACCAGTTGGTCGGATCGTTGGCGTAGCGGTTCTCGACGAAGTGCAGCCGGGGATAGCCCGGCTGGTCGAAAATCTCAGTCTCCGCAAAGGGATAGTCGGGTTCGAGCGGCTCGATCCGGCGGCTGCCGCGCTGCATCGACTGGAACACCAGGAGGTCACCGACGACGTGCTCGCGGATCAGGTCCAGCGCCAGCAGCGGGTGGCGCAGGTGGTACAGCACGCCCATGAACAGCACGACGTCGAAACGCTCGCCGATCGTTCCAATGTCGTAGACGGACATTGTTCGGAATTCGATGTTCAGGCCCAGGATTTCCGCGGCGAATTGCGCCTGCATCAGGTATTCGACATCGGAATCCACGCCCAAAACCCGAGAAGCGCCTCTTCGCTTCATTTCGATCGAATAAAACCCGCCGTTGCAGCCGATATCGAGCACGCTCTTGCCGGTTAGGTCGGCCGGCAGCGCGTCGGCGAAGCCGGCGAACTTCACCGCCGGGTAGTCGCCCAGGAAGTGCTCCGGCGCGGTCTTCACCCCGTGCAGGTCGATGTTGTGGAACCACGGTCCGAGGCTTTCGGCCCGGCGGCGGATCTCCTCCAGCCGGTCGGGGCCGGGGCGCTCGCCGCGCTCCGCCCGCGCCGGCCCGAACCTGTCGAGCGTGGTCATGGCGTCTCCCTTCCGTCGCGGGGCGCGAGGCCCTCGAAGGCGCGTCCGCCCGGCTCGGCCGGACCCACCCGTGTGCCGTCGCCGCCGCCCTCGCCGAGGAGGCCGATGGCGGCGCGGTAGCCGTTGAGCGTGCCGACGTCGACGTAGCGCGTGCCGGCGCGCACCCCGACGGCCCGGCCGCCCTCGGCGAGCCAGGCGTTGACCAGCGTGCCGATATATTCGTCGCGGCCGTTGCGGCGCGCCCACAGCTCGGCCAGTTCCGCCAGCACGCGGCCGGGGGCCTTGAAGGCCCCCCACACCCAGCGCGTGCCGGGGTCCGGCTGCTTGACGCGGATTTCGCGCACCGCGCCGTTGCGATCGAGCGCCACGGCGTCGAACAGCTCGGGACGCTCGACGGGGAACAGCAGGAACGACAGCACGTCGTCCGGCAGGCGGGCGAGCGCGTCCTCCGGAAACCACACCGTGTCAGGCAGGCCGACCATCACCGCCTCGTCGGGCGGGATCAGCGGCAGCGCGCGGAACACCGCGTCGCACAGCCCGCTCGGGCGCGGCTGCACCACGTAGGCGATCGCCGCCTCGCCGTAGCCGGCGCCGTAATACTCCATGATGTCGGACTTGCCGGGCGAGATGACGAAGCAGATCTTGTCGGCCCCGCCGCGCAGCATGCGCTCGACCAGGTACTCGCTGACCGCGCAGGGGCGCTCCACCGTCCCGTGCATGCGGCTGCCGACCGGCAGCAGCTCCTTGGAGAAGGCCAGCGGCTGGATGCGGCTGCCGCGTCCCGCGGCGGGAACGATGCCCCACATGGTCAGGCCTCCATGCGCGCGCCGGCGGCGGCGTCCTCGAGCAGGGTGACGAGCTGCCGGGCCCGGCGCGGCGAGGCGTGCTCGGCGAGCGCCCGCTCGCGCGCCGCGCGGCCGATGCGCGCCAGCTCCTCCGGCGGGCGGTCAAGCGCCGCCAGCGCGTCGTCGGTCGTGTCGGCGATCAGGATCTCGCGGCCCGGCTCGAAGAAGGCGTCGAGGCCTTCCCAGGCGTCGGAGAGCACGCAGGCCCCGCAGGCCGCCGCCTCGAACAGTCGGCCGGACGGGCACCAGCCCATCGCGGCCATGGCGGCGCGGGTGACGTTCAGCGTCATCCGCGAGGAGGCGTAGAAGGCCGGGTGCTCGGCGGGCGGCAGGTGGCGGACGAAGAAGATGTTGTCGGTCCACGGGAAGTCCGGCGGGTACTGCGCCCCGGCCAGGACGAATCGCGAGGCGGGCCGCCGCCGCGCCGGCTCGACGAACAGCCGCTCCAGCGCCGGCTGCCGGTCCTCGGCGTAGGTGCCGATATAGGAGAGGTCGGCGGCGTAGCGCGGCTCGGGCGGCGCGGGACGGTACAGGGCGGGGTCGACATGGCCGTAGAGCGGCGCGACGCGCCGCGCGCCGAGTCGGTCGCGCAGTGCGTCGAGCGCGCGCCCGCCGGTGTAGCTCAGCACGAGGTCGAAATCCGCGAGCCCTCGGGGGCCGATGGCGCTGACCTCGCGGCCGCCCTCGATCAGCGCCAGCGTCACCGGCGTGTCGAGGTCGTAGAAGACGCGCAGCGGCCGGCCGGCGTCGAGCATCAAAGCGGTCGCCTCCACGCCGTGCGGGCAGAACGAGGTCACCATGGCGACGTCCGCGTCGGCCAGCTCGCGCGCCGCCTCGCGCCGCGCCTCGTCCCACGTCCCGTACAGCCGCAGCCCGCCGCCGGGCAGCTCGAAGACGTCGCGCGCGGCAGCGTACCAGGGCGCGTCGTGCTCGAAGAAGACGACCCGGCAGCCCTGCGCCGCCAGCGCGTCGATGAGGCCGCGCCAGAGCGTGGCGTGGCCGTTGCCCCACGACGAGGAGACGCTGAGGCCGAAGACGACGAGCTTCATGGCGGCGGAGCCTCGTTGAGGGCGACGACCCGCGCGCCCCAGTCGTCCAGCGCGACGGTGCTGACCGAGGCGGGGGCGACCTCGATGCGCGACCAGGCGTCGGCGGAGAGGCCGAGCGCGTGCAGCAGCACGGCGCGGATCGGTTCGGCGTGGCTCACCAGCACGAGCGCGGAGTCCGGCCAGGCGGCGCGCAGCGCCAGCGCCTCGGCGACGAGGCGGGCCTGCAGTTCGGCCATGGTCTCCCCGCCCGGCGGGCGCACCCAGGCGCGCGCCGCGTTCCAGCGCTTCCACAGATCCTGCCCGGCGAGGTCGGCGAAAGCCCGGCCCTGCCATTCGCCAATGTCGATCTCGTCCAGCGCCGGCCTTGTGACGAGGTTCAGCCCCAGCGCGGCGGCGATCGGGGCGGCCGTCTCCTGGGCGCGTTCGCGCGGGCTCGCCAGCACGGCGGCGACGCTCGCCCCGGCGAAGCGGCGGGCGAGCCGGGCCGCCTGGGCGTGTCCCTCGGCGGAGAGGCGCACGCCCGAAGCGCGCCCCGCCAGCGTGGTGGAGACCGCGCCATGCGTGGCGTGCCGAACCAGATGCAGCGTCGTGGTCACCGCCTCGTCCCGCTCCCGCTCACGCCCCCGCCACGAAGGCGAGCGTGCGCTCGCGCGCTTCTGCGTCGGTGTACTGGCGCGGCGGGGACTTCATGAAATAGGAGGACGGCGCGGTGAGCGCGCCGCCGATGCCGCGGTCGAGGCCGAGGCGGGCGCAGCGCACCGCGTCGATGACGACGCCGGCGGAATTGGGCGAGTCCCACACTTCGAGCTTCAGCTCGAGGTTCAGCGGCACGCCGCCGAAGGTGGTGCCCTCCATGCGGATGTAGCACCACTTGCGGTCTTCCAGCCACGGCACGTGGTCGCTCGGCCCGACATGGATGTCGTCGGCGTCGAGCGGCACGTCGAGCTGGCTGGTGACGGCGCGGGTCTTGGAGATCTTCTTCGACTCCAGCCGCTCGCGCTCCAGCATGTTGCGGAAGTCGGCGTTGCCGCCGAAATTGAGCTGGTAGGTGCGGTCCAGTCGCACGCCGCGTTCGCGGAACAGATTGGTCAGCACGCGGTGGACGATGGTCGCGCCGACCTGGCTCTTGATGTCGTCGCCGATCAGCGGCAGGCCGCGCTCCTCGAAGCGGCGGCGCCAGCCCTCGTCGGAGGCGATGAACACCGGGATGCAGTTGACGAAGGCGCAGCCCGCCTTCAGCGCCTCGCCGGCGTAGAACTCGGTCGCGAGCTGCGAGCCGACCGGCAAATAGGAGACGAGCACGTCGACGCCCGCCGCCTCCAGCGCCGCGGCGACGTCGACCGGCGCGTCCTCCGCCTCGGCGATTTCGTCGCGCATGTAGCGGCCGATGCCGTCCAGCGTCGGGCCGCGCAGCACCCGCACGCCGGACGGGCGAGGCCGGGCGAAGCGGTCGGTGTTGTTGGGCTCGGCGAAGATCGCCTCCGCCACGTCGCGCCCCACCTTGGCGGCGTTGATGTCGAAGGCCGCCGCGATCTCGATGTCGCGGACATGGTAGCCGCCCAGCTCGACGTTCATCAGTCCGGGCACCGGCTCGTTGGTATCCGCCTCGCGGTAGTAGTCGAGGCCCTGCACGAAGGACGACGCGCAGTTGCCGACGCCGACGACGCCGACCCGGATCTTTCGCCTGCTCATGCGCGGCCTCCTCTCGTCCGTCCCGGCCGCGACCGCGGCCGTCGCCTCCGCGCTTGCGCGAGGGCTCTCACACCCGCGCGCCGCGCGCGGCCACGGCGCTTTCGCGCCGGCGCGCGGAGACCGGCCGCGTCACGGAGGCGAAATAATCGATGGTGGCCTCCAGCCCGCGCTCCAGCGGCGTCACCGGACGCCAGCCGAGCCTGTCCCAGGCGAGCGAGATGTCGGGGCGGCGGCGGCGCGGGTCGTCGACCGGCAGCGGCCGGCGCACCACGGCGGAGGACGAACCGGTCATTGCCAGCACGCGCTCCACGAGGTCGCCCACCGTCAGCTCCACCGGGTTGCCGAGATTGACCGGCCCGGGCAACTCGCCGTCGTGCGCCATCAGCTTGAGCAGGCCGGAGACGAGGTCGTCGACGTAGCAGAAGCTGCGCGTCTGGCTGCCGTCGCCGTAGACGGTGATGTCGTCGCCGGCGAGCGCCTGGGTGACGACGTTGGAGACGACGCGGCCGTCGTCGGCGGCCATGCGCGGACCGTAGGTGTTGAAAATGCGGGCGACGCGGACTTCGGCCCGGCCGGCGCGGGCGTAGTCGAACGCCAGCGCCTCGGCGGCGCGCTTGCCCTCGTCGTAGCAGGCGCGCGGGCCGGTGGAGTTGACGTTGCCCCAGTAGGTTTCGCGCTGCGGATGGACCTCCGGGTCGCCGTAGACCTCGCTGGTGGAGGCGAGCAGGAAGCGCGCGCCGGTGCGCTCGGAAAGCCGCAGCAGGTTGGAGGTCCCCACCACGCTGGTGAGCATGGTGTGCTCGGGGTCCGCCTGGTAGCGCGGCGGCGAGGCGGCGCAGGCGAGGTTGTAGACCTCGGCGAGCTTCAGGCGGGGCTGGCGCAGCCTGGCCGGCAGCCCGTCGACGATGTCGGCCTCGATGAGGTCGAAGCGAGGCTCGCGCTCCAGATGGCGCAGGTTCCGCCGGTGACCGGTGAGAAAATTGTCGAGGCACAGAACCTCGGCGCCTTCGGCCAGCAGGGCATCGCACAAATGAGAGCCGAGGAATCCAGCTCCGCCCGCGACCAGAACCAGGCGCTGTCTTCCGTTCTTCATGTCCCGACTTCTCCGGTTTCCCTGGCGGGCAACGCTGCCGGTTTGTAGATGGTTCATCTGTTTTTTGACCGGCTTGCGCCGGGACCGTCGAGGTCGCGCTTCACGCGGGCTGGGCTTCGGCGGCCCGCGGCGAGCGGCGCGCCCGCGCCCGCGCCTCGAGGAGCGCCGCCTCCAGCTCGCCGGCGCGATGGCGCGCCGAGTGGCCGGCCTCGATGCGCGCCAGCGCCGCGCGGCCGAGCATCCAGCGGTCGGGGTCGGAGATTTCCGTCAGCGCCGCCAGCGTGTGCTCGGGCGCGTCGGCCAGCACGATCTCGCGTCTGGGGGAGAACAGCTCGTCCAGCCCGTCCCAGCGGTCGGAGACCACCGGCGTGGCGCAGGCGGCGGCCTCGAACAGCCGCACGCTGGGGCTGTGGCCGGCCTTGACCATGTCGGCGCGTGTGACGTTCAGCGTCCAGCGGCTGGCGGCGTAGAAGGCCGGGTGGTCGGCGGGGCCGACATGGTCGATCAACTCGACATTGGCCGGCCAGTCGATGTCGGCGGGATATTGCGGGCCGGCGACGACGAATTTCAGCAGCGGCGCACGGCGGGCGGGCTCGATCAGCAGCCGCTCCAGCACGGGCTGCCGGTCCGGGCTGTAGGTGCCGAGATAGGACAGGTCCCATCGCTTCTCGACGTCGAGCGGCAAGTACACGTCGGTGTCGACGGAACAATAGAGCGGCCGCGCGGCGGGCGAGCCGAATTCGCGCTCCAGCCGCTGCAGCGTCGGCCCGCCGGTGAAGGAGAGATAGACGTCGTAGGAGGGGATCTGGTCGGGCGAGAGATAGGCGCAGTCGCCGCGCTCCAGCGCCGCCAGCGTCACCGGGGTGTCGATGTCGTAGAAGGCGGTGACGCCGCGCGCGGCCTTGCGCGCGAAGCGGCCGACCTCGATCCCCTCGGGGACGTAGGAGCCGACGATCACCGCGTCGGCGGCGGCGATCCGCTCGCGCCAGCGCTCCAGCCCGGCGAGGTCGTCGTAGAAGGCCAGCTCGCAATAGCCGGGGTCGGGCAGGTCGCGGTTGGCGGCGTACCAGGGCTGGTCGCGCTCCAGGAACAGCACGTCGTGGCCGCGCGCCGCGAAGGCGCGCAGCAAAGCGCGGTAGGTGGTCGCGTGGCCGTTGCCCCACGACGAGGACAGGCTGAGGCCCAGCACGACGAGCCGCATCGGCCGCGCCGCGCTCACGCCACGCTCCTGGCGCGCCGCGCCGCGCGACGCGCGTCGAGGATGGCGTCCACCTGGGCGGCGCGGCTGGCGTAGGTGTGCTCCGCCAGCACGCGCGCCAGCGCCCGGCGGCCGATCTCCTCGGCGCGCTCCGGCGTCAGCTGGCGCAGGTGCTCGGCGACGTCCTGCCCGTCGCGCGCCACCAGGATCTCGGCGTCGGGCTCCAGGAACTGCTCGATGCCCACCCACGCGTCGGTGACGAGGCAGGCGCCCGCGCCGGCCGCCTCGAACACGCGCGTCGCCGGCGAGTAGCCGATCGCCGCCATCGAGTCGCGGGCGACGTTGAGCACGGCGAGGCAGGAGCGGTTGAAGGCGTTGTGCTCGCGCGTGTAGACGTGCCCGAGCCGGCGCACGTTGGGGGTGGTCGGCTTGTCCTCCCAGCCCGCCCCGCCGATGACGAAGCGGCGCTCCGGCAGCATCGCGGCGGGCTTGAGGAAGAACTCCTCGACGCGCGCCTCGCGGTCCGGCAGGCGGTTGCCGAGGAAGCCGAGGTCGCCGGAAAAGCGCGGCTCCGGCGGCGCGGGATGGTGGGTGTCGGGGTCGAGGCCGTTATAGACAGGCTCGCAGAAGGCAGCGCCCAGCTCGCGATAGGCGGCCACCACCGGCGGGCCGCCGCCATAGGTGAGCACGGCGTCGAGCGAGCGCAGCGCCTGGCGCAGCCCGTGCTGCGGCGCGGCGCGCAGCTCCGCCAGCGTGGCAGGGGCGTCGACGTCCCAGTAGACGCGCAGCGCGTCGGGGCGGGCGGCGCGCAGCACGCCTTCCAGCAATTCGTCATCGAAGACGCCGACGCCGCTCGCCTTGACCACGATGTCGGCCTTCGCCGCCGCCGCCACCGCCTCGCGCAGTCCCTCGGGCGTCGCCGGGAAGACCACCGAGGTCGCCCAGTCCGGCGGGTCGATGTCGCGGTGCTTCTGGCGGTCGTAGGCGTCCGGCTCGTAGAAGGTGATGGCGTAGCCGCGCGCGGCGAGGTTCTTCAGCAGGCCGCGATAATAGGTGGCGGCGCCGTTCCAGTAGGACGACACCAGGCTGGAGCCGTAGAAGGCGATCGAGGTCATGCCGTCTCCAGGGTTGTGACGCCGAGGCGCTCGGCGATGGCGAGAAGCTCGCGCATGCGGTGCGCGCAGCTGTGGCGGGCGCGGATGGTCTCCAGCCCGTGGCGGACGAGCCCCGCGCGAAGCGCCGGGTCGTGCGCGATGTCGCGCAGATGCTGCGTCATCGCCGCGCCGTTGCGGGCCACGAGATAGTCGAGCCCGGGCGAGAACAGCCGTTCGGCGTCGCTCCACGGCGCGCAGACCAGCGGCACGCCACAGGCCAGCGCCTCGAACACGCGGATCGTCGGGATGCCGGGCAGCGCGTCGACATAGAAGCGGCGCGGTACGTGGACCGTCGCCAGGTGGCGCGCGAAGACCGCTGGCGCCTCGGCGTTGGGCAGCCAGCCCCGGTAGCTCGCGCCGAAGCGCGCCAGCAGCTCCAGCGCCTCCGGCGGATAGCGCACGCCGTGGATATCGAGGGCGAGTCCGGCGTCGCGGGCAGGGCGGAGCAGGAAATTCTCCAGCTCGGCGGTGCGCTCGCCGTCGCCCCAGTTGCCGATCCACACGAGGCCGCGCCGCTCGCCTTCGCGCTCCGGCGGGCGGAACAGGCGCGTGTCGGCCGCCTCGTGCCAGACGAAGACGCGGTCGCCCCAGCCCCAGCGGCGGTAGACCCGCGCCAGCGCCTCGCCAAAGGCGAGCACGCCGTCATAGGCGTCGAGGTCGAAGCGGCGGATGGCGTCGGGGTCGCTGACGGCGCGGTGATGGGTGTCGTGGAACAGCAGCTTGAACCGCGCCCCCGCGCGCCGCAGCGCGCCGATCCGCGCCACCAGCGCCGGCTCGTTCCACTCGTGGACGACGACGAGGTCGACGCCGTCCAGCGCTTCGTCCAAGGGCGCGTCGTCGGGGAGGCGGCGCGTCCGCAGCTCGGGATAGACGGCGCGCCACGCCTCGGCCGCCGCCGGGCCCCCCTCCTGGACAAGGTTGTCGCGGCTCCACGACTGCTCGGGCTCGTAGGCGTCGACCTCGTGGCCGGCGTGGACCAATTCGCGCAGCACGCCGCGCAGGAAGTGCGCGTTGCCGTGGTTCCAGCACGAAGCGAGCGAGTGGGTGAAATAGGCGATCCTCACGCGGCTCTCCCCTTCCGGCCGGCGTCGGACGCCAGCGCCGCGTGCAGCCGCGCCATGCGGCCGGCCATGGCCTCCACCGTGTAGCGCCGGGCGCGGCGGCCCGCCTTGGCGGCAAGCGTGGCGCGCAGCGCCTCGTCGCGCAGCACGGCGTCCAGCGCCTGCGCGAACGCCGCGTCGTCGCGCGGCGGGGCGAACAAGGCCGCGCCGTCCCACAATTCGCGGAAGGTGGG
Organism: Alsobacter ponti; assembly: GCF_024294805.1. Classification (GTDB taxonomy): domain Bacteria; phylum Pseudomonadota; class Alphaproteobacteria; order Rhizobiales; family Beijerinckiaceae; genus Alsobacter; species Alsobacter ponti. The sequence goes on from NZ_JANCLU010000008.1 coordinate 151,792, forward strand.
GATGTCGGAGAGCACCAGCGCGCAGCCGGCCTGCGCCGCCTCCAGAACGCCGAGGCCGAACGGCTCATAGAGGGCGGCGGAGGCGAACACCGGCGCGTCGCGCAGCCACAGCCGCATCTCCGCCTCGCCCAGCGGGCCGAGCGCGCGGGCGTGGCGCAGCGCCGCCTCGCCGCCATGCGGCGCGCGCAACGGGCCGGCGGCCAGCACCGGCCAGGCGAGGCGCGCCGCCGCGCGGTCGAGCGTGGCGACGTCCTTGCCCTCGTCCCACAGACGGCCGGCAGTGAGCGCGAAAAGTTCGTGTGTCCCGGCCGGCGCGTCGGAACGCGGCGGCGGGGCGCGGCCGTTGCGCGCCACGGCGGGCGGGCGGCGCAGCCCGTAGGCTTCCGCCACGGCGCGGGCGAAGGCGGCGCTCGGCGCGACCACGGCGTCGACGGCGCGCAGCCCGTCGGCGGCCATCTCGACGCGCCAGCGGAAGTCCTCCGGCAGGGCGGCGTCGCCCTTCACGGCGCGGTGCCAGGTGGCGAGGCAGGAATGGTGGACGCCGAGGCAGGGCACGGGGAAGGCCGCGCCCGCCGCCAGCGCCGGCGCGTGCAGCTGCACGAGGTCGGCCTCCACCTCGCCGGCCAGCGCGGCGAGCCGCGCCCCGGCGTGCGCCACCTCGGCACGGTCGGTCGCGGTCCAGTCGAGCGGCAGCCCGGTGCGCGCCAGGCGCAGCCCCGGGATCGCCCGCGCGGCGGCCTCCTGCGCCGCGTCGGGCTCGGGGCCGAGCACGGCGAGGATTGTCTCGGTCCCGTGCGCGGCGAGGCCGCGCGCCAGGTCGAGCGCGTAGGTCCAGACGCCGCCCACGGCGTCAGTCGTCATCAGCAGCCGCGTCATCGTCCCGTCGTCTCCCCCCCTGTCTCCACCGTCTCCCATGCGCGCGTTCACGCCTGGGAGCAGCGGGCCTCCAGCGCCGGCAGCGGCAGAGGGCGCTGGTCCTGGATGTCGCTGAAGTGGTCGAACTGGCGAAGGTAGTGCTCGTGCGCGCGCTCCCAGGCGCGCTCGTCCGGCTGGCCCCACAGGCGGCGATAGTCGGGCGAGCTGGGGTAGGGGTAGAGCGGCACCGGGTCGTTGGCCCACACGCCGTGGGCCTGCAGCTTGGCCCGCCACGTCGCCACCAGCTCGGCGTCGTCGTCGGCCATGGCGATCAGGTTGGCCTGCACGAACGGCACGCGCCGGCGCGCGTGGATCAGCCGCTCGGTCAGCTCGTCCGTGGAAAGGCGGCAGTTCTTGTCGAGCGCCGCGCGCCCTTCGACGGTGAGGCTTTCGACTCCCGCCTCGATGGAGACGCAGCCGGCCCGCCCGAGCAGGTCGAGCATGTCGGGCTTCCACAGGTCAATGCGGGTCTGGATGCCGAAGCGCACGTCGCGCTCGACGAGCGCCTCCAGAAGCGCCTTCTGCGGCAGGAAGATCTCGTCGATGAAATAGAGGTAGCGCACGCCCTGCGCGATCAGCCCGTCGATCTCCTCGATCAGCGGCGCGAGGTCGCGGCGGCGATACTTGTCGCGGAAGTCGATCTTGGCGCAGAAGCTGCACGTGTAGGGGCAGCCGCGCGAGGCCTCGACCTCGGCGCCGGGGCCGACGGGCGCGGCCTCGAAGCGATGGTGGTGGTGGTGGTGGCGCGCCACCCACTCCGCCGGCCAGGTCAGCGCCGGCAGGTCCGTGAAGCGCGCGGCGCGCGGCGCGCCGGTGACGCGGACGCCGTCGCCGTCGGGGAAGGCCACGCCCGGCACGTCGGCGAGCGGCCCGCCCCGCGCCAGCTGCGCCACGGTCTCCTCGCATTCGCCGCGCGCCACCACGTCGACGCCGAGCTTTCGCAAAGTGGTCTCCGGCGTGGCGGAGCCGTGCGGTCCCACCGCCACGGTGCGCCCGCCGCGACCGGCCAGCGCGTCCAGGAACTCGCGCGGCACGCGCAGCTCGGGCTGCGCGCAGCGCCAGAACAAGTAGGTCGGCGCGGTGGCCACCACCGTCATGTCGGGGCGGAAGGCGGCGACCTCCTCGGCCAGGTCGGCGTTGGGGATGTCGCAGATATGGCCGTCGACGAGCAGGCACTCGTGGCCTTCAGCCTCCAGCAGCGCCCGGCAATAGCCGAGCTCCAGCGGCAGATGCGGCTCGCGGCAGCCGAAATAGATGGAGTTCTCGAACGACCAGCGCGGATTGACGAGGGCGACTCTCATTCCGCCGCCTCCACGCTGGGCCGCCCGCCGCCGCCGCCGCCGCGCTCTTCCTCGAGCCAGGCGGCGAGCCGTTCCAGGCCCTCGCGCCAGGCGAGCGGACGGCGCAGGCCGAGCCGGTCCATGGCGCGGCCCGTGTCGGACACGTAGTAGCGCTGGTCGCCGGCCCGCCAGTCGGCGTGGACGATGGCCGTCTCGCGCCCGACGAGCTCGTCGATGCGGCCGACGAGCTGGCGCAGGCTCACCGCGTTCTCCGGCCCGCCGCCGAGGTTGAAGGCGGTTCCGGCGACCTCCTCGATGCGCGCCCAGCAGGCGAGATAGGCGTCGACGCAGTCGCCGATCTCCAGCACGTCGCGCACCTGGCAGCCGTCGCCGTAGATGGTGATCGGCTGGCCGGCGAGCGCGCGGATGAGGAAGTGCGCCACCCAGCCCTGGTCCTCGGTGCCGCGCTGGCGCGCGCCGTAGATGCAGCTCATGCGCAGCACGGCGGAGGGGATGCCGAAGGAGCGCGCGGCGTCGAGCACGTACTGGTCCGCCGCCCCCTTCGAGCATCCGTAGGGCGTGTGGAAGTCGAGCGGCCGGGCCTCCGACACGCCGTGGTCGCGCAGCGTCGGGTCCACCGGCACGTAGGCGTTGTCGGTGCGCTCCAGCGCGATGTCGGCGAGGTCGCCATAGACCTTGTTGGTGCTGGCGAAGACGACGGGCACGCGCCCGTCGCGGCGGCGCAGCGCGTCGATGACGTTGAAGGTGCCGCCGAGATTGACGTCGAAATCCTCGCGCGGGTCGACGAGGCTCGTCGTCACCGCCACCTGCGCGGCGAAGTGGAAGACGGCGCAGGCCTCGCCCACGGCCGCGTCCACGGCGTCGCGGTCGCGCACGTCGGCGCGCACATGGCGGACGCGGTTGCCGTGCCGGCGCAGCAGCCAGTCGAGATTGGCCTCGACGCCCGGCCGCGCCAGCGCGTCGAGCACGATGACGTCGCGCCCGTCCGAGGCCAGCCGGTCGGCGAGGTTGGAGCCGATGAAGCCGGCGCCGCCGGTCACCAGCACCGGCCCGTCGGCGCTGTCGGGAGCGCCGCTCATGCCACCAGACCCCGCTGCTCCAGCTCGCGGCGCGCCTCGTCGACGCGGTCGTGCGCGGTCTGGCGGGCGACCCATTCGGCGAGTTCGGCCAGTCCTTCCGAGAAATTGCGCGAAGCGCTGAAGCCCAGCATGTCGCGCGCCTTGCGCACGTCGCAGAAGCAGTGGCGGATGTCGCCGATGCGCGCCTTGCCGACCGTCTCGGGCTCGAGCTCCGGGCGGTCCATGGCGGCGGCCAGCATCTCGCCGATCTGCAGGATGGAGCGGTCCTCGCCGCTGCCGACGTTGAACACCTGCCCGGGCGCGCTCGGGTGCTCCAGCGCCAGCACGAAGGCGCGGGCCACGTCCTCGACATGCACGAAGTCGCGCCGCTGGCGGCCGTCCTCGAACACCATCGGCCGCTGGCCGTTGAGCAGGCGCGAGGCGAAGATGGCGAGCACCCCGGTATAAGGGTTGGAGAGCGCCTGGCCGGGCCCGTAGACGTTGAAGAGGCGTAGCGCCACGCCTTCCATGCCGTAGGCCGGGGCCAGCGTCATGGTGAGCTGTTCCTGCACGTACTTCGTCAGCGCGTAGACGGACGCCAAAGAGGGGCGCTTCCATTCCGGTGTCGGCACCGGGATCAGCGGCGCGCCCTCGGGGTCGAGCGGGTCCCAGCTCGCCTCCTCGGAGAGGCGCGGCGCGCGGCGGGCTTCCTCCACCGGAGCGCCGTCGCGCGTCACGTAGAGGCCCTCGCCGTAGATGCTCATCGACGAGGCGACGACGACGCGGCGCACGTCGGAGTCGATCAGCTTCTGGTAGAGCGCGGCGGTGCCGAGGTCGTTGACCGAGACGTAGCGCTCCACCGCGTACATGCTCTGGCCGACCCCGACCTCGGCCGCGAGGTGGACGACCTTGTCGACGCCGACCAGCGCGCGCCGCAGCGCGTCGTCGTCGCGCACGTCGCCGACCACCAGCTCGGCCTCGGGCGGCAGGTCTTCGGGCGGCTGGCCCTGGTGGACCTGCTCGATCAGGCTGTCGAGGATGCGCACCTCGCAGCCCTTGCGCAGCAGCGCCCTCGTCACATGGCGTCCGATGAACCCGGCGCCGCCGGTGATCAAGATCCTCTCCGGCACGCGCGCGTCTCCTTGGCCTGACCTTGCGGGGTTTGTCTCAGGATCGGAACCGCCCGGGGCGGCGGCGGGTTCCATCGCCTGGCGCATGGAAGGACCGGGGTCGGGCGTGGCCGTCGCCGTGGCAGGCGGACGCAATGAGGCGCGCCGGCAACCGCCCGCGCGGTTACGCCGCAGGCGGGAGGCGGCTCTTTAGGTTCGCCCTGCTTTTTTATGCGGGCCTCCGGCCCGCCCGTTCCCGGACCGGTGCAGCGTCAGCGGAACCGGAGCCGGGACCCAGCGCAATATGTCGCGCGTCAGCGCGTCATCATGAAAAGGCTTTTGCAGCGCCGCTTCGCGGCATCATCCATGCGCGACCCCGGACACCCCTCCGCTTTCGCTCCGGGGTTCCGGGAACGGGCGGACTGGCGTCCGCCGTTTGCGCTGATGCTGCGGGGTTCCGGGGACGGGCGGACGAGGTCCGCCCTCTGGGTCCGGGGAACGGGGCGGGCGGGATGCCCGCCCGGCTTCGCGAATGGGTTGGGCGTGAACGCCTACTTGGCCGGCTCGGGCGCGGGCGCGGATTCGGCGGGGGAGTCGTCCATCTCCTGCCCCTTGCACATCAGCGCCGCGTCGCGGATGCGGAGGCGGTCGGCGTCGCTGGCGCGTCCCGCGAGCGAGCGGCCGGGAATGTCGGTGCCGGCGAGTTCGTTCGCGATGCACTGGCAGCCCGCCGCGCAATAGGCGGCGTCCGCGCCGGCGCCGCGGCATTCGGCGATGCAGGCTTCGACGAAGCGGTCGACCCGGGCGCCGGGCGCGGGCGCCGTGGCGCGCACCGGCAGGCCCACCGCGACGGCGAGCGACAGCAGCCCGAACAGAGCGGGCTGATGCACGAGGTAGATGACGAGGCTGTGCCGCCCGGCCCAGCGCAGGCCGCGCGACACCGGATCGGCGGCGGCCCAGCGCGCCAGCGCCGCGTCGAGCCCGGCCGCCAGGGCAAGCCGCGCCAGCGCCACGCCGCCCAGCACGACGCCGAACCACGGGAAGATGGGCTCGAAGTCGTTGGTGCGCGGCAGCGAGGCCGAGAGCCCGAGCCACCACCAGGCCGGGCCGTCCAGCGTCGTCGAGAACACGAAGGCCGGCAGCGCGAGCACGATTGCGGCGACGGCGGCCGTGAGCCAGACCGGCGCGCGCACGAAGGGCAGCGCCAGCACGCTCGACACCGCGATGCAGTGCAGGATGCCGAAGAACACGAAGCTGTCGGCGTCCATCATCCACGTCGACAGCGAGACCAGCAGCGCGCCGCCGGCGACGAAGGCGAGCCGCGTCAGGAACGGCCCGCGCCGCACCCCGTCGCGGTGGGCCAGCACGAGGCCGACGCCGACGAGCGCGAGAAAGCTGCCGGCGATGAGCTTGGCGAAGAGCCGCCAGGCCGGGTCGATGCCGGCCTTGAGGCCGATGACGCCGAAGAACCCGAGGTCCCAGGTGAAGTGGTAGATCACCATCGCCACGATGGCGACGCCGCGCGCCACGTCGATGGCGGGGATGCGCGGCGTTGCGGCGGGGAACAGGGGGACGCCGGGCGCGGCGGCCGGCGGCGGGGGGAGGGTCGGCTGCGGGGCGGACATGCAGCCTGTCTACGCGACGCCTCGGCCTCGCGCTACTGGGGGTCCGTGACGGAGGGCGCTCGCGGCGGCCGCGCGACGAAAAAACCCCGCCGGAGAGTCCGGCGGGGTTCGACGGTCGGGGCTCGCGCCCGGCTGGGCGCGGCGAGGCTCAGTTCAGCAGCGCGCCTTTCGGCGGAGCGGCCTCCGGGGCAACGATGACGTCGCCGATCAGCAGGCCGTCCGGACCGGCGGTGACGCTCAGCCGGTCGCCGTCCTTGACGCGCCCGGACAGGATCAGCTCGGCGAGCGGGTCCTGCACGTTCTTCTGGATGACGCGCTTCAGCGGACGCGCGCCGTAGGCGGGGTCGTATCCCTTGGCGCCGAGCCAGTCGCGCGCCGAGGGGTCCAGCTCCAGCACGAGCTTGCGCTCGTCCAGCAGCGCCTGCAGGCGCTTCATCTGGATGTCGACGATCGCCCCCATCTGCGCCCGCTGCAGCCGGTGGAACAGGATGATCTCGTCCACGCGGTTCAGGAACTCGGGCCGGAAATGCGCGCGCACCTGCCCCATCACCAGTTCGCGCACCGCGTCGGTGTCCTCGCCCTCGCGCTGGTTCACCAGATGCTCCGACCCGAGGTTGGAGGTCATGATGATCAGCGTGTTGCGGAAGTCCACGGTGCGGCCCTGGCCGTCGGTGAGGCGGCCGTCGTCGAGCACCTGGAGCAGGACGTTGAACACGTCCGGGTGCGCCTTCTCGACCTCGTCGAACAGCACGACCTGGTAAGGCCGCCGCCGCACCGCCTCGGTCAGCGCGCCGCCTTCCTCGTAGCCGACATAGCCGGGAGGCGCGCCGATGAGCCGCGCGACGGAGTGCTTCTCCATGTATTCCGACATGTCGAGGCGCACCATGGCGGTCTCGTCGTCGAACAGATAGGCGGCGAGCGCCTTGGTCAGCTCCGTCTTGCCGACGCCGGTCGGGCCGAGGAACATGAACGAGCCGATCGGCCGGTGCGGGTCCTGCAGCCCGGCGCGGGCGCGCCGCACCGCCGTCGAGACGGCGGCGACCGCCTCGGCCTGGCCGACGACGCGGGTGGCGAGCTGGTCCTCCATCTTGAGCAGCTTGTCGCGCTCGCCCTCCAGCATCTTGTCGACCGGCACGCCGGTCCAGCGGGAGACGACCTGCGCGACGTCGTTGGCCGTGACGGCCTCCTCGACGAGCGCGCCGTCGGCCGCCTTCGCGCCCTCCTTGCCCTCCAGCTCGGCCAGCTTGCGCTCGATGTCCGGGATGACGCCGTAGGCCAGCTCGCCGGCGCGCTGGTACTCGCCCTTGCGCTGCGCGTTGGCGAGGTCGGTGCGGGCCTGCTCCAGCTGTTCCTTGAGCTTCTGGGCGGAGCCGAGCTTGTCCTTTTCGGCCTTCCAGCGCGCGGTGAGCGAGGCGGAGCGCTCCTCTAGGTCCTTCAGCTCGCCCTCGAGCCGGCCAAGCCGGTCGCGGGAGGCCGCGTCGGTCTCCTTCTTCAGCGCCTCCTGCTCGATGCGCAGCTGCACGATGCGGCGGTCGATCTCGTCCAGCTCCTCGGGCTTGGAGTCGACCTGCATGCGCAGGCGGGCGGCGGCCTCGTCGACGAGGTCGATGGCCTTGTCCGGCAGGAAGCGGTCGGTGATGTAGCGGTTCGACAGCGTGGCGGCGGCGACGATGGCGCTGTCGGTGATGCGCACGCCGTGGTGCAGCTCGTACTTCTCCTTCAGCCCGCGCAGGATCGACACCGTGTCCTCCACGGTGGGCTCGGAGATGAAGACCGGCTGGAAGCGCCGTGCCAGCGCCGCGTCCTTCTCGACGTGCTTGCGGTACTCGTCCAGCGTGGTGGCGCCGACGCAGTGCAGCTCGCCGCGGGCGAGCGCGGGCTTGAGCAGGTTGGAGGCGTCCATCGCGCCGTCGGCCTTGCCGGCCCCGACCAGTGTGTGCATCTCGTCGATGAACAGGATGACGCCGCCCTCGGCCGCCGTCACCTCGTTGAGCACGGCCTTCAGGCGCTCCTCGAACTCGCCGCGATACTTCGCGCCGGCGATCAGCGCCCCCATGTCGAGGGCGAGCAGTTGCTTGTCCTTGAGGCTCTCCGGCACGTCGCCGTTGACGATGCGCAGCGCCAGGCCCTCGGCGATGGCGGTCTTGCCGACGCCGGGCTCGCCGATCAGCACGGGGTTGTTCTTGGTGCGCCGCGACAGGACCTGGATGGCGCGGCGGATCTCCTCGTCGCGGCCGATCACCGGGTCGAGCTTGCCGTCGCGGGCGGCCTGGGTGAGGTCGCGGGCGTATTTCTTCAGCGCGTCGTAGGCGTTCTCGGCCGAGGCGTTGTCGGCGGTGCGGCCCTTGCGCAATTCGTTGATGGCGGCGTTCAGGCCCTGCGGGCTGACGCCGGCCTTGGCGAGGATCTTGCCCGCCTCCATATCCTTCTCGGTGGCGATGGCGAGCAGCAGGCGCTCCACCGTCACGTAGGAATCGCCGGCCTTCTGGGCGATCTTCTGGGCGGTGTCGAACAGCCGCACGATGTCGCGGGTCGCCTGCGGCTGCGACGCCGCGCCGGAGACCTTGGGCATCTTGGCGAGCGCCATGTCGACGAGGCGCAGCGCCTCCTTCGGGTCGCCGCCGGCGCGCGCGATCAGTCCGGCGCACAGCCCCTCGCTGTCGTCCAGCAGCGCCTTGAGCAGGTGCTCGCCGGCGAGCTGCGGATGGCCCTCGCGCATGGCGATGGTCTGGGCGGACTGCACGAACCCCTTGGCGCGGTCGGTGTACTTCTCGAAATCCATGGTGCTCCTCCTGCGGCCGCGCCGACCGCCCCCCCCGCCCGGCCGCCGCGCGGACAAGACCGCTTGCGGAAACCCTCGCGGGGATTAAAGCACGGACGGCGCTCCAATCGCGCGGAACCCTCCAGGAGGCGTCCCGCGCAGCTTATGTGGGTGTGTCATTTTCACAACGTAAGAGGCGAGGGCGAGAATTTCATGACCACGGACCGGGCCTCCATCGTCGCCATCCAGCGCTACCCCGTGAAAGGCCTCTCGCCGGAGCCTCTGGCGCGCGTCGCCGTCACGCCGGGCGACCCGCTGCCGCACGACCGCCGCTACGCCGTCGAGAACGGCCCGTCGGGGTTCGACCCCGCCGCGCCGCGCCACCTCCCCAAGGTGGCGTTCCTCATGCTGATGCGCAACGAGGCGCTGGCGCGGCTCGACGCCCGCTTCGACCCCGCCACGACGACCCTGACCGTCGCCGAGGGCGGACAGGAGCCGTTGCGGGCGGACCTGTCGACCACGGAGGGTCGCGACGCCGTCGCGCGCCTGCTCGAAGGCGTCGCCGGGAGCCAGATGCGCGGCCCCGCCCGCGTTCTGGAGGCGCCCGGCTTCAGCTTCTCGGACACGCCTCGCCGCGTCGTCTCGCTCATCAACCTCGCCAGCGTGCGGGCGCTGGAGCAGCGCATGGGCGCGCCGGTGGACCCGCTGCGCTTCCGGGGCAACCTGCACCTCGAAGGACTGCCGCCTTGGGGCGAGTTCGACCTGCTGGACCGGGAGTTGGCGACCGCCGCCGGCGTGCGGCTGCGCGTGGTCAAGCGCATCCAGCGCTGCGCGGCGACGCAGGTGGACCCGGTGACCGGCTTCCGCGACCTCGACATTCCCGGCGCGCTGGACCGCTTCTACGGCCACACCGATTGCGGCGTCTACGCCGAGGTGGTCGCGGGCGGCGAGCTGGCCGTCGGCGACGTGCTGGCCGCGCAGTAGCGCCGTCACGGGCCGGTGTGCCAGTTGTCCTCGCGAGACGGATCCTCCTCGCGCCGGCCCGCGACTCCGGTCGGACGCGCGGGCCGATAAGGGGGCGTCGGGCGGGCGGGGGCCGGGCGGCCGGCGTCGCGCCGCCTCCCCGCGCCCATCAGGGCTGACGCCGCCGCGGCGACGCCCGCCGCCACCACCAGGCTCGCCACCGGGTGCAGCGCCGCGCGGGTGTAGAGGCTGCGGTTGAACACCGGCCCGGGCTGATGTCCGCGCACCTCGCCGCCGTGGCGGGTCGGGCGGTGCAGCGCGCCCTCGGGGTCGTGCGCCTGCCCCGGCCGCAGCTGCTCGCGCACGGCGCGCGTCTCGCCGTACATGTCCATCATGCGCGGCGCGAGCGTCCCCAGGCCGGTCATCAGCCGTCCCGCGCCGCCGACATAGATGTCGCGCGCCGGGTGCTCCGCCGCCTGCAGGATGGCGTAGGCTGCCTCCTCCGGCGCGTAGGCGGGGGCCGGCAGGCGCGGCTCGTGGCCGGTGTAGTTGCGCGCGTTCTGCGGGAACGGCGTGTCGATCGAGGTGGGCTTGATCAGCGTCACCGACACCGGCGCGCCCTCCTCCTCCAGCTCCATGCGCAGCGCGTCGGTGAAGCCCTTCACGGCGTGCTTGCTCGCCGCGTACATGCCCTGGATCGGGAGCGAGACGTCGGAGGCGACGCTGCCGAGGTTGACGATGGCCCCGCCCTTGCGCCGCAGATGCGCCGCCGCGACGGTCGAGCCGTGAACCACGCCCCAGAAATTGGTGTCGAACAGGCGGCGGTGGTCGTCGTCGGTCACCTGCATCAGCCGTCCCCAGATCGACACGCCGGCGTTGTTGACCCATGTGTCGAAACCGCCGAAGCGGCGCATCGCGGCCTCGCAGGCCTGCTGGACGTCTTCGCGCCGCCCGACATCGCCCTGCACGATCTCGACCTGCGCGCCGCCTCGCTCGAGGTCGGCGGCGACGTCCTGCAGGGCCGGTCGGCCGCGCGCCATCAGCACCAGCCGCGCACCGCGCCGCGCCGCCTCGCGCGCCGTGGCGAGGCCGATGCCGCTGGTCGCGCCGGTGATGACGATGGTCTGTTCGGATAGGGGCTTGAGGGACACGGCCATGCGCGGGTCCTCCTGATGCTTGCGGGGAGGGGTCCCGCCCGCAACGCCCCGGTTCCCGGCGATGTTCCCCGCGCGCGGGCTCGCCGGCCGGCCGTTCAGGCGCTGGCGCACACCATATAATTGACGCCCGTGTCGGAGGAGAGCCGCCACGTCCCTTCCAGCGGGTTGAACGCCACGCCGGTCTCATCGCGCACCCGCAGGCCGCCGCGCGCGATGGCCTCGGCCAGCTCGTCCGGGGTGACGAACTTGTCCCACTGGTGCGTGCCGCGCGGCAGCCAGCCCAGCACGTATTCGGCCCCGACGATGGCCAGCGCGAAGGCGCGCAGCGTCCGGTTCAGCGTCGCCATGAAGAGCTGGCCGTCCGGCTTCGCCGCCGCGCAGCAGGCGGCGACGAAGGCGTCGACGTCCGTCACGTGCTCCACCACCTCCATGGCGAGCACCACGTCGAAGCGGCTGCCCTCGGCGACGATCTTCTCCACCGTCGACTGCCGGTAGGTGACCGCGACGCCCGAGCGCTCGGCGTGCAGCCGCGCCACCTCGACATTGGTGGGGGCGGGGTCGATGCCGGTGACGTCCGCGCCGAGCCGCGCCAGCGGTTCGCAGAGCAGGCCGCCGCCGCAGCCCACGTCGAGCACCGACACGCCCGCCAGCGGCTGGCCGGAGCGCGGGTCGCGCCCCAGCCGCTCGGCCACGCGGTCGCGGATGAAGGCGAGCCGCACCGGGTTGAGGCGGTGCAGCGGCTTCATCGGGCCGGAGGGGTCCCACCACGTGCGCGCCAGGCGGTCGAAGCGCTCGACCTCGCCGGCGTCCACCGAGCCGCGTGCAGGGGAAGCGTCCATCGTCCTCTCCGTCGTCCTCTCCGCCGGCGCGGCGGGCCGATGCCCGATTCGCGCCCGGCACGCGCCAAACCGTTGACAGTCTAGACCGTCGCCGTCATGAGTGTGCGCCCTTTTCCGATGCCGGGCCGCGCGGCGCAAGGCCGTCGACTCCCGGCGCAACGCAACGAAGAAGCCCGAGAGCCCGATGGCCCGTCTCGTCATGAAGTTCGGCGGCACCTCGGTCGCCACGATCGAGCGCATCCGCAACGTCGCGCAGCACGTCCGGCGCGAGGTCGAGGCCGGCCACCAGGTGGCGGTGGTCGTCTCGGCCATGTCGGGCAAGACGAACGAGCTGGTCGCCTGGTGCCGCGAGGCTGCGTCGCTCTACGATCCGCGCGAGTACGACGTCGTGGTGGCCTCGGGCGAGCAGGTCACGTCCGGCCTGCTGGCCATCGTGCTGCAGGGCATGGGCATCAAGGCGCGCTCCTGGCAGGGCTGGCAGATCCCGCTCACCACCGACGACGCCCACGGCGCGGCCCGCATCGCCGGGTTGGACGGAACCGGCCTGGAAGAGGGCTTCGCGCGCGGCGAGGTGGCCGTCGTGGCCGGTTTCCAGGGCATTCACGCCGAGACGAAGCGGGTCACGACCTTGGGCCGCGGTGGCTCCGACACCAGCGCCGTGGCGCTGGCGGCCGGCATCCAGGCCGACCGCTGCGACATCTACACCGACGTCGACGGCGTCTACACGACGGACCCGCGCATCGTGCCCAAGGCGCGCCGGCTGGACCGCGTGGCCTTCGAGGAAATGCTCGAAATGGCCTCGCTCGGCGCCAAGGTGCTCCAGGTGCGCTCCGTCGAGCTCGCCATGGTCCATAATGTGCGCACCTTCGTGCGCTCCTCCTTCGACGACCCTGCCAACCCGCAGGCCGGCACCCTCATCTGCAACGAGGAAGACATCGTGGAACAGCAGATCGTCACCGGCATCGCCTATTCCAAGGACGAGGCCCAGATCACCCTCCGCCGCGTCGCCGACCGCCCGGGAGTGGCCGCCTCGATCTTCGTTCCGCTCGCCGAGGCGAATATCAACGTCGACATGATCATCCAGGTCGTGTCCGACGACAGCACCACGACGGACCTGACCTTCACCGTGCCGACCGCCGACTACGAGCGCGCCGTGACGATCCTCGAAGGCGCGCGCGGGGCCATCGGCTTCGGCCAGCTGCAAGGCGCGACCGACCTGGTGAAGGTGTCGGCCATCGGCATCGGCATGCGCAGCCACGCCGGCGTCGCCGCCAAGGCGTTCAAGGCGTTGGCCGAGAAAGGCATCAACATCCGCGCCATCACCACCTCCGAAATCAAGTTTTCGGTGCTGATCGACGCGGCGTACACGGAACTCGCCGTGCGGACGCTGCATTCGCTGTACGGCCTCGACAAGGCCTGACCCGCGAAGGCCTGGCCCGAAGGCCGGGCGGCATACGGAGCCGTAAGAGTTCGAGCCGGGTGCGAAACGGCGCACCGCTGCCTGTGGAAGAGGCAGGCCCTCTGGCATTTCCCATGGTTGCAATGTTAGACGGTCTGCGACGCCGACCGGTCCGGACTTTGCATCGGGGATGGGCGCTGGAGTAAAAAAGGTTCGGGCCTGCGCCTGACCGGAGGAGCTTGATTCGTGTTTCTTCCGTCGAACACGGCCTTGGGTGGGGAATAAGCGATGCGAGGGGCTCTCGGCGGTCCGCGCCTGCTGCTCCGCCGGCTTCGCGAGGTCATGGCGGAGCCGGTCAGCGCCCAGGCTCGCCTCGACAAGATCGTCGTCCTCATCGCCGCCAACATGGTGGCCGAGGTCTGCTCCTTCTATGTGCTGCGCTCCGACCAGACCCTCGAGCTCTACGCCACCGAGGGCCTGAACCGCGACGCCGTTCACCTGACGACGATGAATGTCGGGGAGGGCCTGGTCGGCCTCATCGCCCAGCGCGCCCAGCCGCTCAACCTGCCGAACGCCCAGTCGCACCCCGCCTTCTCCTACAAGCCGGAGACGGGCGAGGAGATCTACCAGTCCTTCCTCGGCGTGCCCGTGCTGCGCGCCGGCAACACGCTCGGCGTGCTCGTCGTTCAGAACCGCGCCCACCGCCTCTACTCCGAGGAGGAGGTCGAGGCGATGCAGACGACGGCCATGGTGCTGGCCGAGATCATCGCCTCCGGGGAGCTGCAGCAGCTCGCCCGCCCCGGCACCGACATCGCCCTGCGGCGGCCGATGAGCCTCACCGGCGAGTGCCTGTCGGAGGGCGTGGGCCTCGGCTACGTCGTGCTGCACGAGCCGCGCGTCGTCGTCTCCAACCTCATCGCCGACGATCCGGCCAAGGAAGCGGCGCGCCTCGACGCCGCCATCGACGGGCTGCGCAGCCACATCGACGCGCTGATCGAGCGCGGCGACGTCGCCCATGGCGGCGAGCACCGGGAGGTTCTGGAAACCTTCCGCATGTTCGCGCACGATCCCGGCTGGCTGCGCCGCCTGCGCGAGGTCATCCAGTCCGGCCTCACGGCCGAGGCGGCGGTGGAGCGCGTGCAGTCCGACAACCGCGCCAAGATGATGCGGCAGACCGACCCGTATCTGCGCGAGCGCCTGCACGACCTCGACGAACTGGCCAACCGCCTGCTGCACCGCCTGGTCGGCCGCGACCTCGTCGGCGGCCAGACCGTGCTGCCCGACAACGCCATCCTGGTGGCGCGCTCGATGGGCCCGGCCGCGCTGCTCGACTACGACCGGTCTCATCTGCGCGGGCTCGTGCTGGAGGAAGGCGGGCCGACCAGCCACGTCGCCATCGTGGCGCGCGCGCTCGGCATCCCGGCCATCGGCGGCGTCGAGAACGTCACCAGCCTCTCCGAGGCCGGCGACGCCATCATCGTCGACAGCGGCGCCGGGCAGGTGCTGCTGCGGCCGCAGGCGGACGTCGAAGGCGCCTTCCGCGAGAAGGCGCGGCTGCGCGCCCGCCGGCAGGAGCAGTACCGCAAGCTGCGCGACCTGCCCTGCGTGACCCGCGACGGCGTCGACGTGGCGCTGCATCTCAACGCCGGCCTGATGGTCGACCTGCCGCATCTCGCCGAGACGGGAGCGGCCGGCATCGGCCTGTTCCGCACCGAACTGCAGTTCATGATCTCCGAGCGGCTGCCGACGATGAGCGAGCAGATCGCGCTGTACCGCTCCGTGCTGGAGGCCGCCGGCAGCCGGCCGGTGACCTTCCGCACGCTGGACATCGGCGGCGACAAGGTGCTGCCCTACATGCGCCAGATGGAGGAGGAGAACCCGGCGCTCGGCTGGCGGGCCATCCGCATCGGCCTCGACAGGCCGGGCCTGCTGCGCGCCCAGATCCGCGCCATGCTCAAGGCCGCCGCCGGCCGCCCGCTCAAGATCATGCTGCCGATGGTGGCGACCGTCGACGAGTTCACCCGCGCAAAGGACCTCGTGGCGCGCGAGCGGCTGCACCTCGACCGCCACGGCTACGAGCCGCCCTCCGACCTGCGCCTCGGCGTCATGGTGGAGGTGCCCTCGCTGCTGTTCCAGATCGAGGAGATCGCGGCGCGCGCCGACTTCCTGTCCGTCGGCTCCAACGACCTGATGCAGTTCCTGTTCGCGGCCGACCGCGAGAACCCGCAAATGGCCAACCGGTTCGACGCGCTGCACCCGGCCTGCCTGCGCGCGCTGCGGCTGGTGGCCCGCGCCGGCGAGAAGGCGGGCATCCCGGTCACCCTGTGCGGCGAGCTGGGCGGCAGGCCGCTGGAAGCGATGGCGCTGCTGGCGCTCGGCTACCGCTCGCTGTCGATGTCGCCCGCCTCGGTCGGGCCGATCAAGGCCATGCTGCTGTCACTCGAGGTGGCGCGGGCGCGCGAAACCGTCGACGCGCTGATCGACGACGCGGGGGGCCTGGCCACCATCCGGCCCCATCTCGCCGAATTCGCGGAGAAGCACGGCGTGCCGGTGTAGCGGGCGCGAAGCCCTTGCCTTCGCCCCGATCTGCGTTCAAGCCTTGCCGCCATGTCCGAGCCCGTCCAGCGCCTCCCGGCCCACACGATCGAAGCGATCCTGTCGCGGCACGCCGTCATCAACGACCGGCTCTCCGCCGGCCCCGACGGCGAGACCTTCGTCACGCTGTCGCGCGAGCTGGCGGAGCTGGAGCCGGTGGTCGGCGCGCTCAAGGCCCTGCGCGCCGCCGAAAGCGAGCTGGCCGACGTCGACGCCATGATCGACGACCCCGGCGTCGACGCCGAGATGCGCGAGATGGCCGAGGCCGAGCGAGACGAGCTGGCCGGCCGCGTCGCCGGTCTCGCCCGCGAGGTGCGGCTGATGCTGCTGCCCAAGGACGAGGCCGACGAGCGCGGCGTCATCCTCGAGGTCCGCGCCGGCACCGGCGGCGACGAGGCCGCCCTGTTCGCGGGGGACCTTTTCCGCATGTACCAGCGTTACGCCGACGCCCGCCGCTGGAAGGTCGAAATCCTCTCGGTGAGCGAGGGGACGATGGGCGGCTACAAGGAGATCGTCGCCGAGATCCACGGCCGCGGCGCGTACGCCAGGCTGAAGTTCGAGAGCGGCGTGCACCGCGTGCAGCGCGTGCCGGAGACGGAGGCGGGCGGGCGCATCCACACCTCCGCAGCCACCGTCGCCGTGCTGCCCATCGCCGAGGAAGTGGACGTGGCGATCGACGAGAAGGACCTGCAGATCGACACGATGCGCGCCCAGGGCGCGGGCGGCCAGCACGTCAACAAGACGGAGAGCGCCATCCGCGTCACTCACCTGCCCACCGGCATCGTCGTGTTCGTGCAGGAGGAGCGCTCGCAGCACCGCAACAAGGCCAAGGCGATGGAGCTTCTGCGCACCCGCATCTACGACATGGAGCGCCAGCGCCTCGACAGCGCGCGCGCCGCCGACCGGCGCTCGCAGGTCGGCTCGGGCGACCGCTCAGAGCGCATCCGCACCTACAATTTCCCGCAAGGGCGCGTCACCGACCACCGCATCAACCTGACGCTGTACAAGCTGCCGCAGGTGATCGAGGGGACGGCGCTCGACGAGCTCGTCGACGCGCTCACCACCGAGCATCAGGCGGCCCTGCTCGCCGCGCAGGAGAGCGCCGCATGAGCGCCGACGGCAAAGGCCCCGCCGCCGGCGGCGGGGAGACGCACGGCATCGCCGCCTCCACCACCCGCCTGGCGGCGCTGAAGACGCTGGGCGAGGTGTTCCGCGCCGCCGGCATCGCCACGGCGCAGCGCGACGCCCGCCTCCTGCTGCTCGACGCCGCCGGGCTGAGCCATCCCGACCTGATCCGCGCGCCTCGCGAGGCGCTCGGCCCAAGGGTCGCGGCCAAGCTGGCGAGCCACGTGAGCCGCCGGCTGACGCGCGAGCCGGTGGCCCGCATCCTCGGCGAGTGGGAGTTCTGGAGCCTCCCCTTCACCCTGTCGCCGGCCACCCTGGTGCCCCGGCCGGACAGCGAGACGGTGGTCGCCGCCGCGCTGCTGGCGCTGAAGGACCGGCGCAAGACCGGGCGCGGCGTACGCGTGCTCGACCTCGGCGTCGGCTCGGGCTGCCTCCTGGTGGCGCTGCTGCACGAGATGCCCGAGGCGACCGGCGTCGGCGCCGACGTCTCGCCGGAGGCGCTGGAGACGGCGCGCTTCAACGCCGCGCGCAACGGCGTCGGCGACCGCGCGGCCTTCGTCGAATCGGACTGGGGCCGGGCCATCGAGGGGCGATTCGACTGCATCGTCTCGAACCCGCCCTACATCGCGAACGCTGTCATTGACGGGCTCGAGCCCGAGGTGCGCGTCCACGATCCACGTCTTGCCCTGGCCGGCGGGCCGGATGGGCTGGCCGCGTATCGCGCCATTGCCGATGCGCTGCCTGCGCTGATGGCCCCCGGCGCGGTGGTCGCCCTGGAGATCGGCTCCGACCAGGACGTGTCCGTGACGGAACTTTTCCGGCAGCGCGGATTTGAGGTGGAAGGCCCATTCGCGGATTTCGGTTCGCGCCCCCGGGCGCTGGTGATCAGGGCCACTGCTTCGGCCTGAGGCGGCCGGCGGGGCCGACAAATTTGCCGGCTCGGGACGAAAATGCTTGGTTTCCGGGCGGAAACCGACTAGTGTCGCGGCAATCGAAACGTCGGACATGGCGTGGCGCGTTTGCGCAAACCGGCTCCGTTGAGAGCACCCCCGCAGTTGAGAGCACTCCCCCGAAGGTGAGCTTCTGGTACTGCGGGAACGATGCTCTCCGGACGACGCATCCGGTCCCGCGAGGGGCCGTGGCGCGAGCGGCGCGGTTCGACAACGGGTCCTGTCCGATTCGCAGTCTCCGGCATGGCCGGCGATGCCGCCGCAGGATCGAGGCGCGGGCCCGGCCCGAAGCCTCGTGCGGCAGGAACGGGCGCAGCATCAACACGCGACTGAGTCGCGGAGCGGAAAAGACGGGCTTGATCGCCTCCAATCGAAAGACCGCCGGCCATGACATCCGCGATCCCATGAGGACGCGCGGCGCGGCGTATTGCTTCAACCAGGGATCTGTGAAGGACGTTCGATGAGACCCAGTCATCAGAACAGCAACAACAAGCGCATGCGCGGCCGCAACCGCAGCGGGGGCGGCGGCGGTGGCGGCGGTGGCGGCAAGGGTCCCAACCCGCTGTCGCGGTCGTACGAATCGAACGGGCCCGACGTGAAGATCCGCGGCACCGCCCAGCACATCGCCGAGAAGTATCTGCAGCTCGGCCGTGACGCGCAGGCGTCCGGCGACCCGGTCGCCGCCGAGAGCTACTGGCAGCATGCCGAGCACTATCTGCGCCTGATCGCCGCCGCGCAGGAGCAGTACCGCCAGCAAAATCCGTCCTATCGCCCGTATGAGCCGGTGCAGGACCAGGACGACGACGACATGGACGAGGGTGCGCCCTACCCGGCAACCTCCCAGGGCCAGCCGGAGCCTCGCTTCCCGCAGCAGCCCCAGGGCGAGGGCGACGAGCAGCCGCAGCAGCGCTTCCAGCCGCGTGAGCCGCGTGAGCAGCGCGACTTTCAGCCCCGCCAGCAGCGCGAGCAGCGCGATTTCCAGCCCCGCCAGCCGCGTGAGCCGCGCGACTACCAGCCGCGCGAGGGCGAGCAGCCGCGCGAAGACCGCGAGATGGGCCAGCGCGGCGAGGGCTTCAGCCGCCGCGAGGACCGTTTCCCGCGCCGCCCGCGCTTCGAGCGCCAGGAGGGGCCCCGTCCGGAGTTCCCGCGCAACGACCCGTCGCGGCTGGAGCAGCCCCGGCTGGAGCAGCCGCGCGCCGAGCAGCCCCGCGCCGCCGACCCCGTCGAGGCGAGCCTGCCGGCGTTCATCACCGCTCCGGTGCGTGCGCCGGCTTCGGTGGAGGCCGAGCCGGTCGCGCCCGCGCCCGTCGCCGATGAGGCCGGGACCTTCCCGCTGCGCGCCCGCCGCCGCCGCAAGCCGCGCGCCGACGAGGCCGCCCCAATTCCGGACGACGCGCCCGCCGGCGAGTAAGCCTCAGGCGTCCGACAGACTAAAAAACCCGCCGGGGCGACCCGGCGGGTTTTTTGTCGCCGCGGCGAGGCGGCGCGTGAAAATGGGGGCGGCGCATAAAAAATCCCCGCCGAAGCGGGGATTTTGATGGTTCAGCCGGTGGTCGAAACCGCTCAGGCGGCCTCGACCTCCTCCTGCTCCTCGTCCAGGTCGGCGGCGGCCTCGGCCGCCTTGCCGCGCTTCGGCGACTTGGCCAGCTGCGCCTCGATCAGCTTCAGCGCCTCGCCCTCGTGCAGCCGGTTCACGGCGGCGACCTCGCGGGCCATGCGGTCGAGCGCGGCCTCGTAGAGCTGCCGCTCCGAGTAGGACTGCTCGGGCTGGGCGTCGGAGCGGTGCAGGTCGCGCACCACCTCGGCGATGGCGATCAGGTCGCCCGAGTTGATCTTGGCTTCGTATTCCTGGGCGCGGCGCGACCACATGGTGCGCTTGACCCGGGCGCGGCCGGTGATGGTGTCGAGCGCCTTGGCGACGAGGCCGTTCTCGGCAAGCTTGCGCATGCCGACGGTGGCGGCCTTCGCGGTCGGCACGCGCAGCGTCATCTTGTCCTTCTCGAAGGAGATGACGAACAGCTCGAGCTTGAAACCGGCGACTTCCTGCTCATCGATCGAGACGATCTGCCCGACGCCGTGGGCGGGATACACCACGTACTCGCCCATCTTGTAGCCATGCCGCGTCGTATTCTTCTTCACGTTCGTCATGTGCAGGTCATCTCCTCGTGCCGGGCGCTCGCCCGGTTACTCGACGGCCGGATCGCTCCGGCGCTGCAGGCGGGTCGGACTCTATCGTCGCTCGCGACGCCTGGTTCCCCACACGCGACACAAAAAGCGGGCATTCCGTCAGGGGACGGCTCGGATCACCGCTGATCGTGCTAATGGGTCCGGTCCGGTCTTGTCAGGGCTGACCGGGGATGCGGAGGGTATGGCGGGCGGCTGACAGTATCGACCACCAAAAATGCATATCACAAAAATGGCGGTGAATCAAAAGCAATCGCCATCGGCCCCGCCGAAGCGGGTCCTCGCGTCCCGGTTGCGTCGTCAGGACGGCGCACATGATGGCCCGACGGCGGCCCGCGTCAAGGGCGCGGGCGGGCGGGCGGGATGGCGCTCAGGCCCGCTCAGTCGCCCTCGCCGGGCTCCGGCGAGAAGTACTTGTCGAGCTTGCCCGCCTCGCCGTCGTGCTCCTTGGCGTCGGCCGGCGGCTCGCGCTTGATCGTGATGTTGGGCCAGGTCTTGGCGTATTCCGCGTTCAGTTTCAGCCACTTGTCCAGGCCGGACTCGGTGTCGGGCTTGATCGCCTCGGCCGGACACTCGGGTTCGCACACGCCGCAGTCGATGCATTCGTCGGGGTGGATGACGAGCATGTTGTCACCCTCGTAGAAGCAGTCGACGGGACACACTTCCACGCAGTCCATGTACTTGCACTTGATGCAGTTCTCGACGACCACATACGTCATGTCGGGCTCCGGGTCCGGAACGAGGCCGGCGGCGCGGGTGAGTGGGCCGCCATCTGCTAGCCGAGTTGACCTTCGGTGGCAAGGCTCGCCGCGGGTCCGTGGAGCCCCGCATTCGGCGCATGGCTGGGCTGCCCGTTCCCGTCGTATTCTTTCGAACGCCGATGCGAAATCCGCATCTTCGGGCGCACTTCCGCGCAATGTTCGCGCCGGAACGGCCAAGTTCGAGCCGAACGTTCCGCCGTCATTGTCGAAAAACGCCTGTTCGAGCCGAATTAGCCCGAAACGTCCTCGTAGAGCCCCTGCGCTTCCGGAAAGGAGCCACGCCGTTCGGCCGCCGACAGCACGCGGACCACACGCGTGGCGTGCGGCAGGGCGAGGGTGAGGACGTCGCCGGGGCCGATGGGCCGCGCCGGGTTGGTCTGGCGCTGGCCGTTGAGGCGCACGCGGCCGGCCTCGATCAGCTCGTTGGCGAGGCTGCGGGTGCGGGCGAAGCGGGCGTAGACCAGCCACTTGTCGAGGCGCTGGCGTTCGGCGGCGGGTTCCGCCGAAGGCCTGTCGCGTCCCGTGTCGCGGCCCTTCACGCGCGCTCAGCCCTTCTGCTTGGCCTCGAGCTCGGCCTTGAGGGCGAGCAGCTTGGCGAAGGGCGAGTTGGGGTCGGGCGCCTTCTCGCGCGGGGGGCGGTCGCCCCATTCGCGCGCCGGGCGCTCGCCGCCGCGCGGGCCGCCCTTGCCGCCTCCTCCGAACTTGCCCTGGCCGGGCTTACCCTGGCCGGACTTGCCCTGGCCGGGCTTGCCGCCGCGGAAACGGTCGTCGCGGCGCGGCCCGCGATCCTGGCGCGGCGCTTCCCCTTCGGGACGCTCCGGCCGGGCGACGGCGGGATTCTCGCCTTGCGGACGCTCCCCCTGGGGACGCTCACCCTGCGGCCTGTCTCCCTGGGGCCTGTCCCGGCGGCGGTCGCCCCGGTTGTCGCCCTGCGGACGGCCGTCCCGGCGGGGACCGCGCGCCTGGCGCTCGCCGGCCTCCTCGGGCCGGCCGTGCGGGCGGCCCGGCCGGCGGTCGCGGCCATGGCGGCCGGGCTGGTGGCGATGTTGCCGCCAGATCTCGATCAGGATCGGCTCGGCCGGCTCGGCGGTCGCCTCGTCGGCCCCGGTGGTCGCGGCCTGTTCGGGCGCGGCCTCGTCCGTCGCCGACGGCTCCGGAGCAGCCTCTTGCGAAGCCGTCTCTTGCGGAGCCGCCTCCTGCGAAACAGCCTCCTGCGCAACGGCTTCGGCGGGCGCGGCCTCGGCGCTCAGCCCGTCGGGCGCGGGGGCCTCGGCGGCAGGTTCCGGTTCGGCGGCGGTCGGCTCGGGCGCGGCCTCGTCCGTCGAAGCCGGCTCGGGCGCGGCCGCTTCCGACTCGACCGCTTCCGACTCGACCGTCTCCGGCGCGGCCTCGGAGCTCAGGCCGTCCGGGGCCGGCTGCGCGGCTTCCTCGGGCGCGGGCGCGGCCGATTCGGCGGGCGCGGCCGCCGGCGCGGCGGGGGCGGCGAGCGGGACGGTGATCGCCGCGCCGGCGCGCTTCTCGGAGACGTAGCCGAGCGAGCGCAGGATGGAGGCGAAGTCCTCGCCGGCGCAGCCGCACAGCGAGGTCATGGCGGTGGTGACGACGAAGCCGTCGCCGTCCGCCGCGCCGGGCGGCGGCTCGCCCTGCGTCGCGCCGGGCCGGTAGTGGATGGCGGGGCGGATCAGGTCGGCCAGCCGTTCCAGGATGTCGACGCGCACGGCGCGCTCGCCGCAGACGCGGAAGCCGGCGGCGCGGTAGAGGCCCTTCGGGGCTTCCTTGTCGACGGGGATCGAGGTGCGGCCGGAGGCGGCGAGGTGCAGGATGTCGTCCAGCCCCTTCACCTCCGCGCCGCCGTGCTTCAGCGCCCAGAGCTGGGCGGCGAGGCCGCGCGGCGCGGGCTTCAGCAGGGCAGGCACGGTGAGGTGGTACGCGCCGAAGCGCACGCCCATGTTGCGTAGCCCGGCGCGGGCGTCCTGGTCGAGGCCCTTGACGTCGTCGGCGACGCGCGAGCGCTCCAGCACGCCGAGCGCCTCGGCGATCTGGAAGGCGAGGCCGCGCGCGATGCCGCTCAGCGTCTCGGCGTTCTCCAGCTTCACCAGCGGGCCGAGCAGTCTGTCGACATGGGCCTTGAGCCAGAGGTCGAGGCGGGCCTGCGCCTGCTCCCGCGCGCCGGCGCCCAGATGCTCGTCGGCCAGCAGGCGGACGCGCGGCTCCAGCAGCTTGTCGCCGGCGGCGAGCCGTCCCACCACCTCGCCCTGCCAGCGCAGCGCGCCGTCGTTGGAGAGCACGAAGTGGTCGTCGCTGGCGCCCGAGAGCCGCGCGGCGCGCGTCTCGATCTCGCCTGCCAGGGCCTTCACCGCCGCGTTGCGCAGCGCCTTGGCGTCCGGGCCGCCGGCCTGCGGATCGGGGGCGAACTGGAACCCCTGCAGGCGACCGACGTGGTGGCCCTCGACGAGCACATCCCCCGCCGCCGTGATTTCAGCCTCGAGCATGGCGTTCTCTCTCAGACGGCGCAGCAGCACGCTGGTGCGCCGATCCACAAACCGATGGGCCAGACGCTCGTGAAGCGCATCCGACAGCCTGTCCTCTACCTGACGGGTGACGCCCTGCCAATGCTCAGGATCGGCGAGCCAGTCCGGCCGGTTGGCCACGAAGGTCCATGTGCGCACCTGCGCGATGCGCGCCGACAGCGCGTCGATGTCGCCGTCGGTGCGGTCGACCTCCGCCACCTGGCGCGAAAACCAGTCGGTGGAGAGCCGCTTGTGGCGCATGAGCTGGCGGTAAATCGCGCCCACCAGCTCGGCATGAGCCTGCGGGGCCACCTTGCGGTAGTCCGGCACCTGGCAGGCTTCCCACAGGCGCTCCACGGCGGCCGGGCTGGTGGCGAAGGCGCGCGTCTCGTCCTCGCGGCCGACGATCTCCAGCGCCAGCAAATCGTCGGCGGCGAGCGCGCGGGTCAGCCCCGGCTCGGTCGGCAGCCGCTCCAGCGAGGCGATCAGCGCCGCCACGCTGGAGAAATCGAGGTCCGGGTTGCGCCATTGCAGCACGCCCAGCGGGTCGAACACGTGGTCCTCGAGCTGGGTCACCAGCTCGGGCTCGAACGGCTCGCAGCGCCCCGTGGTGCCGAACGTGCCGTCGCGCAGATGGCGGCCGGCGCGCCCGGCGATCTGCCCCAGCTCGGCCGGCGTCAGGCGGCGGTGCATGGCGCCGTCGAACTTGCGGTCGGCGGCGAAGGCGACGTGCTCGAGATCGAGGTTCAGCCCCATGCCGATCGCGTCGGTGGCGATCAGGAAGTCGACGTCGCCGTTCTGGTACAGCGCCACCTGGGCGTTGCGGGTGCGCGGCGACAGCGCGCCCAGCACCACCGCAGCGCCGCCGCGCTGGCGGCGGATCAGCTCGGCGATGGCGTAGACCTCCTCGGCCGAGAAGGCGACGATGGCCGAGCGGCGCGGCAGGCGGGTGATCTTCTTCTCGCCGGCGAAGCTCAGCGTCGAGAGCCGGGGCCGCGACACCACGCTGACGCCGGGCAGCAGCTGCTCGATCAGCGGCTTCATGGTGGCCGCGCCGATCAGCAGCGTCTCGGCGCGCCCGCGCATGTTGAGCAGCCGGTCGGTGAACACGTGGCCGCGGTCGCGGTCGGCGGCGAGCTGGATCTCGTCCACCGCCACGAACGGCACGTCGAGGTCGCGCGGCATCGCCTCGACGGTGGCCACCCAGAAGCGCGCGCCCGGCGGCTTGATCTTCTCCTCGCCGGTGACGAGCGCCACCGCCTCGGGGCCGACCCGGTCGACGACGCGCTGGTACACCTCGCGCGCCAGCAGCCGCAGCGGCAGGCCGATGAGCCCGGCGTTGTGGCCGATCATCCGCTCGATCGCGAGGTGGGTCTTGCCGGTGTTGGTGGGGCCGAGCACCGCGGTGACGCCGCGGGACCGGACGGAAGGAGGAAGCATACGAAGCACTATGACCGAACCTTGCAGACGGGCCGCCCCGGCCCGAGGCGACGACCCCGCGCGGCCCTTGTATCACGCCGGGACGCCGCGCGGGCGTCTCTTTCACGACCCGAACGCGATGCGAACGAATCGCGCCCGAATCGCTGACTCGCACTGAGTCTTCGTTCGTTCTCTACAAGATGTAGGCCGCGTCCCGCCGAATCACACCAGCGCCCCGTCCTGAATCCCTGAAAGTTTTTCCGCGCCTCGACCAAATAATTCCGGCGCGATGCGGGTGGCCAAGACTCAGCCAACGTCGCGAGACTCGGGTCATGGTTAACGGAACACTGACATCCGCCGCGACAAGACTCGGCTCCGCGTTCACGCTTCGACAAAACCGCGAACGGAGGCGGCACGAATCGGCGAACGCACGTGGTGCGTCGCGTCGCCGCAAGGCGGCGGGCACGGCGAAGCAGAAGGCGGGAGGGCAGGCCGACCGGCGCCGGCGGGCGGGCGCGAGCCGGCCGCTTAACGCGGAACGTGCCATGGCGGGACGCCGTCATGGTCAACCGAATCTGAACAGGTCCCGGAGAAAGCGACCCAAAGCGGGGCAGGCGCGCGCGGCGGCGGCGCGAAAGGCGAACGAATCCCGTCCGAATCGCGTCGCGCCGTTAAGCACGTTGCCGGGGCGGCGGAGTCAATTCTTGCTGGCGGTGAGCTTGGTCGCCTCGATGACGGCGGTGCCGATCATGGTGCGCACGGAGATCTTGTAGGGCAGCAAAGCGCGCGGTCCCTCGAAGGGCGCGAGCCACACTTCCATCTCCTTGTTCTCGGCCATGAACTGCGTCGCCTTGCGGCTGGCGCGGTGCCCGGCGATGGGCGTGTAGCGCGCCGAGCAGACGAGCACGTCGCCCGAATAGCCGGGCACGCTGACCTTGCGGGTGGCCGAGTAGCTGAGCTTGACGTCGAACCGGCCGGCCCCGTCGAACACCGGGATGGTGCGCTCGCAATTGGCGCGGTCGAGCAGTCCGTTGCCGGGCGGGGGCGACATCAGGAGCGCGCTGATCGGATCGACGACGTTGCGCGTGTGGCTCTCCTGCAGCGGCACGCGGTCCGGGCGCGGCTCCAGCGGCGGCTCGATCTCCAGGTTGGCGACCGAGCCTCCGTTCAACGCCATGCGCACGGAGACCGTGTTGTCGCCGCCGCCGGAGACGAGCGCGTAGGTGGCGGGCGACACCTTGCCGCCGGTGGCGCTGCCGGTGGCCGCGCCGGCCCCCTTGCCGCTGGTGAGCATGCCGGCAAGGCCCGTCATGCGCGCCTTGACGTCGAGCTTGTAGGCGTCGCGGTTGAAGGTGGCGGCGAGCTGCGCCGTGCCGATGGGCAGGCTGGCGAGGCTGATGCCGTACTGGATCTCCACCGCGTCGGCCGCCCGCGCGGCGGACACGGCGAGCGCGAAGGACGCGACGCCGAGCGCCAATGCGCGGCGGCGGCCACGGGCGGCGAGGAAGAAGCCGGGCAAGAAGCCGTTGAGGAAGGGCGAAGGCATGATCGCGCGGGCTGGTCTCGTCGGGCCGCCGCTCGCCGGCAGGCTTGGTCAGGTTGAACCAATGTCGGCCGGAAAGCGACTGTTTCAAGGCGCGACACTGTGACAGATTCGTCATCGCCCGCGAGGGGCGCGCGCGCGGCGCATCGCCTCGGCATCGGCTTGACGCTCCGGGCGGGCTCCACTATAGACCACGCACCATTCAATGCTGCGTGGTTCATGGACGGCGGCCTCGGCCGCCATCTCTGTTTCGGCCCATCCGTTTCGCAGGTCGCCCGCCGGGCGGCGGGGACGAAGCCGGAGCCACGGACACGAGAAGGATAACGGCGATGGCTCGTCGGTGTGAACTGACCGGAAAAGGCGTGCAGACGGGCAACCTCGTCAGCCATTCCAACCGCAAGACGAAGCGGCGCTTCCTGCCCAACCTGTTCAACGTGACGCTGCAGTCGGACGCGCTGGACCGCTCGGTGCGGCTGCGCGTGTCGGCGAACGCGCTGCGCTCGGTGGAGCACCGCGGCGGCCTCGACGCGTTCCTCGCCAAGGCGCACGAGGACGAGCTGTCGCAGGGCGCGCGCGAGCTGAAGCGCGAGATCGCCAAGAAGACGGCCGCTCCCGCGGCCTGAACGGCCCGCGCCG
This sequence comes from Alsobacter ponti, assembly GCF_024294805.1. Classification (GTDB taxonomy): domain Bacteria; phylum Pseudomonadota; class Alphaproteobacteria; order Rhizobiales; family Beijerinckiaceae; genus Alsobacter; species Alsobacter ponti. The sequence continues at coordinate 178,642 of NZ_JANCLU010000008.1, forward strand.
AAACGACGTGAAGACCTCGCCCTCGCGGCGGGGTTTTTCGTTTGCGCGGCGCGTTGCGGTGTCGACGGCGCTTGCGCGCCTTGTGAGTGTGAACGGCGCTCGTGCGCCGGTGCAGGAGGTCCCCATGCTGTCGACGGTGCGGGTTCTGGCGCTGCCGGTGCTGGCCATGACGCTGATCGTCGTGGCCTCGAACGTGCTCGTGCAGCACCCGATCCCGTGGTTCGGGCTCGAGGACTATTTGACCTGGGGCGCGCTGACCTACCCGGTCTCGTTCCTCGTCACCGACCTCACCAACCGGCGCTACGGCGTCGGCACGGCGCGCCGCCTCGTCGTGGTCGGCTTCGTCATCGCCGTCGTGCTGTCGATTGCGCTGGCGACGCCGCGCATCGCGCTCGCCTCCGGCACGGCCTTCCTGGTCGGCCAGCTCCTCGACGTGACGGTGTTCAACCGGCTGCGCCGCGACGTATGGTGGCACGCGCCGCTGGCCGGCAGCCTGGTCGGCTCGGCGCTCGACACGGCCCTGTTCTTCTCCATCGCCTTCGCCGGCATCCCGGCCATGTCCGGGCTCGTCAACTTCGCCGGCTTCCAGGTGCCGCTGTGGACCAGCCTGGCGATGGCCGATTTCGGCGTGAAGGTCACCATCGCGCTGCTGGCGCTGATCCCCTACGGGGCGCTGCTCAACGTGGTGCTGCCGGTGGAATCGCTGCGCCGCCCCGCCGCCGCGCGCTGAAGTCAGGCCGCCGGCGTCCCGGCGAGGCGGAACTGCAGCAGCACGGTCTTCTGCAGCAGGAAGAAATTGTCGTCCGAAATGAGCGTCAGCACGACGCCGCGCGCGTCGGAGTGGACGGCGAGCCCCTCCATGTTGTCGATGCGCGCCGGCGAGCCCAGCTCCAGCAGAGTGGGGCCGTCGAGCAGCGCGCCGGGGCGCACCGCCGAGCCCTCGACGCGGCGGATGCGCATCCCCCAGCCCGACAGCCAGCCGAGCCGGCGCTCCAGGATCAGCAGGTCGCCCGAGGGCAGGAAGGCGGCGTCGGTGACGTCGTAGCCGCCGCGCCGCGCCACGGTGAAGCGGCCGCCCGGGCCGGTGACGAACCAGCCGCGCGTCGGCGTGTCGTCGCCGGGGTCGGAGCGCTCGGCGATGGCGATCACGGAGCCGGCCAGCGGGCCGAGCGGCACCACGGCGACCGCCTCGAAGCTCTGGTTTTCTGGCAGCGTCTTCACCTCGGCCGGCAGCGGCATGACCTCGCCGCGCGCGGCGAGCCCGTCGCGGCCGATGGGGAAGCGCAGCACCTCGTGGACGCCCTCGATGCCGACATAGGCCATGCCGCGCCAGATGGTCAGGCTCTCGGTGTCGCGGCGGCGGCTGCGCGGCAAAGCGCGGCCGCCCGGCCCCTGCATCGGCGCGACGCGCGCGTCGGCCAGCGCGCGGGGGCGGCCGTTCTCGGTGACGAGCGTGCCGGCGACCCAGTAGCCGCGGTCGGAGAGCGCCAGCAGGCCGCGTCCGTCCGGGTCCATGAACAGGCCGGAGAGGCCGCCGAAGTCGCGGCTGTCGGAGGTGAGCACCAGCCCGCCGAGGAACTCGACGCGGCCGAGCCCGCCGACGCCCAGCTCCTCGAACGGCGCGGCGCGCACCGTGATGGGCACCTCGTCGATGGCGTGCGGCGGCCGGTTGCGCGCGATGGCGACGCTTAAGCCCGCCGCCGAGAGCGCGCCGCCGGCGGCCAGCGCCAGGACGCGGCGGCGGCTGAAGCGGCTCATGCCCGGCCGGCGACGCGCCGGACCGGCGCCGCGCGGACGGGCGTGATCTTGTCGTCGAACAATTCGGCCAGCTTCTCGGTCATCGCCCCGCCCAGCTCCTCGGCGTCGACGATGGTGACGGCGCGCCGGTAGTAGCGCGTGACGTCGTGGCCGATGCCGATGGCGATCAGCTCGACCGGCGAGCGGGTCTCGATGTCCTCGATGATCCAGCGCAGATGCCGCTCGAGGTAGTTGCCCGGGTTGACCGACAGCGTGCTGTCGTCGACCGGCGCGCCGTCGGAGATCATCATCAGGATCTTGCGCTGCTCCGGCCGCGCCAGCAGGCGCTTGTGCGCCCAGTCCAGCGCCTCGCCGTCGATGTTCTCCTTGAGCAGGCCCTCGCGCATCATCAGGCCGAGGTTCTTGCGCGCCCGCCGCCACGGCGCGTCGGCGGACTTGTAGACGATGTGGCGCAAATCGTTGAGCCGGCCGGGATTGGCCGGCTTGCCGGCCTGCAGCCACGCCTCGCGCGACTGGCCGCCCTTCCACGCCCGCGTGGTGAAGCCGAGGATCTCGACCTTGACGCCGCAGCGCTCCAGCGTGCGGGCGAGGATGTCGGCGCAGGTCGCCGCCACTGTGATCGGCCGGCCGCGCATCGAGCCCGAGTTGTCGAGCAGAAGCGTCACCACCGTGTCGCGGAAATTGGTGTCCTTCTCGCGCTTGAACGACAGCGGCTGGTAGGGGTCCATGACGATGCGCGGCAGGCGCGCCGGGTCGAGCGTGCCTTCCTCGAGGTCGAACTCCCAGGCGCGGTTCTGCTGCGCCATCAGGCGGCGCTGCAGCCGGTTGGCGAGCCGCGCCACGACGCCCTGGAGGTGGCCGAGCTGCTTGTCGAGATAGGCGCGCAGGCGCGTCAGCTCGTCGGGGTCGCACAGCTCCTCGGCCCCGACCATCTCGTCGAACTTCTCGGTGAAGCGCTTGTAGTCCGGCCCGCGCGCGTCGCGCGCGCTGGAGGGCGGCGGACGCCACGCCTCGGCGGCCTCGTCGCCGTCGGCCTCCTCGCTCTCCTCCGGCATCTCGCCGGTGGGCCCATCCTCGGTCTCGGAGGCGCCTTCCTCCATCTCCTCGGTGGCGTCCTCGGAGCGCTCGGCCTCGGCGCGCTCGGAGGCGGACTGCTCCTGCGCCTCGCCCTCCTGCGATTCCTGGTCCTGGCTCTGCTCGGACTGGTCCTCGCTCTCGTCGCTGTCGTCGCCCTCGACGTTGGAGTCCTGCGCCATGTCGAGGCTGACCAAAAGGTCGCGCACGGAGCGGGCGAAGTTGCGCTGGTCCTCCAGCGAGTCGCCGAGCCGGTCGAGCTCCTTGCCGGCCTTCTCCTCGATCCACGGCCGCCACAGATCGACGATGCGCTGGGCGGCGCGCGGCGGGCGCAGCCCGGTCATGCGCTCGCGCGCGATCATCGCCACGGCGTCCTCGATGGGGGCGTCGGCGCGGTCGGTGATCTCGTGGTAGGCGCCGCGGTGGTAGCGGTCCTCCAGCATGGCGGAGAGGTTGCCGGCCACGCCGGCCATGCGGCGCGAGCCGATGGCCTCGACGCGCGCCTGCTCCACGGCGTCGTAGACGGCGCGGGCCTGCTGCCCCTCCGGCGCCATGCGGCGATGCACGCCGGCGTCGTGGCAGGCGAGCCGGAGCGCCATGGAATCGGCGTGGCCGCGCACCACGGCGGCGTCGCCGGGGTTCATCTTGCGCGGCGGCTCGGGCAGGCGCGCCCGGTCCGGCGTCAGGGCCGGGCGATCGGCGGCGAAGGTCACCTCCAGCTCGGGCTGGCGGGCGATGGCGCGCAGGCACGAGGCCACCGACCGCTTGAACGGCTCGACGGGCGACTCCTTGGGCTGGGCTGGCTTGCGGTTGCTGCTCATCACGGACGCGCGCGCGCGGTCTCCCGGGTCACGACAGGGCGACGTTGACGGCGCTCTCCGGCAGCTCCTGCCCGAAGCAGCGCTGGTAGAACTCCGCCACCAGCGGCCGCTCCAGCTCGTCGCACTTGTTCAGGAAGGTGAGCCGGAAGGCGAAGCCGAGGTCCTTGAAGATGTCGGCGTTCTCGGCCCAGGTGATCACCGTGCGCGGGCTCATCACGGTCGACAGGTCACCGTTGATGAAGGCGTTGCGGGTGAGGTCGGCGACGCGCACCATCTTGCTGACGATGTCGCGGCCTTCCTTGCCGGTGTAGTGCTTGGCCTTGGCCAGCACGATGTCGACTTCCTTGTCGTGCGGCAGGTAGTTCAGCGTGGTGACGATCGACCAGCGGTCCATCTGGCCCTGGTTGATCTGCTGCGTGCCGTGATAGAGGCCCGAGGTGTCGCCGAGGCCCACCGTGTTGGCGGTGGCGAACAGGCGGAACGCCGGGTGCGGGCGGATGACGCGCTTCTGGTCCAGCAGCGTCAGCTTGCCGGAGACCTCCAGCACGCGCTGGATCACGAACATCACGTCCGGGCGGCCGGCGTCGTACTCGTCGAAGCACAGCGCGATGTTGTTTTGCAGCGCCCAGGGCAGGATGCCGTCCTGGAACTCGGTCACCTGCTTGCCGTCCTTCAGCACGATCGCGTCCTTGCCGACGAGGTCGATGCGCGAGACGTGGCTGTCGAGGTTGATGCGGATGCACGGCCAGTTGAGCCGGGCGGCGACCTGCTCGATATGGGTCGACTTGCCGGTGCCGTGATAGCCGGTGACCATGACGCGGCGGTTCTTGGCGAACCCGGCGAGGATGGCGAGCGTCGTCGCCTTGTCGAACAGGTAGTCGGGATCGAGGTCCGGCACGTGGGCGTCCCGCTCGGAATAGGCGGGGACCTCCATGTCGGTGTCGATTCCGAACAGCTGCCGCGCGGACACCTTCCTGTCGGGCAGGCCGGCCACCGGCGAATTCATCGCAGACATGCAACCTCTCAAGACTCGGCGGGGCCAAGGCCCCAATGCGACGGCGGTCACCGGGCGTGACCCGAGGCGTCGCTTCCCGGGCCATCAATAAAAGACTGCACGCGCCCGCGCAATTCTCACGGGCTCAATGCAGCGCCGCGCGCGGACGGGGGCGGCCGCTTCCCGCCTTCAGGCGCGGCCGGCCGCTTTCAGCGTGTTGTAGGCGTTGATGACGTCGCGCAGGCGGTCCTCGAACGAGCGGTCGCCGCCATTGGCGTCGGGGTGGACCTGCTTCACCAGCGCCTTGTAGCGCGCCTTCACCTCGGCCGGGGGCGCGGTGTCCTCCAGGCCCAGCGTCTCGTAGGCGCGGCGGGCGACGGGGCCGACGCTGGGGCGCGGCGGCTGCGGCTCGGTGGCGGCGCGCCCGGCGAAGCCGGCGGCGCGGAACACGCCGAGCGGATCGTCGTAGACGAAGGCTTCGCCGGCGTGCGCCGGGCCCTCGGGCCGCCGTCCGCCGCCTGCCGTCCCCATCTGCCAGGTCGGGCGATGGCCGATCACCGCCTCCTTCTGGTAGGCGGCGATGGCCGCGTCGCTCATGCCGTTGAAATAATTGTAGCTCTGGTTGTAGGCGCGCACGTGCTCCAGGCAGAAGCGGAAATACTGGCCTTCCTGCCCGCGCCCCTTCGGCGCGCGATGCTCCCCGAGCGCGGCGCAGCCGGGATGCTCGCAACCCGGCGCGTCCGGCGCGTCCGGCGCGACGCCGGCGGCGGCCCGGCGCGGCCGGGAGCGGATTTTGTCGAAGAGTCGCGAGTTGAGATTCATGACCGCCGCATTATGAGTCCCCGAGGTCGGGCCGCAAGGGCCCGAAGACAAGAACGCCTCAGCCGCGACGACGACGCATAGCCGCGTCCGGCTCCGATCCGAAAAGGTGACCCCATGTCCGTGAAGGCCGCGATAACCCGCAAACTCGGCGAGGCGCTCGCGCCGCTTTCCCTCTCCGTGGTGGACGATTCCGAACGTCACCATGGCCACGCCGGATGGCGGGAGGGAGGCGAAACCCACTTCAGCGTCAACGTAGTGTCGGCGGCGTTCGCGGGCAAGAGCCGGGTCGACCGCCACCGCATGGTCAACGCCCTGCTCGCCGAGGAGCTGGCCGGCCGCGTCCACGCCTTGGCGATCACCGCCAAGGCGCCGGGCGAGCCGTAGGGCCTCGCTCCTCGCGTTATCCCCCTCGCCCCTTGCGCGCCGGGGCTGGCCAGCGCGCGCCGGCGGGGCCATGCTGCGCCGGGAATATCGAGAAGGAGCCTCGCATGGCGGACGGGATGGCGGAACGCAATCCGTGGTGGCCGATGGGCCTGGGCGCGACGCTGATCGTGCTGGCGCTGGTGTGCGTGTGGCGGGCGTTCCTCTCGCCGGCCGACAACATGGTGCTGATCGGCGTGCTGATGCTGGTGGCCGGCGGCGCGGAGGGGCTGCACGCCGTGTTCGGGCGCGAGTGGCGCGACTTCGTCACCGATCTCGCGCCGGGGCTGCTCTACGTGCTCGTCGGCGGCACCATCCTGGCGAGCCCGCTGTCGGGCGCGTTCGTGCTGACGCTGGTGATGGCCGCCGCCTTCGTCACCGGCGTGGTGTGGCGCATCGCCGTCAGCCTGCGGGACGAGCGCCCGGGCGGCTGGACGATGCTGGCCGTCGCCGCCGTCGTCACCCTGGTCGTGTGGGGCCTGCTGGTGTGGGCTTGGCCGGCCTCGGCGCGCTGGGTGCTGGGGGCGGTCGCGGCGGCCGGGCTGCTGGTCGCCGGCATCGGCTGGATCCGCCGCGGCATGGCCGCCCGCGCGGAGCACGAGACACTGTAGAGCTCCCGCTAAACGCCGGCTCCCGAGAGCGATTGAGCCCAAGCCGGCGGGCTGTCCCCGCGTGCAGAAGAGGGGACAGCATCGGCGCAGGAAGACATTAATCTTTCCCGTCAACCGGCCGTAAACTCTGATTCCAGGGCTCGTTAGTGTAGTAATGTGGTTGTACAACTCTCGGTAATAATTGGGGGCTAAAGCTCTTGCACACGGGGCTGGCAAACAGATGAACATCAGGCCAGCAGCCCCGGCGGTCCAAAGACAGGAGCTACACCCATGACGTCCATGATCAAGCGCTTCATCCGCAACGAGTCCGGCGCCACCGCCATCGAGTACGGCCTCATCGCCGCCATCATCGGCGTCGGCCTCATCGTGTCGATGCAGGCTCTGCGCGACAACCTGAACACCACCTTCACGAACGTCGGCACGGCCGTCGCGGGCGCGAACGCCACCGCTCCCTGATCCGCGCTCGGGTCTGCCTGAGCTGACGTCATGGCTCCTGGCCGATCGGCCGGGGGCCATCGACGTCGCCAACGAAAACGGACGACCCGGGCCTCCGGGTCGTCCGTTTTTATTTGGGCTTTATTGTCGACGGCTCGCTACTGCGCGCGCATCGCCTCGACCGGAGCCATCGGCAGGGCGACGTCGATCACATCCCCCGGTTGCAGTTCGGTGCTCTCGTCGGCCTGCAATTTCTGGCTCTGGCCGTCCTGGTCCTTGCGGTAGAGCACGACGTCGGGCGCCTCGCCCTTGCCGCGCACGAGCTGCGACTTGATCGCGCCGGTGTAGAGCAGCTTCTCGGCCACAGCCTCCAGCCGCGAGCGCGTCGCCGCCAGCTTGACGTTGACGTCCTGCACCTCGGTGAGGATGTCGAGCCGCCGCTGGTCGTCGACCTTGGCGATCTGGCGGCCGATTTCCTCGACCTGCCGCTCGCTCTGGCTGCGCTGGACGGTGGTCTGCAACCACTGGGTCGCCGAGAGCAGGCTGTTGCGCCGCGCTTCGGTCATCCGCATCATCGGCACCGTGCCCTTGGCCAGCAGGTCGCGCACCCGGTCGGCCTCGCGGCGGTCGGCCTCGACGCCCTCGGCTTCCTTGTCCTGCCGGTCCGCCAGCAGGTTCACCTGCTCCTCGGCCTGCTTCTTGGTCGCCTCCAGGAACGCCTTTTCCTTCGACACGTCGCCGGTGCGCACGCGCAGCTGCTCGGCCTCGATCTCGGCGATCTGCTCGGCGACCTTTTCGGGGATCGGGGCTTCCAGGCCGACGGACTTGGGCATCTCCGTCCGCCCGTCCAGCTCCGCCTGCAGGCGCGCGATGCGCGTCTGGCCCTTGGCGAAGTCGAGCCACAGCGAGTCGTATTCGGAGCGCAGGTCCGCCGCCTCGAGGAAGGGATTGCTCATGCGGAAGCGCATGATGTCGAAGCCGCCGGCCAGCGCGATGGCCTGGCGCACCGTCAGTCCGGGGCGGAAGGTCTGTTCGCCGGGCTTGGCGACGTCGCCGCGCAGATAGATGGGGCGGTACTCGACGATGCTGACCGTCACCTCCTCGGAGATGATCTGCACCGAGACGGTCCGCCCTTCCGGCGTGCGCTGCTGGTAGATGCGGGTGGGGAGAATGGTGCGCAGCGTGTCGCGCGCCTCGGTCAGCGGCATCCCCGCCACCTTGAGCTGGCCGATGAGCGGATAGGAGATTTCGCCGTCGACGCTCACCGGCACGCGCTGGCGCAGCTCGGGAACGCCCGCCACGGCGATCTCCAGCACGTCGCCGGTCTGGATGCGGTACTGGGCGCTCGCGCCCGACACGCCGGCAAGCCAGCCGGCCAGCGCCAGCGTGGAAACGGCCATCAGGCCGGGGCGGCGCCGACCCGGCTGTCGCAGGACAGATTTCAAGGCTTCATCCCTCTCGCGTGATGCGGGTCAACGCCGGCGCGCCGCCACGGTTCCGCCGCGCCGCGCCGCACCGCGAAATCTTGTGCGACGCACCATGAATCGCCGGAGCCGGAAATTGGTTGCGAACGCACCCGTTTCGGGCGTTTTCCGCCATGCTTTCTGTGCAAGGCTGAGTTGAAGGGCGATTTTCGAGCCGTTTCGTGCCGAAAACGGCGAAGTGGCTGAACGGCGGTTTGGCGTCGAATTGGTCACCCCCAGCCGCTGCGGGAGGCGACTTCCTGCCGATTCCGCCCGATCCCGACGCATAACGACGCGGAAACAGTCACAGTGGCCTGAAATCTCGCCACCGGCGATGCTGCGACGCAAAAATACGCGTCTTAAGTGTTTCGCAACTGCGAAAAGAACTAGACTTGCCGCAAGAGATCGAACCCGAGCGGCGGTTCTCGTCCCGGTCCGGTCTCCCCGAAACGCCACCGGGCGCGACGGGCGCAAGAAACGACAACTCTCGACTTGGGGATTACACCAATGACCACCCTGACTTATTCCGCGACGTCCGTCGCTTCCGCTTCCGACGCCGGCTCGCTGCTGTCGCGCCTCGCCGCGCGATTCTCGGCGGTCCTGCGCGCCATCGACGACTCCATCGTCGACCGCCGCATCGCCCGCTGCCTCGCCCGCAACGGCGGCGTCATGACCGACGACATCGAGCGCCAGCTCGGCTGGATCGCGGACGGCATCGCCCCCGAGCAGACCCGCGCCCTCGACGCCGCCGCCATCGGCGTGCTGATGCTGCGCGGCTGAGCGCGCCCGGCGTTCACTGCCGAGGGGAGATCATTTTCCGGCGCCGGGGCCTGTCTCCGGCGCTTTTTCGTGCGCGGCGCGGCTCAGCGCGTCTTGCACTCCCGGACCTTGCCGTCGAACGTGCGGTAGGTCTGCGTCGCGGCGTCGTAGCTCTTGTAGCGCTGGCAGCCGGCCGAGCCGCGGGCCGAGCCGCGGTCGATCACGGCCGGCGCGTCGTCGCCCGCCGAAGCGACGTCGACCGCCTCGCGCGTCAGCAGCGGCGGCTGCGCCTCCGCCGAGCGCGACGGCTTGACGATCTCCAGCTTGGCCGAGGGCCGGGCCGGCGGCAGAACCGAGGGCGTCTGGTCATAGGCGCTGGCGGCGGCCGGCACCGGGCCGGGCGACGGAGCGAGCGGGGCGGGGATCGCGCGCGGCGCGGGCTTCTCGGGCTTCTGGAGCGAGGCGGTGGCGGAGGGCGCAACGGAGGTCGATGCGGGGGACTTGGCCGGCATCGGCGCGACGACGACGGCCTGCGGCGCGCGGGCCGGCGCGGCGGCCGACGGCGGCGTGGCCTTCTCGGGCTGCGCGGCCCCGTCCTGTCGCAGGTAGTAGCTGGCCGCGACCACGATCGGCGCGACGATGGCGACGCCGCCGATCAGCCTCGCGAGTGCCGGTACGTTGATCATGCATCTCCGCCGGGTTGCGTCCGCCGCGCCGGCTTACCCGCCCGGCGGCCCCGATTCAATCTTCAAACATTAACACGTCGCGGGGCGAAGCGCAGCCTCGCAGCGATTCGGCGGCCGACGGCCCCCCGCCCGACGCGGAATTGCGTTTTCCGGCGCGCGCCCGCGTGCTTTAGTCGCGCCGGGTTTTTCGATCACGAGACGAGACTTTGGTTGCGCGAGTGAAGCCGCCCGGATTGTCGACGCGCGCCCGGCTCGTGATGCTGGTCACGGCGGCGTTGATGCCCGCCGTGCTGTTCATCGCCTGGCTGGCGGTGCGCTACACCGCCGACGAGCAGGGCCGCCACCGCGCCCAGGCGCTCGCCCTGTCCCAGCAGGTCTCGACCGCCGTGGACCGCGAGATCGTCGCGCTGCAGGCGGCGCTGGAGGCGCTGGCCACCTCGCCGGCGCTGCAGGACGGCAACCTCGCCGCCTTCGACGCGCAGGCGCGGCGCGTGCTGCAGTTCCGCGGCAGCTTCGTGGCGATGCGCGAGCGCTCGGCCCAGCAGGTCATCAACACCGGCCTGCCGTTCGGCACGAAGCTGCCGGTGTCGCGCGACCCGGTGGTGCTCGGCGTCGACCGCGAGGTGTTCGCGACCCAGCGGATCGTCGTGTCGGACCTCTATGTCGGCGCGGCCACCGGCCTCAAGCTGGTGCTGATCGCCGCGCCGGTCGTGATCGGCGGCGAGGTGCGCTACTCGCTCAACATCGCGCTCGACCCCGCCCGCCTCGCCGACATCCTCATCGCCCAGGCCCCCTCGCCGGAGTGGACCGTCGCCATTGTCGACAAGCGCGACCGCATCGTCGCGCGCAACCGCCTGCACGAGCGCTTCCTCGGCAGCGAGGCGACGCCCTCGATGCGCGAGAGCACGGCGAAAGGCGACCGCGGCGCCTGGATGGGCGTGACGCTGGAGGGCACGACGACGGTGAGCGCCTTCACCCGCTCCCCGCTGACCGGCTGGCGCATCGCCGTCGGCGTGCCGCAGGAGGTCATCGACGCGCCGCGCCGCCAGCTCGCCTCCATCCTCGGCGCGTGGGCGGCCGCCGCGCTGGCGCTGTCCATCCTGCTGGCCGGGTTCTTCGCGCGCTTCGTCGAGCGCCCCCTGGAGCGGCTCACCCGCGCCGCGCGCGAGCTGGGCGAGGGCGACACGGTGACGCCGATCGCCACCGGGCTGCGCGAGGCCGACGCGGTGGGCGACGCGCTCGCCGACGCCTCCGCCCTCATCCTGCGCCGCGAGGAGGATCTGCGCGAGGCGCAGCGGGCGCTGCACGAGGCCAACGCGGCGCTGCAGCGGCGGGTCGACGAGCGCACCGCCGACCGCGACCGTCTGTGGCGGCTCTCCACCGACCTGATGGTGGTGCACCGGCCGGACGGCGTCATCGTCGCGGCCAATCCGGCGTGGACGGCGACGCTCGGCTGGAGCGAGGGCGAGCTGGTCGGCGCCTCGCTCTACGACTTCTTCGACCCCGCCGACGCGGCGCGCACCCGCGAGCGCGTCGACGGCATGGAGCGGCCGGGGGGCTCGGACCGCTTCGAGGCGCGCTGCCGCGGCCGCGACGGCTCCTGGCGCTGGCTCGCCTGGACGGCGACCGAGGGCAACGGCCTGATCCACGGCGTGGCGCGCGACGTCACCGCCGAGAAGATCGCCACCGAGGAGCTGGAGCGCGCCCAGGCGGCGCTGCGCCAGTCGCAGAAGATGGAGGCAGTGGGCCAGCTCACCGGCGGCATCGCGCACGACTTCAACAACCTGCTGCAGGCGGTGTCCGGCCAGCTCGAACTGATCCGCCGCCAGGCCGGCGAGGCGACGCGGGTGCGCCGCTGGGCGGACAACGGCCTGCAGGCGGTGGAGCGCGGCACGCGCCTCACCGCGCAATTGCTGGCCTTCTCCCGCATCCAGCGGCTGGAGCTGCGCCCGGTGGTGGTCTCGGAGCTGGTCGGCGGCATGCGCGACCTGCTGGCCCAGACTCTCGGGCCGATGATCGTCATCCGCGCCGACATCGCCGCGCCCGGCGTCGCGGTGCTGGCCGACGCGACGCAGCTCGAGCTGGCGCTGCTCAACCTCGCCATCAACGCCCGCGACGCCATGCCGGAGGGCGGCGCGCTGACCATTTCGACCGCGCTGTGCCGCGTCGCCGACGATCCCGAGCTGAAGCCGGGCGACTATCTCGAGCTGCGCGTCGCCGACACCGGCGCGGGCATGACGGCCGAGGTCGCGGCGCGCGCCTTCGATCCGTTCTTCACCACCAAGGGCGTCGGCAAGGGCACGGGCCTGGGGCTCAGCCAGGTCTACGGGCTGGCGCGGCAGGCGGGCGGCACGGCGCGCATCGACACCCGGCCCGGGCGCGGCACCACCGTGTCGCTGATCCTGCCCGTCGCGGCCCAGGGCGCGCCGGCCGAGCCGCCGCCGGCGCGGACCGAGCCGACTTCCGCCGAAGCCGGCGACGGCGCGCGCGTGCTGGTGATCGACGACGACCACGACGTGCGCGCCTGGCTCGTCGAATCGCTGACCGAACTCGGCTACCGGCCGGAGGAGGCCGAGGACGGGCCGTCCGGGCTGGCGCTGCTGCGCAAGCGGCGGCCGGACCTCGTGGTGCTGGACTTCGCCATGCCGGGCATGACCGGCGCGGAAGTCGCGCGCATCGTGCGGCAGGAGGACGCCACGCTGCCGATCATCCTCGCCACCGGCTATGCCGACACGGCCGCGCTCTCCACCGTGCTCGGCCCCGGCACGATCCTGCTGCGCAAGCCGTTCGGGCAGAGCGAGCTCGCCGCCGCCGTGCGGCGCATGCTGGATGCGGCGGCCAGCCAGGCGGCGCGCTGAGAGGCGGGTTCGGCCTCGCGACGAAACCCCTCAGAACGGCCGACGGCTGACCGGCTTGCACAGATAGCCGACCATGCAGGCCGAGCTGTCGCGGGTGCGCAGCCAGTCGGGCTGCGCCATCTCGCCCTGCGAGCAATAGGTCTGGTTGGCGACATAGCGGTCGTACACGAAGGGCCCGGTGCCGAGCACCAGCGCGCCGCTTCGGTTCACCAGAGCCTGCGCGTCGCGGCAGGTCATGGTCAGCGTGTCCGGCCGGCCCTGCGCGGCGGCCGACCCGGCTTCCGCCAGCAAGGCGAGCGCCAGCAGTGTCCGCTTCATCGCGGCGTCTCCCGTCATGGGGCGGTGTTGCGGGAACCGCCCTTCACCCGCCGCCCATACAAGCACGAGCGTGGGCGTGGCGCACGCCACGTTCGTGTCATCGTGTCCGGTGCAACCGCCGGTCCGTGGCGCGCGGCCGGGCGCGCGTGGGACTGTTCCGAAGGTTCCCACGGGAAGAGGCGATCGAGATGATGCGGAATATGGGCCTGGCGGCGGCGATGGGACTGGCGCTGGCGCTGGCCGGATGTGCGACGGTGACGCGCGGCACCACCAATCAGGTCACTTTCACCTCCGAGCCGAGCGGCGCGGAAGTCAAGACGTCGATCGGCCATGGCTGCACGACGCCGTGCACGATCGAGGTGCCGCGCAAGAGCGAGTTCGTCGCGACGTTCAGCCTGGAGGGGTACAAGCCGGCGCAGGTGCCGGTCGCGACGCGGGTCGCGGGAGCCGGCGCGGCCGGCTTTGCCGGCAACGTGCTGGTCGGCGGGTTGGTCGGCATGGGCGTCGACGCCGCCACGGGCGCGACCTACGAGCACTTCCCCAACCCGGTCTCTGCGACGCTCGACGCGGTGCAGTCCACCGTGAGGGGCAAGCCCAAGGCCAAGCGCGGCGTTCCGCAGGCCTGAGGCCGCTTGGGGGGTGCAGGCAGAGCCCGCTCCAGTCCCCTGCACGCCGCAGAGAAGCGCAAAATGCGGACGCCAGTCCGCCCCGTTCCCGGACCGGTGCAGCGAAGCGGAACCGGAGCCGGGACCCAGCGCAATATGTCGCGCGCAGCGCGTCCTGATGGAAAAGGCGGATAAGGCGCCGCTTCGCGGCACCATCCATGCGCTGGACCCCGGACACCCCTCCGCTCGCGCTGCGGGGTTCCGGGGACGGGCGGACTTTCGTCCGCCCTTTGGGCTTGGCGGGCGAATCCCGCCCTTGGGGCAGTGCTCCAGTTGTTCGGGAACGTGACCCGGACACGCGTCCGCCTCGAGCCGCGGCCCTGCGGGCCGCCCCGTTCCCGGACCGGTGCAGCGAAGCGGAACCGGAGCCGGGACCCAGCGCACGATGTCGCGCGCAGCGCGTCCTTGTGAAAAGGCTGATAAAGCGCCGCTTCGCGGCAACATCCATGCGCTGGGCCCCGGGCCTGCCTCCGCCAAAGGCTCCGGCATCCCGGGGACAGGCGGGCAGAGCCCGCGAACGCCAAGCGCGGCCATCCGCCCGCGAGCGCCGCGGTCGGCCGCTTGCCATTCGCGGCGGGCCGCCGGGCGATCCGTCGGGTTGGGCATTGCCTTCAAGCATTTAGCTTGTTGCGCTCAGCTTTGCGCAACGCCATCATGCGCCAGCCGCGCGGTCCGGCGCTCAGGGCGGGGGCGCTCCCCCTTTTTCCCTCGCGTCCCTTCCCGCCGCCGGCGGATGGGGGCATCCATGTCGCTTGTCGTTCTTGCCGCCGCCGACGGGGGGCCGCTGACGGCCCAGGTCGTCGAGACGGCGCTTCAGCTGCGGTCCGTGCTGGGCGGCTACTGCAAGGCGTTCCACGTCCGCGACCGCGGGGCCTACCTCCCCACCGCCTTCGGACTGGCCGAGGGACCGGCGGTGTTCGACGAGCAATGGGCGGGCGACCTCGACGAACGGGCCGAGCACGCGGCGCGCGTCTGGGCCGAGCGCAACACGGCCGGCGACGACGCCGTGTTCCATGACGTCAACGGCGAGGAGACCGGGGTGCTTGTCGCGAACGCGCGGGTCAGCGACATCGCCGTGGTGGCGCGGCCCGGGTCGGATGTGGCGCGGCCGGAGCCCGGCTACGTCAACGGGCTCGTGTTCGAGAGCGGGCGGCCGATCCTCGTCGTTCCGCCGACCGTGTCGCCGCGCTGGATGGAAGACGGGCTGATCGTCTGGAACGGCTCCGCGCAGGCGGCGCGGGCGGTCGGGGCGGCTCTGCCGCTGCTGCGCCGCGCCCGCCGCGTGCGGGTGGTGTCGTTCGGCCGCGAGACGAGCCGCGCCCCCACCGGCGCGCTGGTCTCCTACCTGTCGCGCCACGGCATCGCGGCGGAGGCCGCCGGCGTCGACCCCGGCGGGGTCACCTCGCGCGGCCGCGGGCGGGCGGTCGTCAACTACGCCTTCGAGACCGGGACGGGCTTCACCGTGATGGGGGCGTATGGCGAGCAGGGGCTGATGAGCTTCCTGGGGCTCGGCGCCGCCACCGCCAAGGTCATCACCGGCACGCGCGTGCCGCTGCTGCTGGCCCACTAGAACCGCCGCCGGTTCATCCGCGGGGCCGTCTGGACAGACGCGTCCCTCTTGACCATTCTGGCGGGCCCGGACCGGGCCGACGCGCGGGACCGAGCCTGATGGAGAAGAACCTCTTCCGGTACATCTGGCGCCACAGCGCCCGCGAGCAGCTGGTCATCCTGGCCATCGTGCTGGTGTCGATGGTGTTCTATTTCCTGTCGCTCGACCTGCCGCGAACCATCGTCAACGACGCCATCCAGGGCCGCGCCTACGGGGCCGCGCCGACGAAGACGGTGCTGGTCTGGAAGCTGTCGCTGCCCGCCTTCCTCGGCGGCGGCGAGACGGTGCTGTTCTCGGGCGTCGACATGACGCGCATGCAGTATCTGTTCGCGCTGAGCGGATTGTTCCTGCTGCTGGTGATCGTCAACGGCGCGTTCAAATACGTCATCAACGTGCGCAAGGGCGCGCTGGGCGAGCGCGTGCTGCAGCGCATGCGCTCCGACCTGTTCGCCCAGCTGGTGCGCTTCACGCCCGAGCAGTTCCGCAACGTCAAGGCCTCCGAGGCCGCGACGATGATCAAGGACGAGGTGGAGCCGGTCGGCGGCTTCGTCGGCGACGCCTTCATCCAGCCCGTGTTTCTCGGCGGGCAGGCGCTGACGGCGATGGCGTTCATCCTGCTCCAGAGCGTGCCGCTCGGCCTCATCGCCGGCGGCATCGTGCTGGTGCAGGCGCTGGTGATCCCCAAGCTGCGCCGCGAGCAGCTGCGGCTCGGCAAGCAGCGCCAGTTGCAGTCGCGCGCGCTGGCCGGCGCGGTGGGCGAGGTGGTCGACAGCATCGCCGCGGTGCAGGACGCCGGGGCCGTCGCCTACGAGCAGTATCGCATCGACCGGCGGCTGGAGACGCTCTACCAGATCCGTTTCGCGCTCTACAATCGCAAGTTCGTCGTCAAGTTTCTCAACAACTTCCTCGCCCAGATCACGCCGTTCCTGTTCTACCTGGTGGGCGGCTACTACGCGCTGACCGGCTCGCTCGACATCGGCCAGCTCGTCGCCGTCATCGCTGCCTATCGCGACCTGCCGCCGCCCGTGAAGGAGCTGATCGACTGGGACCAGCAGCGCATGGACGTCGACATCAAGTACGAGCAGGTCGTCGAGCAGTTCACGGCGGAGTCCCCGCCCGTGCCGCTGGAGGGCGACGACGAGATCCGCCTGCTCTCCGGCACTCTGGACGTCAAGCAGTTGCAGGTCGTCGACGCCCGCAACGCCGTGCTGCTGGAGCCGACGACGCTGAGCCTCAACCTGCCCTGCCACGCCGTGTTCCTGGCCCAGGGCGGCGACGCCGCCGACCTCGTCGCCCGCGCCATCGGCGCGCAGATCACCCGCTACGCCGGGCAGGTGCAGATCGCCGGGCACACCATGGCGCTCGCTCCCCTGCGCGAGCGCGGCCGCCGCCTCGGCTTCGTCGACCGCAACCCGATCATCTTCAACGCCACCATCCGCGCCAACCTGCTCTACGCGCTCAACCAGCGCCGTCCGGAGCGGCCGACGGAGGACGACGAGGCGTGGATCGACTTCGAGGCCGCCGGGGCGAGGGACGCCGAGGACCTCGACCGCCGGCTCGTCGAGGCGCTGGAATGCGTGGGGCTCGCCGACGGCATCTACCAGATGGGCCTCAACGCCCCCATCGACGCGGCCCGCTACCCGGATCTGCCGGACGCCATCGCGCGGGCGCGGCCGGTGGTGCGCGAGGTGCTGGCGGCGCGCGGCGCGGCGGAGTTCGTCGAGAGCTTCGACCCGCAGCTCTACAACCGCAACGCCACGCTCGGCGAGAACCTGCTGTTCGGCGTGCCGCGCGGCAAGCGCACCGTGCTCGACCTCGTCACCGGCCCGGAGATGGCGCCGCTGCTGGCCGCCGGCGGGCTGATCGACCGCTTCGTCGACATCGGGCGGAAGATCGCGGAGATCACGGTTGAAATCTTCTCCGACCTGCCGCCGGGAAGCATCCTGTTCGAGCGGTTCTCGTTCATCGCCTCCGAGGACCTGCCGGTGTTCCGCGACATCCTGGCGCGGGCCGGCGGCGGCTCGGGCGAGCAGGCGGCGGCCGACCGCCGCGCGCTGCTGGGCGTGGCTCTGCCCTATATCGAGTCGCGCCACCGCCTCGACCTCGTCGACGGCGAGCTGGAGGCGCGCATCGTCGCGGCGCGGCGCGACCTCATGCGTGCGCTCACCGCGCGCGGCTCCAAGGAAATCGAGTTCTACGATCCCGAGCATTACTGCAGCCTCGCCTCGATCCAGGACAATCTGCTGTTCGGGCGCATCTCCTTCGGCGCGGCGGGCGCCGGCGCGGAGGTGATGGCGGCGATCCGCGACACCAGCGCGCGCTTCGGGCTGGAGCTGGCGATCCTGCGCGTCGGCCTCGACTCGCCGGCCGGCTATGCCGGCAAGCTGCTATCGCCCTACCAGCGCGCCGCCATCAGCGTCGCCCGCGACATCGTCAAGTCGCCCGACGTGCTGGTGCTGAACGAGGTGACGCTGGGCGGCAGCGAGGCGGAGATGCAGGAGATCGTCGCCCGCATCCGCGCCCGCATGGCCGGCCGTACGCTGATCCTGGTGACGCGCTCCGAGCAGATGGCGCGCGGCTTCGACGCGCGCGCCGTGTTCTCCGGCCAGCGCCTCGTCTCCTTCTCCGCCGGCGCGCCGCTGCCCGCCGAGCCCGTTTCGCAGATCGCCTGAGGACGTTTCGACAGATGGGCATTGAATCCGAAATCCAGTCGCTCCAGTCCATTCCCATGTTCCGCGACGTCGAGACGGCACGGCTGAAGCTGATCGCCTTCACCTCGATGCGGCTGACCGTGCTGCCGGGCCGCGACCTGTTCACCCAGGGCCAGGTGTCGGATAGCGCCTACATCATCCTGGAGGGCGAGGCCGACGTGCTGCTGCAGAACGCGTCGGGCGGGCGGGTCATCGCGCAGCTCGGCAAGAACGCGCTGGTCGGCGACATGGGCGTCATCCTCGGCGAGCCGCGCTCCGCCACCATCCGCGCCGCGACGCGGCTGGAGGTGATGCAGATCCCGCGCGAGAACTTCCTCTCGCTGGCCTGCGACATGCCGAGCATCGCGCTCTCCGTGATGCGCGAGCTGGCCCGCCGCGTGCAGGCGGGCAACATCCGCATCGCCGAGCTGATGCAGCAGGTGGAGCAGGCGCGGGGCTAGCGCCGCGCGCCGGCCGGCGGTTTGATCTGACGCATGGCGGGCGGAGTTGCGGGGTTGCACGCTATATTTGCGCCCCGGCCTCACGCGACGGGGCGCACCCGGAGGCGTGCCCATGGACGCTGCGTCGCCCCTGTCCTCCACCGCCGCGCCGGCCGCGACCGCGCATGCGCGGCTGACCAGCATCGACATGGTGCGCGGCCTCGCCATCGTGCTGATGGCGCTCGACCACACGCGCGACTTCTTCGGGGCGAGCGGCCAGAACCCCCGCGACGTCACCGACGCGGCTTTGTTCCTGACGCGCTGGGCGACGCATTTCTGCGCGCCGACCTTCATCATGCTCGCCGGCGTCTCCGCCTTCCTCTACGGGTCGCATGGCCGCGCCCCGGGCGAGGTCAGCCGCTTCCTGCTCACGCGCGGGCTGTGGATCGTCTTCGTCGAGTTCACCTTCGTGAATTTCGGCTGGAACCTGACGCTGACGAGCGGGCTATTCGTCGCGCAGGTGATGTGGGCGATCGGCGTGTCGATGATCGTGCTGGCCGGGCTCGTCCACCTGCCGCGCGCCGCCGTGGCGGCGGTCGCCGTGGCGCTGATCGCCGGCCATAACCTGCTCGACGGCATCCGGCCGGAGGCGCTAGGGCCGCTCGCCTTCGCGTGGACGCTGCTGCACGTTCCGGGAAAGCTGCAACTCGCTCCGGGCGTCGAGCTGCTCGTCGTCTATCCGCTCGTGCCGTGGCCGGGGGTGATGGCGCTGGGCTATGCCGTCGGCCCCGTCTTCAAGGCCGATCCGGCCCGCCGGAGGGCCCTCCTGCTCGGCGCGGGGGCGGCGCTGCTGGCCGGCTTCGTGGCGCTGCGGGCGAGCAATCTCTATGGCGACCCGCAGCCCTGGCGTCACGGCGACACGGCGCTGCAAACGGCTTTGTCCTTCCTCGACTGCGAGAAATACCCGCCCTCGCTGCTCTATCTGGCGATGACGCTGGGGCCGGCCTTCATCCTGCTGGCGCTGAGCGAGGGGGCGCGCGGCCGGCTGGCGGACACGCTCACCATGTTCGGGCGCGTGCCGTTCCTGTTCTACGTCGTCCACCTGCCGGTGATCCACCTGCTCGCCGTGGCGATGGCATGGCTCACGGTGGGCGAGACGGGCTGGCTGATCGGCGCGTTCGTGCCGCCCAAGCCGCCGGGCTACGGCCTCGGCCTGCCGGGCGTCTACGCCGTCTGGCTCGCGGTGCTCGCCCTGATGTACCCGTTGTGCCGCCGCTTCGCGGACCTGAAGTCCCGACGCCACGACTGGTGGCTGAGCTACCTCTGATCCAGCCGCCGCCGTTGCGGCGGCGCGCGAAACAGGGCAGCAATGCCGAGAAACTGGCGATCCCGGGATGACTCGAACATCCGACCTACGGTTTAGGAAACCGCCGCTCTATCCGGCTGAGCTACGGGACCGCACGGGCGTGCATTTAGCACGCGGGGGGCGCGGCTTCCAGAGGGGCGGGTGGCTTGCAGCCCTGGCGGCGGCGGCGCTGGCGGCGTTCGCCGGGCCGGGGCTCGCGGCCGGGCCGGGCGACGCCATGGCGGCCTGCGCGCGCGAGGCCAGGGACATCGGCCCCGTGCGCGT
>NZ_JANCLU010000009.1 GCF_024294805.1 Alsobacter ponti
TCGGGCCGCGGCACGGTGGTGACGGGGCGCATCGAGCGCGGCGTGGTGAAGGTGGGCGAGGAGATCGAGATCATCGGCCTGCGCCCGACGATCAAGACGACGGTGACCGGCGTCGAGATGTTCCGCAAGCTGCTGGACCAGGGCGAGGCGGGCGACAACGTCGGCTGCCTGCTGCGCGGCACGAAGCGCGAGGAAGTGGAGCGCGGCCAGGTTCTGGCCAAGCCCGGCTCGGTGAAGCCGCACACGAAGTTCAAGGCCGAGGCGTACATCCTGACGAAGGAGGAGGGCGGTCGCCACACGCCGTTCTTCACCAACTACCGTCCGCAGTTCTACTTCCGCACGACGGACGTGACCGGGATGGTGAAGCTGCCCGAGGGCACCGAGATGGTGATGCCGGGCGACAACGTGACGATGGAAGTCGAGCTGATCGCGCCGATCGCCATGGAGGAGAAGCTGCGCTTCGCCATCCGTGAAGGCGGCCGCACCGTCGGCGCCGGCGTCGTCGCCTCGATCATCGCGTAACGAGAAGAGAGCGGGCGGCCCGGTAAGCCGGGCGCCCCGCTCGACCGGACGGGTCAACCCCGAGGGCACTGCAATGAACGGCCAGAACATCCGTATTCGTCTGAAAGCGTTCGATCATCGAATCCTCGATACTTCGACGCGCGAGATCGTCTCGACGGCGAAGCGGACCGGTGCGCAGGTTCGGGGTCCCATTCCCCTTCCGACGCGTATCGAAAAATTCACTGTGAACCGCTCGCCGCACATCGACAAGAAGTCGCGCGAGCAGTTCGAGATCCGCACACACAAGCGCGTTCTCGACATCCTCGACCCCACGCCCC
This sequence comes from Alsobacter ponti, assembly GCF_024294805.1. Lineage (GTDB taxonomy): Bacteria > Pseudomonadota > Alphaproteobacteria > Rhizobiales > Beijerinckiaceae > Alsobacter > Alsobacter ponti. The sequence continues at coordinate 840 of NZ_JANCLU010000009.1, forward strand.
AGACCGTCGACGCTTTGATGAAGCTCGACCTGGCGGCCGGCGTCGACGTCGAGATTAAGCTCTGAGTTGCGAGCGGGACACGGGGACCACCACAATGCGGTCAGGCGTCATCGCCCAGAAGCTTGGCATGACACGGATCTTCACGGATTCGGGTGAACACGTGCCGGTTACCGTTCTCAAGCTCGACCACTGCCAGGTGGTCGCGCACAGGACGGAAGAGAAGAACGGCTACACCGCGCTGCAGGTCGGCGTCGGCAAGGCCAAGGTGAAGAACGTCTCGAAGGCGGAGCGCGGCAGGTTCGCCGTGGCCAATGTCGAGCCGAAGCGCAAGCTCGCGGAGTTCCGCGTCGCCTCCGAGGATCTGATCCCGGTCGGCGCGGAGATCACGGCGGACCACTTCGTCGCTGGCCAGTTCGTCGACGTGACGGGCACCACGACGGGCAAGGGCTTCGCCGGCGGCATGAAGCGCTGGAACTTCGGCGGCCTTCGCGCCTCGCACGGCGTGTCGGTGTCGCACCGCTCGATCGGTTCGACCGGCGGCCGCCAGGATCCCGGCAAGACGTTCAAGAACAAGAAGATGCCCGGCCATCTCGGCGCCGAGCGCGTGACGACGCAGAACCTGCGCGTCGTGCAGACGGACGTCGAGCGCGGCCTGATCCTGGTCGAGGGCGCTGTCCCCGGCGTGAAGGGCGGCTGGATCTTCGTGCGGGACGCCGTCAAGCGCGCCCTGCCGAAGGACGCCCCCAAGCCCGGCGCGTTCCGGCTTTCGGGTCAGGACGGTGCGGCTCCGGTGACCGCGGAAGTGGAGAGCGTGTGATGAAGCTCGACGTCACGACCTTTGACGGCGGCTCGGCCGGTTCGGTCGACCTGTCGGACGAGATCTTCGGTCTCGAGCCGCGCCAGGATCTGATCCAGCGCTACGTGCTCTGGCAGCTCGCCAAGCGCCAGGCCGGCACGCACAAGACCAAGGGTCGCGCCGAGATCTGGCGCACCGGCAAGAAGCTGTACAAGCAGAAGGGCTCCGGCAACGCCCGCCACGGCTCGGCCCGCGTGCCGCAGTTCCGCGGCGGCGGTCGCGCCTTCGGCCCGGTGGTGCGCTCGCACGCCCACGACCTTCCCAAGAAGGTCCGCGCGCTGGCGCTGCGCCACGCCCTGTCGGCCAAGGCCCGCGACAACGCCATCGTGGTCGTCGACCAGGCCAGCGCGGCGGACCCGAAGACGAAGGCCCTGCGCGAGCGCTTCGGCAAGCTCGGTCTGGCCAGCGTTCTGGTGATCGACGGCGCCGAGGTGAACGCCAACTTCGCCCTGGCGGCGCGCAACATTCCGAACGTCGACGTGCTGCCCGTGCAGGGCATCAACGTCTACGACATCATCCGCCGCGAGAAGCTGGTGCTGACCAAGGCGGCCGTGGATGCGCTGGAGGCGCGCTTCAAATGAGCACCGATCCGCGTCACTACGACGTCATCGTCGGCCCGGTCATCACCGAGAAGGCGACGACGGCTTCCGAGCAGAACAAGGTGGTCTTCAAGGTTCGCAAGACAGCCTCCAAGCCGCAGATCAAGGCGGCCGTGGAGAAGCTCTTCGACGTGAAGGTCGAGAGCGTCAACACCCTCGTCCGCAAGGGCAAGGTGAAGCGCTTCAAGGGCACCGTTGGCCAGCAGTCGGACGTGAAGAAGGCGGTCGTGACCCTCGCCGAGGGCCACTCCATCGACGTCACCACCGGCCTGTGAGAGCCAGAGGATCAGGACCATGGCACTCAAGACCTACAAGCCCACGACCCCGAGCCTTCGCCAGCTCGTCATCGTCGACCGCAGCGAGCTCTACAAGGGCAAGCCGGTCAAGGCGCTGACCGAGGGCAAGTCCTCCAAGGGCGGCCGCAACAACTACGGCCGGATCACGGTCCGCTTCCGTGGCGGCGGCCACAAGCAGACCTACCGGGTCATCGACTTCAAGCGCCGCGGCAAGCTGGGCGTGACCGCCAAGGTGGAGCGGATCGAGTACGATCCCAACCGCACCGCGTTCATCGCACTGCTGCGCTACGCCGACGACACGCTCGCCTACATCCTGGCGCCGCAGCGCCTGTCGGCTGGTGACGAGGTGGTCGCGGGCGCGCAGGTCGACATCAAGCCCGGCAACGCCATGGAGATCGGCAACATCCCGGTCGGCACCATCGTCCACAACGTGGAGATGAAGATCGGGAAGGGCGGCACCATCGCCCGCTCGGCCGGCTCCTACGCGCAGATCGTCGGCCGCGACCAGGGCTACGTCATCCTTCGCCTGAACTCGGGCGAGCAGCGCCTGGTTCACGGCGGCTGCTTCGCCACGGTCGGCGCGGTGTCGAACCCGGACCACATGAACACCTCGATCGGCAAGGCCGGCCGCCAGCGCTGGCTGGGCCGTCGCCCGCACAATCGCGGCGTGACCATGAACCCGATCGACCATCCGCACGGCGGCGGCGAAGGCCGCACCTCGGGCGGCCGCCACCCGGTCACCCCGTGGGGCAAGCCGACCAAGGGCAAGAAGACTCGTTCCAACAAGCGGACCGACAGTTTCATCGTGTCGAGCCGCCACGCTCGCAAGAAGAAGTAAGGGGGTCGCGATGACTCGTTCCGTTTGGAAGGGCCCGTTCGTCGACGGCTACCTCCTGAAGAAGGCGGATGCCGCCCGCGCCTCGACGCGCTCGGAAGTGATCAAGATCTGGAGCCGTCGCTCCACGATCCTGCCCCAGTTCGTGGGCCTCACCTTCGGCGTGTACAACGGCCAGAAGCATGTCCCCGTCGCCGTCTCCGAGGAGATGGTCGGCCACAAGTTCGGCGAGTTCGCCCCGACCCGTACGTTCTACGGGCACGCGGCGGACAAGAAGGCCAAGAGGAAGTAAGGCGATGGGTAAGGCTGCTGCTCCCCGCTCGCTGCCCGAGAACGAAGCCAAGGCGGTCGCCCGCATGCTTCGCGTCTCGCCGCAGAAGCTGAACCTTGTTGCCGGGCTCATCCGCGGCAAGAAGGTCGCGAATGCCCTGGCCGATCTCGAGTTCTCGCAGAAGCGGATAGCCCGCGACGTGCGCAAGTGCCTCGAGAGCGCCATCGCCAACGCCGAGAACAACCACGACCTCGACGTCGACGATCTCGTCGTGGCGCAGGCCTTCGTGGGCAAGGCGCTGGTGATGAAGCGTTTCCACGCCCGCGCTCGCGGCCGCGCCGGCCGGGTCGAGAAGCCTTTCTCGAACCTGACCATCATCGTGCGCGAAGTCGAAGCGAAGGCCTGAGGAGAGAACAATGGGTCAGAAGGTCAATCCCATCGGCCTGCGCCTCGGCATCAACCGGACGTGGGACAGCCGCTGGGTCGCCGGCCGCGCCGAGTACGGGCAGCTGCTGCACGAGGATATCCGCATCCGCAAGGCGCTGATGAAGCTCCTGAAGCAGGCGGCGGTGTCGAAGATCGTCATCGAGCGTCCGCACCGTAAGTGCCGCGTCACGATCTACTCCGCCCGTCCGGGCGTGGTGATCGGCAAGAAGGGCGCGGACATCGAGAAGATGCGCAAGGCCGTGTCGAAGATGACCTCCTCGGAGGTCGTCATCAACATCGTCGAGGTGCGCAAGCCGGAGGTCGACGCGACGCTGGTCGCCGAGTCGATCGCCCAGCAGCTCGAGCGCCGCGTGGCGTTCCGCCGCGCCATGAAGCGGGCGGTGCAGTCCGCCATGCGTCTGGGCGCCGGCGGCATCCGCATCAACTGCTCGGGCCGTCTCGGCGGCGCTGAGATCGCGCGCCAGGAATGGTACCGCGAAGGTCGCGTTCCGCTGCACACGCTGCGCGCCGACGTCGACTATGGCGTGGCGACCGCGTTCACCACCTATGGCACGTGCGGCATCAAGGTCTGGATCTTCAAGGGCGAGATCCTTGAACACGACCCCATGGCCCAGGACAAGCGCATGGCCGACGACGGGGGCCCCCGTTCGGGTGGCGGCCGTCGCGAGCACGCTTCGTAAGTCGGGCCCGTGAGGAGGCTCAAACATGCTTCAGCCCAAGAAGACCAAGTTCCGCAAGCAGTTCAAGGGCCGCATCCACGGCGCCGCGAAGGGCGGATATAACCTCGACTTCGGCCAGTTCGGCCTGAAGGCGATGGAGCCGGAGCGCGTCACCGCCCGCCAGATCGAGGCGGCCCGTCGCGCTCTCACCCGCCACATGAAGCGCGCCGGCCGCGTCTGGATCCGCGTGTTCCCGGACGTGCCGGTGTCGTCGAAGCCGGCCGAAGTCCGCATGGGCAAGGGCAAGGGCGCGCCGGAGTTCTGGGCGTGCCGCATCCACCCCGGCCGCATCATGTTCGAGATCGACGGCGTGTCGCCGGAGCTGGCCCGCGAGGCGCTGACCCTCGCCGCCGCCAAGCTGCCGATCAAGACGCGCTTCATTCAGCGCATCGCCGAGTAAGGAGGGCACGATGAAGACCAAGCAGCGCGTGTCCGACCTTCGGACCATGTCGGCGGACCAGCTCCAGGACGAGCTGGTGAAGCTGAAGAAGGAACAGTTCAATCTGCGCTTCCAGAAGGCCACCGGCCAGCTGGAGAACGTGGCGCGGGTGAAGGAAGTGCGTCGCGACATCGCGCGCATCAAGACGACGGCGGCCGAAAAGGCCGCCGGCTCGAGCAAGGCCTGAGGAGAGACCGATGCCGAAGCGCATTCTGCAGGGCGTCGTCGTCAGCGACAAGCAGGACAAGACCGTTGTCGTGAAGGTCGAGCGCCGCTTCACGCACCCGCTTCTCAAGAAGACGGTGCGGCGGACGAAGAACTATCACGCCCACGACGAGGCGAATAAGTACAAGGTCGGGGACCAGGTGCGCATCCAGGAAGGCCGGCCCATGTCGAAATTGAAGACATGGGTGGTTGTGGAAGACGCCCAACCCGTCTAAAGAGTTCCTCCGCAACGTTCGTGGGGGGCCGCGCAAGCGGCCCTTCCGTTTGTTGCGTCATGCAAACGGGGGACGGAGATCCCCGTCAGGCGAAGTCCGGCAGCCATTCAAGTGCCGGAAACCGGTCTGAGACACAGAAAGGATCACGACCATGATCCAGATGCAGACGAATCTCGACGTGGCCGACAACTCCGGCGCCCGTCGCGTGATGTGCATCAAGGTTCTCGGCGGCTCCAAGCGCAAGTACGCTGGGGTCGGCGACGTTATCGTCGTCTCCGTGAAGGAGGCGATTCCGCGCGGCCGCGTGAAGAAGGGCGACGTCATGAAGGCGATCGTCGTTCGCACGGCCAAGGACATCCGCCGCGTGGACGGCTCGGTGATCCGCTTCGACCGCAACGCGGCCGTGCTGATCAACAACCAGAAAGAGCCGATCGGCACCCGCATCTTCGGGCCGGTTCCGCGCGAGCTGCGCGCCAAGAACCACATGAAGATCATTTCGCTGGCGCCCGAGGTGCTGTGATGGCTGCTAAGATCAAGAAGGGCGACAAGGTCGTCGTCATCACCGGGCGCGACGCCGGCAAGAGCGGCGAAGTCGTCAAGGTGATGCCCAAGGAGTCGCGCGCGCTCGTCCGCGGCGTGAACCTGGTCAAGAAGCACCAGAAGCAGACGCAGAACCAGGAAGGCGGGATCATCTCGAAAGAGGCGCCGATCCAGCTCTCCAACATCGCGATCGCCGACCCCAAGGACGGAAAGCCGACCCGCGTCGGTTTCCGCATTCTGGAGGACGGCCGCAAGGTGCGGTTCGCCAAGCGCTCGGGGGATCTGATCGATGGCTAACGAGATGCAGGCGGCCCAGGCGCCGCGCCTCAGGCAGGTTTACAACGACGTCGTGCGGCCGAAGCTCATCGAGGAGTTCGGCTACAAGAACATCATGGAAGTGCCGACCATCGAGAAGGTCGTCATCAACATGGGCGTCGGCGAGTCCACGGCGGACTCCAAGAAGGCGCAGGTGGCCGCGGCCGACCTCGCCCTGATCGCCGGCCAGAAGCCGGTCATCACCAAGGCCCGCAAGGCGATCGCGACCTTCAAGGTGCGCGAGAACATGCCGATCGGCTGCAAGGTGACGCTGCGCAAGACCCGGATGTACGAGTTCCTCGACCGTCTGGTGAACATCGCGCTCCCGCGCGTCCGCGACTTCCGGGGCCTCAACCCCAAGTCGTTCGACGGCCGCGGCAACTTTGCTCTCGGGATCAAGGAGCACCTGATCTTCCCCGAGATCAACTACGACAAGGCCGAGGCCGTGTGGGGCATGGACATCATCGTCTGCACCACCGCCAAGACCGACGACGAGGCCCGCGCTTTGCTGCGCGCCTTCAACTTCCCGTTCCGGCAGTAAGAGTTCGCTCTTAAACGCGGAAACCAGGAGAGACAGATGGCGAAGAAGAGCTCGATCGAGAAGAACAACCGCCGCCGCAAGCTGGTCAAGCAGTATGCCGGCAAGCGGGCGCGTCTGCTCGCGATCGCGAATGACGAATCCAAGTCCATGGAGGAGCGCTTCACGGCGCGCCTCAAGCTGGCGGAACTGCCACGCAACGCCAACCCGACCCGCGTCCGTAACCGGTGCGAAGTCACGGGGCGTCCGCGCGCCTACTACCGCAAGCTGAAGATGTCCCGTATCGCGCTGCGCGAGCTCGGCTCGCAGGGCGTGGTCCCGGGGCTCACCAAGTCGTCCTGGTAAGGAGGGTCGACCATGGCCATGAATGATCCCGTCGGCGATATGCTGACCCGCATCCGCAACGCGCAGATGCGTCGCAAGACCAAGGTGTCGACCCCCGGCTCGCGGCTGCGCGCCCGTGTCCTCGACGTGCTCGCGGCTGAAGGCTTCATCCGCGGTTACAGCACGACCGAGTACGGCAACGGCCGCTCCGAGTTCGAGATCGAGCTGAAGTACTTCGACGGCCAGCCGGTCATCCGCGAGATTTCGCGCGTGTCCAAGCCGGGCCGCCGCGTCTACTCGTCGGTGGGCGCCATGCCGCGCGTCGCCAACGGCCTCGGCATCACGATCCTCTCCACGCCGAAGGGCGTGATGGCGGATCACGAGGCTCGCGAGCAGAACGTGGGCGGCGAAGTGCTCTGCACGGTCTTCTGATCGTCCGGCAACGCAGACACGGGGAGACCAGAAATGTCTCGTATTGGTAAGAAGCCCGTCGCGATGCCCGCCGGCGTCACGGCCGCCGTCGACGGCAACCTCGTCAAGGTCAAGGGCGCGAAGGGCGAACTGTCGTTCCGCGCTCCCGACAATGTCGTGGTGTCGATGGAAGAGGGCGCCATCAAGGTTGCGCCGAAGGACGAGTCCCAGCGCGCCCGCGCGATGTGGGGCATGTCCCGCTCGCAGGTCGCCAACCTCGTCGAAGGCGTCACCAAGGGCTATGAGCGCAAGCTCGAGATCACCGGCGTCGGCTACAAGGCCGCGGTCGCCGGCAAGGTCCTCAAGCTGTCGCTCGGCTACAGCCACGACGTCGACTACGAGATCCCGGCCGGCATCGCCATCGCGACGCCCAAGCCGACGGAGATCGTGGTGACGGGCATCGACAAGCAGCGCGTCGGCCAGACCGCCGCCGAGATCCGCGAGTTCCGCGGTCCGGAGCCCTACCAGGGCAAGGGCGTTCGCTATGCCGGCGAATTCATCTTCCGCAAGGAAGGCAAGAAGAAGTAAGGGGCACGGGCCATGGCAAAGAATATCCAGGCCGCGGAGCGCCGCGTCGCCCGCGTGCGCCGCACGATCCGGAAGGCCGCGAACGGGCGTCCTCGCCTGTCGGTCTTCCGCTCGTCCAAGCAGATCTACGCGCAGGTCATCGACGACGCGCGCGGCGTGACGCTGGTCTCGGCCTCGACGGTCGAGAAGGACCTGCGCACCTCGCTGAAGACGGGCGCTGACGTGGAGGCCGCCAAGCTGGTGGGCAAGCTCGTCGCCGAGCGCGCCAAGCAGGCGGGCGTCACCCAGGTCGTCTTCGACCGCGGCGGCTACATGTATCACGGGCGCGTCAAGGCGCTCGCCGACGCCGCTCGCGAGGGCGGCCTCGACTTCTGAGAACGTCCGGTCCGCCTGGCGCGAGCCCGGCGGGCCGACCGGTTCAGGGCCCTGGCCGTCCGCGAGGGCGGCCTTTCGGCTCGGCCCCACGGGGCCTTCCTGAACTTCCCTGGGATCAAGCGAGCGGCGTCCGGGAACGGCGTCCGCGAAAGTGAGAGAATCCATGGCGAGAGAACCTCGTGAACGTCAGAACCGGGATCGCGAAGAGCGCGATTCCGAGTTCGTGGACCGCCTGGTCCATATCAACCGCGTCGCCAAGGTGGTGAAGGGCGGCCGTCGCTTCGGCTTCGCGGCCCTCGTCGTCGTCGGCGACCAGAAGGGCCGCGTCGGCTTCGGCCACGGCAAGGCCCGTGAAGTGCCGGAAGCCATCCGCAAGGCCACGGAAGCCGCCAAGCGCGGCCTGATCCGCGTGCCGCTGCGCGAAGGCCGCACGCTGCACCACGACGTCGCCGGCCGCCACGGCGCCGGCAAGGTCGTGCTGCGCGCCGCCCCGGCCGGCACCGGCATCATCGCCGGCGGCCCGATGCGCGCCGTCTTCGAGGCGCTGGGCATGCACGACGTGGTGTCCAAGTCGCTCGGCTCGTCGAACCCGTACAACCTGGTTCGCGCCACCTTCGACGCCCTGAAGCACGAGGACAGCCCGCGTTCGGTCGCGGCCCGTCGCGGCCTCAAGGTGTCCGTCCTGCAGGCCCGCCGCGGTGACGCGGACGGCGCCGGCGCCGACGCGTAAGGGAGGAAGCCATGGCAGACTCCAAGACCGTCACCGTCGAGCAGGTCGGCAGCCCGATCCGCCGCGAGGCGAGCCAGCGCGCGACGCTGGTGGGCCTCGGCCTCAACAAGCTCCACCGCCGCTCCACTCTCGTCGACACGCCCGCCGTCCGCGGGATGATCGCCAAGGTGGCGCACCTCGTGCGCGTCGTCGCCGACGACAGCCGCGCGAAGTGAGGAGGACACCGTCATGAAGCTGAACGACATTCGTGACAACGCGGGCGCCAAGAAGGGCCGCATGCGCGTCGGCCGGGGCATCGGCTCCGGCAAGGGCAAGACCGGCGGCCGCGGCGTCAAGGGTCAGAAGGCCCGCACCGGCGTGCGCGTCAAGGGCTTCGAGGGCGGCCAGATGCCGCTCTACCGTCGCCTGCCGAAGCGCGGGTTCTGGAACCCCTTCTCCAAGGATCTGAACGAGGTCAACCTCGGCCGCATCCAGGAGGCGCTGGACGCCAAGAAGCTGGACGCCTCGCAGCCGGTCACCGTCGAGGCGCTGGTCGCCGCCGGCGTGTGCTCCCGGGCCCGCGACGGCGTGAAGATCCTCGGCGTCGGCGAGCTCAAGGCGAAGCTGGCGTTCCAGGTCCACGGCGCCTCGAAGTCGGCCCAGGCCGCCATCGAGAAGCTTGGCGGCTCGCTCACGCTGCTCGCCCCCGCGGCGACGGAAGCGACGGCCTGATCCCTTCGGGGTCTCGTCGCAGAAACTCGATGCCGGGCGGCGGAGCGATCCGCTTCGCCCGGCTTTGCTTATCGGGGTCCGCGCGGACCCCCGCAGTCCCTCAGCGGAGCGCAGTATGGCATCGGCGGCTGAACAGCTTGCAGCGAACCTGAATTTCGGAGCCCTGGCCAAGGCCGAGGACCTGAAGAAGCGCATCTGGTTCACCCTCGGCGCGCTTCTGGTCTACCGGCTCGGCACCTACATCCCGCTGCCGGGCATCAACATCGACGCGCTCGCCGACATCTTCAAGCAGCAGTCCCAGGGCGTGCTGGGCCTGTTCAACATGTTCTCGGGCGGCGCCGTCGGCCGTCTGGCGATCTTCGCCCTGAACATCATGCCGTACATCTCGGCGTCGATCATCATCCAGCTGCTCACCTCCGTGGTGCCGACGCTGGAGGCGCTGAAGAAGGAAGGCGAGAGCGGCCGCAAGGTCATCAACCAGTACACGCGCTATCTCACCGTGGTGCTGGCGACCTTCCAGGCCTACGGCATCGCGGTCGGCCTCGAAGGCTCGGCCAGCGTCGTCGCCGATCCGGGCATGTTCTTCCGCATCTCGACCACGATCACGCTGGTCGGCGGCACCATGTTCCTGATGTGGCTGGGCGAGCAGATCACCGCGCGCGGCATCGGCAACGGCTCGTCGCTCATCATCTTCGCCGGCATCGTGGCCGAGTTGCCCTCCGCCATCGCGGGCACGCTCGAACTCGGCCGGCAGGGCGCGGTCTCGACCGCGCTGATCCTGGCGGTCATCGTCATGGCCGTGGCGGTCATCGCCTTCATCGTGTTCATGGAGCGCGCCCAGCGTCGGCTGCTGATCAACTATCCGAAGCGGCAGGTCGGCAACCGCGTCTACGAGGGGCAGTCCTCGTTCCTGCCGCTCAAGCTGAACACGTCGGGCGTCATCCCGCCGATCTTCGCGTCGTCGCTGCTGCTGCTGCCCACCACCATCGCGGGCTTCTCCGCGCAGAACGATCCGGGCGGCGTGCTCGGCGTCGTGGCCGCCTATCTCGGTCACGGCCGGCCGCTCTACATGGTCCTCTACGCGGCGCTGATCATCTTCTTCGCCTTCTTCTACACGGCCATCGTCTTCAACCCGACGGAGACGGCGGACAATCTGAAGAAGCATGGCGGCTTCATCCCCGGCATCCGCCCGGGCGAGCGGACGGCCGAGTTCATCGACAAGACGCTGGCGCGCATCACGGTGCTGGGCGCGGGCTACCTCGTCCTGATCTGCCTCTTGCCCGAACTGCTGATATCGCAGGCCGCGCTTCCGTTCTATTTCGGTGGGACGTCGCTGCTCATCGTGGTGAGCGTCACGATGGACACCGTGGCCCAGGTCCACGGCCATCTGCTCGCGCACCAGTACGAGGGGCTTGTGAAGAAGGCCAAGCTGCGGGGGAAGCGTAGGTGAGACTCATCCTGTTGGGACCGCCGGGGGCGGGGAAGGGGACCCAGGCGGTCCGGCTCGTCGAGAAGCACGGAATTCCGCAGCTCTCGACCGGCGACATGCTGCGGGCGGCCGTGGCGGCCGGCACTCCGGTGGGCCTTCAGGCCAAGGCGGTGATGGAGTCGGGAGGCCTCGTTCCCGACGAGGTCGTCATCGGCATCGTCGCCGACCGGATCGAGGAGGCGGACGCCCGGAAGGGCTTCATTCTCGACGGCTTCCCGCGCACCGTGGCCCAGGCCGAGGCTCTCGACAGGATGCTCGCGGCGAAGGGGCTCAAGCTCGACGCCGTGCTGGAACTGGTCGTCGACCAGGACGCGCTGGTCCACCGCATCGTGCGCCGCGCCGAGGAGGCCAGGGCCGCCGGCCAGCCGGTGCGCAAGGATGACGACCCAGAGGTCTTCAAGACCCGGCTCGCCGCCTACAACCGCGACACCGCCGTGGTCGGCCCGTATTACGAGAAGACCGGCCGACTCAAGACGATCGACGGCATGCAGCCGATCGACTCTGTCAGCGAGGCGATGAACCGGGCGCTAGGCGGCTGAAGATCGACGCCTGCGCGAAATGAGAAGAGCCGGGCTTCGCGCCCGGCTCTTGCGTATTGGGAGATGCCATCAGCTCATATCGACAGGCGTTCGCCGTCCGGGAGGCGGCTTCCGCGGCGCGAGGAAAAACTTGCCGTCCTTGCAGGACAGTGTCTTGCCGAGAAAATAGTCGACCTGAGCGTCGACCGCGAAGAAGACGACGTTCCAGCCAGCGATCCTGGTCCACATATCCGCCGGAATCGATGCGAACTGCTTTGCGGTATAGAAGCTCGTCACCAGAATCGGCTTCAACGTGTTGACTTCTCGCCAGTTATTGTCGAGCAACCCGCCGAGCATCAGGACGACAGCGACGCCGGGTTCCCCAACCGCATCGGCGAATTCGCGCGCCAATTTCTCCAACGGCTCGCGGGTTTCGGGATCGAAGGTGAAGGTCCGATGGACCTCGGCTCTCGTCATGATCACCACCTCGGCTTGTTGCTGTTGAGGATCGTGCCGTGGATAACGGCTGCGGATGGAGCCCAGTCAGGACACGACAAATTCACAGGGCCCGGCACAATCACGGCCCCAAAGTCGAAACGATAGACGCAGTAGCGTCCTCCTGAGTAGGGAAGCTCCGCGACAAGATTGGAGAGGCGCGACGAAACTCGCTGGTAACCGGGGCTGTGGTTCCCCGCCCCTCCGCTGGGCAGCCCGCCGCTCAGCGTCCACTGCCCTCCACCCGGCTGCCCGGATGGAACACGGGGCTGCAAAGGGCTGAATTTATTCGATCGCCGGGCGCTCGTTCGAGAAAGAACAGTCGTCACTTGCAAACTCCGATATCAAATGAAATCCATGATAGGAAAAAAAGCCAAGCAGTCAAGCTTCACTCACAGTCCGGCTGAGCCGCGGTATGCCTTTCGCCTTGACTCCCCCGCTGCGATCCCTTAACGAGCGGCCATCCGGTCGCAGGGTTGGACGCCGAGGCCTCGGGAACGAGGCATGCGGCGTCGTTTGCTTTGCGAACGACCGCGCAGGGGCCGGCCTCCACCGGACGCGCGGGACACACGAACCGCCGGGGCGACCCGGCCGACATGGAGACGGCAATGGCCCGTATCGCAGGCGTCAACATCCCGACCAACAAGCGCGTCGTCATCGCGCTGCAGTACATCCACGGCATCGGCGCCAAGAAGGCCGAGGAGATCACCACCGCGATCGGAATCCCGAGCGAGCGTCGCGTCAACCAGCTGACCGACAACGAGGTGCTCCAGATCCGCGAGATGATCGACCGCGACTACATCGTCGAGGGCGACCTGCGCCGCGAAGTGGCGATGAACATCAAGCGCCTGATGGACCTGGGTGCTTATCGCGGCCTGCGTCACCGCCGCAACCTGCCGGTCCGCGGCCAGCGCACGCACACCAATGCGCGCACCCGCAAGGGCAAGTCCAAGCCGATCGCCGGCAAGAAGAAGTAATTCGGCCCGCAAGGGTTCGATGGCGCGGCGCGGGCTCGTCCCGCCGCGCCGGTTCGACCACCTCCATCCCGAGCGCCTGGTGGAACGGGCGCGACCGAAGGATCTGACATATGGCTAAAGAAGCGACCCGCGTCCGCCGCCGCGAACGCAAGAACATCGTGTCGGGCATCGCCCACGTGAACGCCTCGTTCAACAACACGATGATCACCATCACGGACGCGCAGGGCAACACAATCGCCTGGTCGTCGGCCGGCACCATGGGGTTCAAGGGCTCGCGCAAGTCGACGCCTTACGCCGCGCAGGTCGCGGCCGAGGACGCCGGCCGCAAGGCGGCCGAGCACGGCATGCGCACGCTGGAGGTCGAGGTCTCCGGACCCGGTTCGGGCCGCGAGTCGGCGCTGCGCGCCCTGCAGGCGGGCGGCTTCACCGTCACCTCTATCCGCGACGTCACGCCGATCCCGCACAACGGCTGCCGGCCGCGCAAGCGCCGTCGCGTCTGACGCCGCCGCTTTCAGCGCTTCCCGCGCCGACGGGCGCGGGAGGCGTCTCTATTTGCCGTCGTGAACGCCGGGCCAGGGTCGACGGACCGATATGCCCAGCGCTCTTTCATGAAGGACGAACTCCGTGATCCAGAAGAACTGGCAAGACCTCATCAAGCCGACGAAGCTCGACGTGACGGCCGGGGACGACCCGCGCCGCGTGGCGACGCTTGTCGCCGAGCCGCTCGAGCGCGGCTTCGGCGTGACGCTCGGCAACGCGCTGCGCCGCGTGCTCCTCTCCTCGCTCCAGGGCGCGGCCATCACCTCCGTCCAGATCGACGGCGTGCTGCACGAGTTCTCGTCCATTCCGGGCGTGCGTGAGGACGTCACCGACATCGTGCTGAACATCAAGGCCATCGCCGTGCGCATGCAGGCGGAAGGCGTGAAGCGGATGACGCTGCGCAAGCAGGGCCCCGGCCAGGTGCGCGCCGGCGACATCCAGGTGACGGGCGACACGCAGATCCTCAACCCCGAGCTGGTCATCTGCACCCTCGACGAGGGCGCCGAGATCCGCATGGAGTTCACGGTCAAGACCGGCAAGGGCTACGTCCCGGCCGACCGCAACCGTCCCGAGGACGCGCCGATCGGCCTCATCCCGGTCGACAGCCTGTACTCGCCCGTCCGCAAGGTGTCGTACCGCGTCGAGAACACCCGCGAGGGCCAGATCCTCGACTACGACAAGCTCATCATGACCATCGAGACGAACGGCGGCGTGTCGCCGGAGGACTCGGTGGCCTATGCCGCGCGCATCCTGCAGGACCAGCTCGAAGTGTTCGTGAACTTCGAGGAGCCGCGCCGCGAGGAAGAGAAGACGGCGATGCCGGAGCTGGCCTTCAACCCGGCCCTGCTCAAGAAGGTGGACGAGCTGGAGCTGTCGGTCCGCTCGGCGAACTGCCTGAAGAACGACAACATCGTCTATATCGGCGACCTGATCCAGAAGACGGAGGCGGAAATGCTCCGCACGCCGAACTTCGGCCGCAAGTCGCTCAACGAGATCAAGGAAGTGCTCGCGGGCATGGGCCTTCATCTCGGCATGGAAATCGCCGGCTGGCCGCCGGAGAACATCGAAGAGCTGGCCAAGCGCTTCGAGGAGCACTACTGAGAGCCGCGCGGCGGGGGCCAGTCCCCCGCCAGCGGGCTTAACGAGGACGGTCGACCCTTGGCACGGCGGCCGGAAGAACAGGAGACAGCCAAATGCGTCACGGTTACAGGGGCCGCCGGTTCAACCGCTCGGCCGAGCACCGCAAGGCCATGTTCATGAACATGAGCCAGGCCCTCATCAAGCACGAGCAGATCGTCACCACGCTGCCCAAGGCGAAGGACCTTCGTCCGGTCGTCGAGAAGCTCATCACGCTCGGCAAGCGCGGCGACCTGCACGCCCGCCGCCAGGCCATCGCGCAGATCCGCGACGTGGCGCTCGTCAAGAAGCTCTTCGACGTGCTCGGCCCGCGCTACAAGGAGCGCAATGGCGGCTACACCCGCATCATGAAGGCGGGCTTCCGCTTTGGCGACAACGCGGCCATGGCCGTGATCGAGTTTGTCGACCGCGACGTCGACGCCAAGGGCCAGGATTCGGGCCCGACCCAGGAGGCCGGCGAGGCCGAGGCGGCCTGAGCCGCCCTTTCATCAAGGTTTCGCGACGGGCGGCCCCAGGGCCGCCCGTTTTGCGTTCCGGGCAGGCGTGGGCTTCCCCGCGGCGCGCGGCGCGCCTATATCGGGCGTAACCCTGTCTCGCCACGGCCCGGAGCCCTGCACGATGCGCCTCGTCGCCGCCTGCCTTGCCCTTGTCTGCCTCGCCGCGCCGGCGGGCGCGCAGCAGCCGGCGCAGGTTCCCCACACTCAGTTCCAGGTGAAGCAGAGCTTCGCCCCGCTGGTGCAGCGCGTCACCCCGGCGGTGGTCAACGTCTACGCCTCGCGCATCGAGAAGCAGACGCGCAACCCACTGATGGAGGACCCGTTCTTCCGCCGCTTCTTCGGCGGGCCGGATTCCGCGCCGCAGGAGCGGGTGCAGCGTTCGCTGGGCTCGGGGGTGATCGTCGATCCGGCGGGCTTCGTCGTCACCAACAACCACGTCATCGAGAACATGACGGATGTGCGGGTCTCGCTCGCGGATCGCCGCGAGTTCGGGGCCGACATCGTGCTGCGCGACACGCGTTCCGACCTCGCCGTGCTGCGCATCAAGGGCGGCTCCGGCTTCCCGACGCTGGAGCTGGGCGATTCCGACGCGCTCGAGGTCGGCGACCTCGTGCTCGCCGTCGGCAACCCGTTCGGAGTCGGCCAGACCGTCACGTCCGGCATCATCTCGGCCGTGGCGCGCACCCATGTGGGCGCGACGGACTACCAGTTCTTCATCCAGACCGACGCGGCCATCAATCCCGGCAACTCCGGCGGCGCGCTGGTGTCGTCCACCGGCCAGCTGATCGGCGTCAACACCGCGATCTTCTCCCAGTCGGGCGGCAGCCACGGCATCGGCTTCGCCATTCCGTCCAACATGGTGCGCGTGGTGGTCGCCTCCGCCAAGGCGGGGGCCAAGGTCGTGCGCCGGCCGTGGTTCGGGGCGCGCATGCAGCCGGTGTCCTCCGATCTCGTCGAGAGCGTCGGGCTCGACCGGCCCGTGGGCGCGCTGATCGCCTCGGTGGTCGAGAAAGGGCCGGCGGCGGAGGCGGGCCTGAAGCCGGGCGACGTCGTGCTCGCCATCGACGGGCAGGAGGTCGACGACGCCGAAGCGTTCGGGTTCCGCTTCGCCACCAAGCCGACGGGTGGGGAGGCGACGCTGACCGTGCTGCGCGGCGGCCGCAAGACCACCGCGAAGGTGCGCCTCGCGCCCGCGCCCGAGACGCGGCCGCGCGACAGCCTGATGCTGCGCGGCCGCTGGCCGCTCGCCGGCCTTACCGTCGCCAACCTGTCGCCGGCGCTCGCCGAGGAAATCGGCATGGATTATCCGGGAGACGGCGTTGTTGTCACCGACGTCGCGGCCGGAACGCCGGCCCAGGAACTCGGGCTGCGCAAGGGCGACATGGTGCTGCGCGTCGACGACGAGGCGGTGGCCACGACGCGCGCGCTCGACGCGCTCGCGAAGCCGCGCAACTATTACTGGAAGCTCAGCATCCGCCGCCAGGGCGAGGTCGTGACCACGGTGGTCGGCGGCTGAGGAGGCAGGCGTCGCGATGTCCAACCTGTTCACCGCCGCCGGACTGGAGCGGGACGCACCGCGGCCGCTGGCCGACAGGCTGCGCCCGCAAAAGCTGGCGGACGTGGTGGGACAGGACCATCTCGTCGGGCCGGACGGAGCGCTGACGCGGCTGATCCACTCCGGCTCGATCGGTTCGCTCATCTTCTGGGGCCCGCCCGGCACGGGCAAGACCACGGTGGCGCGCCTGCTCGCCCACGAGACGACGCTGCATTTCGAGCCGATCTCCGCCATTTTCAGCGGCGTCGCCGACCTGAAGAAGGTGTTCGAGGCGGCGCGCGGCCGTCGGGCGGCGGGGCAGGGGACGCTTCTCTTCGTCGACGAGATCCATCGCTTCAACCGCTCGCAGCAGGACGCCTTCCTCCCTGTGATGGAGGACGGCACCATCACGCTGGTCGGCGCGACGACCGAGAACCCGTCCTTCGAGCTGAACGCCGCGCTGCTGTCGCGGGCGCGGGTGATGACGTTCCGCCCGCTCGACGAGGCGGCCGTCGCGCAGTTGCTGCGCCGGGCCGAGAGCGTGGAGGGCCGCGCGCTGCCGCTGGACGAGGAGGCGCGCGCCACGCTGGTGCGCATGGCCGACGGAGACGGCCGCGCCGCCCTCACTCTCGCCGAGGAACTGTGGCGCGCCGCCAAGCCCGGCGAGATCTTCGACGCCGCTGGCCTCGCGGACATTCTGCAACGCCGCGCGCCGATCTACGACAAGAGCCAGGACGGGCACTACAACCTCATCAGCGCGCTGCACAAGAGCGTGCGCGGCTCCGATCCCGACGCCGCGCTCTACTACCTCGCGCGCATGCTCGACGCCGGCGAGGACCCGCTTTATCTCGGCCGGCGCATCGTGCGCATGGCGGTGGAGGATATCGGACTGGCCGATCCGCAGGCGCTCGCCGTCTGCAACGCGGCGAAGGACGCCTACGACTTCCTGGGGTCGCCGGAGGGCGAGCTGGCGCTGGCGCAGGCGGTCGTCTACCTCGCCACCGCGCCCAAGTCGAACGCGCTCTACACCGCCTTCAAGGGGGCGATGGGCGTCGCCAAGCAAGCGGGTTCGCTGCCGCCGCCCAAGACCATCCTGAACGCCCCCACGCGGCTGATGAAGTCCGAGGGCTACGGCGAGGGCTATCTCTACGACCACGACCAGCCGGACGCGTTCTCGGGGCAGGACTACTTCCCGGAGCGGCTGGGCCGCCAGACGTTCTACGAGCCGGTGGAGCGCGGCTTCGAGCGCGAGATCCGCAAGCGGCTCGACTGGTGGGCCAAGCTGCGGGCGGAGCGCAACGCCGGCTGACGCGTCCCCGCGGGGTCGCTTTTCGCATGGAGCGATGCTAGGGCTGCGCGACGACGCGGACGCCGTTGTCCCCGCGGGATGAGACCATGCAAGCGACGCTTCTCGTGTTCCTGGGAGGCGGCCTGGGGGCCGCCTTGCGCCACGCCGTCAATCTCGGCGTGGGGCGGGTTCTCGGCACGGCGTTTCCCTGGCACACGCTGGTCATCAATATCGCCGGCAGCCTCGCCATGGGGCTTTTCGCCGGATGGCTGGCGATGCGCGCGCAGGCGCCGTGGTCGCAGGCGACGCGGCTGTTCCTGACGACGGGCGTGTGCGGCGGCTTCACGACCTTCTCCGCCTTCTCGCTCGACGCGGTGCTGCTGTGGGAACGCGGCGCGGCGGCGCTGGCGGGCGTCTACGTCGCCGCCTCGGTCGTCTTGTCCATCCTTGGCCTCGTCGCAGGCCTCGCCCTGATCAGGAGCCTGTCATGAGATCGCCACGCAAGCCCGGCGCGAAGCGCCCCGGCGGCGGCGGGAGCCGCGACCGACGGGGCGGTCCGCGCCCGTCCCGCCCGCCGTCGCGCGATGAGCGCGAGGAGCCCCGCGAGCGTCCCGCCGCGCGAGCGGCGCGCCCCCGCGGCGAGGAGCGCGACGCGCCGCCGCCGCGCGCCGCGGCCAAGGCGACGCCCGCGCAACCGGCGCCGGCCGCCGCGCCCGCGCCGACCGTCGGCGTCCAGACGGTCGAGGTGACGCCGGACGAAGGGGGGATGCGCGTCGACCGCTTCCTCGAAGCGCGGTTTCCCGGGCTTTCGTTCAGCCATATCCAGCGCGTCGTGCGCAAAGGCGAGCTGCGCGTCGACGGCCGCCGCGTCGAGACCAAGGACCGGCTCGAGGCCGGGCAGAAAGTGCGCATCCCGCCGCTCTCGCTCGCCCCGCCGGAGACATCCAAACGCCCGCCCGGCGCCGACGAGCAGACGCGCGCGTTCCTGAAGTCGATCGTTCTCTACGAGGACGATGACATGATGGTCCTCGACAAGCCGATGGGCCTCGCGGTCCAGGGCGGGTCGGGCACCAAGAAGCACGTCGACGGCATGCTGGCGGCGTTGACCGACAAGCAGGGGCAGAAGCCGCGCCTCGTTCACCGGCTCGATAAGGACACGTCCGGCTGCCTGGTGATCGCCAAGACGCGCTTCGCGGCGTCGGCGCTGGCCAAGAGCTTCCGCTCGCGCGACACGCGCAAGACCTACTGGGCGTTGGTGGCCGGCGTTCCGCGCACCAAGCAGGGGCGTATCTCGACCTACCTCGCCAAGGGGGAGGATGACGACGGCGACGCCAAGATGCAGGTCGCCCGCCATGGCGACGAGGGCGCGAGCCACGCCGTCACCTACTACGCCGTGGTGGAGACGGCGGCGCAGAAGCTCGCCTGGCTGTCGCTGAAGCCGGTCACCGGGCGCACCCACCAGCTGCGCGCCCACACCGCCCATATCGGCCATCCTATCGTCGGCGATCCCAAGTATTTCGACATCGAGAACTGGGAGCTGCCGGGCGGCATCCAGAACAAGCTGCACCTGCTGGCGCGGCGGATCGTCATCCCGCATCCGCGCACGGGCAAGCCGGTCGACGTCACCGCCAAGCTGCCGCCCCACATGCAGCAGTCGTGGAACCTGCTCGGCTTCGACGCCAAGCGCTACGACCCGATCGAGGACGCGCCGGAAGAGTAGGGACGCAACCGCCAGTTTGTTGCGGATTTGTTCTCGCCGTTCCACGCTGCGCGCGTGGACGAGGAGGACGAAATGCGTTCCATGACAGGGGTGGTTGTGGCCGTTCTGGGACTGTTCGCGGCGACGGTGGCTCACGCGGCCACGACGGCGGCAGGCAAGCCGCTGGCGCGCGAGGCCCGCAAGGCGTGCTCGGAGCAGGTCAAGGCCAAGGGCCTGAAGGGCAAGGAGGCGAGCGCCGCGCGCGCGGCCTGCTTCGCCGAGCAGCGTCCCGATCTCGCGGCCCGTTCCGCCTGCCGCAAGGAAGCCAAGGCGAAGGGGCTCGCGAAGCCGGAGGCGGCCGCCTTCGTGAAGAGCTGCGCCGCAAAGAGCTGAGCGGCAAGGCCTGGCAAGGGCTGAGCGGCCAGGGCAAAGCGCAGGGCTGCGCCAGCGGCCTCGTTGGACCGAGCCCGCGTCGTCGGCCTGCTGTCCTGGCCGACGCGGCGGGAGCTGACGGCAAGGGGGCAGCGCGAGCGGCCGTCGCCGGCCTGCGGCCCGGGCTGACGCGGTGGGGCCGCCCGTCGAGCACGGCCGCGCGTTCTGGCGCAGCCATGGGCGGGCGTGGCGATGCCCCCGGCGGCGGTCGCCCGTCCGCCGGCACCGTCGCACGGTGGACAAACGGTCGCTGGCGCGCCACATGGGCCGTATGAAGGACGAGATCATCATCAGCGACTGGTTCGGCGCCGGCGAGAACCGGCCCGATCCGCACAAGAGCATCCGCATGGAGGCCAAGGCCGCGCTGCCGCGCCGCTTCTACAAGGAAGCGGGCGTCGCGGCGACGCCGACCGGCTTCGTGCTGACGCTCGACGGACGGCCGGCGCGCACCCCCGCGCGTTCGCCGCTGGAGACGCCGGCGCAGGCCGCCACGCAAGCCGTGGCCGACGAATGGGCCGCGCAGGGCGATGTCATCGACCCCGCGAGCATGCCCTTCACCAAGCTCGTCAACACGGCGCTCGACGGCGTCGCGCGGCAGCGGGAGGCCGTGGTCGACGAGATCGCGCGCTACGCCGGCTCGGACCTGCTGTGCTACCGCGCCGGCGATCCCGCCCGCCTGGTGGAGCGCGAGTCGGCGCACTGGGATCCGGTGCTCGCCTGGGCGCGCGATGAGCTGGGCGCTCGCTTCGTGCTGGCCGAAGGCGTGATGTTCGCGTCGCAGCCCGACGCCTCGCTGGAAGCGGTGCGAGAGGCCGTCGCCGCCGTGGTGAGCCCGCTGGCTCTGGCCGGCCTCTCGACCATCACTTCGCTCACCGGGTCAGTGCTGCTGGCGCTCGCGGTGGCGCGCGGTCGCCTCACGCCCGAGCAGGCGTGGACGGCGGCGCATGTCGACGAGGATTTCCAGATGGAGCTGTGGGGCTACGACGACGAGGCCCTGGAGCGCCGGGCGCGGCGCTGGCGCGAGATGGACGCCGCCGCGCGGCTGGTCGCGATGGTCGGCTGAGGCGTCTTTCCGCTCGTTTTCCGCCGCGTCCGCCTTCCGTCTGAGTGGGCGGACGCGGTGGCGCGTGCTAATCAGCCGGCAGCGAAACGCTCCGCTCCGGGCGGAGGGGAAGGGCGACCGATGAAGGACATCCTCGAAAAGCTCGATCAGCGGCGCGTCAAGGCGAGGCTCGGCGGCGGCGAGGCGCGCATCGCCGCGCAGCACGCGCGCGGCAAGCTGACGGCCCGCGAGCGCATCGAACTGCTGCTCGACCGAGGCTCCTTCGAGGAGTTCGACATGTTCGTGCAGCACCGCTGCGTGGACTTCGGAATGGAGGGCGCCAAGGTTCCGGGCGACGGCGTCGTCACGGGCTGGGGCACCGTCAACGGGCGCACGGTCTTCGTGTTCGCCAAGGACTTCACGGTGTTCGGGGGCTCGTTGTCGGAGACCCACGCCGCCAAGATCACCAAGATCCAGGACATGGCGCTGAAGATGCGCGCCCCGGTCATCGGCCTGTTCGACGCCGGCGGCGCGCGCATCCAGGAGGGTGTGGCGGCGCTGGGCGGCTATGGCGAGGTGTTCCGCCGCAACGTCGTCGCGTCGGGCGTCATTCCGCAGATCTCGGTCATCATGGGCCCGTGCGCCGGCGGCGACGTCTATTCGCCGGCCATGACGGACTTCATCTTCATGGTGCGCGACACGAGCTACATGTTCGTGACCGGCCCGGACGTCGTGAAGACCGTCACCAACGAGACCGTGACGTCCGAGGAACTGGGCGGCGCCAAGGTCCACACCACGAAGTCGTCGGTGGCGGACGGCGCCTGGGACAACGACGTCGAGGCGCTGCTGCAGGTGCGCCGGTTGATCGACTTCCTGCCCGCCAACAACACGCAGGGCGCGCCGGTGTGGCCCAGCCTCGACGTGGCGGACCGGGTCGACGCCTCGCTCGACACGCTGGTCCCCGACAATCCGAACAAGCCCTACGACATGAAGGAGCTGATCGCGAAAGTCGTCGACGAGGGCGACGTCTTCGAGATCCAGGAGAACTTCGCCAAGAACATCATCACCGCGTTCGGCCGCATGGAGGGCCGCACGGTAGGAGTGGTCGCCAACCAGCCCATGGTGCTGGCGGGCGTGCTCGACTCCGACGCCTCGCGCAAGGCGGCGCGCTTCGTGCGCTTCTGCGATGCGTTCAACATCCCGATCGTCACCTTCGTCGACGTGCCGGGCTTCCTGCCGGGCACGGCGCAGGAATATGGCGGCCTCATCAAGCACGGGGCCAAGCTGCTGTTCGCCTACAGCCAGGCCACCGTGCCGCTGGTCACGGTGATCACCCGCAAGGCGTTCGGCGGGGCCTATGACGTGATGGCTTCCAAGCACATCGGCGCGGACGTGAACTACGCCTGGCCGACGGCGCAGATCGCCGTGATGGGCGCCAAGGGCGCGGTGGAGATCATCTTCCGGGCCGACATGAACGACCCCGCCAAGATCGCCGAGCGCACGCGCGAGTACGAGGAACGCTTCCTGTCGCCGTTCGTCGCGGCCGAGCGCGGTTATATCGACGAGGTGATCATGCCGCACTCGACGCGGCGGCGGATCGCCAAGGCGCTGGCCATGCTGGCGGAGAAGAACGCCGAGCTGCCCTGGAAGAAGCACGACAACCTCCCGCTTTGAGCGGGAGGCCCGCTCAGGCCGGCGCGCAGCGCCAGCCGTCGGCGAAGCGCACGGTGCTCAGATACGCGACCAGCCGCCGGCGGAAGGCGGCGAGGTCTGAGTCGGCGGGCTGCGGCGCGCCGGTCGCGCCCGCGGCGGGGGCGGGCGCGAGCTCCGGCCAGGGCGTCGCCGCGAACGCCTCGCGGTAGTCGCGCGCGAAGCGCGGGTCCCCGCGCCAGCCCGGCTCCCACGGCTTCGGCCGGTTGACGAAGTGCTGCACGATCGGCTCCACCAGCGCCTCGAGGTCGAGCAGCAGGAAGTCGCCCATGAAGTTGTAGCGGGGCGAGAGCTTCGCGAACTGGCCCTGCACGACGGCGTTGAGCGCGCTCTGCTCGAGGAAGGCGCAACGCCCCGCATTGGCCGCCAGGAACGTCGTCGCGGCGCGCGGCACGTCGAGCTTCTCCCACATGTGCCGGTCGACCAGCGTGAGGCCGTTGTTGAAGTAGGGCGTCCCGCGCGACAGGCCGAGCCGGGCGCGGTAGGCCTGGAACTCCGCGGTGAGCGGCCCGTCCTCGAAATCCTTCAGGAAGATCATGTCCATCGCGGCGGCGAAGGGGAAGCCGCCGAGGTCGATGTCGGCCAGCCGCGCCAAGCCCGGGCGCTTCACCATCATGTCCGCGTCGATCGACACGTAGCGCTGGTGGCGCTCGGGCAGGACGCGGTGCAGCGCCAGCCGCCGGTTGACCGCCGAGGTGAAGTGGCCACGCACGGGCAGGCCCGCCACGTAGCGGTCCCAATCGACGTGCCGCACCTCGATGCGGCTGCGCAGCGCCGGGTCGAGCCGGTCGAAGCCGGGCGCGACGTCGCTCTCGTCGCAGAGGATGACGATCTCCAGCCCGTCCGAATCGTCCTGCCGAAGGATGCTCGCCGCCGTGACCACGGCGGGCCGGAAATAGTTGGCGTCCGGCGTCAGGCAGACGGCGAGCGGAGTGGCCATGCAGGTCCCCGTACGGAATTGACCCTTCCAGCAGGACCATTCCGGCCCCGCGCCGTCAATGGGCGCGGAGCCAGTCGGCGGCGATTTCGAGATCCTCGCGTGTCAGCGCGTGGCCGGTCGCCAGTACCTTGCGCGTCACGCGCGCGCCGGAGCGGGTCAGCAACCCGGCCAAGCGCTCCGCGTCCGCGAGCGGGATGATGGGGTCCCTGTCGCCGTTCACCATCAGCACCGGCGCGCCGCGCAGGTCCACCGGCTCTGGCGCCGAGAGCGGCGTCATGGCGCGCAGCAGCGCCGCGCCGGCCAGCGCGTCCGGCCGGCGCAGCAGCACCGCCGCCGCGATGTTCGCGCCGTTGGAGAAGCCGACCGCCACGGGCGCGGCGATGCCGTACTCGCTGCGCGCCCAAGCGACGAAATCGGCCAGCTCGTCGGCCCGCCGCTTCACGTCGTCCTCGTCGAACACGCCCTCGGCCAGGCGGCGGAAGAAGCGCGGCATCGCGCCCTCCATCACCTTGCCGCGCGGCGAGAGCAGCGCCGCGCCCGGCGCGATGGCGCGTCCGAGCCCGAGCAAATCGCTCTCGTCGCCGCCCGTGCCGTGCAGCAGCAGGAGCGGCGCGGCCGTCGCGTCTTCGGCCGGCACGAAGCGATGGATGAAGTCGGGGGAGGTCATGCGGGTCTCCTTAAAGCGGCGGCAGCACGGCTTCGATGCGCGCGCGCCGCGCCTCGTACTGGGCGGGCAGCATCAGGCGCGAGCCCATCGTCTCGGCCGGTTCGTCGACGGCGAAACCGGGCTCATCGGTGGCGATCTCGAACAGCACGCCGCCGGGCTCGCGGAAATACACCGAGCGGAAATAGTTGCGGTCCTTCTGCTCGGTCGTGGCGATGCCCAGTTCTGCGCGCAGGCGCTCCGCCATCGCGGCCTGCTCCGCGTCGTCGCGGGCGCGGAAGGCGATGTGGTGCACCGTTCCCGCGCCGAGCCGCCCGCGCTCGCCCTCCACCGTCACCAGGTCGATGACGCCGCCGAGGCCGTCGCCGGAGGCCGCGAAGCGCTGGCGCGGGCCGTCCTCAGCGATCTCCTCGTAGCCGAAGATCCCGGTGAGCACGGCGGCGGTGCGGGCGGGCTCGCGCACGCCGAGCGTCACGCCGGCGAAGCCGCGTATGGCGGCCTCGGCGGGCGCATCCGCGCCGGTCCACGCCGGGCCGCCCGCGCCTTCGGCGCCTTCCGCGATGGCGAGCCGCATGCCGTCGGGGTCGGCGAAGGTGAGCACCGGCCGGCCGAAGCGGGCTGCGTCTTCCGTCGCGACGCCCGCCTGCGCCAGGCGCTCCCGCCAGAAGCCCAGCGAGCCCTCGGGCGCGACGAAGCTCGTCTCGCCGGTCTCGCCGGGTCCCACGCGGCCCGGCGCGGCGTTCGGCCAGGGGAAGAAGGTGAGGATGGAGCCCGGCGTGCCGGCGGCGTCGCCGTAATAGAGGTGCCACGTGCCGGGGTCGTCGAAGTTGACGGTCTTCTTCACCAGCCGCAGTCCCATCAGCCCGGTGTAGAAGGCCAGGTTGCGGCGCGGCGCGCCGGCGATCGCGGTGACGTGGTGCAGGCCTGGGCTGGCCGTGCGGGCGGATGGTGCGGTCATGGAAGCCTCCGTGGCGTCTGTCTGCGCCCCACATGGCCAGGGTCTCCCTTGTGCTCAAGCCCGGCAAGGGGCCGCTTGCGCCGGCGCAACGGGATTCAGGTTCAAATAACCATCGATTCTCAGGCTCGATTTACCTGAACCGCCGTTAAGACTGACGCATTAACCAGCCTCTCAGAGGTGTGGACCAATAGTTACCTCACGCAAGTGAATTTGATTTCACTTCTATCTATCGAAGGAGATCGCGCCGATGTTCCGCTCTCGCATTCAGAACATTGTCATTCGTCTTATCGAGAAGCAGAACGCCACGGCCGATGACGTCCGTGACCTGCGCAATGCGCTCGAAGAGGGCGGCTTCATCACGCAGGACGAGGCGGAAGCGTTGATCCGTGTCGAGCGGATGGTGCCCTCGACCTGTGAGGCCTGGGGCGAATTCTTCGTCGAAACGCTCACCGCGCACCTCGTATGGGAGCGCCGCCCCACCGGCGTCCTGCGCGCCGATGACGTCGCCTGGCTGATCCACCAGCTCGAGCAGCCGCGCGAGGCGGCGGCCGGCAATGTCGCCCCGCTGCTGGTGTCCCTGGTGCGCGAGGCCGAGCACGTCGACGAGCGCCTGCTCGCCCTGGCCCTGGCCGCCAATGGCGCGGGTTCGGCCGCTCCCGGCGCCGCGTCGCTCGCCGCGCGGGCTGCTTGATCCGGGCGGCGTCTCAGTCCAACGAGTGAGTGGACGCTGCACCGCACACGCCGTAAGAAAAAGCCCTGGTTTTCCGAGCTCTCGAGCTTCTGGGCAGGGCATGTTCACCAAAATTCTCATCGCCAACCGTGGCGAGATCGCCTGCCGCGTCATCAAGACCGCGCGCCGCATGGGCATCAAGACCGTCGCCGTCTATTCCGACGCCGACAAGGACGCCCTGCACGTCGAGATGGCGGACGAGGCGGTCCATATCGGCCCGGCCCCTGCCGCGCAGTCCTATTTGCAGATCGAGCGGATCGTCGAAGCCTGCCGCGCCACGGGCGCGCAGGCGGTGCATCCGGGCTACGGCTTCCTCTCCGAGCGCGCCGCCTTCGCCGAGGCGCTGGCGCAGGCCGGCATCGCCTTCATCGGCCCCAACCCGCGGGCCATCGAGGCCATGGGCGACAAGATCGAGTCGAAGAAGGCCGCCAACGCCGCCCGCGTCTCGACCGTGCCCGGCCATCTCGGCGTCATCGAGGACCCCGAGCACGCCGTGCGCATCGCCGACGAGATCGGCTACCCGGTGATGATCAAGGCTTCGGCCGGCGGCGGCGGCAAGGGCATGCGCATCGCCTTTTCCGCCGACGAGGTGGCCGAGGGCTTCGCGCGGTCGCGCTCCGAGGCGGCGTCGTCGTTCGGCGACGACCGCGTGTTCATCGAGAAGTTCATCGTCGACCCGCGCCATATCGAAATCCAGGTGCTGGGCGACAAGCACGGCAACGTCATCTATCTCGGCGAGCGCGAGTGCTCCATCCAGCGCCGCAACCAGAAGGTCATCGAGGAGGCCCCGTCGCCGCTGCTGGACGAGGCCACCCGCCGCAAGATGGGCGAGCAGGCGGTCGCGCTGGCCAAGGCGGTCGGCTACGATTCCGCCGGCACGGTGGAGTTCGTCGCCGGCCAGGACCGCTCCTTCTACTTCCTCGAGATGAACACCCGCCTGCAGGTGGAGCACCCCGTGACGGAGCTCGTCACCGGCATCGACCTCGTGGAGCAGATGATCCGCGTCGCCGCCGGCGAGGAGCTGACCATTGCGCAGGAGGACGTGCGGCTGAACGGATGGGCGGTGGAGAGCCGCGTCTACGCCGAGGACCCGACGCGCGGCTTCCTTCCCTCGACCGGCCGCCTTGTCACCTACCGGCCGCCCGAGGAGGGCGTTCGCGACGGCGTCACCGTCCGCAACGACACCGGCGTCTACGAGGGCGGCGAGATCTCGATCTACTACGATCCGATGATCGCCAAGCTGGTCACTCACGCGCCCACGCGCACCGAGGCCATCCAGGCGCAGGCCCGCGCGCTCGACGCCTTCGCCATCGAGGGCATCCGCCACAACATCCCGTTCCTCTCCGCGCTGATGGCGCACGAGCGCTGGGTGCAGGGACGCCTGTCGACCGGCTTCATCGCCGAGGAGTTCCACGACGGCTTCAAACCCGCCGCGCCCGAGGGCGAGACGGCGCACCTGCTGGCCGCCGTCGCGGCCTCGATCGACGACCGGCTGAACCGGCGCAAACGCCAGATCTCCGGCCAGCTGCGCGCGGCGACGCCGTTCGCGTTCGACACGGCCCGCGTCGTCGCGCTGGACGACAAGCGCATCGCCGTGGACGTGGAGCCCGAGGGAGACACGCTCCATGTGCGCTTTTCCCCCGGCCATTCCCACGCGGTCGCCTCCGAGTGGCGGCCCGGCCAGCCGGTCTGGACGGGCACGGTGGACGGCGCGGCCATCGCCGTCCAGGTGCGCCCGATCCTCAACGGTGTCACGCTGGCCCATGCCGGCGTGATGGCGCACGCGCGCGTCTACACGCGCCGCGAGGCGGAACTGGCGGCGCTGATGCCGGAGAAGGTCGCCGGCGACACCAGCAAGCAGCTGCTCTGCCCGATGCCGGGCCTCGTGAAGGCCATCGCCGTCACGGAGGGCCAGGAGGTCAAGGCCGGCGAAATCCTGTGCATCGTCGAGGCGATGAAGATGGAGAACGTGCTGCGCGCCGAGCGCGACGGCACGATTTCGAAGCTGCTCGCGGCGGAAGGGGACAGCCTCGCCGTCGACGCGGTGATCATGGAATTCGCCTGATCGGCCTAAGCCGGCGCGCGCCGCGCCGGCTTGAAGCGGGCGGTTACGCATGCGAGATGTCGCGCATGCCGCTCTATTTCGCCTATGGCTCCAATATGGACCGCGCCGCGATGGCGACGCGGTGCCCGTCGGCGCGACCGCTGGGCGTCGCCCGCCTGCCGCGCCATCGCTTCCTCGTCACCGTGGACGGCTACGCCTCGGTCGCGCGCGATCCGCGCCGCGAGGTGCACGGGGTGGTGTGGGACCTCGCCCTGTCCGACGTCCCGCCGCTCGATCGCTACGAGAGCGTGCAGACGGGGCTCTACACGAAGATCAGCCAGCCCGTGGTGATGAATGGCGGCGCGAAACGCGCGCTGATCTATGTCGGCCGCACCGATCGGCCCGGCAAGCCGAAGCCGGGCTATCTCGAAGCCGTGCTGGCGGCGGCACGCTCGTGGGAGTTGCCGGAGAGCTATCTCTACGAAATGGAGCACGGCGAACCGGCCCCGCGACGGCCCGGGACGCCGCTGTTCAAGGCGCCCATGTAAGGGACGCGCGCTACGGCGCTCCGTCGGCGCTCCAGGCGAACGTCTGCTCGGTGAGGGGAGTGCCCCAGCTCGTATCCACCGCCTCGCTGGCGAGACGGAAGCCGTGCGCCTCGTAGAGATGGCGGGCGGCGTCGAGGCCGGCGAAGGTCGTCAGCCAGGCGCACGTGAAGCCCGCGGCGCGGATGCCGTCGAGGGCTTCCCGGAGCAGAAGCCTCCCGACGCCGCGGCCACGCGCGGCGTCCGACAGGATGAAATAGCGGATCCGCGCTCCGCGCGAGGCGGCGTGGGGGCCGCCGCCGTCGACCACGATGCTCCCCAGCACGGCGTCGCCGTCGCGCGCGCTGAGCAACTGGTCGCGCGCGGGGTCGAACCGCGCCGCCAGTTCGCCGAGTCCTTCGGCCACTTTCGCCTCGAACACGCGGCCGAGCTGCCATTCGCGCTCGTAGTAGACGCCGTGCTCCGCGACGATCCAGCCGAGCAGGCCTGGCGTCCAGCCCCTGTGCAGCACGGGGGTCATGGAATGGGCCTCATGGCGCGCCCGCCACGGTCGTCGTCGGTCCGAACACGGCCTCGAAGGCGGCGCGCAACGCCACGTCGGCGTCCGCCATGGTCACCGGCAGGCCGAGGTCGACGAGGCTGGTGACGCCGTAGGCGGGGTTGTCGATGCCACAGGGCACGATGCCGCCGAAATCGGCCAGGTTCGGCTCGACGTTGAGGCTGATGCCGTGGAACGTCACCCAGCGGCGGACCCGGATGCCGATGGCGGCGATCTTGTCCTCGGCGACCGCGCCGTCCGGCCCGGCCGGCTTGTCGGGCCGTCGCACCCACACGCCGACGCGGTCCTCGCGGCGCTCGCCGCGCACGTTGAACGAGGCCAGCGTGGCGATGACCCAGCCCTCCAGCGCGGCGACGAAGGCGCGCACGTCCTCGCGCCGCCGCCGCAGGTCGAGCATCACATAGGCCACGCGCTGGCCGGGGCCGTGATAGGTGAACTGCCCGCCGCGCCCCGTCTCGAATACCGGAAAGCGCGCCTCGCGCAGGTCGGCGGGGTTGGCGGAGGTTCCGGCGGTGTAGAGCGGCGGATGCTCGACCAGCCAGACGCGCTCGGACGCCTCGCCGGCGGCGATGGCCGCCGCGCGGGCCTCCATCTCCGCCACCGCCTCGGGGTAGGGCACAAGGCCTTCCGCCACGACCCAATCGACCGGCGGAGAGCCGACGGCGGCCGGGAAGCGGAGGGGCAGGGCGTCGCGGGAGTTCACCGGGCGTTAACCATAACTGCGTTCATTGGTGGGGTCCGAGCGTAACAGGAGCAGAGCGTGACAGGCCTCGACAATGTCGCCGTGGAAATCTCCATCGTGCTGGGCCGTTCGCGCATGCCGATCCACCAGTTGCTGCGCATGGGCCGCGGCGCGGTGATCGCGCTCGATTCGTCCGAGGACGACGAGGTCGAGATCCTCGCCAACAATTTTCCCATCGCGCGCGGCATGGTGGTCGTCAACGGGTCCGAAATCACCGTCGAGGTCAAGGAACTTCTGCGCCGTCCCGGCAGCCAGACGCAGGCGGCGACCCGGGTCTGACGCTGCCCCGCCGGCGCGCGGCCCTTTTGGCCAACAGCGCCCTTGTGGAGCCCGGATCGATCTGTTACACGAACCCCCGCTTCGGCAGGGTGACTTGTCGGGACGAAATTGCGGTCGTGGCGGAATTGGTAGACGCGCTAGCTTGAGGTGCTAGTAACTTAACCGTTGTGGAGGTTCGAGTCCTCTCGACCGCACCATTTCGAGCTTCGCGAAGCTCCATCAAGGCGGCCCATTCGGGTCGCCTTTTTGTTTTCAGACGTGCGCCCGCCGGGCGATCGCGATCATCCGCTCGGTGTCGCTGGACCATCCCGGCCCGGCCGGCTCGGGCGAGAGGCGGCCCGGCCCCGGGACCATGTGCACCGCGCGGAAGCCCTGCGCGGCGGCCGCCGTCAGAAAGCGCGGCAGCATGGACGCCGTGCGCGCCTGGACGTCGTGGAACAGCACGATGCCGCGCCGCGCCTTGGCGAGGCGGCCCAGCGTGAGCTCCAGCTCCTGCTCGGGGCTCATCGGCGACCAGTCGGACGCCCACAAGTCGCAGCCGAACACGCCGATGTCGCGCGAAGCGAGCCAGGCGAGCAGGGCGGGGGTGTCGGCGAAACCCGGAAACCGGAAGAACGGCGCGGCGGACTCGCCGAGCGCCTGCGCGATGGCGTCGAATCCCGCCTCGATGTCGCGCTTGGCGGCCTCGAAGCGCATCTCACGCAGGGTCCAGGGGTGCGAATAGGTGTGGCAGGCGACCGTGTGCCCCTCGGCCCGGATGCGCCGCAGCAGCGCCGCGTTGGCGCTGGCGTTGCGGCCGATGACGAAGAAGGTCGCCCGCGCTCCGGCGCAGGCCAGCGCGTCGAGCACGCGCGAGGTGGGGCCGGGGATGGGGCCGTCGTCGAAGGTCAGCACCATCTCGCGGTCGGCGAGGGGGAGCATGGCGGGGTACGATTTTAGGCCCACCGCCAGCCCGCCCTGCACGCCCACCGGCAGCACCCGGCCGGCGAGCCCGGACGGGCACGCCGCCCCGGCGCGCGCGTCGCCGCCCAGCAGCAGGCCGGCCGCGCCCGCGGCGAGGCCGGCCAGGGCGTGGCGGCGGGGAATCGGCGTCGGGAGCGAGCGGGGGCGCATACGTTCCCTATAGCCGAACTTCGTTGCCGGGGGATTTCCGCCGTTGCGCCGGCGCGTGTGAATTCATACAAGGCGCGCGTACCCGCAACGCGCGAACGGGACGCTCCATGCTCCTGGAAGAGAACAAGAAGGCGGCCGAGCGCGTCCTCGCCTTTCGCGACGAGGAGGGCGATGTCAGCGCCGCCTTCGTGCAGGCGGTCTCGGAGGCGGTCCAGGCCGACGATTCGGCGCATCTGCGCGACCTGATCGCCGACTTCCACGAGGCTGACCAGGGCGCGCTGCTGGAGGCGCTGGACGCCGACCTGCGCCCGCGCCTGATCGAGCTTTTGGGCGACGATTTCGACTTCGCGGCCCTGACCGAGGTGGACGACGCCGTCCGCGAGGAAATCCTCGAGGAACTGCCCGCCGAGACGGTGGCCGAAGGCGTCAAGGACCTCGACTCCGACGACGCGGTCTACATCCTCGAAGGCCTCGACAAGGAGGACCAGGACGAGATCCTCGACGCGCTGCCGGCCTCCGAGCGCGTGGCGCTGCAAAAGAGTCTCGACTACCCCGAGGATTCGGCCGGCCGCCTGATGCAGGCGGACCTGATCGCCGTGCCGCCGTTCTGGACGGTGGGGCAGGTGCTGGCGCATCTGCGCGAGGCGACCGAACTGCCCGAATCGTTTTTCGAGATTTTCGTCGTGGACCCCGGCCACAGGCTGCTCGGGCACCTTTTCCTCGACGCGCTGCTGCGTAGCGACCGCGCCGCCCGCATCGAGACGCTGATGGTCTCCGACAGGCGGCGCGTGCGCGTGCTCGACGATTCGGAGGAGGTGGCGCGGCTGTTCCAGCGCTACAACCTCGTCTCCGCGCCAGTGGTGGACGAGGCCGACCGCCTGGTGGGCGTCATCACCATCGACGACATGGTTGACGTGCTGCAGGAAGAGGCCGACGACGAGATCAAGGCGCTGGGCGGCGTGCGGGCGGACGAGGAACTGTCCGACACCGTGCTCTACACCACCCGCAGCCGCTTCATCTGGCTGTTCGTCAACCTGCTCACGGCGTTCCTGGCGTCCTCCGTGCTCGGCCTGTTCGAGGGCAGCCTCGAGAAGATGGTGGCGCTCGCCGTGCTCGCGCCCATCGTCGCCAGCCAGGGCGGCAACGCGGCCACGCAGACCATGACGGTGGCGGTGCGGGCGCTGGCGATGCGCGAGCTCGGCCCCTCCAACGCCTGGCGCATCACCATTCGCGAGGCGCTGGTAGGGCTGCTCAACGGGGTCGGTTTCGGGCTGCTGACGGGGGTGGTGGCGAGCCTGTGGTTCCGGGACTGGAACCTCGGCATCGTGATCTGTCTCGCGATGGTGGTTAACCTTATCGCGGGCGCGCTGGGCGGAATCCTCATTCCGATGGCTCTCGAGCGTTTTCGCGCCGATCCGGCCGTTTCCTCGGGGGTTTTCGTGACAACCGTGACGGATGTGGTGGGATTTTTCAGCTTTTTGGGGATCGCGACGCTCTGGTTCGGTCTCCACTGATTGGAAAAAGCTGAAACGAGCCTTTCCGATTTCTTAAACTGTTTCATACAATGGCTGGAAGGACCCACCCGGACGGTTCCTTCGCCATGGCCTTCTTCGTTCGCACGCCCCGCCCGCTGCAGTGGATCGGCCTCGCGCTGGCCGCATCGCTGCTCGCCTCCTGCACGATGGCGCCGAACTACTACCCCCGGAAGAGCGATTCCAAGCCGCATCCCGGCGTCGCCAAGGCGCAGACCTATCCCATCCACGGCATCGACATCTCGCGCTACCAGACCAACGTGAACTGGGCCGAGGTGCAGGACGCCGGCACGAAGTTCGTGTTCATCAAGGCCACCGAGGGCGGCGACTACCTGGACCCGCAGTTCTGGTCCAACTGGAGCGGCGCGAAAGCCGCGGGCATTCCGCGCGGCGCGTACCACTTCGTCTACTGGTGCCGCCCGGCCGACCAGCAGGCCCGCTGGTTCGCCCAGCACATCCCGCAGGACCCCGACGCGCTGCCCCCGGTGCTCGACCTGGAGTGGAACGGCCACTCGCTCACCTGCCCGCGCAAGGTGCCCAAGGAGCAGGCGCTGGCGATGATCCGCGTGATGCTGGGCGAGCTCGAGCGTCACACCGGCAAGAAGCCGATCATCTACACCGACATCACCTTCCACGAGGAGGTGCTGAAGGGCGAGTTCGAGGACTATCCGTTCTGGATCCGCAGCGTCGCGGCCGAGCCGCACGAGCGCTACAGCGACCGCCGCTGGACGATGTGGCAGTGGACCACCACCGGCCAGGTGCCGGGCGTGCGCGGCGCGGTGGACCGCAACGTCTTCAACGGCACCGAGAAGGAATGGGTGGCGTGGCTGAAGCGCGCCCGAGTCATCCAGGACGAGCCCATGGAGGCCGAGGCGACGGCCTCGATCCGCGCATACCTGCCGTTCTGAGAGGCGGCGGCGCGGCTCACAGCCAGCGCCGCACCTTGGCCGCGTAGGCCGTCCAGTCCGCGCCGAAGCGCGCCGCCAGGTGCTCCTCCTCGCGGGCGATGCCAAGCCAGTTCACCGCCGCCACCGTCACCGGCAGCAGCAGCAGCAGCCAGCCCCAGCGCAGCGCCACGGCGAAGGCGGCCAGCGCCATCGTGTTGCCCAGGTAGATCGGGTTGCGGCTGAAGCGATACGGCCCGTCCGTCACCAGCGCCTTCGCGCCCGCTGTCGGCAGCACCGTGGTCCGGGCCCGGCGCAGCGTCAGGAAGGCCCAGAAATCCAGCCCGACGCCGGCGGTGAACAGCGCCAGCCCCACCGTGCGGGGCAGCATCGCCAGCGCCTGGTCCATGGCGTCGAACGGGTCGACTTGCTGCAGCAGCCAGCCCAGCGCGACGGCGGCGAGGTAGATCATCGGCGGCCAGGGAAGGGCGTTGGGCCGGTCGCGGAAGGGCTGGGTCATGGACGGCGGGTTCCCCGAGGGCCGGCGGGCTCTTCCCCCCGGGCCGGGACGGGGTATTCTCCTTCTCGACCGCGCACAACAGGAAACGAAGCCGCCATGCTCGCCAACGCCGCCCGCCCGTTCAATTTCGACCTCGGGGAAACGGCCGACATGCTGCGCGACACGGTGCGCGGCTTCGCCCAGGCCGAGATCGCGCCGCGCGCCGTCGAGATCGATCGCACCAACCAGTTCCCGCGCGATCTCTGGCCGAAGATGGGAAGTCTCGGCCTGCACGGAATCACCGTCGAGGAAGACTACGGCGGCTCCGGGCTCGGCTATCTCGAGCATTGCGTGGCGATGGAGGAAGTCTCGCGGGCTTCCGCCTCGGTCGGCCTCAGCTATGGCGCGCACTCCAACCTGTGCGTCAACCAGATCCGCCGCAACGGCACCGAGGCGCAGAAGCGCAAGTACTTGCCGGCGCTGATCTCCGGCGAGCATGTCGGGGCGCTGGCCATGTCGGAGCCCGGCTCCGGCTCGGACGTCGTCTCGATGCGCACCCGCGCCGACAAGAAAGGCGACCGCTACGTCCTCAACGGCAACAAGATGTGGATCACCAACGGCCCGGTGGCCGAGACGCTGGTGGTCTACGCCAAGACGGACCCCGCCGCCGGCCCGCGCGGCATCACGGCGTTTCTCATCGAGAAGGGCATGAAGGGTTTCTCGACCGCGCAGAAGCTCGACAAGCTGGGCATGCGAGGCTCCGACACTTGCGAGTTGCTGTTCGAGGACTGCGAGGTGCCTGAGGAGAACGTGCTCGGGCAGGTGGGGCGCGGCGTCAACGTGCTGATGTCCGGGCTCGACTACGAGCGAGTGGTGCTGGCCGCCGGGCCGCTGGGAATCATGCAGGCGGCGCTCGACGTGGTGCTGCCCTATGTCCACGAGCGCAAGCAGTTCGGCCAGCCCATCGGCACGTTCCAGCTCGTGCAGGGCAAGATCGCCGACATGTATGTCACGATGAACGCCTGCAAAGCCTATGTCTACGCCGTCGCGAAATCTTGCGATCGCGGCGAAACGACCCGCGAGGACGCGGCGGGGGCGATCCTCATCGCGGCCGAGAAGGCGACGCAACTGGCGCTGGACGCGATTCAACTGCTGGGCGGCAACGGCTACATCAACGACTATCCCACCGGCCGGCTGCTGCGCGACGCCAAACTCTACGAGATCGGCGCGGGCACGAGCGAGATCCGGCGCATGCTGATCGGCCGCGAGTTGTTCGGGAAGTCGGAATAGGCAAGATCAACCCAGCGCGTTGAGACAACGGGCTGGATGACGGATTGAACCGGGGCTTCACGCCCCAATTGAGCATTGAATTGACGGTTCGCACGATTCCATTCGGAGTCCCGCTGGAAGCCGCGAACATCGGGCCCTGTTCCGTAGGGAGGTACCGCCGTGATTGTGCTGTTCGGGCGTATAACGTCGACGAATGTCCAGAAAGTCGTTTTCGCGCTGGAAGTTCTGGGCCTGGCCTATGAACGGCGCGACGCGGGCGGCGCGTTCGGCGTCGTCGGCACGCCGGAGTACCTCGCCCGCAACCCGAACGGGCTGGTGCCGACGCTGGAGGACGACGGGCTGGTGCTGTGGGAGTCCAACTCCATCGTGCGCTACCTCGCGGCGCGCTACGGACGGGACACGCTGTGGGTGGACGACCCCGGCCAGCGCGCGCTGGCCGAGCGGTGGATGGACTGGCAGATCGCCGAGTTCGCGCCGGCCATGGGACCGGCCTTCATGCACCTCGTCCGCACGCCGGCGGAGAAGCGCGACCCCGCCATCATCGAGGCCTCGCGGGTGAAGGCGGAACGCCTGCTGGGCATCCTCGACGCCCACCTCGCCGGGCGCGACGCGCTGGAGCACGGCCGCCTGACCATGGCCGACATCGTGCTCGCGCCCAACATCCACCGCTGGCTGAACATGCCCATCGCCCGCCAGCCCCACCCCAACGTCGAGCGCTGGTACGCCCGCCTCCGCGCGCTCCCCGCCGCCGCCAGGGCCCTGCCGCTGCCGGTGAGCTGAGGAGGGGGGAGGGGGCCAACGGCCCGCCAGTCCCCGGACCGGTGCAGCGGAGCGGAACCGGATCCGGGGCCCAGCGCAAGATGTCGCGCGTCAGCGCGTCCTCATGGAAAAGGCTTGTAAAGCGCCGCTTCGCGGCAACATCCATGCGCTGGACCCCGGACACCCCTCCGCTGACGCTCCGGGGTTCCGGGGACGGGCGGACGAGGTCCGCCCTTTGGGCGCCGCGTGCTCGGCGCAGGCGACCGCGATCCGGAACCGGGTCATTGCCCCTGCTCCGGCGCGAAGATGCGCAGGCGATGGCCGTCGGGGTCGAGGGCGACGAAGGTGTGGCCGAAGTCCATGGGTGTCGGCGGCTGGGCGATGGCGACGCCGCGCGATCTCCACGCGGCGTGAACGGCTTCCACCGCGGCGGCGTCGGGGAGGGCGGCGGCGATCTCGCTTCCGCCGGCGGGAACGGCGGCGTCCGGCCGTACGCCGTCGCGCCGCCACAGGCCGAGCATGCGTCCGCCCTCGAGCGCGAACAGGGCGAAGGTCGGCGAGCTTTCCACCGGCTCGCGGCCGAGCAGGGGCGCGTAGAAGGCGACGCTGCGGGCCGGGTCGGCGACGTAGAGGATGACGAGCGAAGGATCGAACATGGCGGGGTCTCCGAAACAGGACCCGCATGACATCGCCCATGCCGCTGACAGTTTCCGTCAGCAGCGGCGCTCAGAGCTGCGCGGCCACGCCCTCCTGCTCGCGCCATCGCTTCAGCAGGGCGGCGCGGCGTTCCGGCACGAGCGCCTCCAGCGTGTCGGCGGTCTCGATCCGGTCGACCCGGAAGTGACGGAAGTCCTCCCGCAGTTCGCACCACGCCGCGAGCACAAGCGCGTTCTCGAAGAAGGCGAGGGCGACCGGCCACACGACGCGCCGGCTCGCCTGGCCGGAGAGATCGCGATAGGCGAGGGCGAGCTTGCGCCGCGTGCGCAGCGCCGCGCGCAACACCGCGACGTCCACGACGGGGCGGGGCGGCCCGCGCCGTGTGACGCCGTTCGGCCCCGCCAGCAGCGGCGTGGCCTCGGCGTCCTCGCGCAGGCCGG
Source organism: Alsobacter ponti (assembly GCF_024294805.1). Lineage (GTDB taxonomy): Bacteria > Pseudomonadota > Alphaproteobacteria > Rhizobiales > Beijerinckiaceae > Alsobacter > Alsobacter ponti. The sequence goes on from NZ_JANCLU010000009.1 coordinate 38,267, forward strand.
CCGGCAGAACGGCGCGGATGCGCGCGGCGGCGTTCTCGGCGGCGCGGGTCAGCGCCGGGTCGCCCTTCTGCGCCACCAGCCGCAGGCCGAGCACCACCGCCTCGACCTCCTCCGCCGGGAACATCAGGGGCGGCAGGTCGAAGCCCGGTTTCAGCACGTAGCCGAGCCCGGCTTCGCCTGAGATCGGCGCGCCCTGGGCCGTCAGCGTGGCGATGTCGCGGTAGAGCGTGCGCAGCGAGACGCCGAGCTCGCCCGCCAGGACCGCGCCGGACACCGGGGCGCGGCGGCGGCGCAGGGCCTGCATCAGGTCGAGAAGGCGTGCGGCGCGCGACATCGGCGCAATCTAGCGCATCGCTTCGGCGAGCGAACCTCGCTCCGACGCCTCCCCCTCAGTCCTGCCTTGGCAGCCCGATGCGGTAGACGCCCTTGAAGTCGTCGGGGTCGACGGGCTTGCCCTTGCGGTAGATGACCACGCGGCCCTGGTGGGCGAGGCGGATGGCGGCGCGGCGGACGGGAATCATCAGCTTGCCCCACTCGTCCGGGTGCTTGCCGCCGACCAGCCGGGCGGCCTCGGAGGGGCAGATCGTCTTGTCGCCGCCGCGCTCGGCGACGAGCCGCACGATGGCTTCCTCCAGCGCCTCGGGCGCGGGGCGGGGCCTGGGGTCGGATTCGGGCTCGCTCATGCGAGGGCGTTTGCGCCGCTTCGCGCCCGGCGTCAAGCGCCGGCGTCGTCGCCCTCGCGCAGGACGAGGGCGCGGTAGCCGTTGGAGCGGAACTGCCGCGAGGCCATCACCGCCAGGACGCCCGCCGTGGTCGCCAGGAAGGCCCCCGGCCCCAGGAACCAGCCGAGATAGCCGAGCGCGAAGAAGAAGGCGCGCTGGCCCCGGTTGAAGTGCGCGCCGGCGGCGGTGGTCATCCGCGTCGTCTTGAGCACGTGCAGCCGGCCTTCCGGCGTGTCGGCGGAAGAGGGCGGCGGGGTCGCGCCGAGCAGGATCGCGGCGTAGTTGAACAGCCGGTACGACCACGCGAACTTGAAGAAGGCGTAGACGAAGATGACGGTGAGCCCGATCGTCTTCACCTCCCACATGGCGCGGGTGGACTGCACGGCGAAGGGCATGTCGGTGAACACGCGCTGCACGTCCTCCGCGCCGCGCAGCAGCGCCAGCGAGCCGCCGATGGCGAACAGCGACGTGGAGGCGAAGAACGCCGTGCCGTTCTGCAGGCTGCCCATGATCTGGGTGTCGACGATGCGCGGCTCGCGCACGATCATCCGCTCCATCCAGCGCAGCCGCTCGGCGTGCATCATGCCGTTCAGCGAGCGCGGCCCCAGCCGCCGCGATTCCAGCACGCGGTGGTAGGCGACCCAGCACAGGATGAAGAAGGCGAGCGCGACGGCGTCGAGGAGGGTCAGGTCCGGCATGGCCGAAGCTTGCGGCGTCGCGCCGCCGCCCGCAAGAGGCCGGGGCAGGGGCTGGCGAGAGGGGCGGCGCGCCGCCCGTTGACCGCCGCGCGGCGGCTCGCCATCCTGCCCGCGCGCAACCGGAGGTGAGCCATGCCGCAGACGATCGTCAAGGGATACAAGGCGCTGGTGGCGGAGGCCGAGGCGGCGGTGGAGACCATCCCCGCCGAGGAGGCGATCGGGCTCGTCGGCCGCGACGACGTCGTGCTGGTCGACCTGCGCGACCCGCGCGAGCTGGAGCGCGAAGGCAAGGCGCCTGGCGCGTTCCACTGCCCGCGCGGCATGCTGGAGTTCTGGATCGACCCGGAGAGCCCCTACCACAAGCCGGTCTTCGCGCAGGACAAGCGCTTCGTGTTCTTCTGCGGCGGCGGCTGGCGCTCGGCGCTGGCGGCGAAGGCGGCGCAGGAGATGGGCCTGAAGCCGGTGGCGCATGTCGCCGGCGGCTTCGCCGCGTGGAAGAAGGCGGGCGGGCCGGTGGAAGGCGGCGAGCCGAAGCCGGGGGCCTGAGCCCCGGCCCGGCGCGCGAGGCGGGGCTGTTGCGTTCGGCGGCGCTTCGGCCATGATCGCCCGCGAGGCGACGCGGGGGGCGTCGCGCCGCACGCGGGGCTGACACTTGACCATCCTTACTTCCGCCGTCGACCGCCAAGCGCCGGACGTCCAGGCCAACGCCGCCGAGTGGCGGCGGCTCGCCGACGAGTTGCGCGAGCGGCGGGCGGAGGCGGCGCAGGGCGGGCCGGCAAGGGCGCGCGAGCGCCATTTGTCGCGCGGCAAGCTGCTGCCGCGCGAGCGCGTCATGCGGCTCATCGACCCCGGCTCGCCCTTCCTCGAGATCGGCCAGCTCGCCGCCAACTCCATGTACGAGGACGCCATCCATGGGGCCGGGCTCATCGCCGGCGTCGGCCGGGTGGAGGGGCGGGAGGCGATGGTCGTGTGCAACGACTCGACCATCAAGGGCGGCACCTATTACCCGATGACGGTGAAGAAGCACCTGCGCGCCCAGGAGATCGCGCGCGAGAACCGCCTGCCGTGCGTCTATCTCGTCGATTCGGGCGGCGCCAACCTGCCGCACCAGACCGAGGTGTTCCCGGACCGCGAGCATTTCGGCCGCATCTTCTACAACCAGGCGACGCTGTCCTCGCTCGGCATCCCGCAGATCGCGGTGGTGATGGGCTCTTGCACGGCGGGCGGGGCCTACGTGCCGGCCATGTCCGACGAGACGGTGATCGTGCGCCGCCAGGGCACCATCTTCCTGGGCGGCCCGCCTCTGGTGAAGGCGGCGACGGGCGAGGAGGTCTCGGCCGAGGATCTCGGCGGGGCGGACGTCCACGCCCGCGTCTCCGGCGTCGCCGACCACTACGCCGCGGACGACGCCCACGCTTTGGCCATCGCGCGGCGGATCGTCGTCAACCTCAACAGCGTCAAGCGTCCCGACATCGCCATGGCCGAGCCGGAGGATCCGCTGCTCGACCCCGCCGACCTCGAGGCGCTGGTGCCGGTAGACCTCAAGAAGCAGTACGACATCCGCGAGGTGATCGGCCGCCTCGTCGACGGCTCGCAGTTCGACGAGTTCAAGGCGCTCTACGGGACGACTTTGGTCACCGGCTTCGCGCGCATCTGGGGCATGCCGGTGGGCATCGTCGCCAATAACGGCATCCTGTTCTCGGAATCGGCGCTGAAGGGCGCGCACTTCATCGAGCTGTGCGGGCAGCGGCGCATTCCGCTGCTGTTCCTGCAGAACATCTCGGGCTTCATGGTGGGCCGGCAATACGAGGCCGGCGGCATCGCCAAGGACGGGGCGAAGCTGGTGACGGCGGTGGCCTGCGCGCGCGTGCCGAAGATCACCGTCATCGTCGGCGGCTCGTTCGGCGCGGGCAATTACGGCATGTGCGGGCGCGCCTACGGGCCGCGCTTCCTTTTCACGTGGCCGAACGCGCGCATCTCGGTGATGGGCGGCGAGCAGGCGGCGAGCGTGCTCGCCACCGTCAAGCGCGACAACATCGAGGCCGAGGGCCGTCAGTGGAGCGCGCAGGACGAGGAGGCGTTCAAGGCGCCGATCCGCTCGCGCTACGAGGCGGAGGGCCACCCCTACTACGCCACCGCGCGCCTGTGGGACGACGGCATCATCCTGCCCTCGGAAACCCGCCGCGTGCTGGGCCTCGCCTTCTCCGCCTGCCTCAACGCCCCCGTGGAGGAGACGCGCTTCGGCGTGTTCCGGATGTAGTCATGTATGACGCCGGCCGGCCTCCCCGGAGGGAGCGCCGGCCGTCGGTCGTGGCGGGCCTTAAGCCGTGCTGGCGGCCTTGAGGCCGAGGGCGGCCTGGGCGGCGGCGAGGCGGGCGATGGGGACGCGGTAGGGCGAGCAGGAGACGTAGTCCAGCCCGACGCTCTCGCAGAAGGCGATGGAGGCCGGGTCGCCGCCGTGCTCGCCGCAGATGCCGAGCTTGAGCGAGCCGCGCGTCTTGCGGCCGCGCTCGGCGGCGAGGCGCACCAGCTCGCCCACGCCCTCGGCGTCGATGGTGACGAACGGGTCGGCCGGCAGGATCGCCTTGGCCGTGTACGGGCCGAGGAACGAGGCGGCGTCGTCGCGCGAGATGCCCAGCGTCGTCTGGGTGAGGTCGTTGGTGCCGAACGAGAAGAACTCGGCGCTCTCGGCGATCTCACCGGCCCGCAGCGCGGCGCGGGGCAGCTCGATCATGGTGCCGACCTGGTAGTCGAGGGCGGCGCCCGTCTCCTTCTTCACCGCCTCGGCCATGGCGACGATGCGCTCCTTGACGAGGTCCAGCTCGGGCTTGGTCATCACCAGCGGCACCATCACCTCGGGGATCACCGGCTGGCCGCTCGCCTTGGCGGCCTGCACGGCGGCCTCGAAGATGGCGCGGGCCTGCATCTCGGCGATCTCGGGATAGGCGACGGCGAGTCGGCAGCCGCGGAAGCCGAGCATCGGGTTGAACTCGTGCAGCTCGGCGGCGCGGCGCTTCAGCTTGTCGGCGTCCGCGCCCATGGCGGCGGCGACCTCGGCGATCTCCTCGTCCGTGTGCGGCAGGAACTCGTGCAGCGGCGGGTCGAGCAGGCGGATCGTCACCGGCAGGCCGCTCATGATCGAGAACAGCTCGACGAAGTCGGCGCGCTGCATCGGCAACAGCTTGGCGAGCGCGGCGCGGCGGCCCTTCTCGTCGTCGGCGAGGATCATCTCGCGCACGGCGACGATGCGCTCGCCCTCAAAGAACATGTGCTCGGTGCGGCACAGGCCGATGCCCTCCGCGCCGAAGCCGCGCGCCGCGCGGGCGTCGCGCGGCGTCTCGGCGTTGGCGCGCACCTTCATGCGGCGGACGCCGTCGGCCCAGCCCATCAGCGTGCCGAACTCGCCCGAGAGCTGCGGCTCGAGCATCTTCACCTCGCCGACGAGGACCTGGCCGGTGCCGCCGTCGATGGTGATCCAGTCGCCCTTCTTCAGCGTGACGCCGCCGGCGGTGAGGGTCTGCGCCGCGTAGTCGACGCGCAGGCCGCCCGCGCCCGACACGCAGGGCTTGCCCATGCCGCGCGCCACCACGGCCGCGTGCGAGGTCATGCCGCCGCGCGTGGTGAGGATGCCCTCGGAGGCGTGCATGCCGTGGATGTCTTCCGGGCTGGTCTCGATGCGCACCAGGATGACGCGCCGACCGGCGGCGCGGGCCTGCTCGGCCTCGTCGCTGTCGAACACCACCTCGCCGCCCGCCGCGCCGGGAGAGGCGGGCAGGCCGGTGGCGATGATCTTGCGCTCGGCGGCGGGGTCGATGGTGGGGTGCAGGAGCTGGTCGAGGGCGGCGGGGTCGATGCGGCCGATCGCCTCCTCGTGCGTCAGCACGCCCTCGCTGGCGAGGTCGACGGCGATCTTCAGCGCCGCCTTGGCGGTGCGCTTGCCGTTGCGCGTCTGAAGCATCCACAGCTTGCCGCGCTCGATGGTGAACTCGACGTCCTGCACGTCGCGATAGTGCTTCTCCAGCAGGCCGCAAATGCGGATGAACTCCGCGTAGGCCTGCGGCATGGCGCGCTCCAGCGAGGGCCGGTCCGAGCCGGCGGCGATGCGCGCCGCCTCGGTGATGTCCTGCGGCGTGCGGATGCCGGCGACCACGTCCTCGCCCTGGGCGTTGATGAGGAACTCGCCGTAGAGCTCCTTCGCGCCGGTGGAGGGGTTGCGCGTGAAGGCGACGCCGGTGGCCGAGGTCTCGCCGAGATTGCCGAACACCATGGCCTGCACGTTGACGGCCGTGCCCCAGCTCGCCGGGATGCCGTGCAACTCGCGGTACTTGTTCGCGCGCTGGTTCATCCACGAGCCGAACACGGCGCCGATGGCGCCCCACAGCTGGTCGCGCGGGTCCTGCGGGAAGGGCCGGCCCAGCTCCGCCTGCACGGTGTCCTTGAACTTGCCGACCAGCACCTGCCAGTCGGCGGCGGAGAGGTCGGTGTCGAGCTTGTAGTTCTTGCGCTCCTTGTATTCCTCCAGGTGGTCCTCGAAGAAGCCGTGGTCGACGCCCAGCACCACGTCCGAATACATCTGGATGAAGCGGCGGTAGCTGTCATAGGCGAAGCGCGCGTCGCCGGAGCTGCGGGCGATGGCCTCGACGGTGACGTCGTTGAGGCCGAGATTGAGCACGGTGTCCATCATGCCCGGCATCGAGGCGCGGGCGCCGGAGCGCACGGAGACGAGCAGGGGGTTCTCCGAATCGCCGAACGTCTTGCCGGTGATCGCCCCCACCCGGTCCAGCGCGGCCTGGACCTGGCCCTCGAGATCGGCCGGATAGGTCTGGCCGTTGGCGTAGTAGTAAGTGCAGACCTCGGTGGAGATGGTGAAGCCGGGAGGGACGGGCAGCCCGAGATTGCTCATCTCGGCCAGGTTCGCGCCCTTGCCGCCGAGCAGGTTGCGCATGTCGGCCTGTCCCTCGGCCTTGCCGTCGCCGAAGCTGTACACCCACTTGGTCATCTACGCCGTCCTCTTATTGCGCCTGCGAGAACCACGCCGCCTGCATTGCCCAGCCCCAATCAAAACGCAATGGGGCAAACAGATGAGACGGCCGCGCATCCGCGCCGGATGCGGGCCCGCATTCACCCCGGGATCGATGGCGGGAGCTGGGCCGTTCGCTGACGAAAGCGGGGCGGCTGCCCCGTCCCGTCGGAACGGCCCGGATCGTTTCAGGGTTCCATGCGCAGCTGGAGACTCAGCTTGCGGCTCAGCGCGGCGGCTCAGCCGGCCTTGCGCAGGGCGAGGCCGACGGCGATCCAGCTCGCGCCGGTGAACAGCAGGTCGATGCCGAGGAACACGCCGAGCACGGTGAGGCCGGACACCGGCCAGCCGGCGAGGATCATCACGCCCAGCAGCAGCGTGACCACGCCCGACAGCGCCACCCAGCCCCACGGCGCGCCTTCCTTCATCTGGAACGCGAGCACGATGTGGACGATGCCGGAGGCGATGAGCGCCGCGCCGACGAACAGCGTCAGCACCACCGCCGAGACGAGCGGCATCGACACCGTGACGATGCCCGCCACGACGTAGAGCAGGCCGACCAGCACCCACAGGAAGAACTTGCTCCACGTCTTCACCGCGAAGCCGTGGATGATCTCGCCGATGCCGCTGACGATCATGGCCGCGCCGGCGAAGATCACGACGGTGAAGGTCGCCAGCACGGCGTTGCCGAGCGCGAACAGGCCGCACAGCGCCATCAGCACGCCGAGCGCGACGAGCCAGCCCCATTTCGCCCGCAGCGTGCCGATGCCGTTGCCGAGGCCGATTGCCGAAACAGGCGCCGCATTGGTCATGGTCTTCCCCCATTTCCGTCAAGTTGCGAGGCGTAGTTTGAGCTTTATTCCAAGGGCTTGCAACTCTTGCGAGTATAGAACTCGCCGGCTGCGCGATTGGCTTCACTGGCGGGCGCTTCGCCTCCTTCCGGCGCGCCGCGGGGACATGGAACCCGCCGCCTCGCGGGCGTATTGTCTTGGCATGAGCCGCGCCTTTGTCAGGGAGCAGGACGACCCGGAGATCTTCGACGAGCTTCCGGACCGTCCGATCAGCCCGCACCCCAATCTCGTCACCCCCGAGGGCCTCGCCCTGATCGAGGCGCATGTCGCGCGCCTGCAGGACGAACTGTCCCGCGCCCAGGCGGAGGCCGCCGACGAGGAGGGCGGCGACGACGAGCACGAGGCGCTGGCGCGCATCGGGCGCGACCTGCGCTACTGGATGCACCGGCGCTCCTCGGCCGAGGTGGTGCCGCCCAACGAGGCCGTCGACAAGGTGTATTTCGGCTCGCGCGTCACCATCGAGCGCGACGACGGCCGCACGCAGCAGTTCCGCATCGTGGGCGAGGACGAGGCCGATCCCACCGAGGGCCGGCTGTCCTATGTGTCGCCGCTCGCCCGCGAGCTGATGGGCAAGACGGTCGGCGACATCGTCATCGCCGGGCAGGGCGAGGCGGAGATCGTCGAGATCGGCTGAGCTTAGGCCCGCCGCTCAGGCCAGCGCCGGCTCGCGCCGGAACGGCCGTTCGCCCTCCAGAGCCGGCCGCAGCTTCACCAGTTCCGCCGCGGCGCAATCCAGGAAGGCGCGGATGCGCGGCGAGGCGCGCAGGTCCGGGTGCGTCAGCAGCCAGACGCCCGGCGCGAAGTCGGGATTGATCGGCGACAGGCGCACGAGGTCCGGCCGCTGGTCGGCGATGAAGCAGGGCAGGTGGCCGAGCCCGATGCCGTCCTCGACCGCCTCGGTGAGGCCCAGCACTGTGTTCACCTTCAACACGATGCGCTCGGGATCGACATGGTCGCGCACGTAGCGCGCCACCTTGAAATGGCTGAACTGGTCGCCGAGCGACACCCAGGGCCGCTGGTAGAGCGTCGCGGGGTCGAGCCCGGCATGCCCGACGGCGTCGCCGAACTCGCTGCGCCTGCCGTACAGCGCCCATTGCAGCGAGGCGACGCGGCGGCCCACCAGCGTCTCCGGCGGGTTGTCCGTCGGGCGCACCGCGATGTCGGCGTCGCGCTTGGAGAGGTTCAGCGCGGCGTTGGAGATCACCACGTCGAGCCGGATGTCGGGATATTGCGCGCGGAAGGACACGAACACCGGCCGCAGCAGATAGAGCAGCATGGTGTCGTTGGTCGTCACCCGCACCTCGCCTGAGGGCGTCAGCGTCTGTCCGGCGAGCTTGCGGGAGAACTCCAGCACGTCGCGCTCCATGCGCTCGGCCAGGGCCACCATCTCCTCGCCCGCCGGCGTCATGCCGTAGCCGGCGCGGTGGCGCTCGAACAAAGGCGTTCCGAGCCGCTTCTCGATCTCGCCCAGCCGGCGGAACACGGTGGAGTGGTTCACCCCCAGCGCGTCGGCCGCTCCCGTGAGCGAGCGGCTGTCAGCGACCGCCTTGACCAGTCGAAAATCGTCCCACGCCATTCTTTCCATTGCGAACCTGCAATCTTTCCCTTTCCAACTCTCGCATGGATTTGCGAAAGAGAAAAGATAACTGTGGCGGAGACAGACGGACCGGACGTCCCGCCGGTCGGCTCACCACAGGAAAATCGCCATGATCGACACCAGAAACGGCCCGTACGGCCTCTTTGTCCTGCGCGTCTCGCTCGGCGTGATGTTCATCGCCCATGCCTGGCTCAAGTACGCGGTCTTCACCATGCCGGGCTTCGAGGGCTTTCTCGGGCAGGTCGGCCTGCCGGCCTTCCTGGCCTGGCCGATCGTGCTGGCCGAACTCTTCGGCGGCGTCGCGCTGGTGGTCGGCTTCTACGGCCGCTGGGTCGCGGCGGCGCTGATCCCGCTGCTGCTCGGGGCGCTGAACGTCCACCTCGGCAATGGCTGGCTGTTCACCAACCCCAATGGCGGCTGGGAATATCCGGCGTTCCTGGTGGTCGGCGCGCTGACGGTGGCGCTGGCCGGCGAGGGGGCTTTCGCGCTGCGCCGCGCCGCCATGCCGCTGTTCGGCGCGCCCGTCGCCCGGACGGCCTGACCTCCAGAACTCCGTTCACGACCGGAAACCCCGCCGCGTCCCCCGCGCGGCGGGTTTTTCGCGTCAGCCGCGCGGGGCGGCGGCGCGGCGCAGCCGGTCGTTGATCGCTTCGCCGAGACCCGTCATGGGGATAGGCGTCACCGCGATGGTCGCCGCCCCTTCGGCGTCGAGCGCGCGCAGCGCGGCGAACAGGCCGGACGCCGCCTCGACGAGATCGCCCGACGGGCTGAGGTCGCGCGTCGCGACAGCCCGCTCCAGCCCGGCCGGTTTCGCGCCGCCGAACAGCAGCGCGGCCTCGCCGGGCGCGATGTCCACGGCGTCGAGCCGCACCCGCGCGCGCGGAGCGTAGTGCGAGGCCAGCATGCCGGGCGCGAGCGGCGCTTCGCCCTCCTCGGGCGCGTCGTGACCGCCGCTCGCCAGCGTCTCGCCGAGCAGGGCTTCGATCGCCTCGCGCGGCACGCCGCCGGGCCGCAGCAGCACGGGCGCGTCGCCAAGGCACGAGACGATGGTCGATTCGAGCCCCACGCGCGTCGCCCCGCCGTCGAGCACGGCGTCGATGCGGCCGTCGAGGTCGGCGAGCACGTGCGCCGCCTCCGTCGGGCTGACGCGGCCGGAGCGGTTGGCGGAGGGGGCCGCCACGGGGCGGCCGGTCGCGGCCAGCAAGGCGCGGGCGACGGGATGGGCCGGAACGCGCAGCGCCACGCTGCCCAGCCCCGCCGTGGCGAGGTCGGCGACGGCGCAGTCCGCGCTCTTCTCCACCACCAGCGTCAGCGGGCCGGGCCAGAAGGCGCGCGCCAGCGCCAGCGCCTTCGGCCCGAAGCGGCCCTGGGCCAGGGCGGCGTCGACGTCCGGCACATGCGAGATCAGCGGGTTGAAGCTCGGCCGCTCCTTGGCGGCGTAGATGCCGGCCACGGCGCGCGCGTCGGTGGCGTCGGCCCCCAGCCCGTAGACGGTCTCGGTGGGGAAGGCGACGAGCCCGCCTTCGCGCAGCAGCGCGGCCGCTTGCGCGATCCCCTCGGGATCGGCGGCGAGGCGGCGCGTGGCGCGCGGCGCGGGAAAAGCTGCGGCGGTGGTCAAACTGCGGAGCCCGAGCATTCACATTTTCGGTTGGGCCTGCCATAGCACGCGGGATAACCTCGCCGCCAACCCGATCCGAGGCCGCCCCGCACGCCGGCGCGAGCCCGATTGCAGGCAGGAGCCTCCATGAGCTATCGCGCGCCCGTCGACGACATCCTCTACACGCTGCGCCACGTCGCCGGGCTCGATCGCCTCGAGGCGGACGGGCTCGCGCCCGAGCTGGCGGACGGGATGGCCGACGCGGTGCTGCGCGAGGCGGGTCGCTTCGCCACCGAGCGCGTCGCGCCACTCAACCGTATCGGCGACAAGGTCGGCTCGGTGCTGAAGGACGGCCGCGTGACGACGCCGCCCGGCTGGCGCGACAGCTATCGCGACTGGGCGGAGGCGGGCTGGAACGGGCTCGCCTCGCCGCCCGAGCATGGCGGGCAGGGCCTGCCGAACCTGATCCAGTCCGCCTGCATCGAAATGTGGAACTCGGCCTCGATGGCGTTCTCGCTCGGCCCGCTGCTCACCGCCGGCGCGGTGGAGGCGCTGGCCAGCCACGGCTCGGACGAATTGAAGCGCCTCTATCTGCCCCGCCTCGTCAGCGGCGAGTGGATGGGCACGATGAACCTCACCGAGCCGCAGGCGGGCTCCGACCTCGCTGCGCTGCGCGCCCGCGCGGAGCGCGCCGGCGACGGCAGCTACCGCATCTTCGGCCAGAAGATCTTCATCACCTATGGCGAGCACGACATGGCGGACAACATCGTCCACCTCGTGCTCGCGCGCCTGCCCGACGCGCCGCCCGGCACGCGCGGCATCTCGCTCTTCGTTGTCCCCAAGGTGCTGGTCAACCCGGACGGGACGCTCGGCGCGCCGAACGACGTGCGCTGCGCCGGCGTCGAGCACAAGCTCGGCATCCATGCCTCGCCGACCTGCACGATGATGTTCGGCGACGCGGGCGGCGCGGTCGGCTACCTCGTCGGCGAGGAGAATCGCGGCCTCGCCTGCATGTTCACGATGATGAACAACGCCCGCCTCGGCGTCGGCCTGCAGGGCGTCGCCATCGCCGAGCGCGCCTTCCAGCAGGCGCTGGACTATGCCGGGCAGCGGCGGCAGGGACGCGCGCCGGGCGCGGCGGGGGAGGGCATGAGCCCGATCATCGACCACGCGGACGTGCGCCGCATGCTCATGTGGATGCGCGCCCAGACCGGGGCCGCGCGCGCCATCTGCTACCTCACCGCCGAGGCGCTGGACCGCGCCCGACGAGCGCCGACGCCGGAGGCGCGCCGCGAGGCCGCCGACCGCGCCGCGCTGCTGACGCCGGTCGCCAAGGCCTATTCCACCGATATCGGCGTCGAGGTCGCCTCGCTCGGCGTGCAGGTGCATGGCGGCATGGGCTACATCGAGGAGACGGGCGCGGCGCAGCACCTGCGCGACGCGCGGATCGCCGCCATCTACGAAGGCACCAACGGCATCCAGGCCATCGACCTCGTCACCCGCAAGCTGCCGCTGGCCGACGGCGCGACCGTCCGCGCCGCCATCGCGGTCATGCGCGAGACAGTGAACGCGCTCGCGGCGCGCAACACGCCGGGCTTCGGACAGGCGGCGGCGCGGCTCGGCGAGGCGGTCGACGCGCTCGACCGCGCCACGGCGTGGATGCTGGCGGCGGCAACGGACGGGCGGCAGACCGAGGCGCTGGCCGGCGCGACGCCCTATCTGCGGCTGTTCGGCGTCGGCCAGGGCGGCGTGTCGCTGGCGAAGGAGGCGATGGCGGCGCTCGACGATTCCGGCCAGTCCGAGCAAGGGCGCACCGCGCGCGTCGCCACGGCGCGCTTCTTCGCCGAGCAGATCGCGACCGAGGCGCCCGGCCTGGAGCGCGCGGTGGTGGACGGGGCCGGGGCGGTGGCGGACGCCGCCAGGGTGTTCGCTTCGTGAGCGGCGGGCCGCTGGAGGGGCGCGTCTGCGTCGTCGCCGGCGCCTCGCGGGGCGTCGGGCGGGGCGTCGCCGTCGGGCTGGGGGAAGCCGGCGCGACGGTGATCTGCAGCGGCCGCTCGACGCGGTTCGGCCACCGCACGGAAGGACGCCGCGAGACGGTGGAGGACGCCGCCGAGGCGGTGGAGCAGGCGGGCGGCAAGGGCTACCCTTACGTCTGCGACCACACCGACCCCAAGGCGCTCTACGATTTCGCGGCCTGGGTGCTGCGCCGCTTCGGCGCGCCCTCGCTCGTCGCCTGCGCGGTGTGGGGCGGCAACGAAGGCTTCGACGGGGACCATTACGCCGATGGCTCGCGCTACGGCACGCCCTTCTTCGCGCGGCCCTTGCAGCCGTTCGAGACTGCGATGCTCACCGGCCCCTACGCCGTGCTGGCGACGGCGCGCGCCTTCGCGCCGGTGATGATGCCGGCGGGCCGGGGGCTGTTCGTCTCCGTCGGCTTCGACGCCGCCGACGCGTATCTGGGCGACGTGTTCTACGACCTCGGCAAGGCCGGCATCCTGCGCGCCGCGCGCGCCATGGCGGCCGAACTCGCCCCGCACGGGCTCGCCAGCGTCCACCTGACGCCGGGCTTCGTGCGCACCGAGCGCGTGCTCGACGCCGGGCACGGGCCGATGGCGACGCAGTCGCCGCTCTATGCCGGGCGCGCCGTGGCCGCGCTCGCCGCGCTCGACGACCCGATGGCGCTCAACGGCCAATCGCTGTTCGTGGCGGACCTCGCTCGCCGCTTCGGATTCACCGACATCGACGGCACGCAGCCGCCGCGCTTCGACATCTCCGCTCCGCCTCCGGCGGGGCCGGACAGCGCCCCATAGGAAGGAAGCCGGCATGATCATCGTCCACCGCGTGACGGGCGCGCCGCCGGGCGCGTCGCCGTTCGAGCGCCGCGTGCTGGAGAGGGGCGAGCCGATCCCGGAGGATGTGATCTGGATCGACCTTATCGAGCCGACGCCGGCGGAGGACAAGCAGGTCGAGGCCTTCCTGCGCATCGCCATCCCCACGCGGGAGGAGATGAGCGACATCGAGCCGTCCGAGCTGCTCTACACCGAGGACGGCGCGCGCTACATGACGGCGCGCGTGGTCCACAACGTAGACGTCGACCCGGAGGTGAACGGCATCACCTTCATCCTGCGCGACAGGGTGTTGGTGACGGTGCGCTATTCCGACCCCAAGGCGTTCCAGATGTTCACCAACCGCATCTCCCGCCCCGACGGCTGCGCGCCGACGGCGGAGGCGATCATGTCCGGCCTGTTCGAGACGATCATCGACCGCGCCGCCGACGTGCTGCAGGCGACCGGCGCACGGCTCGACCGGCTGGGCGACAAGGTGTTCGAGAGCAAGTCCGACCCCAAGGGCCGCAGCGCCGAGTTCCAGGAGACGCTGCGCGCGCTCGGCCGGCACGGCGACATCATCTCCAAGATCCGCGAAAGCCTCGTCTCTCTGGAGCGCGTGCTGCTGTTCCTCTCCGTCAGCTACCGCACCGCGCGCGTGCCGCTGGAGCTGCGCGAGGCGGTGAAGACGACCTTGCGCGACCTGCAATCGCTCGAGGAGCACGCGACCTTCCAGTCGCAGAAGATCCAGTTCCTGCTCGACGCCACGCTCGGCCTCGTCAACCTCGAGCAGAACAACATCATCAAGCTGTTCTCGGTGGTGGCGGTGATCTTCATGCCGCCGACGCTGGTCGCCTCGATCTACGGCATGAACTTCCGGACCATGCCGGAGCTGGACTGGACTCTGGGCTACCCGATGGCGGTCGGCATCATGGTGCTGGCGGGCCTGCTGCCCTACCTGTTCTTCCGCTGGAAGCGCTGGCTCTAGGCGATGTGCGGGCGGTTTTCCCTCAGCGTCACGCCGCAGGATCTGCGCGCCTTCTTCCGCTACGAGGACCAGCCGAATTTCCCGGCGCGCACCAACGTGTCGCCCACCGAGCCGATCGGCGTCATCCTGGGGCGCGGCACGGCGCGGCGGTTCCAGCTCATGCGGTGGGGCTTCATCCCCGCCTGGGTGAAGGACCCGTCCGAGTTTCCGCTGCTCTTCAACGCGCGAGGCGAGACCATCGCCGACAAGCCGGCCTTCCGCCACGCCGCGCGACGGCGGCGCTGCATCGTCCCGGCGGACGGGTTCTACGAGTGGCGGCGCGAGGCGAAGGGCAAGCAGCCCTGGCTGGTGACGCGGCGCGACGGCAAGCCGATGGCGATGGCCGGGCTGTGGGAGACCTATGTCGACCGCGAGGGCGGCGAGATCGACACCGCGCTGGTGGTGACCACCGACGCCAACGGGCCCGTCAGCGCGCTGCACGACCGCATGCCGGTGATCCTGGAGGAGGCCGACTTCGACACCTGGCTCGACACGTCGGACGAGGATTTGCGCGAGGCGATGAAGCTGGTGCGCCCGGCGGCCGACGACGTGCTGGCGATGACGCCGTGCGATCCGCGCCTGCCGCTCTCCGAACGCGTCCGTTTTTCGGCCCCGCGCCCCGAGCCGGCCGCGCCGGCGAAGCCGCGAAAGGCCAAAGGCGGCGACGACGGCGGGCAGCAGAGCCTGTTCTAGGCTCGGCCCGCTACAGCACCTTGCCCGGGTTGAGGATGGAGTTCGGGTCGAGCGTCGCCTTGAGCGCGCGCATCAGGTCCATCGCGACGGGGTCCTTGAAGCGCGGCAGCAGGTCGCGCTTCAGGCGGCCGATCCCGTGCTCGGCGGAGATGGAGCCGCCATAGCGCGCCACGTAGCCGTGGACGAGCTCGTTGACCTCGCCCCAGCGGGCCAGGAACGCCGCCTTGTCCGCGCCCACCGGCTGCGTGACGTTGAAATGCAGGTTGCCGTCGCCGAGATGGCCGAACGGCATCGGCCGGCAGCCGGGCACGAGGCGGGACAGCGCCTCGTTGACCTCCTCGATGAACTCCGGCACGCGCGCCACAGGCAGCGAGATGTCGTGCTTGATCGAGCCGCCCTCGAAGCCCTGCGCCTCCGACAGCGCCTCGCGCACGCGCCACAGCGCGTCGCGCTGGTCGAGCGACACGGCGACGGTGGCGTCCTCAACCGTGCCGGCCTCGATGGAGGCGGCGAGCAGCGTTTCGCAGCGCTCCTGCAATCCCGGGTCTGACGGGGACGACCATTCCATCAGCACGTACCATGCGTGCCGGCCGGCGAGCGGGTCGCGGCAGCCCATGTGCGTCACCACCGTGTCGACGCCGAAGCGGGGGATCAGCTCGAAGGTCGTCACCGCGCTTCCCACGTGCGCCTTGGCGGCGGCGAGCAGGTCCAGCGCGGCGCGCGGGGAGGGCACGCCGCAGAAGCTGGTGACGACCGATCGGGGCCGCGGGAACAGCTTCAGCACGGCGGCGGTGATGACGCCCAGCGTGCCTTCCGAGCCGATGAAGAGGTGGCGCAGGTCGTAGCCGGTATTGTCCTTGCGCAGCTTGCCCAGCCCGTTCCACACCCGCCCGTCGGCGAGGACGACTTCCAGCCCCAGCACCAGCTCGCGGGCGTTGCCGTAGGCGAGCACGGCGGTGCCGCCGGCATTGCTGCCGAGATTGCCGCCGATGGTGCAGGCGCCCTCCGAGGCGAGCGACAGCGGGAACAGCCGGTCGGCCGACTCGGCCGCCTGCTGCGCGCGCAGCAGCGTGACGCCGGCCTCCACCGTCATCGTGTCGGAGAGCGGGTCGACCTCGCGGACGCGGTCGAGACGCGTCAGCGACAGAACGATCTCGTCGCCACGCTCGAACGGGATGCTGCCGCCCACCAGGCTGGTGTTTCCGCCCTGCGGCACCACGGCGACGCCTTCCCGGTTGGCGTAGGCCAGCACCTCGGCGACCTCGCGCGTCGAGCCGGGACGCACGACGGCGGCGGCGCGCCCGCGGAACAGGCCGCGCCATTCGACCAGATATCCCGCCATGTCGTTCGCGTCGGTGACGACGTAGCGGTCGCCCACGATGGCGGCGAGCCGCGCGGCGAGGTCGGCGGGCAGAGGCGGGCGGGCGGGGGGGCGCGGGCCGTCCATCGTCGTCATCCCAGGGTGCGGCGTCGTTGGCCGGGCCGCTTCTTTTCGAACACGCCCACCAACTCGACGTGGGCGGACTGCCAAAACTGGTCCACCGGCGTCACGCGCGCAAGCGTATAGCCGCCGGCGACCAGCAGGGCCGCGTCGCGCGCGAAGCTGGCGGCGTTGCACGACACCGCGACGACGACGGGCACGGCGGAGCCGGCAAGCTGGCGCGCCTGCGCCTCCGCCCCGGCGCGGGGCGGGTCGAACGCCACGGCGTCGAAGCGGGCGAGTTCAGGCCCGAGCAGCGGCCGGCGGAACAGGTCGCGCGTCTCGACGCCGATCGGTTTCAGGCCGGGCGTCTGCCGCGCCGCGCGGTCGAGCGCCAGCATGGCCGCGCCGTCGCTCTCGACGGCATGGACCGACGCCCGCTCGGCGAGACGCAGCGCGAAGGGCCCGACGCCGGCGAACAGGTCGGCGACGATTTTGGCCTTGCCGACCGCCTCGACGACGAGGCGCGCCAGCGCTTCTTCGCCCTGGGCGGTCGCCTGCAGGAAGCCGCCCGGCGGCGGAGCGACAATCGCCTTGCCCATGGTGACGAGCGGCGGCCGGCGCTCGACGACGACGTCGCCGTGCAGCGAGAGGCGCGCGAGGTCGAGCCGCTCGGCGAGCAGCGCCAGCGAGCGCCGCTGCGAGGGCGAAGCCGGGCCATGGCCGCGCACGTCGACGTCGATGCCGCCGGCGGTGGCCGTGAGCTGCACGTCGAGCGGCTTGCCCGCTCCGCCCAGCGCCTCGCCCAGGGCGCGAGCCAGGGCGGGGGCGTCGGCCAGCGCCGGGACGAGCAGCGGGCAGGCGTCGAGCGGCACGACCTCGTGCGAGCGCGCCGCCATGAAGCCGGCGATCGCCACGGGGCGGCCCTCGCCCGGCGCGCGGCGCACGTGGAAGGTGGCGCGCCGGCGGCCTTCGCCGTGCGCCGCCACCAAAGGCTCCACCGGCGCGTCGAGCCGCGCGTGGCGCAGCGCCGCCACCACGCCCTCGCGCTTCCAGGCGGCGTAGGTCGCCGGGTCGGCGTGCTGCATGACGCAGCCGCCGCAGCGCCCGTAATGCGGGCAGAACGGCGCGACGCGGGAAGGCGAGGGCGTCTCCACCGCGACGAGGCGGCCGCGCTCGCCCTCGACCTCCGCCTCGACGGTCTCGCCGGGCAGCGCGCCGGCCACGAAGACCGGGCCGCCGGGACCGTCCGCGACGCCGTCGCCGCGCTGGCCGAGACGGGTGATGAGGAGGCGTTCGGTCATGAGGCGTGCTCTCGCGGCGCGGCGGGAAACGCGCCCCGGCGCGCGCCGATCAGGTACTCGATATTGCCGTCTCCGCCGGCAATGGGCGAGACGATGACGCCGTCGACGCGCCAGCCCTGCTCCTCGACCTGCCGGGCCACGCGCTCGCAGGCCGCGCGCCGCACGGCCTCGTCGCGGACGATGCCCTTGCGGACCTGCCCGCGACCGGCCTCGAACTGCGGCTTGACCAGCGCGCACAAAGCCGCGTCGGGCGCGGCCAGCGCCAGCACGTGCGGCAGCACGAAGCCGAGCGGGATGAAGCTGACGTCGAACGTGACGAGGGAGGGCGGCGCGCCCAGCTCCGCCGCCGTCAGCGACCGCGCGTCGCGCCCTTCCATCGAGACGAGGCGGGGCTCTCCGGCGAGGCTGCGGTGGAGCTGGCCGTGGCCGACATCGACGGCGAGCACGCGCGCCGCGCCGCGCGCCAGCAGCACGTGGCAGAAGCCGCCCGTCGACGCGCCGATGTCGAGGCATTGGCGGCCGGCGGGGTCGTAGCCGAATTCGTCGAGCGCGGCGGCGAGCTTCAGGCCCCCGCGCGACACCCACGGATAGGCCGGGCGCGCCTCCATGGCGGCGTCGTCGGCGACCGGCTCGGAGGGCTTGCGCACGGCGACGCCGTCGACGCTGACGAGGCCGGCGGCGATGGCTTCCTGCGCCTTGGCGCGGCTCTCGAACAGGCCGCGGCGGACGAGGGCGAGGTCCGCGCGCTCGGTGCTCATGGGAAGCGACCGGGGGCGGTCAGGCGATCCGGCCCGTGGCCGCGCCGGCGGCGGGGGCGGCGTCGAGCGTGGCCAGCACCTTGGCGACGATGCCTTTCGCGTCGAGCCCGGCGGCGGCGTACATGCGGTCGGGCTTGTCCTGGTCCTGGAAGACGTCGGGCAGCGTCATGGCGCGCACGCGCAGGCCGCCGTCCAGCAGCCCGGCCTCGGCGAGGTGCTGCATGACGAACGAGCCGAAGCCGCCCACCGAGCCTTCCTCGACGGTGATCAGCACCTCGTGCCCGCGCGCCAGCCGCTCCACCAGCTCGGTGTCGAGCGGCTTGGCGAAGCGGGCGTCGGCGACGGTGGTGGAGAGGCCGCGCGCGGCGAGGTCGTCGGCCGCCTTGAGGCATTCCGCCAGCCGCGTGCCGAGCGACAGGAGCGCGATGCGCGAGCCCTCGCGCAGAACCCGGCCCTTGCCGATGGGCAGCGGCACGCCGCGGTCCGGCAGCTCCGCGCCGACGCCTTCGCCGCGCGGGTAGCGGAACGCGATGGGGCCGGACTGGTGGGCGGCGGCGGTGGCGACCATGTGCATCAGCTCCGCCTCGTCGGCGGCGGCCATGACGACCATGTTGGGCAGGCAGCCCAGATAGGCGATGTCGAACGAGCCCGCGTGCGTCGCGCCGTCCGCCCCGACCAGCCCCGCGCGGTCGAGCGCGAAGCGCACCGGCAGGTTCTGGATGGCGACGTCGTGGACCACCTGGTCGTAGGCGCGCTGCAGGAAGGTGGAGTAGATGGCGACGAACGGCTTGTAGCCCTCGGTCGCCAGCCCGGCCGCGAAAGTCACGGCGTGCTGTTCGGCGATGCCGACATCGAAGGTGCGGCCCGGAAACTCGCGGCCGAACATGTCGACGCCCGTCCCCGACGGCATGGCGGCGGTGATCGCAACGATCTTGTCGTCCTCGCGCGCCTCGCGGATCAGGCTGTCCCCGAACACCTTGGTGTAGGTGGGGAAGTTCGCCTTCGGCCGGGACTGCGCGCCGGTGATGACGTCGAACGTGTTGACGCCGTGATACTTGTCGTCGGACGCCTCGGCCGGCGGGTAGCCCTTGCCCTTCTGCGTGACGACGTGGATCAGGATCGGCCCGGCATGCGCGTCGCGCACGTTGCGCAGCACCGGCAGCAGGTGGTCCAGATTGTGGCCGTCGATGGGGCCGACATAGTAGAAGCCCAGCTCCTCGAACAGCGTGCCGCCGGTGACGAAGCCGCGCGCGTGCTCGACGGCGCGGGTGATGGCGGTGTCGAGCCGCTTCGGCAGGTGGCCGGAGACCTGCTTGCCGATGTCGCGCAGCGTCAGGTAGGCGCGTCCGGAGAGCAGCCGCGACAAATAGGCCGACATCGCGCCCACGGGCGGGGCGATCGACATGTCGTTGTCGTTGAGGATGACGATGAGGCGGGAGTCCAGCGCGCCGGCGTTGTTCATCGCCTCGTAGGCCATGCCGGCGGACATCGCCCCGTCGCCGATGACGGCGATGACGTTGTTGTCGCGCGCGTCGAGGTCGCGCGCCACCGCCATGCCGAGCCCGGCGGAAATCGACGTGGAGGAATGCGCCGCGCCGAACGGGTCGTACTCGCTCTCGCTGCGCTTGGTGAAGCCGGACAGGCCGCCGCCCTGGCGCAGCGTGCGGATGCGCTCGCGCCGGCCGGTGAGGATCTTGTGGGGATAGGCCTGGTGGCCGACGTCCCAGATCAGCCGGTCGCGCGGCGTGTCGAACACGTAGTGCAGCGCCACCGTGAGCTCGACCACGCCGAGGCCCGCGCCGAGGTGGCCGCCGGTCACCGACACGGTGTCGACGGTCTCGGTGCGCAGCTCGTCGGCGACCTGCCGCAGCTGCGCGGGGTCCAGCCGGCGCAGATCGGCCGGGTCGTGGATCGTGTCGAGCAGTGGCGTCTTGGTCGTGGTCATCGCGGCCCGTTTCGGACGGTTGCCCCGTCCATCAAGTCGCGCGCACCGTTACACCACTCGGCCGGCCCGGGCAAACGTGGCCGGGGCGCAAACGTGCGGCGAAAGGCCCCCTCAGCGGTCCACGTCGAGAGGCTCGACGCGCTTGGGCTGGCCGTTGGCCCCCAGCGTGATCTTCTCGACGCGGCTCTCGGCCTGGCGCAGTAGCGCCTCGCAGCGGATCTTCAATTTCTCTCCGCGGGAATAGATCGCCAGCGACTCCTCCAGCGCCACGTCGCCGCGCTCGAGCTTATTGACGATCTGCTCGAGCTCGGCCAGCGCCTTCTCGAAGGGCATGGCGTCGATTTCGGCGGCCAGCGCCGCTTCGTCCTGGGCGGGCGCGTCGCTCACGCGGCCTCTCCTCATGCTGTGCAACTCGGGGGTGTTATCGGGCGGCGCGGCGCGCGATGCAAGGGCGGGTCACACCGGCAGCACGGTGGTGCGCTTGACGGTGCGCAGCGCCAGCGTCGACTGCACGCGCACCACGCCGGGCAGGGTGGTGAGCGCGTTGCGGTGGATGCGCTCGAAATCCGCCGTGTCGGCGAAGACCACCTTGAGCAGGTAGTCCGCAGTGCCCGCCAGCAGGTAGCATTCCAGGATCTCGGGGTGGCGGGCCACGGCGGCCTCGAAGGCGTCCAGGCTCTGCCGGCCCTGCTGGTCCAGCGTCACGAACACGAAGGCCGCGCCCGGCAACCCCGCCGCCGCCTCGTCGAGCAGCATCACGGTGCCCTTCACCAGGCCGGAGTCTTCCAGCAGCTTGACCCGGCGCAGGCAGGCGGAGGGCGAGAGGTTGACGCGCTCGGCGAGGTCGGCGTTCGTGATGCTGCCGTCCTTCTGCAGCACCGACAGGATCGCACGATCTCGCGCGTCGAGTTCGATTTTTCGCATCAATCGCCGCCCCCGGCCCTGAGGGGACGCATTATATGCGAAGAATTGCCTTTTGCGAAGGCCGATTTCGCGGGAAGCGCCGCGCGCCGCCGCTACACTTTCCGCCACATCGCTGTCTGACGGAGGGGATCCATGCGCGTCGGTGTGCCGAAGGAAATCAAGAACCATGAATACCGGGTCGGCCTCGTGCCGTCGTCGGTGGCCGAGCTTATCCATCACGGGCACGAAGTGCTGGTGGAAACCGGCGCGGGCCTCGGCTCGGGCATTCCCGACGCCGACTACTCGGCGGCTGGCGCGACGCTGGTCGACAGCACGGACGCGGTGTTCGACCGCGCCGAGATGATCGTCAAGGTGAAGGAGCCGCAGGCCGACGAGCGCGCCCGCCTGCGCCCCGGCCAGGTGCTCTTCACCTATCTCCACCTCGCGCCCGATCCGGAGCAGACGCAGGACCTCGTCAAGTCCGGCGCGACCTGCATCGCCTACGAGACGGTGACGTCGCCCACCGGCGGCCTGCCGCTGCTGACCCCGATGTCGGAGGTCGCGGGACGCCTCGCGCCGCAGGTCGGCGCGCACTGCCTCGAGAAGGCGGCCGGCGGACGCGGCATCCTGCTCGGCGGCGTGCCGGGCGTGCCGGCGGCCGAGGTGGTGATCCTCGGCGGCGGCGTCTCGGGCACCCACGCGGCCACCATCGCGCTCGGCATGGGCGCGAACGTCACGGTGGTCGACCGCTCGGCCGACGTGCTGCGGCGGCTCGCCACCCAGTTCGGCACCGGCGTGCGCACCATCTTCTCCACCCGCGACGCGGTGCGCGAGATCGTCAAGCGCGCCGACCTGCTGATCGGCTGCGTTCTGATCCCGGGCGCGGCCGCGCCCAAGCTCGTCACCCGCGACATGCTGAAGACGATGAAGCCGGGCTCGGTCATCGTCGACGTCGCCATCGACCAGGGCGGCTGCTGCGAGACCTCGCACGCGACCACCCATGAGGACCCCACCTACGTGGTCGACAACGTGGTGCATTACTGCGTCGCCAACATGCCCGGCGCGGTGGCGCGCACCTCCACCTTCGCGCTCAACAACGTGACGCTGCCCTTCACCCTGGCGCTGGCCGACAAGGGCTGGCGGCAGGCGCTGAAGGACGACAAGCACCTGCGCAACGGCCTCAACGTCACCGACGGCAAGATCACCTGCCAGCCGGTCGCCGACGCGCAGGGCCTTCCCTATGTCAGCGCCGAAAGCGTGCTCGGGCTCTGATCGTCAGGCCGTTTCCGGCGGCGGCGCGTCCGCCGCCGGGGCGCGGGCGAAGATCAGCTTCTGGTAGACGAGGCCGATGGCGACCAGAACGAGCCCGAGCCCGATGAAGGACAGGGCCCGGTAGACCCCGGCCAGGCCCTGCATGTCGACCAGGAACACCTTGACGATGGCGAGCACGACGTAGGCGGCCGAGACAAGCCGCGCCGTGCGCGACCGCCGGACGATGCCCCAGCCGAGCAGGACGAGGCCGATCAGCAGGAACACGGCCGAGTAGGTATAGAGCTCGGCGTCGCCGGTGGGCCACCTGATGCCGATTCTCTCGCCCTGGAACAGCCGGCGGATCTCCGCCACCGTCCACACGAACTGCAAAATCCCGCCCAGCGCCGTCGCGGCCTGGACCAGCGTGGGCGACCACCGCTCCCGAGCCGTCGCGGCGAGGGCGAAGGCGCACAGCGCCGGCGCGAGGTAGCCGAGCAGCAGCGAGTTCACGAGCGCGCCGCCGGCCACGACATCCGAGCGCGCCAGCAGGGGGTTCACCGCGGGTCCGATCAGCGCCAGTCCGCCGAGCATGGACAGACCGGCGAGCACGTAGCCGCCGCCGCGCAGCACGACGCTCCGGCGCACCGTCTCGAGCCGCGCCAGCGCCAGCGACAGCAGCAGGCCGGCCGCGACCTCCATGCCGACCTCGACATGCCCGGCGCGAACCGAGATCACCGAGCCGGTGACCGCGTGGCGGATCTCGAACAGCACCAGCAGGGAGGTGAGCGCGATGGCCAGTCCCTCGCACAGCTTCACGACCTCGTCGTCCCGTTGCCGGCGCAGCAGCACGCTGGAAGCCGCGAAGGCGAAGGCCGGCACGCCATAGGCGAAGAGCAGCCAGTTGAAGATCGGCGTCGAGCCGACGTCGACGCGGATCAGCAACGTGTTCCACAGCAGCCGCACGATGACGACGACGCCGGTCGCGCCCACGGCATAGCGCAGCAGGCCGAGGGGCTGGCGCGTCGTCACCCAGGCCGCGCCGAGCGCCGCCAGCGCGAGCGCCACCGTCAGCATGCCCTTGTCGAGCACCATGGTGAGGCCGAGCGCCAGCGCCGCCAGCGCGCCGGCCGCGTAGGATTCGAAGCCGAGCCAGGCGGGCAGGGCGTTCTGCTCCAGCGCGCGCGGGCGCAGCCAGCCCGCCGCCACGGTGAAGGCGATGGCCGTCGCCCCGGCGACGAGCCCGAAGGGCAGGCTGCGGTCGAAATCGGAAATCCGCCACCAGGACGCCACCAAGATGGCGAGCGGGCCGACGACGCCGGCCGCGGCGTAGAAGCAGGCGGCGAACACGCCGAGGCGCGGGCCGCGCGCCAGCCGCACGAGCACGCCGCCGGCGAACGCGGCGGCGAGGGCGGTTGCGACGGCGATGAACAGGAACACGGCGTCGGGCAGCGGCGGCGTCGCCACCGGTCCGGGCAGCACCAGCGGCCCTTCCATGGCGGCCTGCCGCGCCACCGGCCAGAACACCAGCGCCGCCGCCGCGACCCCGGCCGCCATCGGCGCCGCGCCGGCGACCGGAGCGGAGACGAGCGCCGCGCCGAACAGGACGCCGGCCATCGCGAAGGTGAACGGCGCGCGGCCCGCGCCGAGGCCGAGATCCGCCAGCAGACCCGCCGCGAGCAGGGCGAAGACGAGCAGGCAGACGAGCGCCGGAACGTCCGGCCTCATGCTGTCGCGGTCCTCGACGCCCCGATAGGGCAGCACGCCGAGCGTGGCGGCGGCGAGCGCCGCCTGGGCGACGAGGTACGTCATCCGCGCGCCGATCTCGCCGTAGTCGAAGGCGGTCATCGCCAGCGCCCAGAAGGCCGCGCCTCCCACCGCCGCGAGCGCCAGCCACAGCCAGCCGCGCAGGCGCGCCAGGGCGTCGGCGCTCGCCGTCACAACGAGCAGATACAGCGCAACCGGCCAGACGCGCGGTTCCGCCGAAGAGACGAGCAGCGGCGACACATACGCGCCGAGGAGACCGAAGCCGGCCAGCGCCGGCCCGTGCAGGGCCGCCGCCGCCATCGTTCCCAGTCCGATGGCGCCGAGCAGCACGAACGCCGTCGCCGGGCCGATCATGTCGTAGAGCGCATGGGCGGCGTAGACCGTGCCGAAGGCGGTGAGCGTGCCGGCGGCCGTGAGCACCGAGGGGATATGCGCTTCGGGAATGCCGACCAGCGTGCCGTCGCGGCCCTCCCGCCGGCGCATCCACTCGCCGCCGGCGAGCAGGGCCAGGGCGAACAGCACGCCGGCGGCGATGCGCGCGCCGGGGCCGAACCAGCCCTGCTCGATCGAGTAGCGCACCAGGAACAGCCCGCCGAGGCCGAGCGCGACGCCGCCCAGCCACACGGCCCAGCGCGTTCCGGCCAGTTCCTCGAAGCTCGCCGCGCGCGCCGCCGGCCGCAGCGGCTCGGGGGCCTCGCCCGGCGCGAACGTCTCGGGCGATGGGGGAACCGGCTCGCCCGGCGCGCCGGCCGGCGGCGTCTCCGCCTCGGGCGGCCCCGGGACGACGGGCGCTTCCTCTTCCTCGTCTTCGGGAGCGGCGGCAGCCTCGGGGCTCGTGATAGGCGTTTCGGGCGTCTCGACCGCGGGCGCGGGGCCGGCGACGCCGGCGAGACGCCATTCGAGGTCGCGCACCCGCGCCTCCAGCATGTCGGCGCGGGCGGACAGGCGGAGCGTGCGGAAGAAGCCGACCAGGCCCAGGATCGGGATCGCCAACGCGATCAAGACCAGGACGACCATGAATTCCATCGAAGCGGCCCCCGCCGTGTGCCAACGGCGGCGACTTTAGCGGCCCGGTGCTGGCGGAGCCAGAGCGCGGCTACGCCGAGTTGTGAAATCCGTCACCCGCGGGCCCCGAGCCGCAGGCCGGGGGCGGGGCGTTCCTGCACCACTTCGCGGCGGAAGCGGAACTGCGCCGCCGGCCGCCCGCCGGTGTTGACCATCTCGCCGGTCGACTCGACCAGCGCGGTGCTCTCGACCAGCCGGCGGAAATTCTGCTTGTGCAGGTGCCGGCCGGAGATGGCCTCCACCGTCTGCTGCAGCGTGGTGAGCGTGAAGGCGGAGGGCAGCAGCTCGAACACCACCGGGCGGTATTTCAGCTTGCCGCGCAGCCGGCCCATCGCCGTGGCGAGGATGCGCCGGTGATCGAAGCGCATGGGCTCGCCGAGCGGGGGGAGGCTCGGGCGGGCGAGCGCGGCCTCGCGACCGTCGCGCCGCGCCTCCTCCAGCAGGCCGGCCTCGTAGAGCAGTTCGTAGCGCTCCAGTACCTTTTCCTCGTCCCACACCTCGGCGTCGCCGGAGCGCGGGTTGAAGCCGAAGCACAGGCGCACGCGCTCGAAGCGCGACAGCGGGCGGCGCGCACCCTCGGCCGCCTCCGCGTCGCGGTCCGACGCCCATTCGGCGAGGGCCGGCCAGATGGCGCGTTCCAGGATGAGCGGGCGGCCTCCGCGCCAGTCCTCCCAGGGGTAGAACTCGTACCAGCCGCGGAACCGCGCGCCCTTCGGCGCGCCCGAGCCGCCGGAGCCGACGCGGGTCAGCGCGAGATAGCCGATCGAGACGACATGGGGGACTTCGTCGCCCGGCATGGCGTTCCGCCCCCGGTCGCCGAACGTGTAGAGCTGCTCGACATAGCCCAGCGACAGCCCGGTCTGCTCGGAGACGAAGTCGCGCAGGCCGATTTCCAGCGTGCGGTGGCGCAGCGGATCGAAGCTGCCGGACGGCAGGCCGCCGAGGCCGTCGGCGTCGGTCCGCGCCATCAGGATGCGGGGCGTGCCCGCGTCGACCGCCACCACGGCGGCGGCGAGGCCAATCTCGATGGGCGTTTCGGGATGGGCGCGCGCCGGCCTCATTCGTCGAGCTTCAGGTGGAAGGGTGTGTTCTCGAAGCAATCCGCCCCGCGCCCGATGGCGGCGACGGCGTCGACCATGCGGCCTTGGCGGCCGAGCATGTTGTCGGCCACGGCGACCAGCCTTGCATTGGGCGTGGCGGAGGGGGAGGCGGCGCGCAGCCGCAGCGCGATCTCGGCTTCGTCCCGCGTCGGGCGCAGCGCACAAAGCGCGATGAAGGCGGCGGCGGTGGAGCGGCTGACGCCGGCCCAGCAGTGGATCAGCAGGGGGCGCTCGGCGTCCCACTTGCGCGTGAAGTCGAGCAGGCGGCGCACATGCTCCTCGCCCGGCAGGATGTGGCCGTCAGTGGCGGCGGTGATGTCGCTGACGCCGAGAAACAGGTGGCGCTCGGCGGGGATCGAGGCGGGGCGCGCCACCGACGTCGCCGCGTTGATCAGCGTCACGACGTGGCTCGCGCCGATGGCCTCGACGGTGTCGTGCAGGCGGGACAAAGGCGTGACGTGAATCGCGGGCATGCAGGGTCTCCCGCAACCTATATAGGTCAGGCCGGGCGCGCCTGCATCGGGGGCGCGGCCTCGTCCAGTTCGGCGAAGCGGGCGAGGAAGCGCGTCTGAGCGACGTCGGCGCTCCACGGCTCGATCCAGTCGTCGATGGCGTGCGGCACCGCGACCGGCCGGCCGAAGAACCGCATGGCCTCGTCGCTCGAGAAGCCCGCCAGCCGCGTCGCCTCCAGGAAGGCCGAGGCGTGGTCGGCGGTCTTGGTGAGCGTCGTGAGCGGGCGGGGCGGCGCGACGGGCAGGCCGAAGCGCACGTGGATGGCGGCGAGCAGCCGCTTCTCGACGTCCTTGTAGCTGCCGCCCAGCACCGCCTTGAACGGCGAGATCATGTCGCCGATGACGTATTCCGGCGCGTCGTGCAGCAGGATGGCGCGCCGCCACTGGCGCGACAGGCCGGGCCGGGCGAGGCGGGCGATCTCCTCCACGAGCAGCGAGTGCTGCGCCACCGAGAAGATGTGCGCGCCGCGCGTCTGGCCGTTCCAGCGCGCCACGCGGGCGAGGCCGTGGGCGATGTCCTCGATTTCGACGTCCAGCGGCGAGGGGTCGAGCAGGTCGAGCCGGCGGCCCGACAACATGCGCTGCCAGGCGCGGGGAGGGGCGTTGCGGGTCATGCGGAGAACCGATCCCGGACCATCAGAGCGCGCGGCCCAGCGCCTTCACCTCTTCGTGCCGGAAGCAGCCGACGAGGTGATCGTTGACCATCCCCACCGCCTGCATGAACGCGTAGACGATGGTGGGGCCGACGAAGTTGAACCCGGCCTGCTTCAGCTTCTTCGACATTTTGCGCGACAGGTCGGTCTCGGCCGGAATGTCGCTCCGGGCGGCGGGGTCGTTCTGGAGCGGCCGCCCGCCCAGCTCGTCCCACAGGAAGGCGGAGAAGGAGCCGCGCTCCATGATGTCGATCCACGCCCGCGCGCTGCGCACGGACGATTCGATCTTGGCGCGGTTGCGCACGATGCCGGGGTCCGCCATCAGCGCCTGCAGCTTCTCGGGCGTGTAGCGCGCCATCGCCTCGGGGTCGAAACCGTCGAAGGCGGCGCGGAAGGCGTCGCGCTTGCGCAGGATGGTGATCCACGACAATCCGGCCTGGAAGCCGTCGAGCAACAGCTTCTCGAACAGCGCCCTGTCGTCGAACTCCGGCACGCCCCATTCCGTGTCGTGGTAGGCGACGTAGAGCGGGTCCGTGCCCGGCCAGGAGCAGCGGGACTTGCCGTCGGGGTGAAGAATGAGCCCGCTCACGCGCCGCCTCCCTCGCCGGGCCAGGGGAAGCGGGCGAAGGCTGGTTTGACCAGATCGAAGGCGAGCCCGTCCGCCTCCAGCGCGCCGCCGCTCGCCAGCGCGTCCTCGACGCGGTCGAGGCGCAGCATCGCCAAGGCGCGGCCGTCCGCCGTCACGGAGCCGATCCGTCCCGCCGCCCTGCCGCCTGCATGCGCCTCGGCGCCTTCGCCCGCGCCGACGCCGCCTCGGAACCGGACCGGCACGATCCGCGTGCGCGCGGTGCCGCGATGCTGCATGCGCGACACCACCTCCTGCCCGACATAGCAGCCCTTGTCGAAGTCGACGCCGCCCAGCTGGTCCATGTCCGCCTCGTGCGGGAAGGCGTCGCCATAGGCGAAGTCTCGCCCGCCCTCCGGCACGCCGAGCGCGACGCGATGGGCATGCCACGCTTCGGCCGGCTCGCTGGCGAGGTCGGGGCAGGTGCTGCGGGGCGCGATGACACGGTCGCCCAGCTCGGGCAGGCGCGGGTCGGCGTAGACGACGCCCAGGCCCTCGTCGGCCCGCTCGCCGTCCCAGAACGCCACCACGCCGGCCGTCTCCGACAGGTCCTCGATCGAGACGCGGGCGCGCAGCTTGTAGAATCCCAGCCGGCGCGCGAGGTCGGCCGCGAGCGCGCGCGGCACGTCGAGATAGAACCCGCCGCCCTGCTCGCCGTCCGCCTCCGCGACGATGAAGTCGAACAGGATCTTGCCCTGCGGGGTCAGCAGGGCGGCGTGGCGGGCGCGGTCCACCGCCACCTTGTCCATGTCGCTGGTGACGAGTCCGTCGAGAAAGCCGCGCGCGTCCTCTCCCGTCACCCGGACGACGCCGCGATCCTCGAGAAAGGCGGATGCCATATGCGATAACTCCCTCGTCCCGGCGGGCCTCGGCTTGCGCTCGGCGACGACCTTACGTAAGCCGCCATGCAAAGGCATCAAGGAGCTTCGCGATGGCACGGACCTACGACGTTGTGCTGGCCGGCGGCACGGTCGTCAATCAGGACGGCGCGGCGGTGCGCGACATCGGCGTCAGCCAGGGGCGCGTCGCCATGATCGGCGACCTCTCCCAGGCCTCGGCCGGCGAGCGCATCGACTGCACGGGCCTGCACGTCCTGCCGGGCGTCATCGACACGCAGGTCCATTTCCGCGAGCCCGGCCTGGAGCACAAGGAAGACCTCGAGACCGGCTCCCGCGCCGCCGTGATGGGCGGGGTGACGGCGGTGTTCGAGATGCCGAACACCAAGCCCGAGACGACCACGGCCGAGGCGCTGGCCGACAAGATCCGGCGCGGCACGGACCGCATGCACTGCGACTTCGCCTTCTGGGTGGGCGGCACGCACGACAACGTGGGCGAGCTGCGCGACCTGGAGCGGCTGCCCGGCGCGGCCGGAATCAAGGTGTTCATGGGCTCTTCGACGGGCTCGCTGCTGGTCGAGGACGACGCCGGCGTCGCGCAGGTGCTGCGCCAGACCCGCCGCCGCGCCGCCTTCCACTCCGAGGACGAGGAGATGCTGCGCGCCCGCAAGGACCTGCGGGTGAAGGGCGATCCCTCCTCGCATCCGGTGTGGCGCTCGGCCGAGGCGGCGATGGAATGCACGCGGCGGCTGGTGCGAATCGCGCACGAAACCGGCGCGCGCATCCACGTTCTGCACGTCTCGACCGCCGAGGAGATGGTGTTCCTCGCCGACCACAAGGACGTGGCGACGGTGGAGGTGACGCCGCACCACCTGACGCTCGCCGCCCCGGACGCCTACGACCGGCTGGGCACGTTGGCGCAGATGAACCCGCCCGTGCGCGACGCGCGCCACCGCGCCGGCGTGTGGTGGGGGCTGGAGCAGGGCGTCGTCGACGTGCTCGGCTCGGACCACGCCCCGCACACGCTGGAGGAGAAGGCCAAGCCCTATCCCGACTCGCCCTCAGGCATGACGGGCGTGCAGACGCTGGTGCCGGTGATGCTGGACCACGTCAACGCCGGCAAGCTGTCGCTCGCCCGCTTCGTCGACCTGACGAGCGCCGGCCCCGCGCGCATCTTCGGCATCGCCGGCAAGGGGCGGATCGCGGTGGGCTACGACGCCGACTTCACGGTCGTCGACCTGAAGCGGCGCGAGACCATCTCCAATCGCTGGATCGCGTCGCGCTGCGGCTGGACCCCCTATGACGGCGTGCAGGTGACGGGATGGCCGGTGGGCACGATCGTGCGCGGACGCCGCGTGATGTGGGACGGCGAGCTGGCGACCCCCTCGACCGGCCGCGCCGTCCGCTTCGTCGAGACGCTGTAGGCGTCTAGCCGCCGTAGCGGCTGGACAGTTCGCGGGCCAGCCGGCCGCCCTCGTCGAGATAGCGCGAGATGATGGTCTGCGCCGCCGGGGTGCAGGTGCGGTAGGTCTGCGCGTAGTTGCGGTAGCCTCGGTTGTAGGAGCCCGCGAGTCGCTCGCGCCGGGCCTGGGTCGCGGCCTCGGCGGCGATCAGGGACGTCATGCGCCCGCGCCATTCCTCCTCGTCCTTGCCGCCGCACAGCGGCCGCAGGAAGGCGAGCGCGCCCATGATCTCGGAGAGGCGCATCAATTGCGGCTCGTAGGGCGGCGGCGGCGGCTCGGGCTGGTCCGCCTGCTGGCCGGCCTTGCCCTCGGCCGGCTTCGGCGCGGGCTTCGGCGCCGCGGGCCGCGGTCGCGGCGGCTGGACGGGCGGAGCCGGTAGGGGTGGGGGTGGGGGCGGCGATTCCCACGGCCAGCGGAACTGCGCCTGCGCGGGCCAGGGCGACGCCGCCAAAGCGAGGCACGCCGCGCCCGCCATCGCCAGGCGAACAAGGCGGCTCATGCGCGGGGTTCCGAGGCGCGGACGAGGGCGGCGGCGCGCGCCACGATGCCTGCGAGTCCCTTGGTGGTCCGCAGCCCGGCGACCGCCTCGGGCGGCACGAAGCGCACCGCGCCGGCCTCCGGACCCGTCGCCGGCTCGCCCCCGGTCCACCTCGCCGCGAATGCGTTGACGACGAAATGCACGCGAACCCGGTCGCTGGCGTCGCGCTCGATCAC
Organism: Alsobacter ponti; assembly: GCF_024294805.1. Classification (GTDB taxonomy): domain Bacteria; phylum Pseudomonadota; class Alphaproteobacteria; order Rhizobiales; family Beijerinckiaceae; genus Alsobacter; species Alsobacter ponti. The sequence continues at coordinate 69,610 of NZ_JANCLU010000009.1, forward strand.
CTCGCTGTGGCCGGCGAAGCCGACGATGCGGGCCTCGACGCCGACTTCCTCGCGCAGCTCACGCAAGGCCGCCTCCTCCAGCGTTTCGCCGGGCTCGACGAGTCCGCCGGGCAGCGACCACAGGTCGGCGGCGGGAGGCTTCGTCCGCGTGGCGAGCAGAACCCGGCCGTCGCGGAACACCGCCACGCTCGCCGCCATGATCGGCCGGGCGGGGTAGAGCCGGTCGTCGCCCGAAGGGCGGCCGACCTCAGACGTGCTGGCCGCCATTGATGTGGATTTCCGCCCCATGCACGTAGCTCGACTGGTCGGTGCACAGGAAGTAGATCGCCTTGGCGACCTCCTCCGGTGTGCCGAGCCGCCGCATCGGGATCTGCGCGACGATCTTCTCGGTGCCGGGAGAGAGAATCGAGGTGTCGATCTCGCCCGGCGAGATGGCGTTGACGCGGATGCCGTGAGGGCCGAAATCGGCCGCCATCTCGCGGGTCAGCGCCGCCAGCGCCGCCTTGGACGTCGCGTAGGCCGCCCCCGCGAAGGGGTGGACGCGCGAGCCGGCGATGGAGGTCACGTTCACGACCGAGCCCTTGGCCGCCTTCAGCTCGTTCATCAGTCCGCGCGCCAGCATGACCGGCGCAAAGAAATTGACCTGGAACACCCACTGCCAGTCGGCGATCGCGGTTTCGATCGTGCCCATGCGCGAGCCGCCCGGACCCTTGGGCGAGATGGCGGCGTTGTTGACCAGCGCGTCCAGCGTGCCGGCATCGAGCCGCCCCTTGATCTCGTCGATGGCCTCGGCCGTGTTGCCGGCGTCCGACAGGTCCACCTGGATGTGGTCCTCGGGGCCCATCTCCCACGGGCAGTTCTCGGGGAAGGGGTGGCGGGAGCAGGTGATCACGCGCCATCCGGCGGCGGAGAACCGCTTCACCGTGGCGTGGCCGATGCCCCGGCTGGCGCCGGTGAGCAGCATGGTGCGCCGGGGCGCGTTGTCCTTGGTGGTCGTCATGTCTCGATGTGCGCAGGTCGGTGAAGGAGCGTCAAGGCGCGGCGCGGGCCAAGGTCGGCGCGCCGGGCGGCACTAGGGATAGAGGCGCTGGCGCGTCCAGTCGCCCTCCGGCGTCGGGCGGCGGAAGGCGACCCTGTCGTGTAGGCGGAACGGCCTGTCCTGCCAGAACTCCATGGAGACCGGCCGGATGCGGAACCCCGTCCAGTAGGCCGGGCGCGGCACCTCGCCGATGGCGTGCTTCGCTGCGTAGAAGGCCACCGCCTTCTCCAGCGCGAAGCGGCTCTCCAGCGGGCGCGACTGCTGGCTCGCCCACGCGCCGATGCGGCTGTCGCGCGCGCGGCTGGCGAAATAGGCGTCGGCCTCCGCGTCGCTCACCCGCTCCACCGGGCCGCGCACCCGAATCTGCCGGCGCAGGCTCTTCCAGTGGAACACCAGCGCGGCCTTGGGCTGGCCGGCCAGCTCGCGCCCCTTGGCCGATTCCGTGTTGGTGTAGAACACGAAGCCGGCCGGGTCCGCGCCCTTCAGCAGCACCATGCGCACGTCGGGAAGGCCGTCTTCGTCGACCGTCGCCAGCGCCATGGCGTTGGCGTCGTTGGGCTCGGAGGCCTTGGCCTCCTCCATCCAGGCGGCGAAAAGGGCGAAGGGTTCGCCCGATTCCGTGAAGTCACCAGCCATTAACGCTTTCACCTGCTTAATCCCGGCCTGCCTGATGCAACCTTCGGTAGGTTGCGGCGGCAGGATCGGCCCGCCAAGACGACGCTCGAGGATATATGGGACTCGCCCGGGTGGAAGAAAGCGTCTTTGTCCGAATTGGCCGCCTTCTGATTGGCCGCCTTCTGGCCGCGTCCGCGACCGCCGCGCTTCTGTCCGCGTGCTCGATCAATTTTCCCATGATGTCGCTGGTCGGCGGGAGCGAGCCCGAGAGCACGGGCTCCATCGAGCCGGTCCAGCTCTCGCGCGATTTCGACACCAACGACCGCAAGCTCGCCATGAGCGCGCTCGACGCGGCGCTGGACCCCCGCCGCGCCGGCGGGCCCGTGCCGTGGTCCAACCCGTTCTCCGGCCTCAAGGGCGTGGTGTCGCCGACGGGCGAGGCGTTCGTCACCGAGGACCAGGTGTGCCGCTGGTTCGCGGCGACTGTCACGTCCGGCAAGGCCGAGGCCGCGCTGGCGCAGAAGCCCTCCCGCGTGACAGGCTATGCCTGCCGCGTCGGCGGCGGCTCGTGGACGATCCGGCACGTCGAGCAGGCCGAACCGCCGCAGGGCTGACCGCCGGAACGTTGCGAATCGGCAACAGAGTTCCCACATCCTGCGGGAATGATGAGAGTGCAGCGCGGCGTCGCGGCCGCGCCAATCCTGCACGACGAAGAGGTTCTTGAGGCATGCGAGATCCGTACGACGTCCTGGGGGTCGCCCGGACAGCCAGCGAGGCTGACGTCAAAAAGGCGTTCCGCAAGCTCGCCAAGCAGTGGCATCCCGACCGCAACCAGAACGACCCGAAGGCCCGCGAGAAATTCGCGGAGATCAACAACGCTTACGAGATCGTCGGCGACGCCGACAAGCGCAAGAAGTTCGACGCCGGCGAGATCGACGCCGAGGGCAAGCCCCGGTTCCACGGCTTCGAAGGCTTCGGCCAGCGCGGCGGCCAGCAGCGCGGCGGCTTCGAGGGGTTCAACTTCGGATTCGACACCGAGCCCGGCGGTTTCCGCGCCCGCACCGGCGGCGCGGGCGGGTTCGACGCCGGCGACATCTTCTCCGAACTGTTCGGCGCGGGCGGCCCGCGCGGCGTGGGACGCCGCCCCCGCCAGGGCGCGGACGTGACCTCCGAGGCCACGATCTCGCTCCAGGAGGCGGTGAAGGGGACCATGCTGCACGTCGCGATGCCGAACGGGCGCGACCTGGAGGTGAAGGTCCCCGCCGGCATCACCGACGGCAAGGTCATCCGCCTCAAGGGCAAGGGCCAGCCGAGCCCGAGCGGCGGCGCTCATGGTGACCTGCTGGTGACGGTGAAGGTGCGCCCCGACAAGCGCTTCGCCGTGGAGGGCAAGGACCTGCGCATCCGCGTGCCGGTGAGCCTTCACGAGGCGGTGCTGGGCGGCAAGGTGCGCGTGCCCACCATCGACGGGGCGGTGGAAATGACCGTTCCGGCCAATTCGTCCAGCGGGCGGACCTTCCGCCTGCGCGGCAAGGGCATGCCCGGCGGCGATTCGCCCGGCGACCTCCTCGTCACGCTGGAGATCGTGCTGCCGCCGCAGGCCGACCCGGAGCTCGAGGAGCTGATGCGCAAGCAGCGCGAGACCTCGAGCTTCGATCCCCGCAAGGATTTCTGAGTCCCTGGAATCGGTTGCGCCGATCCGCTCGCCCGCGGCGACAACCGCGTGCGCGGGGCGATTTCAGGAAGAATGCCGAGTCGGATCAGGCGCTTGGCGACAGGCGCTCCGGAGTTGATTCAACCCCGGACCCGTTGAAGGGGGAGGCGGCCCGGCGGACCGCCACGCCCGGCTAGACCGTGACCTGCGTGCCGACTTCCACGACCCGGCCTGTCGGGATCTGGAAGAAGTCCGTCGCGTCGCTGGCGTTGCGGGCGAGCGCGATGAACAGCTTGTCCTGCCACAGCGGCATGCCCGACTGCGCGGCCGGCTTGATCGACCTGCGGGACACGAAGAACGACGTCGACATGATGTCGTAGGACCAGCCCAGCTTGCGCGCGATGGCCAGCCCGCGCGGCACGTTGGGCGATTCCATGTAGCCGTACTTCATCTTCACCCGCGAGAAGTGCTCGCTGACCGGCATGATGGTGATGCGTTCCTCCTCCGGCACGCGCGGCGTGTCGGCGGTCGCCACCGTCATGATGACGTTCTTCTGGTGCAGAACCTTGTTGTGCTTCAGGTTGTGCAGGAGCGCGGTCGGCGCGTAGTCGGGGTCGCTGGTCAGGAACACCGCCGTGCCGGGCACGCGGTGCGGGGGCTTCTTCTCGAGGTTGCTGACGAGCATGTCGAGCGGCACCTCGGACCGGCGGGTCTTGTCGGCGAGGATGCGCGTGCCCTTGCGCCAGGTGATCATCAGCAGGATCAGGCCGGAGGCGAAGAGCAGCGGAGCCCACGCCCCTTCCAGCAGTTTGAGCAGGTTGGCCACCAGGAACGTCGTGTCGATGACGAGGAACGGCGCCACCATCAGGGCCGCGGCCCAGGGCTGCCAGTTCCACAGCCGCCAGATGACGATGAAGGCGAGCGTCGCGTCGACCACCATGGTCGTCGTCACGGCGATGCCGTAGGCGGAGGCCAGCGAGCCGGAGGAGCGGAACAGGAACACCAGCATCAGCACGCCGATCAGCAGCAGGGTATTGATGCGGGGGATGTAGATCTGTCCCGAGTGCGTCTCGGAGGTGAAGCGGATCTCCATGCGCGGCAGCAGGCCGAGCTGGATGGCCTGGCGGGTCAGCGAGAATGCCCCCGTGATCACCGCCTGGCTGGCGATGACGGTGGCCAAAGTCGCCATGATGACGACGGGCACCAGGGCCCAATCGGGGTAGAGCTGGAAGAACGGGTTGTTGATCTCGCCGGGATGCGACAGCACCAGCGCGCCCTGGCCGAAATAGTTGAGGATCAGCGACGGCAGCACGAGGCCCAGCCAGGCGATCTGGATGGGCCGGCGGCCGAAATGGCCGAGATCGGCGTAGAGCGCCTCGCCGCCGGTGACGGCCAGGAACACCGCCCCCAGCGTCACCAGGCCGATCAGCTTGTGCTGGGCGAGGAAGACGATGCCGTAATAGGGGTTGAGCGCCAGCGCCACGCCGGGGTCGTCGGAGACGTGCGCGACGCCCCCGCCGGCCAGCAGCAGGAACCAGGCAACCATCACCGGGCCGAAGAAGGCGGCGACCTTGGCCGTGCCGCGGCTCTGAACGGCGAACAGCACGACGAGGATGAAGACGGTGAGCGGGATGACGTAGGGCTCCATGCCCGGCGTCACGAGTTTCAGGCCTTCGACCGCCGACAGCACCGAAATGGCCGGCGTGATGACGGAGTCGCCGTAGAACATCGAGGCGCCGACCACGCCGAACATGACGATGTAGCCTCTGCCGCGCCCCAGCACGCGCTGCGCCAGCGCCATCAGGGAGAGCGTGCCGCCTTCGCCGTTGTTGTCGGCGCGCAGCAGGATCAGCACGTACTTGATGGTGACGACCAGCACGAGTGCCCACACGATCAGCGACAGCACGCCGAGCACGATTTCGCGCGGCACGACGCCGATATGGTCGCTCGCGTGGCCGTGCGCGCCGGAGGCGGCGATCAGCGCTTCGCGGAAGGCGTAGAGGGGGCTCGTGCCGATGTCGCCGTAGACGACGCCGATGCTGCCCAGGGTCAAAGCCCAGAGCGATCCGTGGTGACCGTGCCCGTCGCCCGCCGGCTCCGCCGTCGCCGCTGAGGGCTCGGAACCCGCCGGCCGGGAGGCGGCTGGGGCGGCTGAGCCGGAGGTGGGGGGCGGGGAACCGGGATTGGACTCGTCGGGACTTGCCATGCGTACTGCCGGTTGACCTGCGGGTCGGTCCCGCCCGCGGGCTTATAGCACCGCCCGTGAGGGTTGACACCTTCCCCTTCGGTCGGGGGAGGGGGCCGGGGCGGCGGCGTCGCCGCCTGTGACGAGCCGAGAACGAGACCTTCCGCAAGCCTCGGCCTTCGGTTATTGATGCAGCCCAATCGAAGGACGAACCCCCGACGGTGAAGATGTCAGAACCTCAGTCGCAGACCTCGAACCTGCTCGCCGGCAAGCGTGGGCTCGTCATGGGCGTCGCCAACAACCGCTCGATCGCCTGGGGGATCGCGCGCGCCGCCCATCTGCATGGCGCGGAACTGGCGTTCACCTATCAGGGCGAGGCGCTGGAGAAGCGGGTGCGTCCGCTCGCGGCCGAACTCGGCGCGCAGGTGGTGGGGCATTGCGACGTCACCGACCCGGCCACCATCGACGCCGTGTTCGAGGAGGTGAACCGCCTGTGGGGCGGGCTCGACTTCGTCGTCCACTGCATCGCGTTCTCGGACAAGGACGAGCTGACCGGCCGCTACGTCGACACCACCGAAGCGAATTTCAGCAAGTCGCTGCTGATCTCCTGCTACTCCTTCACGGCCATCGCCCAGCGCGCCGAGAAGCTGATGAGCAACGGCGGATCCATGCTCACGCTGACCTATTACGGCGCCGAGAAGTGGATGCCCCATTACAATGTCATGGGCGTCGCCAAGGCCGCGCTCGAAGCCTCGGTGCGCTATCTGGCGGCCGACCTCGGCCCGCGCAACATCCGCGTCAACGCCATCTCGGCGGGGCCGATCAAGACGCTGGCCGCCTCCGGGATCGGCGATTTCCGCTACATTCTGCGCTGGAACGAGTACAACTCGCCGCTGCGCCGCACCGTGACCATCGAGGAGGTCGGCGACACCGCCGCCTACCTGGTCTCCGACATGGCGCGCGGCATGACCGGCGAGATCCTGCACGTCGACGCCGGCTATCACGTCGTCGGCATGAAGAATCCGGAAGCGCCGGACCTGAGCCTCGACAAGGCCTGACCTCATGCCCGACGGGGACCTCTCGGCCGACGCCGCGCCGGCGGCCGGCCTGCGGCTGTTCTTCGTTCGCCACGGCGAGACGGACTGGAACGCCGAGGGCCGCCTGCAGGGGCAGAAGGACATCCCCATCAACGCGCGCGGCCGCCAGCAGGCCGCCGAGGTGGCCGATCGTCTGCGCCGGCTCCGGCCGGACGCCGGCAGCCTGCCGTGGATCGTCAGCCCGCTGGGGCGCACGCGCGAGACGGCGGAGATCGCCCGCGCCACGCTGGGCCTGTCCCCCGACGGCTACGCGGTCGAGGACCGCCTGAAGGAGATCTCCTTCGGCCGCTGGGAGGGCATGACCTGGCGCGAGGTGCGCAAGGCCGAGCCGGAGGCGGCGCGCGGCCGCGAGGGCGGCAAGTGGGGTTTCGTGCCGCCCGGCGGCGAGAGCTACGCCATGCTCTCGGAGAGGGTGCGGCCGTGGACCGCCGGGCTCTCCGGCGACTATGTCGTGGTCGCGCATGGCGGCGTGGCGCGCGCGCTGATGTACCTGCTCGCCGGGACGCCCGGCCCGAGGGCCGCGAGCGTCGACATCTGGCAGGGCCGCCTGCTGGTGTTCGAGAAGGGCGGCTGCTTCTGGGCGTAGGCCCGGCGCCCCTAGGTAGTTTCCCGTCCGCTTCCTGAATCCCATGTTCATCCACGGTTCAGCCGCCGCACGGCATAGCTGTGTCTGGTCGGTAAACCCGGCCGGCCGCGCCCCCCACGCGGCCTGACGAGGATTGGCGCAGACGCTTCGCGAAGGTCGCGAACCGTTCGGACCGGAGTCCGGGCGCGCGATCACGCGACCGCGTGTGGCGGAGGGACAAATGGATTGGGCTCACAAGACTCTCGTCGCCGCGACCGCGACCGTGCTGCCGGAGCAGGGCGTGCTGCGAGGAGAGCGGCGTCCCGACCTCCTCCGCGACGAGGTGCTTTCGGACATCTTCACCGCGACGGCGCGTGAGCGCGCCGCGCATCCCGCGATGATCTGCGGCGAGCGGACGCTGAGCTACGCGGATGTCGACGCCGCCTCCGACGCCATCGCCCGGGGGCTGGAGCGGCGCGGCGTCGGGCCGGGCGACGTGGTCGGCCTCTGGATGAGCCGGGGTGTCGACCTTCTCGTCGCGCAGATCGGCATCGCCAAGTCCGGCGCGGCCTGGCTGCCCTTCGACGCCGACGCGCCGGTCGAGCGAATCGCCACCTGCCTCGCCGACGCCTCCGCCAAGGCGGTGCTGACCAGCGACGCCTTCGCGCCGCGCGCCGAGGCCCACGGCCTCGTCGCCCTCACCGCTGCGCTGCTGTGCGACCCGGCGGATTCGTCGGCGGTCGATCCGCGCGGCCGGGGCCTGACGCCCGACCACCCGGCCTATCTCATCTATACCTCCGGCTCGACCGGCACACCCAAGGGCATCGTCGTCACCCATCGCAACATCTGCCACTACCTGCGGGCGGGGAACGCGCTGTACGGGCTCGGCCCCGACGACGTGATGTTCCAGAGCGCCTCCGTCGCGTTTGACCTGTCGATGGAGGAGATCTGGATTCCGTATCTCGTCGGCGCGACGCTGTTCGTCGCCACGCCCGAGATGATGGCGGAGACGGACACGCTCGCCGACGTGCTGACCTCGGCCGGCGTCACCGCCATCGACACGGTTCCGACGCTGCTCTCGATCCTGTCGCAGGACGTGCCGACGCTGCGCCTGATCCTGCTCGGGGGCGAGGCGCTGCCGGCCTCCGTCGTGCAACGCTGGGCGCGCGAGGGCCGGCGCATCTTCAACACCTACGGCCCCACCGAGGCGACCGTCGTCGCCACGGCGTGCGAAGCGCGGCCCGGCGAGACGGTCTCCATCGGCGGCCCGATCCCGAACTATTCCTGCTACGTCGTCGCCGAGAGCATGACACTGCTGCCCCCGGGCGTGCAGGGCGAGCTGCTGATCGGCGGGCCGGGCGTGGCGCGCGGCTACCTCCAGCGCCCCGAGCTGACGGAAGAGAAGTTCATCGCCAACCCGTTCGCCTCGGACGGGCTCGACCCGGTGCTCTACCGCTCGGGCGACGCCGTGTCGCTCGACGAGCAGGGCCGCATCCTGTTTCACGGCCGCATCGACGACCAGGTGAAGATCCGCGGTTTCCGCGTGGAACTCGGCGAGATCGAGGCGAAGCTCGACGAGCTGCCGGGCGTCGCCCAGGCCGCCGTGGTGCTGCGCAACGACGACGGCCTCGATCGGCTGATCGCCTTCATCGTGGCCGAGCCGGGTACGGACGTGGATCGCATGCAGATCCGCGTCGCGCTGGCGGAGCGGCTGCCCTCCTACATGGTGCCGTCCCGCTTCGAGATGCTGGACAGCCTGCCGCGCCTGATCTCCGGCAAGATCGACCGCAAGGCGCTGCGCGCCGCGCCGCTTTCCTCCGGCCAGGAGCGCTCCGACGAACAGGAAGCGGCGCGCACGCCCACCGAGGCGGCGCTGCTGGCGGCCGCCCAGCGCGTCTTCCCGGGGCAGACCCTGCCGTTCGACGCCGACTTCTTCACCGATCTCGGCGGCCACTCGCTCATCGCCGCGCGCTTCGTGTCGGCGGTTCGCGAGACGCCGGCTCTGTCGGGCATGATGCTGCAAGACATCTACGGCGCGCGCACGCTGCGCGGCATGGCGGCGCTAATCGACGGGCGCGCCCCGGCCGGTCCGCACGTCCCGCGCGACCTCGGCTTCGCGCCGCCGCCGTTCATGCGCCGCTTCCTGTGCGGCGCGGCGCAGGCCGTCGCCATGCCGTTCATCCTCGGCCTCGTGACTCTGCAGTGGTTGGGCCTGTTCCTCGCCTCGGTCTACCTGCTCCAGGACGACGCGGGCGTGCTCGGCGAAATCCCGGTCCTGCTCGGCATCTACGTGCTGCTGAACCTCGGCACCAAGCTGCTGGTGGTGGCGCTGAAATGGGCCATCATCGGGCGCACGAAGCCCGGCCGCTATCCGCTGTGGGGCGCGTACTACTTCCGCGTCTGGCTGGTCGAGCGCCTGATCCAGGTCACGACCATCAAGTTCCTGCAGAATTCGCCCTTGATGCGCGTCTACCTGCGCATGCTGGGCGCGAAGGTGGGCCGCGACGCCATGGTCTCGGACTTCGAGGCCGGCGCCATCGACCTCGTTACGATCGGTGACCGCGCCAGCCTCGGCTTGCGCACCCGCTTCGCCAACCGGGTCGTTATCGGCAACGAGATGATCATCGGCACGATCGCGATCGGCGACGACGTGACCACCGGCACCTCCTGCTCGCTCGGCCCCGACACGGTGCTGGAGGAGGGCGCGGAGCTGGGCGACCTGACCGCATTGCCGGCCGGGACGACGGTGCCGCGCTTCGAGCGCTGGGTCGGCTCGCCGGCCAAGAAGGTGGAGGACATCGACCCGGCGACGCTCGACGCGTTCCCGACCGTGTCGCCGGTGACCCGCGCGCTGCAGAACGCGACCTACGCGGCGTCCTACGTCGTCATGCTGATGCTCGGCCTGCTGCCGATCTTCCCGGCCTTCTACCTGCTCTACAACATGGACGCGCTGCTCGACGGGCAGCTCGACTACATCGTCGCGTGGTCGACGCTGCCGTGGCTCGCCTGGCCGACCGCGATGGTGCTGATCCTGGTGTCCATCGTGGTCATCGTCGCGATCCGCTGGACCGTGCTGCCGACGCGCGTGCAGCCGGGGCGCTACTCGATCCACAGCTGGTTCTACGTCCGCAAATGGGTCGTCGGCCTCGCCACCGAGGTCACGCTCGAGACGCTGTCGGGCCTCTACGCCACGGTGTTCATGCGCGGCTGGTACCGCATGCTCGGCACCCGCGTCGGCAAGGGCACGGAAATCTCGACCAATCTCTCCGGTCGCTACGACCTCGTGGAGCTGGGCGCGCAGAACTTCGTCGGCGACGAGACGGTGCTGGGCGACGAGGAAATCCGGCGCGGCTGGATGATCCTGGAGAAGCTGAAGACCGGCGACCGCGTGTTCATGGGCAACAGCTCGGTCGTGCCTCCCGGCTCGCTGCTGGAGGACGGCTCGCTGGTCGGCGTCAAGTCGACGATCCCGAACGACCTGCGGCTGCGGGCGGGCGAGATCTCGTTCGGCAGCCCGGCGATGATCCTGCCGGCCCGCCAGAAGGTCGAGGCGTCGAGCCAGTGGACCTACGATCCGCCGAAGTGGATGCTGTGGGTGCGCACCGTGTTCGAGGCGCTGCACACCTCGCTGCCGACGGCGACCTTCATCACCGCCGGCTACATGACGGCGGACATCATCGAAGCGCCGCTCACCGAGGGCTCCTACTGGACGGCGCTCGCCATCTTCCTCTCCGCCGGCGTCGTCATCGCGCTCGCGCTAGTGGTCGTGTCGGTCGCCGCCAAGTGGCTGCTGATCGGCAAGTACAAGCCCATCATGAAGCCGATGTGGTCGTTCTGGGCGATGCGGACGGAAGCGGTCGCGGTGCTCTACGGCGGGCTCGTCGGCAAGGCGTCGATCGAGTTCCTGCGCGGCACGCCGTTCCTGCCCTGGATCCTGCGCCTGTACGGCACCAAGATCGGCAAGGGCGTGTGGATGGACCTGACCGACCTCACCGAGTTCGACTGCGTGGAGATCGGCGACTTCTGCACCCTCAACATGGGCGCGTGCCTGCAGACGCACCTCTACGAGGACCGCGTGATGAAGGTGGGCCGGGTTCACGTCGAGCGCGGCGTGCACGTGGGCTGGGACACGACGGTGCTCTACGACACGCATGTCGGCGAGTTCGCGCAGCTCGACCAGCTCACCGTGGTGATGAAGGGCGAGTTCATCCCCGCCCATACGCGATGGGCGGGTGCGCCGGCCGTGCCGCAGGGCGATGCCCCGGCGCGGGTCGAGGCCGCGGCTTCCGTCCTCATCGCGGCCTGATGGAAGGCGCGCGGCGCGGTTTGACCCGCGCCGCGCTTTGCCCTTAAACCCGCGCAGGCACTTGCGCGGGTATCCCATGTCCCACAACAGCTTCGGCCACCTCTTCCGGGTCACCACTTTCGGCGAGAGCCACGGTCCGGCGCTGGGCTGCGTGGTGGACGGCTGCCCGCCGCGCATTCCGCTCACTGCGGCCGACATCCAGGCCGAGCTCGACCGCCGCAAGCCGGGCCAGTCCCGCTTCACGACGCAGCGGCGCGAGCCCGACGAGGTGCGCATTCTCTCCGGCGTGTTCGAGGACGAGCGCACCGGAGGGCAGGTGACGACCGGGACCCCGATCGCCCTTCTCATCGAGAACGTCGACCAGCGCTCCAAGGACTACGGCGAGATCCGCGACAAGTATCGGCCCGGCCACGCCGACTTCACCTACGACATCAAATATGGCGTGCGCGACTATCGCGGCGGCGGTCGCTCCTCGGCGCGCGAGACGGCGGCCCGCGTCGCCGCCGGGGCCATCGCCCGCAAGGTCGTGCCGGGGCTGCTCGTGCGCGGCGCGCTGGTGCAGATCGGCCCGCACAGGATCGACCGCGCGAACTGGGACTGGGACGAGGTGGGCCGCAACCCGTTCTTCTGCCCGGACGCCAAGGCCGCCGCGCTGTTCGCCGACTATCTCGACGGCGTCCGCAAGAAGGGCTCCTCGATCGGCGCCGTCATCGAAGTGGTCGCCGAAGGCGTGCCGGCGGGCCTGGGCGCGCCGATCTACGCCAAGGTGGACTCGGAGATCGCCGCGGCGCTGATGAGCATCAACGCCGTCAAGGGCGTCGAGATCGGAGCGGGCTTCGGCGCGGCGGAGCTGACCGGCGAGGAGAACGCCGACGAAATCCGCCTGTCGAACGACGGGACGCCGCTGTTCCTCTCCAACCACGCCGGCGGGATCCTCGGCGGCATCTCGACCGGCCAGGCCATCGTCGCCCGCTTCGCGGTGAAGCCTACCTCGTCGATTCTGACGGAGCGGCGGTCCGTCGACCGCTTCGGGCACGACGTGGACGTGCAGACCAAGGGCCGTCATGACCCGTGCGTCGGCATAAGGGCGGTGCCGGTGGGCGAGGCGATGGTGGCCTGCGTCGTCGCCGACCAGTTTCTGCGCCATCGCGGGCAGGTGGGGCAAAGCTCGCCGTGGCCGTTTCCCAGGATTTGAGCAAAACGGAAATCGTGTCTTTGCGCTGATTTTAGTTTCACAAAAATCGCCGCTGGCGTAGGTTCCGACCATGCGGCTGGCGGAATGGCTCAGGCAGAACGGCGTGCGGCGGGTGGATTTCGCCCGCCGGATCGGCGTCAGCCCCGGGGCCATCACCCAGCTCTGCAATTCGGATTCGGCCTGGATGTCGCGCGACACAGCGGCGCTGATCGCCCGCGAGACGCGCGGGGCGGTGACGCCCAACGACTTCCTGGCGCTCACGCAGGAGGATGCGGACGTGCATTCGGTCACCGAGGCCATCGAGGCTCTGAAGCGCGGTGAAATCATCATCGTCACCGACGACGACGATCGCGAGAACGAGGGCGACCTCATCTGCGCGGCCTCGCTCTGCACGCCGGAAAAGATGGCGTTCATCGTCCGCCACACCTGCGGCATCGTCTGCGCGCCGCTCACGCTGGGGGAGGCGAGGCGGCTCAACCTCGCGCCGATGGTGGCGGCCAACGACGCGCCGCTCGGGACGGCCTTCACCGTCTCGGTCGACGTGCGCCACGGCCTCACCACCGGCATCTCGGCCGAGCAGCGCTCGAACACCGTGCGGGCGCTCGCCAACGGCAACATGGGCGCGGCGGATTTCGTTCGCCCCGGCCACGTCTTCCCGCTGATCGCCCGCGAGGGCGGCGTTCTGATGCGCTCCGGCCATACCGAGGCGGCCGTCGATTTGTGCCGGCTGGCGGGGCTGCCCCCGGTCGGCGTCATCTGCGAGCTCGCCAACGACGACGGCACGGTGAAGCGCGGCGAGCAGATCGACGCATTCGCGGCGGAGCACGGGCTGAAGCGGATTTCGGTCGCCGACCTGATCGCCTACCGGCAGGTGCGCGAGAAGATCGTCGAGCGCGTCGCCACGTTCCCGGTGAAGACCGAGTTCGGGGAGCTCACCGGCTACGCCTATTCGACGCCTTTCGATCCGGTCTACCACTTCGCTTTCGTGATGGGCGAGATCGGCGACGGCAAGCGCGTCGTCACGCGGCTGCACCGCGCCAACGTCATCGCCGACACGTTCGGGGGAGGGCGGACGATCCACCTGTCGCTGGAGCGCTTCAAGCAGGCGGGAGCGGGCGTGCTCGTCTATCTGCGCGACGGCACGGCGGGCGTCCCGGTGCAGGCGCTGGATGGCGAGGTGTCGGCGTCCGAGGCGGCGCGCCAGAAGCAGTGGCGCGAGGTGGGGCTCGGCGCGCAGATCCTGCGCGACCTCGGCGTGTCATCGATCGTCAACCTGTCGTCGACCGCGCGCTCCTATGTCGGCCTCGGCGGCTTCGACATCGAGATCGTCGCGACGGAGCCGCTCGAGGGCTGAGACGGCGGCGGGGCTCAGGTCCCGCGCATCAGCGTCATGACGTGGGCGGCGACCGAGCGGGCCAGGCCCTCGAGGTCGTAGCCGCCTTCCATCAGCGACACGACCCGCCCGTCCGCGAACTGGTCGGCCAGGTCCATCAGCTTCGCCGTGGCCCAACCGAAGTCGGCCTCCAGCAGGTTGATGTTGGCGAGCGGGTCGCGCACATGGGCGTCGAAGCCCGCCGAGATGATGATCAGGTCCGGCCGGAATGTCTCGATGCGCGGCAGGATTGCGACTTCGAACGCCTCCCGGAATTCCGGCCCGCCATCGCCGGCGCGCAGCGGCACGTTGACGATGGTGTCGTGCTCGCCGCGCTCGTTGGCCGCGCCGGTGCCGGGGTAGAGCGGCATCTCGTGCGTCGAGCAGTACATGATGTTCGGGTCGTCCCACAGGATGTCCTGCGTGCCGTTGCCGTGGTGGACGTCCCAGTCGACGATGGCGACGCGGTCGAGCCCGTGCGCCTTGCGCGCGTGGCGGGCCGCCACCGCTGCGTTGTTGAAGAAGCAGAACCCCATCGCGTTCGCCTTCTCGGCGTGGTGGCCGGGCGGACGCGCGCCCACGAACGCGTTGCGGACCTTGCGGGTGACGACCTCGTCGACCGCCAGCACGGCGCCGCCGGCGGCGCGCAATGCGGCTTCGAGCGTGCCGGGCGACATGGTGGTGTCGTTGTCGAGCTGCAGCATTCCCTCTTCAGGGGCCGCGTCCTCCAGCGCCTTCACGTAGTGCTCGGGATGGGCGAGCAGCAGGTCGGCCGTGTCGGCCACCGGCGCGGACTCGCGCTCGAGCGGCTGGAAGCGCTCGTGCTCCAGGATGCGCTCGACCACGCGCATGCGGTCCGGCCGCTCGGGGTGACCGGGAGGGGTGAGGTGCCGCACGAAGCACGGATGGGTCACGTAAAGGGTGCTCACGGCGCCTCCCGGAGTGTTTGTTGCCTTTATTCATAACCCGGGAGGGGCGCGCGTCCATTGGGCAATCGCCTGAGAGCCCGCTTGACACAAATCATGGTGGATTTTGCAACGCATCCGGGGTATCGCGCTGCAAAAACTCGCGCCGAATCCCGCGCCGGCAACCGACGGTTAAGGTTCAACAAACATTTTGGGATCTATGACAAACGCTCTCGATTCGATCCGGGGCCTCGCCCGCCTGCTGCCGCGCACCGCGCTGGCGCTCGCCGCCGCCGGCGTTCTGGCCGCTTGCCGCTACGAGCCGGTCGCCGAGCCGAGCCTCAACGCGCGCGACACCGAATATCTCGCGCTGGTTCCGACCATCGAGATGCATCTGCCGTTCGAGCGCTACCGCGTCGACGACCCCACCGGCGAGAAGCCCGGGACCATCGTCGTCGATACGAAGGCGAAGTTTCTCTATCTCGTCGAACCGGGCGGCAAGGCGCTGCGCTACGGCGTGGCGACGGGCGATGAAGCCTATGGCTGGACCGGCGTCGCGACCGTGGCGCGCAAGGCCGAGTGGCCGAACTGGACGCCGCCGGCCGAGATGGTGAAGCGCTGGCCGCACGTTCACCCGACCAAGGGCGGGCCCGACAATCCGCTCGGCGCGCGCGCCCTCTATCTCTACGATCACGGCCACGACACGCTGTACCGCATCCATGGCACGAACGAGCCCGAAACGATCGGCCGCGCGGCCTCGTCCGGCTGCATCCGGATGCGGAACATCGACGTGATCGACCTCTACAACCGCGTGCCGGTGGGGGCGACCGTCATCGTGCGCTGACGCGGCCGCCCTCGGGCGCGGCCGCCGATCAGTCGTTGTCGTGGGCGTCCCGCAGGATGCCGGGCGTCTCGCAGTTGCGCTCCGCCTTGCGGCGCGCCTCGTCTTTCTTGGCGTCGTGCATCTGGCGCGCGGCCGCGTTCACCGACTGGATGCCGATGGGGCGGAACGGGGCGGAATCGCCGTGGCGCGGTTTGGAGTGACTTTCGTGCTCGGCACGTTGGTCGGGTTTCATGATGTTTCCTCACGACAGACCCGCGACATTGAGGCGGGTCGCCTTTCAGTGACGCCATTTTTCAACCGAAGCTGGGCGGGCCCGTGGAGTTTTCGCGGCCGCCACGCGGGCGTCCGCCACGCTGCTTCGGGGCCATCCATTCTCGGCCGTTAGCGTCAACACGATCTTAATGGCGAATCGCTGCCGCGTCTTTGCGCAGCGCAAAACGAAAACGGCCGGGCAGGGCCCGGCCGTCGAACTTTCGGAGGTGGGGACGTCAGTCGCGCAGCCCGTCCTTGCGCACGAGCTCCTCGGCGCGGTTGAGCGCGCGGCCGAAGCGGTCGAACAGGTCGTCGATCTCCGCCTCCTTGATGATCAAGGGCGGGCACAGCGCCAGCGTGTCGCCCATCGCGCGCAGGATCAGGCCTTCCTCCTGCGCCAGCGCCATCGCCTTGGCGCCGACGCCGCGACGCGGCTCGAAGGCCCGCTTGGTCGCCTTGTCGGCGACGAGTTCGAGCCCGGCCACCAGGCCCTTGCCGCGGACCTCGCCGACGAGCGGATGGTCGCGCAGCGCGTCGAGGTGCTTCCAGAAGCGCGGCGACATGCGCGCGGCGTGGCCGAAGACGTCGTCGCGCTCGTAGATCTCCAACGTCTTGACGCCGATCGCCGCGCCCACCGGGTGGCCGGAATAGGTGTAGCCGTGGCCGAACACGCCGATCTTGCGGCTCTCGTCGATCATGGCCTGATGGATCGCCTCGGGGATCAGCACGGCCGAGAGCGGGAAATAGGCGGAGGTGATCGCCTTGGCGAGCGACATCGTGTCGGGCGTCATGCCCATCGCGGTCGAGCCGAACGGCGTGCCGAGGCGTCCGAAGCCGCAGATCACCTCGTCGGCGATGAACAGCACGTCGTGGCGCTTCAGCACGGCCTGAATCTTCTCGTAGTAGGTCGCCGGCGGGACGATCACGCCGCCCGCGCCGCCCACCGGCTCGGCGATGTAGGCGGCCACCGTGTCCGGCCCCTCGCGCAGGATCAGCTCCTCCAGCTCGTTGGCGAGACGGGTCGCGAAATCCTCCTCGCTCTCGCCCTCCAGCCCGAAGCGGTAATGGTGCGGGCAGGACGTGTGCAGGATGTTGGCGATGGGCAGGTCGAAGTCGATGTGGTTGTTCGGCAGGCCCGTGAGCGAGGCGGAGGCGACGGTGACGCCGTGATAGCCCTTCAGGCGGGCGATGATCTTCTTCTTCTTCGGGCGGCCGAGCGCGTTGTTGTAGTACCAGACGAGCTTGACCTGGGTGTCGTTGGCGTCGGAGCCGGACAGGCCGAAGAACACCTTGGAGACCGGCATCGGCGCCATCTCCTTCAGCTTTTCGGCAAGCTCGATGGCCGGGTCGTTGCTCTTGGCGCCGAACAGATGCGTGTAGGGCATCTTGGACATCTGGATCCGTGCCGTCTCGACGATCTCCTCGTTGTCGTATCCCAGCGCCGTGCACCACAGGCCGGCCATGCCCTCGATGTAGGCCTTGCCGTCGCTGTCGTAGACCCACACGCCCTTGCCGCTTTCGAGCACCAGCGGACCAGTCGAGCGGAACGTGTCGAGGTTCGTGTAGGGGTGGACGAGCGTCTCGACGTCGCGGGTCTGCAGATTGGTGAGCATGGCGATCCGATCAGGGAAAGGGGTTCGGGAAAGTCCGGCAGTTTGGTGAAGCGCCCCCGCCGCGTCAAAGCGAAAAGGGCGCGTCAGCCTTTCGCATTTGGCAGGGGTGGGGCGACGAAACGGCAGCCCAGCGCCTCCAGGATGCCCGCCACGCCGATGGCGGTGCGGTCCCCGCCTTCGGCGGCGATGATCTGGACGCCGACGGGCAGGCCGCTCTCCGCGCGCATGACGGGCGCGACGGCGGCCGGGAGGTGCGACACGGTGGCCAGCCCCGACCAGAGCAGCAAATCGAACCACGGCCGCTCCCGCCCGTCGACCGAGAGGCGGCGCGCCTGCATGTCGGCCGGCGGGTGCGGCACGGCGACGACCGGGGCGGGCGGCGCGAGCACGACGTCGAAGCGGGTGAAAAAGGCGGCCCAGGCCCGCTTCAGCGCGGCCCGGCGCTCCTGCAGCGACCGGAAGCTGGCGACGTCGAGCCGCGCGCCGCGGGTCTGCAGCGCCCGGTGGGACAGGTCTCCGGGCGCGTAGGCGGCGGCCTCCGCCGCGAGCCTGTCGCGGATCTTCTCCGGCAGGCCCGCCGCCACGATGGCGTGGTTGAGCAGGGCGTAGACCTCGAAGCTCTCCTCGAACCGAAACGCCGGGCGCGCCTCCTCGTCGACGTCCGCCCTGGCGGAAGCGAGAAGGGCGGCGGCGCGCCGCACGCCGGCGGCGACCTCGTGGTCCACCGGCGCGAAACGCTCGTCGAGCCAGACGGCGACGCGCAGCCCTTTCGCCGTGGTCCGCCGCGGCGGATCGAGGCGCGGCTTGACCCCGTCGAGGGCGGACGGGCCGCTGATGACCGACAGCATCAGGTCGAGGTCGCGCGCCGAGCGGGCGAGGGGGCCGGCGACCGACAAATCCGCCTCGATGTCGATGCCCGGCGGCGGCGGCCGATGCCCGCGCGTCGACACCAGCCCCCAGGTCGGCTTGAACCCGAACACACCGCAGGCGTGGGCCGGCCAGCGGATCGACCCGCCGAGATCGGAGCCGAGCTCCAGCGCGCTCATTCCCGTCGCCACGGCGGTCGCAGCGCCGCCGGAGGAGCCGCCGGGGCTGCGGGAGAGATCCCACGGATTGTTGGTGCGGCCATAGATCGGGTTGTCGGCGATCCAGTCGCCCGAGTAGGGCGGCACGTTGGTCTTTCCGAGGATGACCGCGCCGGCGGCCCGCAGACGCGCCACGGGAGCCGCGTCGCTCTCCGGCACGCGGTCGCGCCACGCCGGCGCGCCGCCGACGGTGACGAGCCCGGCCGTGTCGAAGGCGTCCTTGATCGTCATCGGCAGGCCTTCGAGCAGGCCGTCCTGGCCGCCCGCGCGCCGGCGGTCCGAGGCCGCGGCGGCGGCGCGCGCGGCGTCGGCGTCCATGGCGACGACGGCGTTCAGCGCCGGGTTCACGGCGTCGATGCGCGCCAGCGTGGCGTCAAGCAACTCGACCGCCGACACCTCCCGGCGCGCCAGCGCGGAGAGGATTTCGGTGGCGGGGCGCGTCAGCAGGTCCATGCGGGTCTCCTCGGCGGTGGACGCTGGCACGGAGCCTGCCGAAAAATCAACCACGGGCGGGCGTGAACCGACGCGCGCCCCGCGTCGTTCGCCCGCAAGCAGGGCTTGATCCGCCAAGCCGGCCCCGGCGACAATGACCGGGGGCATGCGACGCCATTCGGGTCGGGAGACGAACACCACATGCCGTCATCGTTCTTCAACGACATGCTGCAGACCCTGACGGAGCGCAGCCGGTCCCTGCTCGGCCTGCCGCGCGGGGCGCTGGCGGGCGGCCAGTTGCCGGCGCTCGCCCACCAATTGCTGTCGCGGCGAGGCGAGGCCTCAGGCGTGGCGCTGGCGCGTTCGATCCTCGACACCTACCGCGCGGCCTCCGTCGAGGCGCGGCGCGCCTTCCTGC
Source organism: Alsobacter ponti (assembly GCF_024294805.1). Taxonomy (GTDB): domain Bacteria; phylum Pseudomonadota; class Alphaproteobacteria; order Rhizobiales; family Beijerinckiaceae; genus Alsobacter; species Alsobacter ponti. The sequence goes on from NZ_JANCLU010000009.1 coordinate 89,187, forward strand.
TCGATCTGGCCGAGAGTTTCGGCCCCGATCCGGTACGTCTGGCCCAGGCGGTGGAGGCCTGGCGGCAGGATCCCGACGTGGCGACGGTGGCGGCCCTCTCGGAAGCGGCGGAATCGCGCCGGCAGGAGCTGATCCGCCGGCTCAATCTCGCGCCCGGCGGCACGGCGGCGCTGGTGCGGATGCGTGAGGACCTGCTGGAGATGCTGCCGGAGGAGCCGCGCCTCAAGGTCGTCGATGCCGATTTCCGCCATCTCTTTTCGTCGTGGTTCAACCGCGGCTTCCTCGTGCTGCGGCCGATCGACTGGACGACGCCCGCCAACATCCTCGAGAAGATCATCCGCTACGAGGCGGTGCACGAGATCCGCGACTGGAACGACCTGCGCAATCGGCTGGAGCCGACCGACCGGCGCTGCTTCGCCTTCTTCCACCCGCAGCTCGTCGACGAGCCGCTGATCTTCGTGGAGGTGGCGCTGACGGCGACCTCGCCGGCCGCCATCGCGCCCCTGCTGGCCGCCGAGCGGACGCCGCTGCCCGCCAAGGACGCCACGACGGCGGTGTTCTATTCCATTTCCAACACACAGAAGGGGCTGGCGGGCGTGTCGTTCGGCCACTTCCTCATCAAGCAAGTGGCCGAGGACCTGCAGCGCGAACTGCCGAACCTGAAGACCTTCGTCACCCTGTCGCCCGTGCCGGGCTTCGCGAGCTGGCTCAGGCGGGAGCGCGACAACCCGACGACGCTCGACGCAGAGACGCTGGCGGGCCTCGCGGCGCTCGACGAGCCTGGCTGGCACGAGGACCCGGCCAGGGCGGAGGACGCGCGGCGCGCCGTGCTGCCGGCCGCCGCGGCCTATTTCCTGCGGGCCAAGGGGCGCAACGGGCGGCCGCTCGACCCGGTCGCGCGCTTCCACCTCGGCAACGGCGCGCGGCTCGATCGGCTGAACCCGCTCGGCGACGTGTCGCCCAAGGGGCTCCGCCAGTCGCATGGCCTGATGGTGAACTACTGCTACGACCTCGACGACATCGAGGCGAACCACGAGGCCTATGCCGAGAAGGGCGTCGTCGCCTCCGCGCGCTCCGTGCAGCGGGCGCTGCCGCCCGCCGTCCCGGCGCGCGAGGCGCCGGCCGAAGCGCCCTGACGGTGCAAAAAACCCCGCCGGGAGGCGGGGTTTTTCCATGCCGACGATGTCAGCGAGGTCAGCTTTGCTGGATGGCTGAGAGCATCCACGGGCCGCCGCGCTCGCGGCGGAAGGTCCACACTTCCGTGGCCTCCTGCGGCCGCTGGGCGTCGCCCTCGATCACGCGGCCGGTGGCGCGTTCGGTGAGCGCGTTCACCAGCGAGAAGCGCATCGCCACGGTGGCGTAGTCGGTGCCGCCCTCGCGCCACGCTTCGGCGAGGTCGCCCTGCAGGAGCTTCACGTCCGACACGCGGTCGTGCAGCCCGCGGCCGGCATGGCCCGCCAGCTCCTCGCCGAAATAGGACACCATCTCCGGGGTCGCGAGGCCGCGCAGCGCGCCGAGGTCCTCGCTGTCCCAGGCCGCGTTGACGGCCTTCAGGTTGCGCTCGAACGCCTCGTAGTCGGCCGGGCCGATGCCCACGTCGTCCGCGCGCTCGCCCGAATTGGAGGCGCGAGACCCGCCGAGGCCGCCAAGTCCGCCGCTGAGCGCGCCCGCGAGGCCGCCGCCGAGGGCCGAACGCTGCACAGGCGAGGCCGGGTCGCCGAGCTGGCCGCCCGGGCCGGCATAGGCCGGCGCGTTGCGATTGCGGAAGAAGCGCATCGCCAGCATCACGAGGCCGGCGATCAGGCCGAGCTGCAACAGCAGGCCGAACAGCGAGGCGATGCCGCCGAGCCCGCCGAACATGCCGTGTCCGAACAGCATCCCGAACAGGCCCGCGCCGAGCAGGCCGCCCAACAGGCCGGTGCCGAAGCCGGGCCGGAAGCCGCCCGTCTGGGCGGGCTGGGCCGGGCGCTGCATCCCGATGCCAGGCTGGCCGGGCTGGGTGATGGAGCGCTCGATCGGCGCGGCGGTGCGCGGGGCGGTGCTGGTCGGCGGCGGCGCGCTGTACGTGCGCGCTCCCCGGCTGCCGAAGCTGCCGCCGCCCGCCGGGCGCGCGTCGGCGATGCCGGCGCCGAGCGCCAGGACGGCGGTCGCCACGATCACCGCGCGGCGCGTACGGGAGAGGGAGAACACGGTCATCGTCATCCTTTGCCTGGTGCGCGCCCGAGGCGCGCGAAGGTTCATATGGGAAGGCGAAGCCCGCCGAAAAAGACCCCTTCCGCACCTGTTTCCGGGCCAGCGCGCGACAAGGAAGCGTTAACTGCGCGGATAACGTGTCGTCCGCCGGGCAAAAATAACGGCGGTTGCAACGATCCGTTCACAACTTCGCGCGCAGATTGCGACCGTACAGCAGAACAAGCTGTCGTTTCATTAGCCAACCAGAAGGTTAGCGCCATGTCTTCCGTTTCTCTCTCTGTCGGCGTTCGTAATGCGCTGACTTCTCTCCAGAACACCGCCGCTATGTCCCAGACGATTCAGAACCGTCTTGCCACTGGCAAGAAGGTCAACTCGGCTATGGACAACCCGGCGTCCTTCTTCGTGGCCGCGGGCCTTCAGAACCGCGCCGGCGACCTCGGCCGCCTGCTCGACGACATGGGCCAGGGCACCAAGGTGCTCGAAGCCGCCGACAAGGGCATCACCGCGATCAAGAAGCTGATCGAGACCGCCCAGGGCACGCTGCGCCAGGTTCTGCAGTCCGCGGCGACCAACAAGATCGTCGGCAACAAGACGGTCGCGGCGGCCGACGACCTGATCACCGACCTCAAGTTCACGGCCGGCGACAAGATCGAAGTGGCCGTCGACGGGGGCACCGCGGTGACGGCGATTACCATCGCGGCCGGCGACACGGTCCAGGACGTGATCGACGGCATCAACAACAACGCGACCCTCAACGCCACCGCTGGCGCTTCGGTCAAGGCGTCCCTGAATTCGGACGGCAAGATCGAAATCGAGTCGATGGACAACAAGAAGTACGAGCTGTCCGTCACCGCTGCGTCCGGCAGCACGGCTACGGTGAAGAACCTGATCGGCTCTTCGGGCACCGTCGCGCAGGAGAACACCACCCGCACGACGCTGGCCGGCCAGTTCGACCAGCTGCTCACGCAGATCGACCAGCTGCAGAAGGACGCCAGCTATAACGGCGTCAATCTGCTCGGCGGCAACGCTCTGAAGGTGACGTTCAACGAGGACGGCAGCTCGTCGCTGACCATCACCGGCGTGACCTTCGACTCCGCCGGCCTCGGCCTGTCCGCCTCAAGCAGCGCCACCAACGGCTTCCAGCGCGACGCCAACGTGCAGTCGTTCCTGGACAAGCTGACGACGGCGTCCAACACGCTGCGCGCGCAGGCCTCGACGTTCGGCGCCAACCTCTCGGTGGTGCAGAACCGTCAGGACTTCACGAAGGGCTTGATTTCGACGCTGACGACCGGTTCGGACGCGCTGACGCTGGCCGACCAGAACGAGGAGGGGGCGACCCTGCTCGCGCTGCAGACCCGCCAGCAGCTGTCGCAGACCGCGCTGTCGCTGTCGAACCAGGCCGATCAGGCCGTTCTGCGCATGTTTGGGTGAACCTGGACCGTCCACCGAAAACGTCAGGGGCGGGGCTTCGGCTCCGCCCTTTTCGCGTCCGCGTCAGCCCGGGATCATCCGGAACAGCAGGACGATGACGATCGCCGCGAGCGTGATCGAGATGATCACGCCGTTCCTGATCCCGTTGCCGTCCGCATCGTGCGCGTCGTGTTGGTCCGCCATGGCGCTCCGTTCCTTGTCCCGGTTGGCCCAACGCATCGCCGGGACCGTGCGTTCCGTCGCGCCGCCGCGGCGATCCGGTCAGCCTGTTCGATCCGCGGTGGGGCGAGGGCGGACGCGGGCTTTTGCGCCAGCCCTCGCCGCGCGCGTCACACGCCGCCCCAGTAGAACGGCACGCCCCAGTAGTCGTGCAGCTCGCGTTCCCGATTGCGGTCGCTCCAGTCGTAGTCTCCGGAGCGATAGAACGTCGGGGAGCCGCGCAACTGCGACTCGGTGATGTCGGTCCGGTAGCCGCCGAGCGAGGTGTCGTAGTCCAGCTTGCTCCAGGGCACCGTATATTCTTCCTCGCCCATGCCGAGGAAGCCGCCGAAGCCCATCACCGCGTAGGCGACTTTTCCGCTCACCTTGTCGATCATCAGGCGCTTGATCGAGCCGATGCTCGTTCCGTCGGGGCTGTAGACGTCCGTACCCTCGACGCGGTCGCTTTCGATGAGGGGCTTGCCGGTTCGCGCGCCGGTTCGTTCGCTCATGCTCATGGTCATCTCCTGCTTCCGCCCCGTCGGGGCAATGCCCGGCGGACGTGGCGGTTCCGATTCGTTCCGAATCAGCAAATCGGGGATGCCTGAGAGGACAAATTCGGCGTTCGCTGGTATTTATCATGACAATAGTCAACTCAGGCGGAGCAGATTGCTAAGATAGAGACCTCTGTATTAGGCCGTACCCCGAATTTATTGACTTGGGCTCAGCAGAGGTGCGAAATTGTCTTTGTTTCAAGGATGCGGTTTTGCCGTAGGTCAGTATTCAAAGCCTCAGTTCATCCGGCCGCCACGTAGAAATACGGGGCGGCCCTTTCTTTGGGACGAAATGGTGCGCGAGCGCGCCTACCGTGCCTCGCAATCCCTCGATCATGTCGAGGTGCGCCTGCACCAAATGGCTCCGCTCAAGTTGACCGTAGGTAGACGCCATCGTCCCGAGAAGGCCGTATCCAGTCCGATCGATAGTGCTGGAGACGCAATGTGTTCAACGGTTCCAAAAAAGCGAACTCATCGAAGTCAGCGCTCCGATTGAGTAACATCATTAACTTTCAGTATACCTTTACATTGTCAATTGCCAATGTCACAGTCGCTGTCCGGGCAGGACCTGTGCTCCATGATCGACGACAATACGATGCTGCGGCGTTTCCGCTCCGACGAAACGGGGGTCGTGCTCCCGCTGGTCGCCATGTCCATCGTGGTTCTGATCGGCGGCGCGGCGCTGGCCATCGACATCAGCCGCTTCTACGCGACGCAGAGCAGCCTCCAGAAGGCGGCGGACGCCTTCGCGCTCGCCGGCGCGGCGGAACTCGACGGGTCCGCCGATTCGATCGACCGCGCCAAGCTCGCCGTCAACGGGTTGATGGCGTCCCAGAACACGGTTGACGGCGTGGCGGTCACGCCCTCGGCCATCCGCTTCTATTCGAGCCTTCCGGCGGACGATACCGATCTCGATACGTCCACCGCGCTGGCGGAGACGGCGCAAGCGCAGGCGCGCTTCATTGAGGTGCGGACCCAGGCGAACCTCACCACCGTGTTCCCGCTCGAACTCGTCGGCCTGAACGGAACGGCGATGGGAACGGGCGGCGTCGCGGTGGCCGGCTTCGGCAACGTGTTCTGTCGCGTCGTGCCGCTTTTCGCGTGCGATGACGGCTACACGAACGGCTCGGTCGCGGTGGGCAAGGAGGTCATTCTCAAATACCCGTCCGGCAACACCTTCAACTCGGGCAATTTCGGCTTCCTCGACGCGGTCGACACCACCGACACGTCGGCCAACGGAACCAAGAGCGTCGCCAAGCAGATCGGCGGGCTCAATCCGAACGTGTGCTTCTCGACGCGCGGCGTCGATTTGCGCACGGGAAATCCCAGTCCGGTCGTGGCGGCGGTGAATTTCCGCTTCGGCGTCTACAATCCGCCCTACGCCAGCATGAACAACAACGCGAGCTACCCGCCGGCGCGCGTTGTCCGCAAGGGTTACACCTATACCGGCGGGCAGGCGTGCAACGCCAACCCGGCGCAGGACACTGTGAACGCCACCGCCGCGCAGCAAGCGCTCGCCATGGGCGGCGACGGAACGAGCGGCTGGGACTGGCTGAACTACTGGAAAGTGGGACACGGCGGGGCCGCCCCGCCATCCTCCTACGGCTGGTCGACCACGACGCCGCCGACGCGCCACGACGTTTACCTGAAGGAGAAGGCCGAGGCCCTCGCGGCGACCGACCTGCGGTCGCCGGGCGATCCCCTGTCCAGCCCGAAGATCAACGGCGAACTCGCCAGGCCGGAATGCGGCAACACGAGCGTCAACCCCGACCTCTATGACGACCGGCGCACGATCTACATGGCGATCGTCACCTGCCCGGCCGGTGGCCTCAACGGCAACCAGTCTAACGTTCCCGTGGTGGCCACGGCGAAGTTTTTCATCACCCGCCCGGCCGCGTCGCAGGGCAGCGACAACACGATCTACGGCGAGTTCCAGGGGCTCTCCACCCCCAGCAACACGTCGAACCAGATCATGAAGGACATCGTCGTCCTCTACCGCTGAGGCTGGTCATTCCGCCGCGAGCGGGGGCCGGGCGTCGGCGCGGATCTCGGCGAGGAGCCGCGCCGCCTCGGCGCGCGCCCGCGCGATCGCCTCGTCCTTCACCGGGCCGTAGCCGCGAATGTCGAGCGGCAACCGGGCGAGCGCCAGCAGGGCGTCCGGCGGGGCCGCGCCGCGCCTGCCCACGATCTCCGCCACGAGCCCCTCGTACCAGCCGATCAGCGCTCGCTCCTCGCGCCGCTCCCGCGTGCGGCCGAACGGGTCGAAGGGCGTGCCGCGCAACCGCTTCATCCGCGCGAGGATCCGCATCGGCGTGGCGATCCATGGCCCGAAGGCGCGCTTGCCCGGCCGTCCCCGCGCGTCCGGCTCCGACGGGAGGAAGGGCGGCGCGAGATGGTGGACGATGCGGAAATCGCCCTCGAACTCCCGCGCGATGCGTTCCCGGAAGCCCGTTTCCATGTGGAGGCGGGCGACCTCGTACTCGTCCTTGTAGGCCATCAGCTTGAACAGGGCGCGCGCCACGGCGTCGGTCAGCGCCTCGCCGCCGAAGCGCGCCTCGGCCCGGCGCACCGTCTCCACCAGCGCCGCGTAGCGCCTGGCGTAGGCTTCGTCCTGGTACTGCGTCAGGAACGCGACCCGCCGGGCGATGGCCTCGTCGGTGGTGTCGGCCGCGGCCGGGGCAGGGCCCCGCTCCCCGGCCATTTCCTTTGCCAGGTCCTGCGGGCGCGCCGCGGCGACGCGGCCCCAGGTGAAGGCGTGGCGATTGCGCTCCACGGCCACGCCGTTGAGGTCGATGGCGCGCATCAGCGCTTCGAGGCTCACCGGCACCAGCCCGCTCTGCCACGCATGGCCCAGCATCATCATGTTGGCGTAGACGGCGTCGCCCATCAGCGCCTCGGCGGCGGCGTTGGCGTCGAAGGCGGCGAGGTTCTCCGCGCCGATCACCGCCGCGATGGCCGAAAGGCGCTCGCCTGTCTTCAGGTCGGCGTCGCGCCGGCGGACGACGTCTCCCGTCGGCATCTCGGCGGTGTTGACCACGGCTCGCGTGCCGCGCCGGTAGGTTCCCGAGGCCTTGGGCGACGAGCTGACCACCACGTCGCACCCGATCAGCGCGTCCGCGGCTCCCTGGTCGATGCGCGGCTGGTTGAGGGCCGCCGGGGTCGGAGCGATCCGCACGAAGCTCAGCACGGGGCCGAACTTCTGCGCGAAGCCGGTGAAATCCAGCACCACGACGCCCCGGCGTTCGAGATGCGCGGCCATGCCGACGAGCGCGCCGACGGTGACCACGCCGGTGCCGCCGACGCCCGTGATCAGCAGGTCGAACGGCTTGTCGGGCGCGGGCAGGACCGGGTGGGGCAGCGTGTTCGCTTCGGCGGGCGGCGCGGCGTCGCGGGCGCGGCGGCGGCCACCCTCGACCGTCACGAAACTCGGGCAGAACCCTTCGAGGCAGGAGAAGTCCTTGTTGCAGCTCGACAGGTTGATCCGCCGCTTGCGCCCGAACGGCGTCTCGACGGGCTCGACGCTGAGGCAGTTGGACGCCACCGAGCAATCGCCGCATCCCTCGCAGACGAGGTCGTTGATCACCGCGAAACGGGCGGGATCGGGCATCAGGCCGCGCTTGCGCCGCCGCCGCTTTTCGGTGGCGCAGGTCTGCTCGTAGATCAGCACCGTGACGCCGCGCCGCTCGCGCAGTTCGCGCTGCACGTCGTCCAGCCGGTCGCGGGGGTGGAACGTGGTCCCGTGCGGGAAGGAGGAGGGCGCGAACTTGTCGGGGTCGTCCGACACCACGGCGATGCGCTCGACGCCCTCGGCGCGCGCGCTTTGCGCGATGGCCTCGACGCTGATCGGCCCGTCGACGGGCTGGCCGCCGGTCATCGCCACGGCATCGTTGTAGAGGATCTTGTAGGTGATGTTCGCGCCGGCGGCGATGGCCTGGCGGATCGCCATCGATCCGGAGTGATACCAGGTGCCTTCGCCGAGGTTCTGGAACACGTGCCCGCCGCCGGTGAAGCGCGACGACGCCGCCCAGTTGACGCCTTCGCCGCCCATCTGGATCAGCGAGGAGGTGTCGCGGTCCATCCAGCTCGCCATGAAGTGGCAGCCGATGCCGGCCAGCGCCTGGGAGCCCTCCGGCACCCGCGTCGAGGTGTTGTGGGGGCAGCCGGAGCAGAAATAGGGGGTGCGGGTCGCCCCGGCGATGGAGATGGCCCGCTCGGCGGCGGGGAGAAGCGCCTGCGCCCGCTCGGGCAGCCGCAGGTCCGGCGCGAAGGGGTCGAGCCGTCGCGCCAGGATGGGGGCCAGCAGCCGCGGCGAGAGCTCGCCCGTCCACGGCGTCAGCCGCTCGCCGGTCTCGTCGTGCTTGCCGACCATGCGCTCGGGCTTGGAGCCGGGATAGTCGTAGAAATATTCCTTGAACTGGCTCTCGATGATGCCGCGCTTCTCCTCGACGACGAGGATTTCCTGCTTTCCGGTCACGAATTCCAGCGCGTCGTGCAGCGGCAGCGGCCAGACCATCCCCACCTTGTAGATGTCGATGCCGTGGGCGCGGCAGGCCGCCTCGTCGAGGCCGAGCAGGCGCAGCGCCTCCATCGTGTCGAGATGGGCCTTGCCGCTGGTGACGATGCCGTAGCGCGCGCCGGGGACGTCGTAGAGGCGGCGGTCGATGGGGTTGGCGCGGGCGAAGGCGTAGACGGCGTGCTTCTTGGCCTCCAGCCGCTCCTCGATCTGAGGGCCGGGCAGGTCCGGCCAGCGATAGTGCAGGCCGCCCGGCGGCGGGGTGAAGTCCGGCGCGGCGAACGCCCGGTCGGGGGCGAGCGGCACCGACATGGCCGACTCGACGATCTCCGAGACCGCCTTGAAGCCCACCCACATGCCGGAGAAGCGGCTCAGCGCGTAGCCGTATTCGCCGAAGGCGAGGTATTCGGCGACGCTGGCAGGGTGCAGGGTCGGCATGAACCAGCTCATGAAGGCGACGTCGGACTGGTGCGGCATCGAGGAGGAGACGCAGCCGTGGTCGTCGCCGGCGACCACCAGCACGCCGCCATGGCGGGAGGAGCCGTAGGCGTTGCCGTGCTTCAGGGCGTCGCCGGAGCGGTCGACGCCGGGGCCCTTGCCGTACCACATCCCGAAGACGCCCTGGACCCGGCGCGCCGGGTTCGTCTCCACCTGCTGGGAGCCCAGAACGGCGGTGGCGGCGAGGTCCTCGTTGACGGCGGGGAGGAACTCGATCCGGTCGCGGGCGAGCGCCTCGCGGACCCGCCACAGCTCGAGGTCGACCCCTCCCAGGGGGGAGCCGCGATAGCCCGAGACGAAGCCGCCGGTGTCGAGGCCGGCGGCGCGGTCGCGGCGGGCCTGGTCGAGGAGGATGCGGACGATGGCCTGGGTGCCGGTGAGGTAGACGCGGCCTTCGGTGCGCGTGTAGCGGTCCTCCAGGCGGTAGTCGTCCAGACCCGAATGGGCGTTCATGCCGACCCTCCCGTCCTCTTTGTCTTCCACTGGAACTGGCCTCGAAACCGAGCCGTTCCGCGCCGTGTTCGGCCTGGAAGACCGCCGCGATCGCGATTGCGGTTCCGCCATTCGCGAATTCGCGTCGGATTCCAAACCTCGCGTCCGGCGAGTCTAGCGCGGCCGCCCGGCAGGATTTTTCTAATTGTTCGACGGCGGCTGGGCGGTCTGGTTATTCTGACCGGAATAGAGCGGAACTCGGCAAATTCCACCGCCGGCGGAGGGCGACATGGAACGGCAGGACGAGCGCATCCTGGCGCGGTTGCAGCAGGACGGGCGCGCCACCAACCAGCTGCTGGCGGAGCAGGTCGGCATGTCCGGTTCGGCGTGCTGGCGGCGGGTGCGGGCGCTGGAGGAGGCGGGCGTCATCACCGGCTACGCGGCGCTGGTCGACCGCGAGAAGGCGGGCTTCGCCATGTCGGCGATCCTGCACGTCTCGCTGGAGCGGCACGACGCCCAGTTCGTCGACGAGTTCGTGTCGCGGGTCAGCGCAAGGCCGGAGGTGCTGGAGTGCTTCGCCACGACCGGCGACGCCGACTACCACCTGCGCGTGGTGGTGCGCGACATGCACGCCTACAACGAGTTCCTGGACCGGTTCATGTTCCGGCTGCCGGGCATCCGCAACGTCCGCACCAACGTGGTGCTCAAGGAGATCAAGGCCAAGGTGGCCCTGCCGTTCCAGGGCTGACCGGGCCGGCCGCGCCGGCGGCCCAGCGCGGCGAGGGAGGGCAGGGCGGAGGGCGGCCGCGCCGCGCTCCGCCCAGGGCGTCAGGAGCGACCGCGGGTGCGCACCATGAAGCTGTCGTACTGGAACTCGTTGAGCTGCCACCAGGGCAGCACCTCGTTGCGGTAGGCCTGCACCGAGTCCCACGCCTTCTTGAAGTCGGGGCTCTTGGCGGAGAGTTCGGCGTAGACCTCGTTGGAGGCCTTCAGCGCCGCGTCCATGATCGCGGGCGAGAAGAAGCGCAGCTCCGCGCCCTTCTCGACCATGCGCCGCAGCGCCGGGCCGTTGACGGCGTCGTACTTGGCCAGCATCCAGTTGTTGGCGGCCTCGCAGGCATTGGCGAGGATGGCCTTGTAGGTGGCCGGCAGCTCGTCGTGCTTTTGCTTGTTGACGACGAGGTGCAGCATGGCGCCGCCCTCCCACCATCCGGGCGCGTAGTAGTACTTGGCGACCTGCAGGAAGCCGAGCTTCTCGTCGTCGTAGGGGCCGACGAACTCGGCCGCGTCCAGCGTGCCGCGCTCCAACGCCGGGTAGACGTCGCCGGGCGCGATCTGCTGCGGCACGACGCCGAGCTTGGCGAGGATCTGGCCGGCTAGTCCGCCGACGCGGAACTTGAGGCCGTTGAGATCGGCGACGTCCTTGATCTCCTTGCGGAAGAAGCCGCCCATCTGCGCGCCCGAGTTGCCGCAGGCATAGGCCACGGCGTTGTAGCGCTCCAGCACCGCGTTGATCATCTCGCGGCCCTGCATGAAGTGCCACCAGGAGTGCTGCTGGCGGGCGTTGAGGCCGAACGGCACGCCGGTGCCGAAGGCCAGCGCCGGGTCCTTGCCGATATAGAAGTAGGTCGGCGTATGGGCGCACTCGACGGAGCCCGTCTGCACCGCGTCGAGCGCCTGCAGCCCGGGCACGATCTCGCCGGCCGAGAAGGTCTGGATCTTGAACTTCCCGCCGGTCGCCTCGGAGACGTATTTCGACAGCGTCTCGGCGGTGCCGTAGATGGTGTCGAGCGACTTCGGGAAGCTCGAGGTCAACCGCCAGCTGATCTCCGGCGCGCTCTGGGCGATCGCCGGGGCGGCGACCACGGAGCCCGCGGCGGCGAGCCCGGCGGTCTTGAGGAACTGGCGGCGGGGAGTCTGGGGCGCGGTCATACTCGTCCTTCCCTGTGTCGCTTGCGCGCTGGAGTTCTCGCATTTTTTCGCGCGCGGCGACGCCGGAAGCGTTGATCTGCCTCAGCCCGGCCTCGCGCGGCGGTCCTTTGTGCTGTCCCGGCCGGCGCGCCGTCAAGCGGGCAGGCGAGGGCGCAGGGGCCGGGGGCGGGCCGATCGGCCGCGCGGGCTTGCTGGGGATTGAGGGCGGGAGGCAATTGCCCCGGCGGGCGGAGTGGGCCATGCATCGGGGTCAGATTGGCTGCTTCCGAGGGACCATGGATTCGATCAGCGCGCGTCTCGCCAACGACCTGCAATGCCGCGAAGCCCAGGTGGTCGCGGCGGTGGAGCTGCTCGATGCGGGCTCGACCGTGCCGTTCATCGCCCGCTACCGCAAGGAGGCGACGGGCGGGCTGGACGACGCGCAATTGCGCCTGCTGGACGAGCGGCTGCGCTATCTGCGCGAGCTGGAGGCGCGGCGCGCCGCCATCCTCGACAGCATCGCGGAGCAGGGCAAGCTGGACGACGCCACCCGCGCGGCCATCGAGGCCGCCGACACCAAGGCGCGGCTAGAGGACCTCTATCTTCCCTTCAAGCCGAAGCGCCGCACCAAGGCGCAGATCGCCCGCGAGGCCGGTCTGGCCCCCCTCGCCGAGGCGCTGCTGGCCGATCCCTCGATGGACCCGGCGGAGCGCGCCGCGCCGTTCGTGGACGCCGACAAGGGCGTCGCCACGCCGGCCGACGCGCTGGAGGGCGCGCGCGCCATCGTCGTCGAGCGCTTCTCGGAGGATGCCGGGCTGGTCGGCGAGCTGCGCGAGACCTACTGGTCGCGCGGCCGGCTGGTCTCCACCGTGCGCGACGGCAAGAAGGAGCAGGGCGCCAAGTTCAAGGACTATTTCGACTTCGCCGAGCCCTTCCAGAAGCTGCCGTCGCACCGCATCCTCGCCATGCTGCGCGGCGAGAAGGAGGAGGCGCTGCAACTGGAGTTCTCGCCCGAGCCCGCGCCGCTGGAGCCCGGCGCGCCGAGCCTCTACGAGGGCCGCGTCGCCGCCCGCTTCGGCATCGCCGACCAGGGCCGCAAGGGCGACCGCTGGCTGCTCGACGCCGCGCGCTGGGCGTGGCGCACCCGCATCCAGCCCAATTTGCAGCTCGATCTGCGGATGCGGCTGATCGAGGCCGCCGAGACCGAGGCGGTGCGCGTGTTCGCGGCCAATCTGCGCGACCTGCTGCTGGCCCCGCCGGCCGGGATGCGGCCGACGCTGGGGCTCGACCCGGGCTTTCGCACCGGCGTCAAGGCGGCGGTGGTGGACAGCACCGGCAAGGTGCTCGACACCGCCACCATCTACCCGCACGAGCCGCGCAACCAGTGGGACGAATCCATCGCCGTCATCGCCGCCCTGTGCCGCCGGCACGGGGTGGAGCTGGTGGCGGTCGGCAACGGCACCGCCTCGCGCGAGACGGACCGGCTCGTCATGGACACGCAGAAGCGCCACCCCGAGCTGAAGCTGACCAAGGCGATGGTGTCGGAGTCGGGCGCGTCGGTCTATTCGGCCTCGGCCTATGCCTCGCAGGAGCTGCCGGGGCTCGACGTGACGCTGCGCGGGGCGGTGTCGATCGCCCGCCGCCTCCAGGACCCGCTTGCCGAGCTGGTCAAGATCGACCCCAAGTCGATCGGCGTCGGGCAGTACCAGCACGACATCATGGAGCACAAATTGTCGCGGGCGCTGGACGCGGTGGTCGAGGACTGCGTCAACGCGGTGGGCGTTGACGTCAACACCGCCTCCGCGCCGCTGCTGTCGCGGGTGTCGGGCGTGGGGTCGTCGCTGGCCGAGCAGATCGTCGCGCACCGCGACGTCAACGGTCCGTTCCGCAAGCGCTCGGCGCTGCGCGACGTGCCGCGGCTCGGCCCCAAGGCGTTCGAGCAGTGCGCCGGCTTCCTGCGCATCGCGCAGGGCGACGATCCGCTCGACCGCTCCGGCGTGCATCCGGAAGCCTATCCGGTCGTGCGGCGCATCATGGCCGCGACGAAGCGCGACATCGGGGCGCTGATCGGCGACGCCACGCTGCTGCGCGGCTTGCAGCCCAAGGCGTTCACCGACGAGCGCTTCGGCCTGCCGACCGTCACCGACATCCTGCGGGAGCTGGAGAAGCCCGGCCGCGATCCGCGACCGGCGTTCAAGACGGCCAGCTTCCGGGAGGGCGTGGAGAAGATCGACGATCTGCGCGCCGGCATGGTGCTGGAAGGCGTCGTCACCAACGTCGCCGCCTTCGGGGCGTTCGTCGATATCGGCGTCCATCAGGACGGGCTCGTCCACGTCTCGGCGCTGTCGAAGACCTTCGTGAAGGACCCGCGCGACGTGGTAAAGCCCGGCGACGTGGTGCGGGTGAAGGTGGTCTCCGTCGACAAGCCGCGCAAGCGCATCGGCCTCAGCATGCGTCTCGACGACGAGGCGAACGCGAAGGTTTCGCAGGAGCGCGGGCAGGGACGCGGACAGGGGCACGCCCCGGAGCGCGGCGGGCGGCCGGAGGCGGGCCAGCAACGCAAGCCGGAGCGCCGCGAGCCGACGGGCGGCGCGCTCGCCGACGCGCTGGCGCGGGCGCGCTCGCGCGACAAAGGCTGAGGGCGGGCGACGGCCCCGACCAATGCAGCCTCCCTCAAAGGGCCGGGCCCGGAGAGTACATCCGTTTTATTCGCAGAAATTTATTGTAATTTAATCAATAACTTAATGTTAAGGCAACGCTGCGCACGGTGACGCATCCTCCATCGACGCGAGCGGTGCGCCATGAGCCTGGCCTACGACAAGCAGTCCGTTCCGGCGCGGACACAGCCGGAACCCGCGCGGGACGTCGACGCGACGCGCGCCGACCAGCCGCGCCATTCGCGCTCCGACACCGGCACCATCGTGCTGCACTGGCTGTGCGTGGCGGCGGTGTTCGGCAGCCTGTTCACCGGGCTGCGCATCGCCGCCGACGAACGGGACTCGACCTTCTCGAAGTGGCTGTCGCCCATCCTGCCGCAGGGCGAGGTGTGGACGTGGCACTTCGTGGCGGGCATGACGCTGATCGTCTCCGCGCTCGCCTACGCGCTCTACATGATCCGCGCCCGGCTGGGCGCGCGCGTCTCGCCCCGGCGCGTCGCCGTGATCGCCTATGCGGGGCCGACCAAGGCGCGCTGGAACGCCGTCAACGTGGCGCTGCACTGGGCGAGCTACCTGCTGATCGCGCTAATGACGGCGACCGGCGTCGCGCTCTATCTCGGCTATGGAAGCTGGCTGACCTGGCTGCACACGGTGCTCGCCTACACCATGCTCTCCTATGTCGTCGCCCACGTGGCCGTGCATTTCCTCTATGGTGGGCTCGACCAGTTGCTGCGCCTGTTCAGGCCGACGGGCCTGCCGGACGCGGCGCGGATGCGCCAGCCGCTCACCGTCGGCCTGCTCGTCGGGGTGGGGGCGGCCTGCGCCGTGGCGCTGACCGACTACGCCACCCGCGACACGCTGCGCGTCAACCTCGTCGCGGTCCCGCCGAAGCTGGACGGGCGGCTCGACGACAAGGCCTGGCAGGCGGCGCGCCCGGTCTTCATCCACACCATGCAGGGCGCGAACCTGGGCGGGACCGGCGAGTCGCTGGTCGAGATGCGCGCCGTGCGCGACGACGCCAACATCTACCTCGCCTTCCAATGGGAGGACCCGAGCCTGTCGCTGCGGCGGCTGCCCATCAGGAAGGAGGCGGACGGCTGGCGCATGATCGGCCACGACGCCGGCAACGCCGACGTGGTCGACTTCTACGAGGACAAGTTCGCGGTGATCTTCGCCGAGCGAGATGATTTCGGCTCCGGGGGCGTCTCCCATCTCGGGCCGAGGCCGGTGAAGGACAAGCCGCCGTCGCTGAACGACCGCGGCCTGCACTACACCACCGACGGCGCGATCATCGACATGTGGCAGTGGAAGTCCTCGCGCGGCGGCGTGCTGGGGCTGATGGACGACATGTATATCGGCGCGCCCCAGGAGCCCACGCCGGACCAGGCGGCGCGCCGCGCCCGCTACCAGGGCGGCTACTGGCCGGACCCGGGGCACGGCATCTACACCTATAACTTCCCGTTCGACGGGCCGGGCGGCTACCAGGGGCCGTTCCAGCCGCAGCGCCTGCCCAGGGACGTGAAGGCCATGCAGGCCGCCATGGGCAAGGTCGACATGGCCGACCCCGACGCCAGCAACGAGCAGAACAGCGTGTGGTGGCTCGACGACACCAATTCGGTCCCGTACTCACGCGAGGCCGACGCCACCATCCCGGTCGGCACGGTGATCCCCGGCGTCGTGCTCTCCGGCACGAACGAGGGCGACCGCGGCGACCTCAGCGTCGGCGCGCACTGGGAGGAGGGGCACTGGACGCTGGAGGTGAAGCGGCGGCTGAAGACCGGCTCGAAGTTCGACGTCGACTTCACCACCGGCAAGACGCTCTATGTCTGGGTGTCGGTGTTCGACCACACGCAGACCCGCCACACGCGCCATGCGCGCCCGGTGATGATGACGTTCGGCTGAACGGGGAGACGGGAGGAGAGCGGCGACGCCGGAGGGGGGCGTATCGACGTCGCCGCAAGTCACACCGGAGTCGAGGACCTCGCTCCTCGATCGTACGAAAACGCGCGTCCGCCCGAAGGGTTGCGCGCCGGACTTTCCGCCCGGGCTGGCGCGTGCGTGCCTAAAATGCGAGCAGCCGGCACAAGATGATTCGCTAGCTGATGCAGCATCTTCGGCGGCGCAGCGCGCCGCCTGCAATCCCGTCCGCCAATCGCAAGCGCAACCGAAGTCACGGGCCGGCGTTTGTACTTGGCTATGTTGGAAGATCGCATCATTCACCTTACGGTCCCCGAGCCGCCGAACGGAAGACGGCGCGGTTTCGCGGTGATCGACGGACGCGCCTACCAGTTCATCTGCCATCGCGGGGAGGGACTGGTGGCGAGCGAACTCTACCGGCGCGAGGACGGCGGCCGGAACGCCTGGCGCGCGGCGCGCGACGACGGGGCGGCGGACACGCTGATCCGCATCAACGCCCTGCTGGCGCGGTTCGACGGAACGGGCGCGGGCGACGCGCCGTGACGCGGGAGAAGACGAAGGGCCCGCCGAAGGGCGGGCCCGGAGTCGGGAAACGGCCCGCCGGAAGGCGGGCCCCGAGGTTGGGACGGCCCGCTGGAAGGCGGGCCTCTGCGGCTCAGTTCGTCCGCGCCGCCTTGGCCTCGCGGCGGCGTGTGTGCAGGGTCGGCTCGGTGTAGCCGTTGGCCTGCTCGCGGCCCTTGAACACCAGGTCCTCCGCCGCCTTGAACGCCGGGCCGTCGAAGCCCGGGGCCATCGGGCGATAGCCCGGCATGCCCTCGTTCTGGCGGTCCACCACCTCGGCCATGCGCCGCATCGTGTCGCGCACCTGCGCTTCCGACACCACGCCGTGGTGCAGCCAGTTGGCGACGTGCTGGCTGGAGATGCGCAGCGTGGCGCGGTCCTCCATCAGCCGGACGTCGTGGATGTCCGGCACCGTCGAGCAGCCGACGCCTTGGTCGACCCAGCGCACGACGTAGCCGAGCAGGCCCTGGAGGTTGTTGTCCAGCTCGTCCTGGATCTCGGAGGCGGAATAGGCGCGCGTCGCCAGCGGGATGGTCAGCAGCTCGGCGAGCGCGTCGCCGCCGCGCCCGCGCAGCGCGTCCTGCACGGCGGCGACGTCGACGGCGTGGTAGTGCAGCGCGTGCAGCGTCGCGGCGGTGGGGGTGGGCACCCAGGCCGTCGTCGCGCCGGACCGGGGATGGCCGATCTTCTCGGCCAGCAGCTCCGCCATGCGGTCCGGCGCCGCCCACATGCCCTTGCCGATCTGCGCGCGGCCCGGAAGGTTGCGGGCGATGCCGACGTCGACGTTGTTGGCCTCGTAGGCCCGGATCCACGCCGTGCCCTTCATCTCGCCCTTGCGCACCATCGGGCCGGCTTCCATCGAGGTGTGGATCTCGTCGCCGGTGCGGTCGAGGAAGCCGGTGTTGATGAACACCGTCCGGTCGCGCACGCGCGACAGGCAGGCGGCGAGGTTCAGCGTCGTGCGGCGCTCCTCGTCCATGACGCCGATCTTCATCGTGTACCTGGGCAGGCCCAGCAGTTCCTCGATGCGCTTGAACAGCGCGTCGGCGAGGCCGACCTCGTCCGGCCCATGCATCTTGGGCTTGACCACGTAGATCGAGCCGGTGCGGCTGTTGCGCAGGCGGTTCTCGCCGCGGATATCCTGCAGCGCGCTGGCGACGGTGACGGCGGCGTCGAGGATCGCCTCCGGAATCTCCTGGCCGCTCTCGTCGAGCACGGCGTCGGTGAACATGTGGTGGCCGACATTGCGCACCAGCATCAGCGAGCGCCCGTGCAGCGTCAGCGTGCCGCCGGAGGGCGTGGTGAACACGCGGTCCTCGGCCAGCTTGCGTTCGAATGTGCCGCCCGCCTTCTCCACCGGCGCGGTGAGCGCGCCGCTCATCAGCCCCAGCCAGTTGCGGTAGGCGACGATCTTGTCCTCGGCGTCGACGGCGGAGACGGCGTCCTCGAGGTCCATGATCGTCGACACGGCGGCCTCGACGACGACGTCCGCCACGCCGGCGGCGTCGCCCTTGCCGATGGGGCTGTCGCGGTCGATGACGATCTCGACGTGCAGCCCGTTGTCGACCAGCAGCACCGAGGTGGGCGCGTGGCGCGGGCCCAGGAAGCCCGCGAGCTGGCGCGGGTCCTTCAGGCCGCAGCGCCCGCCATTGGCGAGCGAAACCTCCAGCCTTCCGCGCTCGATGGTGTAGCCGGCGGCTTCGGCGTGGCTTGCCGCCGCCAGCGGCGCGGCCTGGTCGAGGAAGGCGCGGGCGCGCGCCACCACGCGGCGGCCGCGCTCGGGGTTGTAGCCGCGGCCGCGCTCGGCGCCGCCGTCCTCGGGGATGGCGTCCGAGCCGTAGAGCGCGTCGTAGAGGCTGCCCCAGCGCGCGTTGGCGGCGTTGAGGGCGTAGCGCGCGTTCGAGACGGGCACGACGAGCTGCGGGCCGGCAAGCGTGCCGATCTCGGCGTCGACGTTCTTCGTCGCCACCTTGTAGGCGTCGGCGGCCGGGGCGGGGCGCAGATAGTCGATCTCGCGCAGGAAACTCTCGTAGGCGGCGGCGTCGTGCGGCTGGCCCCGGCGCTCGCGGTGCCACGCGTCGATCCTGGCCTGCATCTCGTCGCGCAGGGCGAGAAGTTCGCGATGCTTCGGCGCGAGGTCGCGCACGATGGCGGCGAAGCCCTCCCAGAAGGAGGCCGGCGCGATGCGGGCGCTGGGCAGCACCTCCTGCTCGACGAAGGCGCGCAGCGCGGGATGCACGCGCAGGCCGGCGATGGAGTCGTAACGATCGGTGGTCATTCCAGGCGTTCCTCGCACGAAAGGGGCCGGCGCGGGGCCGGGCCGGTGTTGCCGCCAGCTTACCGGCGGTCGCACGCGCATCCCAGCGCTGATTGCGCGGCGCAGGCGAACGCGACCGCGGGGCCGTCCGGCAGGTTCCGTGTGTCGCAAAGATTGTATCCATTGACAAGCAATTTCTGATACACGAAGTTGTTGCAGCCGCCGCGTCGCACGCTTCTGGAGGCCGAAGCATGATCGGGATCGTCAAGAGCTCACTGCCCGGCGGGCGCGAGATGGGCGCGGCGCAGGCGCTGCGCGCGGCGGCCGACCTCGGCCTCGCCGGCGTGCTCTTCAACTCGCTGTGGGAACTCAGCCCGACGCTGGACGCGGGCGAGCTGCGCGAGGCGAGGGCGGAGGCGGACCGGCTCGGGCTGCGCATCTCCGCCAGCCTCGGCGTCGTCAACCCGGCCCTGCCGATCCGGGGCGAGCCCGTCGCCCGCGCGGGCGACGGCGACCTGGAAGCCGGGGTGCGCCGCCTCGTCGGCCTCGCCGCCGGGATCGGCATCCACGATCTCTTCTTCGTCATCGGCATGATCGAGGACCGCTTCCACGCGCAGGTGACGTGGCGGGCGCAGCGCGACGCGGTCGCGGCGCTGCTTCTGCGCTGCGCGCCGCTGCTGCGCGACACGCGCTCGCGCCTGCTCATCAAGACGCACGAGGAGATCACGACCGGGGAGGTCGTCCGCCTCGTCGAGACGGTCGGCCCGCAGCTCCTCGGTGTTGCGTTCGACCCGGTGAACGTGGTCTGCCGGATGGAGGATCCGCTGGAGGCCGCGCGGCGCGTGGCGCCCTTCATCGCCCAGGTCCACATCGACGACGCCGTGCTGCGCTACGAGGACGCCGGCGTGCGCCGCTACCTCGCGCCGCTCGGCGAGGGCGTGCTGCCATGGGACGACATTTTCGCCCTGGCCCCGGACGCGCCGCGCTGGATCGAGATGCACAGCGGCCAGTTCGCCATGCCGGTGTTCGACCGCGCCTGGCTCGCGGCCCAGCCCGACATTGCTCTCCCGGAATTCGCCTCGGTCCTCGCCATGGCGCAGGCCTTCGGCCCGCGCGACGCGCCATGGGACCAGACCCGCCCGACGGATCGTTTGCCCCACGCGCTCGGAAAGCTCCTCACATGACAGATCTTCTTCTCACCCACGGAACCGTCGTCACCGTCGACAGCGAGCGCCGCATCATCGAGGACGGCGCGGTCGCCATCGCCGGCGGACGCATCGTCGAAGTCGGCGACAGCGCGGAGCTGGCGGCGCGTTACCCGGCCAGCGAGACGATTGATTGCCGGGGCAAGCTCATCATCCCCGGCCTTGTCGACGCGCACGGCCATGCCGGGCATTCGCTCATCAAGAGCATCGCCGCCGACAGCCCCTCGCTGTGGATGCGGATCGTCACGCCCACCTACTACCACTACGTCACCCGCGAGTTCTGGTACGCGGACGGCCTCGTCTCGGCCATGGAGCGCCTGCGCGCCGGCATCACCACCGGCGCGAGCATCATCGCCTCGATGCCGCGCAGCGACGATCCGGCGTTCGCGCTCAACCACGCGCGGGCCTATTCCGAGGTCGGGATCAAGGAGATCCTGTGCGTGGGGCCCGCCGGCCTGCCCTGGCCGCATCCGGTGACCCGCTGGGAGAGCGGCCGGCCCGAGCGCCGGGACGTCGCGTTCGAGGAGATGATCGAGGGCGCGGAGGCGGTGGTCGAGGCGGCCCACGGCAGCGCCGAGGGGCGCATCAGGGTGTACCTGACGCCGTTCACCATCGTGCCCTCGGTGGACCCGTCCAACCCGACGACGCCCGACAAGGCGGTGAACCTCACCGCCGAGGACCGGATGCAGGCGCGCCGCGTGCGCGAGACGGCCCGCAAGTGGAAGCTGCGCATCCACTCGGACGCCTTCGCCGGGCAGGTGCGCATGGCCTTCCAGGACAAGGAGAACGCGCTGCTCGGCCCGGACATCCACCTGCAGCACTGCATCGGCCTGTCGCACGAGGAGGTCGACATCCTCGCCGAGACCGGCACCCACATGACACATTCGCCGGGCGGGCGGGCGCCGATCCTCGACATGATCTCGAAAGGCGTGAACGTCGCGATCACCACGGACGGCACCTCGCCGCGACGGCCGTTCGACCTGTTCCAGATGGCGCGGATGGCGCAATTCGCTCAGCACATGCTGCACGCCGACCAGTACCTGCTGCCGCCGGGCAAGCTGTTCGAGATGATCACCATCGACGCCGCGAAGGCGCTGGGTCTCGACCACGAGATCGGCTCGCTCGAAGCCGGCAAGAAGGCGGACGTGGCGATCCTCGAGATGCGCCAGCCCCATCTGACGCCGAACTGGATGGTCGTGCATCGCATGATGCACCAGGCGGTGGGCGGCGACGTCCACACCGTGATCGTCGACGGCAAGGTGGTGATGCGCGACCGCAAAATCCTCACCGTCGACATGCGCGACGCTCTGGACCACGGCGAGCGCGAGGCGCGGGCGCTGGTCGAGCGCGCGGGCCTCGCCGACCACATGCACGGGCCGGGTTGGGGCCAGCTCTACCGCACCTTCGACAAGCCCATCGTGCCGCCGGCCCCGCCCTGGGCGAAGTGAGGCGGCCCGCGCGTCGGCGCATGATCCGCGTCCGATCTTATCGGATACAATCACGCGTCACATCGTACACGAGACCCCGTTGAACCCGGCCCGCTTCCATGCGAAGACCGGTTCATCGCCATCCATCGAAAAGGGAGCGTCGATGCGCTACAGCCGCGACATGCGGGGCTACGGGGCCTCGCCTCCGAATCCGGCCTGGCCGGGCGGCGCGAACGTCGCCGTGCAGATCGTCCTCAACTACGAGGAGGGCGGCGAGAACTGCATTCTGCACGGCGACTCAGCCTCCGAGGCCTTCCTGTCGGAGATCCCCGGCGCCGTGCCGTGGCCGGGCCAGCGGCACTGGAACATGGAATCCGTCTACGAGTACGGCGCGCGCGCCGGCTTCTGGCGGCTGCACAGGATGTTCACGGAACTGGGCACGCCCGTCACCGTGTACGGCGTCGCCACCGCGCTGATGCGCTCGCCCGAGCAGCTGCGCGCGATGCAGGAGGCTGACTGGGAGATCGCCAGCCACGGCCTCAAATGGGTCGAGCACAAGGACATGCCGCCGGAGGTGGAGCGCGAGCAGATCGCCGAGGCGATCCGGCTCCACACGCTGGCCACCGGCGAACGGCCGCGCGGGTGGTACACCGGGCGCTGCTCGGTCAACACCGTCGATTTGGTGTCGCAGGAGGGCGGGTTCGAATACGTCTCCGACACCTATGACGACGACCTTCCGTACTGGCGCGAGCACGCCGGCCGGGCGCAGCTGATCATCCCCTACACACTCGAAACCAACGACATGCGGTTCGGCACGCCCAACGGCTTCAATTCGGGCGACCAGTTCTTCGCGTATCTGAAGGACACGTTCGACGTGCTCTACGCGGAGGGCGCGGCCGGGCGGCCGAAGATGTTCTCCGTCGGGCTGCACTGCCGGCTGGTGGGCCGGCCGGGCCGGGCGGCGGCGCTGCGGCGCTTCCTCGAGTATGTCGGGTCGCACGACAAGGTCTGGTTCGCCCGCCGCATCGACATCGCCCGGCACTGGGCGCGCACCCATCCGCACCGGCCGGCGGCGCTGACGCCCTCGCGGCTGGACCGCGCCGGGTTCATGGCCCGCTTCGGCTCGGCGTTCCGCAACGGCGAGTGGATCGCCGAGCGCGCCTGGGACGCGGAGCTGGGGCCGGCCAACGACAGCCCCTACGGCCTGTTCTTCGCGTTGCGCACGCAGTTCCGCGCCGGCTCGCCCGAGGAACGGCTGAACGTGCTGCGCGGCTACACGCCGCTGAACCGGCGCATCGAGGCCGCGCGCATCGTCGCGGACGAGGCGCAGGGCGACGGCCTCGACGCCATGACGGAAGGCCAGCGCTCAGGCTTGCTGGCGCGCCTCGACGCCTATCGCGAGCGCTTCGGTTTCGACGCGGTCGTGGCGGTGCGCGGCCACTCCGCCGCGTCGCTGCTGTCGACGCTCGATGCGCGGATGGAGAACGACGCGCAAGCCGAAATCGAGGTCGCGGCCCGCGAGGCCGAGCGCATCGCGCTGATCAACGTGGAGGCGGCGTTCGTGCAGGCCGAAGGTCAGGCGTAGCGCGCCAGGATCGCGCCGATATCGCGCTCCACCCGGCGGGGGGAGGCGATGTTGGCGCGCTCGAACACCTGCCGCAGATGGTCGACGATGGCCTGGCCGGCCGCGTCGGGGTCGCGCGCCCGCAGCGCGCGCAGCACGTCGGCGTGCTCGTCCACGCTGCAGTCCGACTCCACGTGGGTGCTGTGCTGCGCCAGGATCAGCGAAGTCCGCGAGATCAGCGACTTCAGGAAGCCCGCGAGCACTTCGTTGCCCGACATGTGCGCGGCGAGCAGGTGAAACTCGCCGGAGAGGAAGATGGCGCGCGCGTGGTCGTGGCTGTCGACGTTGTGCTCCTCCTCCAGGTGCTGCTCGAGCTGGGCGATCTGCTTGTCGGTGATGACGGTCGCCAGCTTGCGGAAGATCTCGCGTTCGATGGCGTTGCGCGCCTCGAAGACCTGGCGCGCTTCGTCAGGCGTCGTCGAGGCGACGAAGGCGCCGCGATTCTGCCGGAACTCGACCAGCGACTCGGTATGCAGCCGGTTCAGCGCCGCGCGCACGATGGTGCGGCTGACCGAGAACAGCTCGCCGATGGCGACTTCGCTGAGCTTCGTGCCGGGCAGGAGCTCCTGCGCCAGGATGGCCTTGAACAGCGCCTGGTAGATCGCGTCGATGCGCGAGCCGCTTTTTTCGTCCAGCGCGGGTTTTGCGGCCTTGGCCATCGCCGATCCGTTCGTGCATGATTCATGGGCAAGACGCCCAAGGATATCGCACAGCCTTGCCGTGTCGGCGGCGGAAACTCAAGAAAAATACGATTCGTCCGTGGATTGACGGATATCGGCACGGCGCGATTTCCGCACGTCGGCGTCGGAATGTATCAGAGCAAGGAGGGGCGGGCGGGACCGCTTGCAGTCTAGCGCTGGCCGCCGAATGCGCCGGACAGGACGCGGCGCAGCGCCGGCGAAAGCCCTTCCGTCGCGCCCCGATGCGGCTCCGCGAGGGCGGGCCGCTGCTTGCGGGCGGCGAGGCGCAGCGCCTTGCGGATGGCGGCGCGGTGCGGGTCCAGGATCGGAATCTCGGCGTGCCTGGTGACCTCGTCCATGATGGGGATCAGGCCCGCGCCGCCCAGCACGACGCGGCTCGCGCCGGTGGCGGCGGCCAAAGAGGAGAGGGCGCGCGCGATGGCGGCGGGCTCGTCCTCGTCTAGGCAGGCGATGGCGGCCACGCGGTCCGCCAGCCCGAGCCGCCCGACGATCTCGTGCAGCATGTCGCGCCAGATCGCGCCGCGCGTGGCCACCACGAACGCGCCCGGCTCGGCGGCCGCCTCCCACAGTCCCGCTTCGGCGAAGCCGGCGACCGGAAGACCGGCCAGTTCCTCCAGCGCGTCGAGGCCGGGATCGCCGAAGCAGCCCAGCACGATGGCGTCGGGCCTTGCGCCGGCGTCGAGCGCCTCGGCCGCCGCGTCGAGCACGGCGTGGCCGGCGATGGCGAAGGCCGCGCGCGAGGCGATGTAGGGAAAGCCGAAACGCGCCGTGACGACCCGCACCTCGTGCTCCGCGCCCGCCTCGTCGCGCGCCAGGGCCTCGATGACCGAGGAGACCTCGCCCGAGGTGTTCGGATTGATGACGAGCAGCTGCGCCATGGAAGGCCTCGGCGGGTTGTGGCCGGTCGACGGACGGGCGGATGGGCCGGCGATGCCGGGCCGCGGCCTGTCGACGCGTCGTCCTGATTAGCGCTGTATCAGATCGGTTGTCAATATGTATCCAAAATTGCGTGTCCCACAGCGGCCGAGCGTCGCGCCGGAGCGCCGGGGACGCGTGTGCGCAGGAGGGCTACCCGAGGGCGGAACCGCACCGTTCTTCCTTGCCACTACAGCCAGAGGTTGCGCCTGTTGCAGATTCGTGTATCCATGATTGCGGAAATCGGATACAAAAACCGAAAGCCATCCCGTAGCGGGCGGCGCGGAAATCACCAAAGGGAGCGACGAAGATGAACGCGATTGACTCGTCGGAGCGCACGCGGGGCCGCCTGCTTCGCACCGCCGGCGCCATGGCGCTGGCGCTGGCCCTCGGCTGCGCCGCGACGCCCTCGGGCGCGGCGGACAGGGCGCACACGATCATCGTGGGGCTCGGCGGGCAGATCAACACGCTCGACCCGCTTCGCGCCGACTACAACCAGACCAACACGATCATCAGCGCCGTCTACGACACGCTCGTGACCTACGAGGACACGACGCTCGCCGGCAGCCTCGCCACCGCCTACGCCTACTCGGACGACGCGAAGTCGATCGCGATCACCCTTCGCCCCAACGTGAAGTTCCATGACGGGTCGACGCTCTCGGCCAAGGACGTCGCCTACACGCTGGACCGCCTGAAGCGGCTCGGCGCGGGCGTCGCCTCGCTGATTGACGGCTACGACAAGACGACGGTGACCGACGACACGCACCTGACCATCGCGCTCACCAAGCCGAACACGCTGTTCCTGCCCTCGCTCAGCAAGATCTACATCCTGAACTCGGCGCTGGTGGCGTCGCACGCCGGGTCCGACGACGGGCAGGGCTGGCTGCAGGCGCACGACGCCGGCAGCGGCCCCTACAAGCTCGGCGACCAGTCGCAGGCGGTGGTCATCGACCTGTTCAAGGACTACTGGGCGCCGGAGAAGGGGCGGCCGGAGTCCATCGTCTTCCGCCGCATCGACGAGAGCTCCACGCGCCGCGACGAACTGCTCTCCGGCAACATTGACGTCGGCTTCGCCATCGCCGACCGCGACGCCGCCGGCATGGCGGGCGACCCCTCGGTCAAGGTGGTGCCGATCAACACCTCCTACCAGGCGGAGATCGTCTTCAACACGCGCACCGGCCCGACGGCGGACCCGAAGGTCCGCAAGGCGCTGCGCATGGTCTACGACTACCAGGGCGGCCTGCGCGGCATCCGCGGCGGCAACGGCGCGCTGGCCAACGGGCCGCTTCCCGCCCGCCTGAACTGCCGGCCCGAACTGCCGGTCGTCAAGCGCGACCTCGAAGGCGCCAAGAAGCTGCTGCAGGAGGCCGGGGCCGACAAGATCAAGCTGAAGATGAACTTCCAGCCGGTGTTCGAGCTGCAGAAGCAGGAAGCGACCTTGTTCCAGTCGAACCTGCGCGAGATCGGCGTCGATCTCGACCTCGAGCCGATCGCCTTCCCCAACTACCTCGCCTCGCTGAAGGACCCCGCGTCCATCCCGCAGATGATGCTGCTGGAGGACTTCGCGCAGTTCCCGGACCCCGGCATCGTGCTGGTGAAGGGCTACAAGTCGGACGCCATCGGCACCAACCGCGCGGGCTACAGCAATCCGGAGGTCGACCGCCTGCTCGACCAGGCCGTCGCGACGGCCGACAACGCCAGGCGCTGCGACATCTACAAGCAGGTGCAGACGATCCTCGACCGCGACTCCGTGATGATCGACATGTACGGCGTCTACAAGCCGGCGGTGTACCGCGTCGGCACGCTGGCCGACCTCAAGGCGAGCATGCTCGTGCCGCCGGCCGAGCCCGCCGACTTCCGCCTCGCCAAGCCGTAGGAGAGGCTGGCATGCCCGCGCTCAAGGTCTACGCCTGGTTCCTGCTGAAACGTTTGGGGCTGACGGTGCTGACCCTGTGGGGGCTGGCGACGCTCGTCTTCCTGATGATCAAGCTGATGCCGGGCGACGAGGCGCAGATGGCGGCGGGGGCGGACGCCTCGGCGGCGCAGGTCGAGGCGATGCGGATCAGGCTGGGGCTCGATGCGCCGCTGGTCGCGCAGTACCTGCGCTTCCTGCTGCGCGTGGCGCAGGGCGACTTCGGCACATCCATCGTGACGCTGCAGCCGGTGATGAGCGATCTCGGCAAGGTGCTGCCGAGCACGCTCGAGCTGGTCGTCGTGGCGATGCTGATCAACCTGTCGGTGGCGATCCCCGCGGGCATCGTCGCCGCCTACAGGCAGGGCGGGGCGTTCGACTCGCTGTGCCGGGCGGCGGCCGTCACGCTGGGCGGCATGCCGGCCTTCTGGCTCGCGCTGGTGCTGCAATTCCTGCTCGGGCGCGTCTGGCGCGTCGTGCCGATCTCCGGCCAGGTCTCGTTCGGCATGGGCTCGCCGGTGGTCACCGGCGCGCCGTCGCTGGACGCGCTGCTCGCCTTCAACGGCGCGGGCTTCCTCAACGCGCTGTGGCACCTCGCGCTGCCGGCGGCGGTGCTGGCGGCCTTGTTCTCGACTCAGGTGTTCCGCACGCTGCGCGCCTCGCTGCTCGGCGTCCTGCGCAGCGACTTCGTGATGGCGGTGCGCGCGAAGGGCGCGTCGGCGCGGCGCATGCTCACGGACCACGCTCTGCCCAACAGCCTCAACCCCGTGCTGACGCTGGCGGGCACGCAGGCCGGCGCGATGATCGGCTCGGCCGTGCTGGTGGAGACCGTCTTCGCCCGCAAGGGCATCGGCGCCTACATGTTCAACGCCGTGGCGCAGAAGGACACCTTCGCCGTGCTCGGATCGGTGATGTTCATCGGAACGGTGGTGTGCCTCGTCAACCTCGCCGTCGACGTGATGCAGCTCGTGCTCGATCCGCGCATCCGGTCGGCCCAGTTCGGGAGCCAGCACTGATGTCCGCCCCCGCCGTTTCCGTTCGCGCGCCGCGCGCCGGGCTCGGGCTCTCGGCCTTCGAGGCGTCGGTGATCGGCCTCGTCGTCCTGCTGCTTGCCGTGGCGGTCGTCGGCCCGCTCGTCGCGCCGGAGAGCGTCTACCGCTCCGACATCGCCAACGCGCTGCTGCCGCCGGGCGCCGGCCACTGGTTCGGCACCGACGACCAGGGCCGCGACGTGTTCTGGCGGCTCGTGGTGGGCGCGCGCACGACGCTGCTCTCCGCCTTCCTCGTGGTGACTCTCTACTCGCTCATCGGCGTCGCCGTCGCCACCATCGGCGCGGCGGGGCCGCGCTGGCTGGACGAGACGCTGATGCGCATCACCGATATCGGGCTCGCCTTGCCCGGCATGGTCGTCGCGCTCGGCTTCGCCGCCGCGATGGGGCCCAGCCTGCGCTCCGCCATCATCGCGATGGCGATCACCGGCTGGCCGATCACGGCGCGGCTGCTGCGCGGCATCATGCGCCAGACGATGGAGGCGCCGTTCGTCGCCGGCGCGCGGGCGCTCGGCGTCTCGCGCTGGCGGCTGATGACGTGCCACGTGCTGCCGAACTCGCTCGACGTGCTGATCGTCAAGTGGGCCGGCGACGTGGGCACCACGGTGCTCGTGCTGGCGAGCCTCTCCTTCATCGGCGTCGGCGCGCAGCCGCCCAGCGCGGAGTGGGGCGCCACCATCGCCGGCGCGCGCGGCTACGTCTCGACGGCGTGGTGGACGGTCGTCATGCCCGGCGCTGCGGTCGCCATCACGTCCATCGCCTTCGGCCTTCTCGGCGAAATCATCCAGGTCCGCCGCGACCCGTCCTTGCGAGGGAACTAGATGCACATGGACCGGACCTTCCAGGGATCGCCCACGCCGGGTCCGAACGCGACGACGCTGGCGCGGGCCGTGGGCCTCACGGTCGACATGCCCGTCCAGCTCGGCGCGTCGAGCGTGCGCATCGTCGACGGCGTCGACTTCGCCATCGGCGTCGGCGAGCGGGTCGCGCTCGTGGGCGAATCCGGCTCGGGCAAGTCGGTGACCGCGCGCGCTCTGATGCGGCTCGACCGGGCGGCGCGCGTGTCGGGCCGCGTCGAGTTCGCCGGGCGCGACCTTCTCGCTCTGTCCGAGCGGGAGATGACGCAGGTGCGCGGCGGCGACATCGCCATGGTGTTCCAGGACCCGATGAGCTTCCTCGACCCGCTGATGACCATCGGCGACCAGGTCGCCGAGACCCTGCGCATCCGAGGCGTCGGAAAGGCGGACGCGCGCCGGCGGGCGCTGGCGGTGCTCGACGAACTGCGCGTCGACCGCGCGGCCGAGCGGCTGGACGCCTATCCGCACGAGTTCTCGGGCGGCATGCGCCAGCGCGTCGTGCTGGCCATGGCGCTGGTGGGCGAGCCGAGGCTGCTGATCGCCGACGAGCCGACCACCGCGCTCGACGTGCGGGTGCAGGACCAGGTGCTCGACCTGCTCGACGACGTGTCGGCCCGCCGCGGCCTGGCGGTGCTGTTCATCACGCACGACCTTGGCGTTGTCGCGGGCTTCGCCGAACGCGTGATGGTGATGTATTCCGGGCGCATCGTGGAGGACGGCTCGGTCGACTCGGTCTTCGCCCGGCCTCGGCATCCCTACACGCGCGGGCTGATCAAGGCCGTGCCGCGCATCGACCAGGATCTCGACCGGCTCTACGCCATCCCCGGCGCGCCGCCGCCGCCCTTCGCCCGCCCGACGGGCTGCGCGTTCCATCCCCGTTGCGACGCGGCCTTCGCGCCGTGCCTGCGGGACGTTCCCGCCGTGCTGCCGGTCGAGGGCGGACGGGCCGCCTGCCACCTCCATGCCTCGCAGGGAGCCTAAGCCATGCTTCTCAGCGTCGACGGCCTTTGCAAGACCTACGCGTCGTTCCCCAATCCGCCCGTGCAGGTGCTCCACGACGTGTCGTTCGGGCTCGACGCGGGACAGGCGCTCGGGCTCGTCGGCGAATCCGGCTCGGGCAAGTCGACCATCGCCAAATGCCTGATGGCGCTCACGCGGCCGGAGCAAGGCTCCATCACTTACGACGGAACCGACGTGGTGCGCGCCCGGGGCGCGGACCTGCTGCGATTCCGCCGCGACGTTCAGATGGTGTTCCAGGACCCCTATGGCAGCCTCAACCCGCGCATGACGGTGGAGGAGCTGGTCGGCGAGGGGCTTCTGGTGCATCGGCTCGAGCCCACGCCAGCCGCGCGGCGGGACCGCGTCGCCGAGATCCTGCGCACGGTGGGGCTCAACCCGGACGACAGGGGGCGCTATCCGCGCTCGTTCTCCGGCGGGCAGCGCCAGCGCATCGCCATCGCGCGCGCGCTGGCGGTGCAGCCGCGCATCCTCGTCTGCGACGAGCCGGTGGCGGCGCTCGACGTGTCCGTGCAGGCGCAGGTCATCAACCTGCTGCAGGACATGCAGCGCCAGTTCGGGCTCGCCATCCTGTTCATCGCGCACGACCTCGCCGTCGTCCGCCATCTCTGCGAGCGCATCGTCGTCCTGCACAAGGGGCGCGTCGTCGAGCAGGGCACGCGGGCGGAGATCTTCGGCTCGCCGCGGGAGGCCTATACGCGGGCCTTGCTCGACGCCGTTCCCGTCCCGGATCCGGCGGTGGGCCGCGCCCGCCGCCGCCAGCTCCAGCACCAGTCCT
Source organism: Alsobacter ponti (assembly GCF_024294805.1). Taxonomy (GTDB): domain Bacteria; phylum Pseudomonadota; class Alphaproteobacteria; order Rhizobiales; family Beijerinckiaceae; genus Alsobacter; species Alsobacter ponti. The sequence continues at coordinate 119,794 of NZ_JANCLU010000009.1, forward strand.
GACAAATCGAGGAGACGAGCCGATGCGCATCGGTGTCGACGGCCGCAAGATTCCGGAAGCCGCCAAGCGTGGGCCGGTCGACAGCTTCGACCACGCGCGAGACCTCGGCATGGAGGGCCTGTTCTTCCGCACCGTGCTCGACATGAGCCCGACGCTCGACCCCGGCCTGTTGCGCGCCGTCCGCCAGCGCGCCGACGAACTCGGCATGTATCTCGAAACCGGCCTGGGCAAGGTCAATCCCTACGCCACGCCCGAGGCCCCCGAGCTGCGGATGATGGGTGACGGCGACATCGTGCTCGGCTTCCGCCGCATGATGGAGGCGTGCGCCGCCATCGATTGCCGCGAGCTGTGGGTGGCGACGGCGAACTACAAGCCCGCCTATGTCGGCCGCTTCGCCTATGACCGCTTCCGCACCGACGTGACCTGGGAGGAGCAGCTTGCGGCGACGGCGCGCTTCCTCAAGATCCTCAAGCCGATCGCGCGCGACCTCGGCATTCACCTCAACCTGGAGACGCACGAGGAGATCACCTCGTTCGAACTCGTCCGGCTGGTCGAGGACGTCGGCCCCGACACGACCGGCGTGGTGTTCGACACCGCCAACGTGCTCCAGCGCGGCGAGCACCCGGTGTGGGCGGCGCGGCGACTGGCGCCCTATGTGCGCCAGACCCACATCAAGGACGCCCTGATCGCCTATGACGGCGACGTGCTGGATTTCCAGATGCGCCCCTGCGGCTCCGGCGTGGTCGATTTCAGGAGCATCCTGCCGATCCTGGCCGAGGCCAATCCCGACCTCAACCTGTCGATCGAGAACTATGAATCGTTTAGCGACCGCCCGCGCACTCCGCCGCGCATGATCGTCGAGATCGCCGATCCGCAATGGCTGGCGGGGCATCCCGACCTCGGCGTCGAGGAATACGCGGCCTATCTCGCGATGGTGCGCGCCTACGGCCAGCGCATCGCCGGCGGCGAAGTTCCGGACCGCCGCTCCTACGCCGCGTGGGCGGTGGAGCATTTCCACTACGAGGAGACGGTGCGCTACATCCAGCAGAGCGCTGCCCACATCAGGGGGATCTGCGAGGAGCTTGGCCTGCCGCTGCGCCGCAAGGCGGCCTGAGGCGGGCGCGGCCGCTACGCGTCATAGGCCAGCCGGAAGCCGACATGGCCGGTCGTGCTGTCGGGCGGCACGCCGAGCCGCGCCGCGATGCGGTAGCGGAAGCAGTAGCTGGCGTGGCACAGATATGAGCCGCCCTTCATCAGCCGCCAGCCTTGCGCGTCGGCCGTCGCGTTGCGCGCGGCGGCGTCGCGCTTCAGCGAGCGCACGCGGAACGGATCGGCGCACCATTCCCAGACATTGCCGGCCATGTTGAACAGGCCGTAGCCGTTGGACTCGAAGGCGTCGACGGGGCACGTGCCGCGCCAGCCGTCGCGGCCCAGATCGGTATGAGGGAACGCGCCCTGCCAGATGTTGCAGGGCTGGAACGTCTCGTCGTCGGGCGCGCGGTCGCCCCAGGGGAAGGCGACGTCGCCGAGGCCGCCCCGCGCGGCGTGCTCCCATTCGGCCTCGCCGGGCAGGCGGCCGCCCGCCCAGGACGCGAAGGCGGCGGCGTCGCGCCAGGAGACGTGGACGACCGGGTGTTCGGCGCGGCCGTCCAGCGTCGAGTCCGGTCCCTCGGGATGTCGCCAGCACGCGCCCTCGACGCGCCGCCACCATGGCGCGGCGGCGGCGCCCACCGGCCCGAGGCTCCGGTCGCGCAGGAAGGCGTGAAAGACGAACGACCATCCGAAGCGCTCCGCCTCGGTGACGTAGCCGGTCGCCTCGACGTAGCGGCCGAAGCGGGCGTTGGTGACGGCGTGGGCGTCCATCTGGAAGCCGGCCAGCCGCACGCTGCGCTGCGGGCCCTCGCCGTCGACGGGCAGGAACGGCCGGTCCGTGCCGACCAGCGCCCGCCCGCCGGGGACGGGGACGCGCAGCGACACGTCGCCACCGCCGGGGGCCCAAGGCGGGGCGGGCGCGAGAACGGGGGATGGCGCATCGCCGCGCGCCGGCGCGCAGCACGGCGAGCGAGCGGGCGGGGTTGGAGCCGGAACTTCGCCGACGCGCGGCGCGGCGTTTTCGGGCCGGGGAAGCGGGACCGTCGCGGGACCGGGCATGGCCTCAGCCCGCCTCGCGCAGCTTGCGCAGGCGCGGGTCGATGACGTCGCGCAGCCCGTCGCCCATCAGGTTGAGGCCGAGGACGGTGGCGGCGATGACGACGCCGGGGAAGAAGGCGATCCACGGAGCCTCGCGGATATAGTTGCGGCCTTCCGCGATGATGTTGCCCAGCGACGGCGCGGGAGGAGGCGGACCGACGCCGATATAGCTGAGGATCGCCTCGGCCAGCACCGTCACCGCGAACACGAAGGTGAGCTGCACGATCAGCGGCGACAGCGAGTTGGCGAGGATGTAGCGCAGGATGATGCGCGCATGGCCGGCGCCGATGGCGACGGCCGATTCCACGAAGGGGAGTTCCTTCACCACCAGCACGCTGGCGCGCACGATGCGCGCGGTGCGCGGCATGAACGCGACGGTCAGCGCCAGGATGACGTTGAACTCCGAGGGGCCCAGCGCCGAGGACAGCGCGATGGCGAGCAGCACCCCCGGGAAGGCCATCAGCCCGTCCATGGTGCGCATGAACAGCCCGTCGAGCGCGGGCACGTAGGCCGCGACCGTGCCGATGAAAACGCCGGCGACGCCCGTTCCCAGGACGACGAAAACGCCGATGCGCAGCGAGGCGCGCGCCCCGTAGAGCACGCGCGACAGGATGTCCCGGCCGAAGGCGTCGGCCCCGAAGCGGTGCTCCGCGCTGGGGCCGGCGAGGATGGCGGCGTAGTCGTTCCGGTTCGGGTCGTCGGACGCCAGCACGTCGGCGAGACCGGCGCAGGCGACGATGGCGAAGAACAGCACCGAGCCGATCAGGAACGAGCGGTGCTCCAGCAGCCGCAGCATGAAGCGGCCGGCCTGGCGCAGGCGAACCGAAGTCGCGGAGGGCAGGGCGTCAGCGTCCATGGCGGACCCTCGGGTCGAGCAGGCCGTAGAGAACGTCGACCACGATGTTGACGAACACGAAGATCGTGGCGGTGAGCAGCAGGCCGCCCTGGATGATCGGATAGTCGCGCCGCTGGATGGCGCCGACGATCAGCCGGCCGCTGCCGGGGAGCGAATAGACGGTCTCGACCACCACCGCGCCGCCGATCAGCACGCCGGTCATGACGCCGGTGACCGTGACGATGGGGATGAGCGCGTTGCGCAGCGCGTGGACGAAGACGATCTGGCCGGCGCTCAGCCCCTTCGCCTTGGCCGTGCGCACATAGTCCTGCCCCAGCGCGTCGAGCATGCTCGAGCGCGTCATGCGCGCGATCACGCCCATCTGCGTGAAGGCGAGGGTCAGGGCGGGCAGCGTCATCGACCTGGCCCAGCCGATCAGGTCCTCGGACGGGGAGACGAACCCGCCGGTCGGCAGCCAGCCGAGTTGCACCGCGAACAGCACGATGAGCATGAGCCCGAACCAGAAGTCCGGCATCGAGAGGCCGAGCAAGGCGAGCGTCATCGCCGCCTGGTCGAGGAAGCGGTTGTGGTTCACGGCGGCCAACACGCCGAGCAGGATGCCGAGCGCGATGGCGAGCGCCAGCGCGAGGCCGGCGAGGGAGAGCGTCACCGGCAGCCGCTCCATCACCGCGTCGGTGACGTTGCGGTTGAGCAGGTAGGAGCGGCCGAGATCGCCGTGCAGGAGGTTCCAGTACCAGTCGACCGCCCGCTCGAACAGCGGACGGTCGAGCCCCAGATTGGCGCGGATCTGGACGATCTGCTGGGGCGTCGCGTCGGCCCCGGCGATCTCCGAGGCGACGTCGCCGGGCACGATCCACATCAGCAGGAAGCAGACGAGGGACACGACGATCAGCACCGGGATGGCGCTGATCGCCCTGTAGATCACGAACCGCAGCATGCGCGTCTCCGGTTCCGTCGCCTTGCCCGGCCGGCCTCTATTCGAACCATACGTTGTAGAGGCGGGGGAAGCGGAAGGGCGTGAAGCCCTTGACGTTGGAGCGCGCCGCCTGCGCGATGCCGACATCGCCGATCTTGATGATGCCGCGCAGCTCGTAGAGACGCGCCTGGATCTTGCGGAAAGTCTCCTGCCGGGCCTCGACGGTCTTGCCGGAGATCAGCTCCTCGTAGAGCGCGTCGAGCTGCGGGTCGGGCTGGCGGAAGTGCGCCGTATTGCCGACCAGCGTCGCGACCACGCCGACGGGACCCAGATAGGGCTCGATGCCCATCACCAGCGTCCAGCCGTTCCAGCCGGTGTCCTGCAGGCGGATCTTCAGCGCCGTCGGCCAGTCGACCTGGTTGATGACGGCGTTGATGCCGGCCGCCTTGAGCTGCTCGGCGATGACGACGGCGGACTTGTTGTGCTCGGGGATGTTGGAGTCGGTCAGGATCGAGAAGGGCTCGCCCTTGTAGCCGGCCTCCGCGAGCAGGGCCTTGGCCCGGGCCGCGTCGCCCAGGTTGTACCACTGCTTGCCGATGTCGCCGGCGTCATAGGTGGTGCCGGGGTACTGCCAGCCGTGGTTCAACGAGAACAGGCCCTCGGTGGCGATGCCGACGATGGGCTCCATCTTCAGCGCCACCTGCACGGCCTCGCGGAACTTGGGGTTGTCGCCCGGCGCCTGCTTCAGGTTGATGATGAAGGTCAGGAAGCCCCACGTCTTGTTCTCGTAGATCGCGAACTTCGGGTCGCCCTTCAGGCGGCGCGCGGTGGGGATCGGGATCTGCTCGTTGATCTGGATCTCGCCCGCCTCGAGCGCGGCCGTCCTGGCGCCGGTCTCGGGCATGACGCGGAAGGTGATCGTGTCGAAATAGGCGGTCTTCTTGCCGCCGAAACCGTCCGGGCCCTTGTAGCGGTTGTCCTGCGCGTAGTCGGCGAATTTGGCGAGCTTGACGTGGCTGTCGGGCACGTACTCGACGAACTTGTAGGGGCCGGTGCCGATGAAGTTGATCTTGCCCGGGTCCTTGCCGGTCTCCTCCTCGGGGATGATGACGGCCGGCGCGCGCGGCGAGGCGAACGCCTCGATGAAGGTCGGCGTCGGCTTGGCGAAGCGGAACGTCACCTCATAGTCGCCGGTGATGTCGATGCTCGTCACCGGATTGAGCAGGCCCGCGGTCGCGCCGTGCTTGCGGTAGCGCTCCAGCGAGGCCTTGACGTCCTTGGCCGTCATTTCCTTGCCGTTGTGGAACTTGACGCCCTTGCGCAGCGGGATGCGATAGGTCAGTCCATCCGGCGAAATCTCGACGGACTCGGCCAGGATCGGCATCGGGCGGATGTTCTCGTCGAAACCGAACAGGGTCTCGTACATGTTCATGGTGATGTTGCGCGACGCCTGGGACGACGTGACCATCCCGTCCAGGCTGGGCGGGTTGGAGCTTTGCGCGAACACGACGTCGCCGCCGGCCTTCTGGGCCGAGGCGGGCGAGGCCAGCGCCGTCGCCGCGCCGAGCGCGACGGCGAGGGCGATACGGCGGAACAGCACGGAACGTTGGCAGATCCTCACGGCGATCCTCCTTGCACCCGAGACGTTGCCCGCATTCAGCTTGTTGGTCGCGCCGACGAGAGGGCGGGTTGTGGCGACGTTCGTATAATCGTATACGATAACCCATTCACAATGCAATCGAGCAAGCAATGGTTGAAGCAGTCCCTTCCAACGCCGACACACTCGAGCCCCTCAACGGCCGCAAGACGCTGGTCGAGCAGGTCGTCGACCGCATCGTCGAGGCCGCCGCGCGCGGCACGTTCCTGCCGGGCGACCGGGTCGTGGAGGCGGAGGTCGCGCGGCGCCTGCAGGTGAGCCGCGTGCCGGTGAGGGAGGCGCTGCGGCTCCTGGAGAGCCAGGGCATCGTCGAGAACATGCCCTATCGCGGCATGCGGCTGATGGACGTCAGCGTGGCGCGGCTCGAAAAGGTGCTCAAGGTGCGCCTGGTGCTGGAGCAGCTGGCGGCCGAGGAGGCGAGGCAGGCGGCCCGCAAGGATCCCTCGATCCTCGATCCGCTGGTCCGCACGCGCGACCTGATGGAGGAGGCCGCACGCCAGGGCGACCGGTACGAATTGGCTCGGCTCGACACGGTGTTCCACCGCCAGCTCTGCGGCCTCACCGGCAACGAGGTCCTGCTGCGCACGTGGGAGCCGCTGTCGCTGCAGCTCACCATCATCTTCGGCCTGTCTGCGATGCAGAAGGACCTCGGCCCGATCGCCGACGAGCACACCGACATCATCGAGGGGCTGCGCTCGAAGGATGCGAAAAGCCTCGCCTCGCTGATGCGCGAGCACATCGTCGACTACACCAAGGCGCTCGACCACGAGGGCTTCATCGAGCGCATGCGCGTCTCGGCGGACCCGGACTAGGACGCTTCCGCGACGGCGCGCCGGGCCGGGTGCCCGAAGGCCGGGGCGAGGGCGTAGTCGTCCTCGGTCTCGTCCAGCACGGCGACGAGCAGGCCGTGCATGCGGGCCGCCAGCTCCGCCGAGCCGGCGTCGTCGACGAGGTTGCGCAGCTCGTACGGGTCCGCCTCGAGGTCGAACAGCAGCCACGGGCGCGCGCCCGTGCGGTCGCCCAGCGTCACGTATTTGTGCCGCGCGGTGCGAACGCCTCGCCATGTGCGGTCGAAATAGCCGCGCCCCGGCCGCGCCTCCGCGACGAATTCCAGCAGTACCGCCTCGCGGTCTGGCGGCGGCGCGTCGCCGCGCAGCCAGGGCGCGAAGTCGCGCCGTCCCGGCCCGGGCTCAGGCGAACCCCCGGCGAGGCCGACAAGGGTGGCGAACAGGTCCTCCGTCGCCAGCGGCGTCGCGCAGCGCGCGCCCTTGGCGATCCCCGCGCCCCAGGCGATCAGCGGGATGGCAACCGACTCCTCCCACGGCTCGGCCTTGCCGAGCAGGCCGTGGCTGCCGCCGAGCTCCCCGTGGTCGGAGAGGAACAGCACGACCGTGTTCTCCGCCAGGCCCTGCGTTTCCAAGGTCCGCATGAGGCTCCCCATGCGGTCGTCGATCTCCTCGATCATGGCGTAGTAGCCGCGCATGTTCGGCTCGAAGGCGGCGTGCACCGTCTTGATGTCGGAGCGGTCCGCCGCGCCGCCCGGATTGCCGGGGCCATACCACTCGGGCGGCGCGAAGCGGATCGCGCCGACGTCGACATTGGGCCGCGTCCGCAGGGGACCGCGCTGCGCGATGGCTTCGACGCGCTCGGCCGGCGCGGTGAAGGGCGGATGCGGCGCCTCCACGGAGAGCAGCAGGAAGAACGGTCGGTCGCGGGGCCGCTCGTCGGCGATGTAGGTCTCGGCGAGATCGAACAGGCCGTGGGTCTGGTAGCCTTCCAGCCGGCGGGGCGTCGCCTCGTCGTCCCTGAAGTACCAGGTGTCGTGGAAATCGTTGCGCAGCTCGAAGCCGCGCCACGCATCGAAGCCGCGCCGGTGCGAGCGCGGCACCGGGGTCCGGCAGGCCTGCGACAGCGTGAGCCCGCCCGTGAGCCCGTAGGACGAATAGAGGTGCCACTTGCCGACATAGGCGGTGGCGTAGCCCTGCTCCCGCACGGCCTCGCCCAGCGTGCGCTCGGCGGGCGACAGCCGATGCCCGATGCCGAGCACGTTGCGGCTGTGCGCGTACTCGCCCGTCATCAGCGAGAAGCGGAACGGCACGCAGGCGGGATAGCTGGAGCAGGCCGCGTCGAACCACGCGCCCTCGGCGGCCAGACGGTCTATGTTGGGCGTGCGGACATTGGGGTCGCCGGCGAAGCCCAGCGCGTGCCGGCGAAGCTGGTCGACGAGGACCACCACCAGGTTGGGATGTCGCGTCATGGCACGCCCGCGCGTTGACATTATCGTCTAATCGTATACGAAATTTGACGAGGGGCAACGGCTGGGGACTGTCAGCGAATGGATGCAGCCAGCGCGGGCGACAAGACGCCGCTGCTCGACATCGCCGGGCTGTCGGTCGCCTTCGCGGGCATGACCGTTGTCGACCGGGTCACGCTCACGCTGGACGACGGCGAAGTGCTCGGCATCGTCGGGGAATCCGGCTCCGGAAAGAGCGTGACGGCGCAGGCGACGATGGGGCTGCTGCCCGACGTCGCGCGGGTGACGGCGGACCGCCTGAACCTGATGGGAGAGCCTTTGCTGGGCGCGGGCGAGAAGCGGCTGCAGCGCCTGCGCGGCGCGGCGATGAGCATGATCTTCCAGGAGCCGATGACGGCGCTGAACCCCGTGCTCACTATCGGCCGGCAGATCGGCGAAACGCTGTTGCGCCACGGCGCGGTGACGGCGGGACAGGCGCGCGCCCGTTCGGCCGACCTGCTGTCGCGCGTCGGCATTCCGTCCCCCCGCGAAAAGCTCGACGAATATCCGCATCAGCTGTCGGGCGGCATGCGCCAGCGCGTCATGATCGCCATGGCCATCGCCTGCCATCCGCGGCTTCTGTTCGCGGACGAGCCGACCACCGCGCTCGACGTGACCATCCAGGCGCAGATCCTCGAACTGCTGCGAGAACTGCAGCAGGAATACCGGATGGGCATCGTGCTCATCAGCCACGACCTCGGCGTCGTGTCGTCGTTCGCGGATCGTGTCGCGGTGATGTACGCGGGCCGGATCGTCGAGGACGCGCCCGCCGCGTCGCTGTTCGCGCGGCCGGCGCATCCCTACACGCGCGGGCTTCTGGCGAGCCGCCCGTCGGCCAGCCACGACACGCCGCGCCTCCAGGCGATTCCGGGAACGGTGCCGCCGCCCTTCGACCTGCCGAGCGGCTGCCGGTTCCGCACGCGCTGCGCCCTGGCCCAGCCCGCTTGCGCGCAGCTCGACCCGCCGCGCCTCCAGGTCGGGCCAACGCACGGCGCGGCATGCCTCACGCCGCTGGCGGAGGCGGCCGCGTGAGCGAGGCGCCGCTTCTCTCTGTGCGCGGGCTGGGGAAGACGTTCCGCCGGCGCGGGCGCGGCTTTCTCGCGCCCGCCGTGGAGGTCCGCGCGGTGGAGGGCGTGAGCTTCGACATCGCCAAAGGCGAGACGCTGGGGCTCGTCGGCGAATCCGGCTGCGGCAAGACGACGACAGGGCGCATGGTCGTGCGCCTCCTCGAACCCAGCACGGGGTCGATCCTGTTCGACGGCGTCGAAATCTCGGCGCTCGCCGGCAAGGCGCTGCGCGCGCTGCGCCGCGACTTGCAGATCGTGTTCCAGGACCCGATGAGCTCGCTCAACCCGCGCATGACCGCGGGCGAACTGATCACCGAGCCGCTCGTCGTGCATGGCGTCGGGGACCGGGTCGCGCGCGACAAGCGCCTGCGCCAGCTGCTCGGGCTCGTCGGCCTGCTGCCGCACCACGCCGCGCGGTTTCCGCACGAGTTCTCCGGCGGCCAGCGGCAGCGCATCGGCATCGCGCGCGCTCTCGCGCTGTCGCCGCGCTTCCTCGTGCTCGACGAGGCTGTGTCGGCGCTCGACGTGTCGATCCAGGCGCAGATCCTCAACCTGCTCGAGGACCTGCGGAGTGAATTGTCGCTGACCTATCTCTTCATCTCGCACGACCTCGGCGTCATCCGGCACATCTGCGACCGCGTGGCGGTGATGTATCTCGGCGAGATCGTCGAGATCGCGACCCGAAGCGCGCTGTTCGCGACGCCGAGGCACCCCTACACGCAGGCGCTGCTCGCCTCCATCCCGGAGGTCGGGGAGGGCAAGCGGCGGTTCCAGCCGGTGACGGGGGACGTGCCGAGCGCCAGCAATCCTCCGCCGGGCTGCCGCTTCAACACGCGCTGCCCCCACGTCTTCGAGCGGTGCCGCGCCGAGCGCCCACCGCTGGTGGAGGTGGCGCCGGGCCACGCGGCGGCCTGTCATCTGCTCACGCCGAGCGCGACGACTTCAACCGGGAGCCTCCAGGCATGACGCGACCCAATATCGTGCTGGTCTTCTCGGACCAGCAGCGCATGGACTCGATCGGCGCCTACGGCAATCGCTTCGTCGAGACGCCGAACCTCGACGCCATGGCGGAAGGCGGCATGCGTTTCACCCACGCTTTCACGCCGTGGCCGGTGTGCACGCCCGCGCGCGGCACGATGTGGACGGGGGCCTATCCTCACGCCCACGGCCTGATCGACAACGTCTACGGCGTCGCCAACGCGTTCGACAGCCCGGCTTCGCTTCTGCGCGAGACCGTGTTCGACAGGATGAAGGCGGCGGGCTACCTGACGGCGCACTTCGGCAAGTGGCATCTCGGCGAGGAGCAGCCCCGGTTCTTCGACGTGTGGGAGGAGTGCTTCAACTCCCGCTTCGGCCACTGGATCGACGGCAAGCGCGACGGCGTCTACCGCCCGGACCGCCAGACGGACGCCTGCGTCGCCTTCCTGCGGCGGCAGGCGACGAGCGAGCAGCCCTTCGTCATGGTGCAGAGCTACTACCCGCCGCACGATCCCTATACCGCGCCGTCGCGCTACTACGAGCCGTATCGGGGGCGCGGCGTGCCGTTCGCCGGCTACTACGCCGCCGTGACCGCGCTCGACGCGTGCCTCGGCCGCATTCGCGACACGCTGCGGGACACCGGGCTCGATCGCTCCACCCTCGTGATCTACTACTCCGACCACGGCGATACGTTCTGGTACCGGCGCGAGGGCGAGCACAAGTTCGTCTGCCACGACGACGCCATCCGCATCCCCTTCATCGCGGAGGGGCCCGGCGTACCCCCGGGCAGCGTCTGCGATCTGCCGGTGGGCTTGCAGGACCTCGCGCCGACGCTGATCGAGCTGGCCGGCGGCCGCGCTTTGTCGCCGATGCACGGCGCGAGCCTCGTCCCGCTGCTGCGCGGCGAGAGGCCGGCCTGGCGGGACGACTATTACGTCGAGAACATCACCCACATCAGCAAGATCGAGCAGCGCTGCGTGCGCACCGCCGACTGGAAGCTCATCGCCAGCGGAACCGGCCAGCACGAGCTCTACAATCTGCGCGACGATCCGGAGGAGGAGCTCGACCTGTTCCTCACGCCGCGCCCGGACGGCGAGTTCCGCCGCTTCGACCACTTTCCCGATTTCGCGCGCGAGATCGACGGGCTGGCGGACCGGATGGTGCGCCACGCCGAGGCCATGGGCGACGACTGGGGCGCGCAACTCGGCCGCCGGGTCAAGGCCGAGATCGCGCCGCGCCTGGCCGCTCTCGCGGGCGGAGGCTGAAGGCCGTCGCGCTCAGCCGCCGTCGAGCCAGCTGTCGGCGGCGGTGATCGGGAATTGCAGCGTGCTGCGCGGATGGGTGCGACGGGCCCATTCGGCCAGCAGGTTCTTCTCGCGGCGGCGCATCGCCACCTCGCGGGCGATCGCGTCGGCGTCCCAGCCGCGCAGGACGCGCGCTTCGAGGTCGCGCCGCAGGTCGGCCAGGGCCGGGTCCTCCGCGAGGTCGCGCAGTTCGTCGGGGTCGGCCGCGAGATCGAAGAGCTGGGGCCGCTCCCCGCGCGTGACGACGAGCTTCCAGCGTCCCGCGCGCACCATGCGCTGCTGCACGGTCGTCGGCCCGGTCCATTGCGGCGTCTCGTCGGTGACGTACTCGCTGTAGGTCTCGTCTAGCCACGGCGCATCCGGATCGGCCGCAATACCGAGCAGGCTGCGCCCGCGCGAGCGGGGCAGGGCGGGCGCGCCCGCGGCGGCGATGAAGGTCGCGCCGAGGTCGACGAGGTTGACGACGCGCGGGCAGCGCGCGCCCTCCGGCAGGCGGCCCGGCCAGGACAGGATCAGCGGAACGCCGACGGACTGCTCGTAGAAGCAGTTCTTCCAGAACAGCCCGTGCTCGCCCAGCATTTCGCCGTGGTCGGACGTGTAGGCGACCAGCGAGTCGCCGCCGAGCCCGGCCGCGTGCCACGCGTCGAGCACTTCGCCGATCATCGCGTCGAGCCGGCGCACCAGACCGTAATAGGCCGTGCGCGCCCGGATCACGGCTTGCGGATCGAAGTCCTCGATCCCGCAGGCGCGCCGCCACGCGGCGGTGGCGGGGTGCTCGCGATCGGGGTCCGGCCGGCCGAGGCGCGGCGGCCCGACGCGGCCCTCGAACAGGTCGAAATCCTCGGCGCGGGCGACGAACGGGCAGTGCGGCAGGACGAAGCTGACGGTGAGGAACACGGGCTGGGTCGAGCCCGCCTTGCGGGCCCGCGCGATCTCGGCGATGCGCTCCAGCGCGGCGGCGACGGCGGCGCGGTCGACGACCTCGTAGCCCGATTGCCCGCGCCCCGAGCGCTCCAGGCTGACGCGCGCAGGCCCCTGCGCGCCTGCCAGCACGCCGAGATCCTGGCGCGGCGCGCCCGGCCAGTTCGGGCTGCAATCGCCGACGTCGCGCTCGGCATAGCCATGCAGCTGGTCCGGGCCCACCGAGTGCATGCGCCCGCACAGGACGGTGCGATAGCCGGCCGCGCCCAGCGCATGAGCATAAGTCGGCCGGTCGGAGCGCAACTGGTCCTCCAGCGTCCAGCAGCCCTGCTCGTGCGGCCACTGCCCGGTCAGCATCGACATGCGGCTCGGCGTGCAGATCGGGGAGGGGCAGTAGGCGCTGTCGAACCACACGCCGGACCGGGCGAGCCGGTCCAGGTTCGGCGTCACGGCGACGGCGTCGCCGGCGTGCCCGACGACGTGGCGGGCGTGCTGATCGGAGTAGAAGAACAGGATGTCGGGCTGCGGCCGCCCGGCCGCTTGGGACTGTTCCGGCATCGCCTTTCTCCTGTCGGCCGCGCCGGGGCCGCGTTCCGGCTCAGGCCTCGGGCGTGCGGTAGAGCGTGCGGCCGCCGACCCTGATCTCGACGTCGACGCGGTAGCGCCGCAGCGCCTCGGGGCTCACCTCGACGGCGAGGCCCGGAGCGTCGGGCGCGCGCACCTCGCCATTGGCGTCCGGCGTCAGATGCGTCGCGGTGAGGTCGACCGCCAGCGACTTCGGGGCGACCGGGTACTCGCAGATGCGGTGGCCCTCCAGCCCGGCATAGGGCTGCAGCGAGGCCGAGAGAGCGAGGTGCGACGTGAAGGTGTGGTTGACGTAGGTGACGCCGCGCGGGGCGGCGTAGTCCGCCACCTTCTTCGCCGGGCCGATGCCGCCGATGCGCCCGCAATCGATCTGGATGTATCCTACCTTGCCGTAGTCGATCAGGTGGCGCGCCATGAACGTGTTGTGCGCCCCTTCGCCGCCGGCCATCTTCACGGTCCGGCTGCGCGCCGCGAGCGCGCCGTAGGCCTCCAGCGCGCTGGCGTGGAAGGGCTCCTCCAGCCACGTGGCGCGCGCCTTTTCGAGCGCCGGCAGGCGCAGCGCCGCCCGCTCGACGTCCTCGCCGAAGATCTGGCCGACATCGACCAGCAGGATGCCGTCCTCGCCGATGCCCTCGCGGGCAGCGGCGAAGTGGTCGGCGTCCGCCTCCGGCGCGCCGCGCCCGATCGGCCCCCAGCCGTACTTGACCGCGCGGAAGCCCTTCGCCCGCGCCTTGCGGCCGAGCTCCAGCGTCTCCTGCGGCGTGTCGCCGAAGAGCTGCGAGGCGTAGGGCGTCTTGGCGTGCGAGGCGGCGTAGCCGAGGAGCTTCCACACGGGCTCTCCGCGCGCGCGGCCGAGCAGGTCCCACATCGCCATCTCGACGCCGGAGAAGGTGTGGGCCGCCTGCAGCAGGTCCATGCTGTCGTATTCCACCAGCGCCGCCATGCGCGCGATGTCGTCCGGCCCCTCGAGACGCTGGCCCAGCACCGAATCCGCGACGGGGCGGCAGACGCCGTGCGACATCGGGCAGACGAAGGCGGCGATGGAGGGCAGCGGCGCCGCCTCGCACTCGCCCCAGCCGACATGCCCGCCGCCGGCGACCCTGACGACGAGCGCATCCTGGCTGCCGTCGGCCTCGGTCGTCACCTGCGGCATCGAGAGGTAGAAGAAATCGACGGCCTCGATCTTCATGGCGGCGTGTCGCCCCTTTCCGTGCGTATGCGGGATGGCGGCGAGCGTCAGCCCTGCCTGGCGTAGACGACGGGGCGGGGGTGGAATTCCACGCCGGGGTCGAGAGGGTACATGGGCCGCATGCAGATCGTGTGGCCCAGGGTCGGCAGATTGTTCGACGTCGCCCCCGGGATGTCGATGTTGAAGTTCTTCTCCACCCACTGGTCGTACATGTGGAACTCGGTGTGGGGGGACTTCACCACGATCACGTCGAAGTCCCGCGGGTCGAGGCCGTTGGCGTAGTACATGGCGCGGTCGAACAGGCTCAGCGTCTTCGAGAACACGACGACGGTGAAGGTGCCGAAGGTGAGGACGGCGGTCGGCCCGGCGTCGAGGCCGGTCTTCATCGTCTCCAGCCGCGCGCGCCCGTCGGAGAGCAGCTTGACGCGCGCGCTCACCCGCATCGGCTTGAAGCGCTTCGGGTCGATGGCGCCGCCCAACGTCACGTCGATGGTCGCGCCGACGCCGGCTTCGTGCGCGGCCGCGGCGGCGCGCGGGTCGACGACCTGCGCCAGCACGCGCTTCTTCGTGTCCGCCCGCCGCAGCCCGTCGATGATGATGGCGCTGTCGCCCGTCGCGCCCGACGAGGTCGCGTCGGCCGCGTCGGTGAACACGACCGGCCCCTTGATCGTCTCCGCCTGCGCGATGGCGCGCTCCAGCGAGATGAACTTGCTCTGCATGCGGAAGCGCAGCGGCCAGAACTCCTCGGCGATGCGCGTCGCCTCGGCCTTGGCCGTCGCCTCGTCGCCGGCCGTGCACACGAGCACCTGGCTGCACAGCTCGGGCACGTCGGTGAACGGGTTGCCGATCATGATGCCGGCCGCCAGCACGGTGCCGTCGCGCTCGATGCGCTGCGCCTCGCGGATGAGGTCGCCGTAGCAGCCGGACTTCGTCACGCATTCGTCGCCGCGCGCCAGCGCCGGGATGACGACGCGGGCGATGCTGGTCTTCAGCTTCTCCTTGACGATGCGCACGAGCAGCCTGGCGGCGCGCTGCCCGGTGTCGGCGAAATCGACGTGGGGATAGGTGTGGTAGATGGCGAGCCCGTTGACCTGCTTGAGCATGCGGTCGGTCAGGATGCCGTGCAGGTCGAGCGAAATGACGATGGGCACGGCCTCGCCGACGATGCGGCGCGTCTCGCGCAGCAGCCAGCCCTCGGGATCGAGCTCGCCGTCCGCCCCCATCGCGCCATGCAGGGAGAAGTAGACGCCGTCGACGCCGCCCTTCGCGCCCGCCTCGATGGCCTGCACCATCTCGGCGGAGAGCCGCGCCCATCCGGCGGCGGAGAGCAGGCCGCCGGAGCCGGCGCGCGCCGCCATGGTCAGCACCAGGTCGAAGCCCGCCGCGCGGAGCACCGGCATGGCGCCGCCGAGCCCGGTGTTCAGCCCGTCCTGCGCCAGCATCTCGTCGCCGCGCTCGATGTGGAAGTTCTCGTAGCCCGACGGCAGCGGGTTGAAGGACGAGATCTCCTGCATGCATTCGACAACCAGGATCCGCGGGCGTTCGGCCATGGCGTTCTCCTCAGGATGGGTGGGATGGCGGCGCTCGCGCGTCGAGGTTCAGATGTGGGCGAACCGGGCTTCGTCGTAATCCTGCATCACGACGGCCACGCAGTCTCCGCGCTGGACGCGGCCGGGGCCCGACGACATCCACAGGAGGCCGGAGGCGCGGTGGACGACTTCGATGGGCGGGGTGTCGATGTCGTCGACGAAGTGCAGGAAGCCCGCCGTCTGGCCGGCCTCGATCCTTTCGCCGACGACCTGCCGGGGCTCGAACAGCCCGCCGCGCGGCGCGAAGGCGTAGCAGGAGGCGTCCCGCACCATCATGTGGCGCGTGGCGGGGCTGCCGTCACGCTGCACCGTCTCGGGCTTGCCCTCGATCACGCCGAGTTGCTTGAGGACGTTGCGCACGCCCCGCTCGCCGATGCGCACGCCCTCGACGCTGACGCGTCCCCAGCCGCCCAGCTCGGTGCCGAGCGAGACGATGCCGCGCCGCTCGACCGCCGAGGTGAGCGTCGCGCCCTCGTCGACGCCGCTGAACACCACGTTGAAGGGCGCGCCGAACGCCGCCGCCATCGCCATGGTGCGCTCGCGGATCGCCGGGTCGGGCAAATAATGCATGTTGGTCGACGGGGCCGAGTCGCCCGAGTGCCCGCACGTGTGCAGGTCCACCGACACATCGACCATCGGCAGGATCACGCCGTCCATGAAGTGGGCCAGCATCTCCGAGAACGTGCCGCGCGGATCGCCGGGGAAGCAGCGGTTCATGTCGCGGTTGTCGACGGGCGAAAGGCGGGTGTCGTTCAGCACGGCCGGCACGTTCACCGCCGGCATCATGATGACGCGGCCCTGCACCTGTTCCGGCCGCAGCTCCCGCGCCAGCCGAGAGACGGCGATCTGCCCCTCGTACTCGTCGCCGTGGACGCCGCCGGTGAGCAGCACGGTCGGGCCCGCGCCGTTCTTGACGACGATGACGGGGATTTCGACCACGCCCCAGCCGGACGTGTTTCGCGACAGCGGCGCGCGCGCATAGCCCGCCTGCCGGCCGGCCTTGTCGAAGTCGATCTCGCAGCGCACGCGGCTTGCGGGTTTTTCGTTCGCCATGGCCACCTCGACAAGCATCATCTCGGATCGTATGTTCGTATACGATATCGGATCGAGTCAAGCGAAGGGAGAAGCCTATGGCCGACGCGCGGCGCGCCCTCGGGCCCGTCACCATCACCCGTATCGAGGCCGCCCCGCTGTTCGGGGAGAGCCCCAAGGGCGGATGGTCGGCCGAGATCCGGCCCGAGGACTCGATCCACGCCATCATCGCCGTCCACACGGACGCGGGGATCACCGGCTATGGCAGCGTCTTCACCGACGGGCGTCTCGCCGAGGCGGGGCTGAAGGTGCTCGAGCCGCTCTATCGCGGCGAGAACGCGCTGGAGCCCGAGCGGCTGTCCGAGAAGCTGCACCAGAACACGTTCTGGATGGGGCGCGGCGGCACGCTGACCCACACGATCAGCGGCATCGACATCGCCTGCTGGGACATCCTGGGCAAGGCGACCGGATTGTCGGTGGGCCGCCTGCTCGGCGGCAGCCACCGGCGCAAGGTGCAGCCCTATTGCTCGCTGCTGATGGAAGAGCCCGACGCGATGCACGGGATCGTCGCCGGCTATCGCGCGCAAGGCTTCCGCGCCTTCAAGATCGGCTGGGGCCCGTTCGGCCGCGCCAAGGACCACGGGCTCGACGAGGCCATCGTCGCCGCCGCCCGCGACGCGGCGGGCAAGGACTCGCAGCTCTTCGTCGACGCCGGCGCGAGCGACGCCTATTGGCCGCACGGCCTGAAATGGGCGCTGCGGACGGCCGACATGCTGGCCAGGCACGAGGTCGGCTGGTTCGAGGAGGCCGTGAAGCCCGACGCGCTGGAGGATTTCCGCACGCTTCGCCGCGCCAGCCCCGTGCC
This sequence comes from Alsobacter ponti, assembly GCF_024294805.1. Taxonomy (GTDB): domain Bacteria; phylum Pseudomonadota; class Alphaproteobacteria; order Rhizobiales; family Beijerinckiaceae; genus Alsobacter; species Alsobacter ponti. The sequence goes on from NZ_JANCLU010000009.1 coordinate 137,236, forward strand.
GATCGCCGGCGGCGAGGTGCTGACGAGACGCCAGTCGTTCATCCCGTGGATCGTCGGGGGCGCGTTCGACATCGTCCAGCCGGACGTCACCAAGGTCGGCGGCATTTCCGAGCAGCGGAAGATCGCGTGGCTGGCCTATGATTTCGGCGTGAAATATATCGGCCACGGCTGGAACACCGCCCTGGGCGTCGCGGCGGACCTTCAGCTCGCCTCGGCCTTCCCGGATTGCGATCTCGTCGAGTTCATCGGCGGGAGCCCTTATGTGGACGGCATCCTGGAGACGCCGTTCGCGCTCGACGCCGAGGGCTTCCTCGAAATTCCGGACGAACCAGGGCTCGGCGTGCGCATCGACCGCGACAAGATCGCGCGCTACACGCCCGATCCCGCGCCCCTGTTCGCCTGAGCGCCATGAGCGCTCCCGTCCGGATCGCCGTCGCCGGCGCCGGCCTGATCGGCCGGGCTCACATCCAGCGCATCGTCGCCAGCGGCGACGCAAGGCTGGCGTCGATCGTCGATCCGTCTCCGGCGGCGCGGGCGCTGGCGGCGGAGCTCGGAGTCCCGGTCCACGATTCGTTGGAAGCGGCCCTGGTGGGCAGCCCGTTAGACGGGCTGGTGGTCGCCACCCCGAACGCGCTGCACGTGCCGTATGGACTGGCGGCGGTCGAGGCCGGCATTCCCATGCTGATGGAAAAGCCGCTGTCCGACGACATCGCCGGCGGCCGGCGTCTCGTGGAGGCCGCCGAGCGCGCCGACGTTCCCGTCCTCGTCGGCCACCACCACCGGCACAGTCCCCTGATCCGCCGGTCCAGGGAGATCGTTCGGTCGGGCGAGCTGGGCCGCATCACGGCGGTGCACGCCATGTGCCTGTTCAAGAAGCCGGACCGGGGCTACTTCGAGGGGGCGGGGGCGTGGCGGCGCGAGCCCGGCGGCGGCGTCATCCTCATCAACCTCATCCACATCGTGGACGATTTGCGCAATCTGTGCGGCGAGATCGCCTCGGTGCAGGCGGCGGAGGCGAACGCCGCGCGCCAGTTCCCGGTCGAGGACACCGCCGCGGTCATCCTGCGCTTCAAGAGCGGTGCGCTGGGCACGCTGCTCATCTCCGACTCGGCCGCTTCGCCGTGGAGCTGGGAGCTGACATCAGGCGAGAACAAGGCGTATCCGCAGACGGACCAGGCCTGCTATTTCGTCGCCGGCTCGCGGGGCTCGATCTCCGTCCCGCGTCTCGAGACGTGGACGCACGAGGGCGAGGATTGGTGGTCGCCGATGCGCGGCGCACGCGTCTTCGCGCCTGAGGCCGATCCGCTCACGCTGCAGATGGCGCACTTCGTCCAGGTCGTCCGTCGCGAGGCCGCACCCGTGATCGACGCACGCGAGGGACTGCGCACGCTCGTCGCGACGCTCGCCGTGAAGGAGGCCGCGGCGAGCGGGGGCGTGATCGACGTCGAGCCGATCTAATCGCCACAACCCGCCGCGACGCTCAGGCGCCCGTCAGCCTCGTGGATCCCGGCTGGGACAACCAGGACAGCCACATCGCGGCGCTCCAGGAGAAGCCGTGGCCGCCGAGGCCCATGGCGGTGCGCGGGTCGAAATATTCACGAAAGCCGTTGGTCGCCAGCATGGCGGCGGAATCGTCGGCGATGCGCGCGGCGATGTCGTCCAGCCCGTGGGCCGCGAAGCCGTCCGCGATCATGCGGTTCACCACCAGCCAGACCGGCCCGCGCCAGTAGCGCAGCGGGTCGAAGCCCGGGAAGCCCGGATCGCAGCTCGCGACGCCATAGGGCAGACGGTCCCACCAGCTCCGGGCCAGGCTCGACATGGCTTCCACGTCGTCGGGCGTGGCGAAGCGCGCGTACAGGGGCAGGAAGCTCGCGGATGTGGGGCAGGGTGCGAGTTCGCCCGTGCGCAAGTCGAGCGACCGGTACGTGCCGTCCGGCGCCCTGAGGCGTGCGGCGGCGGCGTCCGAACGCGCGATCCAGCGGGCCAGCGTCGCGGCGTCCTCGCTCCGGCCCAGCTCCTCGGCGAGGGCGAGCAGGTCCCTGTCGGCGCGCGACAGGATGCACTGCACGCCGAGGTCGCAGACGCGCATCGAAAGCCCCCGGGAGACGGCGATTCCGTCCCAGCCGAGCGCCTTGGCTTCCTCCACCAGCGTCATCACGCGGTCGTAGAAATCGTCGGTGGGCCGCTCCGATGGGTCGACGGCCTTGTTGTCCTTGCGCAGAGCGCCCACGGACACGGTCGGCGCGACCGCCGCGAGCGGGGCGTCCCAGTCCGGAGAATTGTCGCGGCCGCTTTCCCACGGATGGGTCACCGTCACGAGCCCGCTGCCGTCGGGATCGCGGGTTTCGTGCCACCAGCGATGCCACGCCATCAGCTTGGGAAACAGCGCCGCGAGCCGGTCACGGACGAGGCTTCTGTCGACGGCGCGCTCCCACAAGAAGCGCGCGGAGGTGGCGGCGACGGGGGGCTGGGAGATGCCGGTCGTCGGCGGCTGGTGGCGCGTGCCCCACGCCGTCGGCCCGGGGTAATAGTGGTCCGCCGGCGTGTGGAAGACGATGCTCGGCACCATTCCGTCGGCCCACTGGCCCAGGAACAGCGTCTCCAGCTCCCGCCAGGCCCGATCTTCGTCGAACATGGCGAAGCCCATGGCGACGAACGCCGAATCCCAGTTCCACTGGAAGGGGTAGACGCGTTCGTTCGGCACCGTGTAGCCGCCCCGGTCGTTGGCGGCGAGGATGCGCCTTGCTTCCTGGTCGAGCCGGCGATGCGTTTCGGGGGTCATGCGTGTCCATCCAGTGCGAGGCCGCTGTCCTGCGACATCCAGGCGATGCGGTCGGGGTCGGGGCGCAGGCCGAGGCGGTCACCGGCGTGCACCGACGCGGTCGGCGGAGCCACGACGCGGACAGGACAGCCGGCCGCGGACCCCGTGAGGAGAAGGTGCGAGCCCATCGGCTCGGCGACCTTCACGACGAAGGTCATGCCCTCGTCCGGCGGGACGAGCTGGACGTCCTCGCCCCGGAAGCCGAGGAGCAGGTCGCCATCCGCCGGCGGGCGCAGGTCGAGCGCGTCGAGACGGGCGGAGCGACCGCTGGCCGTCACCTTCACGAAGTTCATCGGCGGGGAGCCGACGAACCCGCCGACGAAGGTCGAGGCCGGGCGCGAATAGACGGTCGTCGGCGCGTCCGCCTGCACGATCCGCCCCTGCTGCATGACGGCGATCCGGTCGGCGAGGCCCATGGCCTCCGTCTGGTCGTGGGTGACGTAGAGCGTCGTCGTCTTCGCCTCGCGCAGCACGCTCTTGAGTTCGGCGCGCATCTCAAGCCGCAGCAGCGCGTCGAGGTTCGACAGCGGCTCGTCCATCAGCAGCACGGCGGGCTCGACGGCCAGCGCGCGCGCGACCGCGACGCGCTGGCGCTGGCCGCCCGAGAGCTTGGCGGGGTAGCGGTCGAGATAGGGCTCGATCTGCAGCAGGGCGGCGGCGCGGCGCACCTTGCGCTCGATGTCCTCGCGCGGCTTCTTCTGCATCCGCAGGCCGAAGGCGACGTTGTCGAACACGGTCATGTGCGGGAACACGGCGTAGTTCTGGAACACCATCGCCAGGCCACGGTCCGCCGGGCGCAGGTCCGACACGTCCCGCCCTCCGATCCGCACCGCGCCCGAGCTTCGCGTCTCCAGCCCCGCCACGATGCGCAGGAGCGTCGTCTTCCCGCAGCCCGAGGGGCCCAGCAGCGCGACGAACTCGCCGTCCGCCACGTCGAGGGACACGGAGTCGAGCGCGAGCGCCCCGCCGAAGCGCTTGCCCACGCGTTCGATCTGGATGCCGGCCATCGTGACTCCTTCAGCGGTTGGAGACGCCCCAGAGGGCGAACAGGTAGCGGCGCACGGCGAAGATGAAGACCACCGAGGGGACGATCAGGACGAAGCCGCCGGCAAAGCGATAGTGCAGGGGAGACTCCGCCAGCACGGTGAGGAGATAGGCGGTCAGCGTCCGGTTCCTCACCGTCAGCACCGAGGCCGCGAACACCTCGTTCCAAGAGATGACGAAGGCGAAGATCGCCGCCGCCGCGAGGCCCGGCAGGGCGAGCGGCAGCACCACGCGCATGAAGGCCTGCAGGCGCGAGCAGCCGAACACCCAGGCCGCCTCCTCGAGTTCGCGCGGGATTCCGGCGAACAGCCCGGCGGTGACCAGGGCCGCGAAGGGAAGCGCCAGGGCGGTGTGCACCAGCGCGACCCCGAACGGCGTGTCGTACAGGCCCGCCCGGATGAACACGACCGTCAGCGGAAGCGCCAGGATGGCGAGCGGGAAGGCGCGCGTCAGCAGCACCATCAGCCGGAACGCGCCCGCGCCGCGAAAGCGATAGCGGGCGAGGGCGTAGCCCGCCGGCGCGCCGAGCAACAGCGACAACGCCATGGTGAGCGAGGCGGCGATGACGGAATTCAGCGCCGCGTTCCACACGCCCTCGATGCGCAGGAACGTCGCGAGCTGTTCGAGGGAGGCGTTGACCAGCGTGAACGCCTTCGGCCAGCGGAAGGCGGCGGCCCGCCCGCCGAACGCGCCGAGCGCGATGAGGTAGATCGGCACGAGCACCCAGGCGCACAGCGCCGCGACGCCCGACCAGAACATCAGCCTGCGCGCGCCGGTCATGGCTGCGTCTCCGGTCGCGTGCGCAGCGCGTAGAGGTAAACCACCGTCGCCGCCAGCGAGATCACCATGACGAGCACCGCGTAGGCGGCGGCGACGCCGTAGTTCTGGTTCTCGTACTGCCAGGCATAGGCCTCCCCCACGAGCACCGGCATGTTGCGCCCGCCGAGCGCGTAAACGACGGCGAAGACCTCGAAGGCGAGCACCGTCCGCAGGATCAGCGCCGACTGGATGCTCGGCTTCAGCAAGGGCAGGGTGATGAGCCGGAACGCCGTCCAGGACCGCGCGCCGAACACTTCCGCCGCCTCCGAGTACTCCTTCGGGATCAGCTGGAAGCCGGCCACCAGGACGATGAGCACGACCGCCGTCGCGCGCCAGATTTCCGCCAGGACGATGCCGACGAACAGCGTCACCGGCGTCTCCGCGTTGAGCCAGGGCGTGGGACCGTCGAGCAGGCCGAGCTGGAACAGGACGGTGTTGAGGTAGCCGGAGTTCTGCAGGAGGGCGAGCCAGACGAGACCCGCCGCGAGGTCCGACACCCCGAGCGGGATCGTCCAGATCCACAGGACGATGTCGCGCCCGGTGCTCATTTTCTGCAGCATCACCGCCATGCCCATCGCCAGCGCGAGCTGGATGGGCACGACGACGCCGACGAGCAGGAACGTGTTGCGGATGGCGAGCGTGAAGTTCAGGTCGCCCGCCATCTTGCGGTAGTTGGCCAGGTGGTCCGGCGTGCCGCCTCCGTCGAAGGAGAGCAGAATCGTCTGGACCAGCGGCACGATGAACAGCGCGGCGAGGAACAGCGCCGCGGGTGCGATCAGGGCGTAGGGGATCCACCGCGGCGCGGTCATCGCGATGCGCTCACTTCACCGGGCAGGGGCCGGTGCTGGGCTCGTCCGGCGCCCAGCACGGCGCCTTGGTGGCGTCGATGAGGCCGCGCATCACCTCGGCCTGGGCATCGAGCACGGGACGGATGGGCTCGTTGCGCAGCACGATGCGCTGGAACGTGTCGAAATAGACCTTGTTGAACTCGCCCCCCTTGTCGCCGAGGCCGATCGGCAGCAGCGCGACAAGCGCGTCCTTCGCCGTCTGCGTGCGCGCGACGCCTTCGGCGAGCAGCTTCACGCCCGGCGACAGGTCGGCGGGCAGCTTCGCGTCGACCACCGGGAAGAAGCCGACTTCGGCCGCGGTGATCACCTGGGTCTCGGGCTTGGTGAGGTGCTCGATGAGAGCCACCGCGCCGGCCCGGTCCGGGGCGCCCTTCGGGATGGCGAGGCCGGCGACGACCGGCATGTAGGCGCGCCCCTTCGGCCCGGCCGGCGGCGCCACGACGACGTAGTCGTTCGGAGCCTGCTGGAGGGCGTCCTTGACGCGGGCGACGTGATCCCACGCGACCCACACTTCGCCCGCCATCAGCGGCTCCTGCATGAAGTCGTAGCTGGAAGCGTTCGGATTCACGCCGGCCCACACGGCCTTGAAGTCGCCCCACATCGTCTCAGCCGCGGCCGAGCGGAACTCGGTGACCATGGACTTCGTGTAGGAGGGCAGGAGGTTGCCCTGGAGGAAGCGGGCGAAGAGCCCCTTGGGACCCGCGGGGAAGCCGAGCTTGCGGCTGCCGGTCTTCTCGGCCAGCGCCTTGCCCCACTCCGCGAGCTGCGCATAGGTCAGCGCGTTCACGTCGGCCCCCGCCGGCAGATAGGGCAGGGCCTTCTTGTTGACGACCATGACATAGGTCGCCTGCATCCACGGGATGTAGACCTGCTTGCCCGAGCCGAGCTTGCCGAGCTCCATCAATCCCGCGGGAATGCCGCGCGAGGCGACCTTGGCGGCCACGTCGTCGATCGGGTCGAGGGCGTTGAAGGTCAACAGAGGCTGCAGCTCTCCGTGCAGCGCCCCGACGAGGCTCACGGTCTTCTTGCCCGCTTCCTGCTCGGCGCGCATGCGGACGGTGAAGGGGGAGGGCTCATCGACCACGTAGGTCGTCTTCGGCGCGCCCTTCAGGATGACTTCGCGCACCTTCTGCGCCTCTTCGATCGGGCGCAGCTGCGTCGACAGGAACACGAGATCCTGCGCCCGCGCAGCGGAGGCGGTCAGGAGGCCTGCCGCGGCCAGCGCCAGCGCGCCAGCAAATAAAGGCTTCGTCATGAATTCCCTCCATATCCGGCTTGTTCGAGACTCCCGTGACGCGCCGGCCGCGCCACCGGGTCCGCCGCTCAGCGCGGCGGCGCAACGGACCCGCGCGGAACCGCGCGGATCGGAATAATGGCTTGCATGGTGTCGTCTGGCGGCGCGCCGCCGATGCGGGCGAGCAGCATCCGGGCGAGGAGATCGCCCGTCTCCGCCAGCGGAAGCTCCATGGTCGACAGCGGCGGATCGGAATACGCCCCGGCGGGAAGATTGTCGTGCCCGACCACCGAAAGGTCGGCCGGGACCGAAAGCCCGCGTTCACGCGCGGCTCGCAGCACGCCCAGCGCCATCCTGTCCGTGGCGCAGAGGATGGCGGTCGGGGGCGCGGCCCCCGCCAACAGCTCCGAGCAGGCCGCGCGCGCCGCCTGCTCGTCCGCGTCGCATTCGACGACCTGTCGCGGCAGTCCCAGCTCGTCCATGGCGCGCTCGTAGCCGGCGCGACGCAGGGTGGCGTAGGTCAGGGCGGCCGGCGCGGCCAGATGCGCGATGTGTCGATGGCCGAGCGCCGCGAGGTCGCGGGTCGCGGCCGCGAACGCGGCCTCGCCGTCGCCGTCCACGAAGGGGTAGAGGCCGGGCGTGTCCGAGCGTCCCATCACGACGAAGGGCATCTTCGTGCCGAGCAGATAGGCGATGCGCGGGTCCTGCCGGCGCGTGCGGACGACGATGAGCCCATCCGCCCTGCGGCCTTCGACCAGCCGCCGGTAAGTCTTCATTTCGTCCGGACCAGGAGGCGCGGCGAGAAGGGTGAGGTCGTAGCCGCGCTCGGCGAAGCGCTCGCCCATCACCGACATCAGTTCGAGGTAGAGCGGCTCGTCGAAGCGTCCGGGACCGGTGGGAAGCACCAGCGACACCACTTCCGTGCTGCCCCGCCGCAAGCGCCTCGCGGCCGCGTTGGGGCGGTACTGCATCGCCTCGGCCGCCGCCATGACCCGGTCCCGCGTCGCGGGGGCCACGTCGCCATACCCGTCCAGCGCCCGCGAGACGGTCGTAATCGAAAGATTGAGGGTCGCGGCGAGCAGCTTGAGCGACACGGACCGGTCTCCAAAACGTTTTGGATTATACGCAGGAGCAGATTTCGGTCAACCGGGCTCGGCCGAAGCGTTCCAAGGCACGACTCCACCAGCACGCTCATCGCCGCAGTGATCGTAATCTCCGACCGGTCGCGCGGCCCTTCACCGCCGCGCGGGAGTCAATCCCGTTCGGACTCGCTCGCATCCTCCGCGAACCTGTAGCCCACGCCGGGCTCGGTCAGGATCAGCGCGGGGGCGGAGGGCTCGCGCTCGATCTTCTGGCGCAACTGTCCCACGAATACGCGCAGATACTGCGTGTCGTTGACGTGGGCGGGTCCCCACACCGCGGACAGGATCTGCCTGTGCGTCATCACGCGCCCGGCATGGCGCATCAGCAAGGCGAGAAGATCGAACTCCGTCGGGGTCAGATGCACGGGCTCGCCGCCGCGTGTGACGCGGCGGGTGGCCGCGTCGAGCGAAAGCTCTCCCACGCGCAGCTTCTCGGGCTCGGCGAGCGGTCCGGGCCGTTGCCGCAGCGCGACGCGCAACCGCGCCAGCAGCTCGCCGATGCCGAAGGGCTTGTTGACGAAGTCGTTCGCGCCGAGGTCGAGCGCGGCGATCTTCTCGGCTTCCCGGTCGCGCGCCGAGAGCACGACGATGGGCGTGTCGCTGGCGGGCCGCAACGCCGCGATCACGTCCTTGCCGTCCATGTCGGGGAGCCCGAGATCGAGGATGATCGCGGCCGGCGCGAGCCGCGTGGCAAGCCGTAGCGCTTCCGCCCCCGTCGCGGCCATCGTCACGCGATAGCCGGCGGCGGTGAGCGCGGGCTTGAGGAAGCGCTGGATCTGCGGCTCGTCGTCCACCACGAGCAAGAGCGGCGCGCTGGGCACTGTCATTCCTGGCCTCCCGGGACGACTGCCGCGCCCGGCAGGCGGATTTCGAAACAGGCGCCGCGCCCGTCCGCCACGGGGCTGCGCAGCGTCAGCGCGCCGCCCGTCGCCACGACCATTCCGCGCGCCACCGCGAGCCCGAGACCGGTTCCTTCGCCGCGACCCGTTTCGCGCGTTCCGCGCCGGAATTTCTCGAAGATCGCCGCCTGTTCCGACGACGGCACGCCCGGGCCATCGTCGGAGACGGCGAGCAGGAGGGCGTCCTGCTCCACCCACGCCCGCAGGCGCACGACGCCTCCGCCGCCGTGGATGGCGGCGTTGTCGAGCAGGTTGAACAGCGTCTGTCCGAGCAGCGTTTCATCGACCCGGACCAGCGCCGGCGCGTCACGCCGCTCGGTCTCGACCCGCAAGCCCGGATGCGCGCGGCGCGCGCGCTCGCATGCCGCGCGCAGGACGTCGTCGAGATCGACCCAGTCCGGCCGCACCACGAGCGCGCCGGCCTCGACGCGCGTCATGTCGAGCAGCGAGGCGACGAGGCGCGACAGACGCCCCGCCTCGTCCTCGATCGAGGCGAGCAGGTCGTCGCGCGCCACCGGCGGCATGGCGGGGCCAAGTTCGCGCAGGCTCGTGGCGGCGCCCAGGATGACCGCCAGCGGTGTGCGCAGGTCGTGGGACACCGAGGAGAGCACGGCGTTGCGAAGTCGCTCTTCCTCCGCCGCGCCGCGCGCGCGGGCCGCCGCCTCCTCGTGGGCAAGTCGCGACAGAACGCTTTCGGTCTGGCGGACGATGCCCATCAGCGCGGGCTCCGTTTCCTCGCCGCCCGACGGCGGCCGCTCGACGCCGACCACGGCGACGAGCCGGCCGGCGGCGCGCACGGGGTGGAATTCGCAGCGCTGCTCGTCGCTCGGCTCGGCCGGTCGGCGCGCGATATTGCCGCTGCGTGCGGCGATGCCGGCGGCGAGCCAGTCGCCATGGCGCAGCGTCATCGTGGCGGGCGATGCGTGCAGCACGCGTTCGCCGGAGGGCGACAACGCCGCCGCGCCGGCTCCGAGCGCTCGGGCGATCTCCTCGACGCAAGCGGCCAGCGCGTCCTCGACCCCGCGACAGCCGGCAAGCCGGGTCGAATAGTCGGAGAGGGACTGCACGAGGGCGGCGCGTCGGCGCGCCGCGTCCGCCTGCTGGCGCATGCGCCCCGCGACGCTCCCCGTCACCACCGCCGCGACGAGGAACACGCCGAGCGCGAACACCTCCGAGGGGTCGGCGATCAGGAAGGTGTAGAGCGGGGGAATAAAGAAGAAATTGAATGCCAGCGACGCGAGCAGCGCCGCGGCGACGCCGGCCACAACGCCGTGCGCGGCCGCAGCCAAAAGCACCGCCACCAGGAAGACGAGCTGGATGCTCGAGATGGGCAGCGCCCCCGCCAGCAAGGCGCCCAGGCCCACCGCCCCGGCGACCACGACGAACACCGTGACGGCCGGCGGCGCGCGCCGGCCACGAAGGGCGGGCGCCGGCGTCTCGGCGCGCGGCGGGGACTGGGCCATGTCATCACGCTAGCTCGCCTCGGGGCCCGCGCGAAGCTCCCGGCCCGCTTCGGGGTCGATCCTTATGGAATCCTTATGACCGGCGATCGCCTTCCGCATCGCTTCCTGATGTCGGCGGCGCGACAACAAGCAGGCCCGCCAGACGGGCGGCCGGACCACGACCATGACCGCGCATACGCCCACGCTCGCCGCCACGCCCGCCCATCAGGCTGCGGGAACCCTGCCACGCTCGCGCTTCCTCACGCTCGCGCTGGGCAGCATCGGCGTCGTCTACGGCGATATCGGCACCAGCCCGCTCTACGCGGTGAAGGAGTCGGTGACGGCGGCGGCCGGCGGGGCGACGCCGACGCCCGAGATCGTCCTCGGCGTACTGTCGCTGATCCTGTGGGCCCTGGTCGTCGTCGTGACGCTGAAATACGTCGTGCTGATGCTGCAGGCGGACAATCATGGGGAAGGCGGCACGCTCACGCTGATGGCGCTCGCGCAAAAGGCTGTGGGGCACGGCGTCGCCATCATCCCGGTTCTCGGCATCGCCGGCGCGGCGCTGTTCTACGGCGACGCGATGATCACGCCGGCCATCTCGGTGCTTTCGGCGGTGGAAGGGCTGAACCTCGTCACGCCGGCCTTCGGAACGCTCGTGGTCCCGGTGAGCATCGCGATCCTGATCGCGCTTTTCGCGGTGCAAAGCCGGGGCACTGCAAGCGTCGCGGTGTGGTTCGGGCCGATCACGCTCGTCTGGTTCGTGGCGCTGGCGGCCGGCGGCGTGGCGCAGATCGCAGCCGAGCCCGGCATCCTCGCCGCCGTCAATCCGCTCCACGGCGCGCGCTTCCTGCGCGAGCATGGGCTTGCCGGCCTCGTCGCGCTCGGCGCGGTGTTCCTGGCCGTGACGGGCGCGGAAGCGCTCTATGCCGATCTCGGCCATTTCGGGCGTGGCCCGATTCGGGCCGCGTGGCTGGCGGTCGTCTTTCCCGCGCTCGTCCTCAACTATCTCGGCCAGGGCGCGCTGCTGATCGTCCGACCGGAGGCTTTGGAAAACCCGTTCTTCCGGCTTTACCCCGAGTGGGCGCTGCTGCCGATGGTCGCCATCGCGACGGTCGCGACCATCATCGCCAGCCAGGCCGTCATCACCGGCGCGTTCTCGATGACGCAGCAGGCCATGCAGCTTGGCCTGCTGCCGCGCCTCGAGGTGCGGCGGACCTCCGAAACCGAGAAGGGCCAGATCTACATCCCGCGCGTCAATATCGGCCTTTTGCTCGCCGTGCTCTTCCTGGTCCAGGCGTTCCGGACATCGAGCGGGCTCGCCGCCGCCTACGGAATCGCGGTCACCGGCACGATGGTGGTGACGGCGCTGCTCGCCTTCGTGGTGGTGTGGCGGGTGTGGGGCTGGCCGCGCTGGGCGGCGGCGACGCTGATCCTGCCTTTCCTCGTGGTCGATGCGCTGTTTCTGGGCGCCAACACGCTGAAAATCGCGGAAGGCGGCTGGCTGCCGCTCGTCGTCGGCGGCGTGCTGCTGGTCGTCATGCTGACGTGGCGTCGCGGCACCCACCTGCTGGCGGAGCGCGCCATTCATGGGGACGTGCCGCTCGCCGGCTTCGTCGCCGCGGCGGAACGCGGTTCGGCCGAGCGCGTGCCCGGAACGGCTGTGTTTCTCACCGGGCAGCCGGACAACACGCCGACCGCGCTGCTGCACAATCTCAAGCACAACCGCGTCCTGCACGCCCGCAACGTCGTGCTGGCCGTGGAGACCGCCGACGCCCCGCGCGTCGACCCCGCCGACCGCGCGACCGTGACGCCCATCTCGGAGAGCTTCACCGTCGTGCGCCTCGTGTTCGGCTACATGGAGGCCCCCGATGTCGTGCGGGCGCTCGCCGAATGCCGCCCCCTCGGCCTCGACATCGACCTGATGCAGACCTCGTTCTTCCTGTCGCGGCGCAAGCTCAAGCCCTCCACCCGCTCGCCCATGCCGCGCTGGCAGGACAAGCTCTTTATCGCCCTCAGCCGGCGCGCCGACGACGCTTCCGCCTGGTTCGGCATCCCCACCGGCCGGGTGGTGGAGATCGGAACTCAGATCGTCATCTAGCGATCGCATCCGGCGGCGGCCCGGATTCCGCGTTTCGTTGCTGAACGCCGCGTCACCACGGCCAGAGGGACGGCAGCCGGCGCAGTGCGTTGAACATCGTCGCCATCTCGAAACTCACCAGGAAGGCGAACGCATAGAATGCGCTGGGATGGCGCGCCTCCACCCAGAACACGAAACGCCAGGCGGGCTTCAACGGCCGCCGCGCCGCGAACACCAGCGCGGCCGCAAGCGCGCCGATGAGCGCGCCGGCCGCCGTATCCAAGGGATAATGCAGGCCGAGATAGACGCGCGGTATGGACACCACGATCAGCGCCCAGGCGAGCAGCATCCAACCCGTCCCACGGAAGCGGGCGAGCACCGCGACCCCCAGCGCGAAAGCCAGCGCGGCATGGTCGCTCGGAAAGGAACTCCAGTCCTGGAGGGCTTCGCCGGACACTCCGTACGGCAGGACGAACCCCAGCGAGGAATCATGCATCGGACGCGGGCGCGCGGGTCCGAAGTTCTGGACCATACGGGAGAGAACGAGCGCGACGAAGGCGGCCGACCAGGCTTCGAGCACCGCCACGCGGGCCGCCGGCCAAGGTTCGAAGGGACGCTCAGAAACCGGAGCGCCCTGAGGTTTGCGAAACCACAGGCCCCAGAGCGCCATGACCATCGGCGTCAGCTTGATCAGGTTGGAGGTCAGCAAGACCACGAAGCGGTCGAAGCGGCTCGAGGCGCGCGCGAAACTATTGACGGCGTGAGTGAGAGCAACGTCCAGCCCGGCAACATCCACAGCGACAACTCCGCCATTTCCAGCGTCAACGCAGGCGCACGCGCGCGGGTTGCGTCGGCGGATCGGATGGCGAATGGACCAGGAGCACTTCAAGGCATGAGGAGCGAGCGCGGGATCCCTTGGCGTTGCGGCGAACCCTCAGATGAAAACAGCACTCGCCGCCGCGCTTTCGCTCGGCAGGCAAGATGCTGATTTTCCTTGGAAAAAATGGTCGGAGTGGCGGGATTCGAACCCACGACCCCTAGTCCCCCAGACTAGTGCGCTAACCGGGCTGCGCTACACTCCGACTGGCGAGGCTTATAAGCGGGAGGGGGAGGCTTCGCAACCGGTTCGACGCGGCCGCGGGCGGATTCTTTCGCCGCCTGGCGGACGTGCTCACGCCTCCGGGTCGGGGCGCTCCATCCAGCGGATGAGCGGCATCAGCGGCAGGATCCAGGCGAGCCCGCCGACGACATAGAACAGGCCCTGGGCGAGCTTGGAGGCGTCCTGCACCGTGCCCTGGGCCAAGGCCATGAGCGCGAGGGCGTAGACCACGACGAAGACGATCATGGCGACGGCGCCGATGAGCTTGCGGGTGCGGCGGGGCAGGGGCATGCGGTCCTGGCGGGTTCCGGTCTGCGGGATCTCGCCACGGGGACATTGTCGCCCGGGCGCGGCGGGACTATGTGTCGCCCGGGGTTTTCGTTCAAGCGCCGCCCTCGCGCGGCTTCGGGACCGGCATGGCATTCGCTCTCAACACGTCCACGTCGCGCGCGCCGGCGACGTCCTCCGCACGCGGCATCGCGGGCGTTCGCGTCTGGCTGTGGGCGCTGGCGGCGCTGGTGTTCTGCATGGTCGTGGTCGGCGGCGCGACGCGCATGACCGGATCGGGCCTGTCGATCACCGAATGGCGGCCGGTGATGGGCGCGATCCCGCCGCTCGACGCGGCGGACTGGGCGGCGGAGTTCGCGAAATATCGCGAGAGCCCGCAATACCAGATCCAGAACAGCGGCATGACGCTGGGCGAGTTCAAGGCGATCTACTGGTGGGAATGGTCGCACCGGCAGCTCGGCCGGCTGGTGGGGCTCGCCTTCGGCGTCGGCTTCCTCGTCTTCGCCGCAACGGGTGCGCTGCGGGGGCGGCTGATGGCGCGCGTTCTGCTGCTGGGAACGCTCGGCGGCCTGCAGGGCGCGATCGGCTGGATCATGGTCGCGTCCGGCCTGAAGCCGGGCATGACGGCCGTCGAGCCGGTGAAGCTGATGCTGCACCTGACGACCGCCAGCGTGATCTTCGCGGGCCTGGTCGCCGTCGCCACGGGGCTCGGCCGCGCGGCGCGCGAGCCCGACGCCGCGCCGGAAGGCGCGCGGTCGGCGTTCTGGCTGATGGCCCTGGTGCTGGCGCAGATCGCGCTTGGCGCGCTCGTGGCCGGCTCGCATGCCGGGCTCGTCTACAACACGTGGCCGCTGATCGACGGCGCGTTCGTGCCGCCGCTCTCGGGCCTGATGTTCGGAACGCCCTGGTACGAGAACTTCGTCGATAACCACCTGACGGTGCAGTTCCAGCACCGCATGGTGGCCTACGCGGTGCTGGCTGTGGCGCTGTGGCAGGCATGGTCGCTGCGCGCCAGCGCGCCGGGGACGAGCGCGGCGCGCCGTGCGACCGCCTTGGCGGGGCTGGTTGCGGCGCAGGCCGCGATCGGCATCTGGACGCTGCTGGCGCAGGCGCCGCTGGCGCTCGGCCTGCTGCACCAGGCCTTCGCCATGGTCGTGCTGGGAATGGCGGCGGCGCACTGGCGCTTGCGCGCCGCCGGACACTGAAACGCGCGGGAGCCGGCGAGACCGGCCCCCCCCCCTCAATTCACTCACCCGACGGCGAGCGCCTCGTCGAGGTCGGCGATGATGTCGGCGACGTCCTCCAGGCCGATCGACAGGCGCACCACCTCCGGCCCCGCGCCGGCCTGCGCCTGCTGCTCGGGCGTGAGCTGGCGGTGCGTGGTCGAGGCGGGGTGGATCACCAGCGAGCGCGTGTCGCCGATATTGGCGAGGTGCGAGAACAGCTTGAGGTTGGACACCAGCTTGACGCCGGCCTCGTAGCCGCCCTTGAGGCCGAAGGTGAACACCGCGCCCGCGCCCTTGGGCGTGTAGCGTTGGGCGAGCGCGTAGTACTTATCGCCCTCCAGGCCGGGATAGCTGACCCACGCCACCTTCGGGTGCTTGGCGAGGTGGCGCGCCACCGCGAGCGTGGAGTCGGAATGGCGCTGCATGCGCAGCGGCAGCGTCTCGATTCCGGTCAGCAGCATGAAGGCGTTGAACGGCGAGAGGGCCGGGCCGAGGTCGCGCAGGCCGAGCACGCGGCAGGCGATGGCGAAGCCGAAATTGCCGAACGTCTCGCCCAGCACCATGCCGCCATACTCCGGGCGGGGCTGCGACAGCATCGGGTAGCGGCCGGACTTCATGAAGTCGAAGCTGCCGCCGTCGACGATCAGGCCGCCGATGGAGTTGCCGTGCCCGCCGAGGAACTTGGTGGCCGAGTGGACGATGATGTCGGCGCCGTGCTCGAAGGGCTTGATCAGGTAGGGCGTCGCCATGGTGTTGTCGACGATCAGCGGCACGCCGGCCTTGTGGGCGATGTCGGCGATGGCGCGGATGTCGACGATGACGCCGCCGGGATTGGCGATCGACTCGATGAAGATCGCCTTGGTCTTGTCGGAGACGGCCGCCTCGAAGGTGGAGAGGTCGTCCGGGTCGGCCCACTTCACCCGCCAGTCGAAGTTCTTGTAGCTGTGGTTGAACTGGTTGATCGAGCCGCCGTAGAGCTTCTTGGAGGCGATGAATTCGTCGCCCGGCTGCAGCAGCGTGTGGAAGCACAGGAACTCGGCCGCGTGACCTGAGGCCACTGCCAGAGCCGCCGTGCCGCCCTCGAGCGCCGCGACGCGCTCCTCAAGCACCGCGTTGGTCGGATTGCCGAGGCGGGAATAGATGTTGCCGAAGGCCTGGAGGCCGAACAGCGACGCGGCGTGGTCGACATCGTCGAACACGAAGCTGGTCGTCTGGTAGATCGGCGTCGCCCGCGCGCCGGTCGCGGGGTCCGGCTGGGCGCCGGCGTGAATAGCCAGGGTGGCGAAGCCGGGGGCTCTCGTGTCGGACATGGCGATCCTCTGCTGTTCTGGATATGGAATGCTGCGTTCTTTTTATCGAACGTCAGCGAGGCGGTCAACGCGCGGTCCGCTACCTCCGCGCGCCGAACGGATTGACGCCGGGCGTCAGGCTCAGGCTGCGCTTCTGGACGCCCTTCTCGGCCATCACCGGCTTTTTCGACGACAGGATGCGCGAGTTGATGCCCTGCCAGCCGATCTCGCCGGAGAGGCGGCCATATTCGATCTTCGGGCAGCGGTTCATGATGACGGTGACACCTTTCGCCTCGGCGCGCGCGGCGGCCTCGTCGTTGCGCACCGAGAGCTGCATCCAGATGACGCGCGGCAGCGGGTCGAGGGCCAGCGCCTCGTCGGTGATCGGGCCGGCGGCGGTCGAATTGCGGAAGATCTCCACCATGTCGAGCGGGAACGGGATGTCCTTCAGGCTGGCGTAGACCTTCATGCCCAGGATCTCTTGCCTGGCCAGTCCTGGGTTGACGGGCACGAGCGTAAAGCCGCGCTCGCTCAGATATTTCAGCACGATGTAGCTCGGCCGCGCCGGGTTGTTGGACGCGCCGACCAAGGCGATGGTCTTCACGCCGTTGAGGATCGAGCGGATCAGGTCGTCGGGATAGGACTCGTGGTTCATTCCGGTCTTCCGGGCGCGGCGGAAGCTCCGCCTCGCACGCCTTTGCAGTGGGACCGGGGACAATGCCGCCGGTGTCAGAGGCACGATAGAGGCCGGGCCGGCGGCCGGGTCAAGAGCGCGGCGGCCGGCCGGACGCCGCAACGTGCGCAATGTCAGTCGCGCCAGCGCGGCGGGCGCTTCTCGATGAAGGCGCCGATGCCCTCTTCCGCGTCGCGCGCCAGCATGTTCTCCACCATCACCGACGCCGCGTAGTCGTAGGCCTCCGCGAGCCCCATCTCGCGCTGGCGGTAGAACGCCTCCTTGCCGATCTTCAGCGTCGCGGCGGATTTGGACGCGACGAGGGTGGCGAGGCGGCGCGCCTCGCGCATCGCCTGCCCGCGCGGGACGACGCGGTTGACCAGCCCCATGCGCAGCGCGTGCTCGGCCGGCACGGTCTCGCCGGTCAGCAGCATCTCCATGGCGTGCTTCGGGGCGACATTGCGCGACAGCGCCACCATGGGCGTGGAGCAGAACAGGCCGATATGAACGCCCGGCGTGCAGAACGACGCCTTGTCGCCGGCGACGGCGAGGTCGCAGGCGGCCACGAGCTGGCATCCGGCGGCGCTGGCGAGCCCTTCCACGGCGGCGATCACCGGCTGCGGCAGGCGCACGACGGCCTGCATCATGGCCGAGCACCGCGCCAGCACGTCCGCGTAATAGGCGCGGCCGCGGTCGGGGTCGGCGCGGCGCGCCGTCATTTCCTTGAGGTCGTGACCGGCGCAGAACACCGGGCCGGGCGCGGCGGCGACGATCACCGCGCGCACCGCGCGGTCCGCGGCGATGGAGGCCAATTCGGCGGCGAGCGCGTCGATCAGCGCTTCCGACAGCGCGTTGCGGGCCTGCGGCCGGTCCAGGGTCAGCGTGGCGATGCCGCCGTGGTCCTCGCGCAGCAGCACGGGGCGATCCTGGGGGGGCGCGGCCTCGGCGGACATCGGAGTTCTCCAGATCGCGATGTGGCGAACGTTTCGCCCGCCATGATAAGCGAGGCGCGCGACGTGGTGAAACCCGCCCGACGGCGGAGCTGGGAAGGAGACGACGCATGGACGCGACCGGCGCGCCGGTGATGACGGTGGAGGAGATCGAAGGGTTCCTCGACCGCGAGTTCCCGGAGATCCGCACGCACGGGCGCATCTATGAGGTCGAGCGGGTCGGGCCGCTCTCGGCGCGCATGCGGATGCAGTATCACCCCAGCCAGTTGCGGCCGGGCGGCACCATTTCCGGGCCCGCCATGATGGCGCTGGCGGACCTCGCCCTTTATGTCGCGGTGCTCGGGGCCATCGGTCCGGTGGGCCTGGCGGTGACGACCAACCTCAACATCAACTTCCTGCGCAAGCCCGAAAAGCGCGCGCTGATCGCCGACTGCCGGCTGCTCAAGCTCGGCAAACGGCTGGCGGTGGGGGAGGTCGACCTGCGCTCCGAGGGAGAAGACGACCTCGTCGCCCATGTTACCGCAACCTACTCGATCCCGCCCCGTTAGGCGGTAATATCGCACCTTTGTTGCGGTTTCATAATACCACATCCAGTATATCATTGAAATTACATGGTTTTTATCGCCTAACGCCTGATTGGAGGTTGTTGACGGCGGCCGGTCGCTCGTATATTCAGCCGTCATCGAGCGGGGGAGGCGTGAGCGTCGCCCGCCTCCACGCGCCGGCGCGGCCTTCCGCCCGCCGGCCTTATCTGGAAATCGATCCATGAAGACCTATTCGGCCAAGCCTGCCGAGGTCGACAAGAAGTGGGTGATCATCGACGCGAAGGGGCTGGTCGTCGGCCGTCTCGCGTCGCTGGTGGCTATGCGCCTTCGTGGCAAGCACAAGCCGACCTTCACGCCTCATGTCGATTGCGGCGACAACGTCATCGTCATCAACGCCGACAAGGTGGTGCTCACCGGCCGCAAGCGCGACCAGAAGGTGTACTACCACCACACCGGTTACCCGGGCGGCATCAAGGAGCGGTCCGCCAAGGCCATCCTCGAAGGGCGCTTCCCGGAGCGCATCGTCGAGAAGGCCGTCGAGCGCATGCTCCCGCGCGGCCCGCTCGGCCGCCAGCAGCTCAGCAACCTGCGTGTCTACAAGGGCGCGGACCATCCGCATGAGGCCCAGCAGCCGCAGCCGCTCGATATCGCGGCCATGAACCGCAAGAACGTGGGAGCCTGATATGGCCGAGACGCTCCAGTCCCTCCAGGACCTCAAGGGCGCGGTCGAGACCGTCGCTCCCGAGGCTCCCAAGCACGTGCAGAAGCTCGACGCCCAGGGCCGCGCCTATGCCACCGGCAAGCGCAAGGACGCGGTCGCCCGCGTCTGGATCAAGCCCGGCTCCGGCAAGATCGTGGTGAACGAGCGCGAGCTCGGCGTGTACTTCGCGCGCCCGGTGCTGCGCATGATCCTTCAGCAGCCGCTGCAGATCGCCAACCGCAAGGACCAGTACGACATCGTCGTCACCGTGTCCGGCGGCGGCCTGTCCGGCCAGGCCGGCGCGGTGCGCCACGGCCTGTCCAAGGCGCTCACCTACTACGAGCCCGAGCTGCGCGGCCCGCTCAAGAAGGCCGGCTTCCTCACCCGCGACTCCCGCGTGGTCGAGCGCAAGAAGTACGGCCGCAAGAAGGCCCGCCGCAGCTTCCAGTTCTCGAAGCGCTAAAGCTTCGCGACCTGTCGCGACTTCGAACGGCTGGCGGCGACGCCAGCCGTTTTGCTTTTTGCGCGAGCCATCGCGCTGCCTGTACGCTGGCGGTCGCCTGATCGCCCGTCCGCCCGTCCCGAGCCGCCGCCATGCCCGACCCCGCCGACCGTCCGCCCGTCGACAACGCCGTTTTCGGTCCGCTGATGGGCGGAGCGGCCGACCCCGCTTTCGCGGGCGCCTTGTCCTTCATGCGGCGGCGGTACAGCCGGGACCTTGCGGGCGTCGACGTCGCCGTCATGGGAATCCCGTTCGACGTGGCGACCTCCAACCGGCCGGGGGCGCGTTTCGGCCCGCAGGCGATCCGCCGCGCGTCCGCCATCTTCGAGGGCGATCCGCAATACCCGTCGGGGCGCGACCCCTTCGCGACGCTCGCCGTCGTCGACTGGGGCGACTGCTTCATCGACCATGGGCGCGCGGACCTCGCGCCGGCCTCCATCGAGGCGGCCGCGCGGACGATCGTCGACGCCGGCGCGCACCTTCTGGCCCTGGGCGGCGACCACTTCGTCACGCTCCCGCTGCTGCGCGCGCATGCGCGGCGGCACGGACCGCTGGCGCTGGTGCAGTTCGATGCGCACCAGGACACGTGGCCGGACGACGGCTCGCGCGTCTCGCACGGCACATTCGTCGGCCGCGCGGTGCGCGAGGGGCTGATCGACCCGGCGCGCTCGATCCAGATCGGCATCCGGAGCTGCGCGCCGGACGATTTCGGTATCGCCATTCTGGACGCCTATCGCGTCCACGCGATGGGTCCGGCGGAGACGGCGCGCGCGGTGCGGGAGCGCGTGGGGGAGGGGCCCGCCTATCTCAGCTTCGACATCGACGCCCTCGACCCCGCCTTCGCGCCGGGCACCGGGACGCCGGTCGCCGGCGGGCTGAGCTCGGCGCAGGCGCTGATGACGCTTGATGCCCTGGCCGGGCTTGACTGGCGCGGCATGGACGTGGTCGAGGTCGCGCCCGCCTATGACCATGCCGACATCACCGCCATCGCCGCCGCCACCGTCGCGCAGCACTACTTGCAGATGCTTGCCGCTCGCCGGGCGCGTTCTTGACACGCGCGGCGGTCTGCGCCATGTGACGCGTATGACCAGCGCGTTCGCCCCTTTCGGCCTGCGACGCGGCGCAGCGGCGTTGTCCCGCGCGTCGCGATGACGCGCGCCTGACGCCGTGTCCCAAGCCGCGCTCCGCGCGGCTTTTTCGTATCCGAACGCTCCGACGCTTTCGCACCGACGAGGTCAGCCATGTCCGCATCTTCTCCCGCCAAGGCCGCCGCCCGGACCGCCCGCGTGTTCATCGACGGCGAGGCCGGAACCACGGGACTCGGGATTCGCGACCGGTTGGCGCATGTGCCCGGCGTCGAACTGCGCAGCATCGACCCGGCCCGGCGCAAGGACCCCGAGGCGCGCAAGGCGCTGATGGCCGAGGTCGACGCGGTGATCCTCTGCCTGCCCGACGACGCCGCCAAGGAATCCGCCGCCATCGCGGATTCGCTCGGCGACAAGGGCCCGCGGGTGCTCGACGCCTCGACGGCGCATCGTGTCGCCGAGGGGTGGGTGTACGGGTTCGCGGAGCTCGAGCCGGGCCAGGCCGACGCCATCCGCGCGGCGCGGCGCGTCGCCAATCCCGGCTGCTATCCGACCGGGGCCATCGCGCTGATCCGGCCGCTGGTCGATGCCGGCCTGCTGCCGACCGACTACCCCGTGACGGTCAACGCGGTCAGCGGCTACTCGGGCGGCGGCCGCTCGATGATCGAGGCCTACGAAGCCGGCGTCGCTCCGGTTTTCGAACTCTACGGCCTGTCCCTGGAGCACAAGCACGTCCCGGAGCTTCAGCGTTACGGAGTGCTGACGCGGCGGCCCATCTTCGTGCCCTCGGTCGGCAATTTCCGGCAGGGCATGCTGGTCAGCGTGCCGCTGCACCTCGATACGCTGCCGGGCAAGCCGCGCGCCAGGGACCTCGAGGACGTGCTCGCCTCTCGCTACGCCGGTGACGGGCTGGTGTCCGTCGTGCCTTCGGACGACGCCACCGTGAAGGCGGGCCGGCTGGAGCCCGAAGCCCTGAACGACACCGATCGGCTGGAGCTGCGCGTCTATGGCAACGACAAGCGCGATCACGCCCTGCTGGTCGCCCGGCTCGACAATCTCGGCAAGGGCGCGTCGGGCGCGGCAGTGCAGAACCTGAAGCTGATGCTCGGCCTCGTGTAGGTTGGTGAACGTGCGGAAGCTTCTCGCAAGCCTCTTCCTGCTTGCCAGCGCCTCCGCGTCGCTGGCGGCCGGCTGCGCCGAGCCGCCGCCGCCCGTGCGCGACATCGCGGCCGAGACCTTCTACATCGACGCGGCGAGTTCCATTGCCGACGAAGCGATCATCGCGCGCAACAAGCAGTCGCTCGCGGAGCTCGACGCGGGACTGCGCCGCATCATCTCCATGGCCGACAAGGGGCTCGCGGGCGACGCGAGCAACGCCGTCTGCGCGGGCCATTGGCTCGCCGCATGGGCTCGCGGCGGGGCCATGCTGGGGACGATGTCGAGCCGGCAGGCGGGCTACGAGCGAAAATGGCGAACAGCGGGGATCGCCGTGGCCTATCTCAAGGCGCGCGAGCATGTCGAGGCGGCGGACCGCGCCGTGATCGAGCAATGGCTCGACCGGCTGGCCGATGCCGTTGAGGCCGATTACGGGCGACCCAAGAGCCGCAACAATCACTATTACTGGGCGGGCTTCGCCGCCGCCGCCGTCGGAACGGCGACCGGGTCGGCGCGCCACCTCGGCTATGCAAGCGAGGCGTTCAACGACGGCCTGTCCGCCATCGCGGCGGACGGGACGCTGCCGGGAGAAATGGCGAGAAAGGTCAGGGCGTTGCACTACAACGCCTACGCGCTCGCGCCGCTGGTGCTGATGGCGGAACTCGCCGCGCTGCGCGGTGAAGACTGGTATGCCCGCCACGGCGGGGCCATTCACCGTCTGGCCGCCGCCGTTCGTGGCGGCGTCCACGATCCCGCCGGCTTCGCCCGCAAGGCGGGGGTGCCGACGGTCGAGGCGCCGACCGGAGGCGTGTTCGCCTGGCGGGCGTTCTACGCCGCGCGGTTTCCGGCGCGCTGGCCGGATCCGCTCGAGGGCACTCTGAACTACCCCTGGTACGGCGGCGATTGCGGGCTCGCCGCCGAGGTTTGGATAAAGCGCCAAGGCAAATAGCGAAACGCCCCCGCGCGGCGAAGCGGCGGGGGCGCACCCTCACGCAGAACGTGAGGACAAGCTATGAATCAGCTGAGTTATTACGCCTTCCAGGCCACGACCTTCTGGTTCTGCTCGCCGAGGCCGTCGATGCCGACGCGCATCGTGTCGCCGGCCTTGAGGAACTTCGGCGGCTTCATGCCCAGGCCGACCCCCGGAGGCGTGCCGGTGGTGATGACGTCGCCCGGATCGAGCTGCAGGAACTGCGAGATGTAGGACACGAGGTGGGCGCAGCCGAAGATCATCGTGTTCGACGAGCCGTTCTGCACCTTCTTGCCGTTCAGCTCGAGCCACATCTTGAGGTTCTGGACGTCCTTGATCTCGTCCGGCGTGACCAGCCAGGGGCCGAGCGGTCCGAAGGTGGGCGAACCCTTGCCCTTCATCCACTGGCCGCCGCGCTCCGCCTGGAATTCGCGCTCGGAGATGTCGTTGCAGATGCAGAAGCCCGCGACATAGCTCAGCGCGTCCTTCTCCTCGACATACAGCGCCTTCTTGCCGATGACGATGGCGAGCTCGACTTCCCAGTCGGTCTTCTTCGAGCCCTTCGGGATGACGATGTCGTCGTTCGGCCCCTGGACGCAGTTCGGAGCCTTGTTGAACAGGATGGGCTCCTTCGGGGGCGTCGCGCCGGTTTCGGCCGCATGGTCCGCGAAGTTGAGGCCGACCGCGATGAAATTGCCCGGGCGGGCGACCGGCGAGCCGAGCCGCGTGCCCTTGCGGACGGCCGGCAGGCTCTTCAGGTCGACCTTCTTCAGCTTGGCGAGATTGCGCGGGTTCAGCGCGTCGCCAGCGAAGTCCGTCACCAGCGACGAGACGTCGCGGATCACGCCGTCAGCGTCGACGATGCCGGGCTTCTCGGAGCCGGCCTTTCCGAAACGGACCAGTTTCATCGGGTGTTTCCTGCCTTTTCTATGGAGTCTTCGAGCGCGAACTTGGGCGGCGACTCTGGCCTCGCAAGACGGGCTCCGCAAGCACGCAGACGCGAGCATGGGTTGCACCCGGCGCGGTGTGTCATCCGCGCCACGCGTTCAGGCGCGAACCTTGACGTATTCGCCGGGCGCGTCGCAGAGGGGCTTCAACCGGCGGCCGCCCGGCTTGCGCGCCTTGACGCGCTCCGGCGCCTGCGCCTCGATCCAGCTGAGCCAGTGCGGCCACCACGTTCCCGGGTTCTCGGTGGCGTGGGCGAGCCAGTGCTCCAGCGTGCCTTCCACCTTGCCGTTGGTCCAGTACTGGTACTTCGGCTTGTCGGCGGGATTGACCACGCCGGCGATGTGGCCGGAGCCGGCGACCACGAAGGTGACGTCGCCGCCGAACTCCTTGGAGCCCTTGAACACCGAGCGGGCGGGGGCGATGTGGTCCTCCCGCGCCGCGAGGTTGTAGATCGGGATCGTCACCTTGCCGAGGTCGAGCCGCACGCCGCCGATGTCGATCTTGCCCTTGGCGAGGTTGTTCTCGAGATAGCAGTTGCGCAGGTAGAAGGAGTGGTTGGCGGCCGGCATCCGCGTGGAATCGGAGTTCCAGTAGAGCAGGTCGAAGGGGAACGGCTCCTGCCCCTTCAGATAGACGTTGATCATGTAGGGCCAGATCAGGTCGTTCGGCCGCAGCATGTTGAACGCGGACGCCATGCTGGAGCCTTCCAGATAGCCCTGGGCGTACATGCGGTCCTCGAGGGACTTGATCTGCCCCTCGTCGACGAAGACGGCGAGGTCGCCGGCGTGGGTGAAGTCGACCTGCGTGGTGAACAGCGTGGCGCTGTCGATGCGGTCGTCGCCGGTCGCCGCCATGTAGGCCAGCGCCACCGAGAGCAGCGTGCCGCCGACGCAATAGCCGATGGCCGTGACGTGCTTCTCGCCCGTCGCCTTCTCCACCGCGTCGAGGGCCGCGAAGATGCCCTCGCGCATATAGTCCTCGAAGCTCTTCTTCGCCTGCCGCTCGTCCGGGTTCACCCATGAGATGGTGAACACCGTGAGGCCCTGGGCCACGGCCCAGCGGATGAAGGATTTCTCGGGGTTGAGGTCGAGAATGTAGAACTTGTTGATCCACGGCGGCACGATCAGCAGCGGCCGCTTGAACACGGTGTCGGTCGTCGGCGCGTACTGGATCAGCTCGATCAGGTCGTTGCGGAACACGACCTTGCCGGGCGTCGTCGCCATGTTGACGCCGACGGCGAAGTTGCCGGATGTCGTCTGGCGCAGCTTCAGCTTGCCTTTGCCGGCCTCGATGTCCTCGGCCAGCATCTTCATCCCGCGCACGAGGTTCTCGCCGTTCTGGCTCACCGTCTCGCGCAGCAACTCGGGATTGGTCGCCACGAAGTTCGTGGGCGCCAGCGCGCTCAGGATCTGGCGGACGTAGAACTCCGCCTTGTGCTTCGTATGAGCATCGACTCCATCGGCGCTCTTCACCACGTCTTCGGCCCATCGCGAGGTGATGAGATAGGCCTGCTTGATGAAGTCGAAGATCGGGTTCTCGGACCATTCGGGGTCGCGGAACCGGCGGTCGCCGGCGTCCGGCTCCGCCACGGCCTGGGCCTCCTCGCCCTGCATGCGCTTCATGGAGTTCGTCCACAGCTCCATGAAGCCCTTGGTCAGGCTGGCCTGCGCGAGCACGACGCGGTGTGGGTCCATGGCCCAGCGCTCGACCACCTGGCCCAGCGTCTTGACCAGATCGCTCAGCTCCTCCGACGAGGCGGGCGGGCGGCCTTCCTCAACCGGCTTCAGCGCCGCGGCCGTGGCCTTCCCCATTTCCTCGACCAGCTTCGCGGTGTTCGACGCGAGCCGTTCCAGGTCCGGCGCCGGAGGCGCGGGGTTCGGGGACTGTTGCTTGCCGCTCGCCATGTCATCTCCCCCGGGCGGGGCCCTATCGACCTTCGCCCGCTCTCTTCTATAAATGCATTATAGAGAAGTTCGGGTCGGCGGAATCCACCATTGGGCAAATATGCCCGATCCAGGGCCCGTCCGTCCCGACCTCGGTTCTGGAGCTCCGCTTTTGCGTTCGCCGTCCCTTTCGCCCACGATCCGACCCGCCCTCCGCCGCGTCGGTGTCGCCGCCGCCGCGCTCACCCTGGCCGCCTGCGCGAGCACCGCGCCCTCGGCGCAGGAGAGCGCGAAGACGCCGCCCGCCAAGTCGCTGGCGGAAACGCTGGGATTCGCGACGACCCCGCCCGAACCCGCCGGTTTCGTAAAGAAGACGCGGCCCGAAAACCTCGAGTACATGGCCGTCGGCGTCACCCCGCCGCCGCGCGCGGTGAAGGCCAGGACACCCGACCAGGTGAAAAAGCTGGAACAGGAGCTCAGCGCCACCCGCGCCAGCAACAACGCCAAGGCAAAGTGACGGGGGCGGCTGATCCCGCCTTTCCTCCCGCCAAGGGATAAGCCATTCCGGCTTTGCCCATCCTCGGCCGATGATGATAAAGAGGCCGCGACCAAGCGGCGCTGAGGCTGCGGGTTGACGCTCGAGGTACGGTTCATGACGGATTTCCATCGCATCAAGCGGCTGCCGCCCTACGTCTTCGAACAAGTGAACCGCGCCAAGGCCGCCGCCCGCAACGCCGGGGCCGACATCATCGACCTCGGCATGGGCAATCCGGACCTGCCCGCGCCCAAGCACGTCATCGAGAAGCTGGTCGAGACGGCCGGCAAGCCGCGCACCGACCGTTATTCGGCATCCAAGGGCATCGCCGGGCTGCGCCGCGCCCAGGCGAACTACTACGAGCGCCGCTTCGGCGTGAAGCTCAATCCGGACACGCAGGTCGTCGCCACGCTGGGCTCGAAGGAAGGCTTCGCCAACATGGCGCAGGCCATCACCGCCCCCGGCGACGTCGTGCTGGTGCCGAACCCCAGCTACCCGATCCACGCCTTCGGCTTCCTGATGGCCGGCGGCGTCATCCGCTCCGTGCCGGCCGAGCCGAACGACGAGATGTTCCGCGCCCTGGAGCGCGCCGTCATCCACTCGATTCCGAAGCCGATCGCGCTCGTCACCTGCTACCCGGCCAACCCGACGGCCTATGTCGCGTCGCTCGACTTCTATCGCGAGCTGGTCGCCTTCGCGAAGAAGCACGAGCTGATCCTGCTCTCCGACCTCGCCTACGCCGAGGTCTATTTCGACGACGCCAACCCGCCGCCCTCCATGCTGCAGGTTCCCGGCGCGATGGACGTCGCGGTGGAGTTCACCTCGATGTCCAAGACGTTCTCCATGGCCGGCTGGCGCATGGGATTCGCCGTGGGCAACGAGCGGCTGCTGGCCGCCCTGACCCGCGTGAAGTCCTATCTCGACTACGGCGCGTACACGCCCATCCAGGTGGCGGCGGCTGCCGCCCTCAACGGGCCGGAGGACTGCATCCGCGAGATGCGCGACATCTACCGCAAGCGCCGCGACGCGCTGGTGGAGAGCTTCGGCAAGGCGGGCTGGGACTTCCCGGCCCCGACGGCCTCGATGTTCGCGTGGGTCAAGATTCCCGAGCCCTATCGCCAGCTCGGCAGCCTGGAATTCTCGAAGCTGCTGGTCGAGAAGGCGTCGGTGGCGGTGGCTCCCGGCATCGGCTTCGGCGAGCACGGCGACGATTACGTGCGCATCGCCATCGTCGAGAACGAGCAGCGCATCCGCCAGGCGGCCCGCAACATCCGCAAGTTCTTCGAGACGGCGGACCGCACGCTGCACAACGTCGTCCCGCTGGTGGCGCGGGGCTGAGGCTCCCTCCGGCGTGTCATCATGAAAGGCGAATTCCATGGCTGAGCCGCTTCGCGTCGGCATCGCCGGGCTGGGAACGGTCGGCGCGGCCGTCGTCGGCCTCCTGCAGCGTCACGCCGCCGCCATCGCGATGCGCGCCGGCCGCGAGATCCGCCTGACGGCGGTGAGCGCCCGCGACCGCGCGCGCGACCGCGGCGTCGACATCTCCGCCGCCGAGTGGCACGACGATCCGGTGGCGCTGGCGCGCTCGGGGCGGGTGGACTGCGTCATCGAACTGATCGGCGGGACGGAAGGCCGCGCTAAGGCGGCGGTGGAAGCCGCGCTGGAGGCTGGCAAGCCGGTCGTCACGGCCAACAAGGCCATGCTGGCGCGCCACGGCGCGGCGCTGGCCGCGCTGGCGGAGGCGCGCGGCGCCGCGCTTGCCTTCGAGGCGTCGGTGGCGGGCGGCATCCCGATCGTCAAGACGCTGCGGGAATCGCTCGCCGGCAACGAGGTGTCGCGCGTCTCCGGCATCCTCAACGGCACGTGCAACTACATCCTGTCGCGCATGGAGATGGAGGGCCTGTCCTTCGCCGACGTGCTCGCCGACGCGCAGCGCCTGGGCTACGCCGAAGCCGACCCGACCTTCGACGTCGGCGGCTTCGACACGGCGCACAAGCTCGCCATCCTCACCAGCCTCGCCTTCGGCACGCAGATCGACGCCGATGCCATCCACGTGGAAGGCATCAGCGCCATCACCCCGCTGGACCTCGCCATGGCGGCGGAGCTGGGCTACCGCATCAAGCTGCTCGGCGTCGCCGAGCGCACGCCCTCGGGCATCGAGCAGCGCGTGCACCCCACCATGGTTCCACGCTCCTGGCCCATCGCGCAGGTGATGGGCGTGACGAACGCCGTCAATGTCCACGGCGACGCCGTGGGCGAGCTGACGCTGGTCGGCCCCGGCGCGGGCGGGGCGGCCACCGCTTCCTCGGTGCTGTCCGATCTGGTCGACGTGGCGCGCGGCGCGCGGGTGCTGCCGTTCGGCCGTCCGGCCGCCATGCTGGAGTCGGCCGAGCGCCAGCCGATGCAGCGCCACGAGGGCGGCTACTATATCCGGCTCTCCGTGCTGGACAGGCCCGGCGCGGCGGCGGCCATCGCCACCCGCATGGCGGAACGGCAGATCTCGCTGGAATCCATCGTGCAGCGGCGGGTGCTGGCGGGCGCGACCGGCGACCGCACGGGACGGTCCGGCCAGCCGGTGCCCGTCGTGCTGATCACCTATGCGACGACCGAGGCGGCGATCCGCGATGCGCTCGACGCCGTGCTGGCGGACGGACACATTTCTGAACCTCCACAGGTCATCCGCATTGAACGTGAGTAGTTCCCTTTCACCGCAATTCCCGGAGGAGGCCCCGATGTCAGGCCACGACAGCGATATCAATGTCCGCTCCAAGGACGTCATCGAGAGGATTCTCTCGATGGAACTCGTCCGCGTGACGGAGCGGGCGGCGGTGTCGGCGGCGCGCCTGCGCGGGCACGGCAACGAGAAGGCCGCCGACCAGGCGGCGGTGGACGCCATGCGGCGCGAGCTCAACAAGCTGCCCATCGACGGCACCATTGTGATCGGCGAGGGCGAGCGCGACGAGGCGCCGATGCTGTTCATCGGCGAGAAGGTGGGCACGGGGCAGGGCACCCGCGTCGACATCGCCGTCGACCCGCTGGAAGGCACCACGCTGTGCGCCAAGGACATGCCCGGCGCTATCGCCGTGATGGCCATGGCCCAGGCCGGATCGCTCCTCTACGCGCCCGACGTGTACATGGACAAGATCGCCATCGGTCCCGGCTATCCGCAGGGCGTGGTCGACCTCGACGCCTCCCCGATCGACAATGTGCACTCGCTCGCCAAGGCGAAGGGCGTTCAGCCGCACGAGATCTCGGTGCTCATCATGGACCGGCCGCGCCACGCCGACCTGATCGCCGCCGTGCGCAAGACGGGCGCCTCGATCCGCCTGATCACCGACGGCGACGTGGCGGGCGTGATCTTCACGGCCATGCAGGCGGAGACCGGCATCGATCTCTATCTCGGCATCGGCGGCGCGCCCGAGGGCGTGCTGGCCGCGGCGGCGCTGCGCTGCGTCGGCGGCCAGATGCAGGGCCGGCTGATCCTCGACACGCAGGAGAAGATCGACCGCGCCCGCGGCATGGGCGTCAAGGATCCCAAGAAGAAGTACGAGATGACCGAGCTCGCCGCCGGCGACGTCATCGTCTCGGCCACGGGCGTCACCGACGGCGCGCTGCTGAAAGGCGTCACGTTCGGCCGCGAAGTGATCCAGACGGAGACCATCGTCTACCGGTCGATCACCGGCACGGTGCGCAAGATCCACGGCGAGCACCGTGAGTTCGCCAAGTTCCGGCTCGACTGAGACGGCGTGGGCGGGGCGGCGCGCCCGCGCCGTTTCGCCCTTTCCTGTGGGCGCTCCGCGGTCCGCGCGCCCTCGCGCATGACTTGCGGGCCGATTCGGCCCTACAAGCAGGGCCATGTCGCGACCCTTCCTCGGCGTCGAACGTTCCCTGACCGGGCGGCCCTGGCTGAGCCGCCTCGACGACGCGGCGCAGGCCCAGGCGCTCGCCATGGTGCAGGTCCACGGCGTCGAGGACGTGCTGGCGCGCGTGATGGCCGGGCGCGGCGTGGCGGCCGGCGACGTGCCCGGCTTTCTCGAGCCCCGCCTGCGCAGCCTGCTGCCGGACCCCTCGACCCTCGCTGGCATGGACGCCGCCGTGGCTCGCCTCGCCGACGCGGTTGAGCGGCGGGAGACCGTCGCCATCTTCGGCGACTACGATGTCGACGGCGCGGTGTCTTGCGCGCTGGTGGCGGAATTCCTGCTCGCCTGCGGCACGCCCTTCCTGATCCACATTCCCGACCGCCTGACGGAGGGCTATGGCCCCAACGTCGAGGCCATCCGCGACCTGCACCGGCGCGGCGGCCAGCTGCTCGTGACCGTCGATTGCGGCACGACGAGCCACGAGCCCGTGCTGGAGGCGCGCCGGCTGGGACTGGACACCGTGGTGCTCGACCACCACCAGGCGCCGGTGACGTTGCCGGATGCGCTGGCGATCGTGAACCCCAACCGGCAGGACGACCTTTCCGGCCTCGGCTATCTGTGCGCCGCCGGCGTGGTGTTCGTGACGCTGGTCGGGCTCAACCGCGAGCTGCGGCGGCGCGGGTTCTGGAAGCCGGGGGCGGAGCCCGACCTGCTCTCCATGCTCGACCTCGTCGCCCTGGGCACGGTGGCCGACGTGGTGCCGCTCGTCGGTCTCAACCGAGCCTTCGTGCGCCAGGGACTCGCCGTGATGCGGGCGCGGGGCCGGCTCGGCCTGCGGGCGCTTGCCGACGTGGCGCGCCTCGACGGGCCCCCGCGGCCTTATCACCTCGGCTTTTTGCTCGGCCCGCGAATCAACGCCGGCGGGCGCATCGGCGACGCCGCGCTCGGCGCGCGCCTCCTGATCAGCCGCGACGAGGCCGACGCCATCCGAATCGCCCAGGAGCTGGAGCGCCTCAACGCCGAGCGGCAGGCCATCGAACAGGCGATGGTGGCCGAGGCGGAGGCCGAGGCGCTGGCCATGCTCGGCCTCGACGAAGAGGGCGCGTCCGTCGTCGTGGTCGGCTCCGACCAGTGGCACCCCGGCGTCGTCGGCCTCGTGGCGTCGCGGCTGAAGGAACGGTTCCAGCGCCCGGTGTTCGCCCTCGCGTTCGGGCCCAACGACATCGGAACAGGCTCGGCGCGCTCGGTTCCGGGCGTCGATCTCGGCGCGGCCGTGCGGGCCGCGGTGGAAGCCGGGCTGGTGACGAAGGGCGGCGGCCACGCCATGGCGGCGGGCGTGACGCTGGAGCGCGGCAAGGTGGACGCGCTGCGCGAGTTCCTGGAGCGGCGGCTGGCGGAGGGCGTGGGCCAGGCGCGCGCCGACCGGGCGCTCGCCATCGACGGCGCGATCACCGCCGGCGGGGTGCGGGCCGACTTGATCGACCGTCTGGAGCTCGCCGGTCCGTTCGGGTCCGGCCATCCGGAGCCCATCTTCGCGCTGCCCTCGCACCGGCTCGTCGATGCGTCGGAGGTGGGGCGCGGCCATGTGCGGGCGCGCTTTCGCGCCGGCGACGGAGCGGCGCTCGACGCCATCGCCTTCCGCGCCGTGGGAACGCCCCTGGGCCAGGCGCTGATGGCGGCGCGCGGAGAGACTGTGCACGCCGCCGGCGTGCTCGATGTCAATCGCTGGCAGGGCGGCGAGCGCCCGCAGCTGCGCCTGACCGATCTCGCCCGGCCCTGAGCGCAGGCCTCAGCTTTTCTTCGCCAGCTGCTGCTCGTGCAGGAAGATGTAGAGCCCCGCCGCGACGATCACCGCCGAGCCGACGAACACCGGCGCGCCGGGGATGTCTCCGAAGATCAGGAAGCCGAGCAGCACCGCCCAGGCGATCTGCGTGTACTGGTAGGGCACCACCACGGCGGCCGGAGCCAGCTTGAGGGAACGGTTGACGCACATATGGGCGACCGCCGCGACGACGCCGAGCAGGGCCAGCAGGCCGAGGTCGCGCCAGGTGGGCGTCACCCAATGGACCGGCGCGGTCGCCGCGCCGAACAGCAGTGCCGCCACCGTCTGCCACGTCACGAGCGACACGTCGTTGGTGCGGCGCAGCTTGCGCGTGGTGATCATCAGCAGCGCGAAAAAGAAGCTGCCGGCTACTGCCACCAGCGATGGCAGGCTGAAGCTCGACGGTGAGGGCTGCAGCGCGATGACGACGCCGGCGAAGCCAACCAGCACGGCGCTCCAGCGCCGCCAGCCGATCCGCTCGCCGAGCATCGGGCCCGCGAGGGCCGTCACCCAGATTGGCCCGGACATGTAGAATGTCACCACGTCGGCGAGCGGCAGGTAGGCCACGGCCCAGTAGAAGCAGGCCACCTCGGCCGTGGAGAGCGTCACGCGCAGCACCTGCAGGCCGGGCTGCGGAGCGGAAACGATCTCCCTGAGGCCGGTCCGCCAGATCATCGGGGCCAGCAGCACGAGCGCCGCCACGCTGCGCAGCAGCAGCACCTGCCCGACCGAATAGGTCGCAACCAGCCATTTCCCCATCACGTCGTTGACGACGAAGAGGAAGATCCCCAGCAGCATCATCGCGATGCCGAGCATGGCGTGGCCGCTCGGGGCGTTTCGCGGCTGTGCGTCGGCCGTTGCGGCGCTGGGAGTGTCGGCGCTTGAGTCCATCACGTGTCCGGGGAGGAGGGCGGGGGCCGCACCTCTTAATCCGTTTCGGAGCGCGCCGCGAGACTTGTCGCGCCCGACGAAGCCCCGTATAAGCCGCTCGCGCAGCGCCCTTCGTCTATCGGTCAGGACGTCAGCCTTTCACGCTGAAAAGACGGGTTCGATTCCCGTAGGGCGCGCCATTCCCGTACAAAAGAGAGAACCGCTGGCGTGGAGCGTTCCAGCTCGCCGGCGGCACATTTCGACAAGATCTGCCGCGACCCCGAAATTCGGATCTCGTCGTGGGTGAGAGACACTTCACGAACCAAGAGGCGAACATAGGCTTGGCGTAATTCTGGCGGACCGCCGAGAAGCGCGTCCCTCATCAGGCTAGCGAATGCCGCCACCTTTTCGGGCGTGATTTCCGGCATGCCTGCCTCGATTCGCTTTCCGAGCAGCGACGATTCCGCACCCGCCTCTTCCTTCTGCAGTTTCAGTGCGTTCAGCCGCTGACGGAATTCGGGATCGTCTGGGCTCACCAGCCCTCGTTCAATCAACTCGAGCAGGCGCGTGATTCCAGCCGAAGCCTCACTGTGGAGTGCCTTCGCGCGAGCGTGCCTCTCCTTCAACGTGGCAACGGCTTTTACGGACGTCTCGACGTAGCGCGCCAAAAGCTCCTGTATGCGCGTCGGCTCGAGCACGCGGCACAGGAGTTGGCTCATCACAATGTCGTCCAACCTCGCCATGGGGATCCGGATACCCTTGCAGGCAACTGGGCCGTGCTTCATGCGCCCGGTACACGAGTAGTACCGATACCTGCCGCCTTTGCCGGTATTAAGAACCAATGCGGCACCGCACAGACCGCACCGGGCAACCCCCGCTAGGAGCGTCGGCCCATTGACGACCCGGGGAGGTACCAGCTGCGGGCGGCGGCTTGAGAGAAGTTCCTGCACGGCCAGGAAAGTGGGTTCGTCGACAATGGCCGGAACGTCGACGGCGATCCATTTGGAGGGGGGATGCGGCGTGCGATTGCGGCTGTCGAAGCGATTGAAGACGTGCCGCCCATGGTAGGTGGAACACGTCAGGATTTTGTGGATGCTTGACGTGCTAAAAAGGTGCCCGCGTCGGGTGGTCCCCCGGTCATTAAGGAAGCTGGCGATCGCCTGCACCCCCATCACCCGGCCGCTGTGCCCTGACGCCATCTCGAAGATCTGGCGAACCACCTTGGCCTCGGGCTCGTATAGCTCCAGCTTCTTCTTGTCCTTGTTGCCCCTTCTTTCTCGCGTCACAGTGCGATAGCCGAAGGGCGGCTTGGAGCCGTTCCAGAATCCCTGGCGGGCGTTTTCGCACATCGAACGCGAGACATGTTTCGCAGTCTCTCGCGATTGATGCTCGTCAAAGACGTTGAAGATCTTGCGTACCAAATCGCCTTCGGAATGGTCGCCAATGCTCTGCGTGACGGACACAAGCTGGACGCCGGCTTTGCGGAGACGACGGACATAGAGTTCTGAATGCAGAGCATCGCGACTAAACCGACTCAGCGAATGCACGACGACATAGTTGAAAGGCCTTGTCGGCGCGGTCGCTTTAGCTATCAGCTCCTGGAACACCGCCCGGTCGTCGTCCAACGCCGAAGCGCCAGGCTCGGAGAAAATCTCGATGACCTCCCAGCCGAGCCGCTCGCAATAATCGCGACACTGGGAAATCTGATCCGGTATTGACAGGTCTCTCTCGGCCTGTCGCACAGTGGAAACCCGCACGTAAATCGCGGCCCGGTTCACGTGTCCGCTCCCTTATGGTCAATCAGGATCTCATCGATTCTAGCCGCAAGAAACGCTCGGATGAGAGCAATTTCTTCGCTGCTCACAGGGAACGACGCAGGGAGGTCAGTGCGCAATGATTGTTCAGATACAGCCGCGCGGACCGGCCCGTCCAGATTGGACGGAGCGTGAGTGGGGCTCGACAGCCGAGCTACGGTCGACCTGCGTTTCACCGCCCAGTTTTTAGCTGGCTCGAACAGCGGCCAACAATGGGGTGGTGCAGGGTGCGGAATCAGATTGAGTCCACCCAAGGCCCCGCTCGACAAAATCCCCGTCAGATTATTGGTATTTTCAAAAACCTATAGTCAGGCGGCTCCGATGCGCTCACCCCCTTTGACCAGTCTGATGTCACCCTCGGGTTTTGCTGCGCCGACGGCTTGATGCTCAGAGTTTCGAGAGTTCTGCGCGTCCCTGTACCTTTCAGGATAGAGGTGCCAGCGGAGAGTTGCGGCGCTTCTACTCGGATGAGTAAAGTCGCAGCCGCGGCTGGCGGGGGTCTGCATGGTGGATTTGCGCAAACGCTTCGGGAAGCTCGTGAGGGCGAACAGGAAGCGCCTGAAGCTCACTCAGGACCAACTCGCGTCGTGTGAGCTACTCCCCGAAAACCGGACAGTGACGGAAGCTACGATGTGGCGTCTGCTGGTCTCCAGGGATGGGAGATC